>NZ_JBKBHT010000003.1:265000-622647 GCF_046297595.1 Ferrovibrio sp.
GGCCAGCGCGTGCGCCAGGGCCAGATCATCGGCGCGGTGGGCACCACCGGCCGCTCCACCGGCCCGCATCTGCATTACGAGGTGATGGTGAACGGCAAGCAGGTAAACCCCGCCGGCGTACGCTTCCCCTCGGGCCGCAAGCTGGAAGGCCGCGAATACGAACGCTTCCGCAAGCATGTCGAAGGCCTGGACCAGGAGATCCGCGGCACGCCGGTGCTGGCCCTGCTGAACCGCGGCGAATGAACTGCGGGACTGATACAACCGATACAATATTGGATTTGCCGCCCGGCGCGGCGTGAACCAAACTCCGGTGCGAAAATGTCGCCCGGAGTTTTTTCATGCCCACGCTTTACGACTACCTCGATTCCGGCAACGGCTATAAATGCCGGCTGCTGCTGGCCCAGCTCGGCATCCCCTATACCCGCGTCGAACTCGACATCGACAAGGGCGAGACGCGCAGGCCCGAGTTCCTGGCCAAGAATCCCAACGGCCGCATCCCGGCCCTGGAACTCGACGACGGAACCGTGCTGGCCGAGAGCAATGCCATCCTGTGCTACCTGGCCGACGGCACGCCGTTCTGGCCGTCAGACCGGCTGCTGAAGGCGCAGGTGCTGCAATGGCTGTTCTTCGAGCAATACAGCCATGAACCCTATGTCGCCACGCCGCGCTACATCCTGCGCCATCTGGGCCGCCAGCATCCGCGCATGGCCGAAATGCCCGAGCGACTGGAGAAGGGCCGCGCCGCGCTGGCCGTGATGGAACAGCATCTGGCCAAGCACGATTTCTTCGTCGGCAACCGCTACACCATCGCCGACATCGCGCTCTACGCCTACACCCATCGCGCCGACGAGGCCGACCTGGACCTGACGCCCTATCCGGCTTTGCGGCGCTGGCTCGACCGCGTTGCCGCCCAGCCCGGCCATGTGAAGATGCTGCCGGGGGATTGAGATCTTTTCTCGTCATGCCGGCCTTGAGCCGGCATCCCATTTCCGAATGGGACCCCGGGTCAAGCCCGGGGTGACGGCCTGTGTGAAAGCCGCCCTTCACACAGGCCGCACGACAGCACGTTACTCCGCTGCCATGTCCACCGCGCGGCCCTGGATCGTCAGGCCCTGCGCGCCGGCGCTCACGTTCACCGTGCCGCCATCGGGGATGGCGCCTTCCAGGATCTGGCTGGCGAGCGGGTTCTGCAGCGCGCGCTGGATCACGCGCTTCAAGGGCCGTGCGCCGTAGACCGGATCGTAGCCGGCATCGGCCAGCCATTTCTTGGCCGCATCGTCGAGCTTGAGCTCGATCTTGCGGTCGGCCAGCAGCTTGCGCAGGCGCATGAGCTGGATGTCCACGATGCCGGTCATGTTCTCGCGGCTTAAGCGCCGGAACAGGATCACTTCATCCAGGCGGTTTAGGAATTCCGGCCGGAAGCTGGCGCGGACGACCTCCATCACCTGATGCCGCGTGGCCTCGTCGATCTGCTCGCCCTCGGCGCGCGCGAGATATTCGCTGCCCAGGTTCGAGGTGAGGATGATCACGGTGTTCTTGAAATCCACCGTGCGGCCCTGACCATCGGTGAGGCGGCCGTCGTCGAGCACCTGTAGCAGGACGTTGAACACGTCCGGATGCGCCTTCTCGACTTCGTCGAACAGGATCACCTGGTACGGGCGCCGGCGCACGGCTTCGGTAAGCGCGCCGCCCTCGTCATAGCCAACGTAGCCCGGAGGCGCGCCGATCAGACGGCTGACCGAGTGCTTTTCCATGTATTCCGACATGTCGATGCGCACCATGGCGCTGTCGTCGTCGAACAGGAATTCGGCCAGCGCCTTGGTCAGCTCGGTCTTGCCCACGCCGGTGGGGCCGAGGAACAGGAAGCTGCCGATCGGGCGGTTGGGATCCTGCAGGCCGGCGCGCGCACGGCGCACCGCATTGGCCACCGCCACCAGGGCATCGTCCTGGCCCACCACGCGGGTGGCCAGTTTCTTTTCCATGGTGAGCAGCTTTTCGCGTTCGCCCGAGAGCATCTTGTCGACCGGGATGCCGGTCCAGCGCGAGACCACGCCGGCGATGTCGCTCTCGGTGACCGACTCGCGCACGATGGACTTCTCGCCTTTCGCGCCGCCCTTCTCGGCTTCCTGCAGCTTGCGCTCCAGGTCCGGGATCACGCCGTAGGAAAGTTCGGAGGCGCGGTTCCAGTCGGCCTTGGCCTTGGCCTGGTCGAGATCGAGGCGGGCCTGGTCGAGCTGTTCCTTCAGCTTTTTGGCATCGCCCAGCTTGTCCTTCTCGCCCTGCCAGGCAGCCGTGAGGCGGGCCGATTCTTCCTCGATATCGGCCAGTTCCTTCTCCAGCTTGCCGAGGCGATCCTTCGAGGCCGGATCGGTTTCCTTCCTGAGAGCCTCGCGCTCGATCTTGAGCTGCATGATGCGGCGGTCGAGTTCATCCAGCGCTTCCGGCTTGCTGTCGACCTCCATGCGCAGGCGCGACGCCGCCTCGTCGACGAGGTCGATGGCCTTGTCGGGCAGGAAGCGGTCGGTGATGTAGCGGTTGGAGAGCGTGGCGGCGGCCACGATGGCGCCGTCGGTGATGCGCACGCCATGGTGCACCTCATACTTCTCCTTCAGGCCGCGCAGGATCGAGATGGTGTCTTCCACCGTGGGCTCGCCCACGAAGACCGACTGGAAGCGCCGCGCCAGCGCGGCGTCCTTCTCGATATACTTGCGGTATTCATCAAGAGTCGTCGCGCCGACGCAATGCAGCTCGCCACGCGCCAGCGCCGGCTTGAGCAGGTTGGAGGCATCCATGGCGCCATCGGCCTTGCCGGCGCCGACCAGGGTATGCAGTTCGTCGATGAACAGCACGATCTGGCCTTCCGCCGAGGTGACCTCGGCCAGTACGGCCTTGAGCCGCTCCTCGAATTCGCCGCGGAATTTCGCGCCGGCGATCATGGCGCCGAGATCCAGCGCCATCAGGCGCTTGTCCTTCAGGCTTTCCGGCACGTCGCCCTTGGCAATGCGCAAAGCCAGGCCTTCGACGATGGCGGTCTTGCCGACGCCGGGTTCGCCGATCAGCACGGGGTTGTTCTTGGTGCGCCGCGAGAGCACCTGGATGGTGCGGCGGATTTCCTCGTCGCGGCCGATCACCGGATCGAGCTTGCCGGTTTCGGCGGCTTCGGTGAGGTCGCGGGCGTACTTTTTAAGCGCGTCATAGGCCTGTTCGGCTGAAGCCGAGTCGGCCTTGCGGCCCTTGCGCATGTCCTGAATGGCTTTCTCCAGAGCCTGGGGGGAAACATTACCGGCCTTGAGGGCATCGGCGGCCGGGTTGCCGGCATTCATCGCCAGCGCCTGCAACAGACGTTCGGCGGCGACGAAACTGTCGCCCGCCTTTTCGCGCAGCTTGTCGGCGGTTTCGAACAGGCGCGCCATCTCGGGCGCCAAGTAAAGCTGGCCGGCGCCGGCGCCTTCGACTTTCGGAATCTTGCCCAGCGCGTCTTCGTTCTTCGCCTTCACCACCTCGGGCTGGCCGCCGGCTGTGCGGATCAGGCCCGCCGCCATGCCTTCGGGGTCGTCGATCAGGACTTTGAGCAGATGTTCGGGGGAAAAGCGCTGATGCCCGCGGGCCAGGGCCATATTCTGCGCCGCCTGCAGAAAACCGCGGCTGCGTTCGGTATACTTCTCGAAATCCATGTCTTGAGCTCCTTGCTGGCAGCCCCTGGTCGCAACCCCCGCTTCAGCGGCAGGTTCCTGTCGGGCCCCTCTCTCGCAATCTGATGTGGGAAGCGCCCGCTTCCGTACAAGAGCCCCTTTGGCGGTTTTTCGCGTTGATCTTCCTCAAGGCGGGCCCACTTCCGTCACCCCGGCCGGAGCGCAGCGAAGAGCCGGGGTCCCATTCTTTGGAGTGAGGGATACCAAAAAATGGGATCCCCGCTTTCGCGGGGATGACGATTGTGTCGTTATCCCCCATCCGCTTCGGCTGACTCCGGCGGGTCGAGGCCGCCCATGGCGCGGATGCGGGCCAGATCAGGACCTTCAAGATCGACAATGGTGCCCAGCAGCGCGGCGCGGCTGCGCGGTTCGGGCGGCGTCGGCACCAGATGGCGCGGCGGACGATCGGGCCAGGGGTTATACTCACCCGGCCGGGTGCGGACCGACGATGGGTTCGGTTCCGTTTCGCACCGTTCGGGTCCGTTCAGGTCCATTTGGGACCGTTCGGGTCCATTGAGGTCCGTTTTAGGTCCACTGAGGTCCGTTTGGGACCGTTCAGGTCCATTGGGGTCCGTTTCGCTCCGTTCGGGCTGGCTGGATTTCGCTTCGGTTCGGGCCGGCTCGTCCGGCTGCGCCCGCTTGGCGGCGGCCTGGGCGCTGATCGCGGCAAAGGTTGCGTCCATCTTCTGCCGCTCGGCGGCGAGACGGCGGCGAAAGGCCATGTTGGGCGGGTGGCGGCCGGTTTCGGCCAGACGGCCGATCAGGCCCGATGAATCCCCGGCGGGAGCATCGGAGGCCCTGACCGCTTCGGTATCGGTCAGCAGGGCCGTCAGCAGGCCGTCGTCCAGACTGTCGGCCTGCAGGCAGCGGTCCAGCACGGCGGCCGGCAGCGCGGCGCGGGATTGCAGCGCGATCAGGCCGGCGCGGCGTTCGACTGCCTGTTCCAGCAGGAAACGGAAACGCAGGCTGCGGCGCAGGTGGCGCCAGAAATGCTCTTCGGTGATGCCCAACTCGGCGACGACGGTGGCCAGGCCTGCCCCCTCGGCCACCCGTCGGGCGGCCAGCTTCCAGTCGACCCGCACCAGTGGCTTGGACGGCTTTTTCTGGTGGATGGCTTCATCCTTGAACGGATCATATGCCTCGCGGGCCATGGCGGCCTCCTGTATAGAATATAAAGTGAATATATAGGATAATAGTCAGATTTCAAGCGCAGCCCTCGGACGGCACCGTCACAAATCGGAACTTTCCTGCTGGCCCGACCTCGGGCATGATCCGCCGCTGGCGGACGAAGCATTCAACCTTCTGATTTAAAAGGACTAAATTCATGTATCTGCAAACTGTCGCCGAGGCCGATGCCACCGGCGCGCTGGCTGACATCTATAAGGACCAGAAGGCCCGCATGGGCTTTGTGATGGCCACGGCCTTCAGCATGAGCCCGCGGCCCGACCTGCTGCCGCTTTATACGGATTTCATGGCCAAGGTGCGCGCCGGCTTTTCCCTGGGCCAGCGCGAATGGCGGCTGATCACCCTGGTGGCCGCTAAGCAGGTGCCGTCCACCTACTGCTCATATGTCTATGGGCAGCAGCTGATTGCCGACCTGGGCTCGAAACAGGCGGTGATCGCCCTACAGCGCGATTTCCGCAAGGCCGGCCTGAGCGAGCAGGACGTAGCGATGCTGGCCTATGCCGAGCAGATCGCCAGGGACGCCTCGAAAATCGGCCCCGCCGATATCGAGCCCCTGCGCAGGGCCGGCTTCAGCGACCGGCAGATCTGCGACATTGCGCTGCGCGCCTCACTGCGCTGTTTCATCAGCCGTTTCTACGACGCCGTGGGTGCGGGGCCTGACGCCGCCTATATCGACGAGGACCTGGAATTCCGCGCCGCATTGACGGTGGGCAAGAAGCCCTGAGGACCGGCGGCAATGGGCGAGGGAGACCCGGAAAAGGTTTACCCGTCCTCCTGCCTCGCCTAAACAGGGGTCTGCCCTCCCCGGCCGATAGGATCACCTGACCATGTGCGGCATTGCCGGCATCCTGACCTGGCGCGACACCTCGCCCGAAACGCTGGGCACGCGCATCACGGCGATGACCGATGCCATCGCCTATCGCGGGCCCGATGCGGCCACCGCCTGGCTGGATGCGCCGGCGGGGCTGGCCCTGGGCCATCGCCGGCTGGCCATCGTGGACCTGACCGAAACCGGCGCGCAGCCGATGGCCAGCGCCAATGGCCGCTTCGTGATCTGCTACAACGGCGAGATCTTCAACGCCGCCGAGGTGGCGCGTGACCTGCCCGGCATCACCTGGCGCGGCCATTCCGACACCGAAGTGCTGCTGGAGGCCTGCGCCGCCTGGGGCGTGGATGCCGCCATCCGCCGTTTCATCGGCATGTTCGCCTTCGCCCTGTGGGACCGCGAGAGCCGGCAATTGTGGCTGGTACGCGACCGGCTGGGCATCAAGCCGGTTTACTGGACGATCCAGGACAGCAATGAAGGCAAGGTGCTGCTGTTCGGGTCGGAGCTGAAGGCGCTGACCGCCTATCCGGGCTGGGCGCCGAAACTGGACCGCGAGGCCCTGGCCGGTTACCTGCGCTTCGGCTATGTGCCGGCGCCGCGCTCGATCCATGCCGGCGTGCACAAGCTGCCGCCGGGGCATATCCTGCGCATCGATGCGGATGGCCGCACCGCGCAGAGCTGTTTCTGGAACCTGCGCGAGATCGCGGCCCATGGCCTGCGCAACCGCGACCGGCGCAACGAGCAGGAGCAGACCGAAGCCCTGCACATCCTGCTGAAGGATGCCGTGCAGCGGCGCATGATGGCCGACGTGCCGCTGGGCGCGTTTTTGTCGGGCGGCATCGATTCATCCACCGTGGTCGCGCTGATGCAGGCGCAGTCGGACCGCCCGGTGCAGACCTTCTCGATCGGCTTCCGCGAGGATGCCTTCAACGAAGCCGAGCATGCCCGCGCGGTGGCGAAACACCTGGGCACCGACCATACCGACCTGATCGTCGAACCCGAACATGCCTTAAGCGTGATTCCGCGCCTGGCCGAGATGTATGACGAGCCGTTTGCCGACTCCTCGCAGATTCCGACCCATCTGGTATCGGAACTGGCGCGGCGCAAAGTGACCGTGTCGCTGTCGGGCGATGGCGGCGACGAGATCTTCGCCGGCTATGTGCGCTACCAGGGCATCGACCGGCTGTGGACCTGGCTCGGCCCGCTGCCCGGGTCCTTACGCGGCGGGGCCGGCGGGCTGCTGCAGATGCTGTCGCCCGACAGCTGGGATGCCCTGTTCACCCCGGTGCCCGCGCGCTACAAGCCGAAATTCCTCGGCGACAAGATCCACAAGGGCGCGGCGATCCTGTCGGCCGGCGACCCGGACGCGATGTATGACCGGCTGCTGGCGCAGTGGCCCGATCCGGAAGGCCTGGTGCGCGGCGTTCATGCCCGCGCGCCGCAGGCCGATCCGCGGCTGGTGGGCGAACTGCCCGAGACGGTGGCGCGGCTGCGGTATCGCGACATGGCGACCTACCTGCCCGACGACATCCTGACCAAGGTAGACCGCGCCAGCATGGCGGTGTCGCTGGAGGCGCGTGTGCCGCTGCTGGACCATCGCGTGGTGGAATTCGCCTGGACCCTGCCGCCCGACCGCCTGCTGAAGGATGGCACCGGCAAACGCATCCTGCGCAACGTGCTGTACAAGTATGTGCCGCGCGGCCTGGTCGAACGGCCCAAGACCGGCTTCGGCATGCCGGTGGGCGACTGGCTGCGTGGCAGTTTGCGCGACTGGGCCGAGGACCTGCTGTCGGAACAGCGCCTGAAGGCAGATGGCCTGATCGATCCGGCACCCGTGCGTGCGCGCTGGGACGAGCATCTGACGGGGCGGCGCAACTGGCAGCACAGCCTGTGGAGCATCCTGATGTTCCAGGCCTGGCGGGCACGCTGGCCGGGCGTGTCGCTCTAGGCCCTCTACGGGCTGCGCGTTAAGCGCGAATTTCCGCAACATCGCAATGACTTGCGTCATGATGACGGAGCGGAAACACCGCGTTGCGGTTCGTTGACAGCCCCCCGGGCGGGTTATAGTGTGCAGCGCGAAAAACGCATGCGCACCCGCGTCTTTATGGGTCTTTCCGGGTGCTGCATCCGTATCGCCGTTTATTCGCTCAATAAATCAGGATTGGATGTCCATGAAGGTTCTGGTCGCGGTCAAGCGCGTGGTGGACTACAACGTCAAGATCCGCGTGAAAGCGGACAAGACGGGTGTCGACCTCGCCAACGTGAAGATGTCGATGAACCCCTTCGACGAAATCGCCGTCGAGGAAGCCGTGCGGATGAAGGAAGCCGGCACGGCGACCGAAGTGATCGCCGTCTCGATCGGCCCGGCCCAGGCGCAGGAAACCCTGCGCACCGCTTTGGCCATGGGCGCCGACCGCGGCATCCTGGTGAAGACCGATTCAGAAGTGCAGCCGCTGGCCGTGGCCAAGTTGCTGGCCAAGATCGCCGAAGCCGAACAGCCGCAGCTGGTGATCGTCGGCAAGCAGGCCATCGACGACGACAGCAACCAGACCGGCCAGATGCTGGCCGCCCTGATGAACTGGCCGCAGGGCACGTTTGCCAACAAGGTGGCGCTGTCTGACGGCAAGGCCACCGTGGTGCGCGAAGTCGACGGCGGCCTGGAGACGGTGGAGATCAAGCTGCCGGCGGTGGTGACCACCGACCTGCGCCTGAACGAGCCGCGTTATGCGAGCTTGCCCAACATCATGAAGGCGAAGAAGAAGCTGATCGACGAGAAGACGCCGGAGGATTTCGGCGTCGATATCGCGCCGCGGCTGAAGACGCTGTCGGTCGAGGAGCCGCCGAAGCGCTCGGCCGGCATCAAGGTGCCCGACGTGGCGACCCTGGTGCAGAAGCTGAAGACCGAAGCGGGAGTGATCTGAGATGAGCGTTCTGGTTATCGCTGAACACGACAACGCCTCGCTCAAGGCGCCGACCCTGAACACCGTCACCGCCGCGACCAAGATCGGCGGCGACGTGCATGTGCTGGTGGCCGGCGAGAATTGCGGCGCGGCCGCAGCAAGCGCCGCCAAGATCGCGGGCGTTTCCAAGGTGATCCAGGTCGAGGCCGCGCAGTATGCCCATGGCCTGGCCGAGGCGCTGAGCACGCTGATCGCCAAGCTGGGCAAGGGTTATGCCGCCATCCTGGCGCCCGAGACCACCTCGGGCAAAAACGTGATGCCGCGCGTCGCCGCTTTGCTGGACGTGATGCAGATTTCGGGCATCGTCGAGGTGAAGTCGGCGGATACGTTTGTCCGCCCGATCTATGCCGGCAACGCCATGGCCACCGTGCAGTCGTCGGATGCGATCAAGGTGATCACCGTGCGCGCCACCGGCTTTGCCGCCGCCGCCGAAGGCGGCTCGGCCGCCATCGAGAAGGCGGATGCCGATGCCGATCCGGGCCTGTCGAAGTTCATCGGCCAGGAGCTGCAGAAGTCGGACCGTCCGGAGCTGACCTCGGCCAAGATCGTGATCTCGGGCGGCCGCGGCATGGGCTCGGGCGAAAACTTCAAGCTGATCGAGGCCGTGGCCGACAAGCTGGGCGCCGCCGTGGGCGCCAGCCGCGCCGCGGTGGATGCCGGCTTCGTGCCGAACGACTACCAGGTGGGCCAGACCGGCAAGATCGTCGCGCCGCAGCTCTACATCGCCGTCGGTATCTCGGGCGCCATCCAGCACCTGGCCGGCATGAAGGACAGCAAGGTGATCGTCGCCATCAACAAGGACGAGGAGGCGCCGATCTTCCAGGTCGCCGATTACGGCCTGGTCGGCGACCTGTTCAAGCTGCTGCCCGAGCTTGAAGCCGAGCTAGCCAAGTAAGGACCGGGAAACCGCATGATCAAGACGATTGGGGTGATCGGCGCGGGCCAGATGGGCAACGGTATCGCCCATGTCTGCGCGCTGGCCGGCTATGATGTCGTATTGCAGGACATCAACGCCGAGCAGCTGAACAAGGCGCTGGAGACCATCGGCGGCAACATGAACCGCCAAGTCGCCCGCGGCAAGATCAGCGAGGCCGACAAGGCCAAGGCGCTCAGCCTGATCCGCACCTCGAACGACATCCGCGCCTTCGCCGAGACCGATTTCGTGGTCGAGGCGGCGACCGAGAACGAGGCGGTGAAGAAAAAGATCTTCGCCGACCTCTGCCCGGTGCTGAAGAAAGACGCGCTGCTGGCGACCAACACCTCGTCGATCTCGGTGACCCGGCTGGCCTCGGCCACCGACCGGCCCGAGAAGTTCATGGGCATGCATTTCATGAACCCGGTGCCGGTGATGGCGCTGGTCGAGCTGATCCGCGGCATCGCCACCGACGAGGACACCTTCCGCCAGGTGCGCGAGCTGACCGTCAAGCTGGGCAAGCAGCCAGCCAACTCGGAAGACTTCCCCGCCTTCATCGTCAACCGCATCCTGCTGCCGATGATCAACGAGGCGATCTACACCCTCTATGAGGGCGTCGGTTCGGTGGAAGCCATCGACACGGCCATGCGGCTGGGCGCCAACCATCCGATGGGCCCGCTTCAGCTTGCGGATTTTATTGGCCTCGACACCTGCCTCTCGATCATGCAGGTGCTGTACGAGGGTCTGGCCGACAGCAAGTACCGCCCCTGCCCGCTGCTGGTGAAGTATGTCGAGGCCGGCTGGCTGGGCCGCAAGACCAACCGCGGCTTCTACGACTATCGCGGCGAACATCCGACGCCCACCCGCTGAGGCGGCGACACGAACGACGAAAAAAGGGGCCGTAAGGCCCCTTTTCTTTTGCCCGGATCGCCCGGCCAATAAATCGAACTCTGGCCTAGAAATCGAAACTGGCCGAGAGCAGCACGGTGCGCGGGTCGCCCTGGCCCAGGCCGCCGAAGCTGGACACGCCCGACCAGTAATCGGTGTCGAGGATGTTGCGCATGGTGAGGCGGAAGGTGGCCGGGGTCTGCACGACGGTCGTGGCATAGCGCGCGCCGAGATCGTAGCGCGTCCAGCTCGGCACACTCTGCGTGTTGGCCGTGTTGACGTACTGACTGCCGGTATGGACGGCATTGGCCATCAGCGTCAGGCCGGGCAGGAAGCTGGCATCCCATTCCAGCCCGAGATTGGCCTGGATTTCCGGCACGCCGACGGGACGGTTGCCCCGCGTGGCGGCGGATGTGGTCTTCGTCAGCTCGCCATCGATCAGCGTAATGCCGCCCAGCAGGCGCCAGCCGGGCATCACCTCGCCGAAGGCATTCAGTTCCAGGCCCCGATTGCGCTGTTCGCCGCTGGCGGAAAACACGTTGTTGACGGTCTGGCCCGAGGGTTTGGTGAGCTGGAACAAGGCCGCCGTGACGGCAGCGCGGCCGAAATCGACCTTCACGCCCGCCTCGTATTGTTCGGAAATGTAGGGCGCCATCGCCTCGCCGGCATTGGCCGCCGTGCTGGGCGCCACATCGCCCTTGCTGAGGCCCTCGATATAGCTGGTGTAGAACGAGACATGCTGCCATGGCTTGACCACCAGGCCGGCCATCGGCGTGTTGGCGCTGTCGTCGTAGGACGACGTGATCGTGCCCGCCGTGTTGTAGTTCATCGATTCGATATTCTGGTGCCGCATGCCGAGGGTGAGCTGCACGCGCTCATCCAGCACAGCCAGCGTATCGGCGGCCGCCACGCCGCCGAGATCGGTCTGCGAGATTTTCGACAGTGTCGTGGGCTCGGGCAGCCCCTGCGCCGGGCGCGCCACCGGATTGTAGATATTCGACAGCACCGCGCCGCCGGATGCCGTGCCGCGCGAGAGTACGTCCTGGTAACGCGTGGCCTGCAGGGTGGCGATATGGCTGACCATGCCGGTATCGAATTTGCCGCGCAGGCCCAGATCGCCGACGATCCGGTCGGTTTCCTGCGCCCAGCGCGCCGGGGTGACCGAGGTATTGCCACTGGCATTCTGGATCGTGGGTGCGCCGAAGAAGCGGTCCACGCGGGTCTGGCCGCCGCCCAAATTGGCGAACAGCGTCAGGTTCTCGTTCAGATCCAGCTCGCCGCGCAGCAAGGCGGCGCGGTCGGTGATATCGGACCATTCCCAGGATTGCGTGATGTTACGACGGTTATCGGGCGCGTCTGGCACGGCCATGGTGGAGTTGGCCAGGAATAACGGGCGCGACGGCGCATTCCATTCTTCGGTCTGGTTGATCAGGTCGATGGAACCACGGAACCGCTCGACGCGGTAATCCGCTGCCAGCGCACCGACATAGGCGGCACGCGTCTGGTTGTCGAGCTGGGTGTCGCCGTCATGATAGCTGCCGTTGAAGCGGACGCCGAATTCGCGGTTCTCGCCATACCGGCGGCTGACATCCACGCGGCTGCCGAACTGGGTATCCTGGGCGTAATCGAAGGTGACGCGATTGAGATCGGTCTCGCCCGCGCGCTTGGGCACGATATTGATGCCGCCGCCCACCGCGCTGTTCGGCGCCATGCCGTACAGCAGCGCCGTGGCGCCTTTGACCACCTCGATGCGCTCGGCATATTCGGTCAGCACACGGAAACTGGGCGCGACGCCATAGACGCCGTCGAAGGCGATCTCGCCGACATTGCCCTCGTTGACCGGGAAACCGCGGATGAAAAAGGCATCGAGGATGCCGCCGGCATGGCCGGTGACGCGCACCGAGGGATCGCTTCCGACCACTTCGCCCATGGTGGTGGCCTGCTGGTCCTCGATTTTGGTGGCGGTGAAGCTAGTGGTGCTGAGCGGCGTATCCATGAAATCGCGGTTGCCGAGCAGGCCGAGCCGTCCGCCGCGCGCCACCTGGCCGCCGGCATAGGGCTCGGGCAGTTCGCTGGCCGAAGCCGCCGTGGCGGCCTTGCGGCCCTCCACGCCGATCACCGGCAGCACGGCGGCGCCAGCACCGCTGACGCGTTCGAGCGACACCATGCTGCCATTGATGCGATGGACGAGCCCGGTGCCCGCCAGCAGTTGGTTGAGCGCCGCCTGCGGCGTCATGGCGCCATCGACCGCGGAGGAGCGCAGGCCGGCGGTGAGCGCACTGTCGGCCGAAACCTGCAGGCCGGACTGGCGGCCGAACTGGATCAGCGCATCGCTGAGCGGCTGGGCCGGGATGCTGAACCGGACCTCGCCGGCCTGTTGGGCGGCGGTTCCCTGGGCCTGTGCAGGCGCGGGCACCAGGCCCGTCAGGGCGGTCGTCACCAGCAGGCCTGCAACAAAGATCGACTGAACCTGCGCGCGGCGTGGCGCGGTCATTGCCCAAAACATCCTAATTCCCCCAAACGGTGCCAGATGCGACGGCTGAGATGCAATTGCGTCTCAAAATCGTCTCTTGCCATTCAGGACGGACGGGCCCGGGGAATTTCCAGCAAAATTGCAGACCCGGGTATGCGGATTTTAAATAAACACCTGAAATAAAAAGGAATTATTTCTGAATCTGAATGAACCAGGGCGAAACCTGATGGATCTGCCCCCTATGGGATTCGACCAAGCGGTGCAGGGTGCTGACCGGGTCGGTCAGGTCGTAAATGCCGCTGACGCGCTGACGGCTGAAGGCATCGTCGGCCACGAAGATATAGCCGGCGAAATACGGCCGCAGCTCGTCGATCACCTCGGCAATCGCGGCATCGCGCACGGTCAGCCGCCCGCTGCGCCAGTCGGCCAGTTCGGCGGCATCCACCCTGTGCCGTTCGGCGCCAGCATCCGTCACGGAAATCGCGTCGCCGATGCCGAGCAACTCACCTTCGGGCGGCAGCTTTGCATTCTCGACCCGCACGCGGCCGTGGCTGACCGCGATGGCCGTGCCGTTCCCGCCCCGCCGCACCTCGAAGGCCGTGCCGACCACGGTGACCCGCGTGTCGCCCGCCTGCACCGTGAAGGGCCGCGCCGGATCGGGCGTCACCTCGAAAAAGGCGCGCCCCTTCAGCAGGCGCACCTGCCGGCCTTCGGCCGTGACCGCAACGCTGACGGCGGATTGCGGCGCCAAGCGCAGCTGCGAGCCATCGGCCAGATCGAGCGCGCGCGTCTCGGCCGATGCGGTGGTGACATCGGCCTGCAGGCGCAGCAGCACGGACGGCGTGAGGGCGATCGCGATGGCGGCGGCCAGCGCCAGCGCGGCAACGCGGATGGCAAGGCGACGGCGCGGCGCGGGATCGGGGATCATCTGCAGCACTGGCTTGCGCAGGGCGGGGCCGGCCAGGTCATAGGCGCGCCTGGTACGGGCCCAGATTTCGGCATGCCGCGGATGCGCGCTGTGCCAGGCCTCGAAACCGGCCTGAAGCGTCGCATTCTCCGGGTCTTCCGCCAGCAGGACCAGCCATTCGGCGGCTTCGTCCTCGGCGCGTTCATGTTCGATCTGGGGCATTCCTCGTCAACCTTGCGCCGTCCGCTCCGGCCCGATGCATGGACCGGCCCTGATACACAGACGAACGGGGTGGATATTTCTCCAATGAATTGCCGCGGCTGGATTCCGATGCGGCCTACATGCGGCGCTGGCAATGTTTGATGCCGTCCTTGACCAGCACATGGGCCATCGATTCGGATATGCCGAGCCGTTCGGCGATCTCGCGCAGCTTGCAGCCGCCGAGCCGGTGCATCTCCAGTGCGATGCGGGTGCGCTCGGGCAGTTCGGCCATGGCGGCGCGCAGGCGCTCGACCTGCTGGCGCCCGATCAGCTCGGCTTCCGGCGAAGGGCGCTGAGAGGCCACCTGTTCCAGGACCTGTTCGCCGTAATCACCGAAATAGCGCCGCTCCAGCGCCTGCCGGCGCCGGCCGTCGAAAGCAAGGTTGCGCACGATGCGGTAGAGGTAGCCGACCGGGTCCTCGATGGCCGTGCCGCCCGCCGCAGCACGGAATTTCAGGTAGGCTTCCTGCACCACATCCTCGGCGCGGCCGGGATCGCCGACGATGCCGCTGGCGTAACTGACCAGCTCGCGGCGATAGCGCATGTAGATGTCCAATGTGGTGTCTTGCAGCACGCGACGGCCCGCCCGTCCATCTGAGAATGATTCTCAGTTGTTCTAACGCGGGTTGCCCAGGCGCGCAATTGTCCGGGCCCGGCCGGCTTTCAGGGCCGCCGGCCAGAGCAGCCACAGCCAGAACAGCAGCGGCAGCAGCAAACCGAACAGCGCCGGCACCAGCAGCAACCGCTCACCCATGCTCCAGTCCGTCGCGACCGGCAGCGGCCGGCGCCGCGCCGCGGCCGGCGCGATGTCGAAGACAGCGACATGACGCGTGCCATTCCACTGCTCGGCTTCGATGCGCAGGCTGCAAGCCATGGCACAGCCGGCCGGCATCGGCGCCCAGAACGCAGCCCCGGCGCCCCGCATCGCCACGCCGTTCAGCACGGCGCGACGCAGGTTGGGCAGGCCGGCTTCGACAGGCCGAAATTCGATCCGCTCATCGCCCACCGCATTCACCTGCATCCGCCAGGGCCCGAGCGCGATCTCGCCCAGGCCGAGCAGCGGACGTGGCTGCTGTGCCTGACGGTGAATGCCATAGCCGTAGGCCCAGACGCCATGCGCAGCCGCCGCGAGAATCAGCAGCGAACAGAATGCCGCCGCCAGCGCAGCCTTCGGCGCCGCCGGATCGGAATGCCGCCACAGCCGCAGCCAGGCGCTGACCAGGCCGGCGAGGATGCCACCGCACAGCAAAAGCCCAACAGCGAACTAGACGAGCTTGCTGCCCAGACCGGCGAAGCTGCCGAAATGCAATGGGTCGGCGGTTTCGATCCAGCGCTGGCCGGCAGGAAGATCCTCACCATGCTGCGCCTGCAGGACCGTGTAGGCGAAGGGGTCGATCAGTATCTTGTTGGCGCGGTCGCGCACCAGCCAGGCTTCGGCCGGGCCGGTGAAGACCAGAGCGTCGTCGCCGCGCACCGGCAGGGCCAGTTGTGTGAGCCTCAGGCCCGGCCAGGCCGCCTGCGCCACCAGAGCTGCACGATTGAGATCGGATGGCGGCAAAAGGGCGGGGCGCTGTTCCATGACGGCGGCGGACAGACGGACGCGAGGACCATCCTCGTGGAGCAGGCCGCTTCTCTCGAGGATCGTCTCGGCGAAATACCACAGACCGGTGAGAGCCAGAAGCAGGGTGACCAGCGCGGCCCAGAGACCGGCGAAACGATGCAGGTCGGACCAGAACAGCCGTGCGCTGCGGCCACGGCGCACCTGCCGCATGGCGCGCCACCAACGCTTCACGGAGACGAGGCCGGTAAAGACCGCCAGCAACAGAGGCAACCCCAGCGCGCCGACAATCAGCGTGCCATGAATTCCGATCACGGCGGGCACAAGATAGAACTGCTTGTGCAGGATACGCAGGAAGCTCTGCAGACCGAAGCTGCTGCGATGATCACGGACCGCGTAGCCCTGCGTCACATCCACCGGCACCCAGCGATAGTCCTGCGGTCCATAGGCGATGACGGCGCGCGCCACCGAGCGTGGCCCTTCGGGCGCGTGCAGATAGAGAATGGCGGCCTGCGGATGAGCGGCCGCGACGACATCATGCAGCCGCTGCCACGACAGTGGCGCGGAGTCAGCCGGTGCCTGCCCGCCGGCGCGCAGTTGCGGATCCGCCAGCCAGGTAAGTTCGGCACTCAGCACCGCCAGCGTGCCAGTGAAGCAGACGGCGAACAGCAGGAAGCCGAACTGCAATCCGATCCAGGCGTGGATGCGGAACAGCCCCCTGCGCCAGGAACGGCTCTCGGCAGCCACGGCTAGAATGTGATCGACAACGAACCGACCACAGTGAGCGGCGCACCAGGGTGGGCGATCGAACGATCACTGGCGCGGGCGATATAATCATGATCAAACAGATTGTAGACGTTCAGGCCGGCCTTCAGGTTTTTCCACCGATACCACACGGCCGCGTCGAAGACCGTGTAGGGGTCGAGCTGGATTGTATTGGCGAACTGCGCGGTGTTGCTGCCGACATAACGCGCGCCGCCGCCGAAGCCCAGGCCGCCCAGCCGCAGGCCTTCCTCGAACTCGTAGGTCAGCCACAGGCGGGCCTTGTGTTCGGGCACGCCGCCCAACGGTTTACCCACCACCGATGCATCATTGGGGTTTTCCAGGGTTTCCGTATCCGTGAAGCTGTAATTGGCAATGATGCGCAGCTGCGGCGTCAGATCGCCGATCAGGTCGAACTCGAATCCGCGGCTGCGCTGGCTCACGCCGGGGATCGAAGCGCTCTGGCCGGTGGCATCCAGCCAGGCCTGGTCGGAAACGGCGACATTCGACTTCTCGATCTCGAAGATCGCGGCCGTAGCGGTCAAGCGCTCATTAAAGAAACTGCTCTTGATACCGGTCTCGTATTGCAGACCCTCCTCCGGGTCCAGCGGCGCGCCGCTACGGTCCAGCGTGCCGGTCGACTGCGGCAGGAAAGACTGACTGACGCTGACATAGCCGGCATGCTGCCTGGTGAACTGGTACAGCAGCCCAGCGCGGCCGGTGAAGGCGCGGTCGTGCACATCGCGCGCCGTCACACTGTCGGTGGTGCTTTCCTGGTGCACGATGTCGTAGCGGCCACCGAGCAAAAGTTTCAACCTGCCGTCTTCCAGCAACGAAAGCTGGTCCTGCACATAGAGTCCGGCCCAGTCGGTGGCGCCGCTGATCACCTGCTTGGTCTGGTTAACCGGCGGCGTGTAGTTCACCACGGTGCTGTCGCTGATCGCGACATTGGCAATGTTCTGTCGGAATCGGCGGAAATCGGAATCCTGACGCACTGCATCGCCGCCGAGCAGCAGGGTATGCTCGATGGAACCGGTGGCGAATTTCGCTGTCGCGTCCAGCACAAGCTGCACCTCGTCATCGCGCCGGTCCTCGTTCTGATAACGCAACTGCAGCTGTGGATTGGCTGCCGTGCCGGCGATGCCGCGTGGGCGCAGCGATTCGTTCTTGGCTTCGGCACGATGAACCTGGAACTGATGCCGCAGGCTCCAGACACTGCTCAGTTCGTGGCTGAGCTGGTAACTGGCGACATAATCGTCGAGCGTGCGGCCATCGAGATCCGGATCGCCGAGAAAAACGTTGGACGACACCATCGGCTTGCCATCGGCCGTCAGCGGCACACCGATATCGTAGGGCTGACGCTCGTGCATGTAGGAAAAATCCAGCAGCAGCTCGGTACGGTCGCCCTGCCACAGGAAACTGGGTGCCAGTGAGCTGCGCTGCAGATCGATGTTGTCGCGGAAACTGTCGGAATCGGTGCGCGCGAGATTGACGCGATAGCTCAGCGCGCCATCCTGGCTGAGCGGACCGGTGGAATCCACGGCAGTGCGGAACAGGTTGTAGCTGCCGACATCCTGTTCCAGGGTATGGCTCTCGGTCGCCTGCGGACGCTTGGTCACGTAACTGACGATGCCGCCGGGCTGCAGAGAGCCATACAGGATGGAAGCAGGCCCCTTCAGCACCTCGACACGCTCGACATTGGCCAGATCGACGGCGCCGACGTTGGTTGAACGCAGGCCATTGCGCAGCAGCGTCGGCGATTCGAAGCCGCGGATGATGGGCAGCACTTCCGTCTGCGCGTTCAGCGTATTGCCGGCCTGTTGCACACTGCTGACGTTTTCGTACACGTCCTTCAGGCTCAACGCGCGCTGATCCTCGATCACCTGGCGCGGAATCACCTGCACGGCCGCCGGGGTCTCCATGATCGGCGTATCGGTCTTGGTCGCCGTGGCACTGCGTCGGGCCATGTAGCCCTGCACCGGCCCCCAGGCGGTTTCCGGCGTGCCGCTGCGGCCCTCCACGCCGATTACCGGCAGCACGGTGGCGCTGCCCGCCTTGGGCGCCTCAAGCAGGGTGACGGTGGTGGGGTTGGTGAAGCGGTAGGTGAGCCCGGTGCCGTCCAGCAGTCGCTGCAGGGCGGCTTCGGGGGTAAGGCTGCCGGTCACCGCGCTGGAACGCAGCGCGCGGGTCAGATTGGCGTCGGCGAAAAGCTGCAGGCCGGTGATCTCGGTGAACCGCACCAGTGCCTGCGGCAGCGGCTGGGCCGGGATATCGAAGCTGCGGGCTTAGCTGCCCGCGGGGGCGGGTCCGGCCGCAGACGGCGCGCCGCCCTGCGCCAGGGCGGGTATGGGGGCGATGATGGCCGCAGCGGCGATGGCCAGGGCGGTGCCGAGCAGGAAAGCTCTGAATGAGCCATAAACCACTGACTCAATTATGAAAACTTCCGACCGATCGGCCGAAGACTTTGCCCCAGGCATTAACATCCCCCAATATTCAAATGCGACGCATTTGCGTCTCTCAAGGAGTATGACGCCCGGCCACCTGCGGGGTTATGAGGGGCGGAGTAAAAAAATTCAGTCGGCGGGAGAGATCACCGTCAGCAGCGGACCGAAGCGGCGGAGTCTGACCGGCAGGCTGCCCGCGATGGTGGCGATGGCCGCATCGGCCTGGCTGGTGTCGAACACGGCGGTGACGGGCAGGTCTTTCAGGCGCGCATCGGTGATCAGCACCCGCCCGGTCTGATACCGCTCCAGTTCGGCGACCACCTCGCCGAGCGGCATGTCGTAGGCGACCAGGCGGTGGCGGCGCCAGGCCAGCACGCTGGCGGTATCGGCGATGGTCGCGGCAGAGATGCCGCTGCTGTCGTAGCGCACCTGCTGGCCTTCGCGCAGCGTGACGCCCTGCCCGCCCGGTGCCTGCACGGCGATGCTGTGTTCGGTGACGGTGACGATGGCGCTGTCGTCCCGGGTCTTCACATTGAAGGCCGTGCCCAGCGCGCGGGCCTGGCCACCGGCGGCGCGGACCACGAAGGGCCGGCCGGGATCGGGCGCGACCGCGAAATAGGCCTCGCCCCTGTGCAGCGTGACGGTGCGCGAATCCGGCCCGAAATCGACCGACACGGCCGTGTCGCTGCCCAGCTGCAGCTCGGAACCATCGGCCAGACGAAGATTCTCGATCTGCGCCGACGCCGTGCGGTGATCGGCCAGCAGGGACATGGCCGTGACCGCATAACCCGCCACCGCCAGCAGGATGCTGGCCGCCGCGGCGAGCGGCAGCCAGCGCCGGACCCGGAATGCAGGCGGCGGCAGGGATGCAATCGGAATGGGTATGGCCGCAGGTTCTTCCGCCGTCCTGGGTCGTATCGCCGGTTCGATCACCTCAATGCGCCGCCACACATATTGCGCACGTTGCCAGGCCTCTTCATGACCGGGACCGGAAGCCAGCCAGGCCTGGAAATCGGCGCGAGCCTGCGCCGAGCCATCCTCGCGCATGATGACCAGCCAGCGCAGGGCTTCTTCCATCAACGGCGTATGCTGGTCCTGTGTCATGCGGGTTCCTTGGCTGCCGGGGCGGGCAGACATAGCCTCATTCTCTAAGACGGCCGACGGCGCAAACCGATGGGGGGCGGATCGGATAATTTTTCCGCCGGCATCTCGCGCTCGATCGCCGCCAGCGCCGTCACCATGTGGGAAATCACGGTATTGCGGCTGATTCCCAGCAACGCTGCGATCTCGGCATAGGTCCGCTCCTCGAATTTGGCGAGGATGAAGACCTCGCGGCAGCGCGGCGACAGATTGTCGACCACACGCAGCAACCGCGCGAATTCACTGCGGTGAAGCACCACATTCTCGGGACTGGGATTGCGGTCGGCCACCTTATGCGGCTGCGCCACGGCCTCAAGCTCGATGCCCTTCGCGACATGGCGCTGGTGATCCAGGGCGAGGTTCGCGGCAATGCGGAACAGATAGGCACGTGGATTGCCGATGATCGCGGTGCCCTCGGCCTGCGCGGCGCGCAGCCAAGTCTCCTGGGTCAGGTCCTCGGCCAGTGCGGCATTGCCCAGCCGCCGCGCCAGGTAGCGCTTCAGGCTGTCCTGATGCTCGGCAAAGGCCGCCAGCAATGTATCGCGCGTGCTCGTCATGATCCCCAGCGGACAATCCCGGGCTGCGGTGGCCCTGGCTTGCGGGGATGCTGGCTTGGGCGATATGGGCCAACAGCCTAGATTGTCTGAGAATTATTCTCAACTGATCGTCGCTGCCGGAAAGAAGGCAGCGCGAGGCGCGGAAAAGAACCCTAAGCCTTCCATGATTTTCGTCCCTAAGACCGTCATGCCCGGCTTAGCCTGGGCATGACGTAAGGGGAGTGCACGGGACGCCGCCGCCCCTACTTCCCCGCCGTCTTGGTCTTCTCGGCGATCAGCGCGTCGATCAGTTTCAGCGCGTCCGGCCCATCCCACACGGCCTCGCCGACCAGACGGCCGACCTCGCGGCCCTGACGGTCGATCAGGATGGTGGTGGGCAGGCCGACGGCGCCCCAGGCGCGGCCCGATTTCATGCTGGCATCCAGATAGGGCTTGAGATGGACCACCTTGGTCTCGGCCAGGAACTTCTCCACCTTGGCGCGGCCGCCGCGATCCTGCGCCACGGCCACCACCTCAAAATCCTTGCCGCCGCGCTGGGCCTGCAGACGGTCGAGCGCCGGCATCTCGGCGCGGCAGGGGATGCACCATGTGGCCCAGAGATTGAGCAGCACGACCTTGCCGCGCTGGGCCTCCAGGGTGGTGGGCTGGTCGGCCGGGTCGCTGAATTCGGGCTGCGCGACTGGCTTCCGCTCGGCCGAGAGGCTAAGTTTGCGCATCTCGCCGTCGCGGGGCAGATCGGCGGCCAGGGCCGGCACAGCCAGGGCAACCGACGCCAGCACGGTCATCATCAACACGGCCATCATCGCAACCCGTTTCATCAGCGCCATCACAAAATCCTTCATGTCCGCACGCAAAGCATCAGATAAGTCGAAGGCCCGCTCTAAGCAAGGCGGCTCCAACAGCATGTGGGGCGGCCGTTTCGCCGCCGGCCCGGCCGCGATCATGACCGAGATCAACGCCTCGATCCGCTTCGACAAGAAGCTGTATCGCCAGGATATCCGCGGCTCGATGGCGCATTGCCGCATGCTGGTGCGCCAGGGCCTGATTTCCGCTGCCGAGGGCAAAAAAATCCAGGCCGGGTTGCAGACAATTCTGCGTGAGATCGAGTCCGGCAAGTTCAAAATCGACCTGCGCCTGGAAGACATCCACATGCATGTGGAGGCGCGGCTGGCCGAGCTGATCGGCAAGCCGGCCGGGCGCCTGCACACCGCGCGCTCGCGCAACGACCAGGTGGCGACCGATTTCCGGCTATGGGTGCGCGATGCCATCGACCGCATCGATGCCGGGCTGCTGGACCTGCAGAAGACCCTGCTGCGCCGCGCGGAGGAGTATGCCGCGACGGTCATGCCGGGCTTCACGCATTTACAGGCCGCGCAGCCGGTGACCTTCGGCCACCATTTGATGGCCTATGTGGAGATGATCGGCCGCGACCGTTCGCGCCTGAAGGATGCGCGCGCACGGCTGAACGAAAGCCCGCTGGGCGCGGCGGCGTTGGCGGGCACATCCCTGCCGATCGACCGGGACAGCACGGCGAAGGAACTGGGCTTCGACCGGCCGATGGCCAATTCGCTGGACGCTGTGGCCGACCGCGACTATGCACTGGAATTCCTGAGCGCGGCTTCCATTTGCGCCGTGCATCTTTCCCGCCTGGCGGAAGAGATCGTGATCTGGACGTCTGCCCAGTTCCGCTTTATCTCGCTCAGCGACGCTTTCACCACCGGCTCGTCGATCATGCCGCAGAAGCGCAATCCCGATGCCGCCGAGCTGGTGCGCGGCAAGGTGGGGCGTATCGTCGGCAGCCTGAATGCCCTGCTGATCACCATGAAGGGCCTGCCGATGACCTATGGCAAGGACATGCAGGAGGACAAGGAACCGACGTTTGACGCCGTCGACAGCCTGGAACTCTGCATCGCCGCCACGGCCGGCATGATCGCCGATTTGAAGGCCAATGCACCGCGCATGCAGGAGGCGGCCGGCGAGGGTTACACCACCGCGACCGACCTGGCCGACTGGTGCGTGCGCAGGATCGACATGCCGTTCCGCCAGGCCCATCATGTGGCCGGCAGCCTGGTGAAACTGGCCGAAAGCCAGGACAAGCCGCTGGAGGCCCTGACGCTGAAGGAGATGCAGAGCGTGGAGCCGCGCATCACCAAGGATATCTTCGCCGTGCTGGGCGTGCAGAATTCGGTGAAAAGCCGCGTATCCTATGGCGGCACCGCGCCGGCCAACGTGGCGAAGCAGATCGCGCGCTGGCGCAAGCAGCTTGCCAAGGAGAAAGGCAAAACCGATGCGCGTTAAAGCCCTTCTCCTGCTGACGCTGCTGGCCGCCTCGGGCCTCGCCGCCTGCGGCCGCAAGGACCTGCCGGATTATCCGCCCGACGCCGTCGAGCGGCCCGGCGCCATCGACCGCGTCAATCGCAACACCATCCGCTATTACTGAGTTATCCATGACCGGTCTACCCTGGTTCGACTACCGCGACGGCGTTCTGCATGCCGAAGGCGTCAATCTGCATGCCATTGCCGAGGCCGTCGGCACGCCGGCCTATGTCTATTCGTCGGATGCGCTGACCCGGCAGTATCGTAGCCTGGCCGATGCCTTCGCCGGCATCGACTGCCTGATCGCCTATGCGATGAAGGCGAATTCCAATCTCTCCGTGCTGCGCCATTTCGGCAGCCTCGGCGCCGGCGCCGATGTGGTGTCGGGCGGCGAATTGCAGCTGGCCATGAAGGCCGGCATCCCGCCGGGCAAAATCATCTTCGCCGGCGTGGGCAAGACGCGCGCGGAAATGATGCTGGGCCTGAAGGCCGGCAATACCGGCATCGCGCAGTTCAACGTGGAATCGGAAGCCGAACTGCAGGTGCTGTCCGAGGTGGCCAGCAGCCTGGGCGTGAAGGCGCCGGTGGCGATCCGCATCAATCCGGATGTGGATGCCAAGACGCACAAGAAGATCACCACCGGCAAGGCCGAGAACAAGTTCGGCATTTCCTATCGCCGCGCATCCGAGGTCTATGCCCTGGCCGCCGGCCTGCCCGGCATCGAGGTGGTGGGCGTGCATGTGCATATCGGTAGCCAGCTCACCGACCTCGCGCCCTATGAAGACACCTTCATCCGCCTGGCCGAGCTGGTCACCGCCCTGCGCGCGGCAGGCCACAATATCCGCCGCGTCGACCTGGGCGGGGGCTTAGGGATTCGCTACGACGACGAGACCGCACCCGACCCGCAGCTTTATGCCGCCATGGTGCGCAAGCATATCCTGCCGCTGGGCATCGCCGTGGCGCTGGAGCCCGGCCGCTTCCTGGTCGGCAATGCCGGCCTGCTGCTGACCCGCGTGGAATACGTGAAACAGGCCGAGGAGAAGACCTTCCTGATCCTCGATTCCGGCATGAACGACCTGATCCGCCCGGCGATGTACGAGGCGTTTCATCGCATCGTGCCGGTGAAAGCGCCGGAAAACGGCGCGGAACTGGCGCCGGTGGATATCGTGGGTCCGATCTGCGAGACCGGGGACACCTTCGCCGAAGGCCGCCCGATGCCCCCCGTTGTCGCGGGGGATTTACTCGCCATCCTCTCGGCCGGTGCGTATAGTTCAGCCATGGCCTCCACCTACAACGCGCGCCCGCTGGCGCCCGAGGTGCTGGTCCATGGCGACAGGTTTGCCATCGTGCGGCGTCGCCCTAGCATCGATGAGATGACGGCTTTGGAGACGATGCCGGGATGGTTCAGCGAGGCGCAGGGGTAACACCCACCACGGAGACGGACCCGGTCGAGGGCCGGGCTTCCGGCCGCGTTGCCGATTCCCGCGCCTCGGATTCCGCCGCGTTTTCTCCCGTGCTGGAACGCCGGCTGGCCCTCGCCCGCGCCGCCCTGTTCTGGGAAAGCTTCTGGCCCGCCCTGATGCCGGCCGCCGGCCTGCTGGCCGTCTTTCTGATCCTGGCCGGCTTCGATGTCTGGCGCTTCACGCCGGTCTGGCTGCACTGGCTGGCCCTGGCCGGTTTCGCCGGCGGCATCCTCGCCGCCCTGTGGCATCGCCTGCGCGTCTTGCGCTGGCCCGAGCGCGCCGCCGCCATGCGCCGGCTGGAGCGCGTGAACCTGCTGGAACACCGCCCGCTGGAAGCGGCCGCCGACCGGCTGGCCGCCGAACAGCAGGACCCCATCGCCCAGGCGCTATGGGCCCTGCATCGCCGCCGCGCGCTGGAGAAGCTGGCCGCCGTGCGCGTCGGCACGCCCGAGGCCGGCTGGTGGCGCCGCGACAGCTGGGGCCTGCGCGTGGCGCTCGCCCTGCTGCTGATCGTGGCCTGGGCCGGGCCGGGCGAGGACCGCGTCCAGCGCATCGCCGATACGCTCAACCCCGGCAGCGCGCTGCCGCCCGGCGCGGTGCTGATGCTTGATGCCTGGATCACGCCGCCGGCCTATACCGGCAAGGCGCCGCTGTTCCTGACCCGCGACGGCAAGCCGGTGCAGACGGCGTCCCAGCCGGTGATTGCCGGCAGCGATGCCCCGCCCGCCATCGCCGTGCCGACCGGCAGCCTGCTGAAACTTCGCCTCGCCGCGCCTCCGGCCGGCTTCAGCCTGCGCTTCGGCACGCAGGAACAGGCGCTGCACGCCATCGACGAACGCAACGGCGAGATCGACCTGGCGCTGGACCTGACGCAGGGCAACGATCCGAAACTAACCCTGCATCGGCGCGACAAGGTCTATGCCGAATGGCCCCTGCGCATGGTGCCCGACCTGCCGCCCATCGTGGCCTTCGCCGGCGATCCCAAGGCGGGCAAACGCGCCGACCTGGAGATCGCCTTCGAGGGCGAGGACGATTACGGCATCCAGAGCCTGCGCATCGAGATGCGCCGCGACGGCGCCGAGCAGCCGCAGGGTGTGGACTGGCCGGTGCCGCCGGCCGGCGGCGGGCCGGTGAGCGCCAAGGAGACGTTCGACTTCACCGCCCATCCCTGGGCCGGCCTGCAGGTGAGCATGACCCTGGTGGCGACCGATGCGCTGGGTCAGGTGGGCCGCAGCGAGGCGGTGACGGTGACCCTGCCGGCGCGGCGCTTCTTTCATCCGGTGGCGAAGGCCATCGTCGAACAGCGCCGCGAACTGGCGCTGAAACCCGGCCAGTGGCAGCGCGTGGTGACGGCCCTGAACGGCCTGAGCCTGGCGCCGGAACGCTATCGCGACGACGTGACCGCGCATCTGGGCCTGCGCATGTCGGCCTCGCGCCTGCGCATGAACCGCGCGCCCGACTCCGTTGCCGCCGTGCAGGACCTGCTGTGGCAGACCGCGCTGCATATCGAGGATGGCCGCGCCAGCCAGAACGAGCGCGACTTCCAGGCGCTGATGGACCGGCTGCAGGAGGCCATCGACCGCAACGCGGACGATGAGGAAATCCAGAAGCTGATGCAGGAGTTGCGCGAGGCGATGGACCGCATGCTGGAGCAGATGCTGCAGGATGCGCTGGAGCGGCTGGCGCGCGGCGAACAGCCGGAGGAACTGGGCGAGGACGAGCAGGGCATGTCGGACGAGGACATGCAGGACATGATGGAACAGGCCGAGCAGATGGCCCGCATGGGCGACCGCGACCAGGCCCGCGACATGCTGCAGCAGATGCAGCGCATGCTGGAGGCGATGAAGAACGGCCGCCTGGCGATTGCGCCCCAGGGCCGACAGGGCCAGCGCGGGCAGCGTGGCCAGGGCGGCCAGGGCCAGATGATGCAGGAATTCGGCGACATGATGCGCCAGCAGCAGCAGTTGCTGGATCGCAGCTTCCGCCGCAGCCAGCAATACGGCCGCGGCAACCAGCCCGGACAGCCGGGCCAGCGCGGCGGCCAGCAGGGCGGCGAGAACGAATCCGATGCGCGCCAGCAGGAGGAACTGCGCCGCCGGTTGGGCGAGATGATGAACCGCCTGGGCGAACGCGGCATGCCGATCCCCGACCAGCTCGGCCGCGCCGACCGCGCCATGCGCGACGCGCGCGAGGCCCTGCGCCGCGGCGAACCGGGCGAGGCGATGCAGGGCCAGACCGATGCGCTGGACCAACTGCGCCAGGGCCTGAACCAGATGCAGCAGGCCCAGCGCGGCAATCCCGACGGCCAGGCGCCGTCGGCGGATTCGCGGCAGAACCAGCGCAATTCGCGCGATCCACTGGGCCGCAACACCGTGGGCATCGACGAGAATGCGCGCGGCGACGGCGTGCCCGACCTGCTGCCGGTGGAACGCGCGCGCCGCATCCTGGAAGAACTGCAGCGCCGCGCCGGCAACCGCGAACGCCCGCCTGGCGAACTGGAATACCTGGAACGCCTGCTGCGGCGGTTCTGAGGTTTCGCCCATTCCCGCATTACAGAAACCGTCATGCCCGGCCTTGTGCCGGGCATCCACGTTTTCGTTAAAACAACTCGTGGATCCTCGGGCCGTGAAGTTTACCGCCGGGCCGACCCTTGGTCGGACCCGGTGGCCCGAGGATGACGTTTACTTTGGAGGCGCGAGGCTAGCGCGAAAAGGAACGACGCCTAATCCGCGTCGACGCCGGTTTCCAGCGCGGCTTCCACCGCCTGGACGAGGTCGACCATGGTGAAGGGCTTGCGCAGGACGGCATGGGCCAGTTCGCCCAGGCCATGGGCGCGGCGGCGCTCCATCTCGATGCCCGACATCAGCAGCACAATGAGGCGCGGCCAGTCGCGCGCCGCCTTCAGCGTGAGTTCGATGCCATCCATGTTCGGCATCGCGATGTCGGAGAGCAGCAGGTCGAAACTGTCGCGGCTGAGCTTGACCAGAGCCTCGGCGCCATCGGCCGCCGCCACGACGGCATGGCCGCGCGCCTCCAGCGAACGCCGGATGAATTCGCGCACTGCCACATCGTCTTCGGCGACCAAAATCCGCGCCATGGTCCCTCGCCGTGGCTGCCCGTTGCACCGGCGGTTTCTCGCCCGGGGCAGCCCCCTGTTCTGGAACAGCTTGGTCTGGTCCGGCGGCATCATGCCGGCGGCCAGTCATTAACCCTAACACCGATTCGCGGGCGACGGAAACGGGCATTTTAGCGGCGCAAACACAACCGCAGGATTCGAAAAAACTTCAGGAAAACCTGCGATCTGCACGACAGCCGGTTCGGCCGTCTACTGATCTGCTTACTGGGCCGGCTGGCTGGCGAAGGCGACTTCGAGGTCGGTGACCTCGTCGCGCGGGGCGGGCAGCTTGACGTCGAAGCTGAGCTTCTCGTCGGCGGCGATGCTGCCCTGTTCGAGCTGCAGCGTGTAGCTGGCCAGCTCCTGGCCACCGGCGCCGCGCATGGCGACGCGCAAAGCAGGCAGCGGCCGCTCAACCCCGCCGACATTGACCACTTCGCCCGAAACGGCGATGCGGGTCTGGCCGCCATCGAGAATGGTGGCGGATTTCAGGTTGTGCAGTTCCAGCCCGAGCCATTCCGCGGTCTCGACCGGCAGACCCACGGCCTCGTAAAGCTTGGCGAGCGGCGGGTAGAAAGCGATCAGTTCGGCGCGTTTGGTATAGCCGCCATAACCGGCGCCGCCGAGCAAGGCCAGCAGCAGCAGCCAGCCGAGCCAGGCCCAGGAGCGCTGCTTGCGCGGCTTCGACGGCGGGCGCTGCATCCCGGCTTCGGCCAGGCGGGCGCGGCGGCGGTTCAGAACCTCGTCCGGGTCCTCGTCCAGCACCTCGCCCGACGTGGGTTCGTCCAGCGGCGGATGCAGCGGGGGGCGGTCGCGCAGCACCAGGTCGTCGTCCTCGTCATCGTCGAAGCCGGCGATGCGGGGCGGCGGCGGCTCCAGATCGGGCACCGGCGGCAGGGGCGGCGGTTCGGGCGGGGCTACCCGCTCCGGCGGGGGCGGCGCGCCGCCGGGCGGCGGGGGCGGCACCCAGTCGTCGTCATGGGCCGGGGGCTCGGCTTTGGCCGGGGCCGCAGCCTTGGCGGCCGGCGGCGGCGGAACCGGGATTTCGGGCTCGGGTTCGGGCAGCGGGTCCTGGCTCCAGGTCTCGCGGCAGCGTGAACAGCGCACTTTGCGGGGTGCCGGACCAAAGACCGAGGGGTCGACGTGAAACCGCGTGGCGCAGCTTGGGCAGGTGAGGATCATGCCTGTGAACTGCCTGAAGCCAGCCCCTTTTGCGTTTCCGGATGCTTTCCCTTATAGGACGGACGGGGCCGCCGAAGCAAGGCTACTTCCCCGCAAGATATTGGCGCGCAAGGCATTGGGAGATTCGGGCTTGGTGCGTTTCCAGAATGTCGGCATGCGGTACGGACCGGGACCGGAGGTTCTGCGGGATGTCAGCTTCGAGCTGGCGCCGGGCTCCTTCCATTTCCTGGCCGGGCCCAGCGGCGCCGGCAAGACCTCCCTGCTGAAACTGCTCTACCTGGCCCAGCGGCCCTCGCGCGGCCTGATCACCATGTTCGGCCAGGATGTCTCGACCGCCAGCCGGGCCGCCCTGCCCATGCTGCGGCGGCGGATCGGGGTGGTGTTCCAGGAATTCCGCCTGCTGGACCATCTGACGGCGCTGGACAACGTGGCCCTGCCTTTGCGTATCGCCGGCGCCGACGAGAAGCGCACGCGGGATCATGTGATCGAGCTGCTGACCTGGGTTGGCCTGGGCGACCGGCTGGAGGCGCGACCGGCCACGCTGTCGGGTGGCGAGAAGCAGCGCGTGGCGATTGCGCGCGCCGTGATCGCGCGGCCCTCCCTGCTGCTGGCCGACGAGCCGACCGGCAACGTGGATGCCGACATGGCGCAGAGGCTGATGTACCTGTTCGTGGAGCTGAACAAGCTGGGCACCGCCGTGGTGCTGGCGACGCATGATACGCAGCTTCTGCAGCAGTTCCGCTTTCCCGTGATGCGTCTGCGCGGCGGGCAACTCCACATCGAACGGAACGCCGCATGAGCAAGAAGCGCCGCACCGTTTCCGATCTTCAGCTGGAAGCCGATTCCGGCACGCGGTTCCTGCCCTGGGCGCTGGCGGTGATGGTGTTCCTCGCAGCGCTTGCGCTGGCCGGCGCGCTGAGCTTAGGGGGCAGCATCGAGGGCTGGCGGCGTGGCGTGTCGTCGAAGCTGACGGTGCAGATCGCCGACCGGCCGGGCCAGCCGATGCAGCCGCGCGTCGATGCCGCCATCGGCATCCTGCGCGCCGTGCCGGGCGTGCAGAGCGCGCAGGCCCTGCCCCGCGCCGCCGTGGAGGCCCTGCTGCAGCCCTGGCTGGGCCGCGACGCGCTGGAGGCCGACCTGCCCCTGCCTGGCCTGATCGACGTGACGCTGGCCGACAATGCCGCGCTGTCGGTGGACGCCTTGAGCGCGCGCCTGCAAAGCGCCGTACCCGGCGCGCGCATCGACGATCCCAAACCCTGGCTCGACCGCCTGGTGCAGCTGGGCCGCCTGCTGCAGAGTTTAGGCGGCGGCATCGTGCTGCTGGTGGGCCTGGCACTGGCGGCGATGGTGATCTTCGCCACGCGGGCGGGCCTCGCAGCGCGGCGCGACACCATCGAGCTGCTGCACCTGATCGGCGCCGAGGACGGCTATATCGCCAAGCAGTTCCAGCGCCATGTGGCGCGCCAGGCGGTGCAGGGCGGCGTGGCCGGCGTGGTGCTGGCGATCATCATCCTGCTGGCGATCCAGTTCCTGGCCGGCGGCGTGGGCGCGGGCCTGCTGCCCGGCATGGGCATGGCCTGGTGGCACTGGCTGGCTTTGCTGGTGCTGCCGCTGGCCGCCCTGCTACTGGCGATCTTCACCGCGCGGCTGACCGTGCTGGGCGCGCTGCGGGCCATGGTGTGAGGGCGGCATGCTGATCCTGCTCGACCGCGACGGTGTGCTGAACCAGGATTACCCCGACGATTACGTGAAGTCGCCGGCGGAACTGATCCTGCTGCCCGGCGTTGGCGAAGCCATCGCCAAACTGAACGCGCGCGGCTGGCCGGTGGCGCTCTGCACCAACCAGGCCTGCGTGGGCAAGGGCATCATCGACGAGGCGATGCTGGCCCGCATCCATGACGACCTGCGCGACCGCATCGCCCGCGATGCCGGGGCAAGGATCGATGCGATCTTCTTTGCGCCCGATCCACCCTGGGCGGTGACCGACCGGCGCAAGCCCGGCCCCGGCATGCTGCGCGAGGCGATGCGGCAGTTCCGCGTAACGCCCGAGCAGACCGTATTCATCGGCGATGCCGTCACCGACCTGCAGGCGGCGAAAGCTGCCGGCTGCCGCCGCATCCTGGTGCGCACCGGCAAGGGCAAAAAGACCCAGGCCGCCGGCTTGCCAGAGGCCGTGCTGCCGGTGACGATTGCCGAATCGCTGCCCGATGCGGTGGCGCGACTGCTGGACGAACAGACCGAAGCAACAAGACCCTGATGGCCCGTCGCGATTCCGATACGCCCCTCTCCACCCGCCTGTTCCGCTGGCTGGTCGCGCTCTGCGCCATCGCCCTGCTGTGGCTGGGCGGCGGGCTGGCCTATCTGGAACGCGTGGAGACCTTCACCCCGCCCGACAGCGAGGTGCATAGCGATGCCATCGTGGTGCTGACCGGCGGCGCGGTGCGCCTGAGCACGGCTTTGCGCCTGCTGAACGACGGCAAGGCTGAGCGCCTGCTGGTTTCGGGCGTGGCGCCCACCACCACGAAGGCCACGCTGATGCAGGCAGCGATCCCCGCCATGCCGGATTCGGCCCAGGCCTCGAACGACTGGAGCGGCATCGACCTGCAGCTGTTGTTCGACTGCTGCGTGGATCTGGGCTTCGAGGCCGAGGATACGGCGGGCAACGCGGTGGAAGCCGCGAGCTGGGCGCGGGCGCGCGGCTACAAATCCCTGCGCGTGGTGACGGCGAATTACCACATGCCGCGCGCCATGGCGGAATTCCGCCGCCGATTAAGCGACATCACCGTGCTGCCGCATCCGGTGCGTTCGGATGCCATGCGGGTGGAGGACTGGTGGCAGCGCCGCACGGCGACCCTGTTCCTGCTGGGCGAATACACCAAATACGTGGCCGCCCTGCTGCGCGCGCATCTGGACGTGCTGCTGGAGGAGACGGTAGCCGAGAGTACTGCGCGCAAGGCGCCTGACCAGAAAGCTGTCGAATGAGCTGGCTGCGCGGGCTGGTCTTCCAGATCCTGTTCCTGGCCTGGAGCACGCTGGTGGCGCTCTACAGTCTGGTGCCGCTGGCGCTGGGCCGGCGCGAGCATATCTTCGCCATCGGCAAATTCTGGTCGGACAGCATCAACCTGCTGCTGCGCCTGATCACGGGCATCACCTATCGCATCGAGGGCATGGAGACCGTGCCGCCGGGTGCGGTGCTGATCGCCTCCAAACACCAGTCGCTGTGGGATACCGCCATCGTGCTGGCGCTGTTTCGCGGCCCCGCCATCGTGATGAAGCAGGAATTGCTGCGCATTCCGATCTATGGCGCGCTCTGCCGCATCCAGGGCATGATCGCGGTTGACCGCGCCGGCGGCGCCAAGGCGCTTAAATCGATGCTGAAAAGCGCGCGCGACGCCGTGGCCGAGGGCCGCAAGCTGATCATCTTCCCGCAGGGCACGCGCACCCTGCCCGGCCAGAAACACGACTACCAGCCCGGCGTGGTCGCGCTCTATCGCGACCTGAAGATTCCCGTGGTGCCGGTGGCGCTCAATTCCGGCTTCTTCTGGCCCAAGCACGGCCTGAAGCGCCCCTCGGGCACCATCGTGATGCGCTTTTTGCCGGCGATACCAGCGGGACTGGACCGCGAGACATTCATGGCGCGGCTGGAGAGCGAGATCGAAACCGCGCAGGCGGCGCTGGAAGCGGAGACGCGGGCGGGACTGCGATGACCGCCGGAACGACCTGTGCCTTTGCCATCCAGTATGGCCTGGGCGAGCTGCAGTTCGAGATGCCGCTGGCCGAGGCGCTGCTGTTCTCCAACATGGCGAACCGGATGATGGCCAATACCGGCCTGGGCCTTGCCGCATTCCGCCTGCAGATGTGGGACATGCTGGCCAACAGCATCGAGGCCGGCGACCATATGAAAGGCGGCGCGGAGGCCAATGCCGTGGCGATGGGCGCAGTCTGGCTGGCGCTGAACTGCGCGATACATCGCGACCATCCGGAGCGCGACTGCTTCGTGCTGAAGATGGGCGCCCGGCCCGGCGAAATCGGCGTCGAGATCGCCGCCGACAACCCTTACGCCGAGCCGCATGAGGAACGCGGACAGGTTTTCGCGGTCGCCAATGTCACCCGCGCATTGTTTGACGAGGACACAAAACTGTTCCGCGACTGGGCGGCGGGCATTCAGGCCGAGATCGCCGGCGCGGCCAACGATCCGGGGCCGTAAGGGCTGCGCTTGCGCGGGGCCTGCGCATAACCCGGGATAATTTCAAAGCGCGTTCGTGGGGATTGTCAGGATAATCCGGATTTTCCAAGCTTCACGACATCGGTGCCGATGAAGTAGGTCACACAGCCTAGACCGCCGAGAAGCGTTTCGTCAGGTCCTGGCGGCGGAATTGTTCGGTCACGAAATCGACAAAGGCGCGCAGCTTGCCCGGCATCTGATTGCGGCTGGAGAAATACAGCGAGATCGGACCCAGATCGGCATACCAACCGGGCAGCAGGCGCAACAGCCGACCGGCTTCCAGATCGGCCAGTACATTGGGCATCGCCACCATCGCCACGCCCAGTCCCATGCGCGCGGCGCGGCAGATGGCATCGGGATCGTTCAGCGTGATCTGCGGATCGAGCGGCAGGGCCACCTCGCGCCCGCGCGTGTCGCGCAGCATCCAGCTGCGGATGCGGCCGGTCTGCGGCGAGCGCATGGCGATGCAGTCGAATCCGCCCAGGTCTTCCGGCCGTTTCGGCGGTTTGCGACCTTTCATATAGGCAGGCGCGGCCACGGCGACGACATGGGCCCGCGCCAATTCGCGCGCCACCACGCCGGGCGTGAGATCGAAGCCGCCGCCGATGGCGGCATCGTAGCCTTCGGCGATCAGGTCGACATGGCGGTTCTCGAAATGCCAGTCGATCTTCACCTGGGGACAGAGGGCGCGGAAGGCCGGCAGCATGGGCAGGATGTAGTCCATGCCGAACCCGGGCGCGAGGCTGACCTTCAACAACCCGGCGGGGGCGGCATGATCGGCCGATATGCCGTCGATGGCGGCCTGGATACTCGCCAACCCGCCGACGACCGATTGCAGGAAACGTTCGCCCGCCTCGGTGAGCGTGAGCCGCCGCGTGCTGCGCTGGAACAGGCGCACGCCCAGATTAGCTTCCAGCGCGGCGACATTGCGGCTGACCGCCGCCGGCGTCAGCCCCAGCCGGCGGGCGGCGGCGGAAAAACCGCCCAACTCGGCACTTTTGACGAAGGATTCCAGGTTGGCGAGACTTTCCACCGGCTTTGCCATTTTCAATGAATACTTGAAAGTGAAATACCGCATTATCGGCTAATTTGGAATTAATTTCCGACCTAGCTTTGCCCCATCGCACACCCCTCGCGATGATGCAACGGAGCAAAGCCATGAGCAGCAACAGCCACATCACGCCGAACAGCACGATCGGCATCATCGGTGCCGGCAATATCGGCCAGGCCTTCGCCACGCGGCTGGCGGCGGCGAAGATCGACACCATCATCAGCAACAGCCGCGGGCCGGAGACACTGATCGACACGGCCAAGGCGCTGGGCCCGACCGTGCGCGCCGGCAGCGTGCAGGAGGCGGCCCGGGCCGATATTGTGTTCGTGTCGGTCTACTGGCCGCAGCTTGAACGCGCCTTAAACGGTCTGCCTGCCTGGGACGGGCGCATCGTGATCGACGCCAACAATCCGGTGATCCAGCCCGGTTTCCGCATGGCCGAATTGAATGGCCGCATCTCCAGCGAGGTAGTGGCCGACATGCTGCCCGGCGCGCGGCTGGTGAAAGCCTTCAACACATTGCCCACCGCCGTGCTGGCCTCCGATCCGCGCGCAGCCGGCGGCAACCGCGTGGTGTTCCTCTCGGGCGACGATGCCCAGGCCAAGGCTGAGGTGGCAGCGTTGGCCACGCGGTTGGGCTTCGCGCCCGTCGATCTCGGCAGCCTTTCCGCTGGTGGCCGGCTGCAGCAGTTCCCTGGCGGCCCGCTGCCGGGGCTGAATCTGCTGAAGCTGGAATGAGGCTTCGAAAATGGGATCCCGGGTCAAGCCCGGGATGACGCTGGAAGGGCTGTGCATAACCCGGGATAACTTTAAAACGCCTGTGCGTGGATTGCCGGGATAAGCCGGATTTTTCAGGCGTTACAACATATTGTGCCGCCCTGCCCGGTTGATCAATCTGTAGAAACATTAAGGGAACATTACGCTGGACTCTGCCCCCTTGGGCGATAGAGTCAGAAGACTGTGGCAGCGGGCGGTTTTGCCGTCCGCGCCGCCTGTTTGCATTCGTCTCTTTTTCAGGATTCCCGTATGTCGCCCATCGCGCCGATTTCGCAGCAAATCTGGGACATGAAGTACCGGTTCAAGGGACCGGACGGGAATCCGCTCGACCTTTCCATCCCCGACACCTGGCGCCGCATCGCCAAGGCCCTGGCCGTGGCCGAGAAGGATCCGGCGCAGTGGGAGCAGGGCTTCTTCGAGGCGCTGGAGGATTTCCGTTTCCTGCCGGCGGGCCGCATCGTGGCCGGCGCGGGCACCGCGCGCAACGTGACCCTGTTCAACTGCTTCGTCATGGGCACGATCCCCGACGACATGGGCGGCATCTTCGAACACCTGAAGGAAGCCGCGCTGACGATGCAGCAGGGCGGCGGCATCGGTTATGACTTTTCGACGCTCAGGCCGCGCGGCGCGCCGGTGAAGGGCGTGGGCGCCGATGCCTCGGGGCCGCTGTCGTTCATGGATGTGTGGGACGCGATGTGCCGCACCATCATGTCGGCCGGCAGCCGGCGTGGCGCCATGATGGCGACGCTGCGCTGCGACCATCCGGATATCGAGGCCTTCATCGAGGCCAAGCGCGAGCCGGGCCGCCTGCGCATGTTCAACCTTTCGGTGCTGGTGACCGATGCCTTCATGAATGCCGTGAAGCAGAACCTGCCCTGGGAACTGACATTCAACGGCACGGCCTATCGCACCGTGCAGGCCCGCGAGTTGTGGGACAAGATCATGCGGGCGACCTATGCCTATGCCGAGCCCGGCGTGATCTTCATCGACCGCATCAACCGCCGCAACAACCTGGCCTATTGCGAGACCATCGCCGCCACCAATCCCTGCGGCGAACAGCCCCTGCCGCCCTATGGCGCCTGCCTGCTGGGTTCGATCAACCTGGCGCGGCTGGTGAAAAAACCTTTCGAGGCCGGGGCCGAACTGGACCTTACGCTGCTCGACACGCTGGTGCAGCGCGCCGTGCGCATGATGGACAACACCATCGACGTGTCGCGCTTCCCGCTGGAGCAGCAGCAGCACGAGGCCCAGGCCAAGCGCCGCATCGGCCTGGGCATCACCGGCCTGGCCGACGCCCTGATCATGGTGGGCGCGCGCTATGGCTCGGCCGCCTCGATCAGGCTGATCGAGACCTGGATGAAGCGGCTGCAGCGGGTGGCGTATCTGACCTCGGTCGAGCTGGCCAAGGAAAAGGGCGCGTTTCCGCTGTTCGACAGGGATGCCTATCTGGCCGGCGAGAGTATTCGCGAACTGGACGAGGACGTGCGGGCGGCGATCGCGCAGCATGGCATCCGCAACGCTTTGCTGACCTCGATCGCGCCGACCGGCACGATCTCGCTGTTCGCCGACAACATCTCGTCGGGTCTGGAGCCGGTGTTCAGCTTCACATACATGCGCAGCGTGCTGCTGCCCGATGGCAGCCGCCAGCAGGAAGAGGTGAGCGATTACGCCTATCGCCTCTATCGCCAGATCAAGGGCGACAACGCGCCGCTGACCGAGGCTTTCGTGACGGCGCAGGACCTGTCGCCCGCCGACCATGTGCGCGTGCAGGCCGCCGTGCAGAAGTTTATCGACAGCTCGATCTCCAAGACCATCAACGTGCCGGAAGACATCGATTTCGATGCCTTCAAGGACGTCTATGCGATGGCCTACGAGCAGGGCTGCAAGGGCTGCACCACCTATCGCCCGAACGACATCACCGGCTCGGTGCTGACCGTGAAGAAGGACGAGAAGAAGAAGCCGGCTGAAGCCGCGCAGCAGGCCGAACTGCCGCTGGCCCCCGCGGCGCGGCCGGCCGAACTGCGCCCGGTGGAGGCGACGCGCTCGCGCGATCCCGCCGCGCAGTCCTTGTCGGGCAGCGGCGTCGTCTACATGACCAAGCCGCTGGACCGGCCCGAGGCCCTGCCCGGCCGCACCTACAAGATCACATGGCCGGAATCCGAACACGCGATGTACATCACGCTGAACGACATCATCCAAGATGGCCGCGTGCGCCCCTTCGAGGTGTTCATCAACTCCAAGAACACCGAGCATTACGCCTGGACCGTGGCGCTGACCCGCATGATGTCGGCGGTGTTCCGGCGCGGCGGCGACGTGAGTTTCGTGGTCGACGAGTTGAAGGCCGTGTTCGATCCGCGCGGCGGCCACTGGATGGGCGGGCGCTACGTGCCGTCGCTGCTGGCGGCCATCGGCGAGGTGATCGAACGCCACCTGATCGAGATCGGCTTCATGGCCGATCCCAACGCGCAGCGCGAGGAAAAGGCCGTGCTGGCTTTGGCCGCCAATGCGGAAACGCCGAAGCCTTTGTCCGGTTTGCGCCAGTGTCCGAAATGCGGCCAGCCCGGCCTGATCCGTTCCGAGGGTTGCGACACCTGCACCTCCTGCGGCTATAGTAAGTGCGGATAAGGCAGGGCTTTACGCGCGCGTAAGGCGTTGCCGTAAGGGAAACGCACCGCACGCTAAAGCCGATGAGCGCCGAGCCGGGCCAGCCGATCAAAGCCGTCTTATGGGATTTCGGCGGGGTGATCCTCACCTCGCCGTTCGAGGCCTTCCGCCGTTATGAAGAAGCGCGTGGCCTGCCGCGCGATTTCCTGCGCGGGGTGAACGCGATCAATCCCCATGGCAATGCCTGGGCGCGCTTCGAGCGCGGCGAGGTGGATGCCGATACCTTCGGCGAGCTGTTCGCCGCGGAAGCCCGCGCGCTGGGCCACGATGTGCATGGCCGCGAGGTGCTGAAGCTGGTGTCGGGCGAGATCCGGCCGCGCATGGTGGCCGCGCTAAAGACCGTGAAGACGCGCTTCAAGATCGCCTGCCTGACCAACAACATGCCTTTGGGCCATGGCCCGGCCATGGCGGTGAGTCCGGAAAAGGCCGCCGCCGTGGCCGAGGTGATGCGTCTGTTCGACATCGTGGTGGAATCGAGCAAGGTGGGCGTGCGCAAGCCCGAACCCGCCTTCTATCAACGCGCCTGCGACCTGCTGGAAATCGCGCCGCATGAGGCCGTGTTCCTCGACGACCTCGGCATCAACCTGAAACCCGCCGCCGCCATGGGCATGCAGACCATCAAGGTCGAAGACCCGGACAGGGCCCTGGCCGATTTGAGCCGCATCATCGGGATGGAATTCGCATGAGCCGCGCCGACGACATCCTCAATTCCGAATTCGGCACGCTGCCAGCGCTGGTGGCCGCCTATGCGGCCGAGCGGCCGGATCATCCGGCGGTGATCGATCCGGACGGTATGCTCACCTACGGCCAGCTGGATGCCCGCGCGGATCGTGTGGCGGCGGCCCTGCAGCGCGATGGCGCCAAACACAGCGTCAGCATCGTCAGTTATTCCCGCAACGATTACGTCGTGGTCTATGTCGGCGCCCTGCGCGCTGGCCTCGCCGTGGCGCCGCTGGCGCCGTCGTCGCTGCCTGAGCAGATCGTGGCCATGGCCAACGATGCCGATGCCGCGCTGATCTTCCTGGATGGCGACAACGAAACGGCGCTGAACGGCGTGCTGGGCCAGCTGCCGCGCCGCATCCGGCTTGATACGCCGGAATTCGAGTTATGGCTGGCGCCCGAGGGCACGAAGCCACAGCCTGCGACCCTCGCGCCGCAGATGCCGTTCAACATCATCTATTCTTCCGGCACGACCGGCACGCCGAAGGGCATCGTGCAGTCGCATGCCATGCGCTGGCTGCACATGCAGCGCGCCAATCTCTATGGCTACGACCGCGCGGCGATCACGCTGCTGTCAACGCCGCTTTATTCCAACACGACGCTGGTCAGCCTGTTTCCCACTTTGGCCGGCGGCGGCACGGCGATCCTGATGCCGAAATTCGACGTGGTGAAATACCTGGGCCTCGCGCAGAAACACCGCGTGACCCATACCATGCTGGTGCCGGTGCAATACCAGCGCATCATGGCGCATCCCGATTTCGACAAACATGACCTGAGCGCCTTCCGCGCCAAGTTCTGCACCAGCGCGCCGTTCAACGCGGCGCTGAAGGCCGACATCCTGAAACGCTGGCCCGGCAAGCTGATCGAGTATTACGGCATGACCGAAGGCGGCGGCACCTGCATTCTGGTGGCCGACGAATTCCCCACCAAGCTGCATACCGTGGGCCGGCCGGCGGAAGGCCACGACATCCGCCTGATCACCGAAGACGGCAAGCCAGCGCAGCCCGGCGAGGTCGGCGAAATCGTCGGCCATTCCGGCGCCATCATGACCAACTACCACAAGCAGCCGGGCAAGACGGCGGAAGCCGAGTGGTTCGACGAGACCGGCAAGCGCTTCATCCGCACCGGCGACATGGGCCGCTTCGACGAGGACGGTTTCCTGCAACTGATGGACCGCCGCAAGGACATGGTGATCTCGGGCGGCTTCAACGTCTATCCCAGCGATCTGGAAGCCGTGTTGCGCCAGCATCCTTCCGTGTTCGATGTGGCCGTGGTGGGGGTACCGAGCGAACAATGGGGCGAGACGCCGGTGGCGTTTGTGGTGAAGTCTGCGGGCGCGGATATCACGGCCGAGGCCCTGCTGGCCTGGGCCAATGGAAGGCTTGGCAAGATGCAGCGCATATCGGCCATCGAATTCCGCGACATGCTGCCGCGCAGCGCCATCGGCAAGGTGCTGAAGCGCGAATTGCGGGATGAATACAGGGCGCCGGCCAAGGCCTGAAAAATGGGACCCCGGGTCAAGCCCGGGGTGACGATCAATTTTATCGCGTCATCCCGGCCGAGCGAAGCGAGAGCCGGGATCCCATTTCATATCCCCGGGCAGCGTTTTTTCACTTCCGCCAGCAGATGGTGCAGCGGACCGTCGCCGATGCCGAGCTCATCCAGGTGCGCCACGGTGTTGGCCAGATAGACTGCATTGGGCCCGCGCGCGCCGCGGCAGGTGGCAATCGTGTCGATCACCTGCCGTTCGCTTAAATATCCCGCATACTGCTTGTGGTGCGGGTCGGCCACGAAGGCCAGCACCTTCACGCGGCTGCCATCCTCCATCTGCGCCAGGTGGAAACCCGGCCGGTAGACGCCGGTGACCATTTCGCGGCGATACAGATAATCGATCACGGCGGTTTCGTCGCCGCGCTTCACGCGAAACGCCTTGCCGGTGCAGGAGCCGCCGGGCATCAGGCCGAGCACCAGGCCGGGCCGTTCCGGCGTGCCGCGATAACGGTGCGACCAGACGCAGAAGCCGCGATGGAAACCCCAGAGCCGCGCCATCATCTGTCTGGTGAAGGGGAAACCCGGATCCCACATCAGCGAGCCGTAGCCGAACACCCAGAGCGGCTGGCCCTTCTCGGGCGCGATCTGGGGAAAGGGCGGCGCGGCTTCGCCGGGCAACGGTTCTTCGTGGTCGAAGGGGATATGCTTGCGCTTCGGCATCAGCGTTTCGGCGCGATGTTGACCAAAGCCACGCCGACCATGGTGGCGGCCATGCCGGCCAGCGCCAGCAGACTGAGCTGCTCGCCGAACAGGAAATACGCCACCAGGGCCGTGCAGGGCGGCACCAGGAAGAACAGGCTGGAGACTTTTGCCGCCGCGCCCCGTCTGATGAGTATGAACAGGAGCGTTATAGCCCCAAGCGACAGCACGATGCAGAGCCAGCCGAGCGCGAAGATGAATTCGCCGCTCCACTGCACCTGCCGCGTCTCGTACAGCAAAGCGAAAGGCACCAGGGCGACCGTGGTGGCGGCAAACTGGATCGCCGTGCCCGAGCGCAGGTCGATCTGGGGGCAGAATTTCTTCTGATACAGCGTGCCGATGGTGATGCCGATGAGCGCGATGCCCGAGAGCGCGTAACCCCAGGTCGTGCCAATGCCGATATCCAGCTTGGTCCAGACCACCAGCACCACGCCGCCCAGGCCCAGCGCGAGGCCGAGCCATTGCCGCATGGTGACGCGTTCGCCCAGGACGGGGCCAGCAGCGGCGGCCACCAGCAGCGGCTGGATGCCCACGATCAGCGCCGAGATGCCGGCCGGCACGCCATGGAAGATCGAAGCGAAAACGCCGCCGAGATAGACGCCGTGCAGCAGCAGGCCGGCAATGGCGATATGGCCGGCCATGCGCCAGTCCTGCGGCCAGGGCGCGGCGGTGAAAGCCGCGAACAGGCAGAGCAGCACGGTGACGATGGCGAAACGCAGCACCAGGAAGGTCATCGGCTCGGCATAGGGCAGGCCGAGCTTGGCACCGATGAAACCGGTGGACCACAGCAGCACGAACAGGCCCGGCATGGCGGCGATGGCCCAGGTCTGCAGCAGTGCTGGCTTTGTGGCAGAGGAAACGGACATAACGGCGGGAGGCGGCGGATTGTTCATGGCACTATCGGTTTAATGACCAGCTATGGCAAGCAAAGGCTGTTGGCAAGCTGGAGAAGCACCGGAGGGCCTGCTATATCCACGCCATGCGCTATTTCATCCTGGCCGGCCTGATCGTCGGCGCCCTGCTCGGCTATTACGTCCTGTGGTCGCATCTGGCCGACCAGGTGGCGGCCCAGGCCAATGCCTGGATCGAGGGCCAGCGGCGCCAGGGCCGCGTGGTGGAATACACCGGCTGGCGGCTCTGGGGTTTCCCCTATCGCCTGTCGCTGACCATCACCAACCTGACCTGGCGCGACCCGAACAGCCCGCTGGCCTGGCAGGCCGGCGCCGAGGAATTCACCGCCCACCTGCAATTCTGGGACCTGCACCACGCCATCTTCGAACTGCCGGGCAAGCAGCGACTGAGCTGGCGCGAGGGCAAGGCCGAAAAAGGCATCGAGCTGGCGAGCGAACGCTTCCGCGCCAGCCTGGTGCTGGACGGCGCCAGCAACCCGCTGCGCTTCGCCGCCGACATCGCCGGACCGCGCCTGAGCGGCAGCGTGCTGGACGGCTGGTCGGCCGACAAGCTGCTGCTGCATGCGCGCCGGACCGGCAACCTGCCGCCCAGCGCCGATCTTTCATTACAGGCCGACACCATCATGCTGCCGCCAAACGCCGATGGCCCGCTCGGCCGCCAGGTGGCGCTGCTGAAACTGATCGGCACCGCGCGCGGCACGGCTTTCGGCAACAGTCCGGAAGCCCTGCTGGCCTCGTGGCGCGACGATGGCGGCGTGGTGGATTTTCAGACCGTGAGCCTACATTGGGGCGGCCTGATGCTGGATGGCGACGGCACGCTGACGCTGGACAAGCAGTTCCGCCCGCTCGGCGCGCTGGGCGGCCAGATCCGCAACGCCAATGCCGGTATCGACGCGCTGGTGGCGGCCGAGAAGATGAAGCCGAACGAAGCGGCGGCGGCAAAGGCCGCGCTGACGCTGGTGACGCGGAAGGATGCCAAGGGCGAGCCTTACCTGCCCGTGCCGCTGACCGCGCAGGAGGGCAAGCTGTTCCTCGGCCCGGTGCCGCTGTTCAAGCTGACGCCGGTGCTGACGCCGCCGGCGCAGTAAATGGGACTCCGGGTCTGCGCCCGGGGTGATGGAAAAGGTATTGGCGCCTATTCCACTATCGTCATGCCGGGCTTGACCCGGCATCCCATTTTGCAATCAGGACTGCGCATCGCCCTTTGCCGCCGGGCTGCGGCCGAAATCGGGTGCGGCGGTTTCCTGGCCGGCATCGATGATGGCGCGGCGGATGGCGCGGGTGCGGGTGAAGAGATCGAACAACGCGTCGCCTTCGCCCCAGCGGATCGCGCGCTGCAGGGCGATCAGGTCCTCGGTGAACCGCCCCAGCATTTCCAGCACCGCTTCCTTGTTGTTGAGGAAGACGTCGCGCCACATGGTGGGGTCGGAGGCCGCGATACGCGTGAAATCGCGGAAGCCGCCAGCGGAATACTTGATCACTTCCGATTCCGTCACGGTCTCCAGGTCGTCGGCGGTGCCGACGATGTTGTAGGCGATCAGGTGCGGCACATGGCTGGTGATGGCCAGCACCAGGTCGTGATGGCGCGGCTCCATGATCTCGACCTTGCTGCCGATGGCGGCCCAGAAGGCCTTCATCTTCTCGACGGCGGCGGCATCCGTGCCGGCCTCGGGCGTGAGGATGCACCAGCGGTTCTGGAACAGCGCGGCGAAGCCCGCCTTCGGGCCGGAATGTTCGGTGCCCGCCACCGGATGGCCCGGCACCAGATGCACGCCCGGGGCCAGATGCGGCGCCACATCGCGGATCACCGCCTGCTTGCACGAGCCGACATCGGAGACGATGGCGCCTTGTTTGAGCGCCGCGCCGATATGGGCGGCGACCGCGGCATTGGCGCCCAGCGGCACGCAGAGCAGCACCAAGTCGGCATTCCTCACGGCTTCGGCGGCATCCTCATGCACGCTGTCGCCCAGCTTCAATTCCTGGGCTTGGCGGCGATGCGCCTCGCTGGCATCGGCAATGGCGATATGCTGCGCCAGGCCATGCTCGCGCGCGGCGCGGGCAATCGACGAGCCGATCAGGCCGATGCCGATGATGGCGAGGCGGTCGAACACGCCTCAGCCCTTCATGACTTCGGTCAGCGCCGCGATCACCATGTCGTCTTCCTCCACCGTGCCGATGGACAGCCGCAGGGCGTCGTTCAGGCCATAACCGCCCATGCCGCGCAGGATCAGGCCGCGCTGGCGCAGGGCGGCATCGGCCGCCTTGACCTGCTCGGCGCCGCCGGGAAAGCGCATCAGGATGAAATTCGCCACGCTGGGCAGCACTTCGATGCCGAGCTTCTGCAACGCCGCCGTGACACGGGCCAGTTCGCCATCGTTATGGGCGCGCGCCTTCTCGACCCAGGCGGTGTCTTCCAGCGCGGCGACACCGGCGGCCTGGGCGGCGGCATTGACGTTGAAGGGGCCGCGCACGCGGTTCAGCACATCGATCACGTTGGCCGGCGCATAGGCCCAGCCCAGACGCAGGGCGGCGAGGCCATAGATCTTGGAAAACGTGCGCAGCACCATCGTGTTGTCGGAGCCGGCCACCAGCTCCATGCCGTTGGAATAGTCGTTGCGGCTGACATATTCGGCATAGGCGGCATCGACCACCAGCAGCACGGCAGCCGGCAGGCCGGCGCGCAGGCGGCGCAGTTCGGCGGCGGGAATATACGTGCCGGTGGGATTGTTCGGGTTGGTGAGGAACACCACCCGCGTCTTCGGCGTGACGGCGGCCAGGATCGCATCCACATCGGCGGTGAAGTTCTTTTCTGCCACCTTCACCGGCGTCGCGCCGCGTGCCTGGGTGGCGATGGGATACATCATGAAGCCGTATTGCGAATAGATCACCTCGTCGCCCGGGCCGACATAGGCGGCGCAGATCAGCGAGATCATCTCGTCCGAGCCGTTGGAGCAGACGATGTTCTCGGCCGGAATGCCGTAATGCTTGGCCAGTGCCTGACGCAACGCATCCACCGCACCGTCGGGATAACGGTGCAGCTCGGCAGCCATCTGCTGGAACACCGCCATCGCCTTCGGGCTGGGGCCGAGCGGCGTTTCGTTGGACGAGAGCTTATGGACCTTGGTGACGCCGGGCACTTTGCCTTCGCCGCCCTTGTAGGGGGCGATGTCGAGAATTCCGGGTTGCGGCTTCGGCGCGGTCACGGCAAGCACTCCTTCAGGAAACAGTCTTACGTCGGATCGGCGGCGAGCGGCACGGCATAGGCGCCGATCACCACCGCATCGTCGATCAGTTTCGGATCGGCCGCAATCAACGCGGCCAGCCGCGGATCGTCGGCGGCCAGGAAACCGTCGCTTTCCAGCAGGATGCGGGCACCATCCTCGCCGCGGCGATGCTGGGCCAGCGCACGGCCGTCCAGCCCCACCTGGGCCAGCAGCGTCGAAATCCGCGCGATGCTGGGGGCGGACTCGGTCATGGTCAGCACCAGCAGGCTGCGATCCTCGCCCGATTCCTCGGGCGCGGCATTGGCGATCACATAGGCATCCAGTTCGGCCAGCCGGCCGTGGGGATTGGGCACGAAGGGCAGGCGCGCGATCACGCGCGGCGTGCCGGGCGAACGGGTGGCGAGCTGCGGCCACCAGCTTTCCTTCTCGCCGTCTTCCGGCTGGGCCATCACGCCGATGGCGGCCGGCTGGGCCGAGATGGCGCGCATCACCGCATTGGCGGTGGTGCAGAGCTGCAGCGGCGTGGTCGAGCCATACCAGTCGCGCGCCAGGTCCCAGCGGGCGGCCGACTTGTTGGGGGCATGCACCGCCACCTTCACGGCTGTCGCCTGCAACGGATAGAGCGCGGCAATCATTTCGCGCCAGATGCGCGACACGGAGGCGGCCGGCAGGGCGCCGCGATGGCGGCCGATCAGGTGGCGGATGATCTGGGCCTCGCGGCTGGGCCGCAGGAAGCCGTCGCCCGTGGTGCGCTTGACGGCGGCGACACGCTGCACGGCTTCGGCGCGCCGGCGCAGCAGATCCAGGATCTGGTCGTCCAGCACGTCGATCTCGCGCCGCAGATCGGCCAGGCTCGGGGTATGGTCACTCATGGGAAACAGGATACCGGGGGCTGAAAAAACCGCATAGTCTTAGGGGCTTCGCCCCTGAAAAGCAAAGAAAACATTGACACCATCGGCGGGGGTCACTAAGCACGGGAGCCCGCGCCGGACAGGGTCCCGGCCGGGCTTCGTCCAGGCCGATTCCGGCCGGCGAATATCCCCCGCTCCAAGCCCTGTAGGATATTCCGGCTGCCTGCCATGAGTGCCGCGCTCCCCCCCCTGTCCCGCCACGATCCCGTCGGTCCCGGCCACCGGGTCACTTTAGGCGAAACCCTGCCCCTGAAGCTCGATTGCGGGTTGGACCTCGGTCCCTACCAGATCGCCTACACGACCTATGGGCATCTGAATGCCGATAAGTCGAACGCGATCCTGATCTGCCATGCGCTCACCATGGACCAGCATGTGGCCAACACCCATCCGGTGACCGGCAAGCCGGGCTGGTGGCTGACTGCGGTGGGTCCGGGCAAGATCATCGACACCGATAGATTCTTCGTGATCTGCGCCAATGTGCTGGGCGGCTGCATGGGTTCGTCCGGCCCGGCCGAGACCGATCCGGCGACGGGCAAGCCCTATGGCCTGCGTTTCCCCGTCATCACCATCCGCGACATGGTGAATGCCCAGGCCATGCTGCTGGACCATCTGGGTATCCATCAGCTGTTCTGCGTGATCGGCGGCTCGATGGGCGGCATGCAGGTGCTGCAATGGGCGGCGAGTTACCCCGACCGCGTCTTCTCGGCCATCCCGATCGCCTGCGCCGCCAAGCATTCGGCGCAGAACATCGCCTTCCACGAGGTGGGCCGCCAGGCGATCTATGCCGATCCGCAATGGCACCAGGGCGATTATTTCGACCACGACACGATTCCGCGCGCCGGCCTGGCTGTGGCGCGCATGGCCGCCCATATCACCTACCTGTCGGAAGCAGCCTTACACCGCAAGTTCGGCCGGAACCTGCAGAACCGCGAACGCATCACCTACGGCTTCGAGACCGAGTTCCAGGTTGAAAGCTACCTGCTGCACCAGGGCTCGACCTTCGTGGAGCGTTTCGACGCCAACTCCTATCTCTACATCACCCGCGCGATGGATTATTTTGACCTCGCCGCGCAGGCGGGCGGCAATCTCGCCAATGCCTTCCAGGGCACGAAGACGCGCTTCTGCGTGGTGTCGTTCACCTCCGACTGGCTGTTCCCCACGGCGGAGAGCAAGGAAGTGGTGCGCGCCCTGAACGCGGCGGCGGCCAATGTCAGCTTCGTCGAGATCGAGACCGACAAGGGCCACGATGCCTTCCTGCTGGACGAGCCGGTGATGTTCCGCACGCTGAAAGGCTTCATCGAGGGCTGCGCCGAACAGCGCGGCCTGAATGGCGGGCTCCCGCAGGGAGACCGGAAATGAGCAGCGAGAGCACATACAAGGACATCCGCCGCGACCTGCTGATGATCGCGGAGATGGTGGCGCCCAAAAGCCGCCTGCTGGATGTGGGCTGCGGCGACGGCGCGCTGCTGGAATACCTGGCGCGCGAGAAGCAGGTGGACGGGCGCGGCATCGAAATCCGCCAGAGCGGCGTGAATGCCTGCGTGGCGCGGGGCTTAAGCGTGATCCAGGGCGATGCCGATACCGACCTGCCGGATTATCCCGATGCCGCCTTCGACTATGTGGTGCTGAGCCTGACCCTGCAGGCCACACGCAACCCGCGCAAGGTGCTGCACGAGATGCTGCGCATCGGCCGGCGCGCCATCGTGTCCTTCCCCAATTTCGCCTATTGGCGGGTGCGGCTGCAGCTGATGTTCGGCGGTCGCATGCCGATGACGGCGGCGCTGGACGATCCCTGGTACGAGACGCAGAACATCCATCTCTGCACCATCCAGGATTTCGACGAGCTCTGCGCCCGCGACGGTTTCATCGTCGAGCAGCGCATCGCCGTGGACGGCCATGGCAACCGCAATGGCTGGAAGCTGCAGGGCGCGGCGGCGAACTGGTTCGGCGCCCAGGCTGTTTATGTATTGCACCGCCGGTAGGCCGTGCGCGTATTACGCTGGCGCGGGACCTGAACCGTCGCGCTGCGTACCCAGCCGCGCCGATGGCGATGGATTAAGCACGAAGGCGCGCTGTTTCGCTTTCACGGCGCGGGCCGGCACGCCGGCATAGACTTGCTTCTCGGCCTCCACCAGCAGCACGCCGGAAAAGCGGTTCCACAGGATCTCGCCCGTCTTCTCCCAGGCATTCACCGCCCGGATCACGAAGGCGCGGTCGGAGGGCGGCAGCCACAGGGCCGCCTGCGACTGGGTGGGCGAGAACATCGCGTCGCGCATCAGCCGGGTGAGCTGCGGCGGCGTATACGGGTGCCCCTGGCCGAACGGGGTGGCCTCGATATGCGCCCACAGGCCGCGCCGGTTCGGCACCACGGCCAGCAGCCGGCCCTGCGGCGTGAGCACACGCCAGACCTCGCGCAGCAGGGCGCGCACATTCTCGGAATTCTCCAGCGCATGCATCAGCAGCAGGCGGTCGACAGACGCATCGGGCAGCGGCAGGTCGTCCTCGTCCACCAGCATGACCCGGCCGGGCAGGCCGCGCGGCCAGCGCACGACTCCTTGAGGCCCCGGCATGGCGGCGATCACCCGTTCGGCCTCGCCCTCGAAGATGCGCAGATAGGGCGTGGCATAGCCCAGCCCCAGCACAGTCATGCCCTGCACATTCGGCCAGAAAGCCCGCAGTTTCGGGCGCAGCAGCCGACGCACCGCCCGGCCCAGCGGGTTGGCGTAGAATTCGCGCAGATCGATGATGTCCGGCCGCAGCATGGCGCTATATTAGCAGCTTCCCGTCTGACTTGAGAACGATGCCATGCCCCTCGATATCGTGCAGATTCCCGTGCTGAACGACAATTACGTCTACCTCGCCCATGATCCGGCGACGGGCGCCACCGGCGTGGTCGATCCCGCCGTGCATGAGCCGGTTCTGGCCGAATTGCGGAAACGCGGCTGGACACTCACCCATATTCTCAACACCCACCACCATCCCGACCATGTGGGCGGTAACATGGCGCTGAAAGAGGCCACGGGTTGCCAGATCGTGGGGCCAAAAGCCGATGCCGAGCGCATCCCGGGTATCGACGTGGCGCTGAAGGACGGCGAGACCTGGAGCCTGGGCGACGAGCAAGCCCGCATCTTCGACGTACCGGGCCACACCAAAGGGCATATCGCCTTCTGGTTCCCCGAATCGAAGGCCCTGTTCTGCGGCGATACGCTGTTCGCCCTGGGCTGCGGCCGGCTGTTCGAAGGCACGCCGGCGCAGATGTGGACGTCGCTGAGCAAGCTGCGCGTCCTGCCCGACGACACGCGGGTCTATTGCGCCCATGAATATACCGAATCCAACGCGCGCTTCGCCGTCACCGTCGAACCGGACAATGCGGCGCTGAAAACGCGTTACGAGGCCATCAGGGCGGCGCGCGCAAAGGGCCAGCCGACCGTACCGTCGTTGCTGGGCGAGGAGAAGGCCACCAATCCCTTCCTGCGGCCGATGAGCGCGAATCTGCGCGCGACCTTAGGAATGGCGGATGCCGACGACGTGGCGGTGTTCGCCGAGACGCGCAAGCGCAAGGATACATTCAGGGGCTAGTGGTGACGTAGACCGGCGTGAGCTCGGCATAGGTGGCATCGCGCAATTCGCCTATCATGCGCCACAGCCGCTCGGCGAAGTCGCGATTGGCGGCATGGAAAGCATGGCCGAGCGGCACATGGAAATCCTCGATCAGCACCGGCGGTATCACCTTTTCGATGCGGGTCCCAGCCTGCGTCGAGGGCTGCTCGACCATCTGGCGGTCGCCGATGATGTCAATCGACACCACGGCATCGACGCGTTCCAGCGCCAGCATGGCGAACATCTGGCCGCTGTTTTCGATGCGGATGATCTCGATGCCCTGGGCCTGCAGCGCGTCGGCCACCAGCTGGGTGCTGCTGACCGCAAGCGGCGTGGTGAGGCCGCCAACACGCCGGCCGTCCCAGGTGATGGCGCTGCCCTGCCGGCGATAGAGCGAATGGGCCAGGCGGGCGGCATGGCGCGTGGCATCGGGCTGGCCGTCGCGCATGGGAAAGACCAGGTCCTGCGCGCGTTCGGCGGAATAACGGAAACCGAGGACGCCGTCCTGCCGGCCGGCCTTCACCTCCTGGATCATGCGCCGCGCCGGCATGCGGGTGAGCACCAGCCGGCCGCCCAGGCGCGTCACCGTGCGCTGCACCAGCTCGACGGCGATGCCCGGCCGGGCGGGGATGATCGGGCCGCTGCCGGTGAGATAGGGGCTGGCATCCTGCTCGATATAGACCAGCCGCAACTCGACCGCACGGGCGGCGGACGACAGGCCCAGCAGAAGCAGGCCGGCGATGGCGAGTCGACGAATCATTATCGTCCAGTCTAGCCACGGAAGCCGGGCGGCGGAATACGATAGTAGTGCGGGGTGTCAGAGTGAGGCATCGGCGCAGCCCCTTTCGTCATCCCGGCCAAGCGATGCCTTTCGCATCGCGCGAGCCGGGATCCCGTTTCCGTTAGTGCCGCACAAATGGGACCCCGGCTCTCGCTGATGCTCGGCCGGGGGTGACGAGTGACTTTTACAGCGGGCGTCGCGCCTTCAGCGCCGCACCGAGTGTACCGTCGTCGAGATAATCCAGTTCGCCGCCGACAGGCACGCCATGGGCGAGCCGACTAATCGCCACGCCGGCATGCTGCAATCGGTCGGTGATGTAATGCGCCGTGGTCTGGCCTTCCACCGTGGCGTTGGTGGCGATGATCACCTCGCGCACCTTCTTTTCGCCAGCCTGGCCGGCCTGCACGCGGGCAATCAGGCTGTCGACATTCAGGTCGGCCGGGCCGACGCCATCCAGCGCCGAGAGCGTGCCGCCCAGCACATGGTAACGCCCACGGAACACGCCGGCGCGTTCCAGCGCCCAGAGATCGGCCACGCTTTCCACCACGCAGATCAGGCCGGCATCGCGGCGTTCGTCGGTGCAGATGGCGCAGGGATCGCGGGTATCGAGATTGCCGCAGACCGAACAGGCGTGCACGCTCTCGCCCACTTCGCGCAGGCTGGCCGCCAGCGGGTTGAGCAGGGCGTCTTTTTTCTTGAGCAGATGCAGCGCGGCACGCCGCGCCGAACGCGGGCCCAGGCCGGGCAGGCGCGCCAGCAGCTGGATCAGCCGCTCGATCTCGGGACCGGCCATGACGGAAAACTCAGAAGGGCAGCTTCATGCCCGGCGGCAGCGGCAGGCCGGCAGTGAGCTTCTGCATCTCTTCCGCCATCTCGCGGTCGGCGCGCGCCTTGGCATCGGCATGGGCGGCCTTGATCAGGTCTTCCAGCACCTCGACCTCGTCGGGCACCAGCAGGCTGGGATCGATCTTCACGCCGCGCAGCTCGCTTTTGCCGTTCAGCGTCACGATCACCATGCCGCCGCCGGCCGAACCCTGCACCTCGCGCTGCTCCAGCTCGGCCTGCATTTCCTGCATGCGCTGCTGCATCTGCTGGGCCTGCTTCAGCATGTTGCCGAGATTCTTCATGGCGCACTCCTATCTCAATCCAGCTCGTCGAGCGGATCGATATCGTCGGTGACATAGCCGTCGCCGGCGTCTTCCTCAACAGCTTCGGGCTCGGGCGGCGCGGCCTCGCGCACACTCTCAAGCACGGCGCCGGGGAAAGCGGTCAGCACCGCCTGCACCAGCGGATGCGCCTGCACATGGGCACGGCGGCGGGATTCCTCGGCCTGTTCCTGCTCGGCCAGGGTCGGCTCGCCCGGCAGCTTGCTCAAACTGACCACCCAGCGCTGGCCGGTCCATTGTTTAAGCTTTTCGATCAGGCGGCCGGGCAGATCGTGATGCGCGCCGGGCTCAAGCCGCAATTCGATGCGGCCGGGCTCGAAGCTGACCGGATGCACGTCGTTGTAAAGCTCGGCCGCGAGAATCCCCTCGCGCATGTCCTTCGCCAGCTGCACCAGGGCCGGGAAGCTGGTCGGCACCGTCGCCAGGGCAACGGTTTCACCCGGCTGAGGCGCGGGTGAGGCCACCGCACGCGGCTGCGCGGCGACGGCGGTTGCCGTCGCGCCATTGCCGCCACCGTTACCGCCGCCCAGCGGCGCACGCGGGCCACCGGGGGCAATACCGGGACCGCCCTTCTCTTTCCATTCCTTGGCCAGATCGGCCGGGCTGGGCAGGTCGGCAGCGTAAGCGAAGCGCACCAGCACCATTTCGGCCGCCGCCAGCGGCACCGGCGCGCTGCGCACCTCGGCCAGGCCTTTGAGCAGCATCTGCCACGAGCGCGCCAGCACCGGCATGCCGAGCTTGGCGGCCAGTTCCTTGCCGCGCTGGCGCTGGCTTTCGGGCAGCGTCACATCGTCGGGCGTGCCGCCGATGACCTTGACGCGCGTCAGCCAGTGGGTGAGATCGAGCAGATCCTGCATCACCACGGCGGGATCGGCGCCCAGATTGTACTGCGCCTGCAGGTTATCCAGCGCCTCGGCCAGCTGGCCATGCAGCAGCAGATCGAGCAGGGCGAAGACCTGGCCACGATCGGCGAGGCCCAGCATGTCGCGCACCAGTTCGGCATTCACGCTTCCGGCACCATGGGCAATCGCCTGGTCGAGCAGCGAGAGGCCGTCGCGCACCGAGCCTTCGGCGGCGCGGCTGATCAGCGTGAGCGCATCCTCGTCGATCTGGGCGTTTTCGGCCTCGGCGATGCGCTTGAAATGTCCGTTCAGCACGGCGATCTCGACGCGCTTGAGATCGAAACGCTGGCAGCGCGACAGCACCGTGACCGGCACCTTGCGGATTTCGGTGGTGGCGAAGACGAATTTCACATGCGGCGGCGGCTCTTCCAGCGTCTTGAGCAGGCCGTTGAAGGCCGCCGTGGAGAGCATGTGCACTTCGTCGATGATGTAGATCTTGTAGCGCGCCATCGAGGGGGCGTAGCGCACGGCCTCGATGATCTCGCGGATGTCGTTGATGCCGGTGCGCGAGGCGGCGTCCATCTCGAACACGTCCGGATGCCGGTCTTCGGCGATGGCTTTGCAGTTGTCGCAGACGCCGCAGGGCGAAATGGTCGGGCCGCCTTGGCCGTCGGGCCCGGTGCAGTTCAGCGCGCGGGCGATGATGCGGGCGGTGGTGGTCTTGCCCACGCCGCGCACGCCGGTGAGGATGAAGGCCTGGGCGATGCGGCCGGTGGCGATGGCATTGGTGAGCGTGCGGACCAGCGCATCCTGGCCGATCATCTCGGCGAAATTGCTGGGGCGGTATTTGCGTGCAAGCACGCGATAGGGCGCCGGCTGACTCATTCGCTCACAGGCTCATTCGCTCACGGGCCCTTTGCTTGAATGGGCTGCGCCCGGGCAGCAAGCGCCGGACTGGGCAAGGATGCGGTGGGAGGCTGACAACGACCCGAGCGGAAACTCGTTACGGCTGCTTCCTTCCGGACCTGACCGGGTTGGCGAGGCGCCCGTCCGCCACCAACCTCCCGGGCCTTATATCCGTCATTAAGCCATGGTTTTCAATGGGTAGGGAGTCGCAATTCCAGGCTCGGCCGGCAATGGACGCGGCGCGCCGGATATGCCAGCGTTTCGGCATGCTTACCGCCCCTCGCCCACCCAAGCCCATCGTCTTTTCCGGCTCGAATCTGGACCGCGCCGGCAATCCGCGCCGCGACCCCGCCTGGCTGGGGGAAAAACGCCGCCGGGCCGACAGCCGCTTCCTGCCCTTACGCGAGCTGAAAGCCCTGGTCGACATCACGGCGAAACCGGCGCGCATCGCCTGGCTGGATACCGCCTGGGCCGATGCCCATGCAACCCTGCCCTGCCTGTTCCTCGGCCTGGACGAGGCCGGCATCGCGCATTTTGCCGTCGACTGCGATGCGGACGAAACCACCGCCGATTTGCATGGCGAGGCCATCAAGTTCATCGACGTGCGCTCGATCGCGGCGATGCTGCCGCCCGAGGAGGCCGCGATCCTGGCCCAGGCGCGCAGCCTGACCGACTGGCACCAGCGCCATCGTTTCTGCGCCCAGTGCGGCAGCCCCACGCAGATCGCCGAAGCCGGCTACAGCCGGCATTGCACGAACGAGGCCTGCAAGGCGCAGCATTTCCCGCGCACCGATCCGGTGGTGATCATGCTGGCCGTGCGGCGCGACGAGGCGACCGGCGAAGACATGGTGCTGCTCGGTCGGCAGTCGCGCTTTCCGCCCGGCATGTATTCGGCTTTGGCCGGCTTCATGGAGCCGGGCGAGACCATCGAGGAAGCCGTGCGCCGCGAGATTTTGGAGGAATCCGGGATCGAGACGGGGGCGGTGCGCTATGTGGCCTGCCAGCCCTGGCCGTTCCCCTCCTCGCTGATGATCGGCTGCATCGCGGAGGCGACCAGCAGCGCGATCACCGTGGACCCCACTGAGCTGGAAGAGGCGCGCTGGTTCAGCCGCGACGAGGTGGAGGAGATGCGGGTGAAATCCACCGACATGGAAGCTTCGCCCCGCCTCTCGCCGCCGCTGGCGCTGGCGCATCAGCTGGCGAAGCGATGGCTGGCAGGGGCGTGAGCGGGGCACCGCGCCCGCTGGCCGGCATCGCCAGCTATCACGCCCATGTCTATTTCGACGGGCCGGCGCAACGCGCCGCCGCCGCGACGATCCGCGATCAGGTGGCCGAACGCTTTGCCGTGCAGCTTGGCCGCTGGCACGAGCAGCCGGTCGGGCCGCATGTGCTGGCGATGTATCAGATCGCCTTCGCGGTTGAGGTTTTCCCGCAGCTGGTTCCATGGCTGATGCTCAACCGGCAGGGCCTGAGCATCCTGGTCCACCCCAATACCGGCGCGCAGTATGACGACCATCTGGTGCACGCCCTGTGGCTGGGCACGCCGCTGCCGATCAAGGGGGACGTGCTGCCCCGCGGGGCTGGCGAAGGTAGCGGCGCCATCGATCCGGTGACCCCGAATACGGCACCCCGGCTGGAGCCCTGAGCGCGGCACTAGCTGTCGAGCAGCCGCCGCACGTTCTCTCTGATGAATTCCGCGTCCGGCGGATTCTGCACCGGGTTGCCGGCGCGATGGCCCCAGATGCTGGGGATCGGCTTCAGTTCGGCCTCCGCCAGATGCGGCAGTTCCGCCTCGTTGTCGGCGACGCGGAAATACAGGTCGGTAGCGCCCGGCATCAGCAGCACCTTCGCCCGGATCGCCTTCAGTGCCGCCGTCAGGTCGCCGCCATGATGCAGGCTGCTGATATCGCCGGCTTCCCAGGTGCGCAATTGCGCATAGAGGTCGGCGGCATCGCGGCGGGCATAACGCTCTTCCCAGTCGGTGCGCAGGAAGGTCTCCAGATCGGGGGCCTTCAATGCCGACAGATGCAGATCGGCGCGGTAGAAATCCTGGCTGAGCGCCCAGCTCGCATAGATGCGGCCGAAGGCGCGGATCGCAGCTCGGGGCGGCGCGCTGAAGCGGCCATGGCCGACATGCTCGGGCGCAGCCTCCAGCGTGGCCATCAGGCTTTTCAGAAAAATCCTGTTATGGGTGGCGGTGCGCGCACTGCCGCAATTCACCACGATGCGCGCCACGGCATCGGGGAAATCGGCGGCCCAGTGATAGGCCTGCTGCGCGCCCATCGACCAGCCATAGACGGCATGCAGTTTCTCGATGCCGAACTGCTCTTTCAGGAAATGGCGCTGCGCCGCCACGTTATCATGCGCGGTGACCAGATGCGGGTAACCCGGCGTGTTCGACGGGCTGGAGGACAACCCGTTGCCGAACATGTCGGGGATCACGATGAACCAGCGCGTGGGATCGAGCACGCCATCGGGACCGACCAGCCATTCCAGATCGGGATGCTGGGCCGAATAGCTGGTGGGATAGAGCACCACGTTGTCGCGCGCCGCATTCAGCGTGCCATGCGTTTTCCAGCTGATGAAGGCGCCCCGGATCGTTTCGCCCGACTGGGTTTGGACATCACCGAGATCGAAACGGCCGGACTGCGTGGGCCAACTCATGTCCGCAGCATCCCGAGCAGTTTGCGCGCCGCGGCCGCCGGCGTGATCTTGCCCTGGGCCACGGCTTTCTGCTGGCGCGGCAGTTCTTCGGCGATGGCCGGGTCGCGGCGCAGCCAGTCGAGCAGGCCATCCTGCAATTCGCGTAACAGCCAGTGTTCGGCCTGTTTGCGACGCTGGGCCTGGAGCGCGCCGGTTTTGTCCAGCGCCTTGCGATATTCGCCGATGATGCGCCAGACATCATTGATGCCCTCGTTCAGCAAAGCCGAGACCATCTGCACTTCGGGTTTCCATTCGGCATGGCGCGGGCGCATGAGCTGCAAGGCCATGCGGTAGTCGGCGGCAGCCAGCCGCGCCTTGGGCAGCAGGTCGCCATCGGCCTTGTTGATGATGACGAGGTCGGCCAGTTCCATGATGCCGCGCTTGATGCCCTGCAGATCGTCGCCACCGGCCGGCGCCAGCAGCAGCAGGAACATGTCGACCATCTCGGCCACGGTGGTTTCCGACTGGCCGACGCCCACGGTTTCCACCAGCACCACGTCGAAGCCGGCGGCCTCCACCAGCAGCATCGCCTCGCGCGTGCGCCGCGCCACGCCGCCGAGCGAGCCGCCCGAGGGCGATGGCCGGATGAAGGCGTTGGGTTCGCGGCCGAGCTGTTCCATGCGGGTCTTGTCGCCCAGGATCGACCCACCCGAGAGCGAGGACGACGGATCGACCGCCAGCACGGCCACTTTAAGATCCTGCCCGGTGAGGAACAGGCCGAAGCGTTCGATGAAGCTGGACTTGCCCACGCCGGGCGTGCCGGAAATGCCGATGCGGATTGCGCCGGTCTTCTTGCCGGCCGTGCTCTGGCCCGTATGCGGCAGGATCGCCTGCAGCAGGGTGTCGGCGGCGGCCTGGTCCTGCGGATGGCTCGATTCCACCAGGGTGATGGCGCGGGCCAGCGCGCGCCGGTCGCCGGTCAGCAGGCGTTCGGCCAGCTGGGCGGGATCGGCGGCGCGGCGGCCGGCATGAAGCGTGGGCGACATGGCGCGACCTTAGCCAAGCCCCGCCCATCGCGCCACCAACAGATGGGCGCCGAATCGGGCTTCTCCGTCGTGCTTACCAGGGCCGGATGTTGAACAGGGCGATCAGCTTCTGCTTGAGCTGCAGCGAGGAAAACGGCTTGGCGATATAGGCATCCACCCGGTGTTCGCGCGCCTGCAGCACGAACTCCTTGCCGGCATTGCTGGTGAGCATGAGGAACTTGGTGCGCACGCCCATCTCGCGGATCGCCTTCAGCAGGTCGAGGCCGGTGACCTCGGGCATGTTCCAGTCGGAAACGATCAGGTCGTAATGCCCCTTCACCTGCTGGATCATCTCCAGCGCCTTGGCGCCGTTATTGGCCGTCTCCAGCTTTTCCACGCCGTATTGCCGCAGCATCATCTGGGTCATGCGCTGCGAGTATGTATCGTCCTCGACCAGCAGCACCCACAAATCCTTGAAATCGGTCATTCCGCCCTGTCTCCATCCCCCAGCATGGCGCGCTGCTCATGCAGCCAGCCGCTGCCCTGTTCCAGCGCGTCGTTCAGTTCCGTCAGCAACGCCGCGTCGACCGGCCCGGCCAATCCCGCCGCTTCGATCCGCCGCGCCAGATCCAGCACGCGGTTGAGCCCCAGGCTGCCCGCCGGGCCGCGCAGCGTATGGGCCTGGCGCGCCAGGCGCGGCCAGTCGCCCGCCTGCATGGATGCGGCCAGTTCATGCCGCACATCGCCCAGCATGGCGAAAAACAGGTCGATCAGTTCGGCCAGCCCCCTGTGGCCCACCCCATCGACCAGCATGCGCAAAGCAGCCGGATCGTGATCGAGGCTGGCGGCGGCTTCGTCAGCGCCGGCGGCGATTGAGGCTTCCACATCGGCAAGACCCAACGCGCGGCGCATGGCGAGGTCGAGCGCATCGGGATGCACCGGCTTGGCCACGAAACCGTCCATGCCGGCTTCCAGGCAACGCCGCATGCCATCGGGCCCGATGCTGGAGGTAACCGCAATGATCTTCACCCGGCCATGGGGCGGCGGCAGGGCGCGGATGGCGCGCGTGGCGGCGATGCCGTCCATCTCGGGCATGTGCAGGTCGGTGAGGATCAGGTCGAAATCCTGCGTGGCGGCAAGATCAAGCGCGGCACGGCCGGTTTCGGCGAAGATCACATCGTGTTCGCCGGCATCGTCGCGCGCCGCCAGCAGGCCGCCCAGAACCTTGCGATTCACCGCGTTGTCTTCGGCCACCAGGATGCGCAGGCGCGGCAGGGGTGCGCGCGGCGCTGTCGCTGCCTTTGCGCGCGGTGCGGCACCTTCACGCAGGGGCAGGCGCAGCCAGAATGTGCTGCCCGCGCCCGGTTTGCTGTCGACGCCGATCTCGCCGCCCATCGCCTCGACCAGTGCGCGGCAGATCGCCAGGCCCAGCCCGGTGCCGCCGAAACGCCGCGTGATGGAAGAGTCGGCCTGGGAGAATCGCGCGAACAGCCGGCTGGCCTGTTCGGGCGCGATGCCGATGCCGGTATCCTGGACGGCAACATGCAACCGGCCGTCGGCCATACCAGCCTTCACCGTGACGCTGCCTTTTTCGGTGAACTTGATCGCGTTGGAGATCAGGTTGAGCAGCACCTGGCGCAGGCGGCCGGGATCGCCGCGCAGGTATGGCGGCAGATCGGGCGCGATCTCGTGGCGCAGGACCAGGCCCTTCTCGGCAGCACGCGGCGCCAGCAAGGCGATTGCGGCATGCACCTGGGCGGCGAAATCGTAGTCGATATCCTCCAGGTCGATACGGCCGGCCTCGAGTTTGGAGAAATCGAGGATGTCGTTGAGGATGGCGAGCAGGGCCTCGCCCGATTGCAGCGCCGTGGCGGCCAGGCCGCGCTGTTCCTCGTCCAGCTTCGTGTTGAGCAGCAGGCGCGTGAGGCCCAGCACGCCGTTCATCGGCGTGCGGATTTCGTGGCTCATCATCGCGAGGAAATCGGATTTCGCCTTCGTCGCCGCCTCGGCCTCGATGCGCGCGGCCTGCAGCGCGGCTCGCGAGATGGTGCGTGCGCGCAGGGACGCGATGGCCGAGCGCGTCATCAGCAGCACGGCGAACATCAGGCAGAGGAAATACAGCAGCATCTGTTCCCCGCGCGGCACATCGAAGGCCGGCACGAGATCAAGCAGATGGCAGACCAGCAGCACGATGAAATTCAGGCTGGCCATCGCCGCGACCCAGGCGATCACGCGGCCGTTGTTGGTGAGCATGGTGAGCGCCAGACCCAGCACGCTGAACAGCGCGAAGCTGGAGGCCAGCCCACCGGTGCCCAGCGTGAGCACCGTGTTGCCAAGGCCGCCATTCAGCGCCATCAGGCCGATGGCCAGCGCGATGTTGCCGGTGAAGCGGATCAGCAGCGCGCCGGCCAGCGGCCCGCCAATCATGGAGACGAAGCCCGCCACTTCCCACAGATTGAGGCCGGAACGGATCAGCAGATAGGGCGGGATCAGCAGCAAAGCGGCGGCGACCGACAAGGTAAGCTGCAGGTTGCTGCGATAGCGGTGTAGCCTGCGCGGATCGCCCTCGCGCAGCACGGCCGGCGGCACGAAGGCATCGACGATGCGGGCGGACAGGCGACGCTGGCGTGGCGTGTCCCGGACGCGAGTTTCCGGGGGGCGCGCTTCCGGGTCGGTCTGCGCGGCGGCGACAGGCTCGGCCAGCATGGTCACACGCTTCACCCGTTTGATTGTTTCCCCATTACCAGCCTAGCAAAGCTGCCGCTCTTCACCAAGAATTTACAACTTTTGCGAGCGGGCAGTCGGTTTTGCATAGAACAAGATTGACAGCGACTCCCCGGGATTCGTATTCCGGTAAGACCATGGCGAATCGGAATGAATCACCGCTTCCGAACGATCCTCTGCGCCGGCTTGAGCAGGCGCGGGCCGACCTGTCGCGCACGGCACGCCGGGTGGAGGATACCGCCACCGATATCGTCAGCACGGAAACGCCGCCGCAGGTCGACCCCGCCGCCGTGGCCGCCCGCATCGACCTGATGCGCGCGCGGTTCGCCAAGGCGCGCGAGGATGTGGTTTCCGCCCTGCTGTTCCTGGGCGATGCCCAGCGCGATTGCGACGCTCTGCTGGAATCCTGCGAGACGGCGAACTGGCGCATGATGGCGGCCGGCGTGGAGTTGCTGAGCGACTGCCTGCGCCGCGCCCTGCCGTCGGAGGAACGCCATCTGGGTGTGATCGGCCTGCTGATCGACGCACTCTATGCCCTGCGGCGGGCCGAAACGCGCCCGGACATGGACCGCGCCGGCGAGGACCTGCTGCGCGGCCTGCGCCTGGCGATTTCGCGAGAATTGCGATCAACCGACGCCTGAACGAGGCGCCTGGGCGATCAGGCCGCGGTATAATCCGACCAGGACGCGAACAAAGCCGCGTCAAGCCGTTATTTCCGCAAAATGGCGCTCTGGAAATCGGCAAAACAAGACTAAAGTATAAGTCATGCGCCACGCCGTATCGCTTGCGACCGGATTCCTGCTGGCCCTGCCAATCGCCGCCGGCCCCGCTTTCGCGGCCGCGGGGCAGAACCCCGATTCCCGAACGCCCGAGCGCCTGACCCAACGCCTGCACAGCGCCGAACTGGGCTTCAGCGTTTATGCCCTGGGCGCCAAGGGCGTGGACTTCACGGTGACGGCGGAACGCAAGGCGGAGACCTTTGAAATGGCGACCGCCATGCGCACGGCGGGTATGCTGGACTGGGCGATGAGCTTCACCATGACCGGCCAGGCCGCGGCGCGGATCGACGGCGACGAACTCAAGCCGCTGCGCTACGACATCCAGAGCGACGGAAGCTGGTCGAAACGCATGACGCGCATGCGCTGGGGCGAAGACGGCCTGCCGGTGGCGGAAGTCAGCCCGCCCAACGACGAGGATGACCGCGACGAAGTGCCCGACCATCTCAAGATCGGCACGGTCGATCCCACCACGGCGATTTTCGCCCGTGCCCTGCGCGAGGGCAGCGAACCACCCTGCACGGGCAGCGACGCGGTCTATGACGGGCGCCGGCGCTATAACCTGCATTACGCACCGGTCGGGCCCGACATGGTGCAGCCGCATAACCGCACCGCCTATGACGGCCCGGCCTTCAAATGCGAAATCCGCAGCGAACCGATCGCCGGTTATGATCGGAAATACCTGGCGAGCTGGAGCGAGAAGGACCAGCAGCCGACCTATATCTGGCTGGTTCAGCCGCCGGGCTTCGCCGTCTGGCTGCCGGTGAAGCTGGAAGGCGGCTTCCGCCTGGGCTCGGCCAGCGGCTGGATCAGCCGCGCGAAGCTCAACGACCGCGAATGGCTGGCGCCGCTGGGCTTCATCCGCGCCGAGATGCCGCGCGAGCTTACGCCCTGACCGGACCATCGCCCGCTAAACCGATGCGCAAAGCCCCAATGCGCAGGGCCCTGGTGGCCGAGGACAACCCGGCCGGCCGCGCCGCCTTCGAGAAACTGCTCGGCGCGCTGGGCTTCACCACCCTGTTCGCCATGGATGGCCGCGAGGCCATCGGCCTGTTCATCGAGAATGCCGATATCGCCGTGATCCTGATGGATATCCGCATGCCGGGCCTGAACGGCATCAAGGCGACCCAGGAAATCCGCCTGGCCGGCGGGCCACGCGGGATGAAAATCCCGATCATCGGCATCACGGCGGCCGACGGGGCCGAAGTGCGCCGGGAATGCCTGGCCTGCGGCATGAACGAGGTGCTGGTAAAACCGGTGGATCCGCGAAAGCTGGTCGCTGCGATCCGGGCGCTGACGCCTTAACCCATTGATCTAAATATTATTAATACAAAATCCCGCCATGTCCGGGCTTGAACCGGACAGCTTTGCCCGCCCCCGCTGAGGCCCCCGGAACACGTCCGCTGTCTGCGGCGGCGAGTCTGACCGCGGCCCGCCTTGACTTCTGGCCCCCAAACCGCTTTATTCCGCGCGCTTTCCGACTTTTGGGAGCAATCCGGTCCGAGGATCGCCGTCCGTCCGCGAGTGTCGCGCACGGGCGTCAATTTGTTTTGGGCCATGCTTTGAGGAATTTCAGGGTCGACATGTTCGAGTCTCTGAGCGGCAAACTGGGCGAGGTTTTCGAGCGGCTGCGCAAGCGCGGCGCGCTGACGGAATCCGATGTCTCGGAAGCCCTGCGCGAAGTGCGCGTGGCGCTGCTGGAAGCCGATGTCGCCCTGCCCGTCGTCAAAAGCTTCATCGACGGCGTGAAGGCCAAGGCCGTCGGCCAGGAAGTGCTGCGCTCGGTGACGCCGGGCCAGATGGTGATCAAGATCGTTCACGATCACCTGGTCGAGATGCTGGGCGGTGCCGGCGAAGGCGAGGAGATCAACCTCAACGCCGTGCCGCCGGTGCCGGTGCTGATGGTCGGCCTGCAGGGTTCGGGCAAGACGACCAGCACGGCGAAGATCGCACTGCGCCTGCAGACGAAGGAGCGCAAGAAGGTGCTGATGGCGTCGCTGGACGTCTATCGCCCCGCCGCGCAGGAACAGCTTAAAATTCTCGGCGAGCAGAACGGCATTCCCGTGCTGCCCGTCGTGGCCGGCCAGATGCCGGTGGATATCGCCAAACGCGCCCTGCAGGCCGCCAAGCTGGGCGGTTACGACGTGCTGCTGCTGGATACCGCCGGCCGCCTGCATATCGACGAGACACTGATGCTGGAAGTGGCGGCCGTGCGCGACGCCGTGCAGCCGCACGAGACGCTGCTGGTGGCCGATGCCCTGACCGGCCAGGATGCCGTCAATGTCGCAAAAAGCTTCAACGAGCGCGTCGGCGTCACTGGCATCGTGCTGACCCGCGTGGACGGCGACGGCCGCGGCGGCGCGGCGCTGAGCATGCGCGCCGTGACTGGCAAGCCGATCAAGCTGATCGGCGTGGGCGAAAAGGCCGATGCGCTGGAGACATTCCATCCCGAGCGCATCGCGCAGCGCATCCTCGGCATGGGCGACATCGTCAGCCTGGTCGAGAAGGCCGCCGAGACGATCGAGAAGGAAGAGGCCGAACGCCTGGCTGCCCGCGTGCAGAAGGGCCAGTTCGACCTGGACGACATGGCCAGCCAGCTCAAGCAGCTGCGCAAGATGGGCGGCATGTCGGGCGTGATGAACCTGCTGCCCGGCGTGGGCAAGGTGAAGCAGCAGATGGCCCAGGCCAACGTCGACGAGACCGTGCTGAAGCGCCAGGAAGCCATCATCGGCTCGATGACCAAGGACGAGCGCAAGAACCCGAAGGTGATCCACGCCTCGCGCAAGAAGCGCATCGCGGCGGGTTCGGGCACCTCGGTGCAGGATGTGAACAAGCTGCTGAAGCAGCATATGCAGATGGCCGACATGATGAAGCGCATGTCCAAGCTCGGCCAGAAGGGTTTCATGCGCAGCATGGGTGCGATGCTGCCGGGCATGCCCGGCATGCCGAAGCTGTAAGGCTGCGCTGAATGAGTTCGTTTGTTTTCGAGTTTCTGGGTTTCAACGTTTAACTGGAAGGAAGACCATGTCCGTCAAGATCCGCATGACCCGCGGCGGCGCCAAGAAGCGCCCGTACTATCGCATCGTGGTGGCCGACTCGCGCAGCCCGCGCGATGGCCGCTTCATCGAGAAGATCGGTTCCTATGATCCGATGCTGCCGAAGGACCGCGAGCGCGTGCAGCTCGACGTCGAGCGCGTGAAGTACTGGCTGAGCCAGGGCGCCACGCCGTCCGACCGCTGCGCCAGCTTCTTCGCCAAGGCCGGCCTGATGACCTGGACCCACGGCAACAACCCGGAGAAGGGCAAGCCGAAGGCCAAGGCGCAGGAGCGCATCAAGGCTGCCGAGGAAGCCGCGAAGGCGGCCGCCGAGGCTGCTGCCGCCCCGGCCGGCGACGCGCAGTAAGCCGGCGACGCTTGCAGCATGACCGACACGGTCCTGCTCGGTGTCGTTATCGGCGCGCAGGGCGTCCGCGGCGAGGTGAAGGTGAAGACCTTCACCGGCGATCCGGAGGCCCTGGGGGATTACGGTCCCCTGCAGGATGCGCGCGGCGAGAAGACGTTCCGGCTGACCGTGCGGCGTATTGCCAAGGGTGATGTGGTGATTGCGGGTATCAAGGGCATCGACGACCGCAACGCGGCGGAAGCGCTGAAGGGCACGGAACTGTTCGTGCCGCGCAGCGCCCTGCCGCCGGCCGCAGAGGGCGAGTTCTACTACGCCGATCTGATCGGCCTGGCGACGATCACCACCACCGGCCGCGTACTGGGCCAGGTGATGGCGGTGCATAATTACGGCGCCGGCGACATGCTGGAAGTGAAAACCGAAGGCGGGCGTTCGGCGATGGTGCCGTTCACCGACGATGCGGTGCCGGAAGTGGACCTTGTGGAGCGTCGCGTGCTGGTCGAACCGGCCTTCTGGCTGGGCGATCCGGAGACGGACGAGGACCGGAAGGACGAAGACCGGAAGGTCGGGGCGTAACGTATGGCAGCGGCGATGCCGTGGAATGCGCGGGTGCTGACGCTCTATCCCGCGATGTTCCCCGGCCCGCTGGGCCAGAGCCTGGCCGGACGGGCCCTTGTCGAGGGCCGGTGGTCGCTGACGGCGGTGGACATCCGCGATTTCGCGCGCGATAAACACCGCACCGTCGACGACACCCCCTGCGGGGGCGGGCCCGGCATGGTGATGCGGCCCGACGTGCTGGCGACAGCGATCGATGAGACGCTGGCCGGCGCGGGGAGTGCAGCGGCGGAACAGCCGCTGATCTATTTCTCGCCGCGTGGCCGGCGCCTGGACCAGGCGCTGGTGCATGAGGTGAAGGCGGCAGGCGGCGCGACGCTGATCTGCGGTCGGTTCGAGGGGGTGGACGAGCGCCTGCTGCAGGCACGCCCCGTCGTCGAGGTCAGCCTCGGCGATTTCGTCCTCTCGGGCGGCGAGATCGCAGCCTACGCGTTGATCGACGCGGTGGTGCGGCTGTTGCCCGGAGTGATGGGTGCCGAAGAGTCCGGCACCGAGGAGAGTTTCGCGGACGGCTTGCTGGAATATCCCCAGTATACCCGGCCGCAAATGTGGGAGGGCCGCGCGGTGCCGGAGGTGCTGCTGTCGGGCCACCACGAGAGGATCGCAGCCTGGCGGCGCGAGATGGCGGAAAAGATCACCGCCGAGCGCCGGCCGGACCTGTGGGAGCGTTACCGCCGGCGCAAGCCGGCGGCGAAGGATTGAAACGAGTTTGGACTTTTACGAAGAGAAAGGCTGAGTGCCATGAACCTGTTGCAGCAGATCGAGAAAGAGCAGTCCGACGCTCTGGTCGCCGCCCGTGCGGTGCCCGATTTCGGCCCCGGCGACACGCTGAAGGTCAACGTGAAGGTGGTCGAAGGCGGCCGCGAGCGCGTGCAGGCCTATGAAGGCGTGTGCATTGCCCGCTCCAACCGCGGCGTGAATTCGTCGTTCACCGTACGCAAGATTTCCTACGGCGAAGGCGTGGAGCGTATCTTCCCGCTGTACAGCCCGCGCATCGAGTCGATCGTGGTGGTGCGCCGCGGCGACGTGCGTCGCGCCAAGCTGTATTACCTGCGCGGCCGCACCGGCAAGGCCGCCCGCATCACCGAGAAGCGCGACAACCAGGGCGCGGCCGACAAGGCCTGATCCTCGCGCCGGCCCAGGGTGCAGCCCGGCCGGCGACGCGTTTTCTGACATGCGGTTTTGAGTTGAAAGCCGCCTGCATCCTTCATGGGGATGCGGGCGGCTTTTCTTTGTCTGCTTCTGTTACAGCGTGGCTATTCCGCCGCAGCGCGATCCTGCGATCCACGCAGGCGCGGGCCGTTCTGCGCCGCCCACTTCCCCAGCGCATCCAGCACGGGCCGCAGCGACTGGCCCAGATCGGTGAGCCAGTATTCGACCTTGGGCGGCACTGCGGCATGTACGCGGCGGCCGACCAGGCCGGCGGTTTCCAGCGCGCGGAGCTGCTTGGTCAGCTCCTTCTGGGTGATCAGCGGAATGGAGCGGGAAAGTTCGGAGAAGCGCAGCGGCTCGCCTTTCGCCCGCGCAAGGGTGAGGATGATCGGCACCGCCCATTTGTTGGCGATCAGGTCGAGCGTGGCGCAGATCATGCGCGCGCAGAGCGGCTGGCCGTCTGCGGTCAGCTCGTGGCGGAAATCGAGGTCGCCCTTGGTATCCATTTGGCAAGTATAGAGCCTATTGGTGCCTGCTTGCAAATGGATACTACTATGGCCTATCCCTCTGGTCCGGCGGTTTCGCGCCGATACAAGGAGGATTAAGCCCGGATGGCCAAGCTCGATTTCTACTTCTCGCCCGGCGCCTGCTCGCTGGCGACCCATATCTGCCTGGAAGAGGCCGGCGCGGCCTTCACGCCGAAGCCGACCTATACCCGCAAGGGCCAGACCCGCACCCCGGAATACCTGGCGCTGAACCCCAAGGGCAAGGTGCCGATGCTGGGCATCGACGGCCACATGCTGACCGAGAATACCGCGATCATCACCTGGCTGAACCGCAGCTATCCGAATGCCAAGCTGCTGCCCACGGGCGACGCGCTGAAGGAAGCCGAGGCGCTGGCGTTTGTTGCCTGGTGCGCCTCGGGCGTGCATCCGGTGATGAGCCGCTTCTTCGGCCCGCAGAATTTCTGCGACCTGCCGGACAGCGCCGACAATGTGAAGGCGCTGGCCACCAAGGCGACGGCGGCGAATTTCGCGCTGATCGAAAAGGCCGTGACCGGAAAGGACTGGGTGTTCGGCGAGTGGTCGGCGGCCGATGCCTATATCTTCGTGTTCTTCAACTGGGCCTCGAAACTGGGCCTCGACCTGTCGGCCTATCCGAACTACGCCAAGCATGCCGAGCGCATGAAGCAGCGCCCGGCCGTGCAGCGTGCGCTGGCCCGCGAGGCCGAAGCGATGGCCGCGATGGAGAAGGCGGCGTAAACAGCCCGGCATAAAGCCTGAATCACCGTTTCGTGTAGATCACGGAATCGGGGCGGCGCCATAGACTGGTGCTGCCCCGCACTTCACCAGACGTCAAAAAAGCAAAGGACACTTCCCATGACCGCCATTGAAAAATTCGCCCCGCTGCTGGGCCGCATCCTGATCGCGCTGCTCTACATCCCTGCCGGCATCAACAAGATCGGCGGCTTCCAAGGCACGGTGGGCTATATCGCCTCCAAGGGCCTGCCACTGCCGCAGGTGGCCGCCGCCGGCACCATCGTCGTCGAGGTTGTTGTGGCCGCCGCGCTGCTGCTGGGCTTCAAGGCGCGCTATGCCGCCCTGGTGCTGACCGCCTTCACCTTCGTCGCTGCCGTGATCTTCCACAATTTCTGGGCCGTGCCGGCCGAGCAGGTGATGATGCAGCAGATCAACTTCTTCAAGAACCTCGCCATCGTGGGCGGCCTGCTGTTCGTCGCCGCCTTCGGCGCCGGTCCGCTCAGCCTCGACAATCGCAAGGGCTGATCGAAGATCATTGCCTGAAAGGCCGCCGGCCCGGGAGCAAATCCTGGCCGGCGGCTTTTTTATTGCACGGCGATGCTGGACCCGACGGTCGCGACAGCGTCAACTGCGGCCATGATCCTCGTCACGCCCGCACTGCCCGATCCCGCCTTCCTCGCCAGCCTGCCGGGCTGCGATTTCGCCGATGCCTTCAGCGTGGCGGTCGCGCGCCGCGATCTGGACGCGCGTGAACTCTCGGCGGCGTTCTTCAGCACGCCGCCGGCCTGGGTCGCCACGCTGTTGGCGACGCGCAATGCCATCATGCGCCGGCTGGGCTACAAGGCGCCCAAGATACACACGGGCTTTCCGGTGCTGCGCGAGTCGCAAACGGAAGTCGTGTCCGGCCTGGATGACGGCCACCTGGATTTCCGCGCCCTGATGCGGATCGACGCGGAAGCAGGCGGCAGCCGCATCACGCTGACCACCGCAGTCGCCACCCATAACTGGATCGGCCGCGTCTACCTGACGCTCATCATGCCGTTCCACAAGCTGATCGTGCGCAGCATGGTACGGCAAATGGCCGTCCGATTAGGGGCCGAATAGGGCGTCTTTCACCTGCGGCGCATCGAACATGCGCTTGCTGCTGTGCCCCACCTTTGGCACCTCGACCAGCCGCCAGTTCAGCACCCAGCCCTTTTCCTGTGCCAATGCCTGCCCGGCGCGGAAGAAATTCAGGCCGCGTTCATGGCGTGTGACGCCCTGTTCGACCGCATCTTCGTTATCGTCCCGGTTTGTGGTGCCGGTATCGGTCATGCCGAGATAGACGGTGAGCGGCGCCGCCAGATAGCGTTTCATAAAGTCGTCGTTGACCAGCGAAGCGGTGGCGCCGCCGAGGCCGTAGGGAAATTCCTCTTTCGCCGTCGGGAAGACCCACGAAGACGGATTGGCGACGACGATGCGCTTTGCCGCATGCGGCACGAAGGCGGCAAAGCGGCTGAGAAACTGGCCGCCGGCGGAATGGCCGATCAGGTAATAGGGCCAATCCGCCCGGCCTTCTTCACGACGCAGAATCTCGATCAGCCTGAGCAGGGTTGTGCCGATCCATTTCTCCTGCGGCTGCAACGCTTTCTGGTTGGCGATGCCACCGCGCTGATAAAGCGCCGAGGGAAAGCGATTCTTGTCGAACAGCGGCGCAACTACCGCAAGGCCATAGCGGTCGGCAATGGTCTTCGCATTATCGCGATAAACATCCGCGTCGCGTGCGACGCCATGGAAAACCAGCAGCAGCGCGCCATCCGTGTAGCCGGCGGGCTTGTAAGTGAAGAGTTCGAGATTGTAGTCGCCGGCCTTCACGACCCGATAGCCATCGCCAATCGGGATGGGCTGCGCCTCTGCCGAGGCCGCAAAGGCCAGCAGCCCGGCCAGGATGACGACTCGCGTTATGATTTTCCGCCACATGATATACCTCCATGCAGCGGAGCCGCGCTATTGCGCTGCCGTCTCCCCGCTCTTTGCCGATACGTCCTGCACCAGCCAGTCGCGCATGGCCTTGATGCGCGGCGCGTCGGCCATGTGTTCGAGGCAGACGAACCAGTAGGCGTTGGTGAGCGGCAGGGTCTTGTCGAACAGTTTCACCAGCCGGCCTGCCGCCACTTCCTCGGCCACCAGTTCGGGATCCATCACCGCGATGCCCATGCCCTGGACGGCGGCCTGGATCGCGTAGGAGCGCGTCTCGAACATCTGGCCCACATTCACGTCGATGCGGGTCTCGCCCACCGAGTTGAGCCAGATGCGCCAGTCGTCGCGCCGGTTCTGGCTGTGCAGCAGCTTCTGGTCCTTCAGGTCGGCGGGCTTTTTGATCGCCTCGGCGAATTTCGGATGCGCCACCGGCACCAGGGATTCCGAGAACAGCCGCGTGCAGGACAGGCCCGGCCAGACGCCGTCGCCATGGCGGATGGCGCAGTCGATGCCCTCGCGCTCCAGGTCGGCGGGTTTCAGCGAGGTGGTGATGCGTACCTCGATATCGGGATACTGCTCCTGGAAGCGCGGCAGGCGCGGGATGAACCAGCGCATGGCGAAGGTGGACAGCATCGACACCGTGAGCGTGCCCTCGCCGCGCCGGGCCTCCAGCTTGGAGAGCGCCGAGGCCAGGTGGTCGAAGCCTTCCTGCACGTCCGGCAGGATGAGCTGGCCTTCGGTGGAGAGCACCAGTCCCTTGCGGGTGCGATGGAACAGCGGCACGCCCAGCAGTTCCTCCAGCTGGCGGATCTGGTGGGAAATCGCCGACAGCGTGACCGAGAGTTCCTCGGCGGCGGCGGTAAAATTCAGGTGGCGCCCGGCGGCCTCGAAGGCTTTCAGGGCGTTGAGGGGCAGCAGGCGGCGGCTGGGCAGGTGGGCCATGGGAATTTCTTTTAAGCCGGAGGCGAATTTAAATCCACCGGGCCGGGCGTAATCGCCACTGGACGGACGGGGGCCGGTCGGGTTGAATTCCCCGGCCATTTTTGGCCCCGAAACGCCCTGTACTCGCAATAAAAGTACGCAAGAGAACGGACCAGCCGCCATGACCGCGCCCCGCACCCTGTATGACAAGATCTGGGACAGCCACCTCGTCGACATCGATGCCGAGGGCAACGGCCTGCTCTATATCGACCTGCACCTGGTGCATGAAGTCACTTCGCCGCAGGCTTTCGCCGGCCTGAAGGCCGCGGGCCGCAAGGTGCGCCGCCCCGACCGCACCGTGGCGGTGCCCGACCACAACGTGCCGACCACGCCCGACCGCGCCCAGTTCGTGTTCGAGGACGAGGAGGCCCGCATCCAGGTCGAGACGCTGGACCGCAACGCCCGCGAATTCGGGGTCAACTACTACCCGATGAACGACATCAACCAGGGCATCGTGCATATCGTCGGGCCTGAGCAGGGTTACACCCAGCCGGGCATGACCATCGTGTGCGGCGACAGCCACACCTCCACCCATGGCGCCTTCGGCAGCCTGGCCTTCGGCATCGGCACCTCGGAGGTCGAGCATGTGCTGGCCACCCAGACCCTGCCGCAGCGCAAGGCCAAGAACATGAAGATCAACATCGACGGCCAGCTTGGCCCCGGTGTGACCGCCAAGGACATCATCCTCGCCATCATTGGCAAGATCGGCACCGCCGGCGGCACCGGCTATGTGATGGAATATACCGGCAGCGCCATCCGTGCCCTTTCCATGGAAGGCCGCATGACGGTATGCAACATGTCGATCGAGGCCGGCGCCCGCGCGGGTCTGATCGCTCCCGACGAAAAGACCTTCGAATATGTGAAGGGCAAACCCCATGCGCCCAAGGGCGCGGCGTTTGAGCAGGCGCTGGCCTGGTGGAAAACCCTGCCCTCCGATCCGGGCGCGCATTACGACACCGTGGTCGAGCTGAAGGCCGAGGATATCGCGCCGCATATCACCTGGGGCACCAGCCCGCAGGACGTGGCGCCGATCACCGGCGTGGTGCCGAACCCCGCCGATGTGAAGGACGAGCAGAAACGCGCGGCGCTGGAGCGCGCGCTGAACTACATGGGCCTGAAGGCCGGCGAGAAGCTGGATACCGTGCCGATCCAGCGCGTGTTCATCGGTTCCTGCACCAATGGCCGCATCGAGGACCTTCGGGCTGCCGCCGCAATCGCCAAGGGCCGAAAGGTGGCCGCCGGCGTGCAGGCCATGGTGGTGCCGGGTTCCGGCCTGGTGAAGCATCAGGCCGAGGAAGAGGGCCTGGACAAGATCTTCGTCGCGGCCGGCTTCGAGTGGCGCGAGCCGGGCTGCTCGATGTGCCTGGCGATGAATGCCGACAAGCTGAAGCCCGAGGAGCGCTGCGCCTCCACCTCGAACCGCAATTTCGAGGGCCGCCAGGGCGCGCGCGGCCGCACCCATCTGATGAGCCCGGCGATGGCGGCAGCCGCAGCCATTGCCGGCAAGCTGGCCGACGTGCGCAAGATTTAAGGGGCAGGAGAAGACCAATGGACAAGTTCACCACACTGACCGCCGTTGCCGCCCCGCTGCCGATGATCAACGTCGATACCGACATGATCATCCCCAAGCAGTTCCTGAAGACCGTGGAGCGCACCGGGCTGGCCAAAGGCCTGTTCTTCGAACTACGCGAGACGCCGGACGGCAAGCCTGTAGCCGATTTCTTCATGAATCAGGCGCAATACAAGGGCGCGCAGATCCTGGTGGCCGGCGACAATTTCGGCTGCGGCTCAAGCCGCGAGCATGCGCCTTGGGCGCTGCTGGATTACGGCATCCGCTGCGTGATCGCGCCGTCGTTTGCCGATATCTTCTACAACAACTGCTTCCAGAACGGCATCCTGCCGATCAAGCTGCCGCAGGCCGATGTGGACAAGCTGATGGACGATGCCAAGCGCGGCCAGAATGCCCGCGTCACCGTCGATCTGGAAAAACAGGAGATCAAGGGCCCCGATGGCGGCACCATCAAGTTCGAGATCGACGCCCACAAGAAGCACTGCCTGCTGAACGGCCTGGACAATATCGGGCTGACGCTGGAGAAGAAGTCGAAAATCGACGCCTTCGAAAGCAAGCAGCATGGCACCCAGCCCTGGCTCTATGCCCAGGTGGGGCGGTAAGCACAACCACCAACTGTCACCCCGGCCTTGAGCCGGGGTCCCATTAAAAAATGGGATGCCGGGTCAGGCCCGGCATGACGCATGAAGAACAGAGGAAAACTGAAATGGCTTCCAACCGTACCATGCTGATGCTGCCCGGCGACGGGATCGGTCCCGAGGTGATGGGCGAAGTGCGCCGGGTGATCGAATGGATGGACAAGCGCCGGCATGTTTCCTTCGACGTGAAGGAAGACCTTGTGGGCGGCGCCGCCTATGACAAGCACGGCACGCCGCTGGCCGACAAGACCATGCAGGACGCGCTGGATTGCGGCGTGGTGCTGCTGGGCGCCGTGGGTGGCCCGAAATGGGACAACCTCTCCTTCGACAAGAAGCCCGAACGCGGCCTGCTGCGCCTGCGCAAGGAGATGGACCTGTTTGCCAACCTGCGCCCGGCGAAATGCTTCGACGCGCTGGTGGAAGCCAGCAGCCTGAAGCCGGAACTGGTGCGCGGGCTGGACATCATGATCGTGCGCGAGCTGACCGGCGGCGTCTATTTCGGCCAGCCGCGCGGTATCGAGACCCTGCCCAACGGCGAGCGTCGCGGCATCAACACCCAGGTCTACACGACGTCGGAAATCCGCCGCGTGGCGGCCGTGGCCTTCGAGCTGGCGCAGAAACGCGGCAACAAGGTCACCTCGCTGGAAAAGGCCAACGTGATGGAATCCGGCGTGCTGTGGCGCGAGGAAGTCACCAAGCTGCACCAGGAGAAGTACAAGGATGTGCAGCTCGAGCACATGTATGCCGATAACGGCGCCATGCAGCTGGTGCGCAACCCGAAGCAGTTCGACGTGATGGTGACCGACAACCTGTTCGGCGACATCCTGTCGGACGAAGCCGCGATGCTGACCGGTTCGCTCGGCATGCTGCCCTCGGCCTCGATCGGCGCCGCCGATCCGGCCACCGGCCGCCGCATGGCCCTGTTCGAGCCGGTGCACGGCTCGGCGCCCGACATCGCCGGCAAGGGCGTGGCCAATCCGCTCGCCACCATCCAGAGTTTTTCGATGGCCCTACGCTATGCCTATGATCTCGGCAACGATGCCGACCTGATCGATAAGGCGGCCGAGAACGTGCTGAAGAGCGGCGTGCGCACCGCCGACCTCGGCGGCGGCTCCGCCAAGGTCGGCACCAGCGGCATGGGCGACGCCCTGCTCAAGGAGCTCGACAAGCTGGCGGCGTAAAAAGAAAAGACCGTCATGCCCGACCTTGTGCCGGGCATCCACGTTTTAATTAAAAAAACTCGTGGACCCTCGGACCAAGTCCGAGGGTGACGATTGTGATTGGAGGCCGGGCGTTATCCCGGCCTTTTTCATGACAACCCCTTGCCTTCGTCGCGCGATGGCGCAACTCTTGCCGCCGTTACCGGGGAGAGCAAGACCATGATGACGCTGATCGGCCGCAACCTGTCGCCCTATACGCGCCGCGTGGCGATTGCCATGACCATGCTGGACGTGCCGCATGCGCGCGAATACCTCTCGGTGACCGTCGATCCGGATCGTGGACTTGAGATCAACCCGGTCGGCCGCGTGCCGGCCCTGCAGCTGGAAGACGGCGACACGCTGATCGAATCCGGCGCGATCCTCGACTACCTGATGGACCTTGTCGGCCCGGCGAAAAGCCTGATCCCGCCGCACGGCAAGGCGCGGCGCGACTGCCTGCAACTCATGGCCGTGGCCAGCGGCGTGCTGGACAAGTCGGTGAACGCGATCTATGAGATGCGCCGCCGCCCGGCGGATAAAATCCATGAGCCATGGCGCCAGCATCTGCTGCGCCAGGCCAGCGGCGGACTGGCGGCGCTGGAACAGCGGCCGCAGAATCCCTGGCTGCAGGGCGATCATCTGACCATGGCCGACATCACCGCTGCCGTGACGGTGACCTTCCTGCAGGCCATGCTGCCCGACCTGATCGGCAGCGGCCTGTATCCGAAGCTGCACGAGCTCACCGCCCGCGCCGAGGCCCTGCCGGCCTTCCAGGCGCATAAGCTGGAAACGCCCTGATCTAGCCGCGCAGCGGCAGCGTCGCTTCAATCCGGATCGCGCCGTTTTCCAGATTCAGCAGCTCCAGTGCCGCGATGCGCCCGCGCAGGGGCTGCTGCATCTCGCCTATCTGCCGCAGCAGGGCCTTGGCCGAAAACACCGCGCCGAAGCGGGCCAGCGTGACATGCGGCCGGTACTCGCCCTCGCCGCCCAGGGCGCGATACAGCGCCGTGAGCGGCGCGGCGGAAACATCGTCGGCCAGCAGCACGGCGAGATGGCGGTATTTGGGATTGAAGGGATCGTCCATGCGCTCCAGACGGTCGAAGGCAACATCGAAGGGCGCGGTGACGGCGGCGACGCTTTCCACATGGCCGGCGAACCAGGCGGCATCGGCCGGCCGGTGCGGGAAGCTTAGCGTGACATGGGCGGCGACACGGGCATGCTGCGGATCGTGGCTCTGCCGGATCGCATCGATCCAGGCGGCATCACTGGGTGAAAATTCCGGTATCGCAATCACGGCATACATAACGAAATCCTATGGCGTGTATCGAGACTGGCATATTCCGCCGGCCGGCGCGATCCGCTAGGCTGAAACCATGCCGCTCTCGCTCTATCTCGCTGCCGCCATTGCCGGCGCCGCCTATACCCTCACCCCCGGTCCGGCTTTCCTTGCCCTGCTGGGCATCGGCGCGGGGCAGGGCCGCGTGGCGGGCCTGAAATTCCTGGCCGGCCATTTCGCGGGCGACATCGTCTGGGCCACGCTGGCGCTCACCGCCATCATCGGCTCGGCCAGCCTCGGCACGCTGGTCTTCGACATCCTGGGTTTCATCTGCGGCGCCTATCTGCTGCTGCTCGGCTGGCGCGCCGTGACGGTGCAGCGGCGCGATGACGGAAACCTGAGCACCGAGGTCACGCAGCCTTTGCGGCGCGGGCTGGCCTTCGGCATCACCAATCCGAAGAGTTATGCCGTGGCGATCGCCATGTTCACGGCCCTGCTGGCGGCCCATGCCGGCGCGTTGACCTGGGCCAGTCTGCCGCCCCTGCTGCTGGCGGCCTGCGCCGGCTTCGTGATCGGCGACGCGATCCTGGTCTGGGTGATCGGGGCCGCGCCGGTGCGCCGGCTCTATCGCCGCCACGAACTCTGGGTGACGCGGATTTCCGGCGTGATCTTTTTAGGCTTCGGCCTGCAGGCGCTGTGGCAATCAACGCCGGGGCTGCTGCGGCGGGCGTGATTCCCTAGCCCGTCATGCCCGGCCCTGTGCCGGGCATCCACGTCTTGTTTTACAAGAAACTCGTGGATGGCGGGGCCAAGCCCGGCCATGACGAAAAGAATAGTGAAGCTTGCCTCAGCCGCGCCTCAGCGCCTCGCGCACCAGTGGCAGGCGGTCGTTGCCGAAAAACATCTCGCCGTTCACGAACAGCGTAGGTGAGCCGAAGCCGCCGCGCGCGATCAGTTCGTCGGTGTTTTTCTTGAGCTGTTCTTTCACGCCGGGTTCGGTGATCGCCTGCGCCAGGCGCGCGGGATCGAGGCCAGCACGCCGCGCCGCTTCGGCCACCACGTCGTCCTGGCTGATATCGCGATCCTCGCTCCAGTAGAGTTCGAAGAAAGCCAACGCCAGCGGAACCTCTTTCCCGAACTGCTTGGCCCAGAGCAGGGCGCGCAGGGCCTTCACCGGATTGACCGGAAAGACTTTCGGCGGAAACACGATCTTCACGCCGGCCAGCCGCGCCCAGGCCTGCATATCCTTGCGTGTCCACTCATCGCGCGCCGGCACCGGATTCTCGCGCATGCGATACATGGTGGGATTCACCGTGTTGAACACGCCGCCCACCAGAAACGGCCGCCAGAGGATTTCGGCACCCTCTTCCTTCGCCAGCGTCTGCACGTTGACGAAACACAGATACGTCCAGGGCGAGGAGACGTCGTAGAAGACCTCGATCTGCTTGCTCATAACGCTTATCCTTTATGCGGCACGAGGATAAAGCCGGCGCGCGGGAAATGCACCTGCACCTCGCCGGTTTCTTCCGAGGCCCGACGGATGGTGATGCTCTGGGCATCCAGCGCCACCAGTTGCCCCACCACCGGATCGCGGCCGGTATCGTCGGGCGTGACGCTGACGGTGTCGTTCAGGCTGAGGCCCAGCGCATTGGGCGCCACGCCGTTTGGCATCGCCATCGGCTGCGCCTGCGCGGCAATGGCCAGAGCCTCCTTGCCGTCCATCTCGCTGACCGTGCCGTGGCCGAAGCCCTTCATGCGGTCGGCCCAGGCATTCAGCTTCGCGTAATCGGCCACGGCATCCGATTTGGCGCGGTCGCGCACGAACCATACGCCATGATAGACGGCAAGATCGGCCAGGCTGGGCGCATCGCCGAACAGGAAGGCGCGGCCATCGTTCAGCGCCTCTTCCACCCAGCCGAGATGGGCGCGCAAAGGCCCGTGCATCACGGCCGACTGGCGTTTGAGCTTGGTGCGGTCGATCGGGCGGCCGGAGAATTTGGCGCGGTCTTCCAGGAAGGCATCGGGCATCTGCTCGCCCATGATGCCGAAGGCAATGGCCACGCAGGCGGAGAAAAGCTGGTGATCGGCCCAGTAGGCGACGCCCTCGGCCAGGCCTTTAGCCAGGCCGGGGAACAAAGTGGGCTGCGGATGGCGGCGTTCGATCTCGCGCAGGATAACCTGAGTGTCGCAGAAGATGTCGGCGCCGATCTGCATCACCGGCGTCTTGCGGTAGCCGCCGGTGAGCGGCGTCAGGTCGGGCTTGGGCATCATCGGCGGGATTTTCACCGAACGCCAGGCGATCTGCTTGATACCGAAGGCGACGCGTACTTTTTCCGAAAACGGCGAGGTGCCGTAATGATGCAGGATCGGACCCGACATTGTGTTTTCCTCCCGGACTATGCCGGGGAGATTAAGGGCGTTGCCGCAGCGTCAGGCAAGCGCGGCCTTCAGCCGGGCGCGCATTTCCTGGATCTGCCGCGTGAACACGGCCGGATCGTTTAGCGCGCGGCTTAAAATCAGCGCGCCTTGGATGCCAGCCACGGCGGTTTCGGCCAGGACGCGGGCATCCGCCGCGCCGCCCTTGTGCAGCGCCGCCGCCAGCGCCTCAATCCAGCGGAGGAAATAATCCTGCACACGGGAAGCGAAACGGTCGCGCGTGACATCCAGGGCGAAGGCGCCGACCAGGCAGATGCGCCGGCCGGAGCGGAAATAGGCGTCCACCGCATCGAACATGGCCGTTATCGCTGCACGCGGGTCGTCTGAATCGCGCAGCGGCGCATAGACCTGCGTTTCGAACCAGCCATCGATATGGGCCAGCACCTCTTCGCCCATCTGGTCCTTGCCGCCGGGGAAGTGGTTATACAGGCTGCCCTTGCCCAGCCCCGTGGCTTCGGTGATTGCGCTCAAAGACGCGCCGGCGAAGCCGTGTTCGCGGAACACCTCGGCGATGCGGGCGATGGCGTCTTCGCGGCTGAGCAGGGCGGCGGGCATCGTCTCTCCTTCGTCATGCCGGGCTTGACCCGGCATCCCATTAATGGGACCTCGGCTCAAGGCCGGGGTGACAAAAAACTTAAAGCCCCAGCGCACTGAGCCCCGGATGATCGTCCGGGCGTCTGCCCAGCGGCCAGTGGAATTTTCGGTCGCTCTCCGCGATCCGCACGTCGTTGATGCTGGCCTCGCGACGCTCCATCAGGCCGTTCGCATCGAACTGCCACTGCTCGTTGCCATGGCTGCGATACCACTGGCCGCTGTCGTCATGCCATTCATAGGCGAAGCGCACGGCGATGCGGTTCTCCGTGAAGGCCCAGACCTCCTTGATCAGGCGGTAATCCATCTCGCGCTGCCATTTGCGGGTCAGCAGCGCCCCGATCTCGGCCCGGCCGCGGATGAATTCCGCCCGGTTCCGCCATTGGCTGTCGGGGGTATAGGCCAGCGCCACCCGGGCCGGGTCGCGGCTGTTCCAGGCATCCTCGGCCATGCGGGCTTTCTGGGCGGCGGTTTCGGCGGTGAAGGGCGGCAGAGGCGGGCGGGACATGACTGGCTCCGGCTAAGAAGAATTGTACTGATAGGTACAATATGGCCGTCCGGGTGTCAACCGCGACAATTTCCCGCTTGCCCGGGGGCAAATCCGGGCCTAATTTCCGCCTCGCCTGCCGGGCACGGCCTGCCGGGCACCAACATTTGTCCTCGTGTATCACCGTCCGCCGGGTGTCGACCTGCCGGATCAGAGAAAGAAGGTACGTCATGGCCTATAAGGTCGCTGTCGTCGGCGCCACCGGTGTGGTGGGCCGCGAAATGCTCAACATCCTGCACGAACGCAACTTCCCGGTCTCGGAAGTGGTCGCGCTTGCGTCGCGCCGCAGCGTGGGCAAGGACGCCCATTTCGGCAACCAGAAGATCAAGGTGAAGGCGCTCGACGATTACGATTTCAAGGGCGTCGACATCGCGCTGTTTTCGGCCGGCGGCGCCACCTCGAAGGAATGGGCGCCCCGCGTGGCTGCCCAGGGCACGGTGGTGATCGACAATTCCAGCCAGTGGCGCATGGACCCCGACGTGCCGCTGATCGTGCCGGAAGTGAATGCCGATGCCATTGCCGGCTATACCAGGAAGGGCATCATCGCCAATCCGAACTGCTCGACCGCGCAGCTTGTCGTGGCGCTGAAGCCCCTGCACGACCGCGCCACGATCAAGCGCGTGGTGGTTTCGACCTATCAGTCCGTGTCGGGCGCCGGCAACGAGGGCGTGACCGAGCTGGAGCGCCAGACCAAGGCGATCTTCGTCAACGATCCGGTCGAGAAGCACAAGTTCACCAAGCAGATCGCCTTCAACGTCATTCCTCACATCGACGTCTTCATGGACGACGGTTTCACCAAGGAGGAATGGAAGATGACGGCCGAGACCAAGAAGATTCTCGACCCGAAGATCAAGCTGACCGCCACCTGTGTGCGCGTGCCGGTCTTCATCGGCCATTCGGAAGCCGTGAACATCGAGTTCGAGCAACCGATCTCGGCCGAGGAAGCGCGCGAAATTCTGTCGACCGCGCCGGGCGTGCAGGTGCTGGATCGTCGCGAGCCGGGCGGCTACATCACGCCGCTGGAATGCGCGGGCGACTACAACACCTTCGTGTCGCGCATCCGCGAGGATTTCACTGTCGAGAACGGCCTGGCGATGTGGGTGGTCTCGGACAACCTGCGCAAGGGCGCGGCGCTGAATGCCGTGCAGATTGCCGAGGAACTGGCAGCCCGCCACCTGAAGAAGCAGGCGGCGTAAACCGACCTGCCGCGCAGGCACCGAATACCGAAAGGGCCGCTGTTTCAGCGGCCCTTTTTGTTACCAGCGCAGCAGCCGGCGGCCGATCAGCGCGCCGAGCCCCGTGAGCATGGCAATGGCGATGCTGTACCACACGGCGACGAAGAGCGGGCTGTCGTCCGGGCAATGGGCGGCATAGAAGCTGGCGGCGATGCCGCCGGCGATCAGCCCGGCCACGGCGCCGGCCCGCATCGGATGCGCCGGCGCGCCCTGGCGCAGGGCCAGCAGCAGCAGGCCCAGCGGGGCCAGCCCGATCAGCGGCACATAGGTGAGGCAGATGCGGGCATTCTCGCCCACCATGGCCGCGCGCCACGTATCGGATGGCAGGGCGGCGAGTTCCAGCGCCACGCCGAGCGCCAGCAGGCCGGGGCTGAGCAGGATGGCGATGCGCCAGATGCCCATAGCCGCCCCCGGCCGCACCAGCCGCAGCACCAGACCGATGGCGGGCACGGCCAGGCTGAGCGTGACCACGAACTTGAACACGAAACGCAGCTCGCCCAGCGACTGCACGGCGTCATCGCGCGGGCCGAGCAGAATCCAGAAGGTTGTAGCCGCCGCCGCGACCGCCAGGCCAAGCAGCAGGGCGAAGCGCAGATGCAGCGGCGGCACCGGCGCCGCGTCGGCGGCAATGGCGCGGATCAGATCGTCGGTCTTCATTCCGGCCTCTCCCTCAGTTTGGCCGCCAGCGCAGCCAGCCCGCGATGCAAGGCAACGCGCACGGCCCCCTCGCTCATCAGCAGCCGGGCCGCCGTATCGCGGATCGACACGCCCTCCACGGCGATGGCCTGCACCACCTGGCGCTGGCCACTGCTGAGACCATCCAGATGGCGGGCGACGTCACGTGCCAGGCTGCCATCGGCCTCGGGCGGTGCCGCCAGCACGTCGCTGAGATCGTCGATATCGACCTCGCGGCCCCGCCGGCCCCGTCGGCGCAGGGCATCGATCAGCTTGTTGCGGGCGATGGCACGGATCCACGGCCCCACCGGCTCGTCGGGCCGCCAGGTCTGCCGCTTCAGGTGAATCGCCAGCAGGGTCTCCTGCACCACATCCTCCGCATCATCCGCCGGCATGCCGGCCCGCTGCAGGCCACGCCGCGCGGCCGCGCGCAAAACCGGCGCCAGCACGGCCAGCAACTCGGCATAAGCGGCGCGGTCGCCCGCGAGGCCGGCCCGCATCAGGGCTGCCCATTCGGCGTCTCGCTCGCTCACATCAAATCCATTCGCTGCACAAGGTCGAAATGTTACGGGGTCGGAGTGTTACGGGCGGCGGGCAAGAAAACCCAGCCATGGGGACAGGCTACACGAAACCGTGAGCAGCGTAACACAGGCCGGGATGGCTGCGAATGTCCGGGTATGGGCGGCAGCAGGCCGCATCCGCCCGCCTCCCGATCCCCTGCGGCTGCACCACTGAAGGAAACACCCATGCTTGCTAAGACCCATCTGTCCGCCGCCCTCCTGGCCGGCTCGCTCGCCACCGCCATCGGCCTGATCGCCATGGACGCGCCGGCCCAGCCGGCCGACAAGGAGAAATGCTACGGCGTTTCGCTGGCCGGCAAGAACGACTGCGCCGCCGGCCCCGGCACCACCTGCGCCGGCACCTCGAAGGTGGATTACCAGGGCAATGCCTGGACCCTGGTGCCGAAGGGCACCTGCGTCACCATCAAGACGCCCAAGGGCACGGGGTCGCTGCAGCCGATCAAGAGCTGAGTTTTCCTCCCCTGACGCTGACACGACAAGGGGCGGGGCGCCGGCCGTTACCCCCGGCGCCCCAATCATCCTACCGGAGTTCTTCGATGCTGCCCGTTTCCGCCGGTACCGGTTTCAAGCCCGAGCATTTCGCCGCCATGCGCGAAGGCGCGGCACGGGTCGGCTTCATCGAGGTACATGCCGAGAATTACCTGGGCGATGGCGGCCTGCCCCATGCGATGCTGGCCGACCTGCGCCGCGACCATGCGCTGTCGCTGCATGGCGTCGGCCTGTCCATCGGCGGCGAGGCCACACTGGATCAGGATCACCTGCGCCGCCTGCGCGCTCTGTGCGACCGTTACGCGCCGCAGAGCTTTTCCGAGCATCTGGCCTGGTCGAGCCATGGCGGCGTCTTCCTGAACGACCTGCTGCCCCTACCCTATACGGAAGCCACGCTGGCCCGCGTGATCGCGCATGTGGACCAGACGCAGGAGATGCTGGGCCGGCGCATCCTGCTGGAAAATCCGGCGACCTATTTAAGCTTCGGCGCCAGCACGATTCCGGAAACCGAATTCCTGGCCGCCATCGCGCGGCAGACCGGCTGCGGCCTGCTGCTGGACGTGAACAACGTCTACGTGGCCTGCCGCAACCGCGGCGAGGACCCGCTGGATTACCTGCGGCGTTTTCCGCAGCAATATGTCGGCGAAATCCACCTGGCCGGCCATGACGCCACGACCGACGACCATGGCATGCCGTTGTGGATTGATCATCACGGCGCGCCGGTGGCCGATGCGGTCTGGACGTTATATCGCGCCGCGCTGCAGTTCTGCGGCCCGCAGCCGACTCTGATCGAATGGGATAACGATCTGCCGGACTGGCCGGTGCTGGCCCGCGAGGCGGCCAGGGCACAGGCCGCGCTCGATGCCCTGCGGCAGGCGGCCTGACATGCAGCCCGCCTTCGCCGCCGCTCTGCTCGACCCGGCCCTGCAACCGCCGGCCGGCATAATCGCACCGAGCGATCTCACGCAGCGCTTCAACGTCTATCGCAACAATGTGGTGGTCGGCCTTGCACGCGCACTGGCCGCCGGCTTTCCCGCCACCGAACGCATCGTCGGCGCGGAATTCTTCGCCGCCATGGCGCAGGACTACATCAGGGTCGAACCGCCGCGTTCACCCGTGCTGCTGCGTTATGGCGAAACCTTCCCCGATTTCGTCGCGGGCTTCGCACCGGCCGCCGCCCTGCCTTATCTGGCCGATGTGGCGCGGCTGGAGGTTTTGCGCAGACATGTGCATCACGCCGCCGATGCTTCCGCCCTGCCGCCCGCCATGCTAGCCCGGCTCGATCCCGCCAGCCTGCAGCAGTTGCGTGTGACGCTGCATCCGGCCTGCGCGGTGCTGCGTTCGCGACATCCCGTCGTCACCATCTGGGCGATGAACAGCGATGCCCTGCCCCTGCAGGAGATCACCGACTGGAGCCCGGAGGATGCGCTGGTGCTGCGTGTCGGCAGTGACCTGGCACAGCGCGTTGAGATCCGCCGCCTGCCGCCGGGAGCAACCGCCTTCCTGAATGGCCTGCGCAACGACCGGCCGCTGGGTGATGCCGCCCTGGCCGCCTTTGCCGAAGCCCCCGACTTCGACCTAGCCGCCGCGCTGGCAGCTTTGTTCGCCGACGGCCTCGTCACTGCCATCCGCATAGACTGAAAGAGCATCTCATGTCCGCAACCGACCTGATCCGGCAGATTGTGTCCGGCCTTGACCGCATCCCCTACAGCCTGATCGCCCTGGGTGCGCGCGTATTCCCCGCCGCGATCTTCTGGCAATCGGGCCAGAGCAAGCTGGAAGGCTGGCGGGTTTCCGACAACGCGATCTACCTGTTCCGCGAGGAATACAAGCTGCCATTGATCGATCCGGCACTGGCCGCGCATCTGGCGGCTTTGGGCGAGCATCTGCTGCCCCTGCTGCTGGCACTCGGCCTGGCCAGCCGCTTCGCGGCGCTGGGCCTGCTGGGCATGACGGCGGTGATCCAGGTTTTCGTCTATCCCGATGCCTGGCCCACCCATGGCGTCTGGGCGATCTGTCTGCTGATCGTTACCGCGCGCGGTCCGGGCCGGATCGCGCTGGATGCGCTGATCGCGCGGCGCCTGACATAACCGATACAATTCTCTTCGCAATCACCGATTGCGGAAGTCGGGGTCGTCATGCGTAATGCCATCGCATGCACGCCTTCGACCTGCCCGCCGATTCGCATCCGCTGATCCGGCGGGCCCATGAGTATTGGCTGAACATCCATCCACCCGGCGGGGGCCTGCCCGGCCGCACGCGGCTGGATCCGACCGCTGTACCCACCCTGCTGCCCCATGTCTGGCTGGTGGATGTGCAGCGCGAGCCGTTGCGCTTCCGCTATCGCCTGCTGGGTACCGCGATCCGGCGCGTGACGGAATCGGGGGCGACGGTGGTAGGCCGCTGGATCGACGAGGTCGACCCCGGCTTCGCGCCGGGCCATCCGCGCTTTGCCGCCTTTGCCGAAGTGGCGGAACAGGGCCGCCCCGGCTATCGCAAGGGTACGCCGGTCTATCCGCCAAGCCTAGAACATCTGACCATCGAACGCATCTTCCTGCCACTGGCCGCCGATGGCAGCCATGTCGACATGCTGTTCTGCCTGTCGCTGTTCCTGACCCGGACCGGGCAGGTCCTGAAGGGAAGCATATGAGCGCCGATTTCCAGCTGCCCGATTCCGCGCATCGCGTGATGCATGACGGCCTGGCCTATTGGCGAAAGGCGCATCCGGGCGGCGGCCTACTGCCGGGCCGGCAGCATATCGATCCGCTGAGCATGCCAAGGCTGCTGCCTTATGCCTGGCTGCTGGAAGTGCATCGGCCAGCCGACGGCATGACCATCCCACGCTTTCGTTTCCGGCTGGTCGGCAGCCATGTCGACCTGGGCTTCGGCGGACCCAAGACCGGACGCTGGCTGCATGAGATAGAGCCGGATTTCGAAAGCAACGCGGCGATGCAGGCCAGTTTCGTCGCCGCCGCCACGGAAGGCCGCATCAGTCACCGGCGTGGCGCTCCGCGTTTCGGCATGAACGCCGCCGCGGCCGAACTGGAGCGGCTGATGCTGCCGCTGGCCGGCAACGGCCGCGACGTCGACATGCTGCTGGGCTTCACGGTTTTCTACGAGAGCAACGGCGCCGAACTGCATCCGGCGCTGTAGCGATCAACGCACCCGTTCGATATCGGGCAGATGCGGTGGCGCGATCAGGTCGTCCTGCTTCGCCTCCAGGCGCATCTCGGGCGCCTTGCGCTCCAGTGCATCGCGCAGCAGCGCATAGGTGCCCGCCATGGCGAACAGCATGGCTTTTTTCGGCGTGCGCCCTTTCAGCAGCCGGGCCAGAAACAGCGCGGCGAACAGGTCACCCGCGCCCTTGGGCAGATTCTCGCCCAGATCGGGCACGGCGCAGAGCCAGGCACCGTCGCGGTTGACCAGCAGGGCCTCCAGCATCCCCACGCCCTGATTCAACCCGCCATCGCGACGCTTGAGCGTGGTGGCGATCACGGTATGGGGGCCCTTCGCGCGCAGCGCGTCGCAGGCGGCCAACGCGGCGGGCAGGTCCTCGATTTTCGAACCGGTCAGATATTCAAGCTCGAAGCCGTTCGGCGTGGCGATGTCGGCATGGCGCAGCAGATGGTCGCGGATGAAAGGCGGCAGGCTGTCCTGCACATAAAGCCCGCTGTCGCTGTCGCCCATCACCGGATCGCAGAGAAAGATCGCCTTCGGATTGGCCGCCTTCACGGCCTGCGCCGCGCGCAAAGCCGCCTCGGCCATGCGCGGATTGCCCAGCCAGCCCAACAGCACGGCGTCGATCTGGTGCCATTCCGGCCGGGTCTGCAAAGCGGCGATCCAGGCATCCAGTTCGGCCGGTTCGGTCGGCCGGTGCGCCGGCGGGCCGTAGGAAGGATTGAAGGCCAGCAGGCCGGTCGGCACGGCCCAGACCTCCACCCCCTGGCGCTGCAGCGGGAAGATGCCGGCATTGTTGCCGACATGGCCGAAAATCACCTGGCTCTGGATACTCAGGACACGCATGGCCGGTTGTTCCTGTGCGAATTGCTTGCCACAGCGGATCGGGACGCCAGGGAAAGCCATTGGGGAAACTTGCCATGCCCCCGGCCGCGATTATAGTGGCGCCGGCGATCTTTTTCGCAGTGCAGCATAACCATAAACCAGAGAGGAATCCGCATGTCCGCATCCGTCCGCCCCCGCCGCAGCGTGCTGTACATGCCGGGCTCGAATGCCCGGGCGCTGGACAAGGCCAAGACGCTGCCGGCCGATGCGCTGATCCTCGATCTGGAAGATGCCGTGGCGCCGGAACAGAAGGCGCTGGCCCGCGAGCAGGTCTGCGCCGCCGTCGCCGGCGGCGGCTATGGCGGGCGCGAGCTGATCATCCGCACCAACGGCCTCGACACCGCCTGGGGCAAGGATGACCTGGTCGCCGCCGCCAAGGCCGGCCCGGACGCCGTGCTGCTGCCCAAGGTGGAAAGCGCAGCCCAGGTGCAGGCGGCCGAGGCCCTGCTGAAGGCCAGCGGCGCGCCGGACAAGACCGCGATCTGGTGCATGATGGAAACGCCGAAGGGCATCCTGCATGCCGAGGAAATCGCGAGCGCCTCGAAGCGGCTGGCGGTGTTCGTGATGGGCACATCCGATCTGGTGAAGGACCTGAACGCGCAGCACACGCCTTTGCGCCTGCCGGTGATCACGTCGCTGGGCCTGTGCATGCTGGCGGCCCGCGCCTACGGCTTGAGCATCCTTGACGGCGTCTATCTCGATCTGGACGATGAGGCCGGCTTCGAAGCGGCCTGCAAACAGGGCCTGGAACTGGGTTTCGACGGCAAGACGTTGATCCATCCCAAGACCATCGATGCCGCCAATCGCGTGTTTGCCCCCAGCGAAGCGCAGGTGGCACATGCCCACAAGATCATCGCCGCTTTCGAAGCCGCATCGAAGGAAGGCAAGGCCGTGGTGCTGGTGGATGGCAAGCTGGTGGAAAACCTGCATGTCGAGCAGGCGAAGAAGCTGGCCGCACTGGCCGATGCCATCGCGAAACTGCAGGCGGCGTGAGGCGGTCATGAGCAACAAGACCAATCCCGGCAATTTCTTCGAAGACTTCAAACTGAAACAGCAGTTGCGTCATGCCACGCCGCGCACGGTGACCAGCGGCGACGTGGCGCTGTATACTGCGCTGTATGGATCGCGCTTCCCGCTGCAATCGGCCGACACGCTGGCGCGCAGCATCGGTATGAAGGCAGCACCCATCGACGACCTGCTGGCCTTCCACATCATCTTCGGCAAGACCGTGCCGGAAATATCGCTGAATGCCGTGGCCAATCTGGGTTACGCGCAATGCCGCTGGTTCGCGCCGGTCTATCCCGGCGACACGCTGCATACCGTGTCGGGCGTGATCGGCCTGAAGGAGAATTCGAACAAAAAGACCGGCGTGGTCTATGTTCGCAGCCAGGGCTACAAGAACGGCAACGACCTTGTGCTGGATTACGTGCGCTGGGTGATGGTGAAGAAGCGTGACGAAAACGCCGCGATCACCGAGGAGCATGTGCCGCAACTGGCCGAGGCGCTGGCGCCGACACAGTTGCGCGTGCCCGAGGGCACCGATTTCCGCAAATACGACTGGGTGATGGCCGGCAGCCCGCATGGCTGGGAGGATTACGCGGTCGGCGAGAAGATCGACCATGTCGATGGCATGACCATCGAGGAGGCCGAGCACATGCTGGCGACGCGGCTGTACCAGAACACGGCCAAGGTGCATTTCGACCAGCACCGCCAGGGGCAGGAGAAACTCGGCCGCCGCCTGATCTATGGCGGCCATGTCATCAGCCTCGCCCGCGGCTTAAGCTTCAATGGCCTGGGCAATGCCGCCTTCGTGGTGGGCATCAATGGCGGCCGGCATGTGAACCCCACCCTGGCCGGCAACACGATCTATGCCTGGTCGGAAGTGCTGGACAAAGGCGAGGTCGAGGCCCGCGGTGATGTGGGCCTGCTGCGCATCCGCACGCTGGCGGTGAAGGACCAGCCCGCGCAGGGCTTCCCCGACAGGGATGCCGCCGGCAAATACCCCGACAACGTGGTGCTGGACCTGGATTATTGGGTGGCGATGCCGCGTCGCGGCTAATTCTGCCTATTTAAAAGGCAAAAGATCATTTCTTCAGCGGCAATATGCTGAATTTACCGGCAGCCTCGGGAGGTATATCCCGAGACGCCGGCCTGCCTGAGCGTTTATCAGCACTTCCCGTGCCATGACCCGCCCTGTCTGCTGGCATGCCTCGTGCTTGGGCAGTCTGCCCGTTTTGCCGGCGTTTCGCCCGCCGGCAGGAGCCGGGCAAGACATAACGATCCAGTCTTTAATGACACAGGGTGGGACCCATGATCGCCTTCTTCGCGCGCCGTCTGGCGGCGCCCGCTATTCTGCTGCTTGCGTCGCCGCTGCCGGCCCTGGCTGCCGACGAGAAACCGCTCGACATGGCCAGCACGGCCTGGCTGCTGACCGCCACGGCCCTAGTGCTGTTCATGACCCTGCCCGGCCTGGCGCTGTTCTATGCGGGGCTGGTGCGGGCGCGGAACGCGCTCAGTGTACTGATGCATTGCGTGGTGATTGCCGCCCTGATGTCGGTGCTGTGGCTGGCCTTCGGCTATAGCCTGGCCTTTTCCGACGGCGGCGCGAACCAGGCCTGGATCGGCGGGCTGGACCGCGCCTTCCTGGCCGGCATCACGGCCGACACGCTGAAGGATGGCATCCCCGAAGCCGTCTTCTTCATGTTCCAGGCCACCTTCGCCATCATCACGCCGGCACTGATCGTCGGCGCCTATCCCGAACGCATCAAGTTCTCGGCCGTGGTGCTGTTCTCGGCTCTGTGGCTGCTGCTGGTTTATGTGCCGGTCTGCCACTGGATCTGGGGCGGCGGCTGGCTGTTTGAGGCCGGCGTGATCGACTTCGCGGGCGGCCTGGTGGTGCACGTGACCGCCGGCATGGCCGCGGTGGCCGCGGCCCTGACGGTGGGCCGGCGCCGCGATTTCCCGCATGAGCCGATCCTGCCGCATAATCCGGGCATGACCGCCACGGGCGCCGGCATGCTGTGGGTCGGCTGGTACGGCTTCAATGCCGGTTCGGCGCTGGCCGCCAATGGCAGCGCGGGCATGGCCCTGCTGGCCACCCATATGTCGGCTGCGGCCGGCGCGCTGACCTGGATGGGCATCGAATGGTTGCGCCATGGCCGTCCTTCGCTGGTTGGCACCGTCACCGGGCTGATCGCAGGCCTGGCCACCATCACGCCGGCAGCCGGCGTGGCCGGCCCGGTCGGCGGCCTGATCGCCGGCTTCTGCGGCGGCGTAATCTGCTTCAGCGTCACGGCCCTGCTGAAACAGCGCCTGAAACTGGATGACTCCCTGGATGTCTGCGCCGTGCATGGCGTGGGCGGCGCTTTGGGCATCCTGCTGGTGGCCCTGATCGGCCAGCCCGGCTTCGGCGGCAGCGGCTTCGCCGAAGGCGTCGACGCCATGGGCCAGCTCGGCAGCCAGCTGCTGGGCCTCGTCGTCACGGCCGCATGGGCCGGCGGCGTGAGCTGGGCCATCCTGGCGCTGCTGCGCGCCACCAGCGGCCTGCGGGTGAGCGAGGAAGAGGAGTTCGACGGCCTCGACATCACTACCCATGGCGAGCGGGCCTACGATCTGCGATAGACCCGCATCAAGGAACATCCTCGAGAACATTCCCGCTGCCGGTAATTTGCCTTGCCGGCAGCGGGTTTAGGTCGTTAAAAACAGGGCTGCCAATCATTGACTAGGCGGTGGCCGGGTCTAGTATCTGCCCCGCTTTCGGGGCGCCGATCAGGAGACGTATTCCACCGATCCCGGCGCGCCGTCCCCACTCGAAGGCGCATAAAATGGCGAATGTCGAACGACCGCTCTCCCCGCATCTGCAGGTCTACCGCTGGCCTGTCACCATGGCTTCCTCGATCCTGCACCGCGCCACCGGCGTCGGCCTTGGCCTTGGCACCCTGCTGCTGACCTGGTGGCTGGTCGCCGCCGCCGCCGGCCCCGAATACTACGCCTGGGTGCAAATGGTGCTGGCCTCCTGGCTCGGCCGCCTGGTCCTGTTCGGCTTCACCTGGGCGCTGTTCTACCACCTGCTCAACGGCATCCGGCACCTGTTCTGGGATGCCGGCTATGGCTACAGCATCCCCGTCGCCAACCGCACGGCCTGGCTGGTGATCGTCGGCTCGGTGGTCTTGGCCGTGCTGGCCTGGATCGTCGCCTACGCCTGGAAGTGAGGAGCGCGCCATGAGCAATGCCAACAAACACATGCGCAGCCCGCTGAAATCCGTGCGCGGCCTCGGCGCGGCCAAGGACGGCGTGCAGCATTGGTGGGTCCAGCGCGTCACCGCCGTGGCGATGATCCCGCTGCTGCTGGTCATGCTGGTCTGCGTGCTGAAGCTGGCCACTGGCGACCATGCCGCCGTCGTCGCCGCCTTCCGCAACCCGATTTTTGCGATCATCGCCCTGCTCGCCACCCTGGCGGTGTTCTGGCACCTGAAGCTCGGTTTACAGGTGGTGATCGAGGACTATGTCCATAGCGAGGGCCTGAAGATGGCCAGCCTGCTCGGCGTGACCTTCGCGGTCTTCGTCGTCGGCGGCATCGCCGCGCTCTCCGTGCTCAAGCTTTTCCTTGGGGTGTAAGACCATGCCCGCCAGCTATCAGGTTGAAGATCATTTCTACGATGTCGTCGTCGTCGGCGCCGGCGGCGCCGGCCTGCGCGCCACCATGGGCATGGCCGCGGCCGGCCTGAAGACAGCCTGCATCTCGAAGGTGTTCCCCACCCGCAGCCACACCGTGGCGGCGCAGGGCGGCATCTCGGCTTCGCTCGGCAACATGGGCGAGGATAACTGGCGCTGGCACATGTACGACACCGTCAAGGGGTCCGACTGGCTCGGCGACCAGGACGCCATCGAATACATGTGCCGCGAGGCCGTGCCGGCCGTGCTGGAGCTTGAGCATTTCGGCATGCCGTTCAGCCGCACGGCAGAAGGCAAAATCTACCAGCGCGCCTTCGGCGGCATGACCAAGAATTTCGGCGCCGAGCCGGCCCAGCGCACCTGCGCCGCCGCCGACCGTACCGGCCATGCGATGCTGCACACGCTGTATCAGCAGTCGCTGAAGTTCGACACCGAGTTCTTCATCGAGTATTTCGCCCTCGACCTGATCATGGACGAGGACGGCGCCTGCCGCGGCGTGATGGCCTGGAACCTGGCCGATGGCACGATCCACCGCTTCCGCGCCCATATGGTGGTGCTGGCGACCGGCGGTTACGGCCGCGCCTATTTCTCCTGCACCTCGGCCCATACCTGCACGGGCGATGGCGGCGGCATGGTGCTGCGCGCCGGCCTGCCGCTGCAGGACATGGAATTCGTGCAGTTCCACCCGACCGGCATCTATGGCGCCGGCTGCCTGATCACCGAGGGCGCACGCGGCGAAGGCGGCTATGTCGTCAATTCCGCAGGCGAGCGCTTCATGGAGCGTTACGCGCCGTCGGCCAAGGACCTGGCCTCGCGCGATGTGGTGAGCCGCGCCATGACCATGGAAATCCGCGAAGGCCGCGGCGTGGGCAAGAACAAGGACCACATCTTCCTGCACCTGGATCACCTGGACCCGAAGATCCTGCACGAGCGCCTGCCCGGCATCTCGGAAAGCGCCAAGATTTTCGCCGGCGTCGACGTGACCAAGCAGCCGATCCCGGTGCTGCCGACCGTGCACTACAACATGGGCGGCATCCCGACCAACTATCATGGCGAAGTCGTCACGCTTAAGGACGGCAACCCCGACAAGGTGGTGCCCGGCCTGATGGCCGTGGGCGAAGCCGCCTGCGTGTCGGTGCACGGCGCCAACCGCCTGGGTTCGAATTCGCTGATCGACCTGGTGGTGTTCGGCCGCGCCGCCGCCATCCGCGCCGCCCAGGTGGTCGACAAGGGCGCCAAGCACAAGGACATGCCGAAGGCCGGCGATGAAGCACTGGCGCGGCTGGACCGTTTCCGCAATGCCAAGGGCGGCAGCGCGACGGCGAAGATCCGCGACAAGATGCAGCGCGCCATGCAGAACAACTGCGCGGTGTACCGCACCGGCGAGGTCCTGAAGGAAGGCGTCGGCCTGATCGACGACGTCTACAAGATGATGCCGGATATCGGCGTTTCCGACCGCTCGCTGGTCTGGAATTCCGACCTGGTCGAGACGCTGGAACTCGACAACCTGATCCGCCAGGCCGTCGTGACCATGCATTCGGCCGAGAACCGCAAGGAAAGCCGCGGCGCCCATGCCCGCGAGGATTTCCCCGACCGCGACGATTCGCAGTGGATGAAGCACACGCTGACCTGGCTCGGCGACAAGGGCGACATCACCATCGACTACCGCCCGGTGCATACCTACACGCTGACCAACGAGGTCTCGTATATCGAGCCCAAGAAGCGCGTGTACTAAGAGAAGACGAGGACGCTCCCCATGGCCGAGTTCGCGCTGCCGAAGAATTCCAAGATCACCGAAGGCAAGACCTGGAGCCTGCCGCCGGCCAAGCCGGGCGAGGAGCGCAAGGTCAAGCGCTTCCGCGTCTATCGCTGGAACCAGGATGACGGCAAGACCCCGCAGGTCGACACCTACGAAGTCGACATGAACGATTGCGGCCCGATGGTCCTGGACGCGCTGATCAAGATCAAGAACGAGATCGACCCGTCGCTGACCTTCCGCCGCTCCTGCCGCGAGGGCGTCTGCGGTTCCTGCGCCATGAACATCGACGGCGGCAACACGCTGGCCTGCACCAAGGCCTGCGAGGATATCGACGGCGACGTGAAGATCTATCCGCTGCCGCACATGCCGGTGATCAAGGACCTGGTGCCCGACCTCACCAACTTCTACGCGCAATATGCCTCGATCAAGCCGTGGATGCAGACCCAGAGCCCGGCGCCGGCGCGCGAGCGTCTGCAATCTGCGGAAGACCGCAAAAAGCTGGACGGCCTGTATGAGTGCATCCTGTGCGCCTGCTGTTCCACCTCCTGCCCCAGCTACTGGTGGAATTCCGACCGTTATCTGGGCCCGGCCATCCTGCTGCAGGCCTATCGCTGGATCGCCGACAGCCGCGACGAGATGACCGGCGAGCGTCTCGACAACCTGGAAGACCCGTTCCGGCTGTATCGCTGCCATACCATCATGAATTGTGCGCAGACCTGCCCCAAGGGCCTCAACCCGGCCCAGGCGATCGGCGAAATCAAGAAGCTGATGGTGGAACGCCGCGGCTAAGCTGCTAGACTTACGACCAATACAGGGGGCAAACGGCTGGATCGGCATGGCCGGTCCGGGATAAACTCGCGGCCGATTCTGTTTTCTGTGCATCGTTCGTTAGCAAGGCCGCAGAACGTTATGGGCGATTTTACCCGCGGGGCCCCCTCGCACCTGACCAAGCTTGGCGCGGAAAAGCTGCGCGACGTTTTGCGCGAGCATGAGGCCCATCTGGCCGGCAAGACCGACGCCAAGCCGGCCGACCTCTCCTATACCGACCTGTCCGACGCCGACCTGACCGGCGCCAATCTCACGCTGGCCAACCTGACCGGCACGCGGCTGCACCGCGCCCGTCTCGACGGCGCCAGGCTCTCCATGTCGAAATGCGGCGGTTCGGATTTCCGTAACGCCACGCTGGACGGCGCCGACCTGCGCTGGGCCGACCTGCGCGGCGCCTGCCTGCGCGCCGCCGGCCTGAACGATGCCAACATGGCCGAGTCGAACGGCGTCGAGGCCCTGGCCCCGGTCTACGATTCGGAGGGCAAGATCAGCGACAGCGGCCCGGCCAAGCGGGCCATCGACCTTTCGGGCGCCTCGGCGCAGCGCGCCGATCTTTCGGGCGCCCAGCTGTCGCGCGCTTTCGCCCTGCATGCCGATTTCGCCGACGCCAACCTGGACGACAGCAACCTGGCCCGCGCCGACCTGCGCAAGGCGCAGATGATGTCGGCCCGGCTCGGGTCCGCCGACCTGCAGCATTCCGATTTCTCCGGTGCCAACCTGTCGGGCGCAACGCTGACCGGCGCCAATTTCGGCGGCGCCAACTTTGCCGGCGCCGACCTGCGCGGCGCCATCGTCGATGCCGCCAGCCGCACCCTGCCCGAATTGTCGGCCGCGATTTTCGCCGGTGCCTCGCGCCATACCCTGGACGACCTGAGCGAGGTGCTGCGCCAACACGAACTCTGGGTGCATTCGGAAGGCCGCCAGGGCCTGCGCGCCGACCTGAGCGATTTCGATTTCTCCGGCCGCGACCTGCAGGGCATCAACCTGATGGGCGCGCTGCTGGAACGCGCCTGCTTCGCCAATGCGCGCCTGACCCAGGCCAATCTGGCGCTGGCGCGGCTGAACTTTGCCGACCTGCGCGGCGCGATCCTGACCAAAGCGAACCTGCGCGGCACCAGCCTGACGCGCGCCATCCTGGATGGCGCCGACCTGTCGGGTGCCAATCTGGCGGCGATCCGCGAGGATACGCCGAACAGCCGCACCGCACGCACCAACCTGAGCGCGGCCAAGCTGAAGAAAGCCCTGCTGGTGGCTTCTAACTTAAGCGGTGCCAGCCTGGTGGGCGTGGATATGCGCGAGGCCAACCTGTCGGGCGCCGACCTGACCGGCGCCGACCTCACCGATGGCCGCTTCGACGGCGCGGTGCTGACCGGCGCGCAATTCACCAACGCGCGGCTGGACCGCGCCCGCGACCTGCTGCTGCCGAACTGACGATTATTGCGCCGCGTGCGCCAGCGCGCGGTAATCTTCGCTCTGCATCTCGTTCAGCCGCGACACGCAGCGCTGGAATTCAAACGCGCCGTCGCCTTCGGGATACAGCGTCTCGGGCGGCGCCTCGGCCGTGGCCATCAGCTTCACCTTCGCCTCATACAGCGTATCGACCAGCGTGACGAAGCGCTTGGCCTCGTTGCGCCGCGCCGGGCTGAGCGTGGGGATGCCGTCGATCATCACGGTGTGGAAGGCGCGCGCGATAGCGAGGAAATCGGCCGGACCCAGATTGGCCTCGCAGAGATCGCCGAAGGTGAAGCGCGCCACGCCGCGCGCCTGTTCGGGCACATGCAGCTTGCGGCCCAGCAGCTCCAGGTCCATCGGCCTGCCTTCGGCTTCGTCGGTCAGCAGGCCCCAGGCGCGGTCCAGCGCCAGCGTCGATTTGGCGCTCAAGGGACTGAACCAGACCTTCTCGCGACTCAGGCGCTGCAGCCGATAGTCGCGCTGGGCCGCCAGATGCAGCACGTCGAGTTTTTCCTTGAACAGGGCAATGAAGGGCAGGAACAGCTGGCGGTTCAGCCCGCCCTGGTACAGGTCTTCGGGTGCGCGGTTCGAGGTGGCGATCACCACCACGCCGCGTTCGAACAGTTTCTCGAACAGGCGACCGAGGATCATGGCATCGGCCACGTCGGTCACCTGCAACTCGTCGAAGCAGAGCAGCCAGCTCGCCTCGGCGATCTTCTTGGCCAGCGGCCGGATCGGGTCGTCGCCGCCTTTCTTTTTCTCGGCATCGTCATCTGGTAGCTGGCGATAGCGGAAGATTTCGGCATGCACCTCCTGCATGAAGGCATGGAAATGCACGCGGCGTTTTTTTTCCACCGGTGCCGCGCCGAAGAACAGGTCCATCAGCATGGACTTGCCGCGCCCGACATCGCCGTAGATATACAGGCCCTGCGGCGCCGCCTCGCGCTTGCGGCCGAAACTGAGCTTCTGCAGCCAGCTATCTTCGCCCGGCCGGTAATGCTGCAGCCGGTGGCTGAGCAGTTCCAGCTTCTCCACCGCCAGTTCCTGCGCCGGGTCTTCGGCGATTTCCCGGGCGGCGAGCTTGGCGCGGTAGGCTTCGAGGATGGACATGAGGTTTCTTTAAAACAAAACGGGCGGCAGAGTCATCTGCCGCCCGCCCAGTTTTGACATTACTTATCTTACTTCATGGTCGGGATGTTGAACTCGGCACCCGAACGGATGCCGGTCGGCCAGCGCGCCGTCACCGTCTTGATCTTGGTGTAGAATTTCACGCCTTCCGGGCCATGCTGATTGGTGTCGCCGAAGGCCGATTTCTTCCAGCCGCCGAAGGTGTGGAAGGCGAGCGGCACCGGGATCGGCACATTGATGCCGACCATGCCGACCTGCACCTTCGCGGCGAAGTCGCGGGCGGCATCGCCGTCGCGAGTGAAGATCGCCACGCCGTTGCCGAATTCATGCTCGGTGGGCAGCTTGGCTGCTTCCTCGAAGCTTTCGGTGCGCACGACCGACAGCACTGGGCCGAAGATCTCTTCCTTATAGACGCGCATGTCCGGCGTGACATTGTCGAACAGGCAGCCGCCCATGAAATAGCCGCCTTCGTAGCCCTGCAGCTTCAGGCCGCGACCATCCACCACCAGCTTGGCGCCCTCGGCCACACCGGCATCGACATAGCCCTTCACTTTGGCAAGGTGCTCCTTGGTGACCAGCGGACCCATTTCGGAATCCTTGTCGGTGCTGGGACCGACCTTCAGCGCCCGCACACGCGGCGCCAGCGCCTCGACCAGACGATCGGCCGTGCCCTTGCCCACCGGCACGGCGACCGACACCGCCATGCAGCGCTCGCCCGCCGAGCCGTAACCGGCGCCGATCAGGGCATCCACGGCCTGGTCCATGTCGGCATCCGGCATGATGATCATGTGGTTCTTGGCGCCGCCCATGGCCTGCACGCGTTTGCCATGTGCCGCCGCCGTCGAATAGACATACTGCGCGATCGGGGTCGAGCCCACGAAGCTGACCGCTTGGATGCGCGGATCGGTGAGCAGCGTATCCACCGCTTCCTTGTCGCCGATCACGCAGTTCAGCACGCCGGCCGGTGCGCCGGCTTCCAGCATCAGTTCGGCCAGGCGCAGCGGGCAGGAGGGGTCCTTTTCGCTGGGCTTGAGCACAAAGGTGTTGCCGGCGGCAATCGCAATGGCAAACATCCACATCGGCACCATGGCCGGGAAGTTGAACGGGGTGATGCCGGTGACGACGCCGAGCGCCTGGCGCATCGAATAGACGTCGATGCCGCGCGCCACGCTGTCGGAATACTCGCCCTTCAGCAGATGCGGGATGCCGCAGGCGAATTCCACCACTTCCAGGCCACGCTGCAGCGAACCCTTGGCATCCGAGACGACCTTGCCATGCTCATTGGCAATCAGCAGGGCCAGCTCGTCGGCATGCTTTTCGCACAGCTCCTTGAACTTGAACATCACGCGGGCGCGCACCAGCGGCGAGGTGGCGCTCCATTCGGCGAAGGCGCGCTGGCTGTCGGCGATGGCGGCCTCGACCTCGGCCTTGGTGGCCAGCGGTGCCTTGGCGCCGACCTCGCCGGTGCTGGGATTATAGACGTCAAGGAAGCGGCCCGACTTGCCCGCCACCTTCTTGCCGCCGATGAAATGATGCAGTTCCTTCGCCATGACTCACTCCCCAGGACAGGTTCCGGCGGCCTTGTCTGTATGGCGGCCGGCAGCCTGTATGTTGCTAAGCCCGATGCTCGATTTAAGACCGGCAGACTCTAAAGGCCCCGGCCCCAATGACAAGGGCCGGGAGACGGTTCAGAACCGGGTCTGCAGCGCCTGCCGTGCCTCGGCCAGCAGGCGGGCGACGATGGCCGCCGCCGGCTCCGGCCGGGCCAGCCGCGCCGCCTGTCCGGCCCAGAGCGACTGGTAGTCGGTTTGGCCGGATTTCGAGGCCGCGCCGCGCATGGCCTTGCTCATGGCATTGGCGACCGGGAAATCGGGGATGATGTCGTCGCGGCCGGCCATGCGGTCGAGAAAGGCATTACGGATGCCACGGGCATGGCGGCCGGAAAAGACCCGTGTGAGCGCCGTGCTTTCCGCACGCTCGCTTTGCAGCAGGGCCTTGTAGCCGGGCGACAGCGCCATTTCCTCGGCCAGCAGGAAGCTGGTGCCCATGGCCACGGCCGAAGCGCCCAGGCAGAGTGCGGCGGCGATGCCGCGCCCGTCGCCGATGCCGCCAGCGGCGATCACCGGCAGCTTCACTGCGGATACGATCTGCGGGACCAGCGCCATGGTGCCGACCAGGCTGTGTTCCACGCTGTCTAGGAAACTGCCGCGATGGCCGCCCGCCTCGGCGCCCTGCGCCAGGATGGCATCGACCCCGGCCGCTTCCTGCATACGCGCCTCGGCCACCGTGGTGGCCGTGCCGATCACCAGGATGTTGCGGGCTTTCAGCGCCGCCACCTGATCGGGCGTCAGCGTGCCGAAGGTGGTGCTGAAGACCGGCGGCGCTTCCTCCAGCACCACCGCGAACTGAGCCTCGAAGGATTCCTGATACGTGTTCGGCAGATCGGGTGCGCCGAGGCCAAGCTCGGCATGCGCCTTGCCCAGCTCCGCGCGATAGGCCGCCATCTTGGTTTGATCGGCGCTCCAGGGCTGCGGTGAGAACAGGTTGATGTGGAAGGGCCGCTGCGTGCCGGCGCGGATGGCGCGGATCGCATCGCGCAGGGCCTGCGGCGCCATATAGGCCCCGCCCAGCGCACCCAGCGCGCCGGCATTGGAGACGGCGATGGCCAGTGCCGGTTTTGCGGTTTCGCCGGCCATCGGGGCCAGCAGCAAGGGATGGTCTATGCCGAGTCGGCGGACGAAGTCTTGGATCATGGCGTTTCTCTCTCCCCAGATGGGTCTGGCTTAAGACTGCGCCTTTCCGCAGCGGCCGCCAAGGGGATAGGGTCGGCAAAATTGTGCCGATTGGATCGATTAGAATATTTTTCTAGAATTTTATTCTAACACTGTTATAACCCGACCATGACCAGAGCCGCCCGCAAACCCACCATCCCGGATTACACCGCGAAAGCCGGCACGCGCGAGCGAGCGTTGATTGCAGCCCTGGCGCTGTTCGACGCACAGGGTGTGGAATCCACCACCATCGAACAGGTGCGCGACGCCGCCGAGGTCTCGATCGGCAGCCTGTATCACCATTTCGGCAGCCGCGAGGGTTTGGTCACCGCGTTATATGAAGATCTGCTGGAGCGTTATCGCGTGGCGCTGATGGCGGAATTGTCCCGGCACGATACGCCGCGCGCCTTCCTCGACGCTTTCGTGAAAACCCATATCGCCTGGTCGATACGACATCCCGATGCCGCACGGTTCCTGGCCGAGCATCGCTACCATCGCGCCGTCACCGTGGCGGAAGCCAAACTGCAGCGCGGCACCGCCGATTTCCTGCGTCCACTGATGCTGCTGTTCCGCCCCGCGGTGGAGACCGGCATCCTGAAGCCGATTGCACCCGATGTGCTGATCAGCCTGATCGTCGGTCCGGTGCAGGCCTGGCTGCGCAGCCATCGCGCCGGCAAGGCCAGCATCCGGCCCGATCTGGCAGCAAAACAACTGGCCGACACGATCTGGGACGCCATCGCCGCCCCCACCCCCGCCCGCAAAACAAGGAAGAGCTGACATGTCCCGCAACGAACCCGCGATCCTGCAGCAATGGCAGCGTGTTTCGCGCCTGCCTTTCGGTAACTGGCTGTTCAGCCGTCTGATCGGCCTGACCGTGCCCTATGCGGCCAGCATCAATGCCCGCGTGCTGAGCCTGGTGCCTGGCCGCGCGCAAGCGCAGATGGCCGACCGTCGTGCCGTGCGCAACCATCTGCGCTCGATCCATGCCGTGGCCCTGACCAACCTGGCCGAACTGACCGCCAACCTCGCCATCATGAGCCGCCAGCCGGCAAAGGGTGCGCGCTGGATCGTCACCGGTTTCGACACCGAATTCGTCAAGAAGGCACGCGGCGCGGTGACGGCGCAATGCGAGGTGGCGCCGCTGGACTGGTCGCAGCCGCAGAGCCTGTCGGGCCGCGTGGAACTGCGCGACGCCGCCGGCGACATCGTGATGCTGGCCACGCCGCGCTGGAAGATCGGCCCGGACGCCGTGAAGGCTTAAAACGGGGCGAAGGCTTAAAACTCAGACCTTGGGCGGTTCGAGGTAGAGGCCCGACATCGGCTCCAGCCAGATCAGGTGATCCTCGACGCCCTTGGCGCCGGGCGCGCCCTCGGCCAGCACCTTGAGGGCCTGGCGTTCACGTTCGTCGAAGATGGTGCCCCAGAGCTGCACCACGCCGTCGCGCACGATGATATTGGTGCTGCCGGTCGGCGCCCAGGACTGAGCCTTCATCTCGGCCAGGATATGCTCGCGGATCGCCGCGTCGCTGGCCGCCACCGGTTTCACGTCTGCCAGCGCGCCGGCGAACAGATGCAGCAGGTTGGCGCGGCTGACGATGCCGACGGGTTTGCCGTCACGCACCACCGGCAGGCGTTTCACGCGATGTTTTTCCATCAGCCGCACGATCTCAGTGGTCGGCGTGTCTTCGGCAATGGCGACCGGTTCGCGCGTCATGACCTCGTCCACGCGGCGGCCATGGCTGTGGGTGTAAGTCTCGGCCTGGGCGCCGGGACCCAGCAGCATCTCCAGCCAGCGGGCGCGGCGCTTTGCGGTGCCGATCTCGCTGCGGCGCAGGAAATCGCCCTCGGTGACCATGCCGACCAGTTTGCCGGCCGCATCCACCACCGGCAGGCCGCTGACATGCTTCTGCAGCATCAGGCGCACCGCCTCGGCCACCTTGGCATCCTGGGCAACGGTGTAGACCGGACTGGTCATGATATCGGCGGCTTTCATGCGGCATCTCCTGGACTGAAGCTGCCGCGATCCTAGCGCAAACCGCGCCGCCAGGCTTGATCCGCGTCAATCGCCCGCCTGTTTCGCCAATTCGCGCAGAAGCTGTTCGCTCGCCGCATTGGCCGGCAGGAAGCTTTCGATCCGCATGTCCTGCAGGGTGACATCCTGCGGTGTGCCGAAGGTGGCGATCAGGGTGACCATGTCGAGCCGCAGGCCATCCTTCTCCACACTGAAGCCCAGCAGGGGCGCCGGCTCGCTGTCCCAGTCCACCTTGCGCCACAGCGCATCCACATCGGGATAGCCGCGCACTTCCGCCAGCACGGCGGCAGCGGCGGGACTGTCCATCGCCTCGCGCTGCAAACGATGCAGCAAGGCCGAGGCGACCTCGGGCCAGCGCAGCATGTAAGGCCGGGCGGCTTTGGGGTGCAGCGGCAGCTTCATCATGTTCAGCGGCTGCGCCGGATCGGGCGCGGCGCCGAGCAGGAAAGCCACCATGCGCTGGGCGGCGGCATTGGCCAGCTGCACATTCCAGGCGGCATCGACGACCACGGCGGGAAAGGGCTCCTGCTGGCGCAGCAGCAGATCCAACGCGTGGCGCGCCTCGGCCAGTTGCGGCGCATCGAGCCGGCTTTCGCGATAGGCCGCGGCAAAGCCGGCGGCATGCAGCAGGCGGTTGCGTTCGCGCAAGGGCATGTCGAGCAGTTCGCTCAAATGCAGCACCATCTGCCGGCTCGGCCGGGCACGGCCGGATTCGAGGAAACTGACATGGCGCTGCGACACGCGGCCCAGTTCGGCCAGTTCCAGCTGGCTGAAGCCGCGGCGGCGGCGCCATTGCCGCATCAACGTGCCGAAGCCGGGCGTTTCGGTCGCGCTGGAACGGATCGGCATTTCGCCGTGCAGGCTGGCCATGGCAATGATCTCCCTGAAGCGGTTATGCGTGGCAGGATGGCGGGCGTCCAGCATGAACGCCCGCCCCCGCCATTGCTCTGCCTCAGGCGGCAGCCAGCCTGCCGGTACCGCGCAGGGTACGGGCCTTGAGCCAGCCGATCAGCGCCGTATCGACCGCAACCGCCAGCAGGGCGACACTGCCCCACAGGCTGAACACGCCGCCGAAGGCGGCCAGCAGGGCCAGCGTGCCGAGCACCCACAGGCCATCAGCCAGCACGGTGAAGGCCACGAAAGCGCGCGGCAGCTGCGGCCGGCCCGACATGACCAGCAGCAGGGCGGCATAGGCGGCCAGCGCGATGCCCAGGCCGAGCATCACTCCGGCCATGGGCAGACCGAACAGGCCAGCCTGGGCCGGCAAAAGGAATTTCGCCGTCCAGCCGGCGGCCAGCAGGCCGGGCAGGCCGCAGGTGAAACACAGGGCGGCATCGAAACGGAGCAGGCTGCGTTGGGTAAGCATGGGAAACCTCCGGGTTTGAGTGGTGACCCGATATTTCAGGCAGAACAGCAGCTTAACAATTACCGAGCAGGTAATAGTGTTCTTATTATACATTATTATAATGTTTGATTATTTATAATATCACTTATGAAGGTATAATTATGTTGACTCTCATATGTGACTGTTAAATATCATGCCGCATCGGTCCTGCGCCACGGAGAGGGTGCGCCATGCAGACATTCCCGAGTTTCCTCGTGCTGAAAGACCAGCCCGTGCTGGTAGTGGGTGGCGGCGAAAATGCCGCGCGCAAGATTCGCCTGCTGCTGAAGGCCGAAGCTGCGGTCACCGTGGCAGCGCCCAATATCAATGACGAGATCGCCGGCCACGTCGTCGCTGGCCATGTGCGTTATCTGGCAATGGCTTTCTCCCCCGCCCTGCTCGATGGGATACGGCTGGCCATCGGCGCCGCCGAGGATGAGGCGCAGAACCTCGCCCTGGCCGAGGCGACGCGCACACGCGGTGTTTTCGTGAACGTGGTGGACCGCGCCGACCTTTCCGACTTTCTCGTGCCCGCCATCGTCGAGCGCGGCGACATCACCATCGGCATCGCATCCAACGGCACCGCGCCGCTGCTGCTGGGCCGCATCCGCGCGCAGATCGAGGCTTTGCTGCCGTCGCGTCTGGGCGACCTTGCCGCGCTGGCCGGTGAATTCCGCAACAGCGTGGCGCGTGTGATCGGCGAGCCCGCTCTACGCAAACGCTTTTGGGAGCGTGTGTTCGATGGCGCCATTGCGCAAAAGGCGCTGGCCGGCGACCTGAGCGGCGCGCGCAGCGCCCTGCTGGCCCAGCTCAACATGCCGCAGGCCGGGATCGAGGGCAGCGTGGCTTTGGTGGGCGCCGGACCGGGCGATCCCGACCTGCTGACCCTGAAGGCGCAGCAGGCAATGAGCCAGGCCGATGTGGTGCTGTTCGACGACCTGGTGGCGCCGGCTGTCCTGGACCGCGCACGCCGCGACGCCGAGCGCATCGCCGTGGGCAAACGCAAGGGTCATCATCGCCTGAGTCAAGACGACATCAACGCCCTGATGGCCGAACTGGCTGCGCAGGGCAAACGCGTGGTGCGGCTGAAGGCCGGCGATCCCTTCATCTTCGGCCGTGGCGGCGAGGAAATGGAATATCTGCAGGCGCGCGGCATTGCTGTGCAGGTGGTGCCGGGCATCACGGCGGCGCTAGGTTGCGCGGCCGCAGCCGGCATACCGCTGACCCATCGCGACCTGAGCCATGGCGTGACGCTGGTGAGCGGCCACCTGAAAGACGGCGAGGACGGCCTCGCCTGGGCCTCGCGCGCCCGCGCGGGTGAAACCGTCGTGGTCTATATGGGCCTGAGCCGGGCGGCGGATATCCGCGACCGCCTGCTGCAGGCCGGCGTGTCGCCCACACTACCCGTCGCGCTGATCGAAAACGGCACGCGGCCCGACCAGCAGGTGAGCGCCGGGCCGCTTCAGGCCCTGCCCGCGCTGGCCGCACGGCATGGCAACGGACCCGTATTGCTTGTGATCGGCAAGGTGGCCGCCGCAGTCCAGCATTCCATCCTGCCGCAGCAGCGCCGCGCATAAGGACCAGATCCATGGCCAAAGCCCCCAAACTGAAAGACCAGGCCCATATCGTCACCGCCAATCATCTGACCAGCGGCGACGTGGTCTACCTGACCATCCGCAACGACTGGAGCCGCGACATCGCCGCCGCCTTCGTGGCGCCGAATGCCGAGGCGGCCGCCGCCTGGCTGGCCGAAGCCGAGGCGCAGGCGGCACGCAACATCGTGGTGGGGCCATATCTGGTGCCGGTGGATGCCGGCCAGACACCACCATGGCCGATCCAGTTCCGCGAACGCATCCGCGCCGCCGGGCCGACCACCGAAAAACGGCCGGCGGCGTAGCCTGAGGATTTGCCCCATGTACCAGTATGACCAGATCGATCAGACCCTTGTGGACGAACGCGTGGCGCAGTTCCGCGACCAGGTGGCGCGGCGCCTGAGCGGCGCGATCAGCGAGGATGAGTTCAAGCCGCTGCGCCTGCAGAATGGCCTGTATCTGCAGCTGCACGCCTACATGCTGCGCATCGCCATTCCCTATGGCACGCTGTCGTCGCAGCAATTGCGCACGCTGGCGCAGATCGGCTGCAAATACGATCGCGGCTGGGGCCATTTCACCACCCGGCAGAACCTGCAATACAACTGGATCCGGCTGGAAGACGCCGCCGATGCGTTGGCCGACTTGGCGAAAGTGCAGATGCATGCGATCCAGACCAGCGGGAACTGCATCCGCAACACCACCACCGACCAGTTCGCCGGCGCCGCCCATGACGAGATCGAGGATCCGCGCCTGTGGTGCGAGATCATCCGGCAATGGTCGACCTTCCATCCCGAATTCAGCTTCCTGCCGCGCAAGTTCAAGATCGCCGTCACCGGCTCGCCGAATGATCGTGCCGCCGTGCGGGTGCATGATATCGGGCTGCGCATGCACAGGAATGCCGAAGGCGAGACCGGCTTCGAGGTGATCGTGGGTGGCGGCCTGGGCCGCACACCCTTCATCGGCAAGACGATCCGCGATTTCCTGCCCAGACTGCATCTGCTGAGCTACCTGGAAGCCATCCTGCGCGTCTACAACCAGTTCGGCCGGCGCGACAACATCTACAAGGCGCGCATCAAGATCCTGGTGCACGAGATCGGCATCGAGACCATGCGCGAGAAGGTGGAAGCCGAGTGGCAGGCGATCCGCGACGGCGCCCTGCAGCTGCCGCAGGACGCCATCGACCAGATCGCGACGCATTTCGCCCCGCCGGCCTTCGAGAGCCTGCCGGGCGGCGTGGCGCCAGATTATGCCGCCGCCTTCCGCACCGATTTCGAGTTTGGCCTCTGGGCCCGGCGCAACACCTTCAAGCACAAGCAGCCGGGCTACAGCATCGTCACCATCTCGCTGAAAAAAGAGGGCGAACCGCCGGGCGACATGAAGGCCGAGCAGATGCTGGCTGTGGCCGACCTGGCCGACCGCTATTCCTTCGGCGAAATTCGCGTGACGCATGAGCAGAACCTGGTTCTGCCGCATGTGAAACAGGCCGACCTGCCGGCCCTGTTCAAGGCCCTGAAGGCCTGGGGCCTGGCCACGCCGAATGTGGGCCTGGCTTCCGACATCATCGCCTGCCCAGGCCTGGATTACTGCGCCCTGGCTAATGCCCGTTCGATCCCGATCGCCCAGCAGATCGCCCTGCGTTTCAAAAACTGGGAGCGTGCGCATGACATAGGCGAACTGAAGATCAAGATCTCGGGCTGCATCAATGCCTGCGGGCACCATCATGTGGGCCATATCGGCATCCTCGGTGTCGACAAGAACGGCGAGGAATTCTACCAGCTCACGCTCGGCGGCTCGGCCGACCAGGATGCGGCGCTGGGCGACATCCTCGGGCCCGCGCTGAACACGACCCAGACCGTGGATGCCATCGACGCGCTGGTGGAGACCTATCTGCATCTGCGCAAAAGCAGCGACGAGCGTTTCCTCGATACCTACCGCCGTGTCGGCCTGCAGCCGTTCAAGGAGGCCGTCTATGCCGCTGCTTAAGGACGGACGCCTGATCGGCGAGGATGCCTGGGTGAGCGTCGCCGACGACGCGCCACTGCCCGAAGACAGGCCGGCGCTGGTTTCTTACGCACGCTGGCAGGCCGAAAAGGAAGCTCTGGCCGGACGCAATGCGCCGCTGGGCATCCGCCTGCCCAACACTGTGGACGTGCTGGAATTCGGTCCCGAAGCCGGCCGCTTCGGCCTGATCGTGCTGGAATTCCCCAAATTCAGCGACGGCCGCGCCTACAGCCAGGCGCGCCTTTTGCGCGAACGCTTCGGTTTCGCGGGCGAACTGCGCGCCACCGGCCATGTGCTGCAGGACCAGCTCTGGCACATGCAGCGCAGCGGCTTCGATACCTTCGAGATCGCCCGCGAAGACGCCGCCGAGGCCTTTGCCGCCGCGATGCGCAGTTTCAGCCATGTCTACCAGCCTACGGGCGATGGCCGAACCAGCGCATTGAAACTGCGACTGGCCACGGTACGCCGGCAGGAGGCCGCCGAATGAGCGCGCTTGCCTTCGCTTCTCTGGATATCGACGATTACGCCCGGTCGCTGGATGCGCGACTGCAGGGTAAACCGGCCGAAGACATCCTGCGCATTGCCATCGCCGAGCTGTTCCCCGGCCAGATCGCGCTGGTTTCGTCCTTCGGCGCCGAAGCGGCCGTGCTGCTGCATCTGGTGGCGCAGGTAGACCGCAGCACGCCGGTGCTGTTCCTGGAAACCGGCAAGCTGTTCGACGAGACGCTGGCCTATCGCGACCTGCTCATCGACAAACTGGGTCTGACCAATCTGCGCAACCTGCGGCCCGATCCCAGGGCGCTGGCCGCCAACGACGAAGGCGGCACGCTGTGGTTCCGCGATGCCGATGCCTGCTGCCGCATCCGCAAGGTGGAGCCGCTGGAACGCGGACTGAAGCCTTTCGCCGCCTCGATCAACGGCCGGAAGCGTTTCCAGGCCGCGACCCGCAGCGCCATCCCGCTGGTGGAAGCTGATGGTGCGCGGCTGAAATTCAATCCGCTGGCCGACTGGGGCCCGGCCGAGATCGAGGCCTATTTCATCCACCACGACCTGCCGCGCCATCCGCTGGTGGCGCAGGGCTATCCCTCCATCGGCTGCGCGCCTTGCACCCAGCCGGTGCAGGCCGGCGAGGATACCCGTGCCGGCCGCTGGCGCGACAGCGAAAAAACCGAATGCGGCATCCATAACCGCCCTTATTCCTCCCTGAAGTGACAGTCATGCACGACGATCTCGACCAACTCGAAGCCCAGAGCATCTACATCCTGCGCGAGGCCTACAGCCGCATCCGCCCATTGGCCATGCTGTGGTCGCTGGGCAAGGATTCCAATGTGATGATCTGGCTGGCCAAGAAGGCCTTCCTGGGCCGCGTGCCGTTTCCGGTGGCGCATCTGGATACCGGGCTGGAATTCCCCGAGACCTATGCCTTCCGCGACCGCTATGCCCGGGAATGGGGGCTGGAACTGATCAAGGATTCCTGCCCGCCGCTGGAAGCCACCGACCCCACCCTGCCGCATAACTCGCGCATCGCCGCGCGCAAGACGCTGGGCCTGAAAGAGGCCATCGCCAAATACCAGTGGAAGGGCGTGATCGCCGGCATCCGGCGCGACGAACAGGCCACGCGCGCCAAAGAACGCGTGTTCAGCCCGCGTGGCGATGACGGCGCCTGGGACTTCCGCGACCAGCCGCCCGAATTGTGGGACCATTTCGCGTCCGAGTTGCCCGAGGGCGTGCATATGCGCATCCATCCCCTGCTGCATTGGACCGAGCTGGACATCTGGCGCTACATCCAGCGCGAAGAGATTCCGGTGGTACCGCTGTATTTCGCCAATGATGAAGGCAAGCGCTTCCGCTCCCTGGGCGAGATCGGCATCACCTTCCCGATCGACAGCCGCGCCGCCAATATCGAGCAGATCATCGCCGAGCTGGAAGTAACGCGCGAACCGGAACGCGCCGGTCGAGCCATGGATCACGATTCGGAAGATGCCTTCGAGCGGCTGCGCGTCGCCGGCTATATGTAAGGACCGCGCCATGAGCGTTATCGATCTCGCCATCCACCCGAAGGCGGCCGGCCTGCAGAAGGGCCGCGCCTTCCCCATCGTGATCGTCGGCCATGTCGACCACGGCAAATCCACCCTTGTCGGCCGCCTGCTGCACGACACGGATTCACTGCCCGCCGGCAAACTGGAACAGCTGAAGGCCGTGTCGGAAAAACGCGGCCTGGATTTCGAATGGTCGTTCCTGCTCGACGCACTGCAAGTGGAACGCGACCAGGGCATCACGGTGGACACCACACAGATCTGGTTCACCACCCAGCGCCGCCGCTATGTGATCATCGACGCGCCCGGCCATAAGGAATTCCTGAAGAACATGGTGACCGGCGCGGCCCAGGCCGATGCCGCCATCCTGGTGGTGGATGCCGCCCAGGGCCTGGCCGAACAGACGCGGCGCCATGCCTATTTGCTGCATTTGCTGGGCATCCGTCAGGTGGCGGTGGCGATCAACAAGATCGACCTGATCGACCATGACGAAGCCCGGTTCCAGGCCGTGGCCGAATCCGTGCGCAACTACCTGGCCGATATCGGCATCGAGGTCGCCGCCCTGGTGCCGGTTTCGGCGCGCACCGGCGACAACATCGCCACGCACAGCGCGCAGACCGGCTGGTATCGCGGTCCGACCCTGATCGGTGCGCTGGATGCCTTTGGCGCACGGGCCGTGCCGGTGGAACAGCCGCTGCGTCTGCCGATCCAGGATCTTTACCGCCTGGACGACCGCCGCGTGGTGGTGGGCCGCATCGAAAGCGGCCGCCTGAAGGTGGGCGAGCGCATCCGTTTTGCGCCGCTGGGTCGCGAGGCCGTGGTAGCCAGCCTGGAAAGCTGGCGCGGCAATGCCAGTCATCACCAGCCGCGCGAGGAGGCCATCGCCGACGACAGCGTCGCCTTCACGCTGGACGAGGATGTGTTCGTCGAACGTGGCGTCTTGGCCAGCCACCCGGACCAGGCCCCACGCGAGGCCAGTCGCATTGCCGTGCGGCTGTTCTGGCTGGACAAGGCACCGCTGAAACCCGGCGACCGCCTGACGCTGAAAATCGGCACCACCGAACGCGAGGTCGAGATCGAGGCGATCACCGAGGCGCTGGACGTGGAATCCTTAAGCAGTGCCGATGCTGCGCAGATCGAACGCAACGGCGTGGCCCGCGCGATCCTGCGCTGCCGCCGGCCGCTGGCGCTGGATCTCTACGATGCGCTGCCGCGTACCGGACGCGGCGTGCTGATCCGCGGGCCGCAGATCGCCGGCGGTCTGGTGATCGAGGACGTATTGCAGCAGGCCACCCCGGCCACCGTGGCCGTGGATTCGAGTGTTACCGGACAGGACCGCGCCGCCGTAAATGGTCATCGTGGCGGGGTGCTGTGGCTGACCGGTTTGTCGGGCGCTGGTAAGTCGACTCTGGCAATGGCGGCGCAGGCGGCATTGTTCGCGCGCGACCGCCAGGTAACGGTGCTGGATGGCGACAACCTGCGCCATGGCCTGAATCGCGACCTGGGATTCTCGGATGCCGACCGTGCGGAGAATATCCGTCGTATCGCCGAAGTGGCGAAGCTGATGAGCGATGCCGGCCTGATCGTGCTGGTTTCCGCCATCAGCCCGCTACAACAGCAGCGCGATCATGCGCGTACGATCATTGGCGAGAACTTCCACGAAATTTTTGTGCAGGCCGATCTTGCGACCTGCGAGGCGCGCGACCCCAAGGGCTTGTATAAGCGCGCCCGTGCCGGAGAAATTGCCGGTTTCACGGGCATCTCGGCGCCTTATGAGGCGCCACGGACACCACAGTTGACACTCGACACCACGCAGTGCGCCCTGTCGGAAACGGTGCAGACTCTGGTAGACTATGCCCTGCGCAGCTTTGCTGCGTGATATTTCTCCGGTTCAAGCGTTACCGTAACCAGGAGGCGGCGTGGATTTCGATCTGGCGCTTTTTGCCGCTGTAGGCTTTGCCGCACAGCTTATCGATGGTGCCATCGGCATGGGCTATGGCGTGATCGCCAGCAGCGTGCTGGTGGCGACCGGCCTGCCGCCGGCGGTGGCCAGCGCCGCCGTGCATGTCACCAAGATTCCCACCGGCATTGCCTCGGCCCTGTCGCACTGGAAGTTCGGCAATATCGACTGGGCCGTCTGCCGCCGCCTGATCCTGCCCGGCATCGTGGGCGGCATCGTCGGCGCCAGCGTGATCGCCTTGCTGCCGCTGAACGTGATCCGGCCGCTGGCCGCGCTGTATCTGGGCGTCATGGGCATCGTGGTGATTCTGCGCGCCATGCGCTGGCACGGCTTTGCTCCGGTTGCCATCGACGCGCCGAAAGGCCGGCCCGGCATCGTCGGGCTGTTCGGCGGCCTGTTCGATTCCTTCGGCGGCGGCTGGGGCCCGATCGTCACCACCAGCCTGATCATGCAGGGCCGCGATCCGCGCAAGGCCGTCGGTTCAGCCAACACGGCGGAACCCGTCGTGGCCGCCGTGCAGGCTGCGGTGTTTTCCTTCTGGCTGGGCGCGGCCACGCTCACCACCATCGGCAGCACCGCGCTGGCGATCATGATCGGCGCCCTGCTGGCCGCGCCGGTAGCGGCCTTCCTGGTCAACCGTCTGCCCGGCCGGCTGATTGCCGGCGCCGTGGGCATCGTGCTGATCGGCATCAACATGCCGACCCTGATCATGCTGATCGGGAAACTTCTGTAGCGACCCGCCTGATTATATTCGCCTGATCACATCCGCGGTGCCGCGCGCCAGTGATAGCGGCCGTCGCGGAAGCCGGCGAAATACTTGCCGATATCGGGATGGTTCACCGGGCCGGCCTCTGAATCGGGCAGCAGGTTCTGCTCCGAGACATAGGCGACATAGGATGATTGCGCGTTCTCGGCCAGCAGATGATAAAAGGGCTGGTCCTTGCGTGGGCGCAGGTCGGGGGGGATCGACTGCCACCATTCTTCGGTGTTGCTGAACACCGGATCGACGTCGAAGATCACGCCGCGGAACGGAAACAGCCTGTGGCGCACCACATCTCCGATGGCAAATTTGGCAACCCGGGTTTCGGGCATCGTCTTCCCCGCATACTCACTCAACAGGATACTCACTCAACAGGATACCGACTCAATAGGTCGCGCGGCCGCCGCTCAGATCGAACACCGCACCGGTGGTGAAGGAATTCTCCGCCGACAGCAGCCAGGCCACCATCGCCGCGATCTCATCCACCGCCACGAAGCGGCCGCGTGGTATCTTCGATAGCATATAGTCGATATGGGTCTGCGTCATCTGGTCGAAAATCGCGGTTTTCGCCGCCGCCGGGGTGATGCAGTTCACCGCGATGTCCTGTCCGGCCAGTTCCTTGCCCAGCGACTTGGTCAGCGCGATCACCCCGGCCTTGGCCGCCGAATAGGCCGAGGCATTGGGGTTGCCTTCCTTGCCGGCGATGGAGGCGACATTGACGATACGGCCATAACCGGCCGCCTTCATCAGCGGCACCACGGCACGGCAGCAATGGAACACCCCGGTCAGGTCAATGGCGATCACCTGGTGCCAGTCGGCCAGCGGATACTGATCCAGTGGCGCATTCGACCCGGCGATGCCGGCATTGTTGACCAGCAGATCAATGCCGCCCAGCGCCGCCCCGGTCTTAGCCGTCGCCTGCTCCACGCTGGCCCAGTCGGTGACGTCCACGCTCACCGCCTCGACGCGGCCCAGCCCAGCCAGGTCGCCGGCCACGCGGGCGGCCAGCGCGGCATCGCGATCCCAGATCGCAACCGATGCCCCGGACCGCAGCAGGCGTTCGGCCACCGCGCGGCCGATGCCCTGCGCCCCGCCAGTCACCACTCCGCGCCGGCCCTTCAGATCAATGGCATTCATTTGAGTCTCTCTTCCCTTGTTCCCACCGCAGGCTAGCAGACCAAACTGTCATCATGACAGCCTTTGCAGGCCAACGCCGTATGCCTAATCTGGCCTGGGGAATCGGGATGCAGATCGCGGAACGCACAGTCGATACGGAATGGCCGGAAACACTGCCGGCGCCGCTGGAGCGGTTTCACGCCTACTGGCAGAACCTGCGGCGACGGGCCGGACGCGTCCCGCGCCGTCGCGAGATCGACCCGCTGGAAATCCCGCGCGGCCTGCTGCCGGGGATCGGCATCTTCGACTGGCTGCCGCAGACCGGCGGGGCGATCCGCATCCGCTACCGCCTGCTGGGCGACAACCACATACGGGCGATCCAGCGGAATCTGAGCGGCTGCTATTTCGATGAGGTGCATGCCCCCAACACGGTCGCCGCCCTGCTGGCGGAGTATGCCGGCATCCTGGCCAGTGGGGAACCTGCCTATGTGCGGCGCGCCACGCCTCTGCCCAATCATGAATTCGCCGTATTTCAACGCATCATTGCTCCCCTGCTGGACGAACAGGACCAGCCGCGCCATCTGATCGGCTACTGGCTATGGGAAAATCTGGGCAATGAGCAACGTTACCGCAGCACCCTCTGACATCACTGCCGATATCGTGTTGGATTTCTGGTTCGATCGTGGCGGCGCCGAAGCGCTGAAGCCGCGCAAGGTGTGGTGGGAGAAGAACCCGGCCTTCGACGAGGAGATTCGCCGGCGCTTTGGGGCGGCCGTGGAGCATGCGCTGGACGGCGGCTATGAGGCCTGGGCCGGACAGGCCGAGGGCGCGCTGGCCCTGATCATCCTGCTCGACCAGTTTCCGCGCAACCTGTTCCGCGGCAGCGCCAGGGCCTTTGCCGGCGACGAGCGGGCGCGCGCCGTTGCACGGCAGATGACGGACAGAGGCCACGATATCGGCCTGCCGCCGGTGATGCGGCAATTCGCCTACATGCCGTTCGAGCACAGCGAGGCGTTGGCCGACCAGGATTTCAGTTGCCTGTTATTCGCCGCGCTTGAGAAGGACCTGCCGGGCCACGACATTCTGGACTTTGCCGAACGGCATCGCGCCATCATTGCGCGCTTCGGCCGCTTTCCGCATCGCAATGCAGCGCTGGGCCGCGACAGCACGCCGGAGGAAACCGAATTCCTCAGGCAGCCTGGATCGTCGTTCTGATCGATTCCGGCGGCACGAGGGTCGAAACCGTGGCGAAATGCGGCTGGGGCGGCTCGGTGATTCCGAAACGCTCCATGAAATAATCGAGCGCATCACCGCTACCGCCAATGTCCACCTCGCCGGCCCGGCGCGCCTGCCGCAGACTTTTGAGGCCATGCACGACGCGGAAGAAATCCAGCAGGTCGGCATCGATGGTGAGATCCACCTCGAAACCCATATCCGTGTAGCAGAGATCCACCTCGCCATCGCGCAGGATCATCCACCATTGCCGCAGCTTGTGGTCCCGGCTGGGGACGTTGCGGAAACGGAAATGGAAAACGAAATTCAGGCCGCGCGACGCGTCGCCCATCAGCGCATTGCGCATCGACCACATCAGATGCGTGACATTGCGGTCTTCCGCATCGACATACGGCACGCGCCAGTCAGTGCCCCAGTACCCCAGCAGGTCGATCAGCGGCCGCAATGCATCGCCGGCCGGCGTGAGGCGATAGATATGGCCGCGCTGGCCCTCGGCGCGGATCCGCAGGATCAGGCCATCCTGCTCCATCTCGCGCAGGCGACGCGCCAGCAGGCTGCGCGCCATCAGCGGCACGCCGTTCTGGATATCGCTGAAGCGTTCGCTGCCGCGCATGAGTTCGTAGAGGATCAACGGCGTCCAGCGTCCGGTGATCACCTCGGCGGCTTTGGCGACCGGGCAGAAGGAACCATATCGATTGGCCATGCCGGATTCTTACCGCGGCGCCCCTGCAACTCAAAGTTCCAAATTGATACTTCAGCCGCGATCACGCGGACGTCATGGTGCGCCCCGAACCAGGGGGCAGCGAATGACCGGGACGCGTACGGAGCAACTCGATACATCGAGAGAAGCACATACATTTAGTGTGCTTCCATCTGGCTTTTCCGTCGGCTGCGGCGATACGGGGCATGGCCGGCCCGTCGCGCTGCTGCATTGTTCGGGTGCCAGCCGCACGCACTGGGACAGGCTGGACAAGGCCTGGTCCGCCATCGCGGACAAGCCGCGCCGCATGCTGTGTCCCGAACTTTTCGGCTGCGGCCAGACCGGCCGCTGGCCCAACCGCCGCCCCATCACGCTGCAGGATCATGTGCATCTGGTCGCTGGGATGCTGGCCAGGGCGGGCGAACCGGTCGACCTGGTCGGCCATTCCTTCGGCGGCGCCGTCGCCCTGCAATTCGCCCATATGTTCCCCGAGCGGGTGCGCACACTGACGCTGATCGAGCCATCGGCCTTCTTCCTGCTGCGCGACGACGGCCCGGAGGCGGATCATCTGTTCGCCGAGGCGGCAAACCTGGCGCGTGTGGTGCGAAGCGGCGCCATGAGCGGCACGCGCCAAGCCCGGCACGACACCATGGCGTTTTTCATGGACTACTGGAACGGCGCCGGGAAATGGGCCGCTCTGCCCCCGCCGGCCCAAGACGCGATGGCAGAGATGACCGACGTGATCGCCCAGGACATCTTCGCCGTGTTCGCGGAAGCGACCCGCCTGCCCGATTATGCATCGATCACAATTCCGACATTGCTGGTCAGCGGCGGTCGCTCGCCCGGGCCGGTCAACCACATCGTACGGCGGCTGGAGGCGACCATCCCGAAGGCGCACCGCGTCTGCATCGAGGATGCGGCGCACATGATTCCACTGACGCATGCCGGGGAACTGGCAGCATTGCTGCACGAGATGCAGGCCGGCACCGGCCGCGGCGCGGTTCCGAATTGGAACTTTAGGCCGGCCCGAGCCGCAGGCATTGTGCCGCCCTCAACCGAATCCCGAGGAGGAGTTCACCCCATGAATGCGCCACTGACTGAACAGCGCAAGATCGCCGCGGCCAGCGGCAGCCCGGTGGAGCGCGTGCGTTCGCTGGCCGCTGGTTTCGCCCGCCGCGCCGCCGATTACGATACCCATGACCGTTTCGCCGCCGAGAATTTCGCCGAGATCAAGGCCGCCGGCCTGCTGGCCGCTGGCGTGCCGGCCGAACTGGGCGGCGGCGATGCGTCCTATCGCGACATGAGCGAGATGCTGCGCGAAATGGCGCATCATTGCAGCGGCACGGCCCTGGCCCTGGCGATGCACACGCATCCGCTGATGGCCAATGTCTGGCGCTGGCGCCGCGAAAAGGCGCCGGTGGAAGGCCTGCTCAAGCGCGTGGCAGCCGAGAACCTCATGCTGCTGTCGACCGGCGGCAACGACTGGCTGAACGGCTCGGGCAATGCCGAGGCTGTGGACGGCGGCTATCGCATCTCGGCGCGCAAGCGTTTCGTCAGCGGTGCCGAAGCCGGCGACCTGCTGATGACCATGGCGATCCATGGCGATACCGTGCTGCATGCCGGCGTGTCGATGAAGGCCGAAGGCGTGCGCATCGAGCAGACTTGGCGCACGCTGGGCATGCGCGCCAGCGGATCGCAGGACGTGGTGCTGGACAAGGTGTTCGTGCCCGAAGCCGCCATCGCGGTGAAACGCCCGGCCGGCGTCTGGCATCCCTTCTTCCATCTGGTGAGCATGGTTGCCTTCCCGCTGATCTACAGCGTGTATCGCGGCGTGGGCGAGCGGCTGCGCGACGAGGCCGTCGCACTGGCCTCGAAGCGCCGGCTGGAGGGCGACGCGCAGCTGCAGGTCGGCGCGATGGAAGCCGCACTGGCAGCCGTCGTGGCAGCGCATGAAAAGATGGTTGACATCGCCGACCATGCCACGCCCGGACCGGAAACCTCGGCCATGGTGATGACCCTGAAGCGGACCATGACCGACAGCCTGCTGACGCTGGGCAATGCGGCGCTGGATGCCGCCGGCGGCAGCGCCTTCTATCGCGTGAATACCGTGGAGCGGCTGTTCCGCGACCTGCAGGCCGCACGCTACCACCCGCTGACGACCCTGTCGCAGCAGCGGCTGGCCGGACGGTTGGCGCTCGGACTGGATGCCGACGGCCGCGCGGCCTGACACGGGATAAGCTGAAGCGCCTAGCGGCGCTTCAGCTTCTTCACCGCCTGGTGGCGGTGACAATCGACGATGTGGTCGTTGACCATGCCCACCGCCTGCATGAAGGCATAGACAATGGTGGGCCCGACGAAGGTGAAGCCACGCTTGCGCAGATCCTTCGAAATCGCCTGACTGACGGGCGTTTCGGCGGGCACCTGCTTCAGGCTGGCCCAGGCATTCTGTTTCGGCTTACCGTCCACGTAATTCCACAGATAATTGGAAAAGCCGTCTTCCTTTTCCATGATCTGCAGCCAGCCGCGCGCATTCAGCACGCTGCCCTCGATCTTGGCCTTGTTGCGCACGATGCCGGCATCCTGCATCAGGGCATCAAGCTTCTTCGGTGTATAGCGCGCGATCTTCTCGGGCTGGAAGCCGTCGAAGGCTTTGCGGAAATTGTCGCGCTTGCGCAGGATGGTGATCCAGGACAGGCCGGCCTGGAAGCCGTCGAGGATCAGTTTCTCGAACAGCGCGCGGTCGTCGTATTCCGGCACGCCCCATTCGGTGTCGTGGTAATGCATGTAAAGCGGATCAGTGCCGCACCAGCCGCAGCGGCACAGGCCATCCTCGCCCTGTGGAACAGACTTCACCATGCAGCGCCCCCGCAGCCTTATGCCTTGCCGCCGTCCGGCGGCGGACCGGCATAATCGGGGCGACGCACACGCAGCGCAAGGCCGCCGGCTTCCAGTTTCTTGCCTTCCGATTGAGCTTTGGCCACTGCCTCCAGCCGCAGCAGGGCAAGGCCGGTGCCGTTCAACGAGGAGCGCAGCTCACCGGCCTCGGCACCATCAAGCATGACCAATGTGCCGGCCGGCGGCAGGACTGCACCGTTCTCTGTCTGCACGATATGAAGCTGCTTCTTCACCAGGCCGCGATACTTGGTACGTGCGGTCAGTTCCTGGCCGATATAGCAGCCCTTCCTGAAATCGACGCCATGGAGCGCCTCGAAATGGTTTTCCAGCAGGATGCCCTTTTCGACCTCGATGTCGCGGGCGCCATCGGGCACACCCAGCGCAAGCCGATACGCCTCATAGGCCGTGTGATCGGATACCGGCTCCAGCGGCGGGGCATTGGCTGGCGCCCATATCCGCCATCCCAATGCGGGAAGACGCGGATCGACGAAAGCGGGCGATCCGGCCAGTCCCGATGGCACATCCCCGAAGACCGCAAAACAGCGGAAATGCTCGACAGGCTGGATTCCGACCTTTGTCCGCAGGCGATACAGCGTCAGACGGCGCTGCAGGTCCGGCAGACGGTCGGCCGTCACGTCCAGCAGCAGGCCGGGCCCTGCCGGGTCGGGCGTGACGAAGAAATCATGCAGGAACTTGCCCTGCGGCGTAAGCAGGGCCGTATAGGCGGCCTGGCCGGGCTGCAGCCCGATTACGCTGTTGGACACCAGCGCATTGAGAAAGCCGGCAGCCTCCTCCCCCTGCAGGGACAGCAGGGCCCGCTCGGGCAGAGCAACGCAGGTGCAATCGGCCATGAATCCTCCGGTTTTCGGCCCCTCTGAGGTATGGGAGAGCCGACGGCTTGGCAAGGGCAGGCCACCCCCCTATAACCGGCCAAACCCTTAAAGCTGCGGGTCCATGCGCATCCTGTTCATCACCTCCAACCGGCTCGGCGACGCCATCCTGTCCACCGGATTGCTCGATTCGCTGCACCGCCAGCTTCCCAAGGCGCGTTTCACCATCGCCTGCGGCCCGGCCGCCGCCGGGCTGTTCGCGGCCATGCCCAATCTGGACCGCGTGATCGTGATGCAGAAAAGGCCCTGGGCGGGGCATTGGTGGGAATTGTGGAAACAGGTTGCAACCACGCGCTGGTGGCTGATCCTGGACCTGCGTGGCTCAGGCATCGGGCAATTCCTGCTGGCGCGCCGGCGCCGCACCTTCCATGGCTCGGGCTCGCGCATGCACAAGGTGATTGTGCTGTCGCAGATCCTGAAGCTGAAGGAGCCCGCCGCGCCGAAGGTATGGATCGGCGCCGAGCATGAGAAGGCCGCCGCCGCGCTGTGGGCCAACGATGGCCGGCCGGTGCTGGCTCTGGGCCCCACCGCAAACTGGGGCGGCAAGATCTGGCCCGGCGACCGTTTCGCAGACCTGGCCCTGCGCCTGACCGCGTCCGATGGCATCCTGCCCGATGCCCGTATTGCCGTGTTCGGCGGCCCGGGCGAGGAAGCGCTGGCCGCCAACACGCTGAGGCACCTGCCGCCGGAGCGCACCATCGATCTGGTGGGCAAACTTGACCTGCCGACCATCTCGGCCGCCATGCGGCGCTGCGACTTCTATATCGGCAACGACAGCGGCCTGATGCATCTGGCGGCGGCGAGCGGTGTGCCGACGCTGGGCCTGTTCGGCCCCAGCCGCGAAGACACCTATGGTCCCTGGGGCGAAAAAACCGCCGCGGTACGCACCGACCTGAGTTTCGACGAAATCATCAAGCAGCCAGGTTACGACCACCGCAGCCACGACAGCCATATGCTAAGTTTGAGCGTCGACAAGGCGCAGCGCGCCGCCGAGCATCTGTGGCGCTATTCGCGGGACTGAAATGAGCGGACCCAAACTCTCCGCGCTGGTGGTGGCGCATAACGAAGAGGCCCAGCTGGCCGACTGCCTCGAACGGCTGGCCTTCGCCGACGAGATCGTGGTGGTGCTGGATCGCTGCACCGACCGTTCGGTGGAGATCGCCGCGCAATTCAAGGCCCGCATCATCGAGGGCGCATGGCCGCTGGAAGGCCCACGCCGCAATACCGGCATCGAAGCCTGCACCGGCGACTGGATTCTGGAAGTCGATGCCGACGAACGCGTGCCGGCCGAAATGGCGCACGAAATCCGCGACGTGATCGCCGCCGCCCCGTTCGGCCATATCCTGATCCCCTTCGACAATTACGTAGGCAAGCGCCTGGTGCGCTGGGGCTGGGGCGGCTCATTCGGCGTGATGATGGCGCCGCGCCTGTTCGCGAAAGGCGCCAAGCGCTGGGGCGAGCAGCGCGTGCATCCGGCCCTGGAGTTGAAGGGCGAGAAGCGGTTCCTGAAGTCGCGCATGATCCATTACGTGGACCGCGACATCACGGACATGATCGCACGACTGAACCGCTATACCTCGGCGCGGGCCGCCGATTTGCGGGCACGGGCCGAGGCCGGCGAGGATATCGGCAGCTTCCGTGCCAATGTGCGACGCGTCTTCAGCCGCTTCTACAAATGCTATGTTACCCGCAAGGGCTACCGCGAGGGGCAATACGGCTTCCTGATCGCCCTGATGGCTGGCCTTTATCCGCTGCTCAGCTATCTCAAAGCTACGCTGGAGAAGGAATGAGGCGATGCGCTACGATCTGGTGATCCGCAACGGCATGGTGGCCACCCCCAACGGGATCGAGGCGCTGGATATCGGCGTGAAAGACGGCCGCATCGTTGCGCTGGGCAGCCTCGGCCAGGCCGGTACCGCCGCCAGCTTCGATGCCAACGGCCTGACCGTGCTGCCCGGCGTGATCGACACCCAGGTGCATTTCCGCGAGCCCGGCCTGGAACACAAGGAAGACCTCGCCACCGGCACGGCCGCCGCCGCCATGGGCGGCGTGACCGCCGTGTTCGAGATGCCCAACACCAAACCGAGCACCGCCACGGCGGCCGAACTGGCCGACAAGGTGCAGCGCGGCATGGGCCGCACCCATTGCGACTATGCCTTCTATGTCGGCGCCACGGCCGAGAATGTCGAAACCCTGCCCGAGTTGGAGAAACTGCCCGGCTGCGTCGGCGTGAAATTGTTCATGGGTGCCTCGACCGGCGACCTGCTGGTGGCCGACGACGCCACGCTGGAACGTGTGCTGCGCCATGGCAAACGCCGCATGGCCGTGCATTGCGAGGACGAATACCGCATGCGTGACCGCAAGCACCTGACCGAGGTGCCGGGCGCCACGGCGCATCTGCATCCGGAATGGCGCGATGCCGAAAGCGCCCTGCTGGCCACGCAGCGTCTGGTGCGACTGGCGCGCAAGGTGGGCCGCCGCGTGCATGTGCTGCATGTCACCACCGCGCAGGAAATGGCCTGGCTGGCCGGCCACAAGGACGTCGCCACGGTGGAAACCACGCCGCAGCACTTAACCCTTGCCGCGCCCGACTGCTACGACCGGCTGGGCACATATGCGCAGATGAACCCGCCGATCCGCTCGGCCGAGCATCGTGCCGCCCTGTGGGAAGCCGTGCGCAACGGCGTGGTGGATGTGATCGGGTCCGACCATGCCCCGCATACGAAGGAAGAAAAGGCCAAGCCCTATCCGCAGAGCCCGAGCGGCATGCCCGGCGTGCAGACCTTGCTGCCGCTGCTGCTGGATCACATGAACCAGGGCAAGCTGACGCTGCAGCGCCTGATCGACCTGACCTCGGCCGGGGCGCAGCGGCTGTTCAACCTGTCGGGCAAGGGCCGCATCGCGCTGGGTTATGACGCCGATTTCACCGTCGTCGACCTGAAGGCCAAGCGGACCATCGAGGAAAGCTGGCTGAAATCGAAATGCGGCTGGTCGCCCTTCACCGGCATGAGCGTGACCGGCTGGCCGATGGCCACCATCGTGCGCGGCCAGTTCGCCATGCGCGACGGCGAACTGGGCCAGCCCATCGGCCGTCCGGTGCGGTTCCTGGACACGCTGCAGCCCGAGGGCTGATCCGGGCAGCGTTAACCCTCTGGAAAGACTGAGCTCCTAACCTGCGGGGTAAGTGCGGGTGACGAACCACCCGCCCTCGGTCTAGACTAGTCAGGACCAGACTGGCTAGGTCCAGACTGGCAGGCCGGCAGAAAGCCGGAAAGCCGGAGCATGAAGCCATGACCGCCCTGATTGCACCGACCGCGCTGCAGAAGCTGACCATCGAGATCACCACCCTGTGCAATCTCAAATGCGCAGGCTGTCCGCGCACCATGGGCATCGCCAATAACAGCTGGGTCGATCGCCATATGGACCTGGCGTTGTTCCAGCGTATCCTCGACACCCTGCCACCCACCGGCTTCGTGACCCTGCATGGCATCGGCGAACCCACCCTGCATCCGGAATTCGTCGAACTGGTCGCCATGGCCAAGAAAAGCGGCAAGTTCGGGAAGATGAAGGTGACATCGAACGGCATCACACGTTCGCCCGAATATTATGCCAAGTCATTTGCTGCCGGCCTGGATGAATTCTGGATCTCGATCGACAGCTTCGATCCGGTGATCGCCAACCAGATGCGCGCCGGCACCAAGGTCGAAAAGCTGCGCGAAAATGTCGCCGCCTGCCTGGACGCGGGTCTGCCGCTGCATGTCTCGATGGTGGTCAGCGCCGTCAACTACCGCGATATCCCGAACACGCTGCGCGAGCTGCACCGTATGGGCCGACCGCCGATCCATATGCAGGAATTCCAGGATTACGGCGAGCCCTACGGCCTGATGAACCAGGAACAGCGCGTCGAGTTCATCCAGCTGGTGCGTCAGGTGTTGCCGGAATTAGCCGGCCTGCCGATAGTACCGCCGAATTTCACCCGGCCGAAAGGCAGCATCTGCACCGCGCCATGGCTCCGGCCCGCCATCTCGGTGGAAGGCTATCTCACGCCATGCTGCACGACTTTCGACCCGTCGCATTTCGGTTATGTCGGCCTGGGCGAGATGTCTTTCGCCGAAGCATGGAAACAACCCTCGCTGCTGGGCTGGATCCACGAATTCCTGCATGACAACACTCCAATCTGCCACGGCTGCCCACTCAATCCGCGGGTCTTCGGCAATGAGGCGGCACTCGGCCGCTCGGGTAAGACCGGAACAGAGCTACATGTGGTGACGCAGTAAGTCATATCGCCGCCATTAAGCTTTCATCAAACCGCCGCCACGATCATCGGTCTGCCGCCCGCCTTGGCCGGGCAGGATTCCGGTCCCCCGCACAAGGACGACACCATGGCCCTCTCTCCTGCCGACCGGTTGTATTCCCTGGACACCACCCCGCCAGTGGATTACGAGCCGCCGCAGCCGATCGATTATGCCGGGGCCAGCCTGACCGAGCTGGCTGACCATTTCAAAACCGATAAGGGCAACATCAAGCACAACTATACGGCCGTTTACGAGACATACCTTTCCGGCCTGCGCGACCGCCCGGGCATCCGGCTGATGGAAATCGGCGTCGCCTGCGGCAGCTCGCTGAAAACCTGGGCTCGCTATTTCCGGGATGCAAAGATCGTCGGCATCGACATCCGTCCGGAATGCGCGACCCTGTGCCGGAACTACCCGAATATCCGCATCGAAATTGGCAATGCCACCCAGAAGTCGTTCGGCACTGACTGGGACATCATCATCGACGACGGATCACATGTCAGCGCCGACATCGTCGACGCATTCAACATAAACTGGCCGACGCTGAAATCCGGCGGGTTTTATTTCATCGAAGACCTGAAATGCACGCATAACCCGGATTATCCCAAGCTGCTGCCGTTCGACATCCCGCCGGAACGCTTCAACCGCGTCCACTTCCTGATGATGATCAACAATATTCTAACGCAGATGGACTGGCGTCGCAGCGACGTTGAGTTCGTGCACTTCTACCGCGAGATGGCGGTACTCAAGAAGAAATGACCCGCGGCGCCGTCAGCGCTTGATGAACAACCCCTGCCCGGTCGGGCTTTCCCAGACGATGTCGCCGCGCCGGGAAAAATAATCCAGCTCGGCCTCGTAACTGGGACGATGCCGGCGGAAGCCGTAATCGTCGAAAATGATCATCCCGCCGGGAACCAGCCGGTCGTATATGGCATCGAGGGTGCCGATCTCGGGTTCGGCCGCATTCAGGTCGATCTGCGCGAAGGCAACCCTCTCGGGCAGGCCCTGCGCGAAGCTGTCCGGCACCGCTCCCTTGATCACCCGGAAATTACCGAGCGGTTCGAACATAGCCCGCACCGTGTCGAACAGTTCCGGCCCATGGCCGGCCTTTCTGGCTTCCTTCGGCGGATTCTCAAACATGTCATAGAGCCACCAGGTCTTGCCGGCGACCTGGTCGAAGCCGCAGTAGCGCTGCATGATATCCACGGTGCGACCGTCGTAGCAGCCTATATCCATGAAGTCGCCGTCCAGCCGCAGGCAGCTCTTCGCCCCCCAGCACAGCATGTAGATGCGCCAGATACGGGCGCGCAGGGTCGGATTCTCGACATAAGGCGCGAAGGCGCTGATGAAATCCTGCTGCTGAAGGAACCCGGCATTACGGAACCAGACCACCATGTCGTCGACGGCGACGGCACCGCTATCCGGCCGGTTGATGCCCAGCATCTGGGTCATGCCGTGCATCAGGCCGGTAAATTGCTGGCGACCATCGGGCGTGTTGAACGGCGGGTTATTATATTCTTTGTTGAACAGGGCGAACATCGGCTTGATGTAGCCGGTCGGTGTCGGCACAGGCGCTGCTGCTGGCGCTGCCGTTATCGCCGGCCGATCGCGATACTCCTTGAGCCAGGCGAGCTGAAAACCCGCGATCATGTCGAGGCTGTCCTTGCTGCGGCCCTTCAGGTGCAGAACGTATTTTCGCTTCAGCACCTTGGGGATGTACTGCTCATTATGCCGCACCAGGAAATTGCACAGGCTGCAGGGCAGGTAGCGTACCAGAGCCCCGGCGATATCGCGGCTGTCGGTCTCGGATACCACGCCGGGAAAATGCGCTACGGCCGACAGCGAGAGCTGGCCGCCGCGCCAGCGCCGGATGTCGCGATATAGACCGATGATTTCCGGGTCCTCCCGCAACACCTCGTAGCTGGCAAGATAACGGTTGAAGAAGGCGCGCGCCTTCAGGCCGGGCCGATGGGCGGCGAGGATCACCCCCTCGTTGATCTTCATCATGCCGGGATCGTTGCGGAACGTGACGCCCACATCGAAAGGCAGACGGAACAGGGGCGCCAGCGGCCGATTGACGAAGGCGTCGCTATCCAGGAAAGCCGTGTGGCCGGCGAAAGCTGAAGACTGCATGTAAGCATTCGCCGCCACCACCCGCTCGTACATCAGGTGGGCCGGATCCAGCGGCAACCGCACCACCACCACATCAGGCGGCACGAAGCCGGTATCGTCGTTTTCGCCCACAATGAAGATGATCCGACAGTCGGGATTGAAGGCTTGTGCGACATGGAAGGCGTGCTTCAGCACCGGGCCGTAATCGATGTCGCCCTGGTCACCCTGGATGTCGACATAGTCGATCCGACGGGTTTCCTCGGTCAGTGCCAGATGGAATATCACCACGGTGAGCGGCGGCGCCGGCTGACCCGCCACCGCGGCATCGAACCTGGCCGCCAGCATGTCGACGCGGGCCGCCAGCGCGGGAGGCAGGCTGTCGGACACGCGGGCATTCGCGTAATCCATCAGACCTTCCATGGAATTGAAGGCACTGGTGCTCATAGCGGACAATCCACCGTGTCAACCCAACGCGCCAGCACAATCGTGGCCCAGATCGAATTGATGTTGGTGGGCACGCCCCTGAATAATCTGTCGAGCGCGCCGTCCCGGGCGGCAAAGAAGCGGGTGTCGGCAAGACGGCGATAAGCCGCCTTCAGTTCCGCTTCGATCCGCGGTTTGTTGTTGAAGAATACGCTGGCCGGCATGCCGAAGCCGCGCTTGGGCGCCAACGCGTGCTGCTCGGGCAGGTATTTCGCCAACAGGCGACGCAACGCCACTTTCTGGAGCTTGCCATCGGAGCACAGAGCCAGATTGGCCTTGCTAGCGGTCTTCATCATATCCGGCGACAGAAAGGGCGTCCGCGTTTCAAGGCCGTGCTGCATGCTCATGCGGTCGACCTTCGCCAGTACCGCGCCGGGCAGATAGGTATGGAAATCCAGCTGTCGCAAGGCATGCAGCGCCGGCCGTTCAGGATGCATGAAGAACGGCGCATAACGCTCGCAGAAACCGGTGACAGCCGCATATCCGACAGGGAAAGCGGTTCGCACGGCCTCGACAGGCGTCACCGGCAATCCCTTTTCAAGATAAGCCTGCACCATTGCGGCCGGTGCTGCTTCGCTTGCACTGTCCAGGGGCGGCGCCAGCAACGGATAGCGGCTATATCCGCCGTAAAGCTCATCACCTCCGTCGCCGGAAATCGCCACCGTGACATGCTGGCGGGTGAATTCGGACAGCAGGTAGGTCGGTACACAGCTGCGGTCACCGTTCGGCTCGTCCAGCAAATGACCGATGCGGTCGCAGATGCGGTCGAAATCGGCCGCTGTGAAGATATGCTCATAATGTTCGGTGCCAAGCTGGGCGGCAATGTCGCGGGCGGCTACATGCTCGGAATCCCGGTCGCCCTCGAAACCTACGGTAAAGGTCTTCACCTTCTGGCCGAGTTGTCTGGTCAGCAATGCGCAGGTCAGCGCTGAATCGACACCGCTGGAGAGAAACACGCCAAGTGGCACGTCGCTGTTAAGCCGGTTAGCCAGCGAGAGCGACAGCGCGCTTTCGACCGCATCAACATACCGGTCGGTATCCTGCGGCCCAACCTCGTTATCCTGGTCGATGGTGAAATCGAAATAGCGCTGAAGGTATTGGCGCCCATCCGCAAAAACCTGCAGGATCATGCCTGGTTCCAGCTTGCGCACTGGATCAAGGATGGCGTTCGAATCCGGCACGTAGCGCAGGGTGAAATACTGCGCCAGGGATTCTTCCGACAGACCGAAGCTGACGTCGGGAATCTGCAGCAGCGGGCGCAATTCGGACGCGAAGGCGAATAGCGCGTCGGTCGCAACATAATAGAGCGGTTTTTCCCCGGCACGATCACGCGCCAAGGTCAGGCAACGCGTCTCGCGATCATAGATCGCCAACGCGAACATGCCGTCGATGACGCGGAATATCCCGGTACCGATCTGCGCGAAGCTCGCCAGCAGCACTTCGGTATCGGTACCGGTGTGGAAGCGATGGCCCATCTTTTCGAGCTGGGCACGCAATGCGCGGAAATTATAGATCTCGCCATTGAAACTGACGACATAGCGGCCGTCAGCGCTTTCCATCGGCTGATGGCCGGCTGATGACAGATCGAGCACGCTCAAACGGGTATGGCCGAGATGGCACCGGTTCTCCGGATCGGCCCACTGACCGCGGTCGTCTGGCCCGCGATGGGTCAGCGCAGCGTTCATGCGGCCAATCAAGGCCTGTAACTCGTCCGGCGAGCGGCTGGACTTGAAATTCATGTACCCATTAATGCCGCACATTATCAGGCCTGACCCGCAGGATTTACAATAATCCAATATACGAATCGCATACTTAACAACGCGTAAAATTTCATCAGCTCAGGGAACCGGCATCGCGGGCTGCGCGGGTAAGCGATTTTTCACTTTTCCCATTCAACTTCATCCGACAGAGGTCGGTATGATATGGTTCCGTCCGACCCCCGACTCAATTGCGAGCGGACCGGCCTTTGCCAGTACGACAGCCCGGCAAGCGATACAGCCTCGACAACGGAAGGTGCAGCCATGTCCGTCGACAAGCTTCTTTCAATCAAAACCCCCGGACAGAAGCAGTTCATCGGCTCGCTTGCCGTGAACCGCGAGGCCTCGATGTGGGCCGATTACTGGCACATGTCGGAAGACATGACCTTCTTTCCGCGCGAAGTGGCGATGTTCGACGATGTTGAAGCAATCGCCCGCGATTTCGTATTCAAGGGCTATGGTCCCGAGAAGCCGATTTTCGGCGAGGACTCCAAACTGATCACCATGGGGTCATGCTTTGCGGATCGCCTGCGCCGCTGGCTGCTCGCCAACACGCGCAACGCCTACGGCATCGACGTGCCCGAGTCGCTAAACAACAGCTTTGCCGTCCGCCAGTTTATCCAATGGTGCCTGACTGGCGAGCGCGCCGAGGATGCTTACTGGTACGAACAGGGCGGTGACAAACACATCTCGCGCTGGGAATCCGAGCAGGAATATACCTACTATCGCCAGGCGCTGACCGAGTGCACCGGCATTGTGGTCACCGTCGGGATGGCCGAGGTCTGGCGCGACAAGGCCACCGGCGGCGTGTTCTGGCGTGGCGTGCCGGAGAAAGTGTTCGAGGCCGACAAGCACGAATGCGTGCTCAGTTCGGTCGAAGAGAACAAGCAGAACCTGCTCAAGATTGTCGAACTGATACACCGGCATTGCGGTCCGAAGCCAATTATCTTTACGCTGTCGCCGGTCCCGCTCAACGCTTCGTTCCTGAATAGGCCAACCATTGTATCGGATTGCCGCAGCAAATCGGTGCTGCGCGTCGCGCTCGGCGAAATCGAGGATATGAACCTGCCGCAGGTCTATTACTGGCCATCCTTTGAAATTGTCCGCTGGGTTGGCAGCCATATAGCGGCCCCCACCTTCAACGCCGATAATACGCCGCGCCATGTGGCGGATTTCGCTGTTAAAATCATCATCGACAATTTCATCGGCCGTTTTTTTGAACCGCGCACCCTGACAGGCGGCGCCTGAAATCCGTTAGGCCGCCAGGGCGCTTTCGACCTTGTCGCAGATGTAGTGATACAGGCAGACGTGGATCTGCGACGTGAAGTTCGACGGCGCCTCGATCAGCACGTCGCAATGGAGCATCAGTATATGCCGGCGCGACCATAGGCCTCGACCTGGCGGGCAAACAGGCTGGCATAATCGTAATCGTTGCTCCAGGCCGTGATGACGGCGCCATGCGTTTCCTGCGCGAATGAACGGCAAGACCGCGCGCAGACTAACATAGCCGTCGTCCGGAACCGGCCTCCGGGATAGCTTGCTGCGGCTTAATGCAGGTCGTAACTGGCGGCGGCGGCGCGATAATCCTGCGCGCTGACGATCCGGGCCGAAACCACGCGCACGGAATGCAGCTTGCCGTCCAGCCTGGCCTCCCAGAAATCGAGGAATTTGCGCAGGCCGGGGAATTTCGGCGCCAGGTCGTAATCCTGCCAGACATAACTCTGCAGTAGCCGCGGATGATCGGGCATGTGGTAGAGGATTTCGGCCGTGGTCAGGTGATAGGTGAGCAGCTTTTCCAGCCACTCGGCCGAAGCGTGATGGGTTGAACGGGACGCATTTGAACGAGACATATCGGACATTATCGCCTCCTGCCTTCTGCGGGAGCCGCACCCGACGTCTCGACGAAAACCGACTCGCGGGCCGGCACACCTTCAGTCAAAGCCTGCCGAAAGTGTCGGTCCGATGACAATAACTTTCTGTAAACGGCACGCAGATTGGCACTCGGCAATCGCGGCTGCTAGCGCCTCCGCCAGAGGCCGGCAAACCCGGCGAGGATGATCGCGCAGACAAACGCCACCGGAATTGCCGCGACATAGGAGAATACAGCGAACAGCCCGACTTGGCGCAGGCTGAGCTCGCAACTTCTGGCCGCCCCCAGCACGAAATGCGGATTGTCCACGTCGTCGCAGAACTCGCCGTAATCGTCCGTCTCTCCGGTGGTGTAAAGCTCATAGAGATTGAAGCCCGGCACTAGGGCCGGACCCGCCAGGCTGAGTAGGGCAACCAGCGGAACGACGTGTTTCCAGAAGGGGCTCATGACGGACAGGCGTTTTCAGGGAAACTTTTAGGGAAAATCTGTACCGACGGTCGGCGGCGGCAGGGGCGTGAGCCACGGCTTGTCGCGATAGAGCCTACCAATGCGCGCGCCCCTTTTCGATACCTTTTCCTGCGCCAGCGAGTTCCACAGCGTGCCGATTTTTTCCGGCGATGGGTCGTCCAGACGTTCGATGATCCGCTTGACCAGGGTGACTGAGGCACGGATGTTGGTTTCGGGATCCGTCGCCTTGTCCTTCGGCAGGCCAAGCGAATGCCAGACGTCGGCACGGATGCTCATCGGCCGCTGTGAACGCGACAATCCGACCATATCCGCCAGCGCATCGAAGCCGCCCTTATGGCCATCGGCATTCTCGTAATACAGGATTGCCTTGATCAGGTCAGGATCGACCTTCTGCCGCTCCGCCTCGCGCTCGATCAGTTTTCCATAAGTATCGATCGCTTCATGCCCGCGCCATGGCTGCCGCCAGATCGGCGCAGTGCCGTCGGCATCCGGATTGTCGGCAATGCCAAAGCGTGCCGGAGTGTCGTCGATGATTGCCTTCTCGCGGTCGGCCCTTATGTTCACCAGCGGCACATCCTGCCGCGTGCCAGCGGGAACATCAGCGCGGAGGCCGGTATCGGCTTGCGCCTCCTGCTGGGTGCCCCGATCGCTTGACAGCAGCGTGGGTTTCATCGGTCGGTCGGAACCCAAACCGATGGGCCGCAATTGCGGCTCGGGATAGCCTCCGCGCTTTTCCATGGTACGGATACGCAATGAAGCCGGCGGCGTGTAGAAGCCCTTGATCGTCTCGATGGTCTCGCCGTCCGGCAGGGCATAGCCGTCGATGGCGAGGCCGTTGTCTTTCTGGAATTTGCGCAGGGCGTAATCGTCGCGACCGCCCCAGTAGCCCGTCGGTCCCTCGGTGGCGGCGGCATCCAGCACTCCTTCCCTGTGCAGCAGGGCCTGCAGCTTGAACACATCGCCGCGCCGGTTCGCCTGCCCCGCCCCGACGCCGGATTGCAGCTCGAACAGCCTGTCGCCGAAGATCCGGCCAAGCGGCGCGCCGTCCATCCAGTCGCCGCGCGCCGCGTCCCAGCCCGGATCGGGGATGTCGGCCGGCTTCTCCACATAGCTGCCCATGTCCAGCCGGCCGAGCGGGTCGGGCAGGTATTCGAGATCGTCCTGACTGGGTGGATCGAACAGACGCTGATAGGCCGGCATGGGCGCCTCCAGTTAAGAACATAAAGTGAATATAAACTTGAATTTCCTGTTTTCAATATTATTTTCTTCTTATGTTCTCATTCTGCCGTTTCCGCTCGGAAATCAGCCATTCCCGGCCGGACGGCGGCTGGGGTAGCGGAGGAGCATCACGGGCCCGCCTTGACTTCCACCGGGCGGCCACCCTCTTATTTCCGACCGAGCGTTCGAATCTGCCCTTGAGCATTGCCTGGGGCGGGTCGGGCGCCGGGAGCGAGACCCGAAGCAAGCACGGCTAGAGAAAGGGACCAGAGCCATGACCGCCTGCATCGTCGGCTGGAGCCACAGCAAATTCGGCAAACTGGACGGCAGGGATGCCGAGGACCTGATCGTGGAGGTCGCGGTCGGCGCGATCCGCGACGCTGGCCTGGAGCCGAAGGACATCGACGCCATCTATCTGGGCCATTTCAACGGCGGCCTGGTGGACCAGGATTTTTCGGCTTCGCTGGTGTTGCAGGCCGATCCGGGCCTGCGCTTCAAGCCGGCCACGCGCGTGGAAAATGCCTGCTCGACCGGTTCGGCCGCGATCTTCCAGGGCCTGAACGCCATTGCGGCGAAAAAGGCACGCTTCGTGCTGTGCGTCGGCGTGGAGAAGATGACCTCCTCGCCCAACGATGTGGTCGGCAACGTGCTGCTGAAGGCCAGCTACCGCAAGGCGGAGATCTTCAACGAGGGCGGCTTCGCCGGCGTGTTCGACTCGATCCAGAAGCAGTATTTCCAGCGCTATGGCGACCAGTCGGATGCGACTGCGATGATCGCCGCCAAGAACCACAAGAACGGAGCCAAGAATCCGCTGGCGCACATGCAGAAGGATTTCGGCTACGAATTCTGTAAGACCGTGTCGGACAAGAACCCGCTGGTGGTGGGCGGCATGCGCCGCACCGACTGCTCGATGGTATCCGACGGCGCCGCAGCCCTGGTGCTGAGCGACGTGCAGACGGCCCTGGGCATGAAGAAGGCGATTGCCTTCCGCGCCTCCAAGCATGTGCAGGATTTCCTGCCGATGGCAAAACGCGACGTGATCGCTTTCGAAGGCCCGGCCAAGGCCTGGGCCGATGCGTTGGCCGAGGGCGGCCTGAGCATCTGGGACCTGTCGTTCGCCGAAAGCCATGACTGCTTCACCATCGCCGAACTGATCGAATACGAGGCGATGGGCCTGACCGCGCCGGGCCAGGGCGCCAAGGCGATCATGGAAGGCTGGACCCAGGCCGACGGTAAACTGCCGGTCAATCCCTCGGGCGGCCTGAAGTCGAAGGGCCATCCGATCGGCGCCACTGGCGTTTCCATGCATGTGATGGCGGCGATGCAGCTTTCGGGCACCGCCGGCGACATCCAGGTGAAGAACGCCAAGCTGGGCGGCGTGTTCAACATGGGCGGTGTGGCCGTGGCCAACTACGTCTCGATCCTCGAGCCGCTGCGGTAAGAAAGGAAAATCGTGGATGCCCGGGCCAAGCCCGGGCATGACCAATTTTGTTGTTGAGCCCTTTCTCATAAACCGTCATGGCCGGGCTTGCCCGGCCATCCACGTGCTACTTTTTTCAGGGAAGCGCCATGCCCGAAACCTTCCGCGCCGTGATGATCGAAGAGGTCGACGGCAAGCCGAAAGCCGCCTTCAAGACCATCAGCACATCCGACCTGCCGCCGCACGACGTGCTGGTGGAGGTGGCCTATTCGACGCTGAACTACAAGGACGGCCTGGCGCTGACCGGCGGGCGCATCGCGCGCAAGATGCCGCTGGTGGCCGGTATCGATCTGGCCGGCACCGTAGTCGAATCGACCAATCCCGACTTCAAGCCGGGCGAGAAGGTGATCGTGAACGGCTATGGCCTGTCGGAAACCCAGTGGGGTGCCTATGGCCGCTTCGCACGGATGAAAAGCGAATGGCTGGTGCGCCTGCCCGATGCCTTCACGATGCAGGAGGCGATGGCAATAGGAACAGCCGGCTATACCGCCATGCTGTGCGTGCAGGCGCTGGAGGATGCCGGCCTGACCAAGGATGACGGTGAGGTGCTGGTGACGGGCGCGGCCGGCGGCGTCGGCTCTGTGGCCGTCGCCCTGCTGGCGCAGAAGGGCTATCGCGTGATCGCCGCCACCGGCCGGCCGGAAACGCATGCCTATCTGACATCCCTTGGCGCCAGCGGTTTCATTCCGCGCGAGGAACTGAACCAGAAGGGCCCGCCGATGGCCAAGGAGCGCTGGGTCGCGGCGGTGGATTCGGTGGGCAGCCAGACGCTGGCTACCGTGCTGAGCCAGATCCGGTATGGCGGCTGGGTCGCGGCCTGTGGCCTGGCGGGCGGCACCGACCTGCCGGCAAGCGTGTTCCCCTTCATCCTGCGCAATGTCAGCCTGCTGGGCGTCGATTCCGTGATGGCGCCGATGCACAAGCGCAAGCGTGCCTGGTGGCAGCTGGCGAAGGACCTGCCGAAGGACAAGCTGGCCGCCATGACGGAGCTGCATCCTTTGTCGAACATCTTCGAGCTGGCGCCGAAGATCATCGCCGGCCAGATCCGCGGCCGCGTCGTGATCGACGTGAATGCCTGAGGCTTCACGTTCATCGAAGGAAATCAGGCCCGGCTCGTCCGGGCCTTTTCTTTTCCCTCTTGTGCGGCGGTCGCGAGACGCTATGATGGCCCCAATATTGTAACGCTGCCTTACAAATATGGCGGCAACATAAAATGGTTTCTGGGAGGAAACCCGATGATCCAGCAGGGCGAAAAACCGCCTTTCCTGCCGCTGGCCCTGGCCACGCCGCGCATCCGCCGCACCGACCGCCCGGATGGCGGCTTCATCCTGCATTCCGAAGAGCCCTTAAGCGATTATCCAGGCCATATGGGCCTGGTGCTGCAGGCCCAGGCGGAAAGCCGACCCGATGCCGTATTCATCGCCCAGCGCCAGGCGGATGGCAGTTGGCGCCGCGTGACCTATGCCCAGGCCTGGGCCTCGGCGCGCAGCATCGCCCAGGCCCTGCTGGATCGCGGTCTGGGCCAGACCGCGCCGGTGATGATCCTGTCGGCCAACAGCATCGACCATGCCCTGCTGATGCTGGGTGGCTTTGTCGCCGGCGTGCCGGTGGCGCCGATCTCGGTGGCCTATTCGCTGATGAGCGGCGATTTCGCCAAGGTGCATCACATCTTCAACCTGGTGCGGCCGAAGCTGATCTTCGCCGAACAGGGCGCGCTGTTCGCCAAGGTGCTGGCCAGCCTTAATCTCGATGGCGTCGAGGTGGTGACTTCCGACGGTGCCGGCGGCACCGTGCTGAAGGACCTGCTGAACACCGGCGCGACATCGGCCGTCGATGCGCGGCTGGCGCAGATCGTGCCGGACTGGGTGGCGAAATATCTCTTCACCTCGGGTTCGACCGGCCTGCCCAAGGGCGTGATCAACACGCACCGCATGATGAGTAGCAACCAGCAGGCCATCACGCAGATCTGGCCCTTCCTGCAGGAAAAGCCGCCGGTGCTGCTCGACTGGCTGCCGTGGAACCACACCTTCGGCGGCAACCACAATTTCAACATGGTGCTGCGCCATGGCGGCACGCTGCATATCGACGAGGGCAAGCCGGCGCCGGGCCTGGTGGAGAAGACCATCGCCAACCTGCGCGAAGTCTCGCCCAGCGTCTATTTCAACGTGCCTGCCGGCTATGCCATGCTGCTGCCGTATCTCGAACGCGACGAGGAGCTCTGCCGCCGCTTCTTCGGCGACCTGCGGCTGATCTTCTATGCCGGCGCCGCCCTGCCGCCCGATCTGTGGGCGCGGCTGGAGACGCTGTCGATCCGCACGCTGGGCAAACGCGTGACCATGACCTCGAGCTGGGGTTCGACCGAAACCGCGCCGATGGTGACGGCGGCGCATTTCCCCATCGAGCGCGCCGGCGTGATCGGCGTGCCGGTGCCGGGCGTGCAACTGAAGTTCACGCCCTCGGGCGGCAAGCTGGAAGTGCGCGTGAAAGGCCCGAACGTGACGCCGGGCTATCTGGGCGACCCGGAAAAGACCGCGCAGGCCTTCGACGATGAAGGCTTCTACTGCATCGGCGATGCCGCAAAGCTGGTCGACCCTGACGACCTCAATCGTGGCGTGGTGTTCGACGGCCGCATCGCCGAGGATTTCAAGCTGACCACCGGCACCTGGGTGCATGTGGGCGGCGTGCGCGTGGCGGCCATCGCCGCCTGTTCGCCGCTGCTGCAGGATGCGGTGGTGACCGGCCCCGACAAACCCTATGTCGGCCTGCTGGCCTGGCCGACGGCGGCAGCGAAGGACATGGCGCCAGATGAGTTGCGCCGGCAGATCGCCGAAAAACTGCGCGCGCACAACAAATCGCAGGGCGGTTCATCGCTGAAGGTGCAGCGCGTTCTGCTGCTGAACGATCCGCCCTCGATCGATGCCAACGAAATCACCGACAAGGGCTATATCAACCAGCGCGCCGTGCTGGAGCGCCGTCACGCGGATGTGAACCGGCTTTATGCCGATCCGCCCGACGCCGACGTGATCACCGTCACCGACAGTTAGGATCGTTCTCCCTATTCTGCGCTTACTGCCGATTCCGGCGGGACCCATATTCGTCCTGTCGCCTGCGGCGCAGAAATTCTTGGAGAGACGCTCATGACGCGCCGCCTGATCGCCACCCTGGCGTTCGGCCTTACACTGGCTGCCGGCTTTGCGCTCGGTTCGATCGGCCGCCAGCCTGCGCCAGAGCAGGTGGTCGACACCGACATCCCCACGATTCCGCCCACGGCGGCGATCATCGTGCCCCTGCAGACCGACGACCACAGCCGCGCCGAGAGCAACCTGTTCCCGGCGCCGCAGACCCTGCTGCAGATGGCGGAATCGCTTGGCCTGAATGAAGATCAGCGCCAGCAGATCCGCCAGCTCCAGCTCGCGCTGGAAGCCGAGACCATGGCCCTGGCCCGCCGAATCCTGACCGAGGAACGCCGGCTGGAACGCGCCTTCGCCGAAGGCAACATCGATGCCGGCCGCCTGGACGGCCAGACCGCGCGAATCGCCAACCTGCAGGGCCGCCTGCGCGCGACGCGCCTGCGCGGCCACCTGGCGGCCCGCGATGCCCTGACGCCGGAACAACTGCTGCGCTTCGCCGAACAGCATGGCGTAGCCCCCACGCCTGCGAGCGCCCGCGACGATCTGGCACGCGACGACCTAGGCCGCTGACGCGTTTCGTCATTCTGCTGCCGCAATTATCGCTTTAAGCTGGTCGCCTGATTTCAGGAGGCCCGCATGCAGCGCCGCATCAGCCGCGCCGAATACATCGCCGATGCCGTCGTCCATCTGGTCGGCCTGGCCTTTGCCGTGGGTGCCTGCGCTACGCTGGTCGTGATGATCCTGCTCGACCCGGCCCTGCCGCGCGCCGTCAGCCTGGCGCTGTATGGCTTCGGCCTGCTCGCCATGCTGGGCTGTTCTGCATTGTACAACATGACCACCCATGCGGCGCTGAAGGCGCGCTTCCGCCGGCTGGACCATGCCGCCATCTTCGTGATGATCGCCGGCACCTATACGCCGTTCGCCCTGATGGTGATCGGCGGCATCTGGGGCATTGCCCTGCTGGCTTTCGTGTGGAGCATCGCGCTGGCCGGCGTGGCCGTGAAGCTGTTCTTCCCCCTGCGTTTCGAACGCGTATCGGTGGCGGCCTATCTGCTGCTGGGCTGGACAGTGCTGGCCGCTTTCCAGCCCCTGCTGGACGGTGCATCGCTGGCCGCGCTGGTCCTGCTGATGGTGGGCGGCGGGCTGTACAGCATCGGCGTGCTGTTCCATCTGTGGGAACGCCTGCCGTTTCAGAATGCGATCTGGCATGTCTTCGTTCTGGCGGCGGCTGCATGCCATTACGCCGCCATCCTGATCGACGTGGCGATCGCCTAAACCGCGCCGCGCGCCAGATACCCTGGATTGCGGAATCCCGGCTTGCCATAGAGCAGGCGCTCGCCCTGCCAGGTGACCACCGCGCCGCCGGCTGCTTCCAGTACCGCCTGTCCTGCCGCCGTATCCCATTCCGAGATCGAGGCGAAGCGCGGATAGAGATCGGCGCCGCCCTCGGCGATGCGACAGAATTTCAGCGACGAGCCGACCGTCTGCCGGGTCGCATCAGGCTGCTGCGCCAGCCAGCCGGCAACCTCGCGGTCGATGTGGTTGCGGCTGACCAGCACATGCGCGCCGCGCAAGGGCACTGGTCGCGCGCGGATCGGCGCGACCACATCGCCTTCATGGCGCCAGGCTTTGCCACCGTATCCAAGCCATGCAAGTCCAAGCGCCGGTGCGGTCACCACACCCAGAACCGGTGCACCATGGTCGATCAGGGCGATATTCACGGTGAATTCGCCGTTGCGGTCGACGAATTCGCGCGTGCCGTCCAACGGATCGACCAGCCAGAAGTTTTTACCCGCGACATCCGGGGTCTCGCCGCGCGCGGCCTGTTCCTCGGCCACCACGGGAATATCGGGGGTCAGCGCCTGCAAACCGGCCAGGATGATCGCCTCGGCCTGTTCGTCGGCATCGGTGACCGGGCTGGCATCCTGCTTGGCGCGCTGCTCAAAGGCTGTGGCATAGACCGCCATGATAGCGGCCTCGGCCTTGCGGGCCAGGGCGAGGATTGCCGGGGCAAGCTGTGCGATATCGGCCGGCATCAGTCTTCCGGGGCATTCACGGGGCGCAGCATCACCTGGTCGGTATTGATCAGGCGCTTGCCGGCATGCAGGAAATTCACCGTCACGCGGCTGCCGATGGCTGACTGCACCTGGCCCGGCCCCCATTCGGGTTCCAGCGGGTTTTTCACCCAGTCGCCGGGCGCAAAAGGGGCCAGCATGAGGACTCGCTTGCGGTTGATTGCCTGCCGCAGACATCTTAGACAGGACGGAGTCCCACCGCCACCGCCCGCCGCCGGAGAATTCAGCCATGGCCACTACCGAAACGCTCGACTTGGTCGCGCTGATCTGTTCACGGCTGTGCCACGATCTGGCGGGCAGCATCGGCGCGGTGAATAACGGCGTCGAGCTGCTGGCCGAGGAAACCGATCCGGGTATGCGCGAGGAAGCCATCGGCCTGATCGCGCAATCGGCCAACGACGCCGCGCGCCGGCTGGCCTTCTTCCGGCTGGCGCTGGGCGCCTCGGGCGGCGTGCAGGATCCGATGGCGCTGGGCGAGATCAGCCGCGTGGCGCAGAGTTATTTTGCCGGCGGCCGGCTGGGCCTTGTTCTGCCGCAGGAGAATGTCGATCTGCCCAAGCCGCTGGGCAAGGCCCTGCTGCTGGGGCTCGCTCTCGCGGGTCAGGCCCTGCCGCGCGGCGGCACGCTCAGCCTCACGCGCGCCGGCGCAGGCTGGGCGATTCGTGCCGAAGGCTCGATGCTGCGCTGGCAGGATGGCGTGGCCGCCGCCTTTGGCGGTGAAGCCGACTGGTCGCAGGAGCCCGCACCGGCCATGGCGCGCTATGCCCGCCTGCTGGCCATTGCCAGCGACCTGAGCGTGGCGGCGGAGGCGAACGAGACGACGCTGACGCTGAACTTCGCGCCATGAACCGCGCGTGCTGCATGCCATGACGCTGTTCTTCCACTGCCAGAAACAACCCGCCACCGCCAGTCGCGGCATGGTGGTGAGCAACCATCCGCTGGCCTCGGCGGCCGGCATCGAGATGCTGGCAGCCGGCGGCAATGCGGTGGATGCCGCCATCGCCGCGCTGTTCACCCTCACTGTGGTCGAACCGATGATGGTGGGCATCTTCGGCGGCGGCATGGCGCATCTTCGTCTGCCCGATGGCCGCCATACCGTGATCGATGGCCTGAGCAGCGCGCCGCTGGCCAGTCATGCCGAATGCTATCGCCCGGTGAGCGATACGCCCGGACCGGATTACCTGGAAACCGAAGGCCGCGAGAATGCCGTGGGTGCAAAAGCCGTGGCCTCGCCCGGCAACCTGAAAGCCTGGTGCGAGACGCTGCAGCGCTTCGGCCGGCTGCCGCTGCAGGATGTGATCCAGCCGGCCATCCGCCATGCCGAACGCGGTTTCACCGTCACGCCCTATCTGGCCGAATGCGTGGCAGAATGCGCAGCCGACCTGGCACGCGATCCGGCGATCAGCCGGCTGTATCTGCCCGACGGCGTGCCGATCAGGGCCGGCGCGAGACTGGTGCAAGGCGGCTATGCCGAGACGCTGAAGCTGATCGCGCGAGAAGGTGCAGAAGCTCTTTATGGCGGCGCGCTGGGCGATGCCATCGTGGCCGCAATGCAGAAGGCTGGTGGCTGGCTGACCCGCGATGACCTTCTGGCCTATCGCACCGTTGAACGTGCACCGGTACGCGGCAGTTATCGCGGATTCGAGATCGTCGGCCCGCCGCCGCCCTCATCGGGCGGCGTGCATGTGATCCAGATGCTCAACATCCTGGAAGGGTACGACATCGGCGGGCTGGGTTTCGGCTCGCCCGAGGCGCTGCATCTGCTGGCCGAAGTTTTGAAGATCGCTTTCGCCGACCGCGCCGCCGCCACCGCCGATCCGGCCTTCGTCGACGTGCCGGTGGAAAAACTGATCTCAAAAACCTATGCCGCCGAGCGGCGCGCGAAGATCGACCGGCACAGGGCGCAAAGCTGGAGCGCCGGCGTGGCCGCCGGCGAGTCGGCCAACACCACCCATGTGACGGTGGCCGATGCCGATGGCCATGTGGTGACCAGCACGCAGACCATCAACAGCCTGTTCGGGGCGCGCTTCATCCTGCCCGGCACCGGCGTGATCCCGAACAACTACATGTATCTGTTCGATCCGCATCCGGGCAAAGCTTTGTCGGTGACACCAAACAAGCGCATCACCACCTCGCAGGCACCGCTGATGGCCCTGCGTGACGGCAAACCGGTCTACGCGCTGGGCCTGCCCGGCGGATTGCGCATCTTCGGTTCGGCCATGCAGGCCCTGGTCAACCTGATCGACCATGGCATGACATTGCAACAGGCGGTGGAAGCGCCGCGCCTGTGGACCCAGGGCCAGATGGTGGAGCTGGAGGACGGTTTTCCGCAGGCTACACGGGATGCGCTGGCCGGTTTCGGCCACGACATCTTGCCGGTGCCGCATGTGGGCGGCGGCATGAATGCAATCCGCTTCCTACCGGAGAATGCGGGCAACGGCCTGGAAGGTGCGGCCTGCTGGCGCGCGGATGGCACGCCGATGGGCGTCGCGGGCGGCCTGGCCCGCGAAGGTGTGCGCTTCTGGCCAGACGCACCCAGACGCTGAAAGCACGCCACGCTGAATCTCCGGTCGTCGTCATTGACCGGACCCGGAGCAATCTCCTAGCATCCGCCGCGACGGTGCCCATTCGGGCCTAACAGGGAACGCGGTGCGGGCTACATGCCCTATGCCGTGGCTGCCCCCGCAACTGTAAGCGGCGAGTTTTCTGTCGTCATGGCCACTGGCGCGTCTCGCACCGGGAAGGCCGACGGAACGCGACGACCCGCAAGCCAGGAGACCTGCCGTCAGCCGTGGTCATACGCGGGCACGTCGGGCGGGGTGATTCCGATGGATGTTTCGGCCGGGTGACCAGCCCCGGTCTGACATGCGCCCGCGGTGACGTGCCACTGCGTTGCCGCGAGACCGCCATGACGATGATTCTGCCTATCCGCCCCTCCTGAGTCCGGCCTCTTTTGTTGCCTGAGTATTGTTATATTATAACATTACAGGCATAAATTGCGATCCAGACTGAATTGCACAAGAAGACCTGAGGGGAAAATGAGCCAATCTCAAATCTTTAATCGGCCCGGCCTGCTCGGCCTGGCCCTGATCGCCCTGCCCAGCATGGCCCTGGCCCAGACCGCACAAACCGATGCCGTCAATCTGCCGCCCGTCACCGTGCAGGGAACCGTGCCGGCCGACGAAACCGAAGGTTATCGCGCGCCGCGCAGTTCCAGCGCCACCAAGACCGACACGCCGCTGATCGACGTGCCGCAGACCGTGGTGGCAATGCCCAAGCAACTGCTGGAAGACACCGGCGCGACCAACGTGGAAAAGGCGCTGGATTACGTGGGCGGCATTTCCAAGGGCAACAATTTCGGCGGCCTCAATCTCTATGAGATGAACCTGCGCGGCCTGAAGACGACGAACTCGGCCAAGAACGGCTTCACCACCGGCCGGCGTTACGACGCCACCTCCGACTCCGCCAATATCGAACAGGTCGATGTGCTGCTCGGTCCTTCGGCTTCGATTTACGGTCGCGGCGATCCCGGCGGCTTCGTCAATATCGTGACCAAGAAACCGCTGACGGAAAACTTCACCATCCTGCAGGGCAGCATCGGCAGTTATGGGCTGTATCGCGGCACGGTGGATGCCAACGCGATCATGAATGACGACAAGTCGCTGCTGGGCCGCGCCAACCTGGCGATCGAAAGCCGCGACAGCTTCCGCGACCATGTCGATTCTGAGCGGCAGTTCTTTGCCCCCGTACTGACCTGGCAGCCCAACGGCAACAATCGGCTGACCATCGAGGCCGAGGCGATCAACGACGAACGCGTGTTCGACCGCGGCGTAGTGGCGGTGAACGGCCAGCTGGGTGTGATCCCGATCAGCCGCTTTCTGGGCGAGCCGAGCGATGGCAGGATCGAGAATCGCAACTACATGGCCTCGGCCCGACTGGAGCATGACGTCAGCGATGACTGGACCCTGCGCGCAGCCGTACAGGCGAAAAACGGCTCGATGTATGGTTATGCCACCGAACCGAACACGCTCAACGCAACGACAGGCGTGCTGACACGCCGCCGTGCCCTGCGCGATTACACCTGGCACAGCGCAACGACGCAGTTCGAGGCCGTGGGCAACCTGGTAACCGGCGGCATCGGCCATACCCTGCTGGCCGGCCTGGAATACGAGCGTGCGACATCGAGCGAGTTATTCAGCCGCGCCAACGTCAATTCGATCAACATCTACAATCCGGTCTACAGTCCGAGTTCGGCGACGCTGAATCCGGTCAGCGACCTGAAAGATACATCGGACAATTACGCGCTGTATCTGCAGGACCAGATCAGCCTGACCGAAAAGCTGGAAGCGCAGCTCGGTTTCCGCGCCGACTGGTATGAACAGGATTTCGCCAACCGCGTCAGCGGCAAAAGCGTGCCGCAATCGCGTCAGGGCTTCAGTCCGCGCGCCGGCCTGACCTACAAGGTTGTGCCCGATTTGGCCCTGTATACCAGCGTGGCGAAATCCTTCCGCCCGGTGATGGATTCCCATACCGGCTTCACCACGGCGGCCGGCGACCAGCCGTTCGAGCCGGAAACCGGCCTGGGCTATGAGGCCGGCGTGAAGACCGAACTGCTGGACAAAAGGCTCAGCGCCACGGCATCGGTGTTCCATCTGACCAAAAAGAACGTGCTGGCCACCAATCCGGCCGACAGCAACACCTATATCCAGACCGGCGAGGTGCGCAGCAAGGGCTTCGACCTGAACCTGACCGCCAATCTGCTGCCGGAATGGCGGGTGGTGGCCGGATACGCCTATATCGATGCCGAGGTGACCAAGGACACCACCATCGCGGTGGGCACGCGGCTGCAGAACATCCCGATGCACAGCTTCGGTCTTTGGAGCGTGTATGAATTCCTGCATGGCCCGATGAAGGGCTTCGGCTTCGGCGGCGGCGTCAATGCCGTGGACGACCGCGCCGGCAGCAGCAGCAACGACGGCTTCCTGATGCCCGGTTATGCCAAGGTGGACCTGCTGGCCTTCTACAAAATCACCGAGGCGGCTAAGCTGTCGCTCAACATCAACAATCTGTTCGACACCGAATATTACGAACGCGCGCTTGGACCCCTGCGCGTGGTGCCGGGCGAGCCGCTCAGCGCCGTGGCCTCGCTGTCGATCAAATTCTGATTACCCCATGCCTCATCCATGAAAGGACAGATGATGATGAAACTTTTCCTGCTGGCCGCCGGCCTGCTGATTTTTGGTCTGGCGCAGCCCGCTGCCGCCCATTCGGTGTGGATCGAACCCGACAAGGCCGGCAAGCTGGTGATCAACAACGGCGATCCGGGCGACCTGGATGTCTACGATCCGGCCCGCGTCACCAAGGCCTGGGCCTTCGATGGCGCCGGCAAGCTGGTGCCGGCCGAGGTCGAGCGCATGACGGAATCGGCCGCCGTGAAACCGGCCGGCAATGCCGCGCTGGTGGCGGCCTTCTTCGACAACAAATACTGGGCCAAGGGCCAGGACGGCAAATGGAACAACGGTCCGAAGGGCACCGTGGCCAATCCAACCATCGCGGGGTCGTCCTACAAGATGCCCAAGACCTATCTGGCGCCGGTGGCGACCTTCGCCACGCCGCTGGGCATGGATCTGGAGATCGTGCCGCAGGCCGATCCGGCCACGCTGAAGCCCGGCGACAAACTCACCGTTCTGGTGCTGCTGAAGGGCCAGCCGCTGGCCGATGCCAACCTGGTGGCCGACATCTTCCTCGGCCATGATGCCAAGGCCGAGAAGATCAAGACCGGCAAGGACGGCAAGGCCAGCGTGACCGTGCCGAAGCGCGGCTTCGCCGGCCTGGAGGTGAGCCATTTCGCCAAGGATGCCGGCAGCGAGGTGGAAGGCACCTTCTACAATGCTTCGCTGGTGTTCAAAGTGAAACAGTAATCGCCCCGACAATCGGGCAACAAAAAAGCCGGCCTTCAGGGCCGGCTTTTTTGTTGCCCATCCGTCGCGACTTACCGGACGCCGGCCGCACGCTTGGCGCCGGCGGCCACCGGCTCGACCTGGTCGCGCAGCACATAGCCGCGGCCCCAGACGGTTTCGATATAGTTGTCGCCGCCGGTGGCGGACGCGATCTTCTTGCGCAGCTTACAGATGAACACGTCGATGATCTTCAGCTCGGGCTCGTCCATGCCGCCATAGAGATGGTTGAGGAACATCTCCTTGGTCAGCGTCGTGCCCTTGCGCAGGCTCAGCAGCTCCAGCATGGCGTATTCCTTGCCGGTGAGATGCAGGCGGCCGCCCTCGACCTCGACCGACTTGGCGTCGAGGTTGACGGTCAGCTTGCCGGTCTGGATCACCGACTGGGAATGGCCCTTGGCGCGGCGGACAATGGCATTGATGCGGGCGACCAGCTCGTCCTTGTTGAAGGGCTTGGTGATGTAGTCGTCGGCACCGAAACCCAGACCCTTCACCTTCTTGTCGGCCTCGCCCATGCCCGACAGGATCAGGATCGGGGTGTTGACCTTGGCCGCCCGCAGCTTTTTCAGCACGTCATAGCCGTGCATGTCGGGCAGGTTCAGGTCGAGCACGATAATGTCGTAGTCATACAGTTTGCCGAGATCCAGGCCTTCTTCGCCGAACTCGGTCTTGTAGACGTTGAAGCCCTCGGCGCCGAGCATCAGTTCGATGCTCTTGGCCATCGCGGCGTCGTCTTCGATCAGCAGCACCCGCATGGCACCCCCACGCTTTTCTCGGGTCCGGCCCCACCGGCCGGGCACCAGGTTTGGCGTTTTTCCGCCCCGATTCGAAATAGTTTACCATTGTTAACGATTAAAGTTAACGGATTTGTCCACAGGCCCCGGGACGAGGAAAAACGGCGCCTGACCCGGCTTGAAAATCCGGCTAAACTGGCAAAATACAAAGGGTATCGATCCAGCCGGGAATCGGAAGCTTTACCGGCGGTTAAGGCCGCAGCCGTTAATCTGCCGGCTTCGTATTCCCGTAAAGGCGCGCCATGCACAGCCTGCTGATGGACCTCGAGCGTATCAAGGATGTGAGTTTCACCGGCCGGGTCACCTCGATCCAGGGCCTGCTGGTGGAAGTAGCCGGCGTGGAGCGGCATCTGTCCATCGGCTCGCGGGTGCATGTGCAGGCACGCGACCATCGCGACGTGGAATGCGAAGTGGTCGGTTTCCGCCAGAACCGCGCCCTGCTGATGCCCTATGGCTCGCTGGACGGCGTCGGCCTGGGCTGCCGCGCCGTGGTGGGCGAGGACCAGCCGGTGGTCTATCCCGATATCAGCTGGGCCGGTCGCGTGATCGACGGCCTCGGCCGTCCGCTGGATGGCGGCCCGCCGCTGGTCAACGGCACGCGGCCCTATCCCCTGCGCGCCAATCCGCCGCCGGCCAATTCCCGCAAAAGGGTCGGCGCGAAAATCGACCTCGGCGTGCGTGCGATCAACACCTTCATCTCCTGCTGCCGCGGCCAGCGCATGGGCATCTTCGCCGGCTCCGGCGTGGGTAAATCCGTGCTGCTGTCGATGATGGCGCGCTATACCGAGGCCGATGTGAACGTCGTGGGCCTGATCGGCGAGCGCGGCCGCGAGGTGCAGGAATTCATCGAGGACGATCTGGGCAAGTCGGGCCTGGCCCGCACCGTGATCGTGGTGGCGACCTCGGACGAACCGGCGCTGGTGCGTCGCCAGGCCGCCTACATGACGCTGGCGGTGGCGGAATATTTCCGCGACCAGGGCAAGCAGGTGCTCTGCCTGATGGACTCGGTCACCCGCTTCGCCATGGCCCAGCGCGAGATCGGCCTGTCGGGCGGCGAGCCGCCCACCACCAAGGGCTATCCGCCCACCACCTTCGCCGAACTGCCCCGCCTGCTGGAACGGGCCGGGCCGGGCACCGAGGAAGGCAGTATCACCGGGCTGTTCACGGTGCTGGTGGATGGCGACGACCATAACGAGCCGATCGCCGATGCCACGCGCGGCATTCTCGACGGCCATATCGTGATGGAACGCGCCATCGCCGAACGCGGCCGTTACCCCGCGATCAACATCCTGCGCTCGATCTCGCGCACCATGCCGGGCTGCAACACCGAGGACGAGAACATCCTGGTGAACCGCGCGCGGCAGCTGATGGCGACCTATGACGACATGGCCGAACTGATCCGGCTGGGCGCCTATCGCATGGGCTCCGATCCCAAGGTGGACGAGGCGATCCGCTACCAGCCGCTGCTGGAGGCTTTCCTCAAGCAGCAGAAGGCCGAACGCGCCGACCTGGCCTCGGGTTATGCCCGTCTGGCCGAAATCTTCCTCGGCGAGGAAGGCGGCGGCCAGCAGGCCGCCCAGTAGAAAGCGGAATCTGACCCATGCGCGGCGTGGACGGACTGATCCGGCTGTGGAAATGGCGGCTCGACGAGCGGCGACGCACCGTGGTCGACCTGGAAATCGTGCGCGCCGGATTCGAGCGCCAGATGGACAAGCTGGACCAGGAGCTGGAGCATGAGCGCCATGTCGCCACGCTGCATTACGATTCCAGCTTCGGCTTCGCCAATTACCGCAAGATGAACCGCGAGCGTCGCGCCAATGTGGAAGTCTCGCGCGACGAAGTGATCGACCGCATCGCCGCCGCCCAGGAAGAGGTGAATGCCGCCTTCCGCGAGCTGAAAAAATACGAACTGGTGCTCGAGAACTGGGAACGGCGCGAACGCCAGAAACAGGAGCGCCGCGAGCAGGCCGAGATGGACGAAGCCGGCCTGCAGGGCTTCCGCCGCCGCCAGGAAAGACCGGGCGACCTGCCGGGCTAGGCCGCCCTGCCCTTCAGCCAGCGCAGCAGCCGCCCGTCGATGGCGAGCAGGCCCAGCGCGATGATGCCGAAACCCAGCAGATGGCGCGGCAGCAGGGTTTCACCCAGCACCAGCACGCCGAGCAGGATGGCACTGACCGGCACCAGTAGGGTCACGAGATTGACGTTGCTGCCGGCCGCCGCCATGACGCGGAAGAAGATCACATAGGCCAAAGCGGTGGACAGCACCGCCAGCGCCAGCAACGCGACAAGCACCGGCCAGCCCGGCAGGGCGAGAGCCCAGGGTTTGTCGACCAGCGCGGCGAGCGGCAGCAGCATGATGGTGGACGCGATGAGCTGCCCGCCCGCGGTGACCGGCGGCGGCACCGCCATGCGGCGGAAGCGGCGACCGAACACGCCGGCGCAGGCATAGGATAAGGTCGCGAGCAGGCAGGCAGCCTGGGCCGCGATATTCTGTCCCAGACCCCCGAGCAGGTCGGCCCCCAGCATCACCGCAACGCCGGCTACGCCAAGAAGGACGCCGAGCATGCGGTTGGCCGTGAGCTTTTCGTCGCTGGTGAAGACATGCGCGACGATGGCCGTCGAGATCGGCGTGGTGGCGTTGAGGATCGAGGCGAGGCCGCTGGGGATCTGGCTCTGGCCCCAGACGATCAGCGTGAAGGGAATCACATTGTTGAGCAGGCCCATGCCGAAGAAGGCCAGCCAGATCGTCCGTTCGCGCGGCAGCTGCTGTCCCATCAGATGCAACGCCGGCAGGAGCACCAGGGCGGCCAGTGCGACCCGCGATGCCACGATGGTCAGCGGCGGCAATTCGCGCACGGCGATGCCGATGAAAAAGAACGAGCCGCCCCAGAGCAGCGACAATACGCCAAGCAGCAGCCAAACGCGTCCGGTCATATCGAAACGCCATCCAGATTGAGAGTTCTCCCGGCCATGCGGGCATGTAGCGCGGCGGGACGGCGAAAGCCATCCGTTTCTTGCGACGCGGTTACCGTCAGGCTTTCAGTTCGGTGCTGGGGCCCCTGGCTTCCAGTTCCGGGCTGGGCCAGGGCAGCGGCGCTTCGCGGTCGTGGAAATGCAGCGATCCCGCCATGCCGGTGATCGCCAGGGCCTCTTCGAAGATCGCGCTCACATCCATGCGGAAGGCAGGGCCGAAAGCGGTTTCGCTGCGCAGGACCAGATCGAGCTGTTTCACGCCGACCAGGCCGTCGAACTGGATCGGCCCCGTGCTTTCCAGATTGAAGTCGATGATGAAACGGGTCTGCTGCTGTTGCTGCCGGCGGTCGCGGCGACGGCGCATGAAGATCTGGATCGGCTCGACCTTGCCGCCGATCAGCATCGGCATCACCAGGGCCTGCCAGTCGTTGTCGCCGCTACGCTGGTTCAGCCGGCCCAGTTCGCGGAAATCGTCATCCAGGCGGCGCAGCAGGTCCTGCCGGCCCTGTTGCTCCAGCTTGCGCACGGCCTCCGAGCCGAGCCAGGCCTGGGCATTGCCGGCGGCAGCGGCGGCCATGAACTGCAACGCCGTGGCGGCGAGCCGCGCGTTGGGCTGTGGCAGCAATTCCGCCTGCAGCCTTTGCGCCAGCGCGGGATCGGCGGCGCGGATCGCATCCAGGGTCTGCTGCAGCACCGGCCACTCGCCCTGCAGGCGCGTCAGCACCGTGGCCAGCGGCGCCGGGCCAAGCGCGGTGGGTGTCGGCGGCGGCGGTCGCGTGATGGCGGCCAGTTCCAGTGCGAGCTGCGTGCCCGGCGGCAGAGGCTGCGGCAGGCTGAGCGCCAGCACGCCCTGCGGCGTGCTGACCAGCACCTGGCCGGTCTGCGACTGGCCGGTGACGATGCCGGTGAGCGTCTGCCCCACCAGGCTTGCAGGTATGGCCTGTGCCATAGACAAGGGCGACGCGGGACCCTGCGGAACGGGAAACTGTGCACCCGCCGGCATCGGTGACGGCGGCTGCATCGGCACTTGCGGTTGCAGCGGATTCTGAGCCGGTGTCTGAATCGTTGCCTGAATCGCAGCCTGGAGCGTTGTCTGGATCGGTGCCTGTGATGTCTGCACCGCCATCTGCGCCACCATCGCCGAAGGCAGACTGGCAGGAACCGGCGCCGGTTGGCCTGCCTGAGCTGGCAATGGCACCGCGGCGGGTTGCGGAGACGAACTGGGTTGCGGGACAGGCGGCTGAATGGTCGGTGTCGCAGCAGGCTGAGGCGATTGAGTCGGTTGCGCCTGGGCCGGCAATGCTGGCGCGGCGGTCGGCGACGCAGACGGCAAAGTCGCGGTCTGCACGATCACCTGCACCTGGCTGCCCGGCGGCAAGCCTGCCTGCGCGGCGGCATTGGCCGGCAGGGGCAGCGGCTGCACGGTGGCCGTGAGCGTCTGGCCCGCCTGCGGCAAGACGGGCGCGGCGGCGGTCGCCGGTTGCGGCGGGGCTGCGGCAAGCGCGAGCTGGGCGGCAGTGGGCGGCTGCACCTGCACGGGCAGGGGCAGCGCGAGCGGCTTGCCGTTGACGGCGGTGAGCGTGGCCTGCTGCGGATTCTCGGGGTCGATCTGCAGCTTCAGCGCGGCATTCAGTATGGCGACATTGGCCTGCTGCAGCATGCTGGCCAGATTGGGCAGGCTGAGCGTGCTGCCGGCAGCGGTGCGCACCAGCAGGGCCTGGCCATCGCGCGCGATCACCGTGGCATCAACCTGGCCACCGCGCGCCAGCTCCCGCAGCGAAGCGGAGATTTCCGCCGCCGTGTCTTTCAGAACGGTGGATGGCGATGGCGACGATCCCTGCGTAGGCGTTTGTGCGGGTGGTTGGGCAGGCGTCTGCGTCGGCGTTTGCGCCGGGGCCTGCGCCGGGTTTTGGGGCTGGGTCTGCGCAGGCGCTGAACCGCCCGGCTGGGTCACGGCCGCCGCGGTCTGCACCGCTGCGCCTTCCGCTGCCGACGGTGCGGCGGCAGGCGTGGCCGGAGCGGGCGACGTCGATCCGCCGCTATTGCCGGCCGGCGGCGTCGGCGGTTTTGGGAGCAGCGGACCGAGTTCGCTCACGCGCCTGCTCCGTCCGCGATGAAATGCTTCAGAGCGGCGCCGGCTGCGGCGCGCCCATCAGGCCGTGCATCAGCGCCTCGATATCCTCGGCGGCCTCGCACATCGGATGGCGGGTGAGCAGCGGCACCTGGTTGCGGATCGCATCGCGCACCTTGTCGTCGCGCCGGATGACGCCGGCCAGCGGCGGCGAGTATTTCAGGAAATTCTCAGCGGCCTTGTTCAGCTTGGCATAGGTGCGTTCGCCCTCGCGCGTGGTCGGCGCGATATTGATCACCACGCGCACATCGGCATTGCGGTCGGCCATGCGGGTGAGCTTGATGAAGGCATAGGCATCGGTGAGCGCGGTGGGCTCGTCGTTGGTCACCACCAGCGTGATGCCGGCAATCGCCGAGAGGGTGCGCACCACGGCGTCGACGCCGGCGCCCAGATCGATCACCACCCGGTCGTAACTCTTGGCCAGCTGCGCCAGTTCGTCGCGCAGGCCGCTCAGCGCCGCCTGGTCCAGCGTGGCCAGCGAAGCCGAGCCTGACTTGCCGGCGATGATGTCGAAACCCGCCTCCGACGACATCACCGCGTCGGCCAGACTGAACCGTCCGGCGATCACGCTGCCCAGATCGCGGTCGGGCATCAGGCCGAGCTGGATGTCCACATTCGCCAGGCCGATATCGCCGTCGAACAGCAGCACGCGCTGGCCCTGGCGGGCGAAGCTGTGCGCCAGCGTGACGGAAAGCCAGGTCTTGCCCACGCCGCCCTTGCCCGAGGCGACCGCCACGATGTTGGGCTGGCGCAGGGCGGCGGCCGGATGGCGGGCCGGACGGGCGGCGGAGGGAGGCGGTGTCGTCGGCGTCATGGTCGTCACGGTCATTCGGCAGCCTTGAAGACGGCGGGTTTCGGGGCGGAAGCGGCAGCAGCGCCGGCCTCGGCGGCCAGCGCATCGGGATCGGCCAGCAGGCGATGCGCCAGGCCGAGCGGATCGAGGCGCAGGAAACCCTGGCCGACAAAGGGCGAGGCGCCGGCATCGGCAAAGGCCAGGCCGCCCAGGTCGGCAGCCGTGACCAGCGCGCCGAGGCGGCGGGCGGTGTCGAGGCGGGTGGCGATATAACGCCGCGCGCCCAGCGCCACCGCCTGGCCGGCCAGTTCACCGGTTTCCATCGCGTCGGTGCCGGCAGCGAACACGGCGACCGGCTCGGCGCCGCTGGCATCGATCAGCGCCTTCAGCGTCTTGCGTTCGCTGGCATCGAACAGGTTCACGCCGGCGGTATCGATCACCAGCTTGGCATCGGCGGGCGTATCGTCAGCCACGCGTCCAAGTTCGCGGGCATCGGCGACCTCGGCGAAGGGCGTGGCCATGACACGGCAGAGCGCAGCCAGTTGCTCGCCGGCGGCGGCGCGGCTGGCATCGCAGGACACCACATGCACGGGGCGGCGATCCATCACGCAGCGCGCAGCGATTTTCGCACTGGCGATCGTCTTGCCGCTGCCCGGCGGGCCGATCAGGATCAGCGGGCGGTTGTCGCTGCTCAGGCCGGGAAAACGATAGACCTCGTCCAGCGCCTCGGCCAGCGCACCGAGCGGATCGTCGAGGCCAACGCGCAGGGCCGCCTCGGTCAGGCGTTCGGCCACGCGCTGCGGCACGCCATGCCAGGCCAGCGCACCGGCGATCAGCTCGCCCACCTGCTCTGAACCGCCGGCGAAATCCTCGTCGGGCACGAACAGCCGGCCGTTGCCCTGGCCGTAGCGCAGGGCCTGGGCCTCGGGCGTGGCGAAGTCGTCCTCGTTGTGCTGTTCGACGGCCGCCGTGATCTCGACCCCGCCACCGTTCCGGTGGCTGTAGGTGGAGACGATGATGGCATCCTCGCCCAGGCTGCGGCGCACGAGGTCCATCGCCTCGGTCATCGTCGCTGCCTGGAAGGTCTTCAGCCGCATCGTTCAGCGTCCTTAAATCTGAGCCACGGTCAAATCTGCGCCACGGTCCGAAGCTTGGCCTTCGGATGGATTTCCTGCTGCGACATCACCACCGTGGCCGGCCGGAACCGCTCCACGATCGAACGCACATAGGGGCGGATGCCCGGGCTGGTCAGCAGCACCGGCACATGCCCCTCGGATGCCAGCCGTTCGAAGGTCTGGCGCACCTGGGCGATGAAGTCCTGCAGGCGCGAGGGCTGCATGCTGAGCTGCCGTTCCTCGCCCTGACCGATCAGCGCCTCGGCGAAATTCTGCTCCCATTGCGGCGAGAGCGTCACCAGCGGAATATAGCCGTCCGGGCTGACATGGGCATTGGAAATCTGTCGCGCCAGCCTGGAACGGGCATGTTCGGTGATCTGGGTGACGCTCTGGGTGTATCCGGTGGCCTCAGCGATGGCCTCCAGGATGCTGGCCAGGTCGCGGATCGAGACGCGCTCGGCCAGCAGGTTCTGCAGCACGCGCTGCACGCCATTCACATTTATGCGGCCCGGGATCACCTCGGCCACCAGCTTCTCGTTTGCCTTCTTGAGCTCCTCGATCAGCTTCTGCGTCTCGGCATAGCTGAGCAGGTCGGCCATGTTGTCCTTCACCACCTCGGTCAGGTGGGTGGTGATCACCGTGCCGGGATCGACCACGGTATAGCCGCGGAACATCGCCTCGTCGCGCAGGGATTCGTCCACCCACATGGCGGGCAGGCCGAAGGTCGGCTCGATGGTCTCCTCGCCGGCCAGCGCGATGCGCTCGCCGCGCGGATCCATCACCAGCAGCGCGTTCGGCTTCACCGTGCCGCGGGCGGCTTCCACCTCCTTGACGCGGATTACATAGGTGGTACCGGGCAGCTGCATGTTATCCAGGATGCGCACGCTGGGCATGATGAAGCCCATGTCGATGGCGATCTGGCGGCGCAGGGCCTTGATCTGGTCGGTCAGGCGGTAGCCGCGCGCATCGTTGATCAGCGGCAGCAGGCTGAAACCCAGTTCAAGCCGCAGGTCGTCGATCGCAAGGGCATTGGTGACCGGCTCGTCCAGCGGACTGACCGGCGCGGGTGGCGGTGGCGGCGGCACATAGGCGGCCAGCCGCGCCCTCTTCTCCTGCTGCCAGGCGATGTAGGCAAGGCCGCCGGACAGCATGGCCAGCAGCAGGAAGGGAATGAAAGGCATGCCCGGGATGATGGCGAAGCAGGCGGCCAGCACGCCCGACATGCCCAGCGCCTTGACCGAGGAGAGCTGACGGGACAGAGCCTTGTCGGTGGAACCCGTGACGCCACCCTTCGAGACCATGATACCCGCGGCCACCGAGACGATCAGGGCCGGAATCTGCGAGACCAGGCCATCGCCGACGCTGAGGATCGAATAGGTGTTCATCGCCTGGGCGAAGGTCAGCCCATTCTGAATCACCCCGATCATCACGCCGCCGATCAGGTTGATGAACGTGATCAGCAGGCCGGCGACCGCATCGCCGCGCACGAATTTCGAGGCACCGTCCATCGAGCCGAAGAAGCTCGATTCGTCTTCCAGTTCCTTGCGTCGGGCGCGGGCCGTGGCCTCGTCGATCAGGCCGGCGGAAAGGTCGGCATCGACCGCCATCTGCTTGCCCGGCATGGCATCGAGGGTGAAGCGGGCCGACACCTCGGCGATGCGCCCGGAACCCTTGGTGATGACGACGAAGTTCACGATCACCAGGATGGCGAACACGATGATGCCGATCACCAGGTTGCCGCTCATGATGAACTGGCCGAAAGCCTCGATCACATGGCCGGCGGCATCGGTGCCTTCATGGCCGTTGGCCAGGATCAGGCGCGTGGAAGCCAGGTTGAGCGCCAGCCGCAGCATGGTGGTGATCAGCAGCACGGTCGGGAAGCTGGAGAATTCCAGCGGCTTGGTGATGAACAGGCAGGTCATCATCACCAGCACGGACGCGGTGATCGAAAGCGCCAGGGCGACGTCGAGCAGCCAGGTCGGCATCGGCAGGATGAGCACCGACAGGATCGCCATGATGCCCACGGCGAGCATGATGTCGCCATGACTGCCCACACCGCGCATCCGGTCGAACAGGCCGGGACCGCCGGCGCCCGCGGCACCGGGAGCGCCAGCCTGACCGTCGGCCGGTACGTTCTCCGCCATTCCTGTCTCTCCTCAACCCCCGCGCGGCAAGGCCTCAGGCCGTCGCGCGCGTGCTCTCGTTGGCGGCCGGAACGGCCACGCCTTCGTCGGTATACTGTTTCAGCTTGTTGCGTAGCGTGCGGATCGAAATGCCCAGAATATTCGCCGCATGGGTGCGATTCCCTAAGCAATGCTTGAGGGTGTCGATGATCAGGTCGCGCTCAACATCGGCCACAGTGCGGCCAACCAGGTTCGGCGCCGCGCCGCCGGCCTCGGCCGTCGCGCCATCGCCGGCGGCAGGCCGGCCAAGCGTATCGGACAGCGCGCTGCCATCGGGCAGGCGGATATCGGCGATCTCGATCTGCGACCCAAGCGCCAGCAGCACGGCGCGATGCATGGTGTTTTCCAGTTCGCGCACGTTGCCGCGCCAGGGCGCCTGCTTCAGTGCCTCAATGGTGGCCGGGCTCAGGGGCCGTTCCGGCACGCCATTGGCCTCGGCGTATTTCTTCACGAAATGCGTGGCCAGCAACTCGATATCGGCCGGGCGCTGGCGCAATGGCGGCAGCTTGATGTTCACCACATTGAGGCGGAACAGCAGATCCTCGCGGAAATTGCCCTTGGCGACTTCCTCGGCGAGATTGCGGTTCGACGTGGCGATCACGCGGATATCGACCTTGACCGGCTTGGAGCCGCCGATGCGGTCGATCTCGCGCTCCTGTATGGCGCGCAGCAGCTTGGCCTGCAGGCGGATATCCATCTCGCTGATTTCGTCCAGCAGCAGCGTGCCGCCATTGGCTTCCTCGAACTTGCCCAGGCGACGGGCCACTGCGCCGGTGAAGGCGCCCTTCTCGTGGCCGAACAGTTCGGATTCCAGCAGCGTATCGGGAATGGCGGCGCAGTTGACCGAGACGAACGGCCGCTCGGCGCGCGGCGAGCGCGCATGGATGAAATGCGCCATCACTTCCTTACCCGTGCCGCTTTCGCCGGTGATCATCACCGAGGCGGAACTGGGCGCGATCTGCTCGGCCAGCTTGACGACCTGGCCCATGGCCGGATCGCGGAACAGCAGCTGATGGCTTTCTTCCGCCACGGCTTCCAGCACCGCGGCGATCAGGTCGGCCTCGGGCGGCAGCGGTAGGTATTCCTTGGCGCCGGCGCGGATCGCCGCCACGGCCGCGCGGGCATCGTTGCCGATGCCGCAGGCCACCACCGGCAGGCTGATCCGCTCGGCCTTCAGGCTCTCGACCAGATGTTTCACATCGAGGCTGACATCGATCATCGCAAGATCGGCGCCGCGCCCGGCGCGCAGGGTATTGAGGGCCTGCTCTATATCCTCGACCTGCGCCACCTTGGCGCCGCGCTGCAGCGCGATGCGGGTTGCCGCACCGATCTGTCCGTTGAGCGTGCCGATGATGATCAGTCGCATAATCCGCCCCAGAGTCCCTGCCCGATACGCCTGAATTCCGCCACGGCCCGCATCAGCCGCCGCGGCCGCCCTTGATGATTTCCGTCATGGTCACGCCGAGCCGGTCTTCCACCACCACCACCTCGCCGCGCGCCACCAGCCGGTTGTTCACATAGATGTCGATCGCCTCGCCGACCTTGCGGTCGAGTTCCACCACGGCACCACGCCCCAGCTTCAGCAGCTGGCTGACCTGCATGTTGGCCTTGCCGAGTACCGCCGAGACATGCACCGGAATATCGAACACAGCCTGCAGGTCGGCCGCCGTACGGGCGGCATTCGGATCTTCCTCCTCCATCATGTCGGGGGATTGTCCGAGGTCCTTCAGTTCGAGGTCTTCGTTCTCAGCCATGCCTGCTCACTCCCTGGCCGCGGCTATGCTGCGCCGGGCTCTGCGAGCTGCGACTGCAGCCCGGTCAGATACCGTTCGACCGCCTGGTCGACTTCCTGCTCCAGCGCCGACTGGCGCCGTTCGGCCGAACCATCGGCCCAGTTGATGCGGCAATCGGTGGGCGCCATCGTCTCGTCGGGCACCAGCGCGACCTTGCCGCCGAATCCGGATTGCGCCACCAGCTGGTCGATGCGCTGGTCCAGCAGTTGCACCACCGCCTCGTTGGCGCGGATCACCAGGCGCGGTTCCTCGCGCATGTCGTCCATGCAGCGCAGCACCAGCGATTCGATCTGTTCCAGCGGCTGGCGTTCGATCAGCCGGCCGGCCAGCTTGCGCGCCACCGCCACCGCCAGCTCCGCCGCTTCGGCGCGGGCGGCGATGCGGGCGCGCTCCTCGCCGGCGGCGATGGCTGCCAATTGGCCTTCGACGGCCTGCATGGCTTGTTCGAGATTGCGCTGATGCTCGCCATAGGCCGCCGCATGGCCGGCCTGCTCGCCTTCGGCGAAGGCTGCGGCCTTGGCGGCCTCGACATCCTCGGTGGAGAATTTCGCCGGCGGCGGTTTGGGCGCGTAGGAGCGTTCGACCTTCGGCTTGGTGCCGTCGAAGGGCAGATCGAACAGGAATTTGGCCTTGCTGACCATCGCTTACGCTGCTTTCCGCATCAGTAGATGAGTTCGTCTTCGCCCTTGTTGTCGGCCAGCATGATCTCGCCCTTGGCCGCCAGTTCCTTGGCCGTGTTGACCATCATCATCTGCGCCTCGTCGACATCCTTCAGGCGCACCGGACCGAGCGATTCCATTTCCTCGCGCAGCAGCTTGGACGCGCGTTCGGACATGTTGGAGAAGAACAGGTCGCGCAGCGTTTCCGAGGCACCCTTGAGCGCCAGGCTGAGCTTTTCCTTCTCCACGCTTTTCAGCAGGGTCTGCACGCCGGACGGATCCAGCTTGATCAGGTCCTCGAAGGTGAACATCAGCGCCTTGATGCGCTCGGCTGCATCGCGGCTGCGCTCTTCCAGCGCAGCGAGGAAGCGCGCCTCGGTGTTGCGGTCGAGACTGTTAAAGATTTCCGCCATCATCTCGTGCGCGTCGCGACGGTTGGTGCGCGCCAGGTTCGACATGAATTCGGTGCGCAGGGTCTGCTCGACCTTGTCGAGCACTTCCTTCTGCACGGCCTCCATGCGCAGCATGCGCATGACGACTTCCATCGAGAATTCTTCCGGCAGCGCCGCCAGCACGCGCGCGGCATGCTCGGGCCGGATCTTGGACAGCACGACCGCGACGGTCTGCGGATATTCGTTCTTCAGGTAGTTCGCCAGCACGTTCTCGTTCACGTTGGCGAGCTTGTCCCACATGGTGCGGCCGGCCGGACCGCGGATTTCCTCCATGATCTGGTTGACGCGCTCGCTGGGCAGCGCCTTCATCAGCAGGCGTTCCGTGCTGTCGAAAGTACCCGTCAGCGAGCCGGTGGAGGAGAAATTGTTGACGAACTCGAGGAACAGCTTTTCGACGACATCGGAATTGATGGCGCCAAGATTGGCCATGTTCTGCGAGATTTCCTTGATCTCTTCGTCATCGAGCAGCGGCCAGATCTTGGACGAATGCTCCTCGCCCAGCGCCAGCATCAGGATGGCGGCCTTGTCGGGACCTTTGAGCTGGCGGAAGTCCTTGTCTGCCATAGCGCGCTCCTAAATTCCGCCGTCAGGCCGTCTGGTAGAGCCAGTTGCGGATGATCGAAACCGCTTCTTCCGGATGCTTGTCGACGATCTCGCCGATCTTCTTGAGCGACGACGCCTTCACCTGGCCCTCGATGCGGGCAATGTCGATCATCGATTCGATGCCGGGGGTGGGCGGCGCCATGCCAGCATCGGGCGCGGCCGGCAATTCGGCGATCGGCGCGCCGCCAACCACCATGGGCAGACCCGGCGCCGCGGGCGTCAGCATGCCGGGCGGGATATCCTCGCTTTCGCGCGAAGCTTCCAGCACGCGGCGGATCAGCGGCCGGACCACCAGCAGCATGGCCAGCAGGCCGAGCAGCACATAGCCGGCGATCTCGCCGATGCGGAACAGTTCATCCTTGGTCAGGCCGAGGAAGATCGGCAGCGAGGCCGGATCAACCTCTTCGGGAATGTCGCCCGGCTCGGCGAACCGCATCGACACGACTTCCACAGTATCGCCGCGGGCCTGATCGAAACCGATTGCGTTGCGCACCAGCGTGCTGAGCTGCTGCAATTCCTCGGGCGACCGCGCCAGATAGGACCGCTGGCCCTGGCCATCCACCTGGATGATGTTGTTGACCAGCACGGCGGCGGAAACGCGGCGCACCACGCCGGCCTCGCGCACCTGGGTGCGGATGGTCTTGGAAATCTCGTAATTGACCAGTTCCTCGGTACGGTTCGCGGTCGAGGTGGCCTGGGTGCCGCCCTGGCCCTGCGCCTCGGGCAGGTTGTTGGCGACCGTGACGTTCTGCTGGCCTTCCTGACTCTGGTTGTTCTCGGTGATGGTCTGGGTCGAGCGCACCACCTGCTGGTCGGGGTTGAACAGTTCCTGGTTGGTGGTGACGCGGTCGAAATCCATGTCGACCGAAATCTCCGCGCGCACATTGCCGACACCGACCGAGCGTTCGATCAGCGCCTCGACATTCTTGCGCAGGCGATCCTCGATCTGGCGCCGCATGTCGGACAGACGGTTGGCCGTGGCCGTGGCCGGATCGGCTTCTTCCTGCGTGCCCGCCAGCAGGTTGCCGCGATCATCCACCACCGAGATACGCGTCGGTTTCAGGTCGGGCACCGCCGAGGCGACGAGATTCTGGATCGCGCGCACCTGCGGCTGGTCGAGCCGGCCGCCGCGCGTCTTGATCACGATGGAGGCCGAAGGCTCGCGCTGTTCGCGGCTGAACACCTCGCGGCGCGGCAGCACCAGATGGACGCGCGCTTGCTGAACCTGGTCGAGCGAGCGGATCGTGCGGGCCAGCTCGCCTTCCAGCGCGCGCAGCTGGTTGATGTTCTGCATGAAATTGGTGGCCGACAGGGCATTGGCCTTGTCGAAGATCTCGTAACCCGCGCCGCTGCCGCCGGTCACGCCGCCTTCGGCCAGTTGCATGCGCACGCGCAGCACGCGGTCTTCGGGCACCAGGATCTGCGCGCCGTTGGCGGCGATCTGATAGGGGATTTTCTGGGTTTCCAGCCGGTTGACGATTTCGGCCGAGGTTTCGAGATCGAGATTGCCGTACAGCAGCGCCATCTTGGGCTGCGTGACCTTCATCCCGAGGAAAACGAAAAAGCCGAGCAGAACCGCCGCCGTCGCCGCCAGCATCGCCAGCCGCGCGGGACCGATGTTCCGCATCATATTCATGATTCCGTTCACGGCTTCACCCCATGCACCAGGCACGCGTTACGGCAGGCACCTCCTGCCACGCTTGCAAGGTAGGAACGCGGGATGAAGAAGAGGTTAACACCCCGGCAAAATTTGCCTAGCGGATTGTTAACCTTCCGGAATCAATAAAATCAGTGGGTTAGAGGCAGACCATCAACCCGCCGCCCCCGACATCCGCGCCGCCGGCGCGCGCAGGCTGCCGGGCCGGTAATCCTGCAGCCGGGTGGTGCGCAGGCCGGGCAGACCATGCTGCTCGATGGCGCGCTGCCAGGACTGGAATTCCTCGAGCGTCAGGGCGTAGCGCTGGCAGGCTTCCTCCAGGCTGAGCAGGCCGCCGCGCACCGCCGCCACGACCTCGGCCTTGCGGCGGATCACCCAGCGTTTGGTGTTGGGCGATGGCAGGGTATCGCGGGTGATGCGCTGGCCTTCGGGGCCGATCACGCTGGTCGGCCGGGCCGGCAACGGCAGCAGGCGAGCCGTCTGGTTGAGAGTCTGAACGTTTTCCATGCCAATCACCCGTTTCAACAAGATTCCAAAATCAAGACCGCTGGTGAGCCATTGCCGCCCGTCAGGCTGCCTCTTCCTCGTCGTCGCCCCCGGTATTGTCGTTCTGCGGCGGCGCGAAGACCGAGACCACCTTCTCGGGCAGGTATTTGCTGCCCGACACGACCAGGTATTGCTGACCATCGACGGTCTCGAGCGCTTCGACATAACCGCGCGCATAGACGCTCACCCCATCGACAGATTTGCCGCTGGCATCCTTGGCCACCACTTCCAGCGTGTAGTTGCCGGCCGGCACCGCGTTGCCCTGGCTGTCCTTGCCATCCCAGGCCACCTCGACGCGGCCAGGCTTGAATCCCGCGGTCTGATCGGAGCTGACGCTCACCGTGCGCACGGTTTCGCCCTTGGAATTGAGAATCTTGTACTGCACGTTCATCACGCCGCTCGGCAGCTCATAGGCCCAGAAGGCGCTGCCGCCCTCTGCCAGCTTCACCTTGTTGTCGTTCACATCGACGATCTTGCCGATGAAATTCAGGTTGTTGCTGTTCTGACCCGCCTGCAGCATCGCGATCATCTGCTCGAGATTCTTGTTCATGTTGATCTGCTGCTCGACCTGGCTGAACTGTACGAGCTGCTGCGTGAATTCGTTCGGATCCATCGGCGAGGTAGGATCCTGGTTCTTGAGCTGCGTAGTCAGCAGCACCAGGAAGGTGTCGAAATCGCTGGCCAGTTTGCTAGCCGCCGCATTCGATGCGGTATTCGCGACGCTGGAGGTATCGGTGACGCTGCTGACCATGATCGTGCTCCTGTGCGGGGCGCCTTAAATGCGGATATCGAGCCCGCCGCGCGCGGCGGCCGCGCGCTGGGCGTTGCTGGCAGCCTGTGCCGCCGCATCGACGACATGGCCGGTTTCGACATATTCCTCGTGACCGCGGCCGCGCTGGCGGCCGGTATTGCCCTGGCCGTCGCGGCCATCGGCGTTCTGGCCCTGCTCGCGCAGGCTGAAGCTGAGCGAATTGGCATCGGTCTTCAGGCCGACATCGCGCAGCGACTGCTCAAGCTGCTGTGAGTCGCGCTGCAACATGGCCAGGGTTTCCGGCTTGTCGGCGGCGATCACCGCCAGCAGCTTGCCGTCATGGCCGACTTCGAGCTTGACCTCGACCTTGCCGAGATTGCCGGGATCGAGCTTGATCGAAATCTTGTCGGCACCTTCCGCCACACCCTTCCGGATCTGCACGGCGACCTGTTCGCCGGCCGGAATATGGGCGCCGAGCTGGCGCGCCAGGGTCTGCGTGGTGGCATGCTGCACGGCCTGCGGCATGCTGGTGCCTGGATTGCTCATCGGTGCCGGCTGCACGCCCTGCTGCGTGGCCGAAGCCGACTGCGCCGTCGCGGCCGCAACGGCCGGCGGCTGGGCATCGCCGTTCATCTGGGCATGCAGGGCAGCAGTGAATTTCGCTTCGGCGGCCGACTGATGATGCTGCGCGGCGGTGAGCTGCTGCTGCACCAGCATCTGTTCGGAAGCGGCCTCGGCATCGCCCTGCGCAGCGAGCAGCACGGCCTGGTCGACTGCAGGCTTCGCGGTCGTCGTGGCTGGCTGGACATCAAGCAGCAGGCCCTTGCCCGCCGCCTGCTTCGGCGCCGGATCGCCAGACGGCTGCGACTCGCCCTGCGGCTGGCGCGGCATCTGGTCCTGCAGCGCTGTCTGCAATTCGCCATCGGTCTGCATCGCCGCCTGCAGAGCGGCAAGCTGTTCCGGCGTCATCGCCGGCTGCTGCGGCTGCTGGGCCAGCAGGGCCGCCGGGCTGGTATCGGTGCCGCTCTTGGCGGCGACCATCATCTCGGCCGGCAGTGCGGCCGGCTGCGGCAGTACCGGTGCAGCCGGTGCATCGGCAGGCTTGGCGGCCTGCGGCAATGCGGGCGGCGCTTCGGGTTTGTCGGTTCCCGCATCGGCAGCGGAGGCAGCCGGAACGGCCGGTGCGGTTTCGCCGGGCAAGGCAGGCGTGGCGGCCGGTGCCGTCTGGCCGGCGGTCGCGGCCAGCAACTGGGCCTGCAACTGCGCCTCGGCGGCGGCATCGGTCGCAGCCGGGATAACGGAAGCGGCGGGAGCAACGGGAGTCTCGGCCTGCTGCGGCACCACCGGCGCCGCATTCGGCTGCGTCTGGGCCTGCATCTGCAACAGGCCGAGGATCAGTGCCGCATCGGCATCCAGGACCACCGGCGTTTCGACCGTTTCCGCAGCCGGATCGGCATCGGCGGTTTCCTCGGCCGGCATGGCCGGATCGGTTTCCGGTGCGGTTTCGGCGGACGGCTTGGACGTATCGGTCGAGGACGGCTTGTCCTGGCCGCCGGCGACAGGCTTGTCGGCAGGCTTGCTGTCTTTCCCGGGCGCCGTTTCGTTGCGCGCCGGAGCGTTGCCCGGTGCACTGGATTCGTTAGTGGTGGAGTTGGACGGCTTGGAGGGTGCCGGGTTGCTGTCTGCGGCCGGGCGTTCGGCGCGAATCTGGGTATCGGGGCGGCTGTCGCCACGCGTATCTGCCCGCGTGTCGTTGCGGGTTTCGCTGCGGCTGGCCGCCTGGGGAGCGGTGGGCTCGGAGCTGCGGGCGACGGCCTTGGTGCCCTGGCTGAAAAAGGCGTTCTGCAGCAGACGCGAAAATTCGCGGGCGCGGCTGTCGGTTTCCTCGGCGGCGGTGGAGCCGGAGACGGAAGCGGCAGAATTGTTGACCGGTGCGACCTGCATGGAATCCCTCATTCGTCGCCGGGTAAGAAGCAAGCGGCGGGCCAAGTCCGGAAATCCATTTAAGATGTTGTTTTTAAATACTTTTATTTCCGGGTCAGCAACCATTTGGGGGCATCGCCATTGCCGGGCGGCAATTTCTGCCGGTGCGCGACTCGGCCTTGCATCGGCATGGCGCCCAGGTGCCGGCTGTCGCTTTGGGACCGGGCTGCGGCTATGGTCCGGCCCCATGTCCGATCCGATTCAAACCGCTCTGCAGCATGTGAAGGCCGGCCGTCTGACCGAGGCTGCCGCGATCTACCAGGCCCTGTTGCGGGCCGAGCCGCAGCGGCCGGACGCCCTGCACCAGTATGGCCTGCTGCTGTATCGCATCGGCCGGGTGGCCGAGGGGCTGACATTCCTGCAGCAGGCGCTGGCGCTGAAACCCGACGCCGATTGCTGGCTGCATGCCGCGCTGCTGCACCTGACCCTGGGCCAGACCGCCGAGGCCGAAACCGCCTATTGCCGCGCGCTGGACCTGCGGCCGGATTTCGCCGAGGCCCGCTTCAACCTAGCCAACCTGCTGAAGGATCAAGGCGACTACGCCGCCGCCCGGGCCGAATACCGCCTGCTGCTGGAACGGCAGCCGGATCATGTGCCGGGGCTGGTCAACCTGGGGGTTGCCTGCGAACTCGGCGGCGACCTGGAGGCCGCGCTGGAGGCCTACCGCAAGGCTGCCAGCCTGCAACCCGACCTGATCGTGGCCCAGATGAATGCCGGTTTCGCGCTGCATAAGCTGCACCGGTTCCGCGAGGCCATAGACACCCTGCGCGCCGTGCTGAAACGCGACGATACGCTGGCGGCAGCACATATGGTGATCGGGCAATGCGCGCGTGAACTGAACGAGCCCGCCATGGCCCTGGCCGCCTTCCGCCGAGCGGCCGAACTGGCGCCCGACGATCCGCAGATCAAAACCTTGCTCTCCGGCCTGCTCAGCGCACAGATCCCGGGCTGGCATTTTCCCATGCTGGCCGATACCGCGCGTAACGAAGCCTTTGCAGCAGCGCTGGAGAAAGCCGTATCGTCGGGCATGACCGTGCTGGACATCGGCACCGGGTCCGGCCTGCTGGCCATGCTGGCCGCGCGTGCCGGCGCCAAACAGGTGGCGGCCTGCGAGGCCCACGGCCTGATCGCCGAAACGGCACGGGAAATCGTTGCGAAGAACGGCTATGCCGACCGCATCAGCGTGATCGCCAAACGCTCCACCGAACTCGATCCCGCGCGCGACCTGCCGGCGCCCGCCGATCTGGTGGTGGCGGAAGTGCTGGATGCCGGCCTGACCGGCGAAGGCATGCTGCCCACCATCCGCGACGCCCTGCGCCGACTGGCCAAACCAGGCGCCGTCGTGATTCCGGCAGCGGCGCAATTGGTGGCACAGGTGATCCGTCTACCGAACTTGCGTGCCGTGAACCCGCTGCGCGAAATCTGCGGTTTCGACCTCTCGCCTTTCGACCGGTTCCGCAACCAGTCGGCCCATGGCGTGGTGCGGCTGGATCACGAGCCGCACGAATCCTTAAGCGCCGTGCTGCCGGTCTGCCGCATCGATTTTGCCAACCCGCCCGACTGGGTGCAGCCGCAGCAGATGGCCTGGTCGGCGCCGATCCAGCGCGACGGCGCGGCGCAGGCCCTGGTCTTCTGGTTCGAGCTTTGGCTGGACGGCGAGATCATGCTCTCAACCGGTCCCGATGGCGCCATGCGGCACTGGGGCCAGGCGATATGCTGGCTGCCGGAAGACCGTTTGGTGCGCGCCGGACAGGCCCTCGATTTCCGGGTGACGCTGGCCGACACCTATTTCGACTTCGCACCCGCTTGATATAACGCAAGGCTTCATTAACGCGGCCGCACTAGGGTTGCAGCATGGCCTTGCCACCGAAACAACCTTCCGGACCTGCCGCCGGTCGCCCGCCGGGCGGTACTGGCGCGCCCCCACGTCCGCTGGCGCCCAAGGGTGGACCAGCCGACGACGACGCGGCGGACGAAGAGAAGCTGGTTCCCACCGAACTGGATGATGCCAGCCACGCGGAATTCCGCATGCTTTACGACATCGCCGCCCAGAACGTGCTGTTCGCCAAGCGCCAGCAATGGCGCGTGGTGGAATATTTCACCCTGCTGGGCCTGGCGCTGGTGGCGATCGGCACGGCAATGCCCTTCGCGCCCGACGTGGCGCGTTTCGTGGCCGGCTTCCTGGTCTTCGTCGGCGCCGTCAGCGTGGCCGTGATCGTGATGCTGCAATCCTGGCAGGGCAACGAACATGCCAAGATGTCCTACCTGGTCGGCGATTTCTCGAATCTGGCGCGCAGTGCCCTGCGCCGCAAACCGAAACTCAGCAGCGACGTCCACCGCTACTTCATCCTGCTGGTGATGCTGCTCTATATCGTCGTGCTGGATGTGGTGATCTTCCGCCTGCTCGCCGATATCGGCCGCTGACAGCCGTCCTCGTTCACGCGAACCTGTAACTGTCCATCGCCAGCGCGCCCAGCGTGAAACTGGCATGCAGGCGTTCGGCCGACGCATCGGGCGTGGCCGCGCCGAGCGCGACATAGAGCGGCAGCAGATGCTCGTCGCTGGGATGGTTCACCGCCGCATGGGGTGCCTGGCGCCGGTAATCCAGCAGGGCGGCATCGTCGCGCGCAGTCAGCTTCTTCGCCATCCAGTCGGCGAAAGCCTGCGCCCAGGGTGAGATTTCACCACGATCGGCGCGATCCAGCAGGCGCAGGTTATGCGTCAGCGACCCAGTCGCGAAGATCAGCACGCCTTCGTCGCGCAACGGCGCCAGCGCGCGACCCAGTGCGTAGTGATAGGCCGGATCGCGATGCGACTGGATCGAAAGCTGCAGCACCGGAATCCCGGCATCGGGATAAATCAGTTTCAGCGGCGACCAGGCGCCGTGATCGAGGCCGCGTTCGGGATCGAGCCTTCCCGGGATGCCGGCCGCGTCCAGCAACGTCTTGATCCGCGCCGCCACCGCGGGCGCGCCGGGCGCGGGATACAGCTGGCGATACAACGCCGGCGGGAAACCGTAGAAATCGTGGATGGTGTCGGGCTGCGGCGTGGCGCCGATTTCCGGCGTCTCGGTTTCCCAATGGGCCGAGACGGCAAGAATGGCCTTCGGCTGCGGCCAGTGCCGCGCGGCTTCGCGCAGGAACTGATGCGCCGGCCGGTCGGGCTCCAGCGTCAGCATGGGCGAACCATGACTGACGAATACGGTCGGCAGGCGGGTCATCGGAATGCTCCTTCGGCGCGGCGCATCGCAGGCCGCGCCGGAACATCACCTATGACGCATGCGGCAGAGCCGCAAGACGTTACTTCGCGGTCACCAGCGAAGCGCCCTGAACCCGCGCGGAACCGGCCGCGCCGGCCGGGCGGAACAGGCTGAAGATGCCGCCGATAAAAGCCTGCATGGCCTCGGCCCGCAGGCTCTGCGCCCGGGCTGTATGGAATGCCATTTCTTCGGCCGAGATATGGCGGGCCGGAATGGCCTGCTGGGTCGTCTGGGTGGTCAGCTGGGTCGTCATGGGGAGGCCTTCCTCTGCTGGGGGGCTGGAAAGGAGGATAGGACTCCCGGGCCTGTTCATTAATACGGATTTATGGCAGTAATTATTGATTGAAATTCATAAATGAGCAGGCCATGAATCGCTACGGCGAAATGGAAGCCTTCGTGCAGGTGGTGGAATCCGGCGGGTTCACCGAAGCGGCCAGGAAGCTGCGTCTTAGCCCGTCGGCCGTCAGCAAGCTGATCTCGCGCATGGAGGACCGGTTGGGCGCGCGCCTGCTGCACCGGACCACCCGGCGCGTCAGCCTGACGGCGGAAGGCCGCGCCTATTTCGAACAGCTGCGCGGCATCCTGACCGAGATCGATGCGGTGGAGGCCAGCATCGGCGGCGCCGAGGCGGAACCGCGCGGCCTGCTGCGCGTGAATGTGGCGCATGGCTTCGGCATGAGCCAGATCGTGCCGCTGGTGCCGGATTTCATCGCCCGTCATCCGCAGGTGCAGGTGCAGATCACCTTCGACGACCATATCGTGGACCTGGTCGCCGCCGGCGAGGATGTCGGCATCCGCCTCGGCGTGCCGGGCGACGAATCTCTGATCGCACGCAAACTAGGTGATTACCGCCGCATGATCTGCGGGGCGACCGGTTATTTCGAACGCCACGGCGTGCCGCAGACGCCGGCCGACCTCGCCCATCACCGCGCCGTGCTCAGCACCAACGTGGCCCTGCTGAACCAATGGCCGATGCGCTTTCCCGACGGCCATGTGGAACGCGTGGCGATGCAGGGCGTGGTCGCGTCGAATTCCGGCGATGCGCTTTACCGCCTGCTGCTGGACGGCATGGGCCTTGGCTTCAGCGCCGATTTCCTCTGCCACAAGGACGTGGCGGCCGGCCGCCTGCGCACGGTGCTGGACGATTGCCTGGTGGATTCATCCTGGCCGATCTATGCCGTTTATCCGGCCCGCAAGCATCTGGCTGCGAAGGTGCGCGCCTTCGTCGATTTCCTGGTCGACCGCTTCTCGCCGCAGCCGCCCTGGATGATGGCCCAGCCTGCCGTCGATCAGGCGGCGGCGCGCAGCAGGGCCGCGATGTCGTCGGGCGTCTTGTCGAAGGCGCAGACGAAACGGTAGACGCCGTCTTCCGGGTGCCAGCTCCAGATGTGAAACTGCGCGCCCCTGCTGCGCATCGCCTCGACCTTATTCTCCGGCAGACGGACGAAAACCTCGTTGGCCTGCACCGGCCAGACCACCTCCGCGCCCATGCGCCCGAACCCATCGGCCAGTTCGCGCGCCCGCGCATTGGCCTGGCGGGCCAGCTTCAGCCACAGGTCATCCTGCAGCATGGCCAGCAGCTGCACCGACAGGAAGCGCGACTTGGAAAACAGATGGCCGCCGCGCTTGCGGCGATAGAGGAAGCTTTCGGCCAGGTCGGGCTTGAAGAACACCACGGCTTCCGCCGCCATGGCGCCGTTCTTGGTGGCGCCGAAGCTCAATACCTCGACGCCGGCGCGCCAGGTCAGATCCGCCGCCGAGCAGTTCAGTCCGGCCACGGCATTGGCGAAACGCGCGCCATCCATATGCAGCCGCAGGCCATGGTCGCGGCACAGATGGGCGATGGCGGCCACTTCGTCGGGTGAATAGACCGTGCCGGATTCGGTGGCCTGGGTCAGGCTGACGGCGGCCGGCTGCGGATGATGCTGCACGCCGCTCCAGCCCTGGGCCAGCGCCCGCTCCAGCGTCGCGCCCGTAATCTTGCCCTGCTCGCCCGGCAGGCCGACCAGCTTGGCGCCGCCGGTATAGAATTCCGGCGCGTTGCATTCATCCACCATGATGTGACTGTCCTGGTGACAGTAGACCGCGCCATACGGCGGCGCGATGCAGGCCAGCGACAATACATTTGCGGCCGTGCCGGTGCTGACCGGGAAGACGCGGCATTCGGTGTCGAACACGCGCGAGAAGGCGGCATCCAGTTCGCTGCTGTGGATGTCCGCGCCATAAGCGCTGGCATCGCCGCGATTGGCCTCGTTGAGCGCAGCCATGATTTCCGGCGCGGCGCCGGCCACGTTGTCGCTTCTGAAATCCAGGCTGGCAGCGGCCATGGGCAATCCTTTTTATGATTCGGTCTGGAGGGGAAAGGGATCGAAACCGGAGGCATCGGCACGCGGACGGAAGGCGCGCGGCGGCGCGGCACCGGCGGCATCCACCGTGCTGATCAGCCACAGCATGGCCGGATCGAAGATCATCGCGGCATCCTGCGCCGAGGGTTCGTCACGACCATTGGGATGGCTGTGCCAGTGGCCAAGGATTTTCTGCGGCCCATCGGCTTCGCGCAGGCGCCGCAGTTCGGCCACATGTACCGCGGGATCAAGCTCGAATTCCCGCTCGGGCGAGACTGCGAGATTGGCGGCCGGCACGATACGCTCGACGATCAGCACCGCGCCATCTTCGCGACCGACCAGCAAGGCGCAGGCCTCGTGCGGAAAGGCAGCCGTCGCCAGCGCGGCAAGCTCGGCCTGTTGCGCAGAGGTCAGCCGCAGCGGCATCACTTCTCGACTTGCACGGTCACGCTGCCCAGCGGTTTCAGCGTTTCGCCATCCAATGCGTAGAGTCGTTCGGTGCCGTCCATCAGCCGCACGCGCAGCACGATGCGGTTGCCGGTGGCCAGCACATCGGCCACGCGGCTGTTCTTCGGCAGGGTGACGATCAGCTCCTCGACACTGACGGGACGCGGCGAGGATGGCGCCATGGATGCCGTGCGTTTCGGACCGCCGGTCATGATCAGCACCAGCAGCAGCACGGCAAGGCCGACGAAGATGATGCCCAGACCGATGACGACGGCTTTCAGCCACCGTATCCTTATCGCCTCTTCCGCCGTCCTGTCCGTCATTCCGTCCGGTCCTGAAATCCATGCCAGAGTCAGCCAGCCCGCAGATCCTGCCACCGGTGCCGCCCGAGGCCGCCGGCGAACGGCTGGACCGTTACCTGGCCACGGTTCTGGCCGGCGGCGCGGAGGATTTTTCCCGCTCGCGCCTGAAAAACCTGATCCTCGACGGCCATGTCCGCGAGGGCGGCGTGACGATAACCGACCCCTCGCGCAAGATCAAACTGGGCGAGGTTTATGCCGTGACGCAGCCGGCCGCGGTAGCCGCCGAACCGCAGGCCCAGGATATCCCGCTCACCATCGTCTATGAGGACGATCAGCTGATCGTGGTGGACAAGCCGGCCGGCCTGGTGGTGCATCCCGCACCCGGCAATCCCGAACGCACGCTGGTGAACGCCCTGCTGCATCATTGCGGCGACAGCCTGTCGGGCATCGGCGGGGTGAAGCGGCCGGGCATCGTGCACCGCATCGACAAGGATACGTCGGGCCTGGTGGTGGCGGCAAAGACCGACCGCGCCCATCACGCGCTGGCGGCTTTGTTCGCCGAACACGACATCGAGCGCAGCTACGACGCGCTGGTCTGGGGCCATCCCAATCCCCTGCAGGGCACCATCGAAGGCGCCATCGGCCGCGACCCGAAGGACCGCAAGCGCATGGCCATCGTCACGCGCGGCGGTAAACCGGCCGTGACGCATTACGCCACCACGAAACTGCTGTTCGACGGCAAGGGCCAGCCGGTCTGCGCCCTGGTGCGCTGCACGCTGGAAACCGGCCGCACGCACCAGATCCGCGTGCACATGACGGCCAAGGGCAATGCCCTGATCGGCGATCCGGTTTATGGCCGCACCCGCAGCCTGCAGCGATTCCAACTCGGCGAGCCGGCCCGTGCGGCGCTGGCCGGTTTCAGGCGCCAGGCCCTGCATGCCGCCACGCTCGGGTTTCGCCACCCGGTCAGCGGCAAGGCCCTGCGGTTTGAGAGCCCGCTGCCGGAGGATTTCGCCGCCCTGCTGAAGGCCCTGTCCAGCCAGCGCAACACGCCGCGATAGGGCGATCATTCGTAAGCCCATGAATTTCATGGAGTAATCAGACCTTCGATGTGACGGCCGGCACAAACCCGCCGCCGGCGCCGCACTTCCGCCGCAATCCGCCGTTTCCCTCATTGCAAATGAAAGACAGGGCACCCATTTCTGATACCGAACCGGGCCAGAGTCGCAGACCAGCCCCGGACGGGGGAGTTTCCAGACCGATGAGTACCGCAGCCAGCCTACCCGTATTGTCCTCGGCCGAGGGCGGCCTTGCCCGCTACCTGGCCGAAATCCGCCGCTTCCCCATGCTGGAGCCGCAGGAGGAATTCATGCTGGCCAAGGCCTGGCGCGACCGCGGCGACGTGGAGGCCGCGCACAAGCTGGTGACTAGCCACCTGCGCCTGGTGGCCAAGATCGCCATGGGCTATCGCGGTTATGGCCTGCCGGTGGGCGAACTGATCGCCGAAGGCAATGTCGGCATGATGCAGGCGGTGAAGCGCTTCGACCCCGACAAGGGCTTCCGCCTCTCGACCTATGCCATGTGGTGGATCCGCGCCTCGATCCAGGAATACATCCTGCGCTCGTGGTCGCTGGTGAAGATCGGCACCACCGCCGCACAGAAGAAGCTGTTCTTCAACCTGCGCCGCCTGCGCGGCCAGATGAAGGCGATCGAAGGCGGTCAGCTCAGCCCCGAGCAGGTCGAGAAGATCGCCACGCAGCTGAATGTGCCGCAGGATGAAGTGATCACCATGGACCGCCGCCTGGCGGCGCCCGATCATTCGCTGAACGCGCCGCTGCGCGGCGACGAGGAAGGCAGCAGCGAGTGGCAGGACTGGCTGGTGGACGAGACGCCGAACCAGGAAGCCCGCCTGGCCGAAGGCGATGAATACGACAGCCGCAAGGCCCTGCTGGCCGCGGCGATGAAGGATCTGAATGAGCGCGAGCGCGACATCCTGGTGCAGCGTCGCCTGACCGAGGAACCCACCACGCTGGAAGACCTTTCGGCACGCTATGGCATCAGCCGCGAACGCGTGCGCCAGATCGAGGTGCGGGCCTTCGAGAAGCTGCAGAAGGCGGTCCGCGCGGCGGCAGCCGAACAGGGCATGAATGGCAGCGCGATCAGTCCGGGCTTTTCCGCCCCGGCCTGAGCCGCCAGTCCGTCCTCAGTTATCCCAGTCGGGATCGTCCTCGACTGCCGCAGACATCGGCGGTTCGAAATCCAGCATGTCGTAAACCGAGGCCGCCGGCACGGATTGCAGCCAGATCGAAGGCTCGTAGCTCTTGCGCAGCCAGTCCAGATTCTGCTTCGCCGATCCGGTCGGCGCCAGCAGTACGGACGGCACCGCCGGTACGCCCTGGCGGGCGACATAGCGTTCGCATTCATGCCGGATCGCGGTGGCCAGCGTCTGCGCCAGCTTACGCAGGATGGTGATGTCGCGTTCGCTCCACTCGCCGGCAGAGTCATACCGTTCGCAGCGGAAGATGGCGGCGGGCTGATTCTTGTTATCGACCAGCAGCAGGTCGAGCCGGGCGCTCACATCCGCTGGCATGGCATTATCGTCCTCCAGTGCCGGCGCATCGTCGGTGGTCAGCGAGGCCAGGCCTTCCGAGGCCGCCTTCACATAGGCATTGGTGGCCGAACGCGGAATCGTGGCGCCCTGATGGAAACGGCCTTCGCGGGCATCCAGCAGCCGCTGGCAGACCAGGTTGCCGCCCTCGTCGAAGAACCAGATGCTGACCCGGCTGACCTTGGCCACCTCGACGGCATCGAGGCAGATCGCCTCGCACAGAACCGACATGGCGTTTTCGCCGATGCTGTAAAGGGCGGCTTCCTGGGTTCTGAGCATGGCGTACTCCGGGGGCAAAGGGCTGTTGCGGCCACTTTCCTCCGGGCGGCTGTCAGGCGGTAGTTAAGGGTCGATAACGGCGGGGTTAAGAATCGATAACCTGAAACGGCAACTGAATACCGCCGTAACCGCCGGCCTCAATCCTCGAAGGGGTCCTTCATCAGGATGGTGTCGTCGCGCTCGGGCGAAGTGGACAGCAAAGCCACCGGCGCGCCGATCAGTTCCTCGATGCGGCGCACGTATTTCACCGCCGTCGCCGGCAGGTCGACCCAGGACCGCGCGCCCCGGGTGGTTTCGGACCAGCCTTCCATCGTCTCGTAGACCGGCTTGGCCGCGGCCTGATCCGACATCGAGGCGGGGAAATAATCCAGCACTTTGCCGTTCACCTCGTAGCCGACGCAGAGCTTGATCTCCTTCAGGCCGTCGAGCACGTCGAGCTTGGTCAGCGCGATACCGTGGATGCCGTTCAGCTTCACGGTCTGGCGCACCAGCACGGCATCGAACCAGCCGCAGCGGCGCTTGCGTCCGGTGACGACGCCGAATTCATGGCCCTTCTCGCCCAGCCACTGGCCAATCTCGTCAGTCAGTTCGGTGGGGAACGGGCCTTCGCCGACGCGCGTGGTATAGGCCTTCACGATGCCCAGGATATAGCCGAGCGAACCCGGCCCCAGGCCCGAGCCGGCCGAAGCCGAGCCGGCCATGGTGTTCGACGAAGTGACGAACGGATAGGTGCCATGATCGACGTCGAGCAGCGAGCCCTGCGCGCCCTCGAACAGGATGCGCTTGCCGGCGCGGCGGGCTTCGTCCAGGTCGCGCCACACGGGCGCGGCGTAGGGCAGGATCTTCGGCGCGATCTCGGCCAGGTCCTTCAGAAGGGCGGCGCGATCCACCAGCGGCGCGCCCAGCCCCTTGCGCAGGGCATTGTGGTGCGCCAGCAGGCCATCGACCTTGCGGCCGAGCGAAGCGGTGTCAGCCAGATCACACACACGAATGGCGCGGCGGCCGATCTTGTCCTCGTAGGCCGGGCCGATGCCGCGCCGCGTGGTGCCGATCTTCACGCCGCCATCGGTGGCATCCTCGCGCAGGCCATCGAGTTCACGATGCAGCGGCAGGATCAGCGCGGCATTGTCGGCCACTTTCAGATTATGCTCGCCGATCTCCACGCCCTGGCCGCGCAGCTTGTCGATCTCGGCGAACAGCGCCCAGGGATCGACCACCACGCCGTTGCCGATCACCGCCAGCTTGTTCCGGCGCACGATGCCCGATGGCAGCAGCGAGAGCTTGTAGACGTTGTTGCCGATCACCAGCGTATGGCCGGCATTGTGGCCGCCCTGAAATCGCACCACCACATCGGCGCGCAGGCTCAGCCAGTCGACGATCTTGCCCTTGCCCTCGTCACCCCACTGGGCGCCGACCACGACGACGTTGCTCATCTCAGGAACCCTTCAGACAGAAATTCAGACAGGCTGGACGGCCTTGCCGTCCCACCAATGACTGCAGCCGGCGGCTTTCGCCGCCTTTTTCACATCGCCCGCCACCGACTCCAGCGCGGCCCAGGTGGCATGGCCCTCGGCGCGCAGCCTGGCTGCGGCAGAGCGCGGCGTACCGAACGGCAGATACACCATCTGCGGCGCCGGGCGCGGCGGCAGGGCGCGCATCACGCTGTCGAGATACAGCGTGAAACCGGTGGCCGGCTCGCCGGCAGGCGTGTTGTAGCGGCCACCGCGACCCAGCTCGCCGCGCACGTTGCGGGCAAACAGCGTAAACGCGATGCCGGTATGGTATTCGAAGCCGCGGAATTCGCCGGGATCGAGCGTGACCAGCAGGTCCGGCGCCGCCGCCGAGACTTCGCGCACCAGGGCATCCAGATCGGCCACGATCTGGGCTGCTGCCGGCGGCAGTTTCAGTTTCTGCAGGCCATCGAGCGCGGCCCGCGCCGGACCGGCCAGCGGCAGCAGCTTGAGCAACGTGGGCGCGGCGGCACCGCCGGCCTCTTTCAGTTCGGCGGCATCCTTGCGGTCCAGCGCGCGGCGGGCGGCACGGGCCTGTTTCGGCTCCAGGCCATGGGCCTCCATGATTGCCGGCGCCAGCAGCGGCTGGGTGATGTCGAGCGAAAGGCTGCTGACGCCCAGGGATGCCACTGCTTCCGCCGCCAGCACGGCGACTTCCACATCGGCACCCAGCGCCGTGGAGCCGATCAGCTCCACGCCGGCCTGGGCGAACTGACGCTCGGGGCGAAGCTGCGTGCCGCGCACGCGCAGCACCTGGCCGGCATAGGCGAAGCGCAGCGGGCGGGCGGAATCCTTCAGGCGCGTGGCGGCAATGCGCGCCACCTGCATGGTGATGTCGGTGCGCAGGCCCATCATGCGCTGCGACACCGGGTCCATGACGCGGAACATCTGGCCGGCCAGGTCGGCGCCCGATCCGGCCAGCAGGGTTTCCTCGAATTCGATCAGCGGCGGCTTGACGCGGGCATAACCCTGCGCAGCGAAGGCAGCCAGCAGGCTTTCGCTGGCCTGGGCCTCCCATTCGGCGCGCGGCGGCAGAACGTCGCGCAGGCCGGCCGGCAGCAGGCCGGCGGCCGCGCTGTTCTCTCCCTCGTTCGCAGGACTGCGTCCGCGCGGTGCCATGATCGGTCGCTTCCGTTACTTGTGCTTGAAGGCGGCCTTGCGCTTCTCGGCGAACGCGCTCATGCCTTCCTTCTGGTCTTCGGTGGCGAAGGTGGAGTGGAAGACGCGGCGTTCGAAGCGGATGCCCTCGGCCAGCGTGGTCTCGTAGGCGCGGTTCACCGATTCCTTGGCGATCATCACGATCGGGCGCGATAGCGAGCAGATCTTATCGGCGGCCTTGAAGGCCTCGTTCAGCAGCTCGGCGGCCGGCACCACGCGACTGACCAGGCCCGACCGCTCGGCTTCCGCCGCATCCATCATGCGGGCGGTGAGGCACATTTCCATCGCCTTGGACTTGCCGACGAAGCGCGTGAGGCGCTGGGTGCCGCCGGCGCCCGGAATGGTGCCGAGGTTGATTTCCGGCTGGCCGAATTTGGCGGTGTCGGCGGCGATGATGAAATCGCACATCATCGCCAGTTCGCAGCCGCCGCCGAGGGCAAAGCCGGCCACCGCCGCGATCACCGGCTTGCGGCAGGTGGTGACGCGTTCCCAGTTCTTGGTGATGAAGTCTTCCTTGTAGACGTCCATATAGGTCTTGGACATCATCTCCTTGATGTCGGCGCCGGCCGCAAAGGCCTTTTCCGAACCGGTAATGATGATGCAGCCAATGGTGTCGTCGGCTTCGAAAGCATCCAGGGCCTGCGCCATTTCAGCAACCAGGCCGGCGCTCAGCGCATTGAGCGCCTGGGGCCGGTTCAGCGTGATCAGGCCGACCTGGCCGCGCGTTTCCACCAGGATGTTTTCATATGCCATGACGGTTTCCTCGTTCGTCTTCTTGAAGTCTGGATTTCACTGGTTGGGCAGCAATTCGAAGCGCACGGTGAGTGCGCCGTCGCGGCCGGTGACACTGAGCCGCAGCTGCTCCGTCTCGCGCCGGTAATGCTCCGGGCCGATATTCTGCCAGCCCAGCTGCGGCAGGGTATCGGCGTAGAACTTGCGCACGGCGGCGACCGAGACCTTGCCCTTGGCCTCGGTATGGGCAATCCGGCCCGACGGCTTGTCGAACACCGTGGCGGCATCCGGACTTTCGGCCAAGCCGGGCATCAGCGGCACGTCCTCGGCGATGGAAAGGAAGCCGGCCGCGGCCCGGGCGTTACCAATCAGGGCGTCAGAGATCAGCGGAAGGCCTGAGCTTGCACGAAGCCCCGCCAGCGACAGACCGCCGGAGCCAAGGCCCAGGACGACGAGTGCAGCTAGCGCCGGGACCGGGAAAAATCTCCAGCCGGGGCGGAACATGGCGGGGAATTTGGCAGGTCGGGCCGGGTTTTGGAAGTGCCGGGATGCCCTCGAATCGCCCTTGGAAAACCGCTATTTCTGACAGCGGCCGCAGTAGAAGGTCGAACGGCCGGATTGCACGATGCGCTTAATGGGCGCAGCACAGGCCTGGCAGGGATCGCCCTCGTGGTCGTAGACCCGGAAGCGGGTCTGGAAATAGCCCAGTTCGCCGTCGGACTGCACATAATCCCGCAGCGACGAGCCGCCGGCCTTGATCGCCTCGCGCAGCACCGCCTTGATCGCCGGCACCAGCTTGGCCAGCTTGTCGGGCTTGACGCTGCCCGCCAGCCGTTTCGGGTCGATGCCGGCGCGGAACAGGGCCTCGCAGACATAGATGTTGCCCAGTCCGGCCACCACGGTCTGGTCCAGCAGGGCCGCTTTCATCGGCGTTTTCTTGCCCTTGAGCGCCGCCGCCAGCACGGCCGGCGTGAAGGCGTCGTCCAGTGGCTCGGGCCCCAGGCCGGCCAGCAGGCGGTGTCCGGCCAGTTTGTCGGCCGGCACCAGGTCCATCATGCCGAAGCGGCGAGCGTCGTTGAAGGTGGCGGCCCAGCCCTCGTCGGTGGCGAAGATCACGTGGTCATGCGGGCCGATGTCGTTGGGCCAGCCGGCGCGCAGCACCATGCGGCCCGACATCCCTAAATGGATGATCCAGACCAGGCCGCCTTCCAGTCGGATCAGGATGTATTTGGCCCGGCGCTCCAGTGCCTCGACCCGGCGGCCCTGGATGGATTTGGCGAAATTCTTCGGCAGGGGGAAACGCAGGTCGGGCCGGCGGGCCTCGATGCGGGCGATGCGCCGGCCTTCCAGCTTGAGCGCCAGCCCGCGGCGCGTGGTTTCCACTTCGGGCAATTCGGGCATTTCGCGGATCCTCTGGGCTGTCTCTATACCGTGGCGACCCCATTTCGGCTATGGTCGGCCCCGCCATGACCGATCCGACCCAACCGACTGAAAACGCTTCGGGAAACCAGACCCATTTCGGCTTCCAGACCGTGCCGGAAACCGAAAAGGCCAGGCTGGTGCGCGGCGTGTTCGATTCGGTGGCCGGCAATTACGACCTGATGAACGACGTCATGTCGGGCGGCATCCATCGCCTGTGGAAGTCGGCCATGATCGACTGGCTGAGCCCGCGCGGCGAGATGACCGTGCTGGACCTGGCCGGCGGCACCGGCGACATCGCCTTCCGCATCGTCGAGCGTGCGCCCAGGGCCCGCGTGGTGGTGGCCGACATCAACGCCGCCATGCTGGAGCAGGGTCGCAACCGGGCCATCGATACCGGCGCGCAGCATCCCGCCCGCCTGCGGAACCTGAACTGGGCCTGCATGGATGCCGAAAAACTGGCCCTGCCCGACCGCTCCGTCGATGCCTATACCATCGCGTTCGGCATCCGTAACGTGACCCATATCGACGCGGCCCTGCGCGAGGCCTTTCGTGTGCTGAAACCCGGCGGGCGATTCCTGTGCCTGGAATTCTCGGCCGTGCGCAATCCGGCCCTGGCGAAGCTGTACGATGCCTACAGCTTCAACCTGCTGCCCAAGCTGGGCGGCCTGATCGCGAAGGACGAGGAATCCTACCGCTATCTGGTGGAAAGCATCCGGCGCTTCCCCGACCAGGAGGCTTTCGCCGCCATGATCCGGGAAGCCGGCTTCGGCAACGTGATGGTGCGCGACCTGACCGGCGGCATCGCCGCCCTGCATTCGGCCCGCCGTATCTGAGACTGATCCAGCCGTGCTGACCGACCTGCGCCACCTGCTCCGCCTGTTCGCCATCGGCCGCTGCTTCGCGCGGCAGGATGCGCTGTTCCTGCTGCGCGAAGCGCCGATGGGCGCCGGTATCCGCGGCATGCTGGGCCTGTTCCAGGCCCTGTTCGGCCGACGGCGGCCGGACCTGCGCGAGGGCGAGCGACTGGCTGCGGCCTTAAGTGACCTAGGTCCGAGTTTCATCAAGCTGGGGCAGGTGCTCTCCGTGCGGCCGGACCTGGTCGGCGCGGCGCTGGCCGAGGATCTGGGCCGGTTACGCGACAAGCTGCCGCCGTTTTCCTGGGCGGAAGCCAAGGCGGTGATCGAAGCCGAACTGGGCGCGCCAGTCGAAACGCTGTTTGCCCATATCGAGACCGAGCCGGTGGCCGCGGCCAGCGTGGCCCAGGTGCATCTCGCCGAGACCAGCGATGGCCGCGCCGTGGCCGTGAAGGTGCTGCGGCCTGGCGTGGAGGCGGCCTTCGCCCACGATCTTGCCCTCTTCGCCTGGCTGGCCGAAGCCGCCGAGCGGCATGTGGCGGATATGGAGCGCCTGCGGCCGCGCGACGTGGTGGCCAGCTTGCGCGACTGGGTGGCGATTGAACTGGACCTGCGGCTGGAAGCGGCCGCCGCCGGCGAACTGCGCGACAATTTCAGCAATGATCCCGATGTGCTGGTGCCAGCCGTGGACTGGCAGCGCACGGCGCGCCGCGTGATGACCGTACAGCGCATCGAGGGCCTGCCGGTGGAAGATCGCGTGGCCCTGCAGGACGTGGGGCTGGACCTGCACGACCTGGCGGCGCGGGTGATCCGCGTGTTCCTGAAGCAAGCCCTGCGCGATGGCTATTTCCATGCCGACATGCATCACGGCAACCTGTTCGTCTCGCGGCCCGACGGCACGGCGGCGGGTGGCACGACGGCGGGGGGCCGGCTGGAGCTGGTGGATTTCGGCATCATGGGCCGGCTCGACATGAAGACGCGGCGTTTCATGGCCGAGATGCTGGGCGCCTTCCTGACCGGCAACTGGCGGCGGGCGGCAGAGGTGCATTTCGAGGCCGGCTATGTGCCGGCCGACCGCGACGTGAACGCGTTTGCCCAGGCCTGTCGTTCGATCGGCGAACCGATCCTCGACCGGCCGGTGACGGAAATCTCCATCGGCCGCCTGCTGGCGCAGCTGTTCCAGATCACCGAGACCTTCGGCATGCGCACGCAGACGCATCTCCTGCTGCTGCAGAAGACGATGGTGACGGTGGAGGGCGTGGCCCGCAGCCTGGATCCGGAGATCAATTTCTGGGAAGTGGCGCGGCCGGTGATCGAGGACTGGGCACGCGAGAATATGGGCCCGGAAGCGCAGCTGCGCGAGGCCGCCACCGCCATGATCGACGTCGTCCGCCGGTTGCCGCAGATAGCACGGGATTTGGAAGTGATGGCCGCGGGGGGAGTCGTAGAGCGGACTCATCCTGCTCCATCTGAAATACAGGCCCTGCTCAATGCGCGACAGCGGCAACCTCTCATATGGGCCCTGTGGGCTGTAGCTATAATGCTGGGATTGACACTCCTGGCATGAACAACAAAAAGGGCCGGTTACCCGGCCCTTTCCGCAGATATGATAACCGTCTGCCTTAGAAATCGAGGCGCATGCCGACCAAGGCAAAATTCGCCTTGGCATCGTTGTCCGCCTGCGACTGGCCGCCCACCACAGTACCGGCGGCAATGGCGTCCTCGTATTCATAGCGACCGATACCACCGAAACCGAGTACACCGCGGGCAATCTGATAGGTCACACCCAAGGAGTACCAAGTGTACTCATCCTCGCCGTTCACCGCGACACCGGCAATATTACCCTGGTCCGCTTTGGTCTTGGCATAATCGAGGCCTACACCGAATGAACCCGGGTTTGTACCGTTGGTCAAATAGCGCACACCGGCAGCGTAAACCTTGCGGTCATCATTATTACCGACGCCCATCTCTTCCGTCTTCCAGGCGCCACCTAACTGTACCGTCGAACCATCGCCAACATTATAAGTCAGCGTAGTACCGAATGCCCAACCTTCCAGACCGTCGCTCTTAAACACCGTCGCCGAACCGTTGGTCAGCGAGCCAGCATTGTTGGCTTCGATATCAAAAGTATTGTAAGCGCCAAAGAGAGCAACATCGACCGGACCGAAGGATTCGATATAGTTGGCAGACGCTGTATAGGCACGCGAAACCTGGCCGGCATCGGTTTTTGTGGTAAACCCACCACCGCAACCAACCGTGCTACCGGCGGAAGTAAAATCCTGACAGCCATCAGGCGTATAGGAAAAACCCACCTGAAGACCCTTGCCTGCTTTGGAGCCGAAGTAACGGTTGGCAGAGGTATACAAATTGATGCCGTCAGCATCATCCGGGGCGCCGGCAAACTTAGTGAAGTTTCCCGTGGTGCGGGCGCCGCTAGGCGCATTAGTAACAGCAATGGCACCTGTCGGGTCGACCGTGCCGTAGCCGGGAATGGCAATGGGTGCGCCATACACCATTTTGGACGCCGCGCGATCAGTGGAGCCAAACTCAGCGCGGCCAATATCGCTGCGCTCGACGAACATATAACGCTCATCGATCTGATCAGCTTCCGTCGAGCCTTCCAACTCGACGCGCGCGCCTATCACCGTTCCGTCCGCCAACACACCACGTACATTGAAGTAAATCTCTGCATCGCTTGAGAGGCCATGGGACTGCCGGCCATTTAGAGTGCGGCTATTGTCGAAATCAGCAGCCTTAATGACTTCGGTGAAGTAACCACCGACAGTAACCGCAATTGGCGTTTCCTTGTTCTGCGCCGCAGCAACATTCGGCAGAACGAGCCATGCGCTGGCGATAAGCGCCGTCTGAAGAAGGAGAGCGTTTTTCATCCTTGAGATCCTTATGAAGGTTGTCATGTCAGCAACGAGGGATCAACCAAGGCCACCAAACGGAAATATTAATTAGCCCTAACGTCAGAAAACGAAAAGCAATTATATGGATCGCCCGCCTCGTTAGTGATCAAGAGCACAGGCCAAATGATTGCAGCTCATTGCGACAAAAAAGCCACACCGCGGAGCGGCCTCAACTGAAGGTCTTATCCTAATTGCCACCCACATAATGACAAAAAAAGAAAGAGGCGGGTTTCCCCACCTCTTTCCTCAAATCCAGCGATAAGCAGGATTAGAAGTTCAGGTTAATACCGACAACGCCGAAGGTCTGATCGACATTGCTCGAAGCAGTCGGATGATCGGAAGTGTCCGACACGCCCACACCGGCGAAGCCCAGAATGCCACCGGCAATCTGGTAGGTCAGGCCGAGATGGTAGTAGTCCAGATCGCCCGTGCGGGTCGTCGCGCCGCGGGTGTTCTTTTCATCACGGTTATAATATTCCACACCGATACCGATCGAGCCCGGAGCGGCACCATTGGTCAGGTAACGAATGCCAAGGCTGTAGGCCTCGCGCTGACGAACGGCACTAACATCTTCGTCGGTGTAACCGCCGCCAAAGGAGACAGACGACCCGTCACCGATGTTGTAGGTGAACAGCGCACCGCCCTGCAAACCATCTTCACGGGTGCTCGGGGAAGTCGCAGTACCAGTGCCGATCAGCTTCACGCTGTTGTAACCAGCATAAAGAGCAACATCGAACGAGCCGAACGACTCGAGGTAGTTAGCAGCAGCGTTGAAACCCTGCTCGCTACCAGCCGGCGAGAAGAAGCCGCCGCCGCAGCCATTCTGCGCGCCCGTGCTGGTCAGGTCCTGGCAGTTATCCGGCGTATAATTCACGCCGATCTGCAGACCCTTGCCCGCCTTCGAGCCGAAGTAGCGGTTCGAGGCCGTGTAGAGATTGACACGATCAGAGTCATCCATCGCGTTAACGAAACGCATCAGCGGCGCGTTGTTCACCGCCGAGTATTCCGAATGCACCGTGGTGCTGTAGTTCGGCAGCGAGTTCGGGGCCGCATAGATCATCTTGGTGGTAACCGAGTCGGTCGAACCCAGTTCCGTACGGCCGATATCGGCGCGCTCGATGAACATGTAACGTTCGTCGATCTGGTCGCCATAGGTAGCAGATTCCAGCTCGACACGGGCGCCGATCACGGTGCCGTTGTCCAGGACGCCGCGGACATTGAACCAGATTTCCGAATCGGACTTCAGGCCGTGATCCGACTGACCACCATTCGGGGAGCGATCCTGGAACTGGATCATCTGGTTGAAGTAACCGCCGACAGTCACGCCGATCGGAACCGCCTTGGTCTGCGCGTTGGCGATATCGGCCACGAACAGGCCGGCAGCGGCAACGAGCGCTGTTTGCAGAAGCAGAGTCTTCTTCATTTTCCTCTTTCCTCTCCCACCGGGATTTGGGTTGCAGTGCTAGTACTAGCAATGAACAGTCAGCCCGGATGGGCTGATTGATCGCTGAGGATCAAGCCACTTCTGGCCTGCAAGTGTCAATGAAAGCGGCATTTTCCAGAATGCTTTTGCCGCAAGTGTTGCAATCGCGCCACAGAATAGCCGAGTTCGGCATTTAAATTAGAAAAATCAATATTATACGCCTTATTCAGCCCTCAAATTATGTAGGGGTGGAACCTGAGACCGCGCTCCAATCAAGCGCGCCTGTTGTTTAATGTTTAAATCTAGCTCCCACACTAAACTTGAAAATTGTAAATATTTATTTATTTCAATGCTTTATTGCCCTAAAATTCCTAGCTATATTTAGCGGGTAGTTTTATCATTCATAATGCTGGCTGACTGCCAAAAGCCGTTATAAAATAATTTAATTAACATGGTGGATTATGGGTCTTAGGAGAAATGCCGATATGGCATCTATATGTTTTACTGCCGCCTACCGCTTAAGACCGCCCCGCTATGCAGTATTTTTGGTCTCCGCCCTTCTGCTTGCTTCTTCCTTGAGCGGTTGTGCCGGTCGCAGCGAGGGCGAGACCCAAACTTATTACCCCGAAAGAAACCAGTACGGCACCTATGAGCCTGCGCCCACTAGCGCTAGGCAATCGGTTTTCGGCTCCGGCGGCCTGAACATCCTCGGTGGGGACAAGAAGCAGGAAGAACCGGGGTCCGGCTCCGGCATCGGCGTGAACAGCTATCTCTGGCGCGCCAGCCTGGACACCGTATCGTTCATGCCGCTCACCTCGGCGGATCCGTTCGGCGGGGTAATCATCACCGACTGGTATGTGCCGCCCCAGACCCCGGGCGAGCGTTTCAAGGTGACCGTCTATATCCTGGATCGCACCCTGCGGGCCGATGGCCTGCGGGTGGGCGTGTTCCGCCAGGTGCGCCAGGGCGAGACCTGGGTCGACCAGCCGGCGGCCCCCAATACCGCCACAACCATGGAAAACGCCATCCTCCAGCGCGCCCGCGAATTCCGCATGGAGGCCGAGGCCCGCCGCTAAGAGATCTGGCGCTGAGCCGCCGGAGCTGAACCGACACCATCCATAGCCGACGCCGGTAACCTGCCCTGCCGATACGGCTTTCCGCGCCGCCCTTTCGCCGCTAAAACAGCCTTTTCCCGGCCCTTCGGCCGGTATCAGCAGTCTTAAGTGGATGCAACATGTCGCGTTATAACGCCAAGGCGGTTGAAACCAAGTGGCAGTCGGTCTGGACCGACCGCCAGGCCTTCCGCGCCAAGGCCGATCCCTCCCGCCCAAAATATTATGTGCTCGAGATGTTCCCGTATCCCTCGGGGCGCATCCATATGGGGCATGTGCGCAACTACACGCTGGGCGACGTGGTGGCACGCTACAAGCGGGCCCGCGGATTCAATGTGCTGCACCCCATGGGCTGGGATGCCTTCGGCCTGCCGGCGGAAAACGCCGCCCAGGAGAAGAAGGTCCATCCGGCCGCCTGGACCTACGACAACATCGCCAACATGCGCGCCGAACTTCAGCGCATGGGCCTGTCGCTGGACTGGAGCCGCGAACTCGCCACCTGCCATCCGGGTTATTACCGGCACCAGCAGAAGCTGTTCCTCGATTTCCTGAAGGCCGGGCTGATCTACCGCCGCGAAAGCTTCGTCAACTGGGATCCGGTCGACCAGACCGTGCTGGCCAACGAACAGGTGATCGACGGCCGCGGCTGGCGTTCGGGTGCCGTGGTCGAACGCCGCAAGCTGTCGCAGTGGTTCCTCAAGATCACCGCCTATGCCGACGACCTGCTGCAGGCCCTGGGCGGCCTTGACCGCTGGCCCGAGCGCGTGCGGCTGATGCAGCAGAACTGGATTGGCAAGTCGGAAGGCGCGCGCTTCTCCTTCGCCCTGAAGGGCCGTGCCGATAAAATCGAAGTCTATTCCACCCGGCCCGACACGCTCTACGGCGCCAGCTTCGTCGCCATTTCAGCTGACCATCCGCTGGCCACCGAGGCCGCGAAGACCGATCCGAAACTAGCCGCCTTCATCGAGGAATGCCGACAGACCGGCACGGCGGAAGCCGAACTGGAAAAGGCCGAGAAGAAGGGCTACCGCATCCCGCTGGATGCCATCCATCCCTTCGATCCGGCCTGGACCCTGCCGGTTTACGTGGCCAATTTCGTGCTGATGGAATACGGCACCGGCGCCATCTTCGGCTGCCCCGGCCACGACCAGCGCGACCTGGATTTCGCCCGCAAATACGACCTTCCGGTCAAGGCGGTCGTTGCGCCGAAAGGCCAGTCCGCGCTGGAAATCGGCACCGAAGCCTTCACCGATACCGATGGCACGGTGGCGATCAATTCCGGTTTCCTGAACGGCCTGGACGTTACGGCGGCCAAGCGTGCCGCGATCGCCAGGCTGGAAGAGATGAAGGCTGGCGAAGGTACCGTCACCTTCCGCCTGCGCGACTGGGGCGTGTCGCGCCAGCGCTACTGGGGCTGCCCGATCCCGGTGATCCACTGCGATGCCTGCGGCATCGTCCCGGTGCCGGAAAAAGACCTGCCGGTGCGGCTGCCCGAGGACGTCACCTTCGACCGGCCGGGCAACCCGCTAGATCATCATCCGACCTGGAAACACGTGAACTGCCCGACCTGTGGCAAACCGGCCCGGCGCGAGACCGATACCTGCGATACCTTTGTCGACAGCTCATGGTATTTCGCCCGTTTCTGCAGCCCGCGCGCCGACGATCCGATGGTGAAGGCGGAAGTCGATTACTGGCTGCCGGTGGACCAGTATATCGGCGGCATCGAACACGCCATCCTACACCTGCTCTATTCGCGTTTCTTCACCCGCGCCCTGCGCGATACCGGCCATGTCTCGCTGCCCAGCGGCGAGCCTTTCGCGGGCCTGTTCACCCAGGGCATGGTCTGCCACGAGACCTACAAGGATTCCTCCGGCGCCTGGCTGATGCCGACCGAGGTCAAGAAGGATGGCGGCGCGGTGGTGCATATCCGCACCAACGAGCCCGTCACGGTGGGCCGTACCGAGAAGATGTCGAAGTCGAAGAAGAACGTCATCGATCCGGGCCTGATCATCGACACCTATGGCGCCGATACCGCGCGCTGGTTCATGCTCTCCGACTCGCCCCCGGAACGCGACCTGGAATGGAGCGAATCCGGCGTCGAGGGCGCCTGGCGCTTCACCCAGCGCCTATGGCGCCTGGTGTCTGAACCCAAAGGCCCCATCGCCGACAAGACCCTGCCCAAGCCCGTCGAATTCAATGGCGCCGCGCTGGATCTGCGCCGCGCCCTGCACAAGACCATTGCCGCCATGACCGGCGACCTGGAGCAGTTCCATTTCAACAAGGCCGTGGCGCGGGTACATGAATTCGCCAACCTGTTGGAAGCCACCAGGGGCGACGATGCCGCCACCGCCTGGGCGCGGCGTGAAGCGCTGGAGGTGCTGGCCAAGCTGATCGGCCCGATGGTGCCGCACCTGGCAGAGGAAATCTGGCAGGCGCTGGGCCATGACGGCCTGCTGCTGGAACAGCCCTGGCCTGTGGCCGATGCCGACCTGGTGCGCGACGATACCGTGACCGTGGCCGTGCAGGTGGCCGGCAAGCTGCGCGCCACCATCGAGGTGGAACGCGACATGGACAAGACGGCGCTGGAAAAACTGGCGCTGGCCAACGACAATGTGCAGCGTGCCATCGACGGCAAACCCGTACGCAAGGTCGTGATCGTGCCGAACCGGATCGTCAATGTCGTGGTCTAGGGCCCTCTGCCTCCTTCTGGTGGCCGTCAGTCTCGCCGCCTGCGGCTTCCGGCCGCTTTACCGGCAGGAGGGCGCGGGCGCGACTGTCCCCCAGCTCAGCCAGATCAGCATTGTTCAGCCGGAAGACCGTGTCAGCCAGCAGCTGCGCAACCACCTGCTCGACATGATCACGCCCAAGGGCAGCCCGGAACGGCCAACCTATATCCTAGATTATCGCATCACGGAGGCGGTCGGCTCTGTCTTCGTCACCCGCAGCGACGAGATCACCCGCAACAATCTGCAGCTCACGGTTTCGGCTTATCTCCGGAATTACCAGACTGGCCAGCCGGTTACCTCATTCTCCGTTGTTAGTCAGGCCTCATATAACCTCACCGTCGCGGATTATTCCAATCTGATCAGTGAGAAGAATGCACGCGAGCGCGCCTTGCGCGATGCGGCCGAACAGATCCGTATCCGTCTGGCGAATTATTTCGGCCGCGACCAGTTCAGGCAGCCGTCGCCGCGCCAGCCATGAAGCTGGCGACGCGAGATGTCGAGGGTTTCGTCCGGCGCCCGCGCCCCGAAATCCGTGCCGTACTGCTGTTCGGCAGCGATGCCGGCATGATCCGCGAACGCGCCAAGGCCATCGCGCAGAGCGTCGTGAAGGACCTGAGCGACCCCTTCCTGGTCACCAGTCTGACCGGCGCGCAGCTGCAGGACGATCCCGCTCGCCTGGCCGACGAGGCCGCCGCCATCGCACTGACCGGCGGTCGCCGCGTCGTGATGGTCTCTGGCGCCGGCGATCGCAACGCCAAGCTGTTCGAATCGTTTCTGGATGCCATGGTCGGCGACACGCTGGTGGTGGTCGAGGCGGGAGAATTGTCGGCGCGCTCGTCGCTGCGGGCCGCCTTCGAGGAATGCGACCTTGCCGTCGCCATCGGCTGTTACGCCGACGATCAGCGTGCCTTGCAGGGCCTGGTCGAGGATATGGCGCGCGAAGCCGGCAAGCGGATCGCGCCGGAAGCCTTGGGCTATCTGCTCGACAACCTGGGCACCGACCGCATGGTGACTCGCGGCGAGATTGCCAAGCTGCTGCTGTACAAGGGCGACGACGCCACGCCGATCGGGCTGGAGGATTGCGAGGCGGTGATCGGCGACAGTTCGTCGCTATTCCTCGATGACGTGGCTTTCGCTGCCTTTGGCGGCGACTTCAACGGCCTGACCGACGCACTGACGCGCTGCGAAAGCGCCGGCGAATCACCGGTGGCGATCCTGCGCGTGGCACAGAAGCATGGCCAGAAGCTGCATCTGGCGGCCGGCCAGCGCGAAAGCGGCGCGCGCATGGACCCGCAGCGCTTGGGCGTGCACTGGACGCGGCGCGACGGATTCGAACGGCAGAGCAAGATGTGGTCCAGCGACCGGCTGATGCGCGCGCTGGAAATCCTCACCGATGCGGAACTGACGGCGAAAAGCACCGGCATGCCGGCCGCCAGCGCCTGCGGCGACGCGCTGCTGCGCATCGCCAGAGCTGCGCGCGTCGCGCGATAAGACTGGACTGCGCGTAACGCGCGATGGCTATTTGCCGAAATCCAGGATCGCCGCTGAGCCATCCTCGGCGCCGGCCATCAGATAACGGCCATCGGAGGTCCAGCCCAGGGCGGTGACCGGGGCGCCGCCAAGGCGTTCGAGGTCGATGCTGGAGCCATCGGAGATCCGGCCGAGCTTGAGCCGGCCATCATCATGGCCGGAAGCGACAAGTCCATGGCGCGGATGAAAGGCGACAACCGTCACCGGGGCACCGCGGCTGAGTTCCACCGGCGCAGAGCCCATTGGCCCCTTGCCCTTGCAGTCCCACACCACGACCACTTCGGCGCCGCTGGTCGCCAGCCAGCGTCCGTCGCGCGACCAGCTGAAACTCTTCGGCTTGGCCGGATAACCGCTCATGCGCATGTCGGCGGAATCGGCGAGCCGCCAGCCATGCAATTCGTTTTCCTGCGTGCCGGTGATGACGAATTTGCCATCCGGCGACCAGGTCACCGCCACATGCGAGCCTTTCCAGGCCAGCCGTTTGGGCTGCTGCGCCTCCGCCTTGGCCCACCACAGGCTGACGCCGCCATAATGCGCCGCCACCAGCCGTTTACCCTTCGGGTTGAAGGCGATGCCGCTGACCGTGCTGGGATGATCCGTGAAGGTGGCGATCGGCTTGCCGCCCGCATCGAGCAGGCCGACGGTCTTGCCGGCCGCATAAGCGATGCCGCTGCCATTGTCGGCCACGGCGACATGTTCGATCCACTTGCGCGGCACGCTGGCCAGCTCGTGGCCTTCGCCGGCCACGGTGGTGCGCATCAGCCGGCCGTCATCGCCGCCCGACACGAAGCCCTCGCCGCCCGGCGCCGCGGCCAGGCACAGCAGGGCGGCATCGGCATGCACGATCAGGCGGCGGGTATTCGCCGCCTGGGGATCGTCGAAGGGCCGCAAGGCGATCGAACCGTCGCCCAGACCGAAGCCGGCTGTGCCGGCGGCTTCGGCAGCGGCCACCGCGATCACGCCGGCCTTGAACTGCCACAGATAGGCGCGAAAGCCGATCTGGGTTCCGGCATCAGGCGCGGCAGGCATCGAAACCCTGCTGCAGGGCGGCGGCATCCAGCTCGCGGCCGATGAAGACCAGCTTGGACTGCTTCTTCTCGTCGGTCCGCCAGGGACGCTGGAAATCGCCGTCCTTGATCATGTGCACGGCCTGGAACACGAAGCGCTTGTCGCTGCCTTTCAGGTCGAGGATGCCCTTGGCGCGCAGGATGTCCTGCCCCTTGGTCGCCAGCAGCTCGCTGATCCAGGCATCGAACTTGCGGGCATCCAGCGGCGCATCGACGGTGAACGACACGCTCTTCACCGAAACATCGTGTATGTGATCGTGGCCGCAATGCTCGTCATGCACATGGCCTGGCTCGCCATGGGCGGGGTTGTGGCCGTGATCGTGATGATGATCATGGTCGTGATGATGATCGTGGCCGCAATGGTCGTCATGCACATGGCCGGGCTCGCCATGGGCGGGATTCTTCTTCAGGAATTCCGGTTCCAGATCGAGGATGCGGTCGAGATCGAAGGCACCGCGGTCCAGCACCCTGTCCAGCGGCACGTCGCATTTGGTGGCATGGTGGATCTTGGCGAAGGCGTTGATCGCCCGGATGCGGCCCTCGACTTCCGCCAGCTCGGCCGGGGAAACCAGGTCGGTCTTGTTCAGGATGATCACATCGGCGAAGGCGATCTGCTCTTCGGCCTCGCGGCTGTCCTTCAGCCGCGCCGGCAGGTGGCGGGCATCCACCACGGTGACGATGGAATCCAGTTTGGCGCGACGCGACACGTCCTCGTCGACGAAGAAGGTCTGCGCCACCGGGCCCGGATCGGCCAGACCGGTGGTCTCGACGATGATGGCGTCGAAGCGGTCCCGGCGCTTGAACAGGCCCTCGATGATGCGGATCAGGTCGCCGCGCACGGTGCAGCAGATGCAGCCGTTGTTCATCTCGAATACCTCCTCGTCGGCATCCACGACCAGCTCGTTGTCGATGCCGACCTCGCCGAACTCGTTGATGATCACGGCGTATTTCTTGCCGTGCGGCTCGGTGAGGATGCGGTTCAGCAAGGTGGTCTTGCCGGCGCCGAGATAGCCGGTCAGGACGGTGACGGGCGTTTGCGACATGGGCTTACTCCGGGGGGATCGGCTGTGCTATGAGTTGGGCGTAACCATAGTGGCCTGCCCGCCGGAGTCCAGTCCCGGCCCGGGCGGGTCCGAGCCTGAAAAAACCAAGCCTTTCCAGTCCCATGTCAGACCGAACCGCCACCTACTGGATCACCGTGCCGAGCCCGCTCGGCTCGCTCAGCGTGGCCGCGCGGGATGGCGCCATCGTCGAACTGGACTGGGGCGGCCGCGGCGCGCGTGCCCTGGCGGTGGACCAGCCGCCGGAGATCGCCGCCCTGCTGGCCGAGGCGGCACGCCAGCTCGCCGCCTATTTCAGCGACGGCAGCTTCCGCTTCGACCTGCCGCTGCAGCCCGCCGGCAGCGATTTCCAGCGCGCGGTCTGGGATTTCATGCTGGCGATCCCGGCCGGCGAGACCCGCACCTATGGTCAGGCGGCGGAGGCCACCGGCGCCGTGGCGCGCGCGGTGGGCGGCGCCTGCGGTGCCAACCCGATCCCGGTGATCATCCCCTGCCACCGCATCCTGGCGGCCGGCGGCGAGGCCGGCGGTTATTCCGGCAAGGGCGGGCTGAATACCAAGCGCTGGCTGCTGCGGCATGAAGGCGCCTATGTGCCGCCGCTGCAGACCGACCTGCTGGCCGGACTGGCATCATGACCGTATCCGACGACTGCGCCGACCCGCCCGGAGCCCCGCCCGACGCCGTGGTGGAGCGCAGCGAGGATGTCGCGGCGGCGACACGACACCCCCTGCTGCGGCGGCTGTTCCAATACTGGTTCGACAAGGCCGCCGGCCGCATGGCGCCTGCCCGTGGCGACATCGACCCGGTGGATTTTCCCTATGCCATCGGCTGGGTCACGCTGGTGGATGTGCTGGAGGATGGTGCGGAATTCCAGGCCCGGGTCTTCGGCGGCGCCATGGCGATACTGGCCGGCCAGGAACTGAGCGGCCGCACCAGCGCGGCGATACAGGATCCCGAGCTGCGCCAGGCCATCATGACCAACCTGCGCTGGGTCGTGACCAATCGCAGACCATTGCGCATCTATCGCGAACTGACCACGGCGCAGCGGCGCTATCGCTACGAGACGGTGATCCTGCCGCTTTCCTCCGACGGCCAGACGGTGGATCAACTGCTGATGGCGGCGACGCCGCCCCTGTCTGAAGCTGGTTGATTTCCGAAGCCGGTTGATTGCTGCGGCGCGCTGCCGCTAGAGTCCCCCGTCACCAAAAAGCCGAACAGGAGGAACCCATGGCCCGCAGCATCGAGATCCAGGCCCATGACGGCGGCCGTTTCACCGGATATCTGGCAGAGCCCGCAGGCGGCAAAGGTCCGGGCATCCTGGTGATCCAAGAAATCTTCGGCGTCAACAAGGTGATGCGCGACATCTGCGACGGCCTCGCGCAGCAGGGCTACATCGCGCTCTGCCCCGACCTGTTCTGGCGCCAGGAGCCCGGCGTCGACATCACCGACAAGACCAAGGCGGAATGGGACAAGGCCTTCGCGCTGTTCGGCGGCTTCAACCTCGACAAGGGTATCGAAGACCTGAAATCCTCGTTGGCCGTTTTGCGCAAGCTGCCGGGCTGCAGCGGCAAGGTCGGCACCGTGGGCTACTGCCTGGGCGGCCGGCTCGCCTATCTGATGGCCTGCCGCAGCGACGTGGATGCCGCCGTGGGCTATTACGGCGTGATGCTGCAGGATCATCTGGCCGAAGCGAAAAACATCAAAAAGCCGCTGCTGCTGCATTGCGCGACGGAAGACAAATTCGTGCCCAAGGATGCGCAGGCGAAAATCGCCGCCGAACTGAAGAACTATCCGCTGGTCACGCGACTGGATTACCAGGGCAACGACCATGCCTTCGCCCGTGTGGGCGGCGAGCATTACGACAAGGCCGCCGCCGATCTGGCCAACAGCCGCACGGCCGAGTTTTTCAAGAAGCATCTGGCCTGAACACGGGCAGCGCCCTAGCTCAGGACCGTCAACGCCAACCATAATCCGAGGAACACAACTCATGGCGCATGCCATCCGTATCCACGCCAACGGCGGCCCCGAAGTGATGAAATGGGAAGAGGTCGAGGTCGGCGATCCCGGCCCGGGCCAGATCCGCATCAAGACCTCGGCCGCCGGCCTGAACTACATAGACACCTATCACCGTTCCGGCCTGTACAAGCTGCCGCTGCCGCTCATCCTCGGCCAGGAAGGCGCCGGCAGCGTGACGGCGGTAGGCGCCGGCGTGAGCGACATCAAGGTTGGCGACCGCGTCGCCTATGCCTCCTCGCCGCTGGGGTCGTATTCCGAGGAGCGCCTGATGCAGGCCGACCGCTGCGTTGTGCTGCCCGATGGCATCACCGACCAGCAGGCTGCCGGCATGATGCTGAAGGGCATGACGACGGAATACCTGCTGCGCCGGACCTACAAGGTGCAGGCGGGCGAGACCATCCTGTTTCATGCCGCAGCCGGCGGCGTCGGCCTGATCTTCGGGCAATGGGCCAAGGCGCTGGGCGCCACGGTGATCGGCACGGTGGGCAGCGAGGACAAGGCAAAGCTCGCCAAGGCGCATGGCTATGATCATGTGATCAACTACCGCACCGAGAATTTCGTCGAGCGCGTGAAGGAACTGACCAAGGGCGAAGGCGTGCCGGTTGTCTATGACGGCGTCGGCAAGGATACCTGGGACGGTTCGCTCGACTGCCTGCGGCCCTTCGGCCTGATGGTCAGTTTCGGCAATGCCTCGGGCGCGGTGCCGCCCTTTGCCATTGGCACGCTGGCCGCCAAGGGCTCGCTCTACGTTACCCGCCCCACGCTGGTCACCTACACGGCCAAGCGCGCCGACCTGGTCGCTTCGGCCAATGCGCTGTTCGACGTGGTGAAGGCCGGCAAGGTGAAGATCGAGACGCCGCAGACCTACGCGCTGAAGGATGCGGCGAAGGCCCATGCCGACCTGGAGGCGCGCAAGACCACCGGCTCGACGCTGCTGCTGCCGTAAGAATAAGGGCCGTCCTAATCGCCACCCCGGGCTTGACCCGGGGTGACGGTTGATGGGTTAGGGCGCCCGCATGCCAGCCATGCGGTAGCCTTTTACCCCTTCCCGGCCGGCGGCGCTTTTGCCATGGTGCCGCCGCCATGACCGACCTCCTCAGCCTCGCGGCCGGCAACCTGCTGTCGCCGATGATCCTCGCCTTCGCGCTCGGCGCGCTGGCGGCCTTCCTGCGTTCCGACCTCGAAATCCCCGAAGGCGCCGCCAAGGCGCTGGCGATCTACCTGATGTTCGCCATCGGCTTCAAGGGCGGCGTCGCCATGCATTCGGCCAGCGGGCTGGCCCTGCTCTGGGCCATCGTCGCGGCCCTTGTCTTAAGCACCATCCTGCCGCTGCTGGCCTTCGGGCTGCTGCGCGGCGTGTGGCGGCAGGACCGCACCAATGCCGCCGCCATCGCCGCCCATTACGGCTCGATCAGCATCGTCACCTTCGTCACGGCCGCCGAATTCCTGCGCAGCCGCGACATCCCCTATGAAGGATATCTGGTGGCGATGACGGCGGTGATGGAGACGCCCGCCATCCTGATCGGCCTGCTGCTGGCCGGACGCCAGGTGCAGGCCGGCATGCAGCAGGGCAGCAGCGAACGCGGCGAACTGGTGCGCGAGGTGCTGGTGAACGGTTCGGTGATGCTGCTGGTCGGCGGCTTCGTGATCGGCTGGATCACCGGCGATGCCGGCCTGACCAAGATCAAACCCTTCGTGGTCGACCTGTTCAACGGCGCGCTCTGCATCTTCCTGCTCGATATGGGCCTGGTGGCCGTGCGCCAGGGCCGGGCGGCGAAACATTTCCCCAAGCCGCTGATCCTCTTCGGCCTGGTGATGCCGCCGCTGGGCGCGGCTCTGGGCCTCGCCACCGCCTGGGCGCTGGGTCTGAGCACCGGCGGCGCCATGCTGCTGGCGGTGCTGTCGGCCTCGGCCTCCTACATCGCCGTGCCGGCCGCCATGCGCCTGGCTCTGCCGGCGGCCAATCCCTCGCTGTCGGTGACGCTGGCGCTGGCCATCACTTTCCCGTTCAATGTCGCCATCGGCCTGCCGCTTTATCTGCTGGCCGCGCAATACCTGTTCGGAGGCTAAAGACCATGCCGGGCCATCCGCGCAAGAAGATCGAGATCATCGTCGAGGCGCCGCTGCAAAGGTCGGTTCTCGAATGGCTGTCCCAGCAGGGCGTGAAGGGCTGGAGTGTGTTGCCGCGTGTGATCGGCGGCGGCCAGCATGGCGAACGCAGCGGCGACGACGTCACGCGCGCCTTTGACAACGTGATGATCGTGGCCGTGACGACCGAGCCGGTGGCGCGCCAGGTGCTGGACGGTTTCCACCAGCGCTTCGCCAATGCCGTCGCCATCGTGTATATTTCCGACGTGGAAGTGGCTCGCCCCTACAGGTTCTGACATGACAAGCGATACGCCGGCCCCGTCATCTCCCGCACAGCAGGGCCGCGCGCTGGCCCGCGCCTGCCGCACGGCCACGCTGGGCACAGCCATGGCCGATGGCAGCGGGCAGCCTTACGCCTCCCTCGTCCTGCTGGCCTGCGATGTCGACGCGACACCCCTGCTGCTGATCTCCACCCTGGCCGACCACACGAAGAACATCCTGAATGACAACCGCGTGTCGCTGCTCTGCGACGGCACGACGGGTTTCACTGAACCGCTGACCGGCCCGCGCGTCACCCTGCTGGGCCTTGCCGAAAAAACCGATCTGCCGCGCCACCGCACCCGCTTCCTCGCCCGGCACCCCTCGGCCGAGATGTATGCCGGCTTCAAGGACTTCGCCTTCTATCGTGTGAGCGTGACGCGCGCCCATATCGTGGCCGGCTTCGGCAGGATCCACTGGTTCGACGACTACACATATTCCGGCGACTGGCAGGCGCTGGCCGAGGCGGAAGCCGACATCATCGACCACATGAATGGCGACCACGCTGATGCCGTGCAGCTTTATGCCAGCAAACTGCTGGGCCGTGCGGATGGCACATGGAAGATGTGCGGCGTGGACCCGGAAGGCGCCGACCTGATCCGCACGGACGAAGACAATGAGGGCGAACTGCTCCGCCTGCCTTTCGCCAAACCGGTGCGCGATGCCGAAAGCGCGCGGGTGGAACTGGTGCGCCTGGTGAAGCAGGCGCGGGCACTTTAACCAAAGCCAATATTATCCCATCCCCACTCATAGGGATGAACTTTGACTTGAATTATCAACCTTGCATCGTTCGGATTCCATTTATCCCCGATTGGCTGAAGTAGAGTATCGGTTTCCACTGAAACCTTTGAGATCAATTTGTCGTCGGACAAGAGGCAATAGAATGGCCTTTCATCGTCCTGAGGGGCCTCATGCCCTGCTAATTGCTCTCGATGTTGGATAATTGTAAGAGCATCAAATAAAGTTTTTATCCGATTATCTATGTCGCCTGAATTCAAAATCTCTCCAGGCTGCATGGGCCTTATAAATAAAATGTTCAACTCGCATCGCACTCTTAACTCAGCAGTCACAAGCGGCACAAAATTATACCCGTGGAGAGCATATTTCTTAGCAAGATAATCAGAGAGCTTAACTTCTGGCATTACCCGACCACTAATCTTGTGGCTATGATGCGCGTCCTTTAAGTAAGGATGATGTTCCCAAAAACGCTTTAATTGTTTATGGAATTTACGTCGCAAATCTTGTTTGTGCTCTGGCCTTTTATTTCCGCTGTTCCCTGTCCCGTATAACGGCCCCTCATAAGTCAAACGAAATTCCATAGCCACCCTCGTTTCTTAATTCGTCGATTGATAAAAATTGAACAAGAAGATCAAATTTCGATATTCCAGCTTACAAGAGGTAATGACAAAGAAAAAACTCAAAAAAGCCCGCCAGCCTTTCGGCTGACGGGCTTTCGCGTCCGATGTCCGGGGAGGACTTTAAGCGGACGGTTTACCAGCTGGCGACGACGGCGCCCTTGAACTTCTCTTCCACGAAGGCCTTCACCTCGGGCGAGCGATAGGCCTGCACCAGTTTGGCATAGGCCGGCTTGTCCTTGTCCTGGCTGCGCACGGCGATGATGTTCACATAGGGCGCCTTGGCGCCTTCGGTGGCGATGGCATCCTTCACCGGCGACAGGCCGGCCTGGATCGCGTAGTTGGTGTTGATCACGGCGGCGTCGAGTTCGTCCAGCGCCCTGGGGAGCTGGGCGGCATCGAGTTCCACGATCTTCAGCTTCTTCGGGTTCTCGGCGATATCCAGCGGGGTGGCCTTCAGGCCGGCATCGGGTTTAAGCTTGATCAGGCCCGCCGATTCCAGCACCAGCAGGGCACGGCCGCCATTGGTGGGATCGTTGGGGATGCCGATGCGCGCGCCGCTGGCCAGGTCAGCAATGGCCTTCACCTTCCTGGAATAGGCGCCCATCGGGAAATTCACCGTGTAGCCGATATTGCTGAGCTTGTAGCCGCGGTCCCTGATCTGCGCCTCCAGATACGGCAGATGCTGATAGGAATTCACATCCAGGTCGCCGGCATTCAGCGCCGCATTGGGCTGCACGTAATCGCTGAATTCCACGATCTGGATCTTCAGGCCATCCTTCTCGGCCACCTTCTTCACCACTTCGAAGATTTCCGCATGGGGGCCGGCGGTGACGCCGACCTTGATCGGCTTGTCCTGGGCGACAGCGGGGAGCGAGACGAGAGCCGCGACGGCAAGGGCGGCGAAACTGCGACGGTTCAACATGGTGTTTTTCCTTTTCTGTGTGGAGAGGCTGAACAAAAAAACTCAACGATGGCTGAGGCGGCGCACCAGGCGGTCGCCCAATGACTGCACGCCCTGCACAAAGACGATCAGGACGGCTACGACGGCGAGCATCACCTCGGGCAGGAAGCGCTGATAGCCGTAGCGGATGCCGATATCCCCTAAGCCGCCGCCGCCCACCGCACCCGCCATGGCGGAATAGCCGATCAGGCTGACCAGCGTGATGGTGAGGCCCGCGACAATCCCGGGCAGGGCCTCGGGCAGCAGCACTTTCAGAACGATCTGCAACGGCGTCGCCCCCATCGCCTCGGCCGCTTCGATCAGGCCGGCCGGCACTTCGCGCAACGCGGTTTCCACCAGTCGGGCGATGAAGGGGATGGCGGCGATGGTGAGCGGCACGACCGCAGCCAGCGTGCCGATGGAGGTGCCCACCACCAGTCGCGTGAAGGGGATCACCGCCACCATCAGGATGATGAAGGGCGTGGAGCGCGCGGCATTCACCACCAGTCCCAGCGCGCGGTTGAGCGGCACGTTCTGCAGGATGCCGCCGCGGTCGGTGAGGATCAGCACCACGCCAAGCGGGATGCCGAAGGCGGCGCCGATGCCGCCCGAGACGCCGACCATCACCAGCGTCTCGAGCAGGCCGTCAAACAGCAATTCGATCAGGGCGGACGACATGATTCAGATCCTCGACATGAAGCTGGCGGGAGAGCAGGAAGCTGCGCGCAGCAGTGAGCTGGGCTTCGTTGCCGCGTGCCTGCACGACCATGACGCCGAAGGGGCGGCCCTGGATCTCGTCGATCCGGCCATGCAGGATATTGAGGTCGATATTCAGGTTGCGGCTGAGTTCCGCGATCACCGGCTCGTCGGCATGCGGCCCGGTGAACAGGATACGCCACAGCCTCGCCCCGGCATGCACCGGATCGGCGGCGATGCGCTGTTCCAGCGCCGGCGGCAGGGCGAAGCCGATTTGATCGGCCACAAAGCTGCGCGTGGTGGCATGCTGCGGCCGGGTGAAGACATCGAAGGTCTGACCCTGCTCGATCACGCGGCCCTGCTCCATCACGGCGACGCGGTCAGCGATGTCCTTCACCACCGCCATCTCGTGGGTGATCAGCACGACGGTCAGCTTCAGCCGGTCGCGGATAGCCTTGATCAGCGCCAGGATCTGTTCGGTGGTTTCGGGATCGAGCGCCGAGGTGGCCTCGTCGCAGAGCAGTACCTTCGGATCGGTGGCCAAGGCGCGGGCGATGCCGACGCGCTGCTTCTGCCCGCCGGAAAGCTGCGCCGGATAGCGGTCGGCCTTGTCCGCCAGGCCGACCAGGTCCAGCAGCGGCTCGACCTTGGCCCTGATCGCGGCACGGCTTTCGCCGCGCAGTTCCAGCGGCAGGGCAACGTTGTCGAACACGCTGCGCGCCGACAGCAGGTTGAAATGCTGGAAGATCATGCCGATGTCGCGCCGCGCGGCGCGCAGCTCGGATGATTTCAGTTGGGTGAGGTCGCGGCCGGCGACGATCACGCTGCCTTCCGTGGGACGTTCCAGCAGGTTGATGCAGCGGATCAGCGTGGACTTGCCGGCGCCGCTGCGGCCGATCACGCCGAAGATTTCTCCCGCCGCGATCTCGAGGCTGACATCGCGCAGGGCCTCGACGCTGCCCGACGCGCCGGCAAAGCGCTTGGTGATGTGGCGTAATTCCATCATGGACAATGATCCCTCAGCGGTCGAAGGGCAGGAAACTCAGCCCGATCAGGTCGCCGCCCTGCTGCCACTCACGCCCATGCCACTCGGGCGGCAGAGCAAGCGGATCGGTGAGCGATGCCGGCGCCGCGGCAGGATTATCATTGGCGGCGGGCAGCAGCCGGTCGGGCGCGAGGAAGGCACCGAAGGCGGCCTGCAGGCGATGCGTCAGGCCGGGCCGATGCCGGCTGCGGCCATGGCGGGTGACATGGATCGGGGTCGATGCGGTCATGGGAAAACTCCGTTGGCCGGCCCTGCTTGAGGGACGCGGCTTTCAATCGCTGGACTTAGGAAACGCGGGTGGATCGGCGCGTGGTCAGCGACAACAACAGAGTCGGGTTTTGCGGATGCAGGTGCGGGTCATGGGTTGCTCCGGACTTTTCATTCGGGCCCACGACTTCCGCCGTGGCGCTTTAGCATTGGTGTCGCGGTGCAAGCTGCCCCTCAAATCCCGCGGTCCGACCGAAGCCGACGCCCCTATATTCCACAGTTTGAAATACAGGTCAAGCTTAATTCACATGATTTTATGCTGATAATGCATGGCTCATGCGCGGAATCCGCATGGCTGGCCGCCAAGCCGATGATTTCTATCAATTTTCAGGAGATTTCGGTCGGGGTCGGCCCGGCAATGCCCCATTGTACCGGACCGACCCAAATCCCGACACGACCAGCAGAGTGTCGGGACCGACCTAAGAAACCGCCCCGGCTGCAGGGAAGCAGTGGCGCGATGGGGCTGATTATATGAGAATGATTTTCAATTACAAGACTGATCTGCGGGTCCCCGCAAATTTTTTTGCCCCTCCCGGGGCCGCCGCTCGTGGCATGATTTCCCGCAAAACAGGCAGGGCGGACACAGCGTGACGAACCAGCTTCCGGCAAACCGGGAAACCGTATCGCAGCCACGCCTGCGGCGGATGCTGGATTACTGGCAGGGCCTGTGCCGCGACGGCGCCCTGCCCGCCCGCGCCGACATCGATCCACTGGATTTCCCCTGGATGCTCGGCAGCGTTTCGCTGGTCGAGGTGCATGAGGGCGACAACGGCATCCGCCGCTATCGTGTGCGCCTGGTGGGCACCGACACCACCGCGCGCTTCGGCTACGAGGCCAGCGGACTCTGGCTGGATGAATTGCCCGAGCCGGATTATGCCGAACACATCACTGCGATGTTCGACGAAGTGGTGCGCTTGGCCTGCCCGATGGTGGAGCGGCCCGACATGATGATCGACGGCCGGGTCTACAATTACGAGGTGCTGCGCCTGCCGCTGGCCAACGACGGCATCCATCCCGACATGCTGCTGCTCGCCGCCGATTTCTTCGACTACGACGACTGACGTCAGGGATGCAGGCGCAGGCCCTTCACGGCCTTGTCCACCGCCTTGCGCTCGCCATGCAATCCCAGCCCCACCCAGTCCTGCGCGGCCGGATCGCCTTCGGCGAAGACGGCGCGGTTGGCGGCATCGTGGCCGGTGGTAAACATCGCTTCCACATAGGGCGCGATGGTCAGACTCTGGACCAGCGCGCGCTCATGCACGCGGCGCATGTCATCCAACCCGGCGGCGAAAACCAGGATCGGCTGGCCGCACAGGGCGGTGTAACGACGGCCGGCGGAATCCACATAAGGCTGGCCGATGCAGCCCGGAATGGCGGCGGCAAGTCCGCTGGCCAGGAAAGCAGTCACGTTCAGTTTCTGCCACACCGCCAGATCGTCGCGCACCACGATCGCGACCTTGGTCTCGAACGCCATCTTCATCTCCGACACATATCCCTCCTGCCGTTGCCGGAAGGAAGATGGCGTCAGGCCGGAACGTTGTCTGGAAGATTTGTGCAGAGCCGGCGATAGGCGGCTGGTGTCATGCCATAGGCGCGGCGGAACCAGCGGCCGAGATGACTCTGGTCGGCAAAGCCGGTGGCGGCTGCCACCGTCGCCGGCATGGCGCCGCCGGCCAGCATCCGGCGGGCATGGCTCAGGCGCCGCTGCACAAGATAGGCATGCGGGGCCATGCCATAGGCGGCCTTGAAGCTGCGGCTGATGCGGAACCGGTCGGCCCCCAGTTCGTCGGCCATCATTTGCAGGCCAAGATCGGTGCCGAAGGCGTCGTCCATCATGGCCCGCGCCTGCTTTGCCAGGTGCGGCGCCTGCACCGGTAGAATGCGACTTTCACCACGCCGCCGCCACAGCAGGGCCACCACATGATCGAGTGCAGCCTCGCGGGCCATGCGGCTGTCGGGCGCGGCGATCTGCTGCCAGGCGGCAAGAATGGCGCGCGCCAGCGCGGGGTCAGCGGTCAGCGTGGCGGGAAAGCCGAGAACCGCCGCGCCATCGGACACATCGGCATGCAAGGCCGCCGCATCGCGCAACCAGGCCGGATCGAAATACAGCATCGCATAAACGAAGCCGCCGCTGGCCCCCGCCTCGCCGTCATGGGTCTCGCCCGGCTCCATCAGGATGACGCGGCCCGGCGTGCTGCGCACCAGCTGGCGGCGGCAGCGGAATTGCTGCAGCCCCCGCTCGGTCACGCCGACCAGCACCTGGTCATGAAAATGCGGATCATAGGCATGGCTGTGGAAGGCGGCGCGTATGGCTTCCGTGCCGCTAATGCGGTCGCGGGCGAAGCGGAACCAGTCCCTGGAATCTGCGCCGGTCATGCGACGGCAGTCTAGCCGCCGCACGGCGACGCGGCTAGCGGATCACACCGCAGGCGATGCGGCCCCCTCCACCACCCAGCGGCGCGGGCTGGTCGCTGTAATTGTCGCCGCCGGCATGGATCATCAGGGCGTGACCCGAAAGGTCGCTCACCTTCAGCCGTGGCGCGATCACCGGCAGCGTCGCCGTGCCGTCGCCGTTCACCACCAGCGGCGGCAGGTCGCCCATATGTCCCATCTTGTTGTGCGGCCCGTGATGCTGGCCGGTGCGGTGCGGGTCGTAATGCCCGCCGGCGGCCATGCCGGCAGCCATCTGACCGTTCGGCCCGGGGCCCGGCGCGCAATCGGGTTTTTCATGCAGGTGGAAACCATGCGGGCCCGGCGGCTGCAGGTTGGCCAGCGTCGGACTGAGCATCAGGCCCTGGGGCGTGTCCTTCGCGGCGATGGTGCCGATCTTGGCGCCCACGCCGCTGGCCGTGATGGCATGGATATCGATGGCCTTTTCGGCGGCCAGTGCCGGGGCGGCCGCAAAGGCGGCGGCACCAGTGAGAACCAGGGAAAGGATCAGAACGCGCTGCATGTCGTTTCCTCCTCGGGCGGGTTGCCCTTTCCAACAGATAAGCGGCGGGAAAGGTCCGGCAAGCTGGCCAAAATGTAAAAAATGCAGCGCAAAAAAGACGGGCGGAGTTGCCTCCGCCCGTCCGGTCGGCCAGCCAAGGCCGGCGATCAGGTGTTCATCGAGTCGAAGAAATCCGCGTTGGTCTTGCTGTGCTTGATCTTGTCGAGCAGGAATTCCATGGCGTCCTGGCCACCCATCGGCATGAGGATACGACGCAGCACCCACATCTTGGCCAGTATGCCCTTGTCGACCAGCAGTTCTTCCTTGCGGGTGCCCGACTTGGTGATGTCGATGGCCGGGAAGGTGCGCTTGTCGGAAAGCTTGCGATCGAGGATGATTTCCGAATTGCCGGTGCCCTTGAACTCCTCGAAGATCACTTCGTCCATACGCGAGCCGGTATCGATCAGCGCGGTGGCGATGATGGTGAGCGAACCGCCCTCTTCGATGTTGCGCGCGGCACCGAAGAAACGCTTCGGCCGCTGCAGCGCGTTGGCGTCCACGCCGCCGGTCAGCACCTTGCCCGACGAAGGCACCACGGTGTTGTAGGCACGTGCAAGACGCGTGATCGAGTCGAGCAGGATCACCACGTCGCGTTTGTGCTCGACCAGGCGCTTGGCCTTTTCCAGCACCATCTCGGTGACCTGCACGTGGCGGCTGGCCGGCTCGTCGAAGGTGGAGGAGATCACCTCGCCTTTCACCGTGCGCTGCATGTCGGTCACTTCTTCCGGGCGTTCGTCGATCAGCAGGACGATCAGGTAGACTTCCGGATGGTTATGGCTGATGGCATGCGCGATATTCTGTAGCAGCATCGTCTTGCCGGTGCGCGGCGGCGCCACGATCAGCGAACGCTGACCCTTGCCCTGCGGCGAGATCAGGTCAATCACGCGGGCCGAGACATCCTTCTTCGGCGCGGCCGAGACCAGCTTCTCGCGCTTGCCCTCGCCACCACGGCTCTTGATGGTCGGCGTCTTGGTCGCGGCGGCCGGCGCGGCGGCGGCCGGCTCCTCGGCGGCATCCGGCATTTCCATGCGCAGGCGCTCGGTCGGATAGAGCGGCGTCAGGTTGTCGAAATGCACCTTGTGGCGGCTCTGCTCGGGGTCTTCGTAATTGATCGTGTTGACCTTGAGCAGGGCGAAGTAGCGTTCGCCGTCCTTCGGCGCGCGGATCGTGCCCTCGATGGTGTCGCCGGTGCGCAGGCCGAAGCGGCGGATCTGGTTCGGGCTGACATAGATGTCGTCGGGGCCCGGCAGGTAATTGGCCTGGGCGGAGCGCAGGAAGCCGAAGCCGTCCTGCAGCACTTCCAGCACGCCCTCGCCGGTGATCTCGACTTCCTTGTCGGCCAGCTGCTTCAGGATCGCGAACATCATGTCCTGCTTGCGCAGGGTGGAGGCGTTCTCGATCTGCAGCTCTTCGGCGAAGGCCAGCAGTTCGGTCGGGGATTTGGTTTTCAGTTCCTGCAGATTCATCGGACGGACTCGCGGACTCGTGAGGGCGGTGTGTTTGGGAGATTTGGGCCCAGCGTCCGCCAGGGACGCAGCAGCCATAAGGGGGGAATGTCAGCCGCCTGTGCGGTTGTCAGCCTGGCCGCTGCTGCGAAGCGCTGCTGCCGGAAGCGGAGTCTGCTCGGAGCGGCTGCGTTCGGAGAATGCGGAAGGGATGCCGTGGCGACCCCGGTCCGAAAGAAGATGGACCGGTTGCCCAAGCGAGATAGCAACGGGCCCGGGATAAGTCAAGGGCGGGCGGCCACGATTGCAGCCGCCCGCCCTGTAACAAAAAGGAGATCGGCTGGCCGCTCAGCCGGCGAGGTTGAGCGCCAGAAACAGAACGCCCAGACCGGCGGCACCGACACCGGCAACACGCGCGAGGCGCGGCTGCAGGTTAGTGCCGGCCAGCTTACGCCAGGCCAAAGCCGCGCCGGCGGCGATCAGATATTGCGTCACCGCCAGGCCGGCCAGATAGGCCACCAGCGGGGTGTTCTCGGCGCCGAAAATCGCTTCGGCCAGCGCGTGGCCATGCAGCAGGCCGGCCAAAGCCAGCAGGCCGGCAAAGGCGCCGTCGCCCAGCGTGCGCTGGCTGAGCAGCAGGACGCCCATCACGATCACCGAACCGGCGATCAGCAATTCGCCGCCTGGCAGATCGACGCCGCCCAGATGCAGCAGCGAACCGACGAAGGAACCGATGACAAAAGCCAGCGGGAGGACCAACCCCAGACGCGCACGCGGCGCCGCCAGCAGGCCGGCCGCGATGATGAAGACAAAGTGATCGAGGCCGAGGATCGGATGACCGAAGCCCGACAGCAGACCTTCCATCAGGGTCGAGGGCGTGGCGCCGCCCATCGGATGGTGGGCGAGAGCCGGCATGGAGACCAGCAGGGCCGCGATGGCGGCGGTAAGACGCAACATGATGTACCTCCCGTACAGGAAAAACGGCCCGCCCTGCCTCCTTCCCCTTGAAGCAGGGCAACCGCCCAATCAGGCGATGGCAGGTCTCCGGGCTTGCGGGTCATCGCTTGGCACCGCCTTCCCAGCCGGTTGCCCGGCCAGTGGCATTGTGGCGCTGCGCTCGCCGCCTACCGTAGCGGGGGCTGCTGCGGCATGGGGCAAGATGAACCGCCCGTACCGCATTCCCTTTTAACCGGTGGCAGATGTGAATCGCCGCCGGACCATCGCGCCGGAGCTTAGGAGCCCAGCCGGCCTGCGTCAAACCGCCGCCCTTGCCCAACGGCAGGCATGGGGGTAAGCCTGTCAGCCATGACCGCCGCCGCAACCCTGCCGTCTGCCCCACGCCGCCCGAACTGGGCGCGTGTCGTGGCGCGCCTGGCCCTGCTGGCAGTGCTGTTCCATGCCCTGCTGCCGGTGACCCTGCATGCCGCGCAGCGGGTGCAGGCCGCCAACGGCATCGAGATGACGGTGCTCTGCTCGGCGCTCGGCACCCGCACCATCGCGCTGAAGGACGGCCAGCCGGTCGATGCCGACCCCGAAAAGCCGCTGAAGGCCAGCAAGTCCTGCCCGGTCTGCCTGGCCACGGCCCAGACCGGCCATGCCATCCTGCCCGTCGCCCTGCCGCTGCCAGTTCCTGGCCTGGCGGTCACCGTGCTCTATGGCGCCGCGCCGGACAGCACGCTGGCCCAGGCCGATTATCTCCCCCCACAGGCCCGCGCACCGCCCGTTTCCTGATCCAGACCGAAACCGCTTTCGTCTTTTTCAGGATTTACGGGAGGATTCCCACATGTCGCGTCTGTTTTCCCTGACCGTTTCCCTGGGCGCTGCGGCGCTCGCCCTCACCATCTCGCTGCCCGCCATGGCCCATGTCACCGCCGATCCGGCGCTGGCCGAACCGGGCAGTTACTTCCGCACCGCCCTGCGCGTGCCCCATGGCTGCGGCAGCAGCGCCACCACCGCCATCCAGGTCGGCATCCCCGACGGTGTGGTGAGCGTGCGGCCTCAGGCCAAGCCGGGCTGGCAGGTGGCGATCGAAACCCGCAAGCTGGCCCAGCCGGTGGATATCGGCCATGGCCGCAAGACCGACACGCTGGTCAGCGCGGTGCGCTGGAGCGGCGGCAAGCTGCCAAACGAGCAGTTCGATGAATTCGGCCTGGTGATGAGACTGCCCGAGCAGCCGGGCGCGCAGCTCTGGCTGCCGGTGGTGCAGACCTGCGAAAGCGGCGAGATCCGCTGGGAACAGGTGCCCGCCGCCGGTCAGTCGGCCCATGACCTGCCCTATCCCGCCGCACTGATCCGCGTGGCCGATGCCGGCAAGCCGGTTATGCTTGCGCAACATAACCATTCCATGCCCGCCGCGCCGAAGGCCGGCGACATCGCCATCGAGCAGCCCTTTGCCCGCGCCACGCCGGCGAAAGTCGGCGGCGTCTTCATGATGCTGAAAAATGCCGGCGGCACCGCCGACAAACTGGTGAAGGCGGCGTCGCCGGTGGCCGAGAATGTCGAGCTGCATACCCATGTGAAGGATGGCGATGCCATGCGCATGCGGCCGGTGGAGGATATTCCCGTACCGGCCCGTGGCCAGACTGCGCTTGAGCCGGGCGGCTATCACGTGATGCTGATCGGCCTGAAGCAGCCGCTGAAGGAAGGCACGCAGTTCCCGCTGACGCTGACCTTCGAGAAGGCCGGCACGGTCACCATCCAGGTTCCGGTCATGAAGGCCGGCAGCATGGGTGACGGCGGCCACGGCGGCCACAAGCACTAATCCAGCGAACCGACAGGACGGTCTGCCGCGCGGCCCATGGCTGCGCAGGGGCGGAATCCGTCTGCGCGCCATTCATCGAAAGACAGACACATGCACTATAGCGATCCCGCATTCTTCACCCTGCGCCGCAAGGCCGAGAAACTGCTGCCCAAGGTGGCGCTGGCCCTGCTGGGCACCAGCGCGGCCCTCGCCCTGCTGGTCCCGGCAGCGCACAGCCAGACCGTGACCCAGCCGATCACCGTGACCGGCAAGGCCGAAAGCGAATCCATCACCGTGCCCGATGCCGAGGAAGCCCGGCGCCGCATCGAAAAAACGGCCGGCGGCGTCGACGTCGTGCCGGCCGAGGAAGTGCGCGACGGCCGCGCCAACACGGTGAAGGACGTGCTGGATTTCGTGCCCGGCGTGTACGCCCAGCCGAAATACGGTCAGGAGGATTCGCGCCTGTCGATCCGCGGCTCGGGCCTGTCGCGCAGCTTCCATCTGCGCGGCACCCGCATCCTGCGCGACGGCGTGCCGATCACCGATGCCGACGGCGCCGGCGACACCATGGAGATCGATCCGCTCGCCGTCGACTACACCGAGGTCTACAAGGGCGCCAACGCCCTGCAATACGGCGCCTCGCTGCTGGGCGGCGCGGTGAACTTCGTCAGCCCCACCGGCCGCAGCCAGCCCGGCTTCCTGCTGCGCCAGGAACTGGGCAGCTTCGACAGCCTGCGCAGCCAGTTCGGCGCCGGCGGTGCCCTGGGCAATTTCGACTACTACGTCACACCGACCTACAGCCATAGCAGCGGCTATCGCGACCATACCGACCAGGATTACATGCGCTTGAACGGCAATATCGGCTATCGCTTCGGCGACGGTGCCGAGACGCGCTTTTATTTGAGCGCCGCCAACATCAACCAGAAGATTCCCAACAGCCTGACCAGGAGCCAGGCGCTGGCCAATCCAAGTTCGACCACGCCGCAAAGCTTCACCGGCAACACCAAGCGCAACATCGAAGCCCTGCGCGCCGCCAGCAAGACCACCTTCCTGACCGACAGCGGCGAAGCCACGGTAGGTTTCTTCGCCGCCAGCAAGACGCTGTTCCATCCGCTGTCGTCAGCGGCCTTCAGCACGGTGGTGGACAACGAGGAGGTCAATGGCGGCGGCTTCGCGCGCTGGACCGGCGACCTGCAGCTGGGCGGTCACCGCAACGAGGTGACGCTGGGCGCCAACTATTTCACCGGCATCAACAACGCGAAAAGCTTCACCAATGTCGGCGGCGCGCGCGGCAGCCTGACCGCCGAAGCCGACCAGAAATCCGACACCCTGGAAGTCTATGGCGAGAACGCCTTCTACGTCGTGCCGGACGTCGCCCTGATCGCCGGCCTGCAGGGCACCATGGCGCGTCGCGAACTGGACGACAATTTCCTGTCCAACGGCAACCAGTCCTTCGAACGCGGTTACAACAGCATCAATCCGAAATTCGGCACACGCTGGGATTTCGCGCCGCAGATGCAGGCCTTCGTGAATTACAGCTGGTCGACCGAGCCACCGCCTTTCTCGGAGCTGGGCACCACGGCCACCACCATCGCGCTGGAGCAGCAGGAATCCAGAACGCTGGAGATCGGCAGCCGCGGCCGGCGCGGCGACCTGGCCTGGGACGCGGCGATCTATCGCGCCTGGCTGCATAACGAATTGCAGACCATCCAGCCCGCAACCGGCCAGGCAGTGCAGCAGAATGTCGACAGCACCATCCACCAGGGCCTCGAGCTGGGCGCCGACTGGGTCTTCGCCCGCAATCAGGCGGCGGCTGGCGACAGCACGATGCTGCGGCTGGCCTATACCTACAGCGACTTCTACTTCGATGGCCACCCGACCTACGGCAACAACGACATCCCCGGCGCGCCGGCGCATTACCTGCGCGCCGAACTGCGTTACGCCCATGCCAGCGGCTGGTATGCCGGTCCGAATGTGGAATGGGTGCCGCAGGGTTATTACGTCGACAACGCCAACACGCTGAAGACGACGCCCTATGCGCTGCTGGGCGCCAAGGCCGGCTACGATTTCGGCAACGGACTGAAGCTGTTCGTCGATGGCCGCAACCTGCTCGACAAGACATTCATCTCGAATGTCAGCACCACCACCACCGCCAATGCCAATTCCGCGCTGTTCAATCCCGGCGATGGCCGCGCGGTCTATGTCGGCGCCGAGTTCCGGTGGTAACGACCGATACCATCGGGGCCTTGATCCCGGGGCGGCTCCCGCCGCCCCGGACGTCTTCTATGCCTGCGCCGCAAAGCTGGGCCGTTGCGGGGCTGGTTCACGGCGGCATTGCCGCATTGCTGCTGGCCGGCTCGATGTCTGCACCGCAGCCGCAGCCCGATTCCCTGCCGGTTTTTGAAATTGTCCTTCCCGCGGCGACGGCCCAGCCGGCACCGCAGCCAGCCCCGGCCATGATCGAGGCGGCACCCGAACCCGCTGCCGCCATGCCGGAGTCCGAACCTGAGCCAGAACCCCTCGCGGAACCGGAGCCGCAGGCCGAAGCGCCTTTGCCGGTGGCAAAACCTGTCTCGCGCCCGCAGCGCCAGCCGATGCCTCGGCCTCCCCAGACCCCGGTCGCGGATTCGGCACCGGCAGAGACGACGGCCATCGCCGCAGCGGCCCCGTCGCATCAGTCCTCTGCGGATCAGCCCGCCCTCGCCCAGCAAACCCTGGCCCAACAGGCCATGCCGCCCTATGCGCCAATCCTGCTGGACTGGCTTGGGCGCCATCGCGACTATCCGCGTGCCGCGCGCCTGCGCCGGCAGGAAGGCATGCCGCGCATCGGCATCACGCTCGACACCTCCGGCCGCATCCTTGCGCTGACGCTGGTGGAGAGCAGCGGCTTCGCCCTGCTCGACGAGGCAGCCCTCGACATGGCCCGCCGTGCCGCACCATTTCCGCCGCCGCAGCTTCCGCGCGGAACCGACCGCGCCACCTTCATCGTGCCGGTATTATTCGCCCTGCAACGCTGATCTGCTTTCCGAAACCGCAAAAAAAAGGGCGGCCGAATGGCCGCCCTTTCAGGATATGCGTCGCGCGGAATCAGTTCTGGTAGACGCCGCTGTCGTTGAACACCTTCCCGCGATAGGCCTTGTCCGGATACTTGTATTCCGGCATGGATTTGAGCTGGTCCTTGGTCATGGTCGTGCGGACCGTCTCGCCGCCATCGGCCACCACCAGCGAGTTCCAGTTCATCTCGACATCGCGCTGGCCCAGGCCCAGGAAGCCGCCCACACCAACGATGACCGACTGGATCTTGCCGTTCCGGTCGATATAGATCGACTCCACCTCGCCGATGGTCTCGTTATTGGCGTTCTTCACGTCCGCGCCCAGCAGTTCATCGGCTGGCACGGCGCTGGCCGTCTGCGACGAACTCTGGCTCGGCGCGGTGTTCGCCGAAGATGCCGGAGGGGTGTTCGGAGACGCCGTGGCAGGGGAATCGCCCTGCGTGCCCGGAGTCGTGGCACCCATGGTCGAGTTGCCCTGATTCTGGGTCCCCTGAGCCCGGGTATCCGGGGTCTGGGTCTGACTGTTCCGCGTCTGCGTCTGGGTATTGTTGTCCTTCTTCATGTCGCCAGCAGCCATCGCCGGGCCGCCCAGGGCGACAGCGACAGCCAGGGCTGGAAGCCATAAGTAACGATGGGTCATTTTGCACCTCATACTGTTGTGGGTTCAGCCCGTGCACGGGTACATACGAAACCCCCTGGCCCCGGCTTTGTTCCGTGCCTCGTGTTTCTTTCAACGCAGGCCTGCACCATGCCGGATCATTTCGGGAATAACGGGCATCGCGGCGCAATCCGCGGAAAACAGACCATCATGCCCTGCTGAAATCCTGCTGGACGCATGCGGCCGCACGACAAATACTGTGCTGATGCAGGTGACCCGTCATCATTCCGAACGCGGCTACTGGGAAATGGCCTTTTCGCCGCCACATTCCCGGCTTGGCGCGCTGGTGGACGCCTATATCGGCTATGACGAACGCGACACGGCCTTCACACGACGGCATGAACTGCCCGGCCTGAACGCGGTGATGATCGTCAACCTGGGCGATCCGATCACCATCGTCGACACGACGGGCTTCGTGGTGCCGGTCGGCAGCGGTTGCGGCTTCGCTGCCGGCCTGAGCGATGCCTATGCCGTGTCGGAAAGCGGCGGCTGCCAGCGCGGCATCCAGGTGATGTTCACGCCGCAGGGCGCACGGCGTTTCTTCGGCCTGTCGATGAGTGAACTGACCAACCGTGTATTCCTGCTGCCTGACCTGCTGGGCCCGGCGGCGGCTGCGCGCCTGATCGAAAGCCTGCAGGCCGCCAATGACTGGCAGACCTGCTTTGCCCGTCTGGATGCCATCATCGCCGCACGCGTCGCCGCGCGCGAGGCCGTCGACCTTGCCGGCATCCGCAATGCGGGTTGGGCGCTGCGCCAGATCGCGCATCACAATGGCGGCATCTCGATCGCGGATCTGGCCGAGGAGATGGGCTGCAGCCGCAAGCATCTGGCCGCGTTGTTCCGCGAGCATGTCGGCCTGTCGCCCGGCACGGTGGCCGGCCTGCTGCGTTTCCGCCATGCGCTGGACCTGTTCGATACGGCCCCGGCGAAATGGACCGATATCGCGCTGGCCGCCGGCTATTATGACCAGGCGCATTTCAACCGCGATTTCCGCCGCCTGACCGGACGCACGCCGGGCGATTACCTCAGCAGCCGCCTGCAGGGCCAGATCGGCCTGCCGGTCGGCTGAACAGCCGGTTACATTTATACAAGCGCCGCGATGGCGGGACGGCTAGCGTGCCTGCATCCAAAGATTCAGGAGCCAGACATGACCGACACCCGTCCCAGCATCTACCCCGTTGTGCAATACCGCGACGCGCCGGCCGCCATGGCCTGGCTGGAAAAGGCCTTCGGCTTCCGCACCGTCGCCTGCCACAAAGACCCCGATGGCAAGGTCATCCATGCCGAGATGCGCTTCGGCAACGGCATGGTGATGCTGAGCAATGTCCAGGACAAAGGCATCTTTGCCTTCCGCACGCCGCGCGAAGCCGGCGTGACGACGCAGAGCAGCTACATAGCTGCCGACGATATCGATGCGCTGTATGAGCGGGCCTGTGCCGCCGGCGCCGAGGTGGCCATGACCATCCGCGACACCGATTACGGCTCGCGCGATTTTTCGGTGCGCGATCCGGAAGGCCATCTGTGGAGCTTCGGCAGCTACCGGCCGGACTTCAACGCCTGATCCAGGCCTTCCGGGATCAACCCCAGGGGCGACGACGGCGGCCGCCCGAACGCGGCACCGAGCTGGTGCCGGAATAGGACGGCGCGGGCGACGGCGATTGCGGCGCGGGCGACGGACGGAAGCCGCTGCCGCCGCGCACACTTGAGACCAGCTGCATCAGGGCGGCGACGCGGTTCTCGGTGCTGGGATGCGTCGAGAACAGGTTGTCCATGCCGCGGCCATGCAGCGGATTGATGATGAACATATGCGCCGTGGCCGGGCTGCGCTCGGCCTGCTCGTTCGGGATGCGCTCGGCCGCACCGGAAATGCGCTGCAGGGCCGAGGCCAGGCCGGCCGGATCGCCGGCGATTTCGGCGCCCATGCGGTCGGCGGCATATTCGCGGCTGCGGCTGATCGCCATCTGCACCAGCATGGCCGCGATGGGGGCCAGGATCATGATGGCGATCGAGCCGATGATGCCCAGCGGATTGTTGCGGTTGTCCGACGAGCCGCCGAAGAACATGGCGAAATTGGCCAGCATGCCGATGGCGCCCGCCAGCGTGGCGGTGATCGTCATGATCAGGGTGTCGCGGTTCTTCACATGGGCCAGTTCATGCGCCATCACGCCGGCGATCTCCTCGCGGCTCAGACTATGCAGCAGGCCGGTGGTGGCGGCCACGGCGGCGTTTTCCGGGTTGCGGCCGGTGGCGAAGGCATTCGGCTGGTCGTTGTCGATCACGTAGACGCGCGGCATCGGCAAACCGGCGCGCTGGGCCAGTTCGGCGACCAGGCCATGGAATTCCGGCGCGGTGCGGGCATCCACCTCGCGCGCGCCATACATGGAGAGCACCATGCGGTCGCTGTTCCAGTAGGCGAACAGGTTCATGGCGGCGGCAATGGCCAAGGCGATCAGCATGCCCGCCTCGCCGCCGATCAGGAAGCCGACTGCGCCGAACAGCGCCATCAGGCCCGCCAGCAGAATAGCCGTCTTCGTGTAGTTCATCGTGTCCGGTCCTCTCTCCCGGGTGGCTTAACAAGCCGCCCGCACCGCTATATGTATGCAGGGTCGATCCTTACGCAAGATATCCCGACCCGTGACTGACGACACAAAACCGACCAGCCCGCCCTCTCTCGATGGTTATGTCACCGATAGCCGCCCGGTCGACCCGAAGACCGGCAAGCCGCTCGCCCCGGCCAAACCGGCCGTGAAGCTGACCCAGGCGCCCGGCGAGGAGGACGGCCCCAAGGGGCCGGAGCCCACCCGCTACGGCGACTGGGAACGCAAGGGCATCGTCTCCGACTTCTGAAGGCGATTTAGGGTCCGATTAAGCCAAAATTGGGGCGCTCCGGCGGAAGCCGGCGGCTTGCATGCCCCCCGCGCCTGCCTATACTCCGGCCCGATTTTCCCGGCTTTTAAGGAGTATGCCCAATGAGCGGCAGCAAGCATGGCAGCGTCAAGAAGGTCGTCCTGGCCTATTCCGGCGGCCTGGACACCTCGGTGATCCTGAAATGGCTGCAGGAGACCTATGGCTGTGAAGTCGTGACCTTCACCGCCGACCTGGGCCAGGGCGAGGAACTGGAGCCGGCGCGCCGCAAGGCCGAGATGTTCGGCGTGAAGCAGATCTTCATCGAGGACGTGCGCGAGGAATTCGTGCGCGATTTCGTCTTCCCGATGTTCCGCGCCAATGCCATGTACGAGGGCCTTTACCTGCTCGGCACCTCGATCGCCCGGCCGCTGATCGCCAAGCGCCAGATCGAGATCGCCCGCGAAGTCGGCGCTGACGCCGTCTGCCACGGCGCCACCGGCAAGGGCAACGACCAGGTGCGGTTCGAGCTGGGCTACTACGCGCTGAAGCCCGACATCAAGGTGATCGCGCCCTGGCGCGAATGGGAGCTGAATTCCCGCACCGCCCTGATCGACTTCGCCGAGAAGCACCAGATCCCCATCGCCAAGGACAAGCGCGGCGAGGCCCCCTTCTCGGTGGATGCCAACCTTCTGCACATCTCGGCTGAGGGAAAAGTGCTGGAGGATCCCTGGGTGGAGGCCCCGGACTTCGTCTATTCCCGCACCGTCGATCCCGAGAAGGCTCCGGACCAGCCCGAATATATCGAAATCGAATTCCTGAAGGGCGATGCGGTGGCCGTGAATGGCACCAAGCTGTCGCCGGCCGCGTTGCTGACCAAGCTGAACGAGCTGGGCGGCAAGCACGGCATCGGGCGTCTGGATCTGCTGGAGAACCGCTTCGTCGGCATGAAGAGCCGCGGCATCTATGAGACGCCCGGCGGCACCATCCTGCACATGGCCCATCGCGGCATCGAACAGGCCACGCTCGACCGCGGCGCGGCGCATCTGAAGGACGAGATCATGCCGCGCTATGCCGAGCTGATCTATAACGGCTTCTGGTTCTCGCCCGAGCGCGAGATGCTGCAGGCCCTGATCGACAAGAGCCAGGAGAATGTGGAGGGCACCGTGCGGCTGAAGCTGTACAAGGGCTCGGTCAACGTGGTCGGCCGCAAGTCGCCCAAGTCGCTCTACTCGCTCAGCCACGTCACCTTCGAGGCCGACTCGGTCTACGACCAGAAGGATGCCCAGGGCTTCATCAAGCTGAACGCGCTGCGCCTGCGCCTGCTCAACCGCCAGAAGGGTTAAGCGACAGTTTCAGCGGTTTTCCGCAAAAAGGCGGGCTTAACGGCCCGCCTTTTTCTTTTGGTCGTCCCGTTTTTGTCACATCCCGCCCCGATCTGGTCGCAACCGGCACCGGGGCGGGCCCGCTACCCTGTCTTCACCTCTGTAGAAGACAGGAGCCCGCCATGCCGACCACCACGCGAATCCAGGCCATCAGTGCCTATCGCAGCATTCCGCGTTCCACCGAGCGCTACATGGAAGAACGGCTGTGGCAGCGTGCGCTGGGCCGGCTGGAAGGGCCGCAACCGCCGAAGAAGAAGCGCCGCCGCAGCCGGTCCTTCGCCGCCATCCTGCGCGAAACCATCAGCCGTATCGGTCGCCAGGTCGATATCGAAGCCTGACGACTCCTCACGCCCCGTCTCACGCCACGGCCGGCAGGCGCGCCAGCTTGTCAGGGTTGCGGACGATGAACACGTTGCGCACCACACCATCCACGATGTCCACCGCCATCGCCAGATAGGGCTTGTCGCCATCGAACAGCAGCCAGCCGGGCTGGCCGTTGATGCGCACCGCCATGCCGCGCAGCGTATCGGGCTGCTTGCGGCGCACGCCGACAAAGAAGCGCACCACCTTCTCGGCGCCATGGATCACGTTCAGCGCCGCCGCCGCCTTGCCGCCGCCATCCGACCAGATCATCGCATCCTCGGCCAGCAGGCCGGCGAACATGCGCGCATCGCCCGCGCGCGTGGCCGCCGCAAAGCGCTCGGCCAGCCGCTTGGCCTCGGCTGAATCGGCGGCGAAGCGCGGGCGTTGATCTTTCAAATGTTTCTGCGCGCGGCTGACCAGTTGGCGGCAGGCGGCTTCCGATTTCTGCAGCGCCGTGGCGATCTGCGGATAGTCGTAGTCGAAGGCCTCGCGCAGCAGCCAGGCCGCGCGTTCGGCCGGCGTGAGGCGTTCCAGCACCAGCAGCATCGCCATGGAAAGATCGTCGGCCTGCTCATGGGCGGCATCGGCACCCGGCGTGGGATCGGGCAGGCTGACTTCCAGCTCGACCAGCGGTTCCGGCAGCCATACGCCGGGATACGACGCGCGCTCCAGCTTGGCGGCGCGCAGGCGGTCGATGCAGAGCCGCGTGCAGGCGGTGACCAGCCAGGCTTCCGGATTCTGGATCGCATCGGCATCGCTGCGATGCCAGCGCAGGAAAGTGTCCTGCACGGCATCCTCGGCATCGCCCACGCTGGCCAGCATGCGGTAGGCCAGGCCGAACAGCCGCCGGCGATGCTGCTCGAAGGTCGCGGTCTTGGCGTCGGTCGCCGGCGCGCTCGGCATGTCAGGCCACCTTGAGACGGATCAGGCTGCAACTCTTGGCATAGCCCAGAGCCCGCTTCAAGACAGGATAAAACCGTGCCAGGCCCAGCGCGAAGGCAAGATCGAACATGGCACGGCGGCCGAGATGACGCTGCAGCTGCTCGGCCAGTGTGTCCAGCGCCGGATCGTTTTCCGCCGCCGCACGGCCGAAACGCAACGCCAGCGCCTGCAACGGCGGCAGGTCGGCAAGGCGGTGATCGAGCGCGGCCTGCAGATGCGCCGGCGCGATGCCGTCCTTCAGCGCCAGGTTGACATGGATCTGCACGCATTCGCCGCAATCGTCGACCTGCACGGCGCCCAGCGCGGCGAAATGCAGGGCCTCGGCCGGCGCCGTCACGTCCTGCCGGCTCAGGCCCGCGATGGTGCCGAATTTCGCCAGCAGGGCTGGGGCGACGCGGCCGATCTCGCGCATGTAGTCCAGGCGCACGCCGAGATGCTGTTCCGAAGCTGCCACGCGCTGCTCGATCATGGCTGCCGGGGCCAGCCTGGCCAATGTGGCGGTGGACGGGCGCGGCAGGACCAGCGCGATGGCCAGCAATGCCGGCAGATGGATGCCCAGTACTTCGACGGCCAGCGCGGCGCCATGGGGATGCCCGGCCACCAGCGTCTCGACCAGATGAATGCCTGCATGCAGGCCGAGGAATACTGCCGCCGGCAGCAGCGCGCCGCGTTCGCCGCGCCGGGCCGCCCAGCCGGCGCCCAGGCCAACGGCGATGAAGGCCGCGCCGATATCGCGCACGAAATGATCGTTGAACGGACCGGTGCCGCTCACCCCCGGCACGGCGGCATACCAGCCGCCCGGCCCGACCAGCATGACCAGGCCGTTCAGCACCAGGCCGGCGGCCAGCAGGGCGGCGAGGCCGCGCCAGACCGGGCCGGGCGCGGGATTCGAACTGGAGGCGGTCGTCATGGGGGTATCCTTTTTTCTGTGGATACCCCGAAGACGGCCGGCCTGAGGATTTTGTGACAGGCCGCTTCTACTCGGCCACTTGCCGCAGGGCCTCCTGCTTGGCCAGTTCCATCGCCCGCCGGTTGCGGCGCTTGATCCACCACATGAAAAAGCCGGTGATGGCAAACAGCGGAATGATCACGCCCGAGACGAAGACCAGGAATTTGTAGACCCCGCCCAGCCCGGTGCCGTAATGCAGCGCGCGCTGCCAGGCGATGATGGACTCGCCCACCGAAAAGGTCTTCGGATCGAACACGTCGATGACCTGGCCGCGCCAGGGATCGATCAGCACGGTAATGCCGGGGGCGCCGTCTTCCGGCGTGCCGCGCACCAGACCGATGCGCAGGGCCTGATCCGGCCTGGTCGGCAGGAAGGCATTCAGGAAGCGTGCATCGGGAACCCTCTCCTGCGCCAGGACCAGTCCCTCGGCCAGGCCTATGCGGCTGCCGCCGCGCACCGGCTCGACGCGGGCCTGAAACATCGCCGCCCGCATGTCGCGGCCCGGGAAGACGGCGTTCACAGCCGCCGAGATCTGCTGCGGAAAGGCGAGATAGACACCGGTGAAGTTCACCAGCATGAACAGCACCAGGCTCCAGATGCCCACCGCGCCATGCAGATCGCGGTGCAGCCGCAGGCCCTTCGCCCCCTTGCGGATGGTGAAGGCGGCTTTCCACTGCCCGTTCCGTGGCCACCAGATCACCAGCCCGGTGCAGCCCAGCACCAGCATGGCGATGCCGAGGTATCCGACCAGCTCTCGCCCCAGGCCACCCGAGATGAACAGGTGACCATGCAGGTCATGGAAAAAACGCACCCAGCCAGTCATGGCCTGCTGGGTTTCAATCGGCTGCGCCGTCACCGGATCCAGCAGGATCTGCAGGCTGCCGGCAAAGGGGCTGACCCGCGGGATCGCCGCCTGTACCTGGCCCGGCGGCGCCGGCTCGGTATTGCGCAGCGCCGGCCGTTCATCGGCCATGCCGGGGCGCGACAGCCGCACGGCAGCGGGCTCACCCGGTTCGGCCGGCCAGCGCACGGCGATGGGAATCCGGCCCGGCTCGCTATTGGCAGCCTTCGCCGCTTCGATCAGCTCGGTCGGACTGCGCCATTCGCCGGGCGTGGTGACCTGCGGCTCGCCCTGGCCGAACAGATGCTCCAGATCATGGGCATAGACCAGCACGCTGCCGGTGATGCCCATCATCACCAAAGGCAGCAGCAGGATCAGGCCGGTCCATAAATGAACCTGTTCCAGCCAGTACCGTAGGCTGCGGCGTTGCAGTTTGGATTTGCCAGCCATGGAGCGGGACCCTCGTGTCGTCTTAGCTGTCGGCCCAGCGCCGCAGCAGGTTGTGGTAGATGGCAGTGAGCTGCACGACCTGCGGATCGGCATTGCCAAGCCGCGCCGTCAGTTGCTGGATCGAGGTGTCGAGTTGGAACAGCAGCGTGCGCTGGCCGTCGTCGCGCACCATGCTTTGCAGCCAGAAGAAACTGGCGACGCGCGCGCCGCGCGTCACCTCGGTCACGCGGTGCAGGCTGGTGGACGGATAAAGCACCATGTCGCCGGCCGGCAGTTTTACCCTGTGCTCGCCATAGGTATCCTCCACCACCAGTTCGCCGCCCTCGTATTCTTCTGGCTCCGCCAGGAACAGCGTGCAGGACAGGTCGGTGCGGATGCGGAAATCGCTGCCGGCCAGCGGACGGATCGCATTGTCGACATGGTTGCCGAAGGATTCGCCGCCGCCATAGCGGTTGAACAGCGGCGGAAACACCTTGAGCGGCAGGGCACCGGAAATGAAGAGCGGGCTGCGTTCCAGCGCGTTCAGGATCATGTCGCCGGCCTGCAATGCCGCCGGCGACCCCTCCGGCAGCTGCATGTTCCTCTTGGCCAGCGCCGACTGGTGCCCGGCGGTGACGTTGCCGTCTACCCAGTCGGCGGCATCGATCAGGTGGCGGCATTGCGTCACCTGCTGCTTGGTCAGTACGCCGGGTATGCGCAGCATCATGGCATCGACTCCGAACTTGCGGCACCTGAAACGGAAACGCCCCGCCCGATGCATTACGGGCGGGGCACGCGTCTCCTGCGCGGCTTTTTTAAGCGGTACTCAGAACTTGAAGTTGGTGGTCAGCAACGCCACCCGCCCCGGCGCCACGATGGCGAACTGTCCGGCATGGGTTGCGTCGTAATAGGTTTCGTCGAGCAGGTTCTGCACGTTCAGCTGCAGATCGACGCTGGCGGTCAACCGGTAGGCGACCATCGCATCGAACCGCCAGTAGTCGGGCAGCGTGTAGGTATTCGCCGTGTTGGCATAGCGTTTGGCCGTGTAGATGGCGCCGCCGCCGATGGTCCAGTCCGGCGCGATGTCATAGGTCGTCCACAGGCTCAGGTTATGCGGCGCGATGAAGGGGAACTCATTGCCATCGTTGCTGGCATTCGGGCCGTCATCGAGCAATTCGCTCCGCAGGTAGGTATAGCCGCCGAACACCTTCCAGCGCTCGGTCAGGTTGCCGGTGGCACCGACTTCAAAGCCGTCGACGCGCTGCTTGCCGACCGGCAGGTTCTCCGCCGTGTTGTTGATGCCGCTGACACGGGCATTCTCCTTGTCGGTGCGGAACACCGCCGCAGTCAGCGACAGCTTCTTGTCGAGAAGATCCCACTTGGTGCCGATTTCGTAGGTGACATTCTCTTCCGGCTTCAGGCTGTCGTTGGTGGCCGAGATGCTGCCCTCGTCGCCGCCTTCGCCGGCGCCGCCGCCCGAGGGATTCGACGATGTGCTGTAGGACACATAGACACTGCCATTCGGCAGCGGCTTGTAGACCAGGCCGGTCTGATAGTTCAGGAAAGTGTCGCGCCGGCCGAGATCGAAGCTGCCCGAGGTTCCGACACCGACGGATTTGGTTTCGTAATTGTCGAAACGCAGGCCGAGATTGACATCCCATTGCGGCGCCAGCGCGATGGTATCCAGCAGATAAATCGCCTGGGTATCCACTGTGGTGTGAGTATAGCTGGAGGATGGCCCGATCGTACCGGTATAGGGATCGGAAGGATTGGGGTCATACAGGCTGCCGCTGCTGCCGGTCACGGTTGCCGGATTCAGCGTATAGCCGCGGTTGGCGTTGTTTTCGCGGGCCAGCTCGATACCGGCCATTGCATTATGCTTCAGGCCGCCGGTTTCGAATTCGGCCTTCATGTCGGTCTGGTTGATGATGCTTTCGGTATCGGCGTTGCGGCTGCGCGACTCGCGCGAGATCGTACCCGACTGAACCTGCGCCAGGCTCACATTCGGTTTGGTGACGATATACTTGTTCTCGGCATAGCTGTAGCGCGTGGTGTTGCTCAGCGTGATCGCATCGGTCAGGTCGTGTTCGATGCGGCCGGTCAGGCCATCGTAATAGGTCTCGCGAAAATCGCGGCTGGTCAGACCGTAGAAATTGTCACGGTCGACGTTTACCGGCTTGCCGGTACGTGGATCGAAGGGATGGCCGTAGTCCGGCATATCCTCGACCTGGTAATGGTAGTAGCTGAGCGTCAGACGCGTCGGCTTGTTGAGGCCGAAGGTGATCGTCGGCGCGAAGCCGTATTTGGTGACCTCGACTTCGTCGCGGCCGGCCACCTCGGCATCATGCGCCATGGCATTGAGGCGCAGGCCGATATTGCCGTCGATCACCCGGTTGATATCGACGGTGAGCCGTTTGGTCATGTCGGTGCCAAGCGTGGCGCTGCCGGCGTTGAAATCTTCCGCCTTTGCAGTCTTGCTCACCAGATTGAGCGTGCCGCCGGTCGAGCCGCGACCGACGAAGGTGCCATTGGTGCCCTTGGTGATTTCGACCTGTTCGAGGTTGAAGGGGTCGCGCGACTGCGAGCCGGTGTCGCGGATGCCATCGACATAGGTGCTGCTGAGCGCATCGAAACCGCGGATGAAGGCGCGGTCGCCAATGGCGGTGCCGCCCTCGCCGGCGCCGAGGCTGATGCCTGGCGTGGTACGCAGCACTTCGCTCATCGAGGTGGCGCCACGCTCCTGGATCAGTTCCTGCGGAATGATGGTGACCGATTTGGGCGTGTCGAGCAGCGGCGCCGTGAATTTCGGCGAGGCCGATTCATCGACCTTGTACCCCTCGGCAGGCTTCTGGCCTTCGACCGAGATGGCCGGCAACTGGGCTGGCGGCGCGGTGGTCTGGGCAGCGGCCGGCAGGCCGGCGGCGCTCAGTGCGACCGCGGAAGCGGCGCCCAGCACATGCGGCGAGACGCGGCCCAGGCGCAGGCGCCCGACAGTGGGCTGCAGAGGAAGCGTGGGTTGCGGAAAAACGGAATCAGCCATGGTTCACCCCCAGGGAAGCGGAAGACGTGGGAACCTGGCTGGCTGGCCCGGCTGGTCGCCGGGTAATTGGCTGGCTTGGTCATTTCTCTTGGCTCGGCCTGTCCCAGATGGGTGGCCGGCTCGGCTGGCGACATAACATTACCGGGAGCCATATTGCAACTAATTCTCACTACTATAATTCTCCGGGCTCCTGTAGGATTTCTCACGCCCCAGACCCCTTCGGCCTCTCGCCCGTCAGCCGGGTTGCGCAGGATTACGGTTTCTGGCGCGTGGATATCGTGTCGGTTTTACCCATTTCCTGTGCCTCCCATGAAACGTCCTGTCCTGATCCTGTCTTCCGCCGCCCTCGTCCTGCTGCTGGCCGGCGGCGCCTGGTGGTACTGGTCCGCCCGCGCCGACACCCAGCCCGCCTTCCGCACCCAGACCGTGGCGTTGGGCAGCGTGGAGGACACGGTGGCAGCCGTCGGCACCTTGCAGCCGTTGAATTACGTCGATGTCGGCACCCAGGTTTCGGGCCAGCTCAGGACCATCTACGTGGATTACGGCCAGCGCGTGCAGCAGGGCGACCTGCTGGCGCAGATCGATCCCACCGTCTACGAGGCCCGCGTCGCCGCCGACCAGGCCAACCTGCTGGCCCTGAAGGCGCAGCGCGCCGACAAGCAGGTGCAACTCGGCCTGGCCGAGCGCCAGTTCGAGCGTCAGCGCCGCCTGCTGGCCGAACGCGCCACCAGCCAGGACAGCTACGACAGCGCCGAGGCCAACCGCCGCTCGCTGCTGGCGCAGATCGCGGTGCTCGACGCGCAGATCCAGCAGGGCGAATCCACGCTGAAATCGGATCAGGCCAATCTGGGCTATACCAAGATTTACGCGCCGATGACCGGCACGGTGGTGGATATCAGCGCCAAGCAGGGCCAGACGCTGAACGCCAACCAGTCGGCACCGACCATCCTGCGCGTGGCCGACCTCGACACCATGACGGTGAAGACCCAGGTCTCCGAAGCCGACGTGCCCAAGCTGGCCATCGGCATGCCGGCCTGGTTCACCACCCTGGGCCAGCCCGACAAGAGACGCGCCGGCACACTGCGACAGATCCTGCCCACGCCGGAAACCGTCAACAACGTGGTGCTCTACTCTGCCCTGTTCGACGTGCCCAACCCCGAGCATGATCTGCTGACCCAGATGAGCGCGCAGGTCTTTTTCGTGGTGGCGAAAGCCGAGAACCTGCCCGTCGTGCCGGTGGCGGCCCTGCGCCCGCTGCCCAACGATAAAACACGTTTCGCCCTGCGCGTGATGGAAAACGGCCAGCCGATGCGCCGCATCGTGGAGGTGGCGGCCAGCAACCGCGTACATGCCGCCATCGCCAGCGGCCTGAAGGCCGGCGAGGAGATCGTGCTGGATGCGCCGCCGGCCGGATCGCGCAATGCCGCGGCCGCGCGCGCCGGCGGCCCGCCGCCGCGGCTGTAAGCAGGCATGCCATGAACGTGATGGCCGCGCCCCAGACCACTGCACCCCAGACTACTGCGTCCCAGACCGCCGATCTGCAAACCCGCATGCCGGTGATCCGCCTGCGCGATATCCGCAAGACCTTCTATCGCGGCACGCTGGCCGTCGAGGTGCTGCATGGCATCTCGCTGGACATCCATGCCGGCGAATTCGTAGCCATCATGGGTGCATCGGGTTCGGGCAAGTCGACGCTGATGAACCTGATCGGCCTGCTCGACCGGCCAACCAGTGGCTCCTACACCCTGGACGGTAACGAGGTCGCGGCGCTCGATGCCGACCGGCGCGCCCTGCTGCGCCGCGAGGCTTTCGGCTTCATCTTCCAGCAATACAACCTGCTGCCCGGCGAAACTGCCGCCGGCAATGTCGAGATGCCGGCGATCTATGCCGGATTGTCGCGCGGCGAACGGGCGGCGCGCGCCGCCGAACTGCTGAACCGGCTGGGCCTGTCCGACCGCATGGACCACCGCCCGACGCAGCTTTCCGGTGGCCAGCAGCAGCGCGTCTCGATTGCACGCGCTCTGATGAATGGCGGCGCCGTCATCCTGGCCGACGAGCCGACCGGCGCGCTGGACAGCAAAAGTGGCGCCGAGGTGATGCAGCTCCTGCGCGACCTGAACGCCCAGGGCCATACCGTGCTGCTGATCACCCACGACCCGGAAGTGGCAGCGCAGGCCAACCGCATCGTCGAACTCAAGGACGGCAATATCGTCTCCGACCGCGTCACCGGCAGCGTCACCGGCAGCGTCACGACGGCGCAGGCCGCTCCGAAACGCCCGCAGCATCGCGCCAGGACAAGCTTCACGCCATTCGACCTGCTGGAAGCCGGTCGCATGGCCCTGCAGGCTTTGCGCGGCAACCTGCTGCGCACATTGCTCACCCTGCTGGGCATCATCATCGGCGTGGCTTCCGTGGTGGCGATGCTGGCCATCGGCGACGGTGCCAAGCAGTCGGTGCTCGACCGCATCACCGCCATGGGCACCAACCTGCTGCTGGTGCGGCCTGGCGCGCCCAACATCCGGCGCAGCGACGGCATTACCGCCACCCTGGTGGCCGAGGATGCCGATGCCATCCGCGCGGAGATATCCAATATCGCCGCCGTGGTGCCGGAATATACCGGCAATGTCACGGCACGGTTCCGCGACCGAGACGCCGTCACACAGGTCAATTCCACTGTGGCCGATTTCCCGAAGGCGCGCGACTGGCCGGTGGCCGATGGCGTGTTCTTCTCGGCCGAGGATGTGCGCGCCTATGTGCCTGTGGCGGTGATCGGCCAGACGGTGGCGAACAACCTGTTCCCGGGCGGCAATCCCATCGGCCAATACGTGCTGCTCAACAGTATTCCCTTCCAGGTCGTCGGCATCATGACCTCCAAGGGCGCCACGCCCTGGGGCGCCGACCAGGACGACGTGATCTACGTGCCGCTCACCACCGGCATGCTGCGCTTGTTCGGCCAGCGCTATGTGAAGACCATCACAGTCCAGGTCGAGGACGTGACCAGGATCGATGACACGCAGGAGGAAATCCGCCAGCTTCTGATGGCGCGCCATCGCGCGGAGGATTTCCAGATCCGCAACATGGCCTCGATCATCGAAACCGCCATGGCCACCCAGAACACGCTCACCATCCTGCTCGGTTCGATTGCCGCCATCGCGCTCCTCGTCGGCGGCATCGGCGTGATGAACATCATGCTGGTCAGCGTCACCGAACGCACGCGCGAGATCGGCGTGCGCATGGCCACTGGCGCGCGGCGGCTGAACATCATGCTGCAGTTCAATTCCGAGGCGCTGGCGATCTGCACGCTGGGCGGCCTGATCGGCGTGGCCGTGGGCCTGGGCACCACCTGGCTGTTCGCCTGGTTTGGCCGGCCGGTGGTGTTTTCGCCCGAACCCGTGCTGCTCGCCTTTTCCTGCGCCTTCGCCACCGGCCTGCTGTTCGGCTATCTGCCGGCGCGCAAGGCCGCCGATCTCGACCCTGTCGTCGCCCTTTCCGCGGAATAACCGACCCATGCCTGCCTTCCGTCTGACGGCCGCTGCCGTCCTTGCCCTGTCGCTCGGCGCCTGCTCGATGGTGCCGGACTATTTCAAACCCACCGTCGAAACGCCGCAGGCCTGGGACAGCCGGCAGGATGGCACCGGCCAGTGGCCCGATACGCAATGGTGGCACAGCTTCGGCAGCGCCGAGCTGAACGCCCTGATCGCGGAAGCACAGGCCAGCAACACCGACCTGCGCGCCGCCGTCGCCCGCATCCGCCAGGCCGAGGCCCAGGCCAAGATTTCCGGCGCCGCGCTGTATCCCACTCTGGGCAGCGATGGCTCGGCCACCCGCAGCCGCACCGGCCGCGGCACCAGCAGCACCACGACGACGACCAGCAGCTCGCGCTCGGATGCGGTGATCCGCAACAGCTTCGCCGGCAACCTCACGGCCGGTTACCAGGTCGATCTCTTTGGCGCCAATTCGGCCACTGCCGATGCCGCGCTGACGCGGCTGGAATCCAGTCGGTTCGACCGCGAGACCGTGGCGATCACGCTCTATGCCGATATCGCCACCGGCTATTTCCAGCTGCTGTCGCTCCGCGACCGCATCCGCCTGGCCAACGAGACTTTGCGCATCGCCGAGGGCGTGCTTGCGCTGCTGGAAAGCCAGCGCCGGCTGGGCGTGACCACCGATTACGAAGTGGCGCAGCAGCGCAGCAGCGTCGCCACCCAGCGCGCCACGGTGGCCGCACTTGAGCAGAGCGAACGCCAGGCGCTGGATGCGCTGGCTGTTTTGCTCGGCCGCAACCCGCAGGGCTTCCGCGTCGAAGGCCGCACGCTGGCCAATCTCAGCCTGCCGCCGGTCGCCGCCGGCCTGCCATCGGAACTGCTGCTGCGCCGGCCCGACCTGCGCAAGGCGGAAAGCGACCTGCGCGCCGCCAATTTCGATATCGGCGCCGCCCGCGCCGCGCGTTTCCCCAGCCTCGACCTCACCGCGCGGGCCGGCTCCCAGAGCGGCACGACCGCAGCCTTGTTCGAACCCAACACGATGATCTATTCCATCGCCGCCTCGCTTACCGCGCCGATCTTCCAGGGCGGCCGGCTGGAAGGCCAGGAGGAACTGGCGCGCGCGCAAAGCCAGGAACTGGTGGAAAGCTATCGCGGCGCCATCCTGTCGGCCTTCCGCGACACGGAAGACGCGCTCGGCGCCACGGTGAATACCGGCCGGCAATACGGATTCGCGTCGGAAGCCTTCGAACAGGCCAACGACGCCTACCGCATCGTCGAGGCGCGTTATCGTGCCGGTACGGTGGGTTTCCTCGACCTGCTGGATGCCCAGCGCTCGGTGTTCTCGGCCAACGATTCCATGGTGCAGGCGGGCCTGAGCCGCTTCACCGCCAGCGTCGACCTCTACAAGGCGCTGGGCGGCGGCTGGGACGGCAGCACGGTGCCGCCCGTCATCACGCGGCCCTGATCACCTAGTCTGATCATCCTGCCTTAAGATTCGGCGCCCCGCTGGCGTTGACCGACGCCGTCGCTGCCTGCAGCAGCCAGTCGGCCTGTTCGCCCCAGATGCGCGCCGGCATGTCGCGCCTGAAGAAACCGAAATGGCCGATGCGCTGCAGGCCCCAGTCACGCGGCGCCACATGCAGCCGTTCGATGCCGGCATTCGGGTAATAGCCCATCAGCTTGTCGACGCCTTTCTTCGGCCCGAAATCGTGGTCGTCGGCGAAGCTGATCATGCGCATGCGGGCGCGCACGGCGTCGTTATGGGGCCGCAGCGGCGCGCCGGCATCGTCGACCAGGTAATGCGGCGAGCAGCACCAGCGCCGCCAGTCACGCGCAATGGCGGCGGGCAAGGGCTGACCGCCCAGCCACCAGCCGGGGATGCGGCCGATCAGGCCGACCACCGTCGGGAAAGCGACATACCATGACAACCACAGGCGCAGCTGATGCCGGCGCGACCAGTTGCGCCAATAGCCATGCTGCGAGGCAATCGCCAGCACGGCGTCGATATCGCCCGCCTGCGGCATCAGGCCCAGCATCTGGCCGCCGAAGGAATGGCAGACCATGGCGCGGCGCTGGCCGGGCGCGCGCGCGGCCAGGATATCGGCCGCCGCCGGGATGTCGCGCCGGCCCCAGTCGAGCATGCGCGGCACAGGCGCGCCGGGCGTGTGCGGCGAATCGCCGATGCCGCGATAGTCGAAGGTAAGCACGGTGAAGCCGCGGCCGCCGAGAAAGGCGGCGAAACGTTCGTAATAGCGGCGCGACACGCCGGTGGCGGCGTTGACCTGCACGCTCACGCCATTGGGCTGGACCGGCTCAATCAATGTGCCGGCCAGCAGCTGGCCATCGGGAACCGGGATCGGGACGGACAGAATCCGGAGGGGTGGCTTATGCATGCGGGTGAAACTAGAGGTGCCGATTCCGGCCGGGCAATTACGTGCGACGTAAGTCCGCGCGTTCAGATCCGGTAGACACGCTGCGCGTTGCCGGCGAGGAACAGCGCCTTCGCCTCGGCATCGAGGCCGAGCGTATTCAGCGCCTCCAGCGCCTTGTGCGGCATGATCATCGGGTAGTTGCTGCCGAACAGCACTTTTTTTGCGGCCATGGCCCTTCATGTAGTCGACCAGCGCGGCGGGATAACGCTCCACTGTGTAGGCCGAGGTGTCGATATGGACGCGCTCGTGCTTGGTGGCGACGGCGATGGCCTCGTCGGTCCAGGGATAGCCGATATGGCCGCCGACGATGGTGAGTTCGGGGAAATCGATCGCCACCTGGTCGAGATAGATCGGCCGGCCGACTTCCGACGGCATCAGCGGGCCGGTATGGCCGATCTGGGTGCAGAAGGGCACGTCCAGCTCGCAGCAGGCGGCATAGACGGGATAGAAGCGCCGGTCGGTGGGCGGCACTTCCCACAGCCAGGGCAGCACGCGGATCGCCTTGAAGCCGAGATCCTGCACGCAGCGGCGCACCTCGCGCATGGCTGCCATGGGCTTGGAAATATCCACCGAACCCACGCCCACCAGCCGGTCGGGCGCCTGCGCCACGAAAGCCGCCACTTCGTCGTTCGAGATCATGTCGTTGCGCGGTGCGGCCCAGGCGCAGATCAGGCTTTTGGCGATGCCGGCCTGGTCCATGGCGGCGACGGTGGCCGCCACCGGCACCTCGCCCGCGGGCATCTGGCCTCTGGTCCAGCGCCGCAGCGAGTCGAAGATCGGGTCCTGCATCAGCCGCAGGGTCGGATGCTGGGCCCAGGCATCGATGATCATGTCAGGCCGCCCGGGAATCGTGTCTGCGATAGGCGGCATTGTACAGCCACTCGGCCATATCGGCCCAGCGCTCCTGCGGCATCTCGCGCTTGAAGAAGCCGAAATGGCCGATACGTGGCAGGCCCCAGTCGCCCGGCGCGATATGCTGGCGCTCGATCCGCGCGCCGGCATAGGTCTGGGCCAGCAGGTCCACGCCGCGCTTCGGGCCGAAATCCACGTCGTCGGCGAAACTGATCATGCGCATGGGCGCGCGCAGGCGGCGGTTCAGCGTCTGCAGCGGCTTGCCATGATCGTCGGACATGTAATGCGGCGTGCGGCACCAGCGCGCCCAGTCCAGCGCCACGCCGCGCGGCAGCGGCTCGCCGCCCAGCATGCGGCCGGGCACATGGCCGCGCAGGGCCACGGTCAGCGGCATGGCGACATACCAGATCGCGGCCAGCCGCACCTGCTGCTTGGCCGGCCAGTTACGCCAGTAGCCCTGCTGCGCGCCGATGGTGACCACGGCGGCGATGTCTTCGGCATAGGGCAGCAGGCCCAGCGCCTGGCCGCCGAAGGAATGGCCGATCATGCAGGCCCGCGCCTCGGGGAAACGGCCGCGCAGGAAGGCGGCGGCGGCGGGGATATCCTGGCGCGCCCAGTCCAGCATGCGCGGCGGCGGGGCGCCGGGCGTGGTCTCGCGCGAGCCGCTGATGCCGCGATAGTCGAAATTCAGCACGGCGAAGCCGCGCTGCGCCATGAAGCCGGCGAAGGCATCGTAATAGCCGCGCGGCACGCCGGTGGCGCCGTTGATCTGCAGGGTCAGGCCGTTGAAAGCCGCGGCCGAGGCCGGCGCAAACAGCCGCGCCGAAAGCCGCTGGCCATCGGCGGCGGCAAGGGTGACGGATTCGGAAGACGGAGGAATATCGCTCATGTCGTGATCTATAGAAGCGCGGATGCGGCGCGGACAAATGCAAAGCGTTGCGCTTCGGATGAAATCATTTCACCTGACGCCGGGGCGCGCGACGTTTTCCGGTTTGCGGCTTTTTGCCGTTCCCGCCGCTGGCGGGCAAAAACGGCGCCATCTGCGTATTGGCCCGCCGCATCAGCTCCACCAGCCAGTCGCGCAGCGCGGCCAGCGACGGCCGTTCGGCATCGGCGCGGCGGCAGACGAACCAGTAGCCCTGGTCGGCCGGCACCACCACGGGAAACGGCATCACCAGCCGTTTGTCGGCCAGCTTCGGCGCGATCAGCGGCACCACGGCCAGCGCGACGCCCAGACCCTGCTCGGCCGCGTCCAGCATCTGCACCACGCTGTCGACCCAGACCTCGCGGCCCGCCGTCACACCCTCGACGCCGGCAGCGCGCAGCCAGCGTGGCCAGGCATCGGCGAAAGTCGAGAGGTGAATCAGCGTCTGGCCGCGCAGGTCGCGCGGGGATTTCAGCTTCGCCGCCAGCTTCGGCGCGCAGACCACCGTGGTGGCCAGGTCGGTGAGCTTCACGGCGCTGAGCCCCGGCCAGCGGCCATGGCCGAAGCGCACGGCGGCGTCGATGGCGTCGCGCGCAAAATCGGCATGGCGCGGCGAAGATTCGACGAACAGCCGCAGGCCGGGCCGGCTTTCCAGGAATTCGGCCAGGTTGGGAATGATCCAGGTGGCCGCCACATTGGGCACCGCCGACAGCCGCAGGTCTTCGGCATGGGGCGTCTGGCCCACGCGCAGCGAGGCCTGCGCCACCTGGTCGAAGGCTTTGCGCACCGTGCTGAAATAATCCTGCCCGGCCTCGGTGAGGCGGATCTCGCGGTTGAGCCGGCGGAACAGGCTGAGGCCCAGATGCTGCTCGATCTGCTTCACGCGATGGCTGATCGCCGATGGCGTGAGGTTGAGCTCAGTGGCGGCCGCCTTGAAGCTCAAATGCCGGGCGGCGGCGTCGAAGGCCTCGAGGGCCAGCAGGGGCGGCAGGCGTTTCGCCATGGCCCCAGATTAGGAGGATTCAGGCGAATGGGAAGCCGTGACGTGGCGGCAGGCTGACGCTGCGGCAGGTCCGACCTTGGTCTAGTGCGCCATGGGAGATCAGTCGGCGTTTTAAAGCAGAATAAGGAAAATCGTGGATGGCCGGCCAGGAAGGCGCTTTTCTGGGTCCGGCCATGACGTCCTGTAAATGAAGCGTCATGCCCGGGCTCGACCCGGGCATCCACGTCTTAGTCTGAAGCGTCTCTTTCTACAGCGTCTTCGGGTCGATCTTCTCGCGATAGCAGGCGGCCGTCAGCGTGTTCTGCAGCAGACAGGCAATCGTCATCGGGCCGACGCCGCCCGGCACCGGCGTGATCACGCCGGCGACCTCGACGGCCGAGGCGTAATGCACATCGCCGATCAGCTTGGTCTTGCCGTCGTCTTTCGGTACGCGGTTGATGCCCACATCGATCACGGCGGCACCGCGCTTGATCCATTCGCCGCGCACCATCTCGGGCCGGCCCACGGCGGCGATGACGATATCGGCATGCTTGCACAGCGCCGGCAGGTCGCGCGAGCGCGAATGGGCAATCGTCACCGTGGCATTGCCGGCCAGCAGCAGCCCGGCGACCGGCCGGCCCACCAGGATCGAACGCCCGATCACCAGCGCGTTGGCGCCGGCCACCTCGACGCCGGCCTTTTCCAGCAGGATCATGCAGCCCAGCGGCGTGCAGGGCGTCAGCGCCTCCATGCCCTGGGCCAGCTTGCCGGCATTCACCGGATGCAGGCCGTCGACATCCTTCATCGGGTCGATCGCCTCGATGATCGCCTGGGTGTCGATCTGTTTCGGCAGCGGCATCTGCACCAGGATGCCATCCACGGCGGGATCGGCATTCAGCCGCGCCACCACGTTCAGCAGGTCGCGCTGGCTGGTGCTTTCGGGCAGCTTGATTTCATCGGAGAGCATGCCGGCCTCGCGCGTCTGCACGCCCTTGTTGCGCACATAGACCTCACTGGCCGGGTCGTTGCCCACCAGCACCACGGTGAGGCCCGGCAGGCGGCCGGCCTTGGCCTGAAAGCGCTGCACTTTCGCGGCCACGTTCTGGCGCAGATCCGCCGCCACCGCCTTGCCGTCCAGGATCGTCGTCATGAAATCACCTCGTGTTCGATGCGGCGAGCCAGCCGGACAGTGCCGTTTCCAGCGCGGCCGGATCGCCCGATATATGGATCTGCTTGTGCCGGTCGGTGGCGCCGGCGACGATTTCAAAATCCCGCCCCGGCAGCTTCAGGCTTTTCGCCAGCAGCTTCAGCAAAGCGGCATTGGCCTTGCCGTCTTCCGGCACGGCGGTGACACGCGCGGCCAGTTCGGCGCCGCCGTCGGCGGTGGGTTTCACACCCTCGATGGCATCGCGGCCGCCCTTGGGCGTGAGGCGCACGAACAGGCGCAGGCCGTCGGCCTGGCGTTTCCAGGGCCGGGCCGCGGATGCGGCAGCCGTCAGGCCAGGTATTCCCACAGCAGGTTGCGGATGAAGATCAGCAGCAGGATCAGCACCACCGGCGACAGGTCGATGCCGCCCAGGTTGGGCAGCAGGCGCCGGATCGGGCGCAGGGCCGGCTCGGTGATGCGGTAGAGGAAGTCGCCGATGGCATAGACCACGCGGTTGCGTGTGTTGATCACGTTGAAGGCGACCAGCCAGCTCAGGATGGCCGAGGCGATCAGCACCCACATGTAGAGGTTCAGCACCATATCGATCAGGATGATCAGCGACTGCACGTAACCCTCCGGGGGCGGCGAGACCATGATCGGCCATGGTCATCGGAACGACACCGGGGAGTGATACCGGCAGGCGGGCGGAAACGCAACCGAGCGGGCCGCCCGCCGGACCCGAAAGATAAGGCAAATAGCGGGCGCCATTACAAAAACGGCGGAAAGACCCGCCGGTGGCCGGCGGCAGCCGGAAGCCGGCCAACAGCCTTACGGGCCCACGATTTCGGGGGTTTAAGGTGTGGACAAAGCCCGGCCCGTTTGCTACTTGCTAGCCGCCCGGCCGGGACCCTTGCGAGGTCCCTTTCTATCCTTCGGCCGGCGCACCGGCTTGGGGCCGTAGCTCAGATGGGAGAGCGCCTCGTTCGCAATGAGGAGGTCAGGGGTTCGATTCCCCTCGGCTCCACCAAATCCCCCTCGCAGGACATGCCCGTTTCCCGCCAGACGTGAAGGTCCGCCCCATGACCGCTGCCGTGCCCAGTGCCATGTCTAGCGCCATATCCGGCGTCGCGCGCCATCCGAACCTGATGCGCTTCGAGCGGTTCCTCTGGGCCCTGCCGCTGGCCTATGCCGTGCACATCCCCGAGGAGTTCTTTGCCGGCTTCCCCGAGTGGATGAGCCGGCACATGCATGCCGACATGGACAACCATGGCTTCTGGCTCAACAACGGCCTGTTCATGGCGATCCTGCTGTCGCTGTCGCTCTGGGCCTGCCGCAGCCGGTCAGCCCTGGCCGCCTTCGTCTTCCTGAGCTGGGCGAGCGGCAACCTGTTCTGGAATTTCATCTTCCATGTCGTCAGCACGGTCTATGCCGACAGCTATTCGCCCGGCCTGGTATCGGCATCGCTGCTCTATTACCCCGTCGCGATCTGGGCGGGCGTGCTGGCCATGCGCAGCGGCCGGCTGGACCTGCCGGGCGTTTTCGGTGCCTTTGCCATCGGCGCCGGCCTGATGCTGTTCGTGATCTGGAGCGGCCTGTGGAATTTCAGGCTGCCCTTCGCCTGAACGTTAGGGCGAAACCCCGATAGAAGCGCGCGGCGGAAATCCTCACGCCGCCATCTCGAACGGCCCGTGTTTCACCGTCACGCCGGGTTCGGGCGGCAGCAGGCGCAACGGGCCGGCGCGGCTGTCGCGGGCCGTGAGCGTCTCGACGATGATGGTGCATTCCACCGCCGTGGCGCCGTCGGCCAGCGGCAGCACCAGGCGTTCGGCGGTGATCACGTTGTCGGTCTCGCCGGGTTCCAGTGGCGGCAGGGTGTAGACGCTTTTGCAATAGACCGGCTTGCGCCACTGGATCACCTCGGCCAGCAGGTCGCGCATGTATGTCACATAGCCGGGATCGGCGAGGCCGGCGAAGGTGGCGGCGTCCATGCCCTCGGGCATCTCGCGGAACCAGCGCGCGATCTCGTGGCCGCAGAGGCGGAAGCGGCCGAGATCGAAACTGCCGCGATTCACCTCGGCGATGATGATATGCGGCAGGATGATGCGCGGGATCGTGGCCGCGTCCAGCAGGCGGATATCGGGGATGTTGACCGGCTTGGGCAGGGCGCGCCAGAACATCTGCGCGGCCTCCAGCACCGGATTGGCGGCCAGCAGCATGGGGCCTCGGCGGAGCGGGTGTCTTTATCGGCTCCAGCTATGCACCCTTTGCCGCCTGAGCGGGAGGTTGAGAATCGGAAATGCCGGCGCGGGTTTTTTCAGATGCCTTTGGCCGCTGCTTTTGGGCCACACTTTATTCTTTTCCCAGGCCGGCCTTGATATCACCGGCCGCCGCTTCACATCGAATGGGCCGCTCTTGCCCATCGTGAATCCGCTGCACGCCGCCGGTTCTGGCGACAATTGGCGATGATTGGCAATCGTTGGCGATTATTGTCGATAATTGTCGATAATTGGCGAGGTCTGGCCGGCCGTCTGCCGCCAATTGGCCGGGCCTGGGCGCGCGCAGGCCGAGGCTGGCCAAACCGGATCAGCCACTTACGCCGATCCGGGCCGCCGGCAGGCCGCTTATTCGCTGGCCAGGATGGTATTGCGCAGGATCGGGTAGATCTGGTTGTTCCAGCGTTTGCCGCTGAACACGCCGTAATGGCCCACGCCGGCCTGCATGTGGTGGCGCTTGCGATAGGGCCGCAGGCCCGTGCACAGGTCATGCGCCGCCATGGTCTGGCCGATGGCGCAGATGTCGTCGCGCTCGCCTTCCACGGTGAGCAAAGCCGTGCGCTTGATCAGACCGGGATTGACGGGCTTGCCGCGATAGGTGAGTTCGCCTTTCGCCAGGCGGTGTTCCTGGAACACCCATTGCACGGTCTCGAGATAGAATTCCGCCGTCAGGTCGAGCACGGCGAAATACTCGTCGTAGAAATCCTTGGTCTTGGCCGCCTGCTCGAAATCGCCCTGCCACAGATGCTGGAACAGCTCGACATGGGCCTTCACATGGCGGTCCATGTTCATGCTCATGAAGGCCGTGAGCTGCACGAAGCCGGGATAGACGCGGCGGCCGGCGCCGGGCAGGCCATGCGGCACGGTCGAGATCAGCTTGCTCTCGAACCAGTCGATGGGGTTCTCCATCGCCAGGTCGTTCACCTTGGTGGGGTTGATGCGCGTGTCGATCGGCCCGGCCATCAGCGTCATCGAACGCGGCTGCGCCTTGTGGCCCTGTTCGGCCATCACGGCCACGGCGGTCAGCGCCTGCACGCAGGGCTGGCACACCGCCACGATATGGCCGCCGGGGCCGATCACGGTCAGGAATTCGATCAGGTGGTCGACATAGTCCTCGAAGCCGAAGCGGCCGGCATCCAGCGGCACGTCGCGGGCATTGTGCCAGTCGGTAATGTAAACGTCGTGGTCGGGCAGCAATGTGGCCACCGTGTCGCGCAGCAATGTGGCGAAATGGCCCGACAAGGGCGCCACGACCAGCACACGCGGCTGCTCGGCGGCGATGTCCTTCTTGAAATGCAGCAGGGTGCCGAAGGGCGTGACATGCGCCGGTTCTTCGGTCACCGCCACGTCGCGGTTGCCCACGGTGACGTTCGTGATGCCATAGGGCGGGCGGCCGTGGCTCAGGCCGGCGCGGGCCAACATCTCGGTGGCGGCCGCCATGCCGCGCAGCAGCGGGTTATGCCCGGCCGCGTGCTGCAGGCCCGGCAGGGCCTGTTCGGCCATGCGGCGCAGGGGCGCCATCAGGTCGGCCTGGGTCTGGTAGGCCAGGTAAAGCATCGCGCTGGGGTCAGCCTTGGTCATGCAGTCCGATCGGCCGGGCATCGACCCGACGCGAAATTCCGGCGCTCCCCCCATGGCAGGCCGGTTGCAAAAAAAGCTAATGCAGTTTTTGCTGCAATGCGAGATATATGTATGCACCGCACAGGCTGGACTTTCGGCGAAGCCCGTGCCAGCCGCCGCCGGGGGGAACGGGAATGTCCAGGGCTACACTCACCATCAGCAGCAAGAACTATTCCTCCTGGTCGCTGCGCGGCTGGCTGCTCTGCCGCATGGCCGGGCTGGATTTCGAGGAAAAGCTGCTCTCCAGCGACGACCCCTCCACCCGGGCCGAATTGCTGCTGCTCTCGCCCAGCTTTCTGGTGCCGCGCCTCACCCATGGCGAGGTCTCGGTCTGGGACACGCTGGCGATCGCCGAATACCTGCACGAGATCGCGCCCCAGGCCGGGCTGATGCCCGCCGACCAGGTGCAGCGCGCCCATTGCCGCGCCATTGCCGGCGAGATGCATTCGGGTTTCTACAATCTGCGCTCGGCTCTGCCGATGAACCTGAAGGCGCATTATCCGGGCTTCAAGATCTGGGCCGGCGCCCAGGCCGATATCGAGCGCGTGATCACCATCTGGCGCGATTGCTTCACCGCCTATGGCGGGCCGTGGCTGTTCGGCGCCAAACCCTGCCTGGCCGATGCGATGTACGCGCCGGTCTGCACCCGCTTCCTCACCTACGACGTGAAGCTGGATCCCGAATGCCGCGCCTATTGCCAGACCATCATGGCCTGGCCGGTGATGCGCGACTGGGTGGATGCAGCCAAGGCCGAGCCGGAAGAGCTCGACGAGCTCGACGTCGAGTTCTAAACGCGCCCGTTGGTGGCGGTTATGCGATCCCGCCGCCATGACGCGACACGAAACTGCGCAGGCGATGCAGCGCCGGCGCCGCGATGGGATCGCGCCCGTTCAGCATCAGCACCAAAGCAGGCCGGCTGATCTCCAGCCTGCCGGCCAGATCGTCGATGGTGATCTGCGCCGTCTTGCAGGCCTCGCTCACCACGCTCAGTCCGTTATTGTCGAGATAGAAATTGCCGTCCTCCTCGCGCACATGCAGGCTGCCCTTGGGCAGGGCCGGCGCGACATGGCCGGCTGCATGTTTGCTGGCGGCAGGACTGGCCGCGCGGACCGGCGCAGGGCGCGCGGCCGGGCGCTGGATCGCCATTTTCGGCGGCGCCGGCGGGGCAGCACTGAAATCGTCCAGCGCCAGCCCGGTCGGCCGGGTGAAATCGTCGAGGCCCAAACTATGGCCGACCTGTTCTTTCAGCGCATTGCTCAGATCCTGCAGCCGTGCCGCATCGAGCGGGGCGAGCTCAAAGCGCGCGGCATTGTTGCCATGGAAATCGCGGATCTCGTCCAGCCGCGCCAGCCGGCGGGACAGCACCGGCTTGCTGCCCAGCGGCCAGGGTTTGCCGCTGTCGGCCATGCGCGCCAAAAACGCGCGTGTGGCTTCCGTCTCGAGCTGCAACACGCCCCAGCGCACCTGCGCGAGGTTCTTTGCCTGCGCTTCCTGCTTCTCCGGTTCAAAATCGCCCAGGCGCGATTCGACCAGATCGATGAAAACCTGGAACTGGTCCAGCTTCTCCAGCAGATTGCGGAAATCGCCAAAACGGTCCGACATGCCGGCGCTGGCAAAGGCCTTGGCGATTTCCTGCGCCTGGCGTTCGACCTGCGCGACCAGCGCAAGGGCGGCGGCGCGGGTGTCGGTTTTCTTCTGGGTCGTCTGCACGGCGGGCTCCGGAACGGCTATGAAAGTCCGGAACTGAAATTAGACATGCGAGCAGGCTTGCGGTGGTTATTTTCCGCTTAGGGTGTTCAAACGATAACCTGCCGCTTCAGGCAGCGATGCCGCCGTTCTGGGTGATGAAATTACGCAGCATGTCCAGCGGCCCGCGGCTGATCGGATCGTTGCCGTTCAGCATCAGCACCAGCGAGGCACGGCTGACGCCGATTTTGGTCGCCAGCTGGTCCATGCTCATATTCGCCGTGCGGCAGGCCTCGGTCACGGCCACGATGCCGTCGCGCTCGACATAGAAACGGCCGGCCATCTCGCGCACGCGCAGGCGCGGCGGCGGCGCGGCGGGCGGCGGTGGAGGCTGCCGGCGAGAGCGTTTGTTTCGCGGCGCCGGGCGGGCGCGCAGTTGTGGCGGTGGTGGTTCGGCCTCTGCCGAAACGCCATAGCTGAAATCCTCCAACCCCGGCGCGCGTTCGATCTGGGCCTTCAGCAGGTCTTCCACCGCATGCAGCATCGCGCTGCCCAGCGGAATCAGGCCGTATTCCTGGCCATGGCGGTCGTAATATTCGAGGAATTCGTCCAGCCGGTGCAGCCGGCGCTGCAGGAATTCGCGGCTGCCCAGCGGCCAGGGTTTGCCGCTTTCGCCGATGCGCACCAGGAAAACTTGGGTGCTGTCCACCTCGACCACGATGATGCGCCAGCGGATTTCTGCCAGATGCCGGGCCAGCGCGTCGCGCTTGGCCGGCTCGAATTGCGGCAGACGCTCCTCGACCAGGTCGACGAAGACGTGGAAATGATCGACCTTGTCGATGAAGCGTTTGAAATCGCCGAAACGGTCGGAAAAGGCATCGCCGTGGCGATAGGTGTCGGTGATATCGAGGCCCTGGCGCTCTACCTGAGCCAGCAGGCGCAGGGCTTCTCGCCGCACTCTGCCTTTTTCTGCCGTCTGACCGACCACGCGACCCCTGGGTGTTTAGCCTAGCATTCTCAGGCAACACTAGCGGGCTTGGTTGTGTTTATCAATTTCCAATTCTATTATAAATTTCTATTCATATTCAATATCTTGGCTGCTTGCACGGGATGAACTGGCTGAAATCCCGGCTGATGCAGACATGCACCTCGCGGATCACCCCATCCTGGGCCAGCGCCCGCAGGCTCTGCACCGTCAGGCCTTTATCCGCATTGGCCGCCGCCAGCACCGCGGCGTAATCTTTCGCCGCCTGGCGCGGCGCCGGTTCGGGCAGGACCAGCCGCTGACGCAGCCGGGAGATGATGGCGAAATAGGCCGCCGGATCGGTGAAATCGCTGCAGCTGCCATGCTTGAGCCACTGGCACTGCATCAGGCGCGCATCCGGCATGGTGCACATGGTCCGGCGCAGCACCTCGGCCGGCACGGGCTGCACCGCCGCGCAGTATTGCGGCCACGAGCCGCCATCGCGCTTATGCCGGTATTCCGGCCACAGGCCATGCACCACCCAGCCAAACTGGTTGTCGCGGCATTGCACCGGGCTGCGCTCGCCTGCTTTGGTGGCGCAGAAGGCCGGCGACCAGCTCAGGCTGAGGATATAATGGTCGAAATCGCCGGGCCGCCCGCGCGGCAATTCGCGCGACTGATCCGGCCGCGAGCAGGCCTGCACCTCGATCTGCGCGGGGATGCGGCATTGCGGGGCTTGGGCCTGCGCCGTCTGCGCGCCGGCCGGCATGGTGGCGGACATGGCGGCGGGCAACAAAAGCAGCAGCAGGAATGCGAGCTTGCGACAGAGCATCATGGCGGTCTAAAGATCGACGACCTACCTCCTTTTGCCAAGCCCATGAAGCCCCAGCAAGCCACCGAATTCTTCGCCCGCCTGGCGAAACAGAACCCCGAGCCGAAGACGGAGCTGAATTACGTCAACGCCTATACGTTGCTGGTGGCCGTTGTGCTGTCGGCCCAGGCCACCGATACGGGCGTGAACAAGGCCACGAAGGCCCTGTTCGAGAAAGTGACCACGCCGGCGCAGATGCTGAAGCTGGGCGAGGCTGGCCTGAAGCAGCACATCAAGACCATCGGCCTATTCAACGCCAAGGCCAAGAACGTGATCGCCCTGTCGAAGATCCTGGTCGATCAGCATGACTGCCAGGTGCCGCGCGACCGCGACGCATTACAGGCCCTGCCCGGCGTGGGCCGCAAGACGGCGAATGTGGTGCTGAACGTGCTGTGGGGCGAACCGACCATCGCGGTGGACACGCATATCTTCCGTGTTTCCAACCGCACGGGCCTGGCCAAGGGCAAGACACCGCTGGCCGTGGAGCTGGCGCTGGAGAAAGCCGTGCCGAAACAGTTCGTGCAGCATGCCCATCACTGGCTGATCCTGCATGGCCGCTACATCTGCAAGGCGCGCAAGCCCGATTGCTGGCGCTGCATCGTGGCCGACCTCTGCGCCTTCAAGCCAAAGACAAAAAAGGACGACTAACTGAGCGACGCGATCGCGGCCTGCAGGTCGCGTTTGTATTGCAGGAAATCGACGAAGATGCCGTGTTCGCCACGATCCTGCGTGCCCTGCGCGCAGCCTTCGACGATGCGGCTGCGGAAGGCTGCGGCCGCGGATGGTGTCTTCTCGCGTGCCTTCAGGTAAGCGGCGATCAGATCGGTCTGCAGTGCACGGCCGGCCCAGCCCACGCCGGCGCCTTCCAGCAGGCCCGCCACGAACAGGCCGTTATCCTGCGGCGGAAAGATGTTGAGATAAAGCTGCGGCGCCTGGTTCGCTGGCCGCCAGTTCAGCACGGAGAGATCATCGAGGAACGGAAAGGTGATGCGGTAGCCGGTCGCCAGCAGAACCAGATCGACCTTGTCCTCGCGGCCATCGGCAAAGACCACGGTATCATCGTGGAATTCGCGGATCGGCTTGCGCAGCTCCACATCGCCCTGCCCCAGATGCTGCAGCACCAGGGAATTGACGATGGGCGTGCGGTCGTAGAGCCGATGCTTCGGCCGGGGCAGGCCGAAGCGTTCCGGCGGACCGACCAGCAGGCGCAGCAACGGCTCGTGCAGCATGGCACGGAGGGATTTGGGCAGGATGAAGCGTTTTGGTTTGTGATTGGCCTCGTCGGCCGGTTTGCCGGCGAGGAATTTCGGTACGAAATGATTGCCGCCGCGCACGCTCCACAACACGCGGGCGGCGCGATGGATGGCATCCACCACGATGTCGCAGCCGGTATTACCCATGCCGACCACCAGCACGGCCTTGCCGTCGAAGATATCCGCCGTCTTGTAATCCTTGGCATGCATCAGCCGGCCGCTGAAGGAACCAGGAATCTGCGGCAGCAATGGATCGGTAAGATGGCCGTTGGCGATCACCACGCCGGCATAATCCTTCACACTGCCGTCGCTGAAGCGCGCGCGCCATGCGCCGCCATCACGCACCAGCGTCTGCAAGCTCGTATTGAACCGGATCAGCGAATAAAGCCCAAAATGCGTCGCATAATCGCGCAGGTATTGCAGCACCTGGGCATGGCCGGGATAGGCCGGCCAGCCCTCGGGCATCGGAAAATCGGCAAACGCAGTCGTGCGTTTCGACGAGATCAGATGCGTGGAGGCATAGACCGCGCTGGACTCCGCACCATAGAGCCATTGTCCGCCGATATCGACATGGCGCTCCACGGCTTCCACCGGCAGGCCGGCCTGTTTGAAACTTTTCAGCGCCGCCAGCCCGGCCGGGCCCGCGCCGATCACCAGATAGGTCATGCCTGTTTTGCCTTCCTGTAGCGTTCGAACACCGCATCCGCATCCAGCAGCGGCACATAGCCGAAGCCGCGTTTCAGCAATGCGTTGTCCAGCACCGGGCGGTACTGGATGAATTTCACATGCTGCGGACCCAGCTTGGTCAGGCCCAGCCGGTTGAGCAGCCACAGCACGCCCTTCAGCAATGCCGGCGGGATCGCCAGATAGGGCTTGCCGAGTTTGCCCGCGATCTGCGCCAGGCTGAGCGTGCCATCGCCGGCCAGGTTGAACACGCCGGCCGGCCCGCCGCAGGCCGCGCGGACCAGGGCCGCCACCACGTCGCTGTCGGCCACCAGCGAAAAGGGCGTGGTTGTGCCGGTGAGGCCCAGCACCAGCGGGCGCTGGAACATCGCCGTGATCTGGTTGGCCGTGCCCGGTCCCAGCACGGTGCAGGGCCGGAATACGGTCTGCCTCAGCGCGGGATGTTTCACACGCCAGTCGGCCAACAACTCCTCGACCAGGCGTTTGTGCCGCGCATAGGCGAAATCCTCGTTGCCGCGCAGGGCATCGCTTTCGCGCAGCGGCACCGGATTGTCGGCATGATAGCCATAGGCCGCGCCGCTGGAAGTGACCACCAGATGCGCCACATCGGCGGCAAGGCAGGCGCGCAACACATTCTCGGTGCCCTTCACGTCGATCTCGAAGTCGCGCTGCTCGTCGCCGCCGGCTGCCACCACGGAGGCCAGATGCACCACACAGCGCGGCCGATGCTGCTGCATGTGATCGGCCAGTACCGGATCGCGGATATCGCCGGCGATGTAGGTCACACCCGGCAACCGTTCAGGCAATGGCACATCGCGTAGATCGAAGGCGATTACCGGCTGCGCTGCCGCATCGGCGGCCAGCGCCGCCACCAGGCTGCGGCCGATGAAGCCGGCCGCGCCCGTCACCAGAATACCAGCATTGCTCATGCCGATTGCTCGCGCATGCGGCGGGCATCGCCACGCTTCCATAGCGTCGCCAGCGTCCAGCCCGAGACGATATGCCAGATGCCCCAGCCGGCGGCGATCAGCGCCGCGCCGCCCAGCGCATCGAACTGATTGAGGATCAGCGCCAGGCCGAGGCCGGAATTCTGCATGCCGATTTCGACGGTGACGGCACGGGTATCGGACCGGTTCATGCGGATTGCTTTCGCGGCCAGCCAGCCCAGCAGCAGGGCCGACGCGTTATGCAGGATCACCAGCGGCATGATATCGGACAGGAAGGTGAGTAGATGGCGTCCATTCGTAATCGTGGTGGCGAGGATGAACAGGATCAGGAACAGGAAGGACATGATCTGGAACGGCCGGCGCAGTCGCGCGGCCAGTCGCGGTGCCCAATGCGCGATCGCCATGCCCAGTGCCATCGGCACGCCGAGGATCAGCACGGTCTGCGCCAGGAAAGGTCCCGCCTCGATATTCACCTGCCGCAGCAGGGCCGCCGTGGCCGGGTTGAGGGAGGCCCAGAACAGGATGTTGAGCGGCGTGGCGATGATCGCCACCACGCTGGACAGGCCGGTCATGCAGACCGACAGCGCCGTGTTGCCGCGCCCCATATGGGTGATCAGGTTGGAGAGATTGCCGCCCGGGCAGGCCCCCACGATGATCATGCCGAGCGCGACACTGGGCTGCGACTGCAGCACCATGGTCATCGCCCAGGTGAGCGCCGGCAGCAGGAGCGTCTGCGCCGCCAGGCCGGTGAGCGGGGCCAGAGGCTTGCGCAGCACGGCCGCGAAGTCGCTGACACGCAAATCCAGCGCGACCCCGAACATGATCAGGGCCAGCACGAGGCCCAGGATGGCCTGGCCGGTCGAATCGATCTGGATCAGGACGGCGTCGATGGACGCGTCTGTCATGGTTTCCTCCCTCACCGGCCGCTTTGGGTTTCTGTCGGGTTGTCGCGGCCGGCCCGCTGCGGCATTCTGGCGCAGCCAGGGCGACAGGGCGATGGCCGGATGCGCCAGCCGATTGTCGCCGGACGCCAAAATCAGGAGGAAACCGGACAGGATGAACCAGGCCGGCGGCATCTTGCAGCCTGTTCCGCGCAGCGTGGCGGCCGGTTATGTGCGCACCCTGCTGGATGCCCTGCGCGACCAGCGGACCGCGCAGCCCGTCTCTGCCGACCAGGTTCTGCGCGAGGCCGGTCTTTCCCCTGCTCTGCTCGACTCCCCCGAGGGCCGGCTGCCCCATGATGCGGTTTCGGCGATCTGGCTGGCCGCCCTGCGCCTGACCGGCGACAGCAATCTGGGCCTGCATGTGGGCGAGCAGGTACGGCCCGGCTCCTTCGACGCGCTGGGCCATCTGCTGATGAGCTCCGAAACCCTGCGCGAGGCAGCGGCGCAGGCCGACCGCTTCGCACCGCTGGTGGGCGGCGGCGGGCATTTCGCGGCCCGGCCGGAAGGCGCGGATATCCGCCTGTTCTACATGCCCTTCGATCCCGACTGGCCCTGCCGGCGCCATCGCGTCGAAGCCGTGCTGACGGCGACGCTCACCTTCACCCGCTGGCTGTGCGGTCGGGACATCGCACCCCGCAGCGTGCGCTTCCGCCATGCCGCGCCCGACGGCACCACTGAGCATCGCCGCATCTTCGCCGCACCAGTGACATTCGATGCCGAGGACGATTCGCTTCTGCTGGCGGCGGATACGCTGGCCCTGCCGGTGCGACAGGCCAGCCCGGCCCTGAAGGGCATGCTGACCGATTATGCCGACCGCGCGCTGGCGCGCCTGGGCGATGCAGCCGGCGACGACGACCTGCGCATGCGGCTGGCCGGTTGCATCCGCGGCCTGCTGGCCTGCGGGCATCCGCCCAGCATCGATGCGGCGGCGGCGGCAATGGGCCTGACGCCACGCACCCTGCAGCGGCGGCTGGCCGAACGCGGCACCGGCTTCCAGGACGAAGTGGCGGCCCTGCGCTGCGCCATGGCGAAGGAACTGCTGCGCGATCCAGGCCGCAGCATGGCCAGTGTGGCCGCGCGGCTGGGCTTTGCCGACGTGGCCAATTTCCATCGCGCCTTCAAGGCCTGGACCGGCGCCACACCCGCGCAATGGCGGCGCGGCGCATGACATTGCCGGCACCATTGCGGGTGATGTTCGACAGCAACGCCTATGACGAGATCCTGCGCCATAATGATGCGGACCGTATTCGCTCGCTGATCGAGGCGGAAAAACTGGCCGTCGTCACGACGCATGTTCAGGGAGACGAATTGCGCCAGATCGCCGATGCACAGAAACGCGCCGCCTTGCTGGATTCGTATAACATTATCGGTGGCAAGACGGTTTTACCCGCTGAGGCGATCGATGGCGATATCACCTACATGTCGCGGGACGACATGCTGGCCGGCGTGGCAAAAGCCTGCTGCGACAGACTGGTGACCCATGACCGGGTGCTGGCCGAACGCTGCAGCGATCTGGCGATTTCCTATGGCGCCTTCCGACAACTGGCCGGACTCGACCTGCAGACAGGCCCTTAGGACATCGGTTTTGGCTGCGCCATCGGCGGCTGGGTTTTCAGCAAAGCCGCCAGGCAGTCGGAATCGTCCACCGTCTGGCCGCGCACGCGGCTGAGCACCTGGGCATGCGTCACACGCAGGCGCGGACTGGGATCGTCGGGATAGAAGAACAGCAGCAGGGTGCAGCGCGGATTCTCGGACTGGTATTGCCAGACCTCGCCGGGCGGTTCGCGCCGCAAGGTGGTGGGCGCGCCGAACAGCGCGCGGGTCTCGGCCTCGGTCTTGCGCACCACGTCGGCGCTGAGCGGCCGGCGCGGCGCCTCGTCGGGCCGCGAAGGCGCCGGCACCAGGGCCAGGTCGAGTGGTTCCTCGCCGGTGCCGGCACTGCCCGAAGGCCGCGCGCCGCAGGCGGCCAGCGCCAGCATCGTCAGGCCCAGAAAAACAAGGCGCGGGGCAAAGGCCCCGCGCGATACGCGATACGACATCACGATGGTTTATTCGGCGGCGGCCGACGATGCCGTGCGGCTGCCGGCGGCAACGGTCTGCACGGTGCCGGAAATCTCGCCGCCGCATTCGATCTCGAGCTGGCCATAGGCGATCTCGCCCGAGACCTTGCCGCTGCCGCGAATCAGCAGGCGTCCACGCACGCTGAGGCGACCCTCGAAGCGACCGCGGACCTCGGCCTCTTCCACTTCGGCCGAACCCTTGAACTGCCCGGTTTCGGTGATCTCGACGAAGCGGCTGTCGGTGAGCTGGGCCTCGACGCGGCCTTCGACGATCACCTTGTCGCAGGCGGTGATCTGGCCATTCAGGCTGATCTCGCGTCCGATCAGCAACACCTTGGGCTCGGCACCTTCGCTGCGCGGCGCGGCAGAAGCGGCCGTGGCCTGCACCACGGCCTTGGGCGCCAGATCGACGCCGGGGCGCTTGGCGATTTCGGGACGGAAGGTCGGGGTGTTTGGTGTGTCGGTCATGGCGGCTCCGGCGGTAACGGTTGCGGGGGCGGTGGGCAGAACGGGTTTGCCGACGGCCCGCAGATGGCTGGGCATGGGCGGCAGATCGTCATCGGCCTTGGTAACGGGCGAAGCCACTGCCGGTTCGGCCTGCTTCATCTCCGCCTGCTTGATCTCGGCCGGCTTCATGTCTGCAGGCGCAGGCGGCAGGGTGGCAGCAGTATCGGCACTCGGCTTCTTGCGACCAAACATAGACGGTTCTCCTCTGATCCCCCAAGGTGATTCAGCCGGCAACCGACCTATTGCCGGGATAACGGTCAGCCCGTCGCCCGCAACCGCTTGTAGACGTGAACCATGAATGCGGTAGCTACAATCGGGACAAGGAAATTTACGACCGGAATGGTTAACAGAAGCACAATAAGCACGCCGCACAGCCACACATCGCCGCGTCGACGCTGGCGCAGCCGGTCGGCCTCCGGTCGCGGCAGGTAGCGCCAGGCCACCGCCTCGAAATATTCCCGGCCGACCAGATACCCGTTCACCGCCAGCGACAGGATGTAAAACAGCGGCGGGAAGAACAGCAGGATGCCATAGACCGGCAGCAGCACGATATTGACCACAAGAACGATGCCGAGAAAGCGCAGCGAACCCCACAAGGCCGGCCAGAAGGCCAGCGGCTGGCCGCGCGCCTCCTGCGGGTAATGTTTCTGCTCCACCGCGTCGGCAATATCGTCGATGAACAGGCCGAGCGCCGCCGTCATCACGGCGGGGAACAGCAGCATCATGCCGACGAAAAAACCCAGACCGGAGAGGAAACCGACCAGCCAGTCGAGCCAGGTCTGCTCGGTTTCCGGCAGCAGCAGCAGGCCGAACCACAGCCCCACGGCCAGCAGACCGAACACCACCATGCTGATCAGCAGCGATTTCACCAGCACGCGGCGAAAGGCCGGATCGGGCAACTGGCCGACGGCGAGGCTTAAACTGCGACCGATCATCATGTCTCCACGGTTATGGCCAGCGCCGGATCATGGCTGGCCGACGATGGGATCGAGCGGCACGCGCCCGCTCAGGCCCAGCTCGGCCTCCAGAACGGCGCAGAAAGCCAGCAATTCCGCCTCGCCGCGCGGCCGCGCCACCACCTGCAGGCCGATGGGGCGGCCCGATCTGGTGAAGCCGCAGGGGATCGAGATCGCCGGCGTGCCGGTAAGCGTGATGGCGAATTGCAGCACCAGCCAGGAGATATAGGTATCGAACCGGCGGCCTGCCACCTCCTCCAGATAACGCTGGCGGTGATCGAAAGCCGGCGCCACGGCAGTCGGCAGCAGCAGGAAGTCGTGGCGCTCGAAGAAAGCCGAGACGCTGTTGTAGATCACGCCCTGCACGCGGCGCGCATCGGCCAATTCCGGCCCGCTCAGCTTCAGGCCCTTTTCCGCGTTCCAGATCACGTCGGGTTTCACCAGGTCGGTTTTGCCCTGGATCTTTGGCCAGATCGAGGCGGCGAAATTGGCCGCGCGCAGAACCTGGAAGCAGTCTTCCGCGCCGGTGAAATCAGGCACATCCGTGCCGACCTGCGCGCCGAGTTTCTCCACCCGTTTCACGGCCTGACTGCAGGCCTCGACCACTTCGGGATCGACCGGCGTGAGCCCCAGATCGGCCGTCCAGCCCACCCGGCAGCCGCCGGCGAAGCGCGAGGGCAGCCGGCCCAGGCTCATAGCATGATCCACGGAGTCGACGAAGCTGCGGTCGGGTGCCGGCAGGCTGAGCGGGTCGCGCGGATCGAGGCCCGACTGGGCATCCAGCATCAGCGCCACATCGCCGACATTGCGGCCCATCGGCCCCAGCACCGAGAGCGTGTCGAAGGGCAGCGCGCGCGGGCCCCAGGCAACCCGGCCCGGCGAGGGACGCAGGCCGACCACGCCGGTGAAAGAGGCGGGCGTGCGCAGACTGCCGCCAAGGTCGGAGCCATCGGCCAGCCAGACCTCGCCAGAGGCCAGCGCCGCCGCCGCGCCGCCCGAGGATCCGGCCGGGGTGAGCGCCGTGTTCCACGGATTGGTGGTGGTGCCGAACACGTCGTTGAAGGTCTGCGCGCCGGCGCCGAATTCCGGGGTGTTCGACTTGGCGATCACCAGGGCGCCCCTGGCCTCCAGCCGTTCCACCGAATAATCCGAGCGCGGGGCGATGCGGTCGGCAAAAACGCGGCTGCCCTGGGTGCAGCGCACGCCGGCCACATCCACCAGGTCCTTGATTGCGATGGGCAAGCCGTAGAGATAACCCGGCGGCGGGGTTTCGGGATGTTCCAGCGTCCCGGCCATGGCGCGGGCGCGATCCAGACACAGGGTCGGCAGGGCGTTGACCTTGGGTTCCACTTCGGCGATGCGCTTTTCCGCTGCATCGATCAATTCGCCCGGGCTGACATCACGGGCCTTCAGGGCCGCCACGGCCTGGCGGGCGGTCATCTTTATCAACGCGTCCATATTTGCCTTCCTTGCCTCGATTGGCTACAGAGTAACGGTAAATACCGCCAGCAGGAAAGCATCGATGACCAAAGCCCAGAACAACGTGCTCGCCATCGGCAACGCCATCGTCGACGTGCTGGCGCGCGTGGACAACGACTTCCTCGACGAACACGGCATGCCCAAGGGCGGCATGACCCTGATCGACGGCGGCCGGGCCGAGGCGCTGTATGGCGCCATGGGCGAGACGGTGGAATGCTCGGGCGGCTCGGCGGCGAACACGGCGGCCGGCATCGCCTCGCTCGGCGGCCAGGTGCAGTTCATCGGCCGCGTGCGCAACGATCCGCTCGGCGAGGTCTTCATCCGCGACATTCGTGGCTTGGGCGTGCATTACGAAACCGCGCCGGCCTCGGAAGGACCCTCGACAGCGCGCTGCCTGATCCTGGTGACCCCCGACGCGCAGCGCACCATGAACACCTATCTGGGGGCATCGATCGACCTGACGCCCGATGACATCGAACCTGCCGCCGTGGCGAAGGCCGAGATCACCTACCTGGAAGGCTATCTGTGGGACCAGCCGATGGCCAAGGATGGCATTCGCAAGGCAATCCGGCTGGCTCATGATGCCGGCCGCAAGGTGGCGATGACGCTGTCCGACAGTTTCTGCGTCGACCGCCATCGCACCGAATTCCGCCATCTGGTCGAACACCATGTCGACATCCTGTTTGCCAACGAGGCCGAGATCACCGCGCTTTACGAGACGCAGGATTTCGACGGCGCACTGCAGCATGTGCGCGGCCATGTCGATGTCGCCGCCCTCACCCGCTCGGAAAAGGGCTCGGTGATCATCTCGGGCGAGGAGTTGCACATCATCGACGCGGTGCGCGGCGTGAACGTCGTGGACACCACCGGTGCCGGCGATCTTTATGCCGCCGGCTTCCTCTATGGCTTCACCCATGGCTTCGACCTGCATGCCGCCGGCCGGCTCGGCTCGCTCTGCGCGGCCGAGGTGATCAGCCATATCGGTCCGCGACCGCAGAAATCGCTGAAGCCCTTCGTCGCCGAGGCGCAGAAAGCCTGAGTTAGAAAGCTGGCCAACCTTCAGAAGGGCCGGTCAACGAAGGCGTTGAGGACATGTCGGTCATCGAGGCGAATCGAGACGCCGTGACCCGACACCACGGCATGGCCCATCGAGGGCAGCGGCGCGCGTGAGCGGGCGACAGCGACGCGCATCACCTCGTCATGGCGCGCCATCACGTTAAGGTCGCGGCAGGGGCCGTTGATCAGTCGGCATTGCGCGGCCAGGCCGCCATCGAACTGGTGCGGCTCGAACGGTTTGGTGACTTCCAGCGTGGAGCCGTCACTGAAATCCAGGATGAAGCCGTTGCCCTCGATCAGCGTGATCCAGCGCGTGATGCCAGGAAAAGCCGAGAACGGCCCGTCGCGCTCGATCTTCGCCATGCTGACGCGCCAGCGAAAATCCTCCAGAGTCGCATTGGGTGGATCGATGGCGATCTCGGTGGTGAGGCCGCCGCCATTCTTCCAGGGCTGCGCCTGCAGGCTGGCGATATGGATCAGCCGATTTTGGTTAGTGCCCATTTGAATACCAGAGGGGTTTCGCCGGCCGAGCCGGTCATCACGATCTGCTGCGTGCGCCGTGGCGCATCGGCGCCGCCATTGTCGGTATGGCCGAAATAGATACTGTCTTCCAGGCGCACCACGCCGCCGGCGCCACGCCAGCGCCAACCTTGGCCGCTGGCGCTTTTGAGGATCACAGTGTCGCCGCTGCCGATCAGGGAGGCATGCACGCCGGGATGCAGGTGCAGCCGCAGCACGGCTTCCGCCGGCATGCCGCCATTCGTGGATTCCGTGACGGTTTCCTCGCCACGCAAATCTTCGCCTCCAGCCGCCAGGAACAGGCGGCGGCGACACAGGCGGCCGTGGCTGCGGCGCCAGCCGTCATGTTCGAGATCGAACCAGATGGCACCATCCTGCTCGTTGCGCGTGACAGATACCCGCGCATCAGCCGCCGGTTCGCCCTGGCCAAGTGTGATGGTGCTATGTGCCGCACTACCGCTCAAGGCCTCGGCCCAGTCGCCGCCGATACGGCGCGAGGCGCCGCAATTCACGATCAGGCGATCCTTGCCGTGACTGAATTCGAAGGACAGCAGGCCGCGATGGGCCAGCGGTGCATCGGGCTGTGCCGGCGGCACCATACCGGCATCAAGCAGCAGCAGGCCGCGCCGGGCAACGGCACGCTCGTAGCCGCTGAGAGTGGCCGAATTGAGCGGCTTGCCCTTGGCTTCCGATAGATCGAGCAATTGATCGACCTGGGCAGGCACTTCCTCCTGCCCGCCATGGAACAGCGCGAGGCCACCATCGCCATGTCGGAAGAAGCGCAGCATCGGCGCCATGCGGTCGAGGAACACCTGTAGCATCGCGGCGCGCTCGGGATCGAGCGCCAGCAGGAAACGCCACAACGCCACGATCTCGCGCAGCAGGCGATAAAGCTGCGAGGGGTTGCGGCTGACATGGCAGCCATCGGCCAGGATCTGCGTCTCCAGCGCATCGCAGAGTCCCTGCATCGCTGCCTGCTCAGGCTGGCCCAGTGCTTCCAGCCCGTAGAGCAGGCCGAGCAGAGCCGTGAAGCGCGGCAGGCCCGGGGGCGTGCGCTTCGCTGCGTTGTTCAGATGCGCCGTGTGACGCGCGATGGCGAGCAGGAAATCATGGGCGAATTTTTCATCGGCGCCATCCAGCAGGAAATGCGCCGCGCCGATCCAGTGCGACAACCGCCGCCCCGCCACATCGGCACGCCAGGGCAGGCCATGAATCTGCTGCGCGTGTTTCTCGAGCCAGGATGAGATCAGCGCGCGCGCCATGCGTCGCGCCATGTCGCCGCCCTGGCTGGCGAAATCGCGCAACCAGCGGAAGCCGTGCAGTTCGGCGGCCCAGGCGGCATGGCTGGCGGCATCGAGTTTCAGCTCGGTCGCCGTCATGCCCCATGGCGCGGCATGGGGCGAGACAACCTCGACGCCGGCGAATACGAAGCGGCCCTGGAACAGGCGATCTGCATTGGCCACCGAACCGGGCCAGGTTTCGTCGGGCAGCACCGGCAGCTCAAGCGGCGCCTGGCGCGGCAGCGTCAGGGCATAGAGCCGCGTGGCATACCAGGCGGCGCTGGCGCGCCGCAGCAGTTTCCGTCCGAAGCTTTCCCGTAGACTGGCCGCAGCCACGTCAGCTCACGCCGCGCGCTTGGCGCGCACCCGCGCAATGTTGTCGGCATAGGCCGACGGGCCGCCCTGGAAGGTAGCCGTACCGGCCACCAGCACATCGGCGCCGGCATCGACGGCCAGTTGCGCCGTTTCGGCATTGATGCCGCCATCCACTTCCAGGTCTATGGTGCGGCCCGACTTGTCGATGGCTGCGCGCAGGATGCGGATCTTGTCGAGCTGGCTGGAAATGAATTTCTGGCCGCCGAAACCCGGATTGACGCTCATCACCAGCACAAGGTCGACCATGTCGAGCACCGCCAGCGCGGTTTCCACCGGCGTACCGGGATTGAGCGACAGGCCGGCCTTCTTGCCCAGCGACCGGATGAGCTGCAGCGTACGGTGCACATGCGGGCCGGCTTCCGGGTGCACGGTGATGATATCGGCGCCGGCCTCGGCGAATTGCGGCACGAAGGCATCCACCGGCGAGATCATCAGATGCACGTCGAAAGGCTTCTGCGTGTGCTTGCGCAGGGCCGCCACAACGCCCGGGCCGATGGTGAGGTTGGGCACGAAATGGCCATCCATCACGTCGATATGGACATAGTCGGCGCCGGCCCTGTCGATGGCGGCGATTTCGGCACCCAGCTGGGCGAAATCGGCGGACAGGATCGAGGGGGCGATTCGGGTGGCTTGCTGCGGCATGGCCGGAGGATTAGCAGGTTCCGGCCCATCCGCCAAGCAAGCGGGCCGCCCCGATTCGGCCATAATTCGCGGTTTGGCGCGGTATTTCGCTCAGTTCGCCGTCAACAGCGCATAGGTCAGGCTGGCCTGGGCGAAAGGTTCTTCTCGCTCGATGCTGCGGAATACGGCCTCGCCGAAAGTCAGGCTCTTGCCCAGCCGGATCACGCGGGTCTCGCACAGCACGTCCTGGTCCGCCACCGCGCGGAAGAAGCTGGTGGTCTGGGTCACGGTCGCCATGTTGACGAAGCGCTTCAGCGCGCTGGTGACGGCGAAGACCATGGCCGTGTCGGCCACCGCCATGATCGCCTGGCCGCAGAGGATGCCGCCCACCCGGGCCAGTTTCGGATTGTTGGGCAGGCGCAGCACGACGCGGCCCGGTTCCAGGCTGTCGAAACGAAGATGCAGGTCGCGGATCCAGGGCGGGAAATTCTCGGCCAGAATGGCCTGGGCATCGGCAATGGTCAGATCGGTCATGGCGCCTCCCGGTCAGTGCCTCGACTATACCCCAGCCCGGGTCTAGAACAGCGGCCATGTCCGACCAGCCTCCCGTTTCCGCACCGCTCAACTCCCGCCGCGTCGCCGCCAGCCTGCTGGATGGCGTGTTGGGCAAGGGCCGCGCGCTGGATGATCTGCTGATCGATGCAAAAACCGGCTTCCGCGACCTGGCCGACCGCGACCGCGCCTTCGTGCGCCGGCTAGTCGCTACGGCCCTGCGCCGGCGTGGCCAGATCGATGGCTGCCTGCGCAAATTCCTCACGCTGTGGCCCAAGGGCCTGCCGCGCGAGGCGATGCGACTGGGCACGGCCGAGTTGCTGTTCCTCGATGCTCCGGCCCATGCCGCCGTCGATTCTGCCGTCGAGCTGATGCATCCGGAACAGAAGAAGCCGCGCGGCCTGATCAATGCCGTGCTGCGCAAGGTGGCCACCGAAGGTGCCGCCATCGTGGCGCAGCAGGATGCGGCGAAGCAGAACACACCCGACTGGCTGTGGCGCAGCTGGGAAGCGGCCTATGGCCCGGACCTGGCGCGCGATATTGCATTGGCGCATCTGCAGGAAGCGCCGCTGGACATCAGCGTGAAAGGCGATGCCGCCGCCTGGGCGGAAAAACTGCAGGCCGAATTGTTGCCCAGCGGCAGCCTGCGCCGCATGGCGGCGGGCGCGGTGGAAAGCCTGCCGGGTTATAATGATGGCGCCTGGTGGGTGCAGGATGCCGCCGCCTGCCTGCCGGCAAAACTGCTTGGCGATGTAAACGGCAAGACCGTTGCCGATCTCTGCGCAGCACCGGGCGGCAAGACCGCGCAGCTGGCCGCCATGGGCGCGCAGGTGATGGCGGTGGATCGCTCGGATCCGCGGCTGAAGCGGCTGAAGGAAAATCTGAAACGCCTGAAGCTGAAGGCCGAGGTGAGAACCGCCGAGATCGAACAATGGCAGCCGCCATACATGTTCGATGCCGTGCTGCTGGATGCGCCCTGTTCGGCCACCGGCACGATCCGACGCCATCCCGACCTGCCGTATCTGAAAGACGAAACCGACGTGATGAAACTGGCCACGTTGCAGCAAAGGCTGATCAAAGCAGCCTGGGCAATGCTGAAGCCCGGCGGCAAGATGGTCTACTGCGTCTGCTCGCTGCAGCCCGAGGAAGGCGAGAAGCAGATGCCCATGCTGCGCGCCCTGCCCGGCGCACGCATTGTGCCGGCCGAAGCGGACGGGCTTGGCGTGCCTGAGGATGCGGTCACGTCTGACGGCGCCCTGCGTACCCTTCCCTGCCACTGGGCGGATCGTGGCGGCATGGATGGCTTCTTCGCCGTCTGCCTGGAGAAAGCTGCCGCCTAATCGAGCAGCGATTTCATCACGGCATAAAGTTCGGATTTCGCCTCGAAACCCACGCCGGGGATCTGCGGCAGGCCGACATAGCCGTCTTCCACCGCGATGCCGTCGGCGAAACCGCCGAAGGGCTTGAACACGTCGGGATAACTTTCGTTGCCGCCCAGATGCAGGCCGGCCGCGATGTTGAGCGACATCTGGTGCCCGCCATGGGGCACCACACGCCGCGTGGACCAGCCGTGATCCTTCAGCATGTCGAGCGTGCGCAGGTACTCCACCAGGCCATAAGACAGCGCGCAGTCGAATTGCAGCCAGTCGCGGTCGGGTCGCATGCCGCCGAAGCGGATCAGGTTGCGCGCATCCTGCATCGAGAACAGGTTCTCGCCGGTGGCCATCGGCCTGTCGTAATGCTTCGCCAGCTCGGCCTGCAGCGCATAATCCAGCGGATCGCCCACTTCCTCGTACCAGAATAAGTCGTAGGGCAGCAGCGCCTTGCCGTATTCGATGGCGGTGGCCAGATCAAAACGGCCGTTGACGTCGACGCAGAGATTGCGCCCCTCGCCCACGATCCCGATCACGGCCTCGATGCGGCGGAGGTCTTCCGCCAGCGATGCGCCGCCGATCTTCATTTTCACGACGCGGTAGCCGCGGTCGCGATAACTCTTCATCTCGTCCTGCAGGGCGGTCAGGTCCTTGCCGGGGTAGTAATAGCCGCCGGCGGCATAGACCCAGACGCGATCATCGGCCACGCCGTTGCGGTAGCGGTCGGCCAGCAGGCGCCAGAGCGGCACACCCGCGATCTTGGCCACGGCATCCCACACCGCCATGTCGAGCGTACCGACCGCCACCGAGCGTTCGCCATGGCCGCCCGGCTTCTCGTTGGTCATCAGGGTTTTCCAGATGGCAAACGGATCGAGATTGTTGTTGGCGGTATCGACCAGCGTATCGGGATCGGCGTCCATCAGGCGCGGCAGGAAGCGCTCGCGCATCAAGGCGCCCTGGCCGTAGCGGCCGTTGGAATTGAAGCCGAAGCCCACCACCGGTTTGCCGTCGCGGACCACATCGGTGATCACGGCGACGACCGAGCAAGTCATTTTCGAGAAATCGATATAGGCATTGGCGATCGGCGAGGCGATCGAGACGGTTTTCTCGCGGACTTCAACGATGCGCATGCGACGCTCCTGCTCTGGCGGCGTGTCGCAGCATAGGTCGTTTGGGAAACGCTATACAGGGGCGCGGCAAGAGGCGCGCCCGGATCACGCCTCGCGCAGGTCGGCGGCGACGGGGGCGATCTGCTCGGCCAGGAAGCGCGCCAGTTCGGCGCGGCTTTTCGGGCTGCGCAGGATGCGCTCATCCTGCGGATTGGACAGGAAACCCGTCTCGATCAGCACCGAGGGGATCGCGGGCGAACGCAACACGGCGAAATTGGCCTGCCGCATCGGGTTTTCCAGCAGCTGCACGCGGCGGCCGACACCGGTGATGATACGGCGCTTGGCAGAGAGCGAGGCATTGTGGCTGTGGCGGCGGGCCAGGTCGATCAGGATGGCTGCCGTCTGCTTGTCGGTGGCGCCGGTATCGAAGCCATAGATGGCATCCACCTGGTTCTCACGGTCGGCCAGCCGGCGGGCGAAATCGTCCGAGGCCTTGTCGGCGCGGCTGTAGGCCGACAGGCCGCGCGCGCCGCGATTGGGGGCCGCATCGGCATGGATCGAGATGAACAGGTCGGCGCCTTTGTCATGGGCGAAAGCGACCCGGCTGGGCAGCGGGATATAGGCATCGCGGTCCCGGGTCATGAACACCCTGATGTCGGGATTGCTGCCCAGCATCTGGCGGATGCTCTGGCAGATCGACAGCGTGACGTCCTTTTCCTCGGTGCCGGTCACGCCGATGGCACCGGGATCGCGACCGCCATGGCCCGGATCGAGCACCACGACGGCCGGCGGCCGTTTCGGCGCCGGCCTGGCGCCCACCGATGGCTTGCTGCCCGGAACCGGCACGCTCCCCTTGCGTGCGGCGGCCTGTCCCGGCGCCGCGAAAGCGGCACTGCCGAGCAGCCCGAGCAGGGAAGAGATCACCAAGCGTCGCGTATACATGCCTTGTCCATCGACCGAATCGGTTGAGCGCGCGAATCGGTTGTCTTGGCGGGACGATAAACGCCCGCGGGACTCCCCGGCAAGGACAGTCCGCGCTCAGGCTGCCAAGAGATGGTGAACGCTTGGTTAAAATTGGACGAGTTAGCGGCCTCGGGCCCGCACCGCCATATCGGGAAAATCGCTGAACAGCCCATCCACGCCAAGGTCGAAGTAAGCCTGGTATTCCTTCAGGGGGTCCCCTTTGAAATCCGAAGCCAGGCGGCGCGGTTCGCTGCGGAAGGTCCAGGTATGGACGAACAGGCCCACGGCATGGGCATCGCGCACCACGTCGCTGGGCGGCACCAATACACGATCGCGGTCGTCCAGCGTGCCGTCGCCATTCAGGTCGTCGGGTTTGCCGTCGTTGTCGCGGTCGAGCTGACGGGCCGAGCGCAAATAGGGCTTCCACGGTCCGACGCCATCGGCATAGGTCTTGATCTCGGCGAGACCGGCTTTGCCGACCAGATCCTTGAAGCTCCGCTTGTCGCCGGCCACGACAAAGTCGTAGGGCTGGGCGTAGGGCGCTACGAGCACGATGTTGCCGTCCTTGTCGATGCTATCGGCATCCACCAGCTGCACCAGGCGCACATTCGTCTTGCCGCGCAGGTATTTCAGGTTGGCGGTCTCGAAGCTCTGGATGATCACCGGCGCGGTCTTTTCGGTCCAGCCCTCGGCCTTGAGTGCGGCAAGCAGACGATCTTCCAGCTTGAGGCCGATCTGGTCATGGAAGGTGGGATGCTTGGTCTCGGGGTAGATGCCGACGGTGCGACCGATGCGGGCCGATTCCGCCTTCACCAGGGCAATCACCTCCTGCAGTGTCGGAATCTGGAACTGACCATTCTTGGACTGGTCGCGCTCGGCGAAAGCCTGTTTGGCCCGCAGCGTCTTGATCTCGGCAAGGGTGAAATCGCCGGCGAACCAGTCAGTGGTGTCGATGCCATCGACCTTTTTCGTGACCTTGCGGCTGGCGAATTCCGGCCGGTCGGCCACATCGGTGGTGCCGCTCAGCATGGGTTCGTGGCGGGCGATCAGCACGCCGTCCCTGGTGGCAACCAGGTCGGGCTCGATGAAATCGGCGCCCATCTCGATGGCCAGCTTGTAGGCTTCCAGCGTGTGTTCGGGCAGATAGCCGCTGGCGCCGCGATGGCCGATCACCAGCGGCGGCTGGCCGTTGAGGGTGGGCTGCTGGGCCAAGGCAACAGATGATGAGGCCAGCAACAGGACCACGGCAGAGAAAAAGGCGCGCAACATGGAAGACGCTCCGGGAAGATTCGAACCGGAGCACAGGAAAGCAGATTTCTGTGACAGTTGATCACATGCATCCCGCATAGGGGAGCATGCAGGACTCACTCGACCGTGTATTTCGCCCGTACGTCGTATTTGTGCGACTTCACCCAGCCCTCGATCAGCTTTTCGAGCGCCGAATTGGGTTTCTCGGGCAATACGATCTTAAGCTTCACATATTGGTCGCCGCGCTGGTCGGACGCGCCGCCCTTGAGCGGAAAACCACGACCCTTCAGCCGCAGGGTGGTGCCCGAACTGGCGCCCTTGGGCACGGCGACGGCCACCATGCCGTCGATGGTGGGCACGGCGATCTTGGCGCCCAGCACGGCCTCGTCGAGCGTGACCGGCAGTTCGAGATGGATGTCGTCGCCCTGGCGGGTGAAGAAGGGATGCGGCTCGACCGTCACCTCGATCAGCGCGTCGCCCGCCTCGCCGCCATTGCGCCCGGCATCGCCCTGGTGGCGCAGGCGGATCTGCTGGCCATCGACCAGGCCGGCCGGAATGGTGACATCGAGTTGCTTGGCGTCGGGCATGGTCAGCCGGCGCTTGCAGCCGCGCGCGGCATCCAGGAAACCGATTTTCAGGTTGAAATGGCGGTCGGCACCGCGCATCGGCCGGTTGGCCCTTGCCCCGGGGCCGGCGCCCGCACCGCTACGCGTGCGCCGCATCTGGCCGAAAATCTCGTCGAAGATATCCTCGCCGCCATTTTCAAAACCGCCGAAACCGAAATCGGCGTTGCCGCCGAACGGGCCACGGCCTCCGCGCGCACCGGCACCGGCACCGCCGCGGAAACCGCCCTGGAACCCGCGTGCGCGCGGCTGGCCGGCGGCATCGATCTCGCCGCGATCGTATTTGCCGCGCTTTTCGGCATCGCCGAGGATGTCGTAAGCGGCCGAGACTTCCTTGAACCGCTCGGCAGCCTTGGCATTGTCCGGATTGCGGTCGGGGTGCAGTTCCTTGGCCAGCTTGCGGTAGGCCTTGCGCAGATCGTCCTGACTGACGCCGCGCGCCACGCCCAGCACTTCGTAGGGATCACGCATCTTCGTCGCTCCCCCGCACCAGGCCCGGCTTCATTGCCGCGTCTCCGTCTCTGCACCGGGCCGGCCTTCCGGCTCGAGCTTTTCGGTATCATCGCGGTTTTCGGCGGCATTGAACAGGTCGGGGATCGAAACTCCGCCGCCCGATGTGATGGCGGAATAAAAGCGGCCGAGCAGACCCGGCGATTCCCGCCCGACATCCGCCGGCGTTTCGGCATCCGTTTTGACATCTGCCTCGGCCGTGGCACTGGCAGGTTTTGCTTCCTGCTCCACGCTGGCCGGCGGCGGGTTCTGCGCAGCGGGACTCTGGACGGCCGGAGCCTGGACAGTCGGGTTCTGGACAGCCGGACTCTGGGCCGGCGGACTTTGGGCCTCCAGAGCGCCGGCAGCGCTGCTTTCCGTCTTGTTATCGCCGCCCGCGGCCTTGGGTGACGCCGCCTCGCCCTGCGGCTTGGCCGCACCATCGCCGTCGCGGCGCATCACCATCAGCGACAGGCGTTCCAGCGCATCGGGCTGCCCGGCCTTGGCGGCGTTGTTGTACCAGCCCAGCGCGATGGCCTCGTTCTTCTCGACACCAAGGCCGAGTTCGTACATCAGGCCGAGGTTATACTGCGCCACCGCATGGCCCTGTTTGGCGGCCGCCTCGAACCATTTATGCGCCTCGGCATAATCGATGCTGACGCCTTCGTCGCCCTGCAGATAGATTGCCGCCAGATTGGCCTGCGCGCGGGCAAAGCCGGTTTCGGCGGCGCGACGATACCAGTGCATGGCCTGCTGGATGTCGCGCTCCACGCCCTGGCCCCAGCGATAGAGATGCCCCAGATTGCGCATGGCGGCGACGTCGCCGCGCTCGGCCAGCGGCGCCCAGGCCGCATAGGCGCCGGCATAATCGCCGGCTTCATAGGCTTTCACGCCTTCGGCGAAACCGGCCCAGGCCTGCGGCGATACCAGCAGCAGAGCCGCGGCACAGAGGCCGGCCGCCGCGATCCGGCGTATCGCAGCCCGGGGGCAGGTCATGGCGGTGTCGATCACCCGTTGACGATCTTCCAGCTGCCGTCCGGCTGGCGGCAGGCGGTGCCATAAGCCTGTTCGGTCTTGCCGCCGACGGTGACGGTCTGCTGGAATTCGCGGCAGTAATCGCCATTTGCCGCCGTGCCCTCGCGGGTCGGCGTCACGGTGCCGGAATTGCCGCTGTCGGGATTGCGCCAGGAAATGGTCTGGCCGACCGGGGCGGTGGTCGCCTTCTGGCTGGCCTTTTCCATCTCCGCCTTGTCGGCCTTGTCGAGCGACGATCCGATCTGGTTGCCGAGATAGGCACCCGCCAGCGCGCCGGCGGCCACGCCGACCAGTCGGCCGGTGCCCTTGCCGAACTGGGCACCCAGCACGGCGCCGCCAACTGCGCCCAGTACAGTGCCGACATTCTCCTTGTTCAACTCAGGCCCCTGGCCATTGTTCTGGCAGCCGGCCAAGCCGAGACTGGCGACGACGGCAGGAAGCAGGAAAAAACGCGACAACCGGAACGGCTTGCGGGCCGGATGGGTCGGGGTGGCAGGCATAATAATCGTCCTCGCAACAGGGGCGGCCGACAGCGCCGCCGAATCAGGCGCTTTAGTATATTGGTCGGGTTAACGCCGCTGCAAGGAGGGGGCTGTGGCGGATCGCCGCGGAAAACCCGCGTGCGAACCGGTCTGGCAGACCGTCCGGGCCAACTAAGACGGCAGGACCGGTAGGCCCCGGCTCAGGATTTGCCGAAAAAGTCGATATTGCTGAACAGCGGCGATGGCTCGTCGGCCAGGCGGGAGCCGTCAAACATCTCCAGCCCGTTCGACTTCATGATCGAGCGGATGGTGCGGATATAGTCGGCGCCGCGCACCGAATAGCGGTGCAGCTGACCGGCCAGCTGATAGCTGTCGAGATCGTCGCCACGGGCGCGCATGCTGGCGCGCTTGTCGCGGAACTCGCGATAGCTCGATTTGCTGTTCAGGTTGCGCATATAGGCCGCGACCGACTGTTCCAGGCTGCGGAAGCGCTGCACTTCATAGGTTTCGCCGTCCGGGCGGTTCTCCGGCACGATGCCGTTGCCGGGAATCCAGGTCCACTGGCCGAACACCGCGTTGCCGAGCAGGGCGAAGCGCGACGTGCCCCAGCCCGATTCCTCGATCGACTGCGCCAGCGCCAGCGCCGGCGGAATCACGTCGAGACGGTTGAGCAGCTCGGCAGTGTCGACCTCATCGAGGCCGTACTGGTCGGAAATCTGCCGCAGCCAGGCGTCGTCGCGCGCCGCCAGGGTGGCGCCGCGCTGCAGGCGTTCATGCAGGCGTTCGACGCGCTCGCGGTTGGCGGCTATGCGCTCGTTCTCGCGCAGGATATGCGGCAGCATCACCTTGATGAAGGCGCGCTTGCGCTTTTCGGTGATATTGACGTCGGCGATGTCGATGGGCAGCGCGGCAAGGAAAATGCGCGGCACTTCCAGATGACCGCCAGGGCTGCGCAGATCGGCGAGATCAAAACCTTCCTGCTCGAACTTGCGCAGCATGGCATCCACCGTGCGGTCGGTCTGCGCGCGCAGGGCAGTGCGATGCGGCGAGAGCTGGCGCACTTCAGCGAACCGGCGCGAGGCCTCTTCCGGATTGATCGGCGCGACCTCGGCGGACTGGGCGCGGGTGTCCTTTTGCTGGGCCTTGCCGGCATCGGCAACCGCGCGCGGCTCGACCACGGCACGCCAATCGAGCTGGGCGATCTGGCGCAGGCGGTCCCAGGCCTCGTTCACGCCTTCGCCCATGGATGCATGCTCAGACGCCGGCTGCGCCTGCATGTCGGGGACACGGGCGAGCTGGCGGCTGGACAACAGGCCTACACCGATACCGGAAACCAGGCCGACGGCCAGAAGAAGGCCAAAGCCGGCAAGAATCAGACGCACATCAGAGCCGATGGCAAGCAACCGCTGATCGCGATTAGCCGTCATGGGTCAAACCTCCACAGTTCTCAGCGCCAGTTCCCTTCGACGCAGCCGACAAACACGTCGGACTGCGCCGGGCGCTGCCCTTGTGCGATCCCCCACCAGGAAACGCGTGAAAACCCGTCCGGTTCCGTGACCCGGAACCGGGGGGCGACTAAACTGCCCGAACCTCGGAAACCTCGGGCACGTAATGCTTCAGCATGTTCTCGATGCCGTAGCGCAAGGTTGCCGTCGAACTGGGGCAACCGGCACAGGAACCCTGCATATGCAGGTAGACGACGCCGCGTTCGAAACCGCGAAACACGATGTCGCCGCCATCCTGGGCGACCGCGGGACGCACCCGCGTGTCGATCAATTCCTTGATCTGCAGAACGATCTGGCTGTCGGCCGGATCGAAAGTCTCGTTACCGGCCGGGCCTTCGCCGCCGGCATCGATCACCGGCAGGCCCGCCATGAAATGCTCCATGATGGCGCCCAGCAGAGCCGGTTTCAGCGCGGTCCAATCCTGGTCCGCCGCCTTGGTGACGGTGATGAAGTCGCTGCCGAGGAAAACGCCATCGACGCCATCCACCGCGAACAGCCGCACCGCCAGCGGCGAAACCTTGGCGGTTTCGGCGTCGGTGAAGGCAGCCGAACCGGCAGAGAAATCCTGCGGCAGCACGGCGCGGCCGGGAAGGAATTTCAGGGTCGCCGGATTGGGCGTGGTTTCGGTCTGGATAAACATCACTGGGTCCGTAAAAGGTGACTGGAAATTGGTCGGGGGGTCCGCAAATATCAAGACCAAAGGCAAGGGCAAAACTATGGCAAAGCAAGATTGTTGCCGATTGCCACCCTCTGTTTGGAAGATTTTTAACCAATGTGGATAGAATCGCGGGTTTTCCCCAAGGCTGTGGAGCAATGATTCCGACCGCAAAGGGGGTGGAACGGCTGCCGAGCTGGCCCGATTCGCGGCTTGTTCTGACTCCAGCGGCCCGGTGGCTGATCGAACACGACGGCAAAATCATCCCGATGGCCGACCTGATCGAGGGATTCTGCCGCCATCTGATCGCCGAAGGCATTCCGCTGTTCCGCGTCACCACCGGGCAGCCTTCCATGCACCCACTGACCTTCACGCGCGGCTTCACCTGGCAGCGCGACGCGGGGGTGACGATGACCGAACGCGGCCATGGCGTGGTGCGGACGGCCGAATATCTCAATAGCCCGATCGCGGTGATCCATCAGGGCGCCGCCGCCATCCGCCGGCGCCTGGCCCTGGCCGATACGCCGATGGATTTCGGCATCCTGCACGATCTGAAGGCCATGGGCGTGACCGATTACCTGGTGCTGCCCATGCGGTTCACCCAGGGACCCGGCATGGGGGGCAACGACGGGCAGAATATCTCCTTCATGAGTTTCGCCACCGACCGGCCGGGCGGCTTCCGGCCCGAAGAGTTGAGCTATCTGGAGGAACTCATGCCGCTGGTGGCCCTGCGCCTGGAGCTTGAGGCCGGCCGCCGCATGACCCGCGACCTGCTCACCACCTATCTGGGCCGCGGCCCGGCCAAACGGGTGCTGAAAGGCAATTTCATGCGCGGGCGCGGCTACGAGGTGGAGGCGGCGATCTGGCTGTCCGACCTGCGCGGCTTCACGGCATTTTCGGATCGGCGACCGCCGCAGGAGGTGGTGGCGATGCTGGACAGCTATTTCGACGCCATGGCGGTGCCGATCCAGGCCCATGACGGCGAGGTGCTGAAATTCATCGGCGACGGCCTGCTGGCTATCTTTCGGGTCGAGGACAGGCCGGGCGGCCGCGAGGAAGCCTGCCGCCGCGCCCTAACCGCCGCGCGCGAGGCCTTCAACGGCCTGTATGAATTGAACCAGGGCCGCGCCATCGAGGGCGCGCCGCCGGTGCGGGTTGGCATCGCACTGCATGTGGGCAAGGTGGTGTTCGGCAATATCGGCGCCCGTGACCGGCTGGACTTTACCGTGATCGGCCGCGCGGTAAACGAAGTCGCCCGCGTGGAAACCCAGACCAAGGTCCTTGATCGGCCGCTGCTGACCTCGGCGGCCTTCGCGGCAGAGGTACGCGATTGTCCGCTGATATCGGTGGGCTTCCACGCCCTGCGCGGCGTGCAGCAGCCGCAGGAATTGTTCGCACTCAGCGGCGAATGTCTGGCGGGGTACGAATAGCACCGTATACGGCTTGCGTAGTCTTTATTTGTCCCGTTCCCGCTTCGGGTGCAGACTTGCGGCATGGCGGCTGATCTCCCGATCTTGGCCCATGACGCCAGGCTGAATTACGTGCTGGCCTGCTGGCAGCGCTGGCGTGGCGCGCATGCATGGCCGGCGCATGAGGATATCGACCCGCTGGACCTGAAGGCCCTTCTGCCCAACCTGTTCCTGCTCGAAAGTATCGATGCGGGCCGGCGCTTCCGCTTCCTGCTGGCCGGCAGGACGGTGCGCGCGAATCTGGGATTCGAACTGAGCCGCCGCCATCTCGACGAACTGTTCAGCGGCCCGCAACTTGCCCAGGCCGAGACATACTATCGGCAGGTCATCGCCGGGCAGGGACATTATGGCGTGCAACACTGGCTGCAGCGTGACAGGCCGATCATGGAATTCCGTCGCCTGCTGCTGCCGCTTGCGGCCGACAGGCAGCATATCGATGGCATACTCGGCTTTGGGCTTTACGAACGACTGGACGGCAATGCGGGAGAGCCGGTCGACCACCTCAACGATCCGGTTTCGATCACGGTCCTGGCCGCGCATGCTGTACCGCTATAGCGGCGCATAGCGGCATCATCGCGCAGGGCGGGTCAGGTCAGCCGGTCGATCTGCTCGTCGGTCAGGCTGCCCGGAATCACCGTGATCGGGAAGCTCAGGTTGCCTGCCATCTGCCCGGCCAGTGCGGCCACCAGCGGTCCCGGCCCCTCGCCGCCCGGCGCTGCCGCCAGCACCAGCATGCGGATCGCCGGATCCTCGTCGATCAGCTTGAGTATCTCGTCGCGCGCCAGACCTTCGCGGATCACCAACTCGGGCAGGATTCCGGATTCCTGGTTCACCTGTTCGGCCAGTTTATGCAGCAGATCTTCGGCCGCATCATGGGCTTCCGAACGCATGATCTCGGCCACGCCGGCCCATTGCTGGAAATCAATCGGCTCCACCACGCGCAGCATCACCACGCCGCAACGAATGTTGCGGGCGCGCTTGGTCGCATAGCGCACGGCGACGCGTCCCTCGGCCGTGTCGTCGACGACGACAAGGAACTTGCTGCGGCGCTTGGCGGCGGCTTGCTTGGCGATGTCTTTGTCATTCATGGACGGCAGGTTGCCATTGCCTGCGGTGGAAAGGCAATGGCTAACCTTGAGGGCGTTAACCTTGGTGTCGCGCCGCCATCATTTCTGCAGGATGTTCACAACTTCATACACCTGCGTGCGGGCGCGTTCGACATAGAAACCCATCGAACCGAGATGGTTGGGCAGGATCACCGCGTCGGGCTTGGCATTGCTGACCACCATCGGCTTCAGCCCGGCGCCGGCAGCGAACGAGGCCAGCATCTGGTCCCAGGTGCCGCCCAGCTCGCGGTCGCGGATCACGTTGGCATAATCCTGCCGCAACTCGCGCAGCACCATGTAATAGGCGTAAAGCTGGCCCTTGACGCTGTAGAAGACATCGTCGCTTTCAGTGTCGATCCACAGGCTGCTGCCCTCGGTGATGCGACGGTCTATCGCCGCCGAGGCCGAACCGATATCCAGCGCGATACGTTCCAGCGTGGCCTGCAGGTTGTCGCCGCGGCGTTCAAACACCGCCTGGCCCTGGGCGAGGCGCTGGTTATAGCTGAGCAGCGCACTGCGGGCCTTGCGGTACTGGTCTTCCGATTTCGCGGTGGGCAGCAGCGAAGTGGAGAAATCGAAAATCCACTTGGTGCCGGAATACTGCAGCAGGCCGGCCGCTTCCTGCAAGTCGCGGTCGGTCTGGCTGGAGCCGCGCGTGCGGCCGATCTGGTCCACCATCTGGAAGGCGAAGCGACCCAGCGCATGAATCATGCCGAGCTGGTAGTTCGGCATGTTGTCGAGCATCGACCCGGGCATGAAGAACGGATCGTTGGCGACCCAGCCGTTGCGGTTCACTTCGCGGTCGACCAGGGCGGCGGCCATGGCGACGGCGCGGCTGGCTGCCGGCACCTCGGCGGCCGGAGGCTGATAATCGAGGTTATCGTCCACCTTGTGGGCGATCAGCATGCCGATCGGATAATACAGGCCGAAGACCAGCACGACGGCCACCACGGCGATCTGCACCCAGCGGCCGCGCAGGCGGGAGACGAAAGAATCGGTGCTGTCGGTCATAATTTCTCGGCCGGAAAAATGAAGGGGCAGGCCCCGATAATGTGGGCCTGCCCCGGCACAGGTTCAAGGTGGAGAAAGATTACGGGCGCAGGAAACCCACTGCGTCGTATACCTCCCGTATGACCGGCGCCGAGAGGGCGCGGGCCTTTTCGCCGCCGTCGCGCAGGATGCCGTCGACATAACCGGGATCGGCCATCAGGCGGCGCATTTCCGCGGTGATCGGCCCCAGAACGCCGACCGATACCTCGGTCAGCATCTTCTTGAACTCGGCGAAGCCCTTGCCGGCGCAGTCGACCACCGCCTGTTCCAGCGTCTTGTCGCTGAGCGCGGCATAGATGCCCATCAGGTTCTGCGCCTCCGGCCGACCTTCCAGGCCTTCCACCGTGTCGGGCAGCGCTTCCGGATCAGTCTTGGCGCGCTTGATCTTGTCGGCGATGGCGTCGGCCGTGTCGGTCAGGTTGATGCGCGACTGGTCGGAGGCATCCGACTTCGACATCTTCTTGCTGCCGTCGCGCAGGCTCATCACACGCGTCGCCGTGCCGAAGATCTGCGGCTCGGTCAGCGGAAACATCTCGCGTCCGTAATCGTGGTTGAACTTCTGCGCGATGTCGCGGGTCAGTTCCAGATGCTGCTTCTGGTCCTCGCCGACCGGCACATGGGTCGCCTTATAGGCCAGGATGTCGGCAGCCATCAGGGCCGGATAGGCGAACAGGCCGAGCGAGACATTCTCGCGATCCTTGCCCGCCTTCTCCTTGAACTGCGTCATGCGGTTCATCCAGCCCATGCGGGCGACGCAGTTGAAGATCCAGGCCAGCGTGGCGTGGTCGGGATTCTGCGACTGGTTGAACAGAATGTTCTTCTTCGGATCGATGCCCGAGGCGATCATCGCCGCCGCCAGCTCACGCGTGGACCGAGTCAGTTCGGCCGGGTCCTGCCATACGGTGATGGCATGCATGTCGACCATGCAGAAGATGCACTCGAATTCGTTCTGCAGCGCGACCCAGTTGCGCACCGCGCCGAGATAGTTGCCGAGATGGAGATTGCCGGAGGGCTGGATGCCCGAGAAAATGCGCCGTTGGAAGGCCATGGAAGTCCCTTGCGGTTTGGGGCGGTGGAAGGCCCCGGGTATGGGAAAGAGTTAAGTTGAGCGCGCGGTTATCGCCGGGGCCCGCGATCCCGTCAACCCCCGCGCCCATCAGCCCATGCGGCCGTGATCAGCGGCGCAGGGCGGTGCGCCATTCCGCCGGCCGGGTCGCCCCCAGCACCAGAGCCGACAGCAGGAAGGTCACCAGACCGCTGCCGACCAGCGCCACCAGGGCGGCTATCCGCAGGCCGAAGCCGCCGGCATACCAGCCCGGCAACACAAGGCGGTCAAGCGCGGCCAGCACCGCCACCATGGCCAGCGAAGCGACTAGGATACGCCAGCTGCGGGCTTTCAGTCGGTCATCGGCACGCCAGTGGCCGCGCCGGCGCAGCACATAGAGCAGCAGCATTGTATTGACGCTGGCGGCCAGCGCGGTCGCCAGCGCCAGGCCGACATGGCCGAAGCGCGGCATCAGCGCGAGGCTAAGTCCGATATTCACCACGATACTGACCAACGCCAGCTTGACCGGCGTGCGCGTATCCTGGCGGGCATGAAAGCCGGGCGTACAGGTGCGCGCGAGCACATAACCCGGCAGGCCAACGGCATAAGCGAAAAGCGCCGCCGAAGTCTGCCGCGCGGTTTCCAGGTCAAACTCGCCGCGCTGGAACAGGATCGATATGATCGGAAACGGCACCACCAGCAGGGCGGTGCAGGACGGCAGCGCCAGCAGCAGGGCAAATTCCAGCGCACGATTCTGCGTCACCAGTGCGCCGGCATGATCGTCACGGGCAAGCTGCGCCGAGAGCGTCGGCAGCAGGGCGGTGGCGATCGCCACACCGACAACGCCGATAGTGAGCTGGTTGATGCGGTCGGCATAGAACAGATACGACACCGCGCCGGCCGGCAGCAAAGACGCGAGGATCAGGCCGACCATCAGGTTGACCTGCGTGGCGCCGGCACCCAGCGCGGCGGGCAGGATCAGCTTGAACAGCCGCCGCAGCTTGTCGTTCAGCCGCGGCCGCCGCAACCGTAAATCGATGCCGTTGCGCCGTGCGTCCCAGGCCAGCCAGAGAAACTGCAGGATGCCGCCGACCAGCACCGACCAGGCCAGGGCATAGCCGGCATTGGGGACATGCGGCGTGAGCAGCAGCATGCCGGCGATCATCACCAGGTTGAGCAATATCGGCGTCGCCGCCATGGCGAAGAAGCGGCCCAGGCAGTTCAGCACCGCACCGTAGAGCGAGGCGAGGCTGACAAACAGCAGATAGGGGAAGGTGATGACGGTGAGCGTCACCGACAGATCGAAGCGCTGCGGGTCGTCAACAAAGCCCGGCGCCAGCAGAATGATCACCGCCGGCATGGCGATCTGCGCGATCAGCGTGAAACCGAAGGTGGCAAGCAGCAGCACGGCCAGCGCGCGCTCGGCGAAAAGCTGCGCCGCCGCCTGCCCCTCCTTGGTCTGGATATGACTGAACAGCGGCAGGAAACCGGCGGTGAAGGCGCCCTCGGCAAACAGCGAGCGAAAAAAATTGGGCAGGCGCAGGCTGACGAAGAAGGCATCGGCCACCGGGCCGGCACCCAGATAGCGCGCGATCAGCAGATCGCGAATGAAACCCGCTATGCGGCTGACCATGGTGAGGCCGCCGACGGTGGCGATGGCACGGAACAGAGACATCTACGCGACTATCCGAACAGGCGGGGCGGGCGGAGTATAGGCAAGCAGCGCCTGCACCGCCACTGTCATCAGGCCGCTTTCGCCGCGGCCTTGCCGGAAGGCTTATCCTCGGCCGGCGCGATCTTCTTCAGCAGATGCTTCTCGATCTGCTGCAGCCGCCTTTTGTCGGTCAGCTTCATGCCGGTCAGGTCCTGCACATAAAACACGTCGACGGCACGCTCGCCATAGGTGGCGATATGCGCCGATCCGATGCTCAGATTGAGGTCATATAATCCACGCGTGACATCATAGAGGAAGCCTGGCCGGTCGCGCCCATTCACCTCGATCACGGTGTAGCGGTTGGACGCGGCATTATCGACCAGCACGCGCGGCTCTACCTTGAAGACGCGGGTGCGGCTGGTCTGTCCCGGCCGTTCCGGCGCGATGGCCGACCGCAGCTTCAGATCGCCCGACAGGGCGCGTTCCAGGGCGGTGTTGAGTTTCTTCAACTGCTCGGGGCGGTCGAAGGCCTTGCCGTCCATGTCCTGGATGTAAAAGCTGTCGAGCGCCATGCCGTCATTGGTGGTGAAGATCTTGGCGTCGACGATATTGGCGCCGGCTGCGGCCATGGCGCCGGCGGCACGGGCGAACAGGCCCGGATGGTCGGGCGCGTAGAGCGTGAACTCGGTGACGGCACGGAACCGGTCGGGCCTTGAGGCGGTGGTCAGGCTGCGGCCCGACTGGTCGGCCTCGCGCATCAGGGTGGCGTGACGGGCAATGGTTTCCGCGTCGTTGGAATACCAGTAATTTTCGTAATGACGCTTGAGCAGCCGGTCGGCCTCGGCCTTGCTCCAGCCCGACAGCAGGCTGCGTGCCTTCTCCTTGGTCTCGGCGATGCGTTCCTCGCGACGCCGTCCGGTGAAGCCGCCGGAAAGGAATTCCTCGGCGCGATAATACAGGTCGCGTAGCAGCTGGCCCTTCCATCCGTTCCAGATGGTGGGGCCGACGGCACGGATATCGGCCACCGTGAGGCAGAGCAGCAGACGCAGGCGTTCCGGGCTCTGCACCGCCTGGGCGAAATCCACCACCGTTTTGGGATCGGCAATATCGCGCTTGAAGGCGGTCGCCGACATCAGCAGGTGCCAGCGCACCAGCCAGGCCACGGTTTCGGTTTCCGCCGCCGTCAGCCCGAAGCGCGGCCCCAGTTTCTCGGCCACCTTCTCACCCAGCACGGAATGATCGCCGCCACGGCCTTTGGCGATATCGTGCAGCAACACGGCGACATAGAGCACGCGGCGCGACAGTACCTCCTTGATCACATGCACGCTGAGCGGATGGTCTTCCTTCAGCGCGCCGTTCTCGATGCGCGACAGGATGCCGATGGCGCGGATGGTATGCTCGTCCACCGTATAGGTGTGATACATGTCGTGCTGGGTTTGAGCGACCACGCGGCCGAAATCCGGTACGAAGCGACCGAGCACATCGGCCTCGTTCAGACGGCGCAGGGTCGTCTCGGGATCGTTCACCGAGCAGAGCATGTCCATGAACAGCCGGTTGGCTTCAGTGTCATTGCGTAGCTTGCCGTCGATCAGCTTCAGGCTGCGCCGCACCAGCCGCAGGGCCTCGGGGTGGATGTCCAACCCCTGCTCCTGCGCCAGGTGGAACAGCCGCAGCATCTTCACTGGCTGCTTCTCAAACAGGGTTTCGCTGCCGACATTGAGCCGGCCGCCCTCGACCTCGAAACCGTCCAGCTGTTTCGGCCGCTTGATCTTGGCGCGGATCGCCGCCAGCGGTTTCTTCTTCTTGTGGCGCTCTTCCAGGGCGGCGGCGAAGATGCGCGTCAGGTCGCCCACTTCCTTGGCAACCAGGTAGTATTTCTTCATGAAGCGCTCGACATCGCGGCGGCCGGGCCGGTCGGCATAGCCCATCGCCTTGGCGATCTCCGTCTGCATGTCGAAGGTAAGGCGTTCCTCCGGCCGGTTGGCCAAGTAATGCAGGTGGATGCGCACGGTCCACAGGAATTCCATCGCCTGCACGAAGCGGCGATGCTCTTCCGCATGCAGCAGGCCGCGGGCGATCAGTTCGGCGGTGTCCTCGACGCCGTAAATGTATTTCGTGATCCAGACCAGGGTGTGCAGGTCGCGCAGGCCGCCCTTACCTTCCTTCACGTTGGGCTCGACGACATAACGCGAGTCGCCCATGCGGCGATGGCGGTCGTCGCGTTCGGCCAGCTTCTTCTCGATGAAGTCCGGCCCGGTCTTGGCCACCACCTCGGCCTGGAAACGGGTTTTCAGCTGCGCGGCCAGTTCCTGGTCGCCCCAGATCCAGCGCTGCTCGAGGATGGCGGTGCGGATGGTGATGTCGCCTAAACTGAGACGGATGCATTCATCCACCGAGCGCGTGGCATGGCCCACCTTCAGGCCAAGATCCCACAGCAGGTAGAGCATGTATTCCACCACCTGCTCGCCCCAGGGCGTCTGCTTGTAGGGGAACAGGAACAGCAGGTCGACATCGGAAAACGGCGCCATCTCGCCGCGGCCGTAGCCGCCGACTGCCACCACCGACAGCTTTTCCGCCGCCGTGGGATTGGGCAGGCGGTAGACCCGGTTGACGGTGAAGTCGAACACCAGGCGGATGACCTGGTCGGTGAGGTAGGCAAGGGCCTGCCGCGTCGACAAGGCCGGCGCGCCGGCCTGGAACCGCGCCTGCACCACACGCCGGCCCTCGTTCAGCGCCGCCTTCAGCAGCACCAGCGCCTGCTTGCGCTGTTCCGCCGTGCCATGCATGCCCTCACCGCCCAGCGCGTCGAGCTGCAGCGTCAGCGCCTTGCGGTCGATGATCGCGCGCGGATCGGGGATGAGGGGGCGCATCTGCATGGTCAGGATATATAGCGTTTCCGCGCGGTTTACACGCCCTGGAAATCACACGCCCAAGAAATCACACACTCTGGAAGTTCACCATGCCGCCGCCATCGATGATCATGGTCTGGCCGGTCATGAAGCGCCCGGCGGCCGAGGCCAGGAAAACAGCGGCACCGGCGATCTCGTCGGGATCGCCGATCCGCTTCAGCGCATAGCCCTTGGTGGCTTTCTTGGAGATTTCCGGGTTCTCCCACAGGGCGCGGGCGAAATCGGTCTTGATCAGGCCGGGCGCGATGCAGTTGGCGCGGATATTCTGCGGCCCCCATTCGACCGCCAGGTTGCGGGCCAGCTGCATGTCGGCCGCCTTGGAGATGCCATAGGCGCCCAGGGTGTTTGAACCGAACAGGCCGCCGACGGAAGAGATGATGATGATCGCACCGTCCTGGCGCTTTGCCATGTCGGGCGCGGCCATGTTGCATAGCCAGTGGTTCGACTTGATGTTCACGTCCATGATCTTGTCGAAGGCATCGTCGGGGATGTCCTTCGACGGGCCGAAGAAGGGGTTCACCGCCGCGTTGCAGACCAGGATGTCGATCCGGCCCCAATGCTTGATCGTGGCATCCACCAGGGCCTGGAGCTGCGCCTTCTCCGAGACGTTGCAGGGCACCACAATGGCCTCGCCGCCAGCATCCCGGATTTCCGCAGCCACCTTCTCGCAGGCATCGGCCTTGCGGCTGGTCACCACCACCTTCGCGCCATGCTGGGCCATGCGCAGGGCGATGGCACGGCCGATGCCGCGGCTGGAACCGGTGATCACCGCCACCTTGCCGGTCAGGTCGAAAAGGGTGTCGGGGGCATTCGGGGCGAGGGTCATCGGGTTTCCTGTCCTGTCGTCTTTATGAGTTTTCTGGTTTTTCCTTGGGTGGCAGCAGCTTAAACCGGCGGCGCTGCCGATGGGAACCTTCCGCCACACCCCCTATAATAAATGTATGACCCTGTCGCGCCGCCTGTTCGCCCTCAGCCTGCTGTCCCTGCTCATGCCCCTGCTTCTGGCCGCCTGCGCCAGCGAGCCCCCGCCCCCGCCGCGCGCCGCCGCCTGGCTGGGCAGCCAGAGCGGCCGGGTTTTTGTGCGGGTGCTGGCGGTCGAGCCGGTCGAGGCGATGGAACTGACCGCACCGGACGGGCGTGTCTTCGCGCCCGAGACCCAGCGGACCGAACAGCGCCCACGCAGCAATGACGAGCCCTGGCGGCCGGGCATCGGCCTGGGCGGCTCGGTCGGCTCGGGCAGCGGCAGCGATATCGGCATTGGCATCTCGCTGCCGATGGGCAATCCCTTCACCCGCGAGGCCCCGCGCGGATCCATTGCCAGCGAGGCGCAATTCGCCCTGCCGGCCGAGGCGCTGGCCTCCTACCGCAGCCGACCACAGGAGTGGCGGCTGGATCTGCTGTTCCCCGGCCGCAGCACCGGCATCCCGGCGCCGCCATTGGCCCCCTAAGTCCCTCCTGTCGGCAAAAGCTGCCGTCCGCGCCGCAACGCAACACCATAATATCCCGGAAATCCGCCATCTTAACCATGGCACGGGGCTTGCTCCGCTTCTTGCCAGATACCGATGTCCGGACCGAGGAGTTGAAGTCATGGCGATTGCGTTGCTGTCCCTGCGTCAGGCCGAGAAAGTCGAACCCCAGCTGCGCGCTGCCCTGAAAGGTCAGCCCGCAACGGCCAAGCCGACGGCCAGCGACCTGGCCCAGGCGGGCCTGAGCGCCCGCGAACGCCTCGCCCTGCGCGACGGCAGCCCGGCCGACGCCGCCGCCGCGCTGAATGCCCGGCAATATGTGCAGCAGATTATCGCCAAGGACCGCGAATTCACCCGCAGCCAGATGATCTGGGCGCTGGGCCGCATCGAACCGGGCGAGATCGAGGCAATGCTGAAATCGTTGGCCAAGATGCGCGGCCGTTATGCCAGCCTGGTACTGGAATACAGCCAGACCGAACGGCCCATCGGCCGGCAGGCCCTGGAGGAACTGCGCGGCCTGCGCGAGCGCATCGACGAATTCGAACGCGGGCTGGAGACGATCAAAACCGCAATTCTTGACGGCAACGCCGAGGTGGATGGCGTGAAAGCCGCCCGCATCTGATTGCGGACTGTACGCCGGCCAATTACATGAAATTTATGCGTTGGCCGGAGCCTATCTGATTATCATTGGCGGCATGCGCTTCGCTTCGGTCCTGATTCTCTGCGCCAGCCTACTGCTGCCGACTTTGCCCGCGGCCGCGACAGACCTGGCGGAAATTCACTACGTCGCCGCGCGCTTCCCGCCCTACACCCTTGAACAGCAGGATCGCGCCGCCGGCCCCACCGCCGCGCTGATCTCGGCGCTGGCCAGCCGTCTCGGCCGTCCGGCCGCGCTGACCGTGCTGCCCCTCGCCCGTGCACTGGCTGAGGCGGAAAACGAGTCGAACACCCTGGTCGCGCTGATCGCCCGCACGGCCGCGCGGGAAAATTCCTTCCACTGGGTCTGTCCGGTGCTGAATTACGATGTGGCTATGTTCCGGCGCCGCGACCGCCCGGATGTGGTGGCGGAGTCCGTGTCCGAGTTGGCGCGCTGGCAGATCGCCGGCGTGCATCTCGACGTCAAGACGGAGTATCTGCTGCGACAGGGCGTTCCGGTGCAGGAAACGGCCGACGAGGATATCGCTGCCCGGCAACTGCTGTATGGCCGGATCGATACCATGCCGGCCCATCCGGCCAGCCTTCATCTGCGCCTGCGGGAGCTTGGCGAACGCCCCGATACGGTCACGGCCTCTCTGCCGCTGCATGACCTGACCAGCCGGCTGTACCTTGCTTTCGGCAAGGCGACGGAGCTGTCGGTCGTGGCTGCCGTATCGCAGGCCTGCGAGGCGATGCTGTCGAACGGCGATGTCGACCGCCTGATGCGACCGCAGGAAACGAACTGAGGCGTTATTTATTTCCGGTCGAATGCCAGTCTGAGCGCCATCACGGCGAACACGCCGCCGAGCAGCCGGTTCTGCCAGCGCACGAAGGCAGGCCGCGCACTGAGCCATTCGCCCAGCCGGCCGGCGACCAGCGCGATGCTGCCATTGACGATGAATCCCGCGCCGCTGAGCACGCAGGCGAGCAGCAAGGCCTGCCACACCGCCGTGTCGGGATCGGGCTGCATGAATTGCGGGAACAGCGCCAGGAAAAACAGCGCCACCTTCGGATTGAGCATGTTGGTGAGCAGACCCTGGCGGAACAGCTTCATCAGCGGCAAAGCCGGCGCACCGGGCCGCGGCGGCTGGAACCCGCCGGCGCCGCAGAAGGCCTGCACGGCGAGATAGAGCAGATAGGCGGCACCCGCCCAGCGGATGATCTCGAACATCACCGGCGCCACCAGCAGCATGCCGCTCAACGAGAAGCCGGCAATCAGGGCGTGGAAGTAGCAGCCCAGCGTTATACCCGCGAGCGTGATCAGACCGGCGGCGCGGCCCTGCGCCACGCTGCGCGTCATCACCAGCAGCATATCGGGACCGGGCGTCGCCGCCAGGGCGAAAGCGGCAAGCGTGAAGGTGAGCAGAGTGGGCAGATCCATCATGCGTCGACGATGGCGCCGCGTCGTTGCTGGGTCAAGCCGGCTCAGCCGACATCAAGCACGAAATCATACCGCGCGATCTTGGCCGTCTCGTCGCCGCCCATCTGCACCAGCAGGCGGCGGTCGAAGATGCGGTCGCGTGCGTTGCCGGGTTCATCTGGGAAATAGAGCTGGGTCGTGAGCACATCGCCGCGTGGCGGGCGCAGCTTCACATGGATATGCCGGGTGCGGCCGGGATAGACGCCTGGCAGGATCGTCTCGAAGCGCCAGCGGCCATCGCCATCGCTGAACTGGTGGCCACGCAGGCGATAGCCGGCATTGTCATATTGCCCGGCGGCATCGGCCTGCCATACATCGACCATCACATCGCCGACCGGGCGGCAGCGGCGGTCCAGTACCAGCCCGCCGATGCGCAGCGGGATTCCGGCCATATCGGGTTCGCGCAGATTCGCCGTCTGCGGCGGGCGCGGCGTATAGAACGGTCCCTCGGTCTGGCGCGGCGTGGCATCCCGGCTTTCGCCGCAGGCGGGCGTGGGCTCCAGCGGCAGCGACAGGCCGCGCGTCTGGGCAAAACCCAGACCCGGCAGGGCGGAAAACATGGCTGCCTGGAGCAGCAGGTCGCGGCGCGTCGTCATAGATGCCTCCTCCAACCAGACTTACGTCTGGCCCGATCTGGCGGTTTACACGCGGCAGGGCGGATTTCCCTGCTGCACCGGATGATCACGCTTTTGTGGCCGCCATCACAGGCGGAATGACAGGCGATCTTGACTTTGCGAACGACCGTTCGTAATTTAGCGACATGAGCAAAGGTCAGCAGACACGCGCCGTCATCCTCACCGAGGCCCTCCGCGCCGCCAGCGTCGAAGGCTTCCAGGGGATTTCCATCGGCATGCTGGCCGACCGGCTCAAGATGTCGAAATCCGGCCTGTTCGCCCATTTCGGGTCGAAGGAAGAGCTGGAAAAAGCCCTGCTGGACGAAAGCGCCAAGCGTTTCATGGCCACGGTCTGGGAACCGGCCCGCCTGGCGCCGCGCGGACGGCCGCGCATCGAGTCACTGTTCAGGGGCTGGCTCGACTGGAGCCTGCATAACGACGACCTGCCTGGCGGCTGCCTGTTCGTGACGCTCGCCGCCGAATACGACGACAAGCCGGGGCCGGTACGCGACCACCTGGCCGAGTTGCAGACCCGGTGGCAGGGCATGATGATCCGCAGCGCCCAGATCGCCATCCAGGAAGGCCATTTCCGCGCCGACTTGGACCCGAAACAGTTTGCCTATGAGCTGCAGGGCATTTTCCTGACGCTCAATTATTACCGCCGCCTGTTGCGCGACGGCTCCGCGGTGCAACGCGCCGAGCAGGCCTTTACCCAGCTGCTCGCCCGGTCAGCCGCAATCCACTGACTTAACAACAAGAAAAGAGCCTCCCCATGACCTACCACAGCGCTATCGACTACCCCTCCGGTTCAGAAAAGCACGATCGTTCGTTAATAACACCCTTCGCCAGGGCCAAGGTCGCACCGTCGCGCCCCGACTGGCTGGCCTCGCCCCTGGCCCCGCCGCCGAGCAAGGCCGAGCTGCGCTGGCTGGACGGCCTGCGCGACCCGGCCGCGCTGCAGGGTCTCGGCCTGCCATGGTGGCGGATGGCGCTGCCCGCCCTGCGCACGGCTTTCGCCACCTGGCGGCAGCGCAGCCGCATGCGGCACGATCTGGCACAGGTCGATGCCCATACCCTGCGCGATGCCGGCATCTCGCCGGGCGCGGCGGCCTTCGAAGCGGCCCAGCCTTTCTGGGCATCGCCGATCCAACTGCGCGACATCGACGCCGAGCGTCCCAATATCTGAAATCCGGGGCCTGAAGCCCGGGATCTGAAGCAGTCCGCTCTCCGGCGGCTGACCCGTACGGGCGCCGCGGTATCCCCGTGCCGCGACGCCCCGCCGGCCACGATCTTTTCAATTGCATACAAAAGCGATCAATGCGTTGATCCTTTGTCTGCGGCTTCGTAAGCTGTCGGTCCGACAATCGGACCGACAGCAAGCAGGTCCGGGCACGGGGAGGAAAAGAATGTCACAGGGTTTCGGCGCGCAGGGTGCCGATCATTCGGCGCGTGGCCAGGATTCCGGCCGTAACGGCGCCGCACCCCCGCCCCAGGATCAGATGGTCGAGGAACTGGCGTATCGCCGGCTGTCGCCGCTGATGCGGGCCATCTTCGTGCTGATGACCCTGCTGACCCTCGTCATGGTGCTGAACCAGCAGTTCAACCTGCGCCTCTTTGATGTCACGCTGATCGAGAACCGTTACCTGTTCCTGCTGGCGGCGATCACCTTGCCGCTGGTTTTCCTCGCCTATCCCTGGCGGCCGAAGGATGCCGCCAGCGGCAAGGTCGCACTGCATGATATCGCCCTGGCGCTGGCCAGCCTGGCCGCCATCGGCTGGTTCGCCTGGGTGGCGGAGGACATCCTGGCCGAGGGCTGGGAATTCGCCCCGCCGCTGACAGCGCAGATCCTGGGCGGCGTGCTGTGGGTGATCATCCTTGAGGCCCTGCGCCGCACCGGCGGCATGATGATTTTCATCATCGTGGCCGTGATGTCCCTCTACCCGGTCTTCGCCGACAGCATGCCCGGCCCGATCCGCGGCATCCAGCAGAGCCTGGAAGACACCTTCGCCTATCATATCGTGTCGTCGGAAAGCGCCTTCGGTATCCCGATGCGGGCCTTCGGCGAGATCGTGATCGGCTTCATCGTCTTCGGCGTGGCGCTGAACCACACCGGCGGCGGCAAATTCTTCAACGACCTCGCCTTCGCGCTGGTCGGCCGGGTGCGCGGCGGCGCAGCGCAGGTGGGCGTGATCTCGTCGGGCCTGCAGGGCTCGATCTCGGGCAGCGTGATCTCGAACGTGATCTCGTCGGGCGTCGTCACCATCCCGGCGATGAAGCGCACCGGCTTCCGCGCCGACTATGCCGGCGGCGTCGAGGCTGTGGCCAGCACCGGTGCGGTGCTGATGCCGCCGGTGATGGGCTCGACCGCTTTTGTGATGGCCAGCTTCCTAGGCATCTCCTACACCGAGATCGCGTTGGCCGCCGCCATTCCCGGCCTGCTGTTCTATTTCAGCCTCGTCGTGCAGATCGACGCCTATGCCGCGCGCCAGGGCCTGAAGGGCCTGAAGAAATCCGAGCTGCCGTCGCTCTCCGAAACGCTGAAGGCCGGCTGGCTCTATATCCTCGTCTTCCTGGTGCTGATCTTCCTGATGGTGTGGCAGCAGCGCGAGGCCGTCGCCCCCTTTGCCGCCACCGCCCTGCTGCTGGTGATCAACCAGATCCTGCCGAAAAACCGCCTGGGCTGGGAAAAGCTGCTCGATCTGCTGGCCGCCACTGGCCGGGCGCTGGCCGAACTGGTCGCCATCCTGGCCGGCGTGGGCTTCATCATCGGCGCCTTCTCGGTCACTGGCCTCGCCGGCACGCTGGCCAACGACCTGGTCTATCTCGCCGGCGATAATGCCCTGATCCTGCTGCTGATGGGCGCGCTGACCAGCTTCGTCTTCGGCATGGGGATGACGGTGACGGCCTGCTACATCTTCCTCGCCATCGTGCTGGCGCCGCCGCTGGTGAAGGCCGGGCTCGATCCGCTGGCCGTGCATCTGTTCATCATGTACTGGGGCATGATCTCCTTCATCACGCCGCCGGTGGCGCTGGCCACCTTCGCCGCTTCCTCCATCGCCCGTACCTCGCCGTTCAAGATCGGCTTCCAGGCCATGCGGCTGGGTGCTGCGATCTACATCATCCCCTTCTTCTTCGCCCTCAACCCGGCGCTGATCCTCAAGGGCGAACCGATGGAGGTGGTCTCGGTGATCGTGAGTGCCGCGCTGGGCGTGGCGCTGATCTCCAGTGCGATGCAGGGCTACCTGTTCGGCGCCGGCCGCCTGGACGGATCGCCGCTGCGGCTGCTGGCGCGCGCCATGCTTCTGGTGGCCGGCTTCGCGCTCGCCGTGCCCGGCGGCAACCTCATTCCCGTCAGCAACCTGACTCTGGCGGCCATCGGCGTGGTCCTTGCCCTCGCCGCCTTCCTGCTGCTCCGGCTGACCAACCGCAATACCGTCACCGCATGACCAAGAGTAAAAACACGAGGAGGAAACCGAAGATGCGTCACACCAAAACCTTTGCCCTGCTGGGGGCCGTCGCGGCGCTTGCCGTGTCGACATCGGCATTTGCGCAGAAGCTGCCCGACCAGCTGACCTGGACCGCCTATGACGTGGGCTCAGGCGGCTACAACCAGGCGGTCGCCATCGGCAATGCGCTGAAGAACAAGCAGGGCGTGACCCTGCGCGTGCTGCCCGGCAAGAACGACGTGTCGCGCACCGTGCCGCTGCGCGAGGGCAAGGCGCCCTTCTCGGCCAACGGCGTCGGCGGCACCTACATGGCGCAGGAAGGCATGTATGAGTTCGGTGCCAAGGACTGGGGTCCGCAACCGGTGCGTTCGCTGCTGCTGAACAATTCCGACGCGCTGCTCACCGTGGCCGTGGCCAAGGATACCGGCGTGAAGACCATCGCCGACCTGAAGGGCAAGCGGGTGGCCTGGGTGGTCGGTGCGCCGTCGTTGAACCAGAACATCACCGCGCTGCTCGCGTTCGCCAACCTGACCTGGAACGACGTGCAGAAGGTGGAATTCGGCGGCTTCGGTCAGGCGATGGACGGCATCATCAACAACCAGGTGGATGCCGCCTTCACCTCGACCATCTCGGGCAAGGCCTTCCAGATCGAATCCTCGCCGCGCGGCATCACCTGGCCGGTGGTTCCGCACAACGACAAGGAAGGCTGGAAGCGCCTGAAGGCCAAGGCGCCGTTCTATGTGCCGTTCATGGGCACCGAGGGCGCCGGCCTGTCGAAGGACAAGCCGGTGGAAGGCGCGACCTATCCCTATCCGGTGCTGATGACCTACGACAAGGTCGATGCCGGGCAGGTCTATGCCATGACCAAGGCGATGGTCGAACTGTTCAACGACTACAAGGACGCCGCGCCGGGCAACGTGGGCTGGGACATCAAGCGCCAGGTCTTCGACTGGGTGGTGCCGGTACATGAAGGCGCCATCAAGTACTTCAAGGAGATCAAGGTCTGGAAGCCCGAATACGACAAGAGCAACGCCGACCTGCTCAAGCGCCAGAAGGTGCTGGCCGATGCCTGGGCCGCGCACCAGAAGGCCACTTACGCCGACGACAAGGCAGCCATGAGCGGCTGGCAGAAGATCCGCGCCGAGGCCCTGGCCAAGGCAGGCATGGAACCCGTGCTGACCGAATGGTAAGTACGGTAATCACCATGTGATACTCGACGGCCCGCCATCACCGGCGGGCCGTTTGAGTTTTATGCAATTGCAGCCGGACAATTCCGCGCTTTGCGGCCGTCCGGTCCCGCCATACGCTGATCCCATGACCAGCACCGACATCCTGCTTGAGCATGTGCGCCGCATGGCGCGCTACAACGCCTGGGCCAATGGCCGCCTCTATGACGCCTGCGCCGCGCTGCCGCCGGCGGAGTATTACGCCGCGCGGCCCAGCTTCTTCGGCAGCCTGCACGCCACGCTGAACCACATCCTGGTGGGCGACAGCGTCTGGCTCGGCCGCTTCACCGGCAAACCCGCCGCGCATGTGAAGGCCCTGAACCAGATCCTGCATGAGGATTTCGCCGGCCTGCGCCAGGCGCGCGAGGCCAAGGATGCCGAGATCGTCGCCTTCTGCGACGGGCTTGACCCGGCCGCCCTGGCATCGACGTTTTCATATGCCAACATGCGCGGCAACCGTTTCACCGATCTGCTGCTGCCGCCGCTGATGCATTTCTTCAACCACCAGACCCATCATCGCGGCCAGGTGCATGGCCTGCTGAGCCATGCCGGCACCAATCCGCCGGAACTCGACCTGATCTATTTCCTGCGTGCGGCCTAGGCCGGGTCGCCGCCCGAGCGCACCGGCGCGCGGGAGGGATAGATCTGGCCCGACACCAGGCGGTCGATCCGCCCGCTCTGCGGATCGGCCAGCGGCAGCACGAGGTATTCCAGCGCATAGGTCTCGCCGTCGATCTCGCGGCGCGAACGCACATGCACCGGCCGGCGCGCCTGCATGGCGGCCCCGCAGGCCTGAGGCCCGATCTTTGCCACCAGCGCATCGGTATGTTCGTCCATCCATGTGCCGGTGACGTCGCGGCCGCGGCGGGCCACCAGCGGCGCGCCGACGAAGCGGTAGCGGAACCGCGGAACGCCGTCTGCCTGTGGCACCACGTCAAAGACCACGATCTGCCCCTGCATGTAATCCAGGCGCGATGGCGCGGCGAAATCATGGCCGGGCAGGCCGCCGGGCGGCGAGGCATGCAGCCAGTCGGCCAGCAGGCGGCGCAGCAGCGGATGTCGCAGGGCCACCGTGGAGACGAGGATGTCGTATCCTGCCTCGGTGGTCTGCGGTTCCGGAGTCTGCTTTTCGGGCATGCCGTCACAGCCTCGCGAAATCGATCGCGCCATGGCGGTCGAGCGGCTGGCCGCCATCGGGCATCGGGTATTTCAGGCCCGCCGCGCAGTTCCACAGCACCACGCGGTCGCTCTTTTTCACTTTGCCTTCGGTCAGGGCCTGTTTGTAGGCCGCATAGGTGGCGGCGCCCTCGGGGCACATCAGGAAACCTTCCTGTTTCGCCACCTCGTTCAGGGCCGCCGTGATCGCGCCATCCTCCACGGCCATGGCGAAACCGCTGGAATTGCGCACGGCATCCAGGATCAGGAAATCGCCGATCGCCGCCGGCACGCGGATGCCGGCCGCCACGGTATGGGCATTCTCCCACAGCTTGGCATGCCGCTCGTTGCCTTCGAAGGCGCGCACGATGGGGGCGCAGCCGGCCGCCTGCACGGCAATCATCTTCGGACGTTTGGAACCGATGAAGCCGATGGCCTCCAGTTCCTCGAAGGCCTTCCACATGCCGATCAGGCCGGTGCCGCCGCCGGTGGGATAGAAGATCGCATCGGGCAGTTCCCAGCCGAGCTGTTCGGCCAGTTCCAGCCCCATCGTCTTCTTGCCCTCGATACGATACGGCTCCTTCAGCGTGGAGGTATCGAACCAGCCGGCCGCCTCTTTGCCGGCGCCGACCAGCTTGCCGCAATCGTTGATCAGGCCGTTGACCTTGTAGAGCCGCGCGCCCTGCAGCGCGATCTCGTTCATGTTCACCTGCGGCGTGTCGTCAGGGCAGAACACCACCGTCTCGATGCCCGCCCGCGAGGCATAGGCGGCGAGCGCCGCACCGGCATTGCCGTTGGTGGGCATGGCCATCTTCTTCACGCCCAGCTCTTTCGCCATGCAGACGGCCAGCGCCAGGCCACGCGCCTTGAACGAGCCGGTGGGCAGGCGGCCCTCATCCTTCACGATGATCTCGCCGCTGACGCCCAGCGCCCTGGCCAGGCGCGGCAGGCTGAGGACCGGCGTCATCACCTCGCCCAGGGAGACCACGTTCTCGGTTTTGCGTACCGGCAGCATCTCGCGATAGCGCCACCAGTTCGGTGCACGGGAGGCGATCTTGTCTTTGGTCAGCGCCGCCTTCACCCCGACCAGGTCGTAGCGCACCAGGATCGGATAACCCTTGGGCGACAGGTTATGCAGGGTGTCGGCCGGCAGCCGCTCGCCCGTCATGCCGCATTCCAGATGGGTGACGAAGGTGGGGGTCTCGGGGATCAGGCTTTGCGAAACGGGGCTGGGCGCGGCGGTCATGACGGGGAAGCAAGCCTATGTGGTTGAACAGGGCCAATAAATCCCAGAGGGAATTCGCTCGAATCGTAGCATGGGCCGGGGGCGGTCGGGAGAGCCGGATCGCCGCGATGCCATTTGCGACCGTTTTGAACCATTCCGGTCCGTTCGGGTCCATTTCAGCCCATCCGGGTCGATCCAGGTCCATTCAGGTCCATTTCTGCCCATCCGGGTTGATTCAGGTTCATTCGGGTTCGTTTGAGTTCGTTTTGCTTCGTTACGTTTCGTTTGTGCTCGTTACGCTTCGTTTTGTTTCGTCAGCGTTCGTTATGCTTCGTTTGTGTTCGTTTCCATTCTGCCCTGCCCGACCGGCGGGATATGCAACTAGGAATATAAAGATTTATAAATTAGAACATATATAGTACAAATAGCCTTGCAAGACAAGGCCGGCATTGGAGCGGGCCACAGAATTGACTTGGCGGCCGCCGGCAGCCATCACACCGGCAGGATTTCAGCACGGGAGGACGGACATGGCGGAAGCCACGATTCACAAGGGCGGCTGCCATTGCGGCGCGGTGCGCTATGAGGTGAGCACGGCGCTGGATACGCCGGTGATCTCGTGCAACTGCTCGATCTGCCAGAAGAAGGGCACGCTTTTAAGCTTCGTGCCGGCCGATGCCTTCAAGCTGCTGAGCGGCAAGGATGCCGTGCAGGATTACCAGTTCAACACCAGGAACATCCATCACCTGTTCTGCAAGACCTGCGGCGTAACCTCGTTCGCCACCGGCACGGCGCCGAACGGCACGCGCATGGTGGCGATCAACGTGCGCTGCCTGGACGATGTGGACCTGAAATCTTTGCCGGTGATGGACTACGACGGCCGCAGCATGTGAGCCGGCCATGGCGCCGGGCTATGATTTCCGCCGCATGACGGCGGCCAACCTGCCGCTGCTGCGCGGCTGGCTGGAAACCGAAGACTGGCGGCCGACCTGCACGAGCCGGCGATGCGGCTGTGGATCGTGTGCCATGCGGGCGTGCCCTTCGCCTTCATGCAGGATTACGCCATCCATGCCTGGGCCGACCATCCCTATCGCGACCTGCCGCCGGGCACATTCGGCATCGACCAGAGCATCGGCGTGCCGGCGATGCCGCGCTGGCTATGCTGGGGCGCGGCCATGGCAGCGCCTTCATCCGCCAGCATGTGGCACGGCTGTTTGCCGAGGGCGCGCCGTTCGTGGCGACCGACCCCGATCCCGACAATGCACGCGCCATCCGCGCCTATCAGAAGGCGGGATTCAGAATCCTGGAAAACGAGGCGCGGATCACCGACTGGGGCCGCGCCCAGCTGATGCTGGCCGAACGGCCGTGACGCCGGGATATAACGCTAGAGATTGAAGGCGTCGCGCGCGATGCGGCAGGCCTCGTCGCCCGGCTGGCATTCGCGGCAGACATCGGGCCGCACATCATAGGCCTTGCAGGAGGTGTGCTGGCCGACCGTGCCGCTTAAGGCCGAGCAGCGGTCGCCGTCACAACGCATCCGGCCCGCCTCGTCATCGACGAAACAGGCCGGGATGCGCGCGAGCGCGGCATCCTCTTCGAGCGAGAAACGGGGCCAGTCGCGCGAGAACGCGCAACAGGCGCCGCAGCTCTGACAGTCGAAGGCTGCCGCGCCCTGGATCGCCTGATGAATCAAGCGACGATCAGGTAGATCAGGCGGCCTGGATGGCGCGCACGGCGGTCTTGCCCGAGCGGCTGTCCTGTTCGGTGTCGAAGGAGACCTTCTGGCCTTCACGCAGTGCGCTCATGCCGGCACGTTCCAGCGCGGTGGCGTGCACGAACACGTCCTTGCTGCCGTCTTCCGGCTGGATGAAACCGAAGCCCTTTTGGTCGTTGTAGAATTTGACAATGCCTGTCTGCATGGGATGTTCCTTGGATTGGATGAATGAAGGGAACCAGGCGCAGCAAAACTGCGTCCGGTGCCCGGTTTTCGATTTTTTTGGAGAGAAAGTCGGAAGACGCGCCCGGCAAAGCCAGAGCGAACAGCCAGAAGGTCCGGCCAAAAAATTTCGATGGCCGGACCCTAGGCTTTAATTGCGGCGAATACAAGGCGAAACTTTAGGCGCCAGGTTTTGAGCCGCTGCCTGCGGCTGGTTCGCAACACGGCGTCGACAATGCGGTTAGCTGTAAAGCTGCAATATCCGCGCGATCTCGCCCCTGTCCTGCAGGCGGCGCAACGCCGCTTCCAGCTCTGCCGCGCGCGTTACCAGCGGCGAGGCGCGCGACAGCACGATATAAGACGGGCTGCCCTCGATGCGGTAGGGCGAAAGCGGCCAGTTGAGCTGCTGCCCGCGCAGCAGCCAGCGCGCCTGCTGCTCGGGCATGATGGCGGCATCGACGCGCTCGCCGCCCAGCAGGCGCAGGGCGGCGTCGTAATCGGCGACGGGGATTTTCTCCAGCGTCGCATCGCCGTCGAAACGGCTGGAATACCGCGCGCCGCGCAACACGGCGATGCGCAGGCCGCGCAGGTCTTCATACCGCGCGATGCGCGGACTCTGCGGCCGGGTGACGAAGATTTTCGCCTCGGCCGGCAGCGGCGGATCGAGATAGAGCAGATAGGCCTCGCGCTCGGGCGTGCGGTTGGGGCCCAGCATGATATCGGCCTCGCCGGCCCGCATCATGGGAAAGCCGCGCGCAAACGGCGCCTCGATGAAATGCAGGGTCAGGCGCGTTTCGGCCGCCAGCGCGCGCAGGATATCGACATAGATGCCGCTATGGCCCTCGTCGCCGCGCGCGCGGCTGACGATGCGGTAGGGCGGCGCGTCGTTGATCAGCACGCGGGCTTCTGCGGACGCGGACGCATGCAAGGGCGGTGCACGCACAGGCATTGTCTGCGCCGCCGCCGTTCCTGCCGCCGAATACGGCAGCATGCAAACGGCCAGCAGAGCCGCAACATGACAGCGCGCGGCGACTGCGATCCTCATGACGGCATCATACACGCAGCGCGCGGATAGCGGATAGCGGGAATCTGCGGCCCTTACGGCTTCAGCAAAGCCTTCAGCTGATACAGCAGGTCGAGCGCCTGTTTCGGCGAAAGCGCGTCGATATCGGCGGATTTCAGCGCGCGCTCCACCTCCGACGGTTTCGTTGCCGCCTCCACCTTCGGCGGCGGCGCCATGGAAAACAGCGGCAGATCATCGACCAGTTTGGCCGAGCCGCCGGTCTGGTTGGACTTCTCCAGCGTATGCAGCACGGCGGAGGCGCGTTTGAGCACCGCATCGGGCAGGCCGGCGAGTTTCGCCACCTGGATGCCGTAGGAGCGGTCCGCCGCGCCCGGGCCGACCTCGTGCAGGAAGACCAGCTCGCCCTCCCACTCCTTCACTTTGAGCGTGTGGTTGGAGAGCTGCGGCAGCTTTTCAGCCAAAGCCGTCAGCTCGTGGTAATGCGTGGCGAACAGGCCGCGGCAACGGTTCTTCTCGTGCAGGTATTCCACCACCGACCAGGCAATCGAGAGGCCATCGAACGTGGCGGTACCGCGGCCGATCTCGTCCAGGATCACCAGCGCCTTGGGGCCGGACTGGTGCAGGATCGCCGCCGTCTCCACCATTTCGACCATAAACGTGGAGCGCCCGCGCGCGAGATCATCCGCCGCGCCGACGCGGCTGAACAGGCGATCCACCACGCCGAGATGCGCCTTCGCCGCCGGCACGAACGCGCCCATCTGCGCCAGCACACTGATCAGCGCATTCTGGCGCAGGAAGGTGGATTTACCCGCCATGTTCGGGCCGGTGAGCAGCCAGAGCCGGCGGCCCTCGCCTAAATCACAGTCATTCGCCACGAAGCGTTCGCCCTGGCCGCTGCGTTCAAGGGCGGCTTCCACCACCGGATGCCGCCCGGCCTCGACATGGAAGGCGAAACTGTCGTCCACCTGCGGCCGCACCCAGTTGCGCTGCACGGCGAGCAGGGCCAGCGACGCGGTGACGTCCAGCGCGGCGAGTGACTGGGCGGCACGCGTGATGGCCTCGGCGCGGGCCAGAACCTCGGCCGCCAGGCGTTCGAACATTTCCAGTTCCAGCTTCAGCGCGCGGTCGGCGGCCTGGGCGATCTTGCTCTCCAGCTCCGACAATTCGGGCGTGGCGTAACGCACGGCATTCGCCATGGTCTGGCGGTGGATATACTGCGCGCCCATCTGCGGCATGTGCTTGGGCGCCACCTCGATGTAATAGCCCAGCATGTTGTTGTGCCGGATCTTCAGCGTATTGATGCCGGTTTCCTGCGCGTATTTGTCCTGCAGAGCGGCGATGTGACGGCGGCTTTCGTCGCGCAGTACACGCAGTTCGTCCAGCGCGGCATCGACGCCCGCGCGAATGAAGCCGCCATCGCGCGTGTACATCGGCAGTTCATCGGCCAGGGCATTGCCCAGCGTTGTCACCAGCGCATCGTGGCTGCCCAGCCCGTCGCGCAGGTCGGCCAGAGCCGGCGGCAGCATCGTTTCGGCGCCCAGCCGTGCCTGCAGGGCCTGCGCCTGGGCCAGGCCGTCGCGCAGGCAGGACAGATCGCGCGGGCCGCCGCGGCCCAAAGAGAGGCGCGAGAGCGCGCGGGCGAGATCGGGCACCTTCTCCAGCGCGCCGCGGATATCGTCGCGCAGGCGGGGCGTGTCGACCAGATAGCCCACGGCATCGTGGCGCGCCGCGATCTGGGCCGGATCGGTGAGCGGGGCCTGCAATCTCTGAGCAAGAAGCCGCGCGCCGGCGCCGGTGAGCGTGAGGTCGATGCAGGAGAGCAGCGCGCCGTCGCGGTTGCCCGACGTGGTTTCCACCAGTTCGAGGTTGCGCCGCGTGGCCGGGTCGATGGCCATCACGCTGGTGGGCGACTGCCGGGCCGGCGGATCGAGGCGGGGCAGTTTGCCGCATTGTGTGGTCTCGACATAATCGAGCAGCGCGCCGGCGGCACAGAATTCGGCGCGGCTGAAATCGCCATAGGCATCGAGTGCTGCGACGCCGAGCGCGGTTTTCAGCCGGCGTTCGCCCGAGACGCTGTCGAAGCGCGCCGAGGGCATGGGAGAGAGCGCAACATCGAGTTGTTCGAACAGCGCCCGTAATTCGGCCCGGGCCAGCAGGCTTTCGGGCAGGACCAGCTCGCGCGGGTTGATCCGGGCGAGGTCGGCGCCGAGCGACGCGGAGGTTGTTTCCGTCAGGCCGAATTCGCCGGTGGACATGTCGAGCCAGGCCAGCGCCAGGCTGCCATCGGCGCCGCCGGCCTGGGCCAGCGCGGCGAGGTAGTTGTTGCGGCGGGATTCCAGCAGGCTGTCTTCCGTGATGGTGCCGGGCGTAACCACACGCACCACGTCGCGCCGCACCACCGATTTCGAGCCGCGTTTCTTGGCTTCCGCCGGATCTTCGGTCTGTTCGCAGACCGCCACCTTGAAACCCTGGCGTATGAGACGGGAGAGGTAGGCTTCCGCCGCGTGAACCGGCACGCCGCACATGGGGATCGGCTGGCCGTCATGCTCGCCGCGCTTGGTCAGCGCGATGTCCAGCGCCCGGGCGGCCGTGGCCGCGTCGTCGAAGAACAGTTCGTAAAAATCCCCCATCCGGTAGAACAGCAGGCAGCCGGGATAGGCCGCCTTGATGGTCAGATACTGCGCCATCAGCGGGGACGTTCCGGGGGGAAGGGTGAGCTCGGGTTTGTTCATGGGCGAAATATTATGCAGCCCGCAGACATAGCACAGCACGCGGGCCTTTTAACCCCCCGGGGCTTTTAACCTCTTTGGCCTTGGCCTTATGATGCTCCACGGGAGCGAAAACCGCCCGCGTGTGAAAACCGGAAACACAGAGAAAAATGAGCGAATCGAAAAGCCCGTCACTTTACGACGACGCCCTCGAATTCCACAAAATGGGCCAGCCCGGCAAGCTGGAGGTCGTGCCGACCAAGCCGATGGCCACCACCCGCGACCTCAGCCTGGCCTACAGCCCGGGCGTCGCCGCTCCCTGCCTGGAAATCCAGAAGGACCCCGACACCGCCTACGACTATACCTCGCGCGGGAATATGGTGGCGGTGATCTCGAACGGCACCGCCGTGCTGGGTCTGGGCAATCTCGGCGCGCTGGCGGGCAAGCCGGTGATGGAAGGCAAGGCGGTGCTGTTCAAGCGCTTCGCCGATGTCGACTGCATCGACCTTGAGGTCGATACCGAGAGTGTCGACGAATTCGTCAACTGCGTGCGCTTCCTCGGCCCCAGCTTCGGCGGCATCAACCTGGAAGACATCAAGGCGCCGGAATGCTTCGTGATCGAGCAGCGCCTGCGCGAGCTGATGGACATTCCGATCTTCCATGACGACCAGCACGGCACGGCGATCATCGCCGCCGCCGGCATGATCAACGCCCTGCAGCTCACCGGCCGCGACATCAAGGATGCCAAGATGGTGGTGAACGGCGCGGGTGCCGCCGGCATCGCCTGCACCGAGCTGATGAAGGCGATGGGGATGCGGCATGAGAATGTCATCCTCTGCGACACCAAGGGCGTGGTCTATCAGGGCCGCACCGACGGCATGAACCAGTGGAAGTCGGCCCATGCCGTGAAAACCGACGCGCGCAGCCTGGAAGACGCCATGAAGGGTGCCGACGTGTTCTTCGGCCTCTCGGCCAAGGGCGCGGTGACGCCCGACATGCTGCGCTCGATGGCGGCCAACCCGATCGTCTTCGCCATGGCCAACCCGGATCCGGAAATTACCCCGGAAGACGCGCTGGCCACGCGCGGCGACGTGATCATGGCCACCGGCCGTTCGGATTACCCGAACCAGGTGAACAACGTTCTGGGCTTCCCCTACATCTTCCGCGGCGCGCTGGACGTGCGGGCGAAGACGATCAACGACGAGATGAAGATCGCGGCGGCAGAGGCCATCGCCATGCTGGCGCGCCAGGACGTGCCCGACGAGGTCGCCGCCGCCTACAAGGGCGACCGCCCGAAATACGGCCCCGGCTACATCATCCCCTCGCCCTTCGATCCGCGCCTGATCGTCGACGTGCCGCTGGCGGTTGCCAAGGCCGCCGTGAAATCGGGCGTGGCGCGCAAGCCGATCACCGACTGGGCGGCCTATGCCGCCGAGTTGCGCGCGCGGCTGAACCCCACCGTGGGCAGCCTGCAGATCTTCTTCGACCAGGTGGTGGCGAATCCCAAGCGCGTGGTGTTCGCCGAAGGCGAGGAAGAGACCGTGATCCGCGCAGCGCTGGCCTTCCGCGATGCCGGCTATGGCACGCCGGTACTGATCGGCCGCAGCGAGCGCATCGAGGCGACCATGCAGGCCATCGGCCTGAAGAACCTGGATGGCTGCGAAATCCACAATGCCCGCATCAGCGAGCATAACGCGCGCTATACCGAGTTCCTCTACAGGCGCCACCAGCGCCGCGGCATGCTGCAGCGCGACGCGCAACGGCTGGTCAACCTGGACCGCAACGTGTTCGGCGCCTGCATGGTGGCCAACGGCCATGCCGATGCGATGATCACCGGCGTGACGCGCACCTATTCGGTGAGTTACGACGGCATCCGCATGGCGATCGACGCCCAGCGCGGCCAGCGCGTGATGGGGCTTTCGATCATCGTGGCCAAGGGCCGCACGGTGTTCATGGCCGACACCACCATCACCGAACTGCCCGAGGCGAAGGACCTCTGCCAGATCGCGGTGCAGGCGGCCGGCGTAGCGCGCCAGATGGGCCACGAGCCGCGCGTGGCCCTACTGTCGCATTCCAATTTCGGCAACGCGCCGGGCGGCGTGGTGGAAAAGGTGCGCCAGGCCGTGATGGAGCTCGACGCGCTGCATGCCGGCGGCCATGGCGCCGAATTCGAGTATGACGGCGAGATGTCGGCGGCGGCAGCACTCAATCCCGACCTGATGAAGATTTATCCCTTCAGCCGCCTGTCGGGCCCCGCCAACGTGCTGATCATGCCGGGTATTCACTCGGCCCTGCTGTCGTCGCAGTTGCTGCAGGAACTGGGCGGCGGCACGGTGATCGGCCCGCTGCTGATCGGCCTGGAAAAGCCGGTGCAGATCGCTCAGATGGGCGCCTCTGTGAGCGACATCGTCAACCTCGCCGCCTTGGCTGCTTATAACGCGCGCTAATGCGGGCGTGGGGTGGCGTAGAACGCGCGCTGATCATCAGCACACACCTGTTTATTTGACATTTATTGAGCCGCCGCGCCTTGTATCGCGGCGGCTTTTTCTTACCCTCCGCGCAGTTTTTGCTGCGGAGTTGATCATGCGCATTCTCGCTTTCCTGGCTGTTGTTTTCCTGTCGCTGAACGCGCGGGCCGAGACAGTTCGCATCGCCTTCATCGATCCGCTGTCGGGGCCTGCCGCCGCCGTGACCGAGAATGCGCTGAACCACCTGAAATTCATGGCCGAGCGCCTGGCGTCGCCGCAGGCCAGCTACGAGATCACCGGCTATGACAACAAGCTGAACGCGCAGGAGAGCATCATCCAGGCGCAGAAGGCCATCGATGCCGGCATCCGCATCATCGTGGCAGGCAATTCCTCGGCCGCCGCCGGCGCGCTGAACGAATTCATCGCCAAGCATAACGAGCGCTATCCCGACAAAACCGTGCTGTTCCTCAACATCTCGGCGATCGATCCGGCGCTGACCAACGAGAAATGCAGCCCGGCGCATTTCCGCTTCGATGCCCATGCCGAGATGAAGATGCTGGCGCTGGCCAAGTTCATCGCCACGCAGAAACAGATCCGTAAAGTCTACCTGATCAACCAGGATTATTCCTTCGGCCAGGCCGTGCGCGCCGCGGCGCTGAAGATGGTGAAGACCGAACGGCCCGATATCGAGATCGTGGGCGACGAGCTGCATCCGCTGGCCAAGATCACCGACTTCGCGCCCTATGTGGCCAAGATCAAGGCCAGTCATGCAGATGGTGTCATTACAGGGAACTGGGGCAGCGATCTGGCCCTGCTGCTGAAAAGCGCGGCCGACGCCAACCTGCAGGCCGGCTGGTACACCTATTACGCCAGCGGCATCGGCAGCCCGACCGCGGTGCGGCAGACCGGCCTGGAGCATCGTGTGTTCGCCGTGATCGAGGGCCATTCCAACATGGTAATGAGCGACGACCTCGACGCGTCATACCGTGCGCGGTTCGGCGGCAGCTTCAACGTGCCGCGCGCGCGCCTGCTGATGGAAATGCTGAACGATGCCGTGCTGGCGGCCAAAAGCGCCGAACCGCGCAGGATCGCGCCGCTGCTGGCCAAGGCGCAGCGCAAGACCATGTATGGCGGCATTGCATCGATGCGCGCGCAGGACCATCAGGTGCTGCAGGACCTGGTGATCGCCTCCTTCGGCCCGCTGGATGCGACGATGAAGTTCGATGAGGAAAAGACCGGCTGGGGCTGGAAGACGGCCGGTGTGGTGAAGGCCGCCGATACCGCGCTGCCGAGTTCGTGCCGGATGGGCGCGCTGTAAAACCCGCTCACACCATGCCGGTGACGAGGTCGACCGGCTGGTCGAGATCCATGCCGGCTTTCTCGAAGCCCTTGCGCCAGTCGTCGAGATGGCGGCGCGTCCACAGGCGGCCGAGTTCCCGGTCGCGCCGGCGCAGGGATTCCACCAGCATGCGATGCGCCTCGATCAGGCGCCGTGTGCCATGTTCGGTGGCGCGCACTGCCACGTTGGTGGTGGGATAGATCAGCATGTTGGACGGCTCGCGCGCCAGTTCCAGCACGCGGTTGCGGCCGCATTTCTCGAGCAGCAGATGGAATTCGCTGTCCAGCGTGGCGACCGTGACCGGATCGTCCATCGCCGCTTCGGTGGCGGCGATATTGGCATCCAGCGCCGCGATCTCTTCCGGCGTGGCGCGGTCCACCGCCAGTTCGATGGAGGCGAGGCTGAGCGCCATGGTGGCTTCCCACAATTCGCGGAAACTGACCTGATGCAGCATCAGCGCGCGGCTGGCGCGGGTGGCCAGCCGGTCGTAATGCGGCAGGCCGACGGCCAGGCGGCGACTGGAATCGCGATGCACCATGCCGCCCTGTTCCAGCAGGCGGATGCCTTCGCGCACGGTGGAGCGGTTGACGCCGAACTGGCGCACCAGCTCGGCCTCGGTGCCGATGGGATCGCCGGGGCGCAGGCGGCCCGACAGAATCTCGCGCTCGATCGCCTCGGCCACCATCTGATAGGCGGGCACCGGCGTGATGCGCGTGAATTTCTCGGCCGTCTCAGACATTTACCCCCCGATCCCGAACCCGATTCCGGCGCGGCCGACACAGCGATTCGCGACCACCGGCAGAATGGGCGATGATCGGCATTTCCGCCAGCCGGGTCCAGCAATTGAGTGTTTGACTTAGGTCGGATTGTCCGACAATCATGGTCGCCAAGCAAAATAAAAATGGTCCAGGGAGGCCACGCTGATGAGAGTGCGCCGTTTCGGGCTGGCCTTTATGGCCGTCCTCGCCATTGGCTTTGCGTTTCACGTCCCGCTGAGCGGCACAGGACTGAGCGGCACAGGGCCGGCCGGTGCCCGCGCCGCGGAATTGCTGCCGCAGGGCGACCCGGCGGCCCTTGGCTTTGCCCCCGACCGTCTGGCCCGCATCACCACCCGTCTGAAAGCCGATTCCGAGGCCGGCGTCATCCCCGGCGCCGTGCTGCTGATCGCGCGTCAGGGCAAGATCGCCTATTTCGAGGCGATGGGCGTGCGCGACCCGCAGACCAAGGCGGCGATGACGCGGGACACGATTTTCCGCATCTATTCGATGACCAAGCCGATCGTGACCGTGGCGGCGATGATGCAGGTGGAAGAAGGCCGCATGGCGCTTGGCGACCCGCTGGCCCGCTATATCCCCGCCTACGCCAAGCCGCAGGTGGGCGTGGAAAAGCCCGGCCCCGACGGCAAGCCGGTGCTTGAACTGGTGCCGGCGCAGCGCGCGATCAGCATCCAGGACCTGATGCGCCATACTTCGGGCATTACGTATGGCTTTTTCGGCGCCGGCCTGGTGAAGGCGCAGTATCGCGAGGCCGGCGTGATGGACGGCGAATTCGACAATGCCGAATTCGCCGAACGCATCGCCAAGCTGCCGCTGGCCTATCAGCCCGGCAAGGTCTGGGATTACAGCCATTCCACCGACATCCTCGGCCGCGTGATCGAGGTGGTGGACAAGAAGCCGCTGGGCCAGGTGCTGAAGGACCGCGTGCTCGGCCCGCTCGGCATGAAGGACACGGCCTTTTTCGTCACCGATGCCGCGAAGCAGCCCCGCGTGGCCGAGCCTTTCCCCGATGACCGCAGCCTGGGCGGCGGCGTGGTGTTCTACGATCCGCGCAAGGCGGGCAAATACGAATCCGGCGGCGGCGGCCTGACCGGCACGGCCATGGACTATGCGCGCTTCCTGCAGATGCTGCTGGATGGCGGCACCCAGGGCGGCAAGCGGTATTTGAGCCCGAAGATGCTGGCCTATATGACATCCGATCACATGGGCAGTGGCATCGTGCCGGGCCCTTACTTCTTGCCCGGCCCCGGCTATGGCTTCGGCCTCGGTTTCGGCGTGCGCACGGATAGCGGTGTCTCGGCCGATCCCGGCAGCGCCGGCGATTATTACTGGGGCGGCGCCGGCGGCACCTATTTCTGGGTCGACCCGAAGGAAAAGATGTTCGTCGTGTTCATGATGCAGTCGCCGAAACAGCGCCTGACCTACCGCGCCCTGGTGCGCAACATGGTCTACGCGGCGATGGTGAAGTGAGAGGAAACACACCCCACACGACCTGAACACAGACAGGCAGAACCGAATACAGGAATTCGCCGCTAGACCGGCGGATCGGCGGACCGGAAGCCGCCGCGACATAACTGGATGGAGGAAACAATGCCGACTCGTCGTTATGGGACAGGCCTGGCCATTGCCGCGCTTGCGGCCGGCCTGGGGCTGGCAGCACCGGCCTGGTCGCAGGTGAAAATCGCGTTCATCGATCCGCTTTCCGGCGCCATGGCGCCGATCGGCGAGCATGGCGTGAAGCATTTCCAGTACATGATCGACAAGATCAACGCCAAGGGCGGGGTGAACGGCCAGAAGATGGAGCTGATCACCTTCGACAACAAGCTCAGCCCGCAGGAAACCGTGATCGCGGCGCAGAAGGCCATCGATGCCGGCGCCCGCATCCTTACGCTCGGCAACGGCTCAGGCGCGGCGGCGGCGATGATCGACTTCGTGAACAAGCATAACGACCGCAATCCCGGCAAGGAGGTGGTCTACCTCAACTACGCCGCGGTCGACCCGGCCTTCACCAACGACAAATGCAGCTACTGGCATTTCCGCTGGGATGCGCATAGCGACATCAAGATGCAGGCCCTGACCAGCTACATGAAGGGCAAGCCCAGCATCAAGAAGGTCTACCTGATCAACCAGGATTATTCCTTCGGCCATGCGGTGCGCAAGGCGGCCAACGAGATGCTGAAGGCCAAGCGCTCCGACATCCAGATCGTGGGCGACGAGCTGCATCCGCTGGCCAAGATCACCGACTTCGCGCCCTATGTGGCCAAGATCAAGGCCAGCGGCGCCGACAGCGTGATCACCGGCAACTGGGGCAGCGACATCGCCCTGCTGCTGAAGGCCGCCGCCGACGCCAACCTGCAGGTCGACTGGTATACCTATTATGCCGGCGGCGCAGGCGGACCGACCGCGATCAAGCAGACCGGCCTGAAGGACCGCGTGTTCCAGATCACGGAAGGCCTGGCCAACATCAACACGCCGGAGAACTACGCCTGGGAAGAAGACTTCCGCAAGAAAAGCGCGGGCCAGGGCTGGTGGTATCCGCGCGTGCGCAACGAGATGGAGATGCTGGCGCGGGCCATGAACGAGGCCAAGTCCAACGACCCGAAGGTGTTCGCCGAGAAGCTGCGCGGCATGAAGTACAAGAACATCTACGGCAAGGAGACCTACATGCGCGCGGAAGACCATCAGTTCTTCCAGGACATCTACATCTCGGCTCTGACTCCTTTGGCGGGCGACATGAAATTCGACGAAGAGAAGAGCGGCTGGGGCTGGAAGCTGTTCGCGACGGTGCCGATGGCCAATACTGACGTGCCCACCACCTGCAAGATGGCCAAGCCGAGCTGAAGCGCTTGCCTGACGCGCGGCCCCGGGTGAAAACCGGGGCCGTGGCGTCCTTTTTGTCGTATCGTTGCCGGGTTGGGAATTACGGGGGCGTTTCTTGCTGGAACTGGTGATCTTCTCCACGCTGAACGGCGTGCTCTACGGCATGCTGCTGTTTCTCCTGGCCAGTGGCCTGACACTGATCTTCTCGATGATGGGCGTGCTGAATTTCGCCCATGCCAGCTTCTACATGCTGGGCGCCTATTTCGGCTTCCAGATCAGCCAGTGGCTCAATTTCTGGGTCGCGCTGATCGTCGCGCCGGTGCTGGTCGGCCTGATCGGCGCGGGCGTCGAGCGCTGGGGCCTGCGCACCGTGCATAAATGGGGCCATGTACCCGAACTGCTGTTCACCTTTGGCCTCGCCTTCGTGATCGAGGAACTGGTGCAGATGATCTGGGGCAAGCTGCCCGTGGATTACCGCGTGCCCGAGGCGCTGGATTTCTCCGCCTTCACGCTGTTCGAGACCACTTACCCGGCCTTCCGCATGTTCATGCTGCTGATCTCGGTGGCGATCTTCGTCGTGCTGCTGCTGGTGCTGACGCGCTCGCGCACCGGCCTGATCATCCAGGCCGCGCTGACCCACCCCAACATGGTGGCGATGCTGGGCCATAACGTGCCGCGCGTCTTCATGCTGGTCTTCGGCTGCGGCTGCGGCCTGGCGGCGATTGCCGGCGTGATCGCCGGGCCGGCCCTGGTGACCCAGCCGAGCATGGCCCATGTGCTGGGCCCGATCCTGTTCGTGGTGGTGGTGTTCGGCGGGCTGGGTTCGCTGCCCGGCGCCTTCATCGCCTCGCTGCTGATCGGCCTGATCCAGACCTTTGCCATTGCCATCAACTATTCGCTGGGCGACATGCTGACCGCGCTTGGCATGGCGCGGCCGGTGCAGGGCATGCTGAACGACCTCTGGCAGGTGACCGTGGCGCAGATCGGCCCGGTGGTGCCGTATCTGATGCTGGTGCTGATTCTGATCTTCCGGCCCACGGGCCTGATGGGCACGCGGGAGACCTGAGCCATGGCGATTTCCGCGATGACCAAACCCGCCTCCCTGCCGCTCGATCTGCTGCGCCGCTATGGCATCTGGCTGCTGGCCGCAGCCGTTATGATCGTGCTGCCGAAAATCTTCACCTCGGGCGCAGCACTCACCACCATGTGCCTGATGGGCATCATGATCGTGTTTTCGCTCAGCTATAACATGCTGCTGGGCCAGACCGGCATGCTCAGCTTCGGCCATGCCGTCTATTACGGCCTGGGCGGCTTCCTGGCGGTGCATGCGATGAACGTGATCGCCGCCGACAAGTTGCCGATCCCCCTGCCCGTGCTGCCGTTGGCGGGCGGGTTGATGGGGCTGGTCTTCGGCATCATTTTCGGCGCCGTCTCGACCCGGCGCGCCGGCACCGTCTTCGCCATGATCTCGCTGGGCCTGGGCGAGCTGATCGCCTCGCTGTCGCTGATCCTGCGCGGCTTCTTCGGCGGCGAGGAAGGCATCACGGCCAACCGCACCAAGATGCTCACCCTGTTCAACGTGCGCTTCGGGCCGCAGATCGAGGTCTATTACCTGATCGCCGCCTGGTGCTTTGTGTGTATCGTGCTGATGTTCGCCTTCACCCGCACGCCGCTGGGCCGCATGTGCAACGCGGTACGCGAGAATCCCGAACGCGCCGAATTCATCGGCTATTCCACCCAGATGGTGCGCTTCATCGCCTTCTGCATCTCGGGCTTCTTCGCTGGCATCGCCGGCGGCCTGGCCGCGATCAACTTCGAGCTGATGAATGCCGTGAACATCTCGGGCGCGCAGTCGGGCGTGGTGCTGCTGATGGCCTATATCGGCGGCATCGGGCATTTCTTCGGGCCGATCCTGGGCGCCGTGCTGGTCACGCTGCTGCAGGTGATGCTGTCCGACATCACCGGGGCGTGGATGCTGTATTTCGGCCTGATCTTCATCGGCATGGTGATGTTCGCGCCGGGCGGTATGGCCGGCCTGATCATGCTGCACCAGCCGCTGTGGCAGCGCGGCACGCTGCTGCGTGTGCTGCCGCATTACGCCGTGATGGCCGTGCCGGCCCTGATGGGCCTGGCCGGCCTGACCCTGCTGATCGAAACCGCGCATCACCAGATGGTGAAGGCGGCCACCGACGGTCCGGCCATGGCGATGCTGGGCATTGCCTTCGCCTCCAATACCGCGCCGCCCTGGATCGCAGCGCTCGCCTTGCTCGGCGCGGGAATCTGGCTCGGCCGGTTCTATGGCCCGAGACTGGCTGCGGCCTATTCGGAAGCCGCCCATGGTAAGGAGGCGGTGCGATGACCGCGCTAGCCCTCGAAGACCTGCACAAGAGTTTCGGCGCCACGCCGATCATCCGGGGCGTGTCGCTGGATGTGGCCAAAGGCGAACGCCACGCCATCATCGGGCCGAACGGCGCCGGCAAGTCGACGCTGTTCCACCTGATCTCGGGCCGCTTCCCGCTGACCAGCGGCAGCATCCGGCTGAACGGCGAGGACATCACCGGGCTTAAGCCTTACCAGATCAACCGGCGCGGCTTGTCGCGCAGCTTCCAGGTCACCAACATCTTTCCGCGCCTGACCGTGTTCGAGAACCTGCGCTGTGCCGTGCTGTGGCAGATGGGCTATCGCTATTCCTTCTGGCAGAACATCCGCAAGACGGACGATGCCAATGCCCGCGCCGAGGCGGTGCTGCAGCAGATCGGCCTGGCCGAGCGCGCCATGATGCCGGCCGGCCTGCTGACCTATGCCGAGCAGCGCGCGCTGGAGATCGGCATCACGATTGCCGGCGGTGCCGAGGTGGTGATGCTGGACGAGCCTACAGCGGGCATGAGCCGCTCGGAGACCGCGCATTTCGTCGCCCTGATCCGCAAGATCACCGAAGGCAGGACCCTGATCATGGTGGAGCATGACATGGGCGTGGTGTTCGACCTGGCCGACCGCATCAGCGTGCTGGTCTACGGCCAGATCATCGCCTGCGACACGCCGGTGAAGATCCGCGGCAACAAGGCGGTGCAGGAAGCCTATCTGGGGCAGGCCCTAGAGGCTCATGGGGAAGCGGAGCACTGATCATGGCTGAAGCAATGCTCGATGTCCGCGACCTACATGCCTATTACGGCAAGAGCCATATCCTGCATGGCGTGACCTTCACGGTGATGCCGGGCGAAATCGTTTCGCTGCTGGGCCGCAACGGCGTGGGTCGCTCCACCACCATCAAGGCGATCATGGGCGACGTGCCGCCGCAAGGCTCGATCCTGTTCAAGGGCGAGCAGATCGTGGGCCGCAAGCCGCACGAGATCGCGCGGCTGGGCCTGGGCTACGTGCCCGAGAACCGCGATATATTTCCCGCGCTCACTGTGCGCGAGAATCTCTATCTGGGCCAGAAATCGACGAAGGGCGGTGGGCGCTGGTCGATGGCCGACATGTTCGAGATCTTTCCCCGCCTGGAGGAACGCGCCGACACGGCGGCCGGCGTGCTGTCGGGCGGCGAGCAGCAGATGCTGACCATGTGTCGCACCCTGATGGGCGATCCCGACCTGATCATGGTGGACGAGCCGACCGAGGGCCTGTCGCCCATGATGGTGGAGCATGTCGGCAAGCTGCTGGAACGCATCGCGTCGCGCGGCGTCTCGATCCTGCTGGTCGAGCAGAAGCTGACCATCGCGCTGAAGATCTGCCAGCGGCTCTATGTGATGGGCCATGGCCACATGGTATTCGAAGGCACGCCGCAGCAGCTGCTCGACGACGCCGCCATCCGCAAGGAGTGGCTGGAGGTTTAAGCCTCAGGCCGGCGTCGCTAGTTTGAGTCCGACGATGCCGGCCACGATCAGGCCGATGCAGACCAGCCGCAGCACGGCCGCGCTTTCGCCGAACAGCACGATGCCCAGGATCGCCGTGCCGATGGTGCCGATGCCGGTCCAGATCGCATAGGCGGTGCCGAGCGGCAGGTCCTTCAGCGCCAGGCCGAGCAGCCACAGACTGACGATCATCGATGCGACCGTGGCAAGCGTGGGCCAGAGCCGCGAGAAACCCTCGGTATATTTCAGGCCCACGGCCCAGCCCACCTCGGCAAGACCGGCGAAAAACAGAATGACCCATGCCATGGCGAATCGCTCCTTCGCTGCGCTGGCAGGGTCGTCCCCACCGATCCGTCCGGGAAGGCCGGGTCATCCCGGCTGGAATGATATGGCGCGGGCCATATGGGGCGACCGCGCGGCCGGGTCAAGCCGGGTCGTCGCCCGGCGTCATGATCTGTGCCGACAGCATCATGTCGGGCGTTTCGCCGTCAGAAGCCAGGGGCAGGATCATGCCTTCGAAATTCGCCGACAGGCCATGCATGGTGAAGCCGCTGACCGTGGCCCAGAGCGGAAGCCGTGCCTGCATCGACTGCAGGTAGGCTTCATGCACGCGGCTGGCGAAGGCCGGATCGGGATGCTGGTCGAGGAATTGGCCGGTGAGATCGAAGCCGCGATACATCGTCACGGCGCTGCCGAACAGGCGATAGCGGAAACGAGGACCGCCCTCGCCCGGCACAACATCCAGCAGGAAAACATGACCGAGTAGGTATTGCAGGTCCTCGGCGCCGAAATCGTTGCGCGACGGCAAAGGGCGACTGCCGCACCAACCCTGCCAGTCGCGCAGCAGCCGCAGCAGGCGCGGGTCGATCACATGCGGCGCAACAATGTCGGGCGCGGCACAGATCACCTTGCGCGGCTGCGCCGTACTGAGCTGTACCGGAGCGGAATGATGGCGTCCCGTCATCGGGACTGCATATCAGAATTCCTGCCAATCGTCGCCATCCGGCGCAGGAGAGGCCGGCTTTGCACTCGCGGGCTTTGGGGTACTCGCAGGGGGATTGCCAGCGGGAGTCTTTCCTGCGGCGGGCCGAGTTGCGGCAGGCGGTGGCGCCGCCGGCTTTGCACTTGCCGGCGCGGCGGCAACAGGCTTCAAGGCGGCTGGTTTCTGCGTAGAAACCAAGGTGCCGTCGAGCCTGAAGAAACCGACCAGCGCCGAGAGCTCGCCCGCCTGGCTGGCCAGATTCTGCGCCGAGGCCGATGTCTCTTCGACCAGCGCACCGTTGCGCTGCGTCATCTCGTCCATCTGGCCGACGGCGGTGTTGATCTGCTCCAGGCCGGTGGCCTGCTCGCGGCTGGCGGCCGCGATCTCGGCCACGATGTCGCTCACCTTCTTGATTGCCGTGACGATCTCGGTCAGCGACGATCCGGTCTGGTTCACCAGGCTGGCGCCAGTCTTTACCTGGGCGTTGGATTCCTGGATCAGCGCCTTGATGTCCTTCGACGCATTGGCCGACCGCTGCGCCAGCGCCCGCACCTCCTGCGCCACCACGGCAAAACCCTTGCCCGCCTCGCCGGCGCGCGCCGCTTCCACGCTGGCGTTCAGCGCCAGCAGGTTGGTCTGGAAGGCGATCTCGTCGATCAGGCCGACGATATCGGAGATTTTCTGCGCGCTGGTTTCGATCTGCGTCACGGCCGAGACGGCATCGGCCACAACGCTGCCGCCCTTCTCCGCCGTGTCACGGGCAGCGACGGCCAGCTGGTTGGCGGCCTGGGCGTTATCGGCATTCTGCTTCACCGTCGTGGTGATCTCGTGCATCGAGGCTGCCGTCTCCTCGATTGAAGCTGCCTGCGATTCCGTGCGCTGCGCCAGGTCCTGCGAGCCCGATGAAATCTCCGCCGAAGCGGTCTTCACCGTATCGGCGCTTTCGGCCAGACGACCGGCGAAATCACGCAGGCGGGCCACGGTGTCGCTTGCCGCCTGGGCCAGAGAGGCGAAGGCGCCTTTGTAGCTGCCAGACGTGTTCTTGGTCAGGTCGCCGCCGGCCATGGCCTGCAGCACGCCGCCCAGATCGTTCATTACGCCCTGCATGGTATCCGCCAGGCCGTTGAGCTGGCGCGAGAGTTCAGCGAACACGCCATCCTTGCCGGCAAGATCGATGCGGCGCGAGAAGTCGCCGTCGCCGACAGCGGCGCAGAACTGCGCGATCTCGCGGCTTATGGCCGCTTCCGCCTCACGCTGACCCGCCATGCGCTTCGCCTCGCCTTCGGCCCGGGCGCGCTCTTCGGCTTCCAGCTTAGCCTTTTCCTCGGCATTCTTCTGGAAGACGCTGAGCGCCTGTGCCATATCGCCCACTTCATCCTTGCGCTCGACATAGCCGATCTCGGCTGATTCGCCGTGCGAGATGCGCGTCATGGTCTCGGTGATCGCACCGAGCGGCGCGATCACACGGCGCAGGAAGAATATCGCGCCGATAACCAGGATCAGCACGCCGATGGCGGCAATACCGCTCTCAAAGATAACGTGGCGTGTCCGCTCCGCGATCAGGGCGTCGGCCACCTGCAGCGCATCGGCGATGGCGGCATCGCGCATGTAGCCTGCCGTGTAGAGCAGCGGATTCTGCTTGGAGCGGAATTCGCCGATATTGGCAAAGGGATAGGCCTCACCCTTGTCGCTGGCGGCATAGATGCCATCGAGCATCTGCTTGAGGTCGACATAGAAGCCCTTGCGCGTCTGCTCGACCTTTTCCTTCAGGTTCGGCGACGCATCGATCATGCCCATGGTCATGACCACGCGGGCCCAGATCGCGTCCACCTTGCCGGTCTGCTCGGCCAGGAACACGCGCGTGGCCGGCGGGATCGGCTTGGCCGACGCGATCACGTTCACCGTGGTGGTGCCGCGGATGCTGGCTTCGGCGCGCATGTCGGCGGCCAAGCGCGCAATCGTCATCGGCATCGCCACATCGTCATCCGAGCGGCTGATCGCGGAATCGATCCGGTTCAGTAGCGGCGCCAGCTTGTTGACCATGTCGGCCAGTGCCGGCACATAACCGTTCATCACCTCGGCCGGCCGTTCGGCCATCGGTTTGGTCACGGCCGCCTCGACCTTCTTGCGCCAGTCCTGCAGCGTGGCCTGGATCGCCTGGATGGCGGCAAGATCGATGGCGGGATGGCCGGATGCGCGCCCGTTGGCCAGCGCGGCGGCAATGGTGTCGTCGGATGCCTTGCGCGGCTTGGCGAGAAAATCGCCGTTCGGATCGGTGGTCTTTTCGTCGCGCAGGGCAGCGTTATAGGCGCCGCGTTCGATGCCGATCAGTTCGACCAGCCGCAGCAATTCGCCCTGGGTGGCCGCCAGACCGCGGGCATTGATCACATTGGCCCGTTCGCGCAGGCCATCGTTTATCACCCAGCCGGCAAGGCCGAGCACGATGATGCCGATCAATGCAACGAAAAGCAGGAAACTGGCGCGGATACGCATTGTCGACCCCAGTGATCGTCCGCCTACGGCGGTCCGTGAATTGTGGATAACCACAATCTACCGTTGGTCGTTAACAGGGGATATATGGAATTTCAGCATGTTACCGTAATTTAACGCCACGTCATCGCGGTTAAATGCAGGAAGCGGCGCTTCACGGTTGAAAAATAACGACCAAGCTGCGGGAATTACCCGCGCCAGCAGCATCGGACACGACTGGATGGGTGTCGTGCCAGAAGCGCGGCCATGAAATTTCAATGACGGGCTGAAAAATAAGGGGCCGCCGCGGTTTTGAGACGGGGACTGTCGCGGCGGCCCCAGATCTGCCGGGCGGAGGGGCGGGAGAGCCCGGCAGACAAACGGATGTTTATTCGCGGATGCGTTTACTCGGCGGCTTCGGCCAGGGCCTCGCCCATGGCGGTTTCGCCATCCAGCGTGACAGCGACGGCATGCACCACGGCGGCGATGCGCGCGGCCTGCTGCACCTGTTCGGCGGTCATGCCGGCCTTGCGCAGTTCATGCTCGTGGGCGACCAGGCACATGCCGCAGCCCTTCACGGCCGACACGGCCAGCGACCAGAGTTCGAAATCGACCTTCTCCACGCCGGGCTTGCCGATCACATTCATGCGCAGCTTGGCCGGCAGGGTCTTGTACTGGTTCTCATCATTGCCCTCGCCCATCAGGTGGACGAAGCGGTAGTAGATGTTGTTCATGCCCATGATCGCGGCGGCGGCCTTGGCGGCGGTCAGCGCCTCAGGCGAAAGCTGCGGGCCGAATTCGGCCAGGATGGCACGGATCGTGGACGGTTCGCGGGCGGCGAGCGCGGAGGCGATGAAGGTGCCGGCGCGCTGCTGCTCGGTCAGGCCCGGTTCGGCGGCCAGCGAGCCCAGGTTGAGCTTGAGGTCGCGGGCATAGTCGGGCAGGCGGTTCTTCAGGCTTTCGAGGCTCATGACGAATTCCTTGGAAAATCTGTGTGGCGGAGCCCCGCCGCGCTGCATCGGGCGCGGCGGGATCCCGTGTTGCCTTAGGCGGCGGGCTTGAGGACCTCTTCGCCCTTCTGCCAGTTGCAGGGGCAGAGTTCGTCGGTCTGCAGGGCATCGAGCACACGCAGCACTTCCTGCGGGTTGCGGCCGACGCTGAGGTCGTTCACCGACACGAAGCGGATGATACCTTCCGGATCGACGATGAAGGTGGCACGCAGGCAGACGCCCTCGGCCTTGTCGAGGATGCCGAGATTCTGGCTCAGCTCGCGCTTGATGTCGGCGATCATCGCGAACGGCAGGTCCTTCAGGTCGGCGTGGTTGTTGCGCCAGGCCAGATGGACGAATTCGCTGTCGGTCGACACGCCGTAGACGACGGTGTCGCGATCGTTGAAGTCGCCGTTCAGCTTGCCGAAAGCCGCGATCTCGGTCGGGCAGACGAAGGTGAAGTCCTTCGGCCAGAAGAACACGACCTTCCACTTGCCCTTGTCGGACTCGTTCGAGATGTCGGTGAAGGCCTTCTTCGGGTCGGTCGAAACGACGGCCTTGAGGTTGAATTCGGGGAACTTGTCGCCGATGGTCAGCATTTAAATACGCTCCTCTCTTGGATACGAAACGGTCTCAGGTCTGGGGCGGCGGGGCTGGTCGAGGCATAGGTGATGCCCCCGTCTCCCGCTCGCAGTGATTATTAGACGCTTTCTAATCATCGTTCCAACGGATAATTTCGTTGAAAATAATCGAGACAGTCGATTTAAATGAGCCATGCTGAACCTGCCCACCCTGCGGCAATGGCGCTATCTGGTCTCTTTGGCGGAAATCCGCCATTTTGGCAAAGCTGCCGAGGCCTGTTTCGTGACCCAGTCGACGCTGTCGGCCGGCATCCAGGAGCTGGAAACCCAGCTCGGCGCCGCCCTGGTGGACCGCACCAAACGTAAGGTGGTGCTGACCCCCCTGGGCGAGGACCTGGCCGGGCGGGCGCGCGAATTGCTGCGCGAGGCCGAGGAGATGGTGCTGGTGGCCCGTGCCGCCGCCGCGCCCCTGAGCGGGCCGCTGCGGCTGGGCGTGATCCCGACCATTTCGCCCTTCCTGCTGCCGCGCGTGCTGCCCACCCTGCGCCGCCGCTTCCCCGACCTGAGGCTGTTCCTGCGCGAGGACCTGACCGCGCGGCTGATCGAGCAGTTGCAGGCCGGCAAGCTGGACCTGCTGCTGATCGCCCTGCCCTATGAAGGCAGCGCGCTGGATACGCTGGAACTCTTCGACGACGAATTCATGGTGGCCTGCCGCGGCGATCATGCGCTGACCAAACGCCAGTCGGTGAAGCTGGACGACCTGGCCGATGCGCCGCTGCTGCTGCTGGAAGACGGCCATTGCCTGCGCGACCATGCGCTGGCCGCCTGCCGCCTGCCGCCGTCGCCGCGACGCGACGGTTTCGCCGCCACCTCGCTGCACACGCTGGTGCAGATGGTCGATAGCGGCCTTGGCGTCACGCTGCTGCCGCGGCTGGCGCTGGATGCCGGCATTCTGCGCGGCACCGACGTGGTGACGCGACCGCTGGCCAACGAGGGCAAGGCGAAGGCGCCGGCACGCCATATCGGCCTGGCCTGGCGCCGCGGCACGCAGCGCGCCAAGGAATTCACGCTGTTCGGCGAGGCGCTGGTCGCTGCCCTGAAACAGCCCGTCTCCGAACCACAGAGCAAGAAAGCCTGAGCATGAGCAAGACCCTGATCCGCCCGGCCACGCCGGCGGATGCCGCCACCATCGTGAGCCTGGTGCAGGCCCTGGCGATTTACGAGAATGAACCGCTGAGCAGCGTGAAGATCACGCCCGAGGATGTGCTGCGCGACGGCTTCGGCATCGAGAAACGCTTCGAGGCCCTGATCGCCGAACTGGATGGCGAACCGGTCGGCTTCGCGCTGTTCTTCCACAACTACTCCACCTGGGAAGGCCGCGCCGGGATCTATGTCGAGGACCTGTTCGTGCTGGAACGCGCGCGCGGCCATGGCCTGGGCCGGCAGCTGATTACCGCGCTGGCCGCCATCGCCGATGCACGCGGCTGCAAAAGACTCGACCTAAACGTGCTGGACTGGAACCCGACACGCGAATTCTACCATCGCATCGGCATCACCCATCTGAAGGAATGGCTGCCCTACCGCATCACCCAGCCGGCGATTGCGGCACTGGCGGCGCAGGCCGACCGGACATGGTTTCCCAGTCATGAAGCCCGGCGATAGAACCCCGGCCATAAAACCTTTGTCGTTCCGCAATGACCTGTGACAGACTCGGGCCGGGAAACTGATCCGGGATGACCGAGCGGAAGACTCACACGACGGCACCGATCCCGCGGCGCGGCCGCGGCATACCACGCGGCTTCGGCGCCGTCGTCATCGTCGTCGCGGCATTGCTGGTCGCCGCCAGCGTCCTGATCTATGCCCTGGTGCTAAACCTGCGCGATGCCGACCGCGACCGCATCAATCTGCAGGCCGCCGGCCTGAGCCGCAGCCTGGCGGATACGGCGCAGCACCAGATCGACGTGGCCGACCTGCTGCTGCAATTCGGCGGCGCCGAACTGGGCGACCGTGTTTCGCAAGGCCTGGAGCTGAGCACCGCGATTGCCGAGGCGCTGGGCGAACGCGTCGCCATGCTGCCGCAGGTCGATGGCGTGCATGTCTACGACACGGAGGGCACGCGACGCTTTTCCACCGGCACGGCCGCGATGCCGCTCGATGTCGCCTGGCACCCGGCCTTCGACCGCCATCGCGGCGGAACGCTGCAGCAGATCTCCGCCGGCTGGACCGACAGCGCAAGTAGCCTATGGCTGAGTCGCCGCCTGACCGACCGCAACGGGCGTTTCGCCGGCGTGATCGTCGCCTCGCTGAACATCACCGGCAACGACCTGCTGGATCCGAATTATCTCGGCCTGCCGGTGTCGACGGCAGCGCTGGTGCATGAACAGGGCCGGCTGATCGTCGGCTGGCCGCAGGACCAGGCCGCCGAACTGGCGGGTTTGACCGGATTCATCGACGGCGAGCGCGGCCATGTCACCATCGACGACACGATCCTCTACTGGTCGCGCCTGTCCGGTTTCCCCATCAATGTCATGCTGCGGGTCGAGCAGCATGACATCGACAGCAACTGGCGGCGCGCCGCCATCGGTTACGGATTGCTGCTCGGCATTGTCGCACTGGGCGCGGTCGCCGCGTTATGGGCCACCTGGCGCCAGTTGCGGCGACGTGCAGCCAGCGAGGCGCTGCTGCAGGGCATGATGGACAATCCGCCGATCGTCATGGCTCTGCAGGATGCCCAGGGCCGATACCTGATGGTGAACCGGCATTACGCCGACCTGCTCAAGATACCGTCGGAACGCATGATCGGACGCACCGCGCATGATTTCTTTCAGCCCGACATCGCCGCTCGCTTCGACCGGCAGATCGCCGACACCGTCGCCGCTGGCAAGGCCCTGGTCTTCGACTCGCAGAGTAACCTGCGCGATGGCAGCGAGCGCGACTTCATCCTCGTCCGCTTCCCGATCTATGACGAACGGCGCAAGCTTCTGGCGGTGGGCAGCATCGCCACCGACATCACCGAGCGCAAGCAGCTGGAAGCCGCTTTGCGCGAACAGGCGGCCGAGCGCGAACGGCTGGTCGAGAGCTACGCGCGCCAGCGCGAGGTGGCGGAAACCGCCAACCGGGCCAAGAGCGAATTCCTCGCCCATATGAGTCATGAACTGCGCACGCCGCTGAACGCGGTGATCGGCTTTGCCGACATGATCGCCAACCAGATGCTGGGCCCGCAATCGCCGAAATATTTCGAATATGCCGAGGATATCAGCCGCAGCGCGCATCACCTGCTGGGCGTGATCAACGACATCCTCGACGTTTCCAAAATCGAGAGCGGCAAGCTGGTGCTGGAGCCGGGCGCGCATCTGCCGCAGGACCTGGTGGACGACAGCCTGCGCCTGGTGCGCGGCCGCGCCCGCGAGGCAGGGCTGAAACTGGTCAGCCGGCTCGATGCCGACCTGCCGCAGATCTGCGTCGATGCCCGCGCCATCAAGCAGGTGCTGATCAACCTGCTGGGCAACGCGATGAAGTTCACGCCCAATGGCGGCACCATCACGGTCAGCGGCCGCCGTTCGGACGATGGCGGCGTGATACTGGTCGTGGCCGATACCGGCATCGGCATCGCGCCGGAGAACCTGCCGCGCGTGTTCGAGCCCTTCTGGCAGGCGGATGCCGGCATACGGCGCATCGAAGGCAGCGGCCTGGGCCTGAGCATCTGCCGCAAACTGATGGAACTGCATGGCGGCGAGATCTCGGTGCGATCAGCGCCGCAGCAGGGCACGGAGGTGACCCTGCGCTTCCCGCCGCAATGCGTCACACCGGCGCCCAAGCCTGAATGAACAACAAAAAACGGCGCGCCTTGTGGGCGCGCCGTGTGAAGCAGGAAATGCGGCCTGGATTACTTGGCCGGCTTGACCTCGATCTCGCTGCCCGCGTCGGCGGCCTGGCTGATCGTCGGCGATACCGACGGCTGGCGCGGCTTGCGGTTGGCGATCTCGTCGGCGCGGCGCTGGCGATAGACGCTGCGCAGCGTGACGTAATAATCCAGCGAGGTCTTTTCCAGATTGTCGAGCGTATCGAGCAGCTCGGCACGGGCATCGAGGCCGGCCAGGCCGGTGCGGGCATAGATCCAGCCCTCGCGATCGGTGTTGTGCAGATACCAGTTGAGCGGGTCCATCGCCGAGTCAGCCGCCAGGCCGACCAGATCGCGCGGATTGCTCGGGCCGATCACCGGAATGAACAGGTACGGGCCTTCATCGGCGCCCCAGGTGGCCAGGGTCTGGCCGAAATCCTCGGTGTGCGCCGGGATGCCGAACCACTTGTCGGCAGCATCGATCACGCCGAGGACGCCGACGGTGGAATTGATGGCGAAGCGCTGCAGCGTGACGCCGGCGCGGCCGGTCTCGCCCTGCATCAGGTCGTTGGCGAGGAAGACCGGGGTCTTGAGGTTGAGCAGCGCGTTGCGCACGCCGTCGCGGGCGGGCTCGGGCACCAGCATCGTGTAGGTGAAAGCCGCCGGCTTGAGCAGGAAGTGATCGAGCACCTGGTGGAATTCGAACAGGGCACGGTTCACCGGCTCGAGCGGATCGTTATTCTCTTCATAAGCGGCACGGCCCTGCGGATCGGCGGGCGGGGTGGCGCAACCGCTGAGCACGCCGCCGGCAAGAATGGCGAGGGCGGCAAAAGTCTTCCAGTACGACAGGCGCTGGCCGGACGAGAGCGGGGCAACGGGCATAGGTTTGGAACCTCTTATACTTCTGAACAGTAAGCTTATCAGATATCCCGCTGCCGCGGGCAAGCCGAATCCCGGACCGGCCGGTCGGCAGCCGGCCATACTGTTCACAACTCTCGCTTTTTCCGAGGGGGTGATGCAGTTCTGCAACAGGCCTGCCCATCCGAATCGGAGGGGTCGGCCCAGCAGCCACAACCGGACCGACAGTACAACCTGACGGCCGTCAATGCAGGGACGGATCCGGACGGCCGCCGCCGCTGCCCGTGCCGGATTCCGCCCCGGATTCGTCGTCCGGATCGTCGGTTTCCACCGCCGGGATGGCATAGGCGCCTTTCAGCCAGCGGTTCAGGTCTACATCGGCGCAGCGCGGCGAGCAGAACGGGGCATGCTTCTCCACCGCCGGTTTGCCGCAGATCGGGCAGGCTTTCGCGGACGGCATGGTCAATGCCCCAGCCGGCTGACGGCGAAGGATTCGCGGCGGCGGCCGGTTTCGGGCTTCACCTGCACCACGGCACCGATCTGGCGCTCCAGCCGGGCGCGCAGATCGGCGTCCACCAGCGCGGCCACCTCGGGCGCGCAGGCAATTTCCAGCTTGCCGCCGCCCGTGCCGCCGGGTCCGCCGCTGCTGGCCTCGCGCCAGGCCCGGCGCAGCAATTCGGCCAGTACGGCGGGCAGCGAGGGCAGCCGCCCGTCGCCGTCGCAGGTGGGGCAATTCTCGAACAGCCTGGCGGCCAGCGGCTCACCGATGCGCTTGCGCGTCATCTCGACCAGGCCGAGGGCCGACATGCCCAGCACCTTGGTCGGCGCCGGATCGCTTTTCAGGGCATTGCGCAGGGCATTCACCGTCTGGGCACGATAGGCGGCGTTTTCCATATGCAGGAAATCGATCACCACGATGCCGCCGATGCCGCGCAGGCGCAGCTGGCGTGCGATCTCGATGGCGGCCTGCAGGTTGGTCTGCAATGCCTGTTCCTCGAAGGCCTGGCCGCTGCGGCCGGAGGCCCGGCCGGAATCCACGTCGATGGCAGTGAGCGCTTCCGTCTCGCCGAACACTATGGCGCCGCCCGAGGGCAGTTCCACGCGGCGTCCCAGCGCGGCGGCGATGTCGGCCTCGATCTCGAACAATTCGAACAGGCCGGCGGAATCGTCGAAGCGTTCTAGCCTGGCGACATAATCGGGCGCATGCTCGAACAGCCAGGCGCGCGCCTCGGCAAAGCCGGCAGCGGCATTGACGCGGATGCGATCCAGCTTCTGCCCGACGAAATCGCGCAGCGCGCGGCCCACCGGACCCATCTCGCGCCACAATTCGGCCGGCACGTCGGAACCGGATGCGGCCCTGGCGCGACGTTCCTCGATGGCGATCCAGCGTGCGCGCAGGCGTTCGAGATCGGCGAATAATTCCTCTTTCGACACGCCATCGGCATTGGCGTTGACGATGCAGCCCATGGCCTTGCGGCGTTCCTCGCCCTGGCGGCGTTCGGGTTCGCGCTTGACCGGCCTGGCGACGCGGCGGTCGCCGGCGCGGTGCTGCAGCCGCTCGCTCATCTCGCGCTGCAGCCGGGCGGTGACTTCCAGCGGCGTCTGGTCGGCCAGTGCCATCAGGCTCTGCATCACAGCGGCCAGCCGCATGCGTTCGGCATCCTGGCCGATCCGCTTGGTAACGCGCACGGCGGGATCGAACGGCGTGAGCGACAGGAAGCGGCCCGGCAGGGTGATGCGGCAGGTGAGTTTGACGCCCTTCTCGCCGACCGGATCGCGGCTGACCTGCACCAGCACGGTTTCGCCTTCATGCAGGCATTGCTCGATCGGCTTGTCGCCGCCGGAACCATTGGCGCCCGCCAGGTCGTCGCGACCCAGGAAGCCATCGCGGCTGAGGCCGATATCAACATAGGCAGCCTGCAGGCCCTTTTCGATGCGCCGCACGCGGCCGAGGAAAATCGCGCCGAGCGCGGAATCGCGTTCGGGCCGTTCGAGATCGAGATGCACCAGGCGGTCGTCCTCGACCAGCGCGACGCGCGTCTCGGTCAGCCCCACATCGATCAGCAGCTCGTTGGCCATCGAATCGACTATACTAGTTTTCCGGCCACAGCGGGTAGCCGAAGCCGCGCAGCATCTGGGCAGTTTCGGCCAGCGGCAGGCCGACCACATTGGAATACGAGCCGCCGAGCCAGGCCACGAACATGGCGGCGCGGCCCTGGATGGCATAACCGCCGGCCTTGCCCAGGCCCTCGGCGCAGCGCAGATAGGCGGCGATCTCGGCATCGTCCAGCCGGCGGAAGCGCAGGATGCTTTCCACCGTGCGGCTGACCGTGCGGCCATCGGGATGGATCAGGCAGAGGCCGGTCAGCACGCGGTGGCGCCGGCCCGACAGCAGGCCCAGGCAGTGGCGCACTTCGGCGTCGGATTCGGCCTTGGGCAGGATGCGGCGGCCCAGGGCCACCACGGTATCGGCAGCCAGCACCATGGCATCGGGGCGTTGCTGCGCCACGGCCCGGGCCTTGGCCTGGCTCAGGCGCGCGGCCAGCGCACGCGGCAATTCGCCCTTAAGCGGGGTTTCGTCGAGTTCGGCGGCGCGGATTTCGGCCGGCCGGATGCCGATCTGATCCAGCAGATCGCGCCGGCGCGGCGAGGCGGAAGCCAATACGAGCGGGGCCAAGACAAGAGGTGGCACGGCCACGATTCCGGCCCCTGACCAGGCTTACTTGAAGCGGAAGGTGATGCGACCCTTGGTCAGGTCGTAAGGGGTCATTTCCACCATGACCTTGTCGCCGGCCAGGACGCGGATGCGGTTCTTGCGCATCTTGCCCGAGGTATGGGCCAGCACTTCATGGCCGTTGTCGAGCTTGACCCGGAACATCGCGTTGGGCAGCAACTCGTCGACCACGCCGGGGAACTCCAGCAATTCTTCCTTCGCCATTCAGCCTCTGTTTTTACGGTAGTCGCGCGTCCGGAAACGACGCAGCACAGGGTGCGCCATGCAGCGCGGGCGAGAACATGCGCGCAACGGGCCGGAAAATCAAGCGCAGCCCACCCCGAGGTATGGGGAGGCCACGCCCAAACGGAACAAAATGTGAAAAACCGCCGCCGGACGGCTTATTCCACCTCAATGCGGCCTATTCCACTTCAATGCGGATGGCCGACCAGACCCATTTGGCGTCGTCCTGCTTCTTCAACTCGGGGCTGGCATCGCGCGGAAACACCACCCAGGTGGGGCCGCGGCCACCGAGGCCGAGATATTTGCCATCGGCCTTGAGCGCCAGCAGCACATCGAATTTCTCGATCTCGGCCATCGGAATCTCGGCACCGTAACCGTCGATGGCATAGACCTTCACATTTTTGCCCGAAGCGCCGACGGCCTTCAGCACGTCGCGCAGCAGCGGGCCCTCGAAACGATAGGCCTTCGGCCAAGTGTCGTATTTCACGGTCAGCGTCTTCATGCCCAGCTTTTCCAGCATGGCGAGATCGAAGGCGGCGCCCTTGTCGAAAGCGACATTACCGAACTTGAAGAAGGCATCGTCGAAGGCATCCACCGCGCCGCGATTGGTCTGGACGATCTTGCCGTGGACCGTGAGCACCACCGGGCCGCTCGGCTGGCCCAGGCCGGCGGCATCCGCGCGCGGCGGCATGACAGCGAACAGACAAAGGGCAAACAGGGCAACAAGAATACGCATAACATCGTCCTCCCGAAGGTGTTTCATCCCGCTCTGGTTACGCGGGAAGCCGATGATCGTCCAGTGAATTGATTTTTAGAATCGGCAGCTGGTACCGGCCACCCAGGATGAACCGCTCAGCTGGCGGCCGGGAAAACCATCGTCGCCGTTGTGCCCCGCCCGAGTTCGCTTTCGATAAGCAGCCTGCCGCCATGCAGGGCCATCAGGCGGTGCGAGATGGCCAGCCCCAGGCCGGTGCCCTGCCGCCGCTGGTTCTTCGGGCCAGTCTGGTAGAAGGCCTCGCCCAGCCGCGCCAGATCGGTCGGCGCGATGCCGGGGCCGTCGTCGCTGACACTGACGCGCAGGGCGCCATGGTCGTCCACCCGGCCGCTCACCACAATGCGGCCTTCGGCCGGCGTGAACTTGATCGCGTTGGAAATCAGGTTGAGCAGAATCTGGCGGAAGGCGCTGCAGTCGGCCTGCAGCGCTGGCAGGTCGTGCAGCGAGGCATCCATCACCAGCGACAATTCCTTCTGCCGCGCCTGGGTGATCAGCAGCGAGATCACGGCATCAGCCTCGTCCACCACCTTCAGGCGGTCGAGCGTAAGCGTCATCTTGCCGGCCTCGATGCGCGAGAGATCGAGAATCGAGGTGATCACTTCCAGCAGATGCTTGCCGGCGCGGCCGATCAGGCCGGCGTAATCCTTGTAGTGGCTGTCGCCGAGCGGCCCATAGGCTTCGGTCTCCAGCAGTTCGGCGAAGCCGATCACGGCATTGAGCGGCGTGCGCAACTCATGGCTCATGAAGGCCAGGAACTCGCCTTTCGAACGCGATGCCCGCATGGCCTCTTCGCTGGCGGTTTCGGTTTCGACCAGCGCGCGATGCAGCTCCAGCGCGTCCACCACCAGAGCGGCCATCTCGCGCAACTGCAGCTGCGCGTTTTCGTCGAAGCGGCGCGCGACGCCATCGAAGATCGCCAGCGTGCCGACCGGCTGGCCATCATGGCCGATCAGCGGCGCGCCGGCATAGAAGCGCAGGCCACCTTCGACCGCCACAAAGGGATTGTCGGTGAAACGGCCATCCTGCGAGGCATCCTCGATGACGCAGACTTCATCCTTCAGAATCGCCCAGGCGCAGAGGCCATGTTCGCGTGGAACCTCGCGCAGATCGATGCCGCTGTGGGCCTTGAACCAGAGCCGGTCGGAATCGACCAGACTGATCATCGCGCCCGTGGTGCCGAAGACGCGGGTCGCCATCTGCACCAGACGATCGAAGCGCGCGTCGTATGGTGTGTCCAGGATGGCGAGGCGACGCAGCGCCGTGAGGCGTGCGGCTTCGTCGGATGGCAGGGGTGCGGCGACCAAGGGAACAAGTCTCTCGGGGATGGCTTGCGAAGCGTTTTTAAATAGAGGCGGACCCCCGCCCCTGCAAGCATTGCTTTGCGCGGAGATGACAGCCTGTGCGATTAACCATGATGCAACCGCGACCGGAAATGGAAATCATGCCGCATGACATGCCGGAATCGGATCAGCGGCGCCTGATCAGCGACGCCGGAGGATCGCCTCGCCATCCACGGTCATGCTCACCGTCTGCTCGCCGGCGGCAGTTACCGGCGGCACACCGGCCGCCATGCCCTTGGCTTCGGCGGCACGCATCAGCATCGGCCGCGACACGCCGCCGCCATGCACGCCGACACGCGCCCAGCCGGTGAATTCCATGCCCAGCGCCGCTGCCGCGCGCTGCGCCCGCGCGGTCAGGCGCTGCAACGCCTCGGCCACCAGATCGTCCTGGATGCTGCGCTGCTGCTCGCGCGAAATCATGTAGCCGAGCTCCTGCAATGCCAGACCTTCACCCTGAAGGATGCCCACCGCTTCCAGCAGTTTCGCATCCTCCTTCGCATTCAGGATCAGGCTCTGCTGCGCGCGCCACACCGGCGCGGGCGGCTTGGTGCCGGCCGGCAGCGCCTGCGGACGCGGCGGGGTTTCCTGCCAGGTGTTGTAGCCGCCGGTTTCAACCTCCAGCCCCAGCGACCGAGCGCGCGCCAGCGCCTTGGTCATGGCGGCATTGACGCTGGATTGCGCGGCAGCGGCCTGTTCGGAGGTGGCCTGCGCCACCAGGCGGGCGCGGATGGTATCGGGCGTGACGTCGCGCTCGGCCTGCTCGTTCAGGGTCAGCAGCGTGGCATCGTCGGGCAGCACACGCTGCGCGGTCTGGGCAGCGGCGACGCCTGAAGCGAGCAGAAATGCGGCGGCGAAAGCGGGGAAGATCAAACGGGAAGGCGCCATGGCAGTGAATCTCCGGATCGTTTGCCGCAGCATAACCGGAGAACCATGGCGACTTTGCGGCAAAAAGCCGGAACCGCAAGACGGCGGGGCCGGGTGGCCGGCCCCGCAGCACATGACAGGATCAGTGGGTATCCAGCAGGGGGCGCATGCGGTCCTTGGCATGGAAATACTTGCGGGCATAGGCCACCACCTGGCCATCAGTGGGGTGATCGACGGTCTCGACGCCCATGATCTTCGGTTCCACCTGCGGCACCGCCTTGTGCACATGGCGGATGAATTCCAGCTTGGCCGCACCGGGGCCGAGCACGAGGATTTCGCTGCTGCCGTCCAGAGCGCGGCAGATTTCGGTATAGAAGGCGATATCGGCCGGTTCGCGGCCCGAACCCATGACGGAACTGGCCTTGTGATGCAGGTGGTGCTTGTGGCCATGCACCGTGAGTTTCTCGACATCTTCCTGATTGAACTGGAAGACCCGGGCCTCGGCATGATCGAGCCAGACCACGGCGTGGTAATGCGACATCGTGTTTCCCTCCAACGAACGATGCTGGAAGCCTACACCTGCCGCATCAAGACGCCTTGACGCAGGTCAATCGCCGCCGGCGGAAACCGCCGTCCGGGTGAAACGGGCGCGGATTTTCTTCATCAGGAAGTCGCGGACCTCGCGATAGGCCTGCAGGCGCTGTTCGCGCGTGCCTTCGACGATGGTGGGATCGAAGGTGTTCCAGAATTCCACATCGCAGGCCATGGTGCGGGTCATGTCCACCGCCGTGTGCTGGGCCTCGGGCGACAGCGAAATGATCAGGTCGAAGGAGCTGTCTTCCAGGTCGTCGAAAGTCTTCGAGCGGTGTTTCGAGATGTCCAGGCCGATCTCGTCCATCACCTCGACCGCGAGCGGATCGACCGGCTGCTTGCGCACACCGGCGGAATCAACGAAGACCTGCTTCGGGTACAGCGCCTTGAGGATACCCTCGGCCATGGGGGAGCGCACGCTGTTCATGGTGCAACAGAACAGCACGCTGCCGGGAAGCCGATCGCTCATATGGCTTACCGGATATGCAGGACGCAGATCAGGGTGAACAGCCGGCGGGCGGTATCGAAATCGGTGTCGATCTTGCCCTTCAGCCGCTCGCGCAGCAACTCGGACCCCTCGTTGTGCACGCCACGGCGCGCCATGTCGATGGTCTCGATCTGCGACGGCGAGGAGCGTTTGATCGCCTGGAAATAGCTGTCGCAGATCTCGAAATAGTCCTTCACGATGCGGCGGAAGGGCGACAGCGCCAGGATGATCTTGCCCAGCGGTGTCGCACCCTCGTCGCGGATATCGAAGACCAGGCGGTTATCCTCGATCGCCAGCACAAGCTGGAACGGACCCTGGTTCTCATGGGCGCCGACGGGCGAGAAGACGTTCTGCTCCAGCAGGTCGAAGATCGCCACGCGCTGTTCATGCTCGATATCGGCGCTGCGCCGCACGACGGTACGCTCGTCGAGCTGCACATCGACGAGGCGATGCGTGGCGGGCGGTGCCTTCTCGGTCATGCCGCTCCTTTTTTCAGGCGAATGGCGACCGACAGCGCATGGCCCTGCAGGCCTTCGGCCTCGGCCAGCGCCACGGCGGCGGGGCCGATCTTTTCCAGCGAGACCTGGTCGCATTGCACCAGCGTGGTGCGCTTCATGAAATCGAGCAGGTTGAGGCCCGAGGCGAAACGCGCAGCACCGGCCGTCGGCAGCACGTGGTTGGGCCCGGCCACATAATCGCCCACGGCTTCCGGCGTGTGCCGTCCGAGGAAGATCGCGCCGGCATGGCGCACCCTTGCGGCCAGCGCCTGCGGATCGTCGATGGCCAGTTCCAGATGCTCGGGCGCGATGGCATCCACCAGGGGTGCTGCATCGGCAAGCTGCTTCACGGTGATCAGCGCGCCGAACTTTTCCCAGCTGGCCGTGGCGATATCCGTACGCGGCATGGTGGAGAGCTGCTGGCGCACGGCGGCGCCCACCTGTTCGGCGAAGGCGGCATCGTCGGTGATCAGCACCGACTGCGCCACCTCGTCATGCTCGGCCTGACTGAGGAGATCGGCGGCGATCCAGGCCGGGTCGTTTTTATTGTCGGCCACCACCAGGATCTCGGAAGGCCCGGCGGGATTGTCGATGCCGACCTGGCCGAAGACCAGCCGCTTGGCCGTGACGACGAAACTGTTGCCCGGCCCGGTGATCTTGTGAACCGGTGCGATTGTTTCAGTGCCATAGGCCAGTGCCGCCACCGCCTGGGCACCGCCGACGCGGTAGACCTCCGTGACGCAGGCCAGCTTCAGCGCCGCCATCACCAGCGGATTCAGCTCACCGCCCGGCGTGGGCAGCGTGACCACGACGCGCCGCACGCCGGCCACCACGGCGGGGATTGCGTTCATCAGCACGGAGGACGGATAGGCCGCCTTGCCGCCCGGCACGTAAAGACCCACGGCATCCAGCGGCGTCCAGCGATGGCCCAGCTTCACGCCCTGCGCATCGGTGTAGAAATCGTCGGCCGGTTTCTGGCGGGCATGGAACAGGCGGATGCGTTCGGCGGCAACCTCAAGGGCCTTCAGCGTGGCGGCATCGACCTGTGCGGCGGCGGCATCGATCTCGGCCTGAGTGATGCGCAGGCCAAGCTTCGCCGAATCCACCTTGTCGAATTTCTGGTTCAGCTCGTGCAGGGCGGCATCGCCGCGCTTGCGCACATCGGCGATGATCTGCGCAACCGTGGCCGAGACATCGGCCTCGGCGTCGCGCTTGGCCTTCACCATCGCGTCGAACCGCGCGGCGAAATCCTTGTCACTGGTATTGAGCGAAAAGGGCATCAGACGGCGACTTTCTTCTTCGCAGCCGCTGCCTGATCGACGGCGGCGCGGAATTTCTCCAGCCAGCCACCGACCTGCAGCGGCCGGGTTTTCAGCGCGGCCCGGTTCACCACCAGGCGCGATGTGACCTGCGCGATGATTTCCACTTCGACCAGGCCATTGGCCTTCAAGGTAGCGCCAGTGGAGACCAGATCCACGATGCGGCGGCACAGGCCCAGCGTGGGCGCCAGTTCCATCGCGCCATTCAGCTTGATGCATTCGGCCTGCACGCCACGGGCGGCAAAGTATTTCTGCGTCACATGCGGATATTTGGTGGCGACGCGGACATGGCTCCAGCGTTTCGGATCGTCGGAAGCCGAAAGCTCCACCGGTTCGGCCACCGACAGGCGGCAATGGCCGATATCGAGGTCGAGCGGGGCGTAGATCTCGGGGAAGTCGAATTCCATCAGGACATCATTGCCCGCCACGCCGAGCTGGGCGGCGCCGAAGGCAACAAAAGTGGCGACGTCGAAGCTGCGCACGCGGATCAGCTCGATATCGGGCTGGCTGGTGGCGAAGCGCAGCTTGCGGCTGTTCTCGTCGGCGAATTCTGGCTCCGGCACGATGCCCACGGCACGCAGCAGCGGCATCACCTCTTTCAGGATGCGGCCCTTGGGCAGGGCCATCACCAGCTTGTCTGAAGAGGCGGCGTTCATGACACTTCCTTGTGCTTGGGCGCGTGGCGCACCGGATAGGGCTGGCCGATATCCTGCATCTGGGCGTCGACGCATTCGACATCAAGCCGCACGGCACCGCCGCCGGCAAAAACCAGCGTGAGCAGCGCACCCGGCGCCTCGTCGGCCGGCTCGGCCATAATAGAGAGCAGTTCGAGCGGCGTCTTTGCATCCTGCCGGTCGATGCCGTTGGTCTGAACCTTCAGCACACCCTCGAAATGCAGGCCGGCGGGCACGCGCACATGGGGCACGGCGCGGATCAGCAGGCGCTGACGGTCGGCCAGATGTTCGTCTTCCCAGCGGAAGCGGTTCAATACAAGGGCGAAACGGCGCTGGCGCGGCTGGAACGTCATGTCGGTGGCATGCAGCGTCGCGTCCTGCAGGCAGGCCGACAGCACCGTGATGTCTTCGACATCCTCGGCGCGCAGCTTCAGCGGCATGAAACGCGGCGGTGCCATGGCGTTCAGTCTTTCAGCCTCTCGATCTGGGCGCCGCAGGCGGCCAGTTTTTCCTCCAGCCGCTCGTAGCCGCGATCCAGGTGGTAGACGCGGTTGACGATGGTCTCGCCTTCGGCGGCCAGGCCAGCCAGCACCAGCGACACGGAAGCGCGCAGGTCGGTGGCCATCACCGGCGCGCCGGTGAGTTTCGGCACGCCGCGCACCAGCGCCGAGGCGCCATGCACCACGATGTTGGCGCCCATGCGCGCCATCTCGGGCACATGCATGAAGCGGTTCTCGAAAATCGACTCGGTGATCATCGAGGCGCCCTCGGCCACTGACATCGCCGCCATTACCTGGGCCTGCATGTCGGTGGGAAAACCGGGATAGGGCTGGGTAAGGAAATCGACGCCCTTCAGCCGGCTGCCGTTGCGGCCGATGGAAATGCCGCGCGCCGTTTCAGCCACGTCGCAGCCGGCCTCGCGCAGCTTGTCGGCCACGGATTCGATCAGGTCGAGCCGCGTGTTCAGCAACTCCACCTTGCCGCCGCAGATCGCGGCGGCGGCGGCGAAGGTGCCGGTCTCGATGCGGTCGGGCACGATGCGATGTTCGGCACCATGCAGCGACTTCTTGCCGTGGATGGTGAGATGCTCGCTGCCGATGCCGTCGATCATCGCGCCCATCGCCACCAGGCAATAGGCCAGATCGGTGATCTCGGGTTCACGCGCGGCGTTCTCCAGCACCGTGGTACCCTCGGCCAGCGTGGCCGCCATCAGCAGGTTTTCGGTGGCGCCGACCGACACCATCGGAAAACGCACCACGCCACCCTTCAGGCCCTTCGGCGCGCGGGCCTTGATATAGCCGTTCTCGACATTGATCTCGGCGCCCAGCGCCTTCAGGCCCATGATGTGCAGATCGACCGGCCGCGTGCCGATGGCGCAACCGCCGGGCAGCGAAACCTCGGCCTCGCCGAAACGCGCCAGCAGCGGGCCGAGCACCAGTACGGAAGCACGCATCTTGCGCACGATGTCGTAGGGCGCGAGCGTGGAGTCGATCTTCGCGGCGTTGAGGTGGATGGTGCGGCCTTCCGGCGTACCGTTGCCACCATCCATCGACACATCGACGCCATGCTGCTGCAGCAGCTGCGCCATGGTGGCGATGTCGGCCAGGTGCGGCACGTTGGACAGCGTGAGGGTATCGCCGGTCAGCAGGCTGGCCGCCATCAGCGGCAGGGCCGCGTTCTTGGCACCGCCGATGCTGATGCTGCCTTCCAGCGGCCGACCGCCGCGCAACCGAATTCGATCCATAACGCCTTGATTCCAAAGGACCTTCGGCCAAACAGCCAAGGCCACGCCAAACTTGTTACGTCTGTCTAGCGCAACGGGGCGCGAATCGCCAGTGCGGGGCCGCGCGGGGCGGGAGCGCGACCGGCCCGGAGGGTAACACGGGGCACCAGCACCGTGGCATGTGAAGCCGGTCACAGGCAGCCGCCTTTGCCATTGCTGCCCCCGCCAACCCGGACCAGCCTGCCGCCACCCAGCTTGCCGTTGCTGGAGGGGAGAAAACAGCATGACCACGTTTCTTGCCATCACCGGCCGCATTCTCAGCGGCACTCCGGTCTGGGTCTGGGGCCTGCTGGCTCTGCTGGTCTGGCTGGGTTGCCTGAGCCTGAAGCAGCGCAATGTGGCGCTGGGTCGGGTGGCCATCGTGCCGGCCATCTTTATCATCTGGGGCCTGTCAGGCGTGGCCGGACGGCCATTCGATGCCGCGACCATCGCCGGACTGTGGCTGACTGGCCTGGCCGGCGGCGGGTTGCTGGGACTGGCGACCGGACCGCGGATTTTAAGCGCCGACCCCGTTGCCCGCCGCATCACGCTGCCGGCCAGTATCTGGCCTTTGGCGCGCAACCTGATCTTCTTCTTCGCGCATTATGTTTTGAACGTGGCGGCAGCAATCCAGCCGGCGAACAAGGCCATGTTCATCCAAACCACCATCGCGGTGTCGGGCGCGAGCGCCGGCTATTTCACCGGCTGGAGCGTGGCATTGTGGCGGCGCTATCGTGCCGCAGCAGGGAGTTCTACAGCTTCGGCAGCGTGACGCCGCGCTGGCCCATGTATTTGCCGGCGCGATCGGCGTAGGAAACCTCGCAGGGCTGGTCGCCCTTGAGGAACAGGAACTGGCAGGCGCCCTCGTTGGCGTAAATCTTCGCGGGCAAAGGCGTGGTGTTGGAGAATTCCAGCGTCACATGGCCTTCCCATTCGGGTTCCAGCGGCGTGACATTGACGATGATGCCGCAGCGCGCATAGGTGCTTTTGCCCAGGCAGATCACCAGCACGTCGCGCGGGATGCGGAAATATTCCACCGTGCGCGCCAGCGCAAAGGAATTGGGCGGGATGACGCAGACATCGGTGTCGAAATCGACAAAGGAATTCGGCGAGAATTCCTTGGGATCGACCACGGCGCTGTTCACGTTGGTGAATATCTTGAACTCGCGCGCCACGCGGGCGTCGTAGCCATAGGAGGACAGGCCGAAGGAAATCGTGCCCTCGCGCTTCTGCGCCTCGACGAAGGGCTCGATCATGCCATGCTCGCGGGCCATCTGGCGGATCCAGATATCGGACATGACGGCCATCGGCGGCGATCCCTTCTTCGTTACGGAAATATTGCCTGCCAGCGGGCTTACGCGGGCGGGTCGTCGCGGTCAAGGCCCGGAAGAGTTGCGGTGCCGGCCTTGCGGTCGGCTTCCTGACCGGAGTCGTTTTCCGCGGAATCGCTTTCCCTGGCCCGCACCTGCTGCTTGCGGCGGGCAAGGTTGGCACGCAGCTTCTGCGCCAGCCGCGCCTCGCGTTCAGTCCGCGCCGGCATGAAGGCCATCGTCCCGCGTGGCGCCATCGAGCAGACGGCGCGCCATGGCGAGCAGTTCCGGCGGCGCCGGCTGCGGCGCGGCCCCGCCGGGCGACGCGGCCAGGGCGGCATTGTGATAGCGCGGATCGCCGGTCACCTCGGGGCCGAGCCAGGCCGGCAGCGCGACGGGATAATCGGCGCGCGGCAGCTCGATTTCGGCCAGCCACAGGCCGTGATGGCGTTCGAGGAAACGGTCGATCTCCCAGGCCAGACCACTGCCTTCCACCGGCAGGCGGTAGCGAATCTTGCTGATGATCTGGTCAGGCGGCAGGACGGCCAGCAGGCGGCCGGCCAATTCGAAGGGCACCGGGCTTTCGATTTCCTGGCGCGTCATGCCGGTCTGGGCGGATTTCAGGGTCAGCCAGGCCCGTTCGCCGGCAGTGCGCAGCCGCAGGGTCCAGCCCTCCAGGCCGCCGAAATAGCCCTGCACCAGCGGCGTGCCGGCCAGGCCGGCAACAACCCCCGTGTCGCGCACGAGGAACTTGCGCTCGATCTCTGCGGCGGCCGTGGGGGTTTCCGCACCGATCATGGTGACTCCGGAGGGCTGGCGGGCCCCTAGCGATAGCCAAGCGACGGTGGTGCCGTCAAGGAGGCAGCGGGACGCAGGGCCGGGATCAGACAAGGCCATGGAAAAAAGGGCAAATATGCCTTTTGCCAAAAGTCGTTATGTCCGGCTTGCGTGATCTGCCCGGCTGTGGCAGTTTCCGCGCCCGACGCCGGCCGGGCTGCCGCCCAAAGCCGGCTTGTCTGTTTAGGCCCGCCATGTTTCCGGCCGGGCCCGGGCTGCTGTAGCTCAGTGGTAGAGCACCTCATTGGTAATGAGGAGGTCGCGAGTTCAATCCTCGCCAGCAGCACCAGCTCCACCCCCCTCTTCGCCGCCTGAACGTCTTGCACCGGCAGGGCCCGGTCGCATCCAGCCGGATTGGCTATGCAGGCTCTTGCGTCGGCTACATAATGGAGCCGACGCAGGCATGATGACGCAGCAGCCGATCTTTGCCGACGAACCGGCCCTGGCAGTCGTGGCAGCCTACTGGCAGGCGCTGCGGCAAGGCCGCCTGATGCCGGACCGCGCCGACATCGATCCTCTCGACCTTCCGCCTTCGTTATGGCCGAATCTCCTGATCACCGAGCCGGCCGAGTCCGACGGAGACAACGATGGGGTGAACTGGCGTTATCGCCTGGTCGGCTCGGCCCATGTCGAACGCTATACCTATGATTTCACCGGCAGGACCACCGGCGAGATCATGCATGGCAGCTACCTCGACTATATGAACCGCATCTACGCCACCGCCTTCCACCAGCGCGTGCCGGTCTATTCGGAAAGCGTGTTCCGCTGGGATGTGGAGGGCTACGCCGCGACGCGCCGCCTGATGCTGCCGATCAGCCATGGCAAGCCCGGTGTATCGGCAAGGATATTCAGCGTGCAGGTCTGGCCCAGCGAAAAGCCGTTGCAGCCGCGTTCGATCAGCGAGATCAGCCGGCGCGGCGAATTCCGCGACGGCTTTTTCCTGGCGTTGGATCGCGACACGTTCCAGCCCCTGCCGCAGCAGGATCGCGCGCCGCTCCCCCGCCTCGGGATATGATCGGCCTGGATCAGGGCAGGCGGACCCTTTCCTGATACCGGGTCAGCACACGCAGCGGCACGCTGCCGCTGTTCTTCACCGCGAGATAGCTGCCGCCCTGACCATAGGCTCCGTACAGCTCCACCTTGCCACCGGCCGGCACCTCGACGATCTGGCCCGCTGGCGCACCGAGCTCGAGCCGACCTGCCACCGTGCCGGCGTTGCTGATGGTTATCGTCGTGTAGCTGCCGCGGTCTGCCACATCGATCTGGCCGACGGCACCCGGCGCGACTTCGATCATGCCGGCCCGGGCCGGCTGCGCGAGGGCCAAGGTCAAAGTCAAAATGGCGAATGCAAATACGGTAAAGGCCGGTATACGGATCGAGTTCATGGTCTTCTCCTTCGGCAGTGCAAAAACCGCCTGCGGAGAAGATGGCACGGGAACGGACGATACCAAGTCATGGCGCGCCGACTTCACGACAGTTTGTGGCAACGGTCACCTGACCCAGGTGAAACGGACAACGCAAAGGGCTCGCGAGAATATGTTCCAGCTATGCAATCACGTTTAGCGGAGTAGTGTTAATCATAATTCGTTAGGGCTTTCTCATTATATGAAATATTATTATTCGGGCTGCACGCAGGGGTGTTATCCCGGGGGAGCAGATAAAAATGTCGCAGCGCTATCCATTCGTGAATTACCAGATCGACGGCAAGGTCGTGACCTTGATCATGGTTTCGGAAGCGGGTGTGGCCACGCCGGAAATGGCGCAGCGTTCGATGGCCGCCTTCAAGCAGCGCCTGAAGAAGGACGAGGTCGTGCTGGTCGCCAAGGGCGTCAGCCTCGCGCCGATCTATATCGGCGCCAAACCCTTTGTCGACAAGCTGAAGGACGTACCGCTGGGCAGCATCCCCTGGAGCCAGGTGGAGATGTAGGCTGCCGGCCGGACCTGGCCGCCGCACAATCCCCAATCCCGTTGTTGTTCAGTTTTCCAGTTGAATGCCGTCCGGCGGCATCTCGTAGGCATCGAGTTCGAATGTCTCGACATCGCCGATGGTGATTTCGTGCTCTTCCACCTGGCTGGGGTTGCGCGTGTTGATCTGCTCATCCAGTTTGATGCATCCCAGCAGATGATCGATCCGCTCGCCAGTTTCGGACAGAGGCAGCAGCAGCCGCGAATAGCGGATATATGGCCGGCCGGCGAGATGCAGGGTATTGCGCCGGAAATGCACCTTCTTGTCGAAGGCGGCGATACAGAAACCTTCATCGAAGAATTCGCGTAGCGGCGAGCGCAACGCCTCGTCCAGCCAGCGGCCATGCAGCTTGGTCTGCACCAGCGCCTCTACATCGGCACCGGCCAGGCGATAGCGGAACCGTTGCTGTTCATGATCGACTTCGATGATGAACAGCGAGGGCAGCAGGCGGCGAATCTCGGACGGGTCGATTGCCGAGCGCGGCGGCGGAAACCGGCTGGTCTTTTTCGACAGCCAGTAGAAATAAAGCTGCCGGAGGTCTTCCTCGTCGATTTTCTCGGCGAAACGCATGGAGTTCTTCCCGCTCCGCTGGCAAAGCCTGAGGCCAATTCCTGTCCACTATGATTGGTAAGGCGGCCAAGCCGCAATAACGTTTCGCCAGGCCGCATATATGATCGTAAATTTCGATCATATTGCAATAAACAATCAGCTTATCCCGTGATTGGCTGCTGATCAGACTTTCTTTGCAGCGTGCAGTCGCTGTCTCCGCCGCAGTCAGGAGCGGCCGATGCCGATGTAGCGGTCGTTTTCTTTTCAGGAATTCAGGCGGCGCCGCTGATGCCGGCGCAGTCACGCAGATCGGCACCGGCGAAATTCGCCTTGGCCAGCTTGGCCCGGCTGAAATCGACGCGGTCGAGCACGGCACCCCGCAGGTCGGCGCCGGTCAGATCGGCATCCATCATCATGGGATAGAGCGTACGGCCGGTGGCCTGATGGCTGGCGCTGAACAGCGGCGCGCCGACCAGCTTGGCGCCGCGGAAGGTGGCGGCCGCAAGATTGGCATTGGCGAAATTGACGCCGCCGAGATCGGCCTGGTCGAAATTCGCCTTGGCGAGATCCGAGCCGAGGAAGCTGGCGAACAGAAGCTGGGCGTTGGAGAAATCGGCGCCCTTCAGGTCGCTGCCGTGCATCTCGGCGCCGCGCAGGTCGCAGCTGGAGAAATCGCAACCGGCCAGCTTCCGGCCACTGAGTACGGCACGCGCACCTTCCTGGCCACCGGTGGCGATCCAGCGGCTGTGGGCATGCAGCAGCACCTCGATCTCAGTCGGCAGGCTGGCCGTCTTGCGATAGGTGGCATGCGAGAGATCGACGCCCTTGAGGTTGACCTTGGACAGGTCCACGTTGCGCAGATTCGCGCCACGCAGGTCGGCGCCCTGCAGCAGCGCGCCTTCCAGCTTGGCACCCAGCAGGTTCACATCGCGCAGGCGGGCAGCGGTGAGATTGGCGCCCGAGAGATCGGCGCCGGCCAGGTTGACCGCAAACATGCTGGCATTGGCGAAATTCGCGCCGGTGGCGGACGAAACCGCCATGTTGGCCTCGTCGAGCTGGGCCGAGCGCAGATCGGCGCCATCCAGCTTGGCTTCGCTCAAATTCGCCGAGCGCTCCTTGGTGGTGCCGTCATCGACCACGATCTGGCCCGGGCGCAGGTCGGCCTGGTTGAGCGAGGCGCCGCGCAGGACGGTCTTCATCATGTTGGCGCCGCGCAGGTCACTGCGATCTAGCACCGCGCCTGAAAGATCGGCGCGCATGAAATCGACGGCGAACAGGTCGGCCCGGCGCAGCTCGGCCTTGACCAACGAGCTGCCGGTAAGCAGGCAGCGCGCCAGGATCGCATCGTTCAGCTTGGCGTTGTCGAGCCGCAGGAAGGACAGATCCTCGCCGCGACGCTGCAACCGCTCGCCATCCGACCGGCCGCCAGCCCAGGCCGCATGACGCGACAGGGCAACGGTGATTTGCTGGGACGGAAATTTCAGCTCGCCCATCGGCGGATGACCCACTTTCTGCGAGAAAAGCCGTTAACTATTTTCTAGCAAGTAGATTACGTCAGCCTTCCAAACACCTGCAAGGCGATTCATGGCGGCCCTTATGACGGGCACCATAGCCAGCGGTTGCCCCTGCAGGGAGTTGATATCCGTTAACCTGAAAAATCTGCCTGCGGATCAAGGAGAAGCGCCACGGCTGGGCACGCCCGCCTGGTCAGCTGGGGCGGCCGCCACCTATACCGATGCATTGCCGTAGATCGGCACCCTGGATGTTGATCTTCTCCAGCTTCGCGCTGGAGAAATCGATGCCCTCCAGGATGGCGCCGCGCAGGTCCGCACCGGTCAGGTCGGCCTCGTCGAAACGCGGATAGATCACCTTGCCGGTCCGCTGGTTGCGGGCGTTGTAAAGGTCGACGCCGACCACGCGTGCGCTGCGCCAGCGGCTGCCGCCCAGATTGGTGCGCGAGAAATTCGTGCCCGACAGGTCGGCCATGTCGAAGCAGGCCTTTTCAAGATTGGCACCGGCAAAACTGGCGAACATCATCTGCGCATTGGAGAAATCCGCGCCCTGCAGCGAGGCGTCGTGCAATTCCGCGCCACGCAGGTCGCAACCGCCGAAATTGCAGCCATCGAGATTGCGCTGGCTCAGCACGGCGCGTTCACCTTCGGCGCCGTTTGTGGCTATCCAAGTGCTGTGCGCTTTCAACAAATTCTCGATGTCCTCGGGCAACGCATCGCCCTTGCGGTAGACTGCACCCTGCAGGGCCACGCCATCCGTATCCACCTTGGATAGATCGACATTGCGCAGGTTGGCGCCGCGCAGATCGCAGCCTTTCAGCTTGGCACCAGCAAGGTTGGCGCCGATCAGGTTGGCATCCTTCAGCTTGGCGCCGGCAAGATTGGCACCCGACAAGTCGGCACCGGCGAGATTCACCGCGAACATGCTGGTGTTACTGAATGACGCGCCGACGGCAGACGACACCGCCATGCTGGCATTGTCCATCTGGGAATTCTTGAAATCGGCGCCATCCAGCTTGGCGCCATCGAGATTGGCGTTGACCTGTTTGCTCTCGTTGGTCTCGGCCAGCATGATCTGGCCCGGTCGCAGATCGACCTGGGACAGCGAGGCATGGCGCAGGATGGCGCGCCCCATATTGGCACCGCGCAGATCGGCACGGTCGAACACGCCGCGGGTCAGGTCGGCATTCTGGAAATCGGCGCAGAACAGGTCGGCACGGCGGAACTGCACCCCGGCCAGGGACGCATTGCCGAAGGTGGCGCGCGACAGGATGGCATCGTCCAGCATCGCGCCGTCGAGCCGCAGGTTGGCATATTGCCCGCCCGCCTGCTGCAGGCGCGCGCCACCCGGCCGGCCGGCCAAGAAGGCGGCATGCCGGGACAGGATGACCTGAATATCGTGCGGCGGAAGGGAACGGTCCTGCATAGAAAACAACGCCTGCTAGTACATACTCGGAAGCTAGGAAGCGCGGTTACCCACAGGCAACCACAAACTGCATAATTGTTAAAATATTACAATTCTTGCCTTCCCCAGGGGCAACGGGGTCGGCTCAGCCGCGCTTGCCGCTGCGCATGCCGGTGCACTGGCGCAGATCGGCGCCGCCGATATTCACTTTGTCGAAAATAGTACTAGAGAAATCAACACCTTCCACAACCGCGCCGCGAAGATCGACCCCGGTCAGGTCGGCATTGTCGAAGCGGGGGAAGATGGTCTTGCCGGTGCGCTGGTTCAGTGCGTTGAAGATTTCGACCCCGACAAGCTGGGCCCCCCGGAACACGGCACCGGCCACCAATGCACCGGAGAGATTGGCCCCCCCCAGACTGGCCTGGTCGAAATTCGCCTTGCGCAGGTCGGCATTGATGAAGCTGGCGAACAGCAGCTGGCTGCGGGTGAAATAGGCGCCGGCCAGATTGGTGTCGTGGAAGATGGCGGCGCGCAGGTCGCAGCTCGAGAAATCCACGCCGGGCAGCTTCATGTTGCTGAACACCGCGCGTTCGCCCGACAGGCCGTTGGAGGCAATCCACTTGCCGTGGGCGTTCAATTTTGCCTCGATCTCGGCCGGCAGCTGCACTTGACTGCGATAGACCGCACCCTGAAGATTCGCGCCGGTGAGATCGACGCCGGTGAGGTCCACGCTGCGCAGGTTGGCACCGCGCAGATCGCAGCCGGCCAGCTTCGCACCATCCAGATTGGCGCCGACGAAAGTGGTGTCCTTCAGCCGCGCGCCGGAGAAATCGGCGCCCGAAAGATCCGCGCCGGTGAGATTGACGGCAAACAGCGAGGCGCCGACGAAGGTGGCGCCGACCGCGCTGGAATTGCTCATATTCGCCTGGTCCATATGGGCATGGCCCAAATTGGCCTCGTCGAGATTGGCGCCCGACATGTTTACCGGCACGTCCTCGGGTTTTTCCTCGCCTTCCTTTTCATGGCGCACGATCTGGCCCGGCCGCAGATCGGCCTGGCGGAAGGAGGTCTGCTTCAGCGTCGCCATCAGGAAGTTGGCGCCGCGCAGATCGGCGCGGTCGAACATCGTGCGGGTCAGGTCGGCATGGGTAAAATCGCTGCCGAACAGGTCGGCACGGACGAACTGCGCCGATTGCAGCGAGGAACCGGCAAAACTGCAGCCGGGCAGAATGGCATCATCCAAGATGGCGCCGTCGAGTTTGAGGTCGGACATGTCCTCGCTGCGCCGCTGCAGCCGGACTCCGCCCGGGCGACTGTTCAGGTAGGCGCTGTGACGCGATAAGGCCCAGACGACGGGCTCCGGCGGAATCCGCGCGGACATGGCGACTATTTTCTGTGCTCGTTTGAAGGCATGCCATGCCACTTTAGATAATCGGCGCCGGCGTCGCCATGCTTTTGTAATATGACCAAGCCGTTATTTGTCCTTCCTTCTTTCCAGCAGCCTCGCTACTGTGGCGCGAGATGCAAGGAGAGACGCGCGTTATGGCCGCCGCAAGCCGGAAAGCGACCCGCAAACCCAGCCCAGCCCGCTCCAAATCAGGACCCAAGGCCAAGCCCAAGACCAAGGCCGCGCCTAAGGCCCGCGCGGCGCGGGCGAAGGCCGGTACCAAGACCGGGACCAAAGCCAAGGTGAAAACCAAGGCGAAGATTCAGGCAAAAGCCAAAGCGAAGCCGAAAACGGCTGGCAAGATCAAAAGCGCGGCCAAAAAAACACCGGCGAAGAAGGCGGCAGCGAAGAAGGCGACCGTGAACCGGCGCCGCTTCGACCGTCGCGACACCCGCATTGCCGCCAGGCTGGAACATGCCGGCGGCGTCACCGAGGGGACCGTCACCAACCTGTCTCTCGAAGGCTGCCTTTTCGCGCCGCGCATCGATCTCAAGCCCAACAGCCGCATCAAGCTCTATCTGGCCAGCGAGAAGAATTCGGTCGCCGCCACGGTGAAGGCCGTGAGCGAACTGGGCGTGCATTGCCTGATGCATGCCGGCGGCGTGACGCTCGGCCGCCTGTCGACCGACCTGGACGACATGGCCCTGCTGATGCTCCGCGCCGGCCGACCGCATGTGGTGACGCCGAAGGCCGAATAGCGCGTTCCGGCGTCAATTCTCCATCAGGCGCGGCAGAATCGTCATCAGGCCCGGGAAAGCCATGGCGATCAGCAACCCGACACCCTGCAGCAGGAAGAACGGCATCACGCCGCGATAGACAATGCCCATATGCAGCGCCTTGGGCAGCACGCCCTTCATGTAGAACAGCGTGTAGCCGAAGGGTGGCGTGATATAACCCATCTGGATCGTGATGGCGTATAGCACGCCGAACCAGATCTCGTCGAAGCCGAGGAATTTCACGATCGGGATGAAGACCGGCACGGTGAGCAGAATGATGCCGATTTCATCCAGCACGGTGCCGAGGAAGATCAGGATCAGCAGCATCACGGCTAGGATCACATAGGGTCCAACCTCCAGCGACCTGATCAAACCGAGCAGCGAATCCGCGCCGCCCAGGCCGGTGAAGATCGCCACATAGGCCTTCGCACCGATGGTGATCCACAGGATCATTGCCGTTGCCTTGCCGGTATCGGCCGCCGCCGAGACCAGCGCATCGAGATTCAGTTTCTTCTCCAGCGCGGCGGCGATCAGCGCGCCGCATACACCCACAGCCGCGGCCTCGGTGGGCGTGGCGATGCCGAGGAAGATCGAGCCGAGGATCAGCACGATCAGCAGCATCGGCAGCACCAGCGCCTTCAGCGCCGCCAGCCGCTCGCGCAGCGGGGCCGGCGCATAATCCTCGCGCAATGGCGCGGCGCCGGGCTTCAGCCAGGCCACCAGCAGGATATAGACGATATACAGCGCCGCCAGGATCAGGCCCGGCACGATGCCGGCGATCAGCATCTTGCCGATGGAAACCTGGGCGGTGACGGCATAGACGATGGTGAGCACCGAGGGCGGAATCAGGATGCCCAGCGTGCCCGAGGCGCAGATCGTGCCGGTGGCCAGTTCGGGGCTGTATTTCCGCCGCAGCATCTCGGGCAGGGCCAGCATGCCCATGGCGGTGACGGCGGCGCCGACCACGCCGGTCATCGCCGCCATGATCACGCAGATCACCACGGTGCCGACGGCCAGGCCGCCGCGCAGGCGGCCGAACCACAATTCCATGGCGCGATACAGCTTTTCGATCACGCCCGAGCGCGACAGCAGGGCCGCCATCAAAATGTAGAGTGGAATGGCCAGCAGGGCTTCCGACTTCATGGTGTCGAAAATCTGCAGCACCAGGATAATCACCGCCTGGGGATTCCAGAACAGCACGGTGATCAGCAGCGACAGGCCGCCCAGCACGAAGGCGATCGGCAGGCCGGTGAGCATGAACAGCGTCAGGCCGCCGAACATCAGGATGAGGATGGCGGTGGAACTCACAGCGCGGCCTCCTCAGGATGCTGACCGGCGGTGCCCGGCGCGCGGAACAGCACCCGCAGAAATTCGGCCAGCGCCTGCAGCAGCATCAGCACGAGCGACAGCGGAACGGCGGCCTTGGTCCACCAGATCGGCGGGTTCCAGGCCGAGAAGGATGTTTCGCCGTAATTGAAGGAATCGATGGCGGCCGGGGCCGAGAACCAGATCAGGATGCCACAGAAGGCAATGATGATCGGCAGGTTGACCAGCTCGACCAGGCGGTCGGCCTTCAGGCTCAGCCGCTGGCGCACCAGATCCATCGCCACATGACCCTTCAGGTGCAAGACATGGGGACCGGCCAGCAGGAAATACGGCCCGAACAGCAAAACGGCCAGTTCCATGCCCCAGACGGTGGGCGCGTTGAAGGCATACCGCATCACCACGTCGATCAGCATGACCGGCGCGATCAGATAGATCAGCAGAATCGCAAAATAAAAGGCCGCGCGGTTGACGGCGGTGACGACGCCGACGAAACCGGCGATGACGGGCGGCATGGCTGCTCCGGACAACAGGCGGAAAGAAAACGGCGGATGCCGGGCAGGCATCCGCCGCGTATCGAGGCCTTAAGCCAATACGCCGAGACGCTTCATGAAGGCAACCTGGCTTTCCAGGATCTTCTTGGCCAGCGCATTGTCCTTGGTCGCCGCCTGCCAGGCCGCCACGGCCTTGGGGCGGTTGGCGAGGATGTCGGCCTGATCGAAGCTGTGGATGGTGCAGCCCTTGGCCTTGTATTTCTCCAGCGCGATGGCGTCCTGCACCAGGATATGCTGGCGCAGGCTGGCCGAGATTTCCCGCGCCGCCACGGCCAGCGCCGCCTTGAATTCGGCCGGCAGTTTCTCGTAGGCGCCGCGATTGGCGACATAGCTGGTGGCCGTGGTGGGCTGGTGCACGCCCGGCACTACCACATGCTTGGCCACTTCGGCGATGCCGGCCTCGAAATTGGCGGTCAGGTCGCCGCGGTCGGCAATGTCGATCACCCCCTTGTCCAGCGCGGAATAGACCTCGCCGGTCGGCAGCGGCGAAACGCTGACGCCGAAGGCGCCCATCACGGCGGAAGCCAGGCCGACGAAACGGCCCTTTTTGCCGGCCAGGTCGGCGATCTTGGTGATCGGCATCTTGGCGTGGATCGGTTCCTGGCCGTAGACGGTCGGCGCGATATACATCAGGCCGGCGGCGCCATAGGCCTCGCGCGCCATCTCCAGGCCGCCGACCTCGTAGAACCAGGCCTCGTACTGGTCCGATTCCGGGAAGCCGAAGGGGATCGTGCTGGTGAAGGCGAAGGCGGGGATCTTGCCGGCCTCGTAACCGTCGAAGGTCTTCATCATCTCGAAGGCGCCGCCGCGCACGGCGTCGAAGGCCTGCGCCGCCGGCACGATCTGGCCACCGGCGAACAGCTCGATGGTGAACTTGCCGCCGGTGAGCTCCGACACGCGCTTGACGAAACGCTCCTCGAATTTCTGCGGCGTGGTGCCCGGATCCCACAGCGCCTGCATGCGCCATTTCACCGCGCCACTCTGAGCCAGCGCCGGCGTGGCGGCGGCAAAGGTGGCGGCACCCGCGAGGGCGGCGCCCGAGCCGAGCAGCTTGCGTCGATTGATCGTCATTCCTGTTTCCTCCGTTGTTTTTCTCTTGAGTGGTGAGACGCGACAGAACTATGTCTTGCGCAGGCGGGCGAGAATCTCGGCCGCGCGGTCGGTACGCACGTCATGGCTGGCGGCCAGTTCGGCCGCGACCTTGTCGATTTCCTCGCCGGCGGCGCCGGCGACGATGGCGATGTTGCGGGCATGCAGGGCCATATGGCCACGCTGGATGCCTTCGGTGGCCAGCGCGCGCAGGGCGGCCATGTTCTGTGCCAGGCCGACGGTAACGGTGATCTCGGCCAGTTCCTGCGCCGTCGATACGCCGAGGATGCGCAGCGCCAGCTGGGCCAGCGGATGCGTCTTGGTGGCGCCACCGACCAGGCCCAGCGCCATGGGCATTTCCAGCGTGCCGACCAGGCGGCCGTCATTGCTGAGTTCCCAGGTGGTGAGCGAGGTGTAATGCCCGCCGCGCGCCGCCCAGGCATGGGCGCCGGCTTCGATGGCGCGCCAGTCGTTGCCGGTGGCAACCACCACCGGGTCGATGCCGTTCATGATGCCCTTGTTATGAGTCGCCGCGCGGTAGGGATCGACAGCGGCGAAGGTATAGGCATCCAGGATGCCGTCGATAATGCGGCGGCCGGAGAATTCCTTGGTGGCCAGCGCCTCTTCCGTCAGGCTGACACGGGCCCGCGCCAGGCGGCGGTCGGCCAGATTGGACAGGATGCGCAGGCGTACATTGCCACCGGTGACGCGCTCGACGATGGGCGCCACCGTCTCGGCCATGGTGTTCACCGTATTGGCGCCCATGGCATCGCGCACATCGACCAGCAGATGCAGCACCACGATGGGGCCGCGCGGCGTCTGCGGAAAGACATGCACCTCGATGTCGCGGCAGCCGCCGCCCAGGCCGATCAGCACCTTGTCGCGTGCATTGGCAGCGGCCAGGATCTCGTCGCGGGCGGCCAGGATCTGCAGCCGCGCGCCATGGGGATCGGACAGGCCGATCACCTGCACCTGCGCGCGCATGATCGGCATGGTGGAGGAGGTTTCGAAGCCGCCGCAGCCGCGCGCGATGCGCGCCATGTAGGAGGCGGCGGCAACGATGGAGGGCTCCTCCACCGCCATGGGGATCAGGTAGTCGCGGCCGTTGATCTGGAAATTGGTGGCGACGGCAAAGGGCAGCTCGAAGGTGCCGACCACATTCTCGATCATGCCGTTGGCGCGTTCGACCGGCAGGGCGCCGGGTGCGGCCAGCAGGGCGCGGTCGGCATCGTTCAGGCCCGCCGCATCCGCCAGCGCCGCCAGGCGCTGCGCCGGCGTCATGTTGCGGTAATTCTCGATACGCGAATTAACACTTCGCCCTGCCGCATTGGCAGAGACCGCCTTGCTCATCGGTGTTTCCTCCATTCGGCCGCCGCCTTGTCGGCGCGGCCCTGATGACGGCTCAAAATCGCGGTGCATGCCCTTTTAAACAAGGGACAATTCCGGCTATTGTCCGATCAACTGTACTGTTTGATTATCTGGTACAGTTTGGGAGGACCGACAGCATGCGCATTGCCAGGGCCGAGCAGATCGCCCGCAACATCGCCCAGCAGGTGGAACGCGGCCATCTGGTGCCGGGTGCGCGGCTGGGTTCGGTGCGCCAGGCCGCCAGCGAATTCGGCGTGTCGAAGAACACCATGGTCGAGGCCTATGACCGGCTGGTGGCGCAGGGTTATCTGGAACCCCGGCGCGGCTCGGGCTTTTATGTCGCGCGGCCGCGGCCCAAGACATCGGCGGCGATCCGTCCCGCCCATGTCAGCGAAGCCATCGATCTCGTCTCGCTGCTGCGCGAACAACTCAACCAGCATTATGCCGTGCGCGTCGGCGACGGCCGCCCGCCGGCCGCGTGGATGGAGGGGTCCGAACTGGGCCGCCATCTGCGCCTGAGCATACGCGGCGGCGAACGCATCGAGCATGGCTATGGCGCGCCGCAGGGTTACGGCCCCTTACGCGAGATGATCGCCGGCCGGCTGATCGAACGCTCGGTCCACGTGACGGCCGAGCAGATCCTGCTCACCTTCGGCGCCAACCACGCGCTAGACCTGATCGTGCGGCATTTCATCGAGCCGGGGGATGCCGTGCTGGTCGACAGCCCCGGCTATTACCCGCTGTTCGGCAAGTTGCGGCTGGCGCGCGCCAACGTGATCGGCGTGCGCCGTACTGCAGACGGCCCCGATCCGGAAGACCTGGAGGCCAAGGCGGCGCAACACCGCCCGCGCCTATTCTTCACCCAGACGCTGGCGCATAACCCGACCGGCACATCGATGACACCAGCCGGCATCCATCGCCTGCTGCAGCAGGCCGAGCGGCTGGGCATGATCCTGGTGGAGGACGATCCCTTCGCCGACCTGCTGCCGCCGATCACGCCTCGGCTGGCGGCGCTGGACCAGCTGGAGCGCGTGATCTATGTCGGCACGTTCTCCAAGACGCTGTCGGCCAGCCTGCGCACCGGCTATATCGCTGCCGCGCCGGCGCTGATCCGTTCGCTCACCGACGTGAAGATGCTGACCGTGGTGAACAGCTCGGGCTATGTCGAACGCCTGATCCACGATCTGATGGCCGACGGACATTACCGCCATCACCTGAACCGCCTGCGCGAACGCGTGGCGCGCGCCTCCGCCCAGGCGATGTCGGACCTGACCGGCATCGGGTTGCAGGATTTCAGCGCGCCGGCCGGCGGCTATTACCTGTGGTGCCCGCTGCCCGAGGGTGTCGACGACGTGGCGCTGGCCCGCCGCGCCTCGGAAGAGGGCATCTTCCTGGCACCGAGTTCGATCTTTTCGCTGGACCGCGAGGCACATCGCCCCGCCCTGCGCATCAACGTGGCCTATGCCGAGGATCCAGCCTTCCTGGATTTCATGCGCCAGACCTGCGCCGAGGGAGCCGTGGCATGACGCACAAAAGTCCTCACTCGCAGAACCGCCGCATTGCCGTCATCGGCGCTGGCCCGGCCGGGCTGATGGCTGCCGAGGTGATCGCGCGCGAAGGCGGCGAGGCCGTCGCGGTGACGGTGTTCGAGCGCATGCCCAGCCCGGCCCGCAAGCTGCTGATGGCCGGTCGCGGCGGGCTGAACATCACCCATTCCGAAGCCATGGAGCGGTTCCGCGCGCGTTACGGCGCCGCCGAAGGCTGGATGCTTACGGCGCTCGATGCCTTCCCGCCGCAGGCACTGGTGCAATGGTGCGAAGATCTGGGCCAGCCGACCTTCGTGGGCAGCAGCGGTCGCGTCTTTCCGCGCGCCATGAAGGCGAGTCCGCTGCTGCGCGCCTGGCTGACACGGCTGAACGATCTGGGCGTGACGCTGAAAACACGGGCGGAATGGAGCGGCTGGACCGACGATGGCTTGCTGCGTTTCGCGGATGGCAGCACGTATGCCGCCGATGCCATCGTGCTGGCGCTGGGCGGTGCGTCCTGGCCGCGGCTGGGTGCCGATGGCGGCTGGACCGCCCTGCTGCCCGATATCGCGATAACGCCGCTGCAGCCGGCCAATTGCGGTTTCCATGTCGCATGGTCGGCGCATTTCCGCAGCCGCCATGCCGGCTCACCGCTGAAACGCATCGCACTGAATTTTGCCGGGCAGACGATCCGCGGCGAAGCGATGATCACGGATCAGGGCATCGAAGGCGGCGCGGTCTATGCGCTGTCGGCGCGGCTGCGCGATGCCGTTTTGCGCGACGGCGTGGCCGAGCTGAAGATCGACCTGCGGCCCGACATGGACGATGCCGAACTGCATGACAAGCTAAACCAGCCCCGGCGCGGCGCATCGCTGGCCAACTTCCTGCGCAAGCAGATCAACCTGTCGCCGGTGGCCATCGGCCTGGTGCAGGAAGCCCTGCATGGCGGCAGTACCGCCCCGCTCGATCGGCTGGTGCGCGCCCTGCTGCTGCGTCTCACAGCACCATTCGGGCTGGCCCGCGCGATTTCCACCGCCGGCGGCATCGCGCTGGACGAGATGGACGAGCACCTGATGCTGCACAAACGGCCGGGTGTGTTCGTGGCCGGCGAGATGCTGGACTGGGAAGCGCCCACCGGCGGTTACCTGCTGCAGGGCTGCCTGGCCACCGGCGTCGCCGCCGGCCGGGGCGTGCTGCACTGGCTGCAGGGGCACTGAACGCCGGGCGTTCCGAAATCGGGAAATCCGCCAAAACCTAGCCAATCAAACCGTCCGACCGGATGCGTTGCCGGTTTGGATTTGACTATACTAACTATTTCGTACATTCTGCACCGAGACGCCCGAAGGGGAGACGGGAGAAGCCGTGAACACGGGACGCGACATGTCGGGCCGCGACACTTGCATACGGGCGCTGCAGGCCCTGGTGGCCAGCCACGCCCCGCGCATACAGGCGCAGCAGGCGATGTCCGTACTGGTCGGCCTGATCGGCCGCGGCATCCAGCAGTCGCGCACCCCGATGATGCATGAGCGCGAAGCGGCGCGGCTGGGTCTCGACTGCATGTATATCCTGATCGATTTCGACGCCCTGTCGCTGCCCGATGCGGCCCTGCCCGACATCCTGGCCGCCGGCGCCGCGCTGGGATTCCAGGGCTTCAACGTCACCCATCCCTTCAAGCAGCAGATCCTGCCGCATCTGGACGCGCTATCGCCAGAAGCCGCCGCCATCGGCGCGGTGAACACCGTGGTCTATGCCGGCCGCGCAACCACCGGCCACAACACCGATTGCTGGGGTTTTGCCGAAGGTTTCCGCATCGGCCTGCCGGATGTGCCGCTGCGCCAGGTGGTGCAGTTCGGCGCCGGCGGCGCCGGGGCGGCCGTGGCCTATGCCCTGATGCAGCTGGGCGTCGAAAAACTGGAGATCGTCGATACCGATCCGGCCCGGGCACAGGCTCTGGCCACGCGCATGCAGTGCGACTGGGGCGAGCGTGTGCAGACCGGCGAGGCCGCGGCGGACTCGCTGGGCCGGACGCTGTCCTGGAGCGACGGCATCGTCAACACCACGCCGGTCGGCATGGCGAAATATCCCGGCACGCCGTTTCCGGCCGATCTGCTGCGCGGCCACCACTGGGTCGCCGAGATCATCTATTTCCCGCAGGAGACAGAATTGCTGCGCGTCGCGCGCGCGCAGGGCTGCCGCACCCTGGCCGGCACCGGCATGGCGATTGGCCAGGCCGTGCGGGCCTTTGAGCTTTTCACCGGGCGCAAGTCGGACATGGCCGCGATGGCGGGCCATTTCTCGGCTGCAGCCTGAGGCAAGGAAAGGATTTCAGTAACCGTAAACCTGCATCTGAGTCCAAAAATCGGGAGGAAACACAATGACCATAGAAACCACACGTCGCCGCTTTCTCGCCGGCACCGGCATGGCCGCCGCCTCTCTTGGCCTGTCCGGCCTGAGCATCACGGCCCATGCGCAGGGCAAGCCGAAACTGCGCTTCTCGGCCGTCTTTTCCGAACAGGATATCCGTGCCGAGATGATGAAGAAGTTCGCCGAGGGCGTTGCCGGCGACTTCACCTTCGAGGGCTATTACGGCGGCACCCTGTTCAAGCAGGGCACCGAGCTGGTGGCGATCCAGCGCGGCAACCTGGAAATGGGCAACATCGCGCCGCAGGACATCTCGAAGCAGATTCCGGCCTGGTCGATCCTGACCGCGGCCTACCTGTTCCGCGATGCCGACCACCTCGCCAAGTTCTTTGCCAGCGCGCCGGGCGCCGAGATGAAGAAGATGGCCGATGAAAAGCTGGGCATCCATATCCTCGGCCCGACCTATTTCGGCGCGCGCCAGGTGGGCCTGAAGCCGAACAAGAAGATCGCCACCCCGGCCGACCTGGCCGGCATCAAGCTGCGCATGCCGCCGGGCGAGGCCTGGCAGTTCCTGGGCGAGTCGCTAGGTGCCAACCCCACGCCGATGGCCTATGCCGAGGTCTATACCGGCCTGCAGACCGGCGCCATCGACGGCCAGGACAACCCGCTGCCCAACGTCGAGAACATGAAGTTCTACGAGGTGATGTCGCAGATCGTGCTGACCTCGCATCTGGTCGGCTTCGACCTGCTTACCGTGTCGAGCAAGGTGTGGAAGGGCATGTCGGCCGATGCGCAGAAGCGCTTCCAGGCCGCCGCCGATGCCGCCATCGACTTCTCGACCAAGAAGCACCAGGCGCGCGAGAAGGAGCTGCTTGATCTGTTCAAGAGCAAAGGCCTGAATATCTACCAGCCCGACCAGGCGGCCTTCCGCAAGCATGCCCAGGCAAAATACCTGGCCTCCGACCTGGCCAAGGACTGGCCGAAGGGCATGGTCGACAAGATCAACGCGCTCTAGCAGCATGGGCGGGGCCGGATTCCGATCCGGCCCTGTCGTAATTTTCAGTCCGAAAGGCCGGAGAAACTCCGTGCATCATCGACTCCAGAGCCTGGCCGCCTGGCTGTACCGGCGCGGCGAGAATGTGCTGGCGGCCATGCTGGCCGTGATGTTCGTCGCCTTCATCCTGCAGATCGTGTTCCGCTATGTGCTGAACCTGCCCATCGGCTGGACTAACGAGATCAGTGCGATCCTCTGGCTGTGGCTGGTGTTGTGGGGCGCGGCCTTCGTGCTGCGCGAAGAGGAGGAAATCCGTTTCGACCTGCTCTATGGCGCCGCCGGACCGAAGCTGCGCCGGGCGATGATGCTGATCTGCGGCGGATCCCTGATCCTGCTCTATGGCTGGTCGCTGCCGGCAGTGGCCGATTACGTCGCCTTCATGAAGGTCGAGAAATCGGCCTATATGAAAATCCGCTTCGACTGGCTGTTCTCGATCTACGTCATCTTCGTGGTCGCCGCCCTTATCCGCTACATCTGGCTCTCGTGGCGCGCCCTGCGTGGCGATGTGCCGCAGGATGCCGATCCCACCAAGGCAGCCTCCGGCGTATGACTTTCGCGAGCCCCTTCTCGATCTCCATCGTCGCCATGACGGTGCTGGCCTTCCTGGGCCTGCCGATCGGCCACGCCATGATCGCCGGCTCGGTGCTGTATCTGTGGCTGGCCGGCCTGGACATGGGCACGGCCGCCGAGCAGCTGCTGAACGGCATGTACGGGAACTACATCATCCTGGCCGTGCCGCTGTTCATCCTGGCCGCCGAGCTGATGAATATCGGCTCGATGACCGAGCGCCTGCTGCAGTTCTGCAATGCCATCGTCGGCCGCTTCCGCGGCGGCCTCGCCCAGGTGAACGTTCTGCAGAGCATCATCTTCGCCGGCATGTCGGGTTCGGCCATCGCCGATGCCGCCGGCACCGGCAAGATGATGCAGGTGATGATGACGGCCGGCGGCAAGTATCGCGCCAGCTATGCCGCCGCGCTGACCGCGGCCACGGCCGTGATCGGCCCGATCATCCCGCCCTCGATCCCGATGATCCTCTATGCGCTGGTTTCGGATGCCTCGATCGGCTACCTGTTCCTGGGCGGTGTGGTGCCGGGCCTGCTGATGGCCTTTTCCCAGATGGTGATCGTTGCCCTGGGCGCGCGGCGCGAGAACTTCCCGGTCGAGAAGCCAACGCCCCTGCGGGAGCTGCCGCGCATCACCTGGCAGGCGCTGCCGACCCTGATGATGCCGGTGGTTCTGCTGGGCGGCATATACAGCGGCGTCACGACGCCCACCGAGGCGGCGGCCATGGCAGCCGCCTATGCGCTGCTGGTCTCGATGCTGCTCTATCGCAGCGTCGGCCTGCGCGACCTGTATCGCTCGATCCTGGCCAGCGCGCGCACCTCCGCTTCGGTTGGCATGCTGATCGCCGGCGCGCTGGTGTTCAACTATGTCGTCACCGTCGAGAATATCCCGAACAGCATCCGCCTGCTGCTGGCTGGCTGGGACCTGTCGCCACTGACCTTCCTGGTGCTGGTGAACATCCTGCTCCTGCTGCTCGGCTGCCTGCTGGAAGGCACCACCATCCTGCTGATCGTCATCCCCGTGCTGATCCCGACCGCGAATGCGCTGGGCATCGACCTGGTGCATTTCGGCATTGTGGTGGTGGTGAACATCATGCTGGGCCTGATCACGCCGCCCTACGGCCTGCTGCTGTTCGTGATGACGCGCATCGCCAATGTGTCGATCCGTGAGATCGTGCGCGACGTACTACCCTTCCTGTTTGCGATGGTGGTGGCGCTGGCCGTCATCACGGTCTCTCCCGATCTTGTGCTCTGGCTGCCGCGCCTGCTCGGCTACCAGGGCTGACCCCAGACGCAGCGAGGATGCGATGACCGAGCTCAAGCCGATATTCGTCCTGAACGGCCCGAACCTGAACCGGCTGGGTAAACGCGAGCCGGAAATCTATGGCCACACCACCCTGGCCGAGGTGGAGGCGATGTGCAGGAGCGCCGCCGGCACGCGGCCGCTGCGGTTCCACCAGTCCAACATCGAGGGCGAGATCATCAACTGGATCCACGAGGCCATCGATGACGGGGCGGCCGGTATCGTCATCAATCCCGCCGCCTTCACCTTCACATCGATTGCCATCCTCGACGCGCTGAAGCAGTTCCCCGGCCCGATCATCGAGCTGCATATCTCCAACATCCACCGGCGCGAGGCGATCTACCACAATTCGCTGGTCTCGAAAGTCGCCACGGCGGTGATCGCCGGCCTGGGACCGGAGGGTTACGACGTGGCCGTGCTGGCGATGACCGGACATCTGCTGCGCGGAAAATAGCCGCGGACCGGCTTCAAAAAGGCTGCTGCCGGGAATGTGCACTTAGCCGCGCATAAAAATTCTGTCTGCGCAGCCTTCGATGCACAAAATTTTCATCAGATTAACTTTGCCTCTGAACACCAGCTAGCCTGAGCCAAACTGGCCCGGCCAAGGTCGTAGATCTGGGTCACCGATCAAGATTGGTGTCAGGAGGATTGACGTTGCAGCGATTTTCCAAGCTAAAAATACTCGTTATAATTGTGAAAGATTAAATCGCATTAACTTGGAAAAGAAATTTGTTGCCTCCTTTCCTACTGAAGGTGACTGTTCCCGAAGAAAAATACATCAAAATCCGGGGGCAAGATGGTGGGGTTCAAGAAGGTATGCCTGCGCGCCGCGCTAGTGGCTGTTTGTGTTTTATTTTTGCCGATCTGCCTGACTCAGCCTGCCCTCGGGCAGGTCACCGAAGATCCATCGCTCCTCAATGCCCAGGCACCGTCCGGCAGTGTCAGCCACGACCGGATTTCAGATGTGGTCGAGCGCCTGCGATCGGCCCTGCCAGCCTATTACACCAATCTTCTGCCGCCACGATTTGCATCCTTCACGCAGGCCGCGAACGATAAGTGGACATTCTCTGGCTCGGCGAGCCCGCTCGGCTTCCCGCTGAATTATACGGCCACGCTGTCAGTCGCAGCCACCGATCCGGCCGCTGGCGGGGTCTTGCTGCGCTTCGATGCCACTATCGGCGAGGTTGACCTGTTGCCGCCTGATTTCAAACTGAAGCAGGCCACATTGAGTATGGCGGTCAGTCCGGGCGCGAATTACGGCAGTTATACTGTGGCTGCCGCACTCGACAATGCATCCTTCAGCTTCGGCAACGCCACGCTGGCGGCGACGATTCCGTTCAAATCCGACAATCAGAACAGCTTCACGCTGACGGCTAACGCCAGTCTTGGCGACATGTTTCCGCCATTGGCCAAAGCGCCCAAAGCCAATGCGATAACATTGCAGAGCCTGATGATGAATGCCGGCGAGGTTCAGGCGCAATTCGCCCTGAACGGCAAGACCTTTACGATAACCGGGCAGCCGGGCTTCTACACGCTGACTCCAGACTCTACAGATCTTTCGACTGCAATAACGCTGGGTGACGTTATTCCCGGCGCCGATCTGATTCCCTTCCTGTCGAATGTCGCATTGACGCAAATCCGGATCATGGGGCAGCCGGCGACCCTGACCGTTGCGACCACCTATTTGAACAAGAGCATGACCCTGCGCATCGCGCAGAACCAGTTCAGCCTCACAGCGCCTTTCCCCCTGAGCACCATACTGCCGATGCTGCAGAACGTGCCGGTCGCCGATCAGACCCAGTTCGCCTCGCTTGCTCTGGATGACCAGAAAGCCGTTTTCACCGGCAGTTATAACGGCAAGGCCGTGTCGGTGACCAAGACCCGCGGCAAAGATGCCACGCTGGACATCTCGACAGCCGGCCTTGGCCTGGGCGACCTGGTGCCACAGGCGGCACAGACCGGGCTCGATCAGTATGTCGAACTCGATCAGATCGAGGTTGCGAGCGACCATATCGCCGTCGACATGAAGGTCAACGGCAATGAGACCGATGTTTATATCCTGCGCAACCAGCCTGGTGGCAAGCAGGCGGCCCTGTTCTATTTCAGCAAGCTCGATGCCGCAGCCTTCATCCCGAACAGCGACGGGGACGGTCTGAGTGGCGTCGGCCTGACCAATACCCTGATCGGCTTTGGGCAGGAGAACCGCAGTTTCACACAGGCCGATCTGCCGGGCGATCTCGCTAGCAAGGTGACGCTGCCGTCGAACGGCAACTTCACGATCATGCCCGACACCGCGGCGCTGACCGGTACATTCGATCTGAGCTCGTCGCAGGGGCTGATGTCCGCTTTGTCCGCGGTGAGCATCAGCCAGACAAGCTTTCCAATCAATGGCACCTTCCATAGCGACACCATTCGGCGCATTCCATCCGGCGCCAAATCGGCCATGCGCACCGCCAGCACTGCCGACAAGGCAATGCTGCTGAGTCGACTCAATCTCTCGGCGCCAATAGGGCTGCCGTCGGTTCCCGGCCTCAGCAGCTATGCCAGGCTGAACGGCCCGATGGTCCTGTCGATCAAGGGCAACAACGATACCAGCAATCCGCGTGCCGATTTCGACGGCCAGTTTCCGATCCAGATGACGATCGGCGGCTCTGAGATGGATCTGGTGGCCAATCTTGACATGGACAAGGGCCTGAGCGGCCAGGGCAGCTCCAGCAGTATCTCGATCGCGTTGGCCAATGCCTGGAATCAGCCCTTCGGCGTGCCCGGCATCGTGGTGGATACAGGATCTTTCACCATCGATCTGAGCAGCAACAATGTCTCGGACCTCTCCTTGCAGGGCAGCGCCACCTTTGCCGGCAGGGACAATGTGGGAGTCACGGCGAATTTCGCGCGTGACAGCTCCGGCAACCTCACGTTCCAGTATTTCGAGTTCGATGCCAGCCAGGGCTTCAAGCTCAGCGGCCTGCCGGGCTTCGGCAGCATTCCCCATGCGGACCAGTTCACCGTCGACACGATCAAGCTGTCACCCGACGGCATCACCGCCAAGACCATGTTGAACAATGTCCATGTCGATACCTTCATCTTCAAGGACCCATCAGGTGGCGCGGTATTCGCCGTCGACCAGCAGGGCCTGCGGCTTGTCGACATGTTCTCCGGCTTGGCCGGCACGCCGCTCAAGGACCTGACCCTGGGCAATGCGGCCATTGTCGTGTCGGAAAACGGTCTGACCGGCGATCCGAAGACGATGCCCAGCACCGCGCAAGACCTGTTCAAGGATATATTCGGTGCTTCCAATGTCGCGCTTTTACTGCCCGCTGGTGTAGCGCTGCTGTCAAAGATCGACTTCTCGCAGTCGGGAGCGGTGAGCAAGGGGTTGCAAAAACTCGGGGTGAATGCCGATGCGGCGGTGGTCATGGGGGGAGTCAGCGGCCTGTTCGGTTCCTCCGCATCGCCGTCGCTGAACCTGTCCATCATGATGGACCAGATCGGCGATGCGAGCGGCCTGCCGAAAAACGTCATGAAGTACAAGGCTGGCACCCAGCCGGGCTTCTTCTTGAACTGGGCCGGTACCGACGTGGACTTTGGCGCTCGCACCGCGATGATGGTCACGGTTGGCCGTGACCAGCTTGAATTCACGACCTCCATAGAGGTTGTGTTCAGCGATGGCGATGTCGGCCTCAATGTGACCGGCGGCATGGCTGGCACCTGGGACAAGCCTTTTGGAATCCAGCCGCTGTCGCTCTCCGACGTGACGCTGACCACCGGAGTGGATGTGGAAGGCAATGTGGATTTCGGTTTTGCGGGCTCGCAGACTTTCGGACAGGAAAGCCTTAGCTTCGCCACGAATATGAAATTCTTGCTCGAAGCCGAGGGGCTTCCGGATGCCGTGGCCTTTTCCGGCGATGCGGATACGATTGGCTATGGCGCCATTCTGGAAATCGCCCAGGCTGCCATCGGCGGCAAACTGAATCTCGACGAGATCAAGCTTCCGACCTTCGATATCAAGAAATTCCACTTTGCCTTCGCCACGCCAGGCGCGACCGATCCGCAACTTGGCCTGGTCAGCGAGGGCGTCGGATTTTCAGGCATCTTCAGCTTTCTGGGGCAGGACCTCGGCAGTGTGACCGGTTCGGCTGGCACCTCGGGTCTAAAATTCAAAGGCGACTTGACCGATTTCACGCTGGGGCCGGTCAGCTTCAACAAAAACAACATCGATATTCAAGTCTCCCTGCAGCCAAAGGCAACGCTGACTTCCGACATTGCCGTACTCGGCGCAACGGAGACCGTTTTAGTCGATCTGACGCCGCCAACGCTGGATTTCATCGTGACTGTGGGCCTCGATCAGTTCGGCAATGGCAACCTGACGTTCGAGATGGCGGGCGTCGACCTCAATAACGGCAGATTCGACCCCAACGCGGACATTTCGTTCACCGGATCTTTCACGGACAATATCGTTCCCCGGCTTATCCAGGTGATGCGTGACGGCACGGCGGCGCTGCGTACCGCCGCAGATGGCAAGCTGGATGACGACAAGAAGGCACTGGCCGACGCCCAGGCGAAGGTCGGCGCGCTCGACCAGAAGGTCGCGGATGCCCGCAAACAGGCGAACCAGGCCAAGCAGAGCGCCGAAGCCAAGGTGCAGGCCGCGCAGGCCAGGGTCGACTCTCTGCAGAACGAGATCAGCAACGATCAGAACGAAGCTAATACCTGCGGCAACTCTGTAACGCATTACTTCTGCAAGCCCTATTGGGAGATTCGCATGGCCGGCGCAGAGGCCGCAAAGGCGGTGGCAACGGGCGTGCTCGATGCCGCCAAGGTCGCCATCAATGTTGCCTATGATCTCGACCCGACTGTTCTGGCGCTGGAGGCGGAACGCGACACCGAGCGTCTTGGGCTTTCGATCGCCATGGCCGTGGTTCAGGGCAGCGAGGACGTGATCAACGCCGTTACCGGGCCGTTCGAGCAGGAAATCGAACAGGTGTTGAATTCCCTACCATTCACTATACAGCAGGTCACTTTCGCCGGCGACCTGAAGCGGATGATCGCCAACGACGAGCCGCTGTTGCTCGATATGCAATACACCTTGCTGCAGCAGGCGCGCCGCGACTATCTGGCTTTTAAAATCAAGGACTGGGACTTCAATGCCAAGTCATTCGCGGTTCTGCCAGCCCTGGTGGCGCAACAGGTGGTCTCCAATATCTCGAGCAAGATTTCACCGAAAGTCGCCGACTGGCTGAACAGCCATATCGGTACCGAACTGGCCGCCGCGTCCGACGATATTCGCGACGAAGTATTGAAGGCCGAGGCCAAGTTCGAGAACACGCTGAAGGGCATGGAGACGAACACGGCGCCCTTCCAGTCCGCGGTCGACAGACTGTCTCAACAGCGACAGCAGACCGCGTCAGAGCTTGGCGCCACCGACTTTCTTGGTTCTAGCCAGCAATTCGATCTGACCTATCTTGCGGTCGGTCACAGCGCGCTCTGCCTGGCGGTGGCAACTGATGGTACGACCGTGCATCAGGAGGATTGCAAGGACAACGCGACCGAGCAGTGGCACACGATCGCGGTGGATGACTATGTCCAACTGGTTGCCAATGGCCTTTGCCTCCAGGCCCAGGATGACGCGGCCGACGCCAGTCAGCAGGGCGTCAAGCTCATGCTGAAATCATGCGACGCCAACGATAAGAGCGAGCAGTGGAAAGTGGCCACCTATGACGGGATCTATTCGCAGATCATCAACCGTGCGTCGCAGAAATGCCTGCATTTCGACAGCGAGAATGCACGGCCCGAAACGGCGAAGGCGGTCTGGACATCCTGCATCGGCATGGATAGCCAAAATTTCCGCGCCATCCCCGATGCCGAGCGGCCCGATTTCGTGCCAAAGGGCTCGCGGCTGGCCTCGGCTGCGAGTACCTGCGTCTGGTTCTACCCGGTCGGAAATAACTGGGTTGGTTATGAGACCGGAACCTGTGGCGCGGACTATGGACAGTCCGGGATATCGCGGATGCGCAACGTTCAGCAGGCGATATTCGACTATGTCGAGATGGTCGACGGCACGATCCGCATGGTTCACCGAGTCACGCCGACGGCCGATGCCAAGACCGAGGTGAATGACGGCATGTGCTTCTATGCCAGCGGCCAGAATGCAACTTTCAACGATGCTCCCTGCAACCGTGCGACCGGCGTTACCTATGACGTGCTGGAGGTACAGCAGCATTTCATGCTGCAGCAGACGGGCACCAATCTCTGCGTCGAGATCGGCAATATCCAACAAAGCCCCAATAGCTATTCGATCGGGCCGTTCCTTATGGCATGCAACAATCAGAAGCCGGAGCAGCTGTTGCGCTGGGAGGCGCCCCTGCCGCCGAGCTGACGACGGCCAGTCCCCGTGAGCCGCAACGGCCCGGGCAACCGCGGCTAGAAGTACAGCATCTGGAAAAAATCCCTGATCACGCGATCGAGGCCGTCATGCTCTTCCCAGCGCGCCATCTGCATGTCGCCGCTGCGGAACTGGCGATAGTAATCCGAATATTCCAGACCGGCGAAGATGGCATCGAGATTTGGCCGGATGCCCTGGCGCTTCTGAAACTCGTTGCGGAAGCGCTCGCCCTGGGGCGGCGGCGGCAGGGCGCGCGCTGCATCCGTGCTGCCGGGGCCGTCCATGAAATGGGCCTTGCGCGGCGTCAGCAGAATCAGCACCGACCTTTTCAGGGATTCTTCCGACCGCTGCGAGAAGAGATACTGTACGACGGGCAGCTTCTCTAGCACAGGAACGCCGTCGCGCTGGCGGTTGCTTTCATTTTCCGACAGGCCACTCAGGATCAGCGTCTCGCCGAAGCGCAGCTTGGCTGTGGCGGAAACAGAGGTCTTGGTGGTCTCGGCGAATGCCGTGAAGGCGACTTCTGCGGAACGTTCCTCGAGAAAGGAACGCTCTGCATTGACGTCGACCAGCAGCAGGTCTTCATCCAGGAACTGCGGCGTTACCTTCAGATTGATGCCGATAGGCACCTGCTCGATTGTGCCGTAGGACAGATTGCTCACCAACTGCACATGCCAGACGCCGCCGGAGAAGAACTCCGAGGTCTTGTTCTCGATGGCCAGCAATGACGGCCGCGCCAGCACTTCGGCACGTTCCACGCCGTCGTTGAAGATATTGAGGTTGTAGGTCAGGCCCGCCAGTGTGAAGACCGGGTTTATGGTGTGCGTCAGCGTATTCACGCCGTTGCCGGTATTGCTGCCGGAGACATAGTTGAAATTGTACAAGGTGCCGCCCAGCGTCGCTTGCAGGCCGGACAGCAGGTTCACGCCCTGACGCGAAGAACGGTTCTCTTCGGTGCGGATGATGGCGACATCGACCAGCGCCATGCGCGGACCCTTCTCAGGCTGCGCTGCTGGCTGGGCGGCGGCCACCCCACGATTCTGCACCGGCGGCAAGGCGCCCGGCGGTGCTTGCCGCTGGTCGACGGGGCTCTGCGTTACCGGGGCGCGCGGCACGGCCGATGGCGCCGGCGCCTGGTTTTCGCGGGCCCGACGCCGGTCTTCAAATGGCTTGGCATCCGAGAAGGCGAACTGCGGCAAGTTGTTGCGTTCGAAATAGTCCTGCCATTCACCGACGCGGCGCTGCAGTGCAGCGTAGCGCGGCTGCAGCGCCGTATTGCGCTCGGCGCTTGAGGCAAAAGCCGCCAGGCTTGCCTGCGCATCGTCGAAATGGCCGGAGGCGGCATAGGCCAGGGTGGCATTGCGGCGTATGATCGGGTCTTCCGCTGCCAGCGGCTCGAGCTGCTTGGCCGCCCAGGCAGCCATGCCGAGGTCGCGCGCCGCATAGGCCGAAACCAGCAGCCCTTTCAGCAGTTCCGGGTTATTCGGCTGGTACAGCATCCCATAGGCGAAATAATTCTCCGCATCGACATAACGCTGTGCGCGATAGGCGATATGCCCGAGCAGATAGGCGGCCCAGATATTGTCCGGGTCAAACTTCAGCGCGAGCTGATATCCGGTTTCAGCCAGTTCAAGGTCGGTTTTGTTGCCGCTCTCGGCGCGCGCATGATAAGCGAGACCATTCAGGAAATGCAGCACGCCATCGGTAGGGTTGCGTTTAAGGCCGCGCTCAAATACCTCATTGGCGGCAGTAGCGCGTCCCTCGCGCAACAGCCTTACGCCCTCGCGAATGTCCTCTCCCGACGCATGGTCGAGTGGGATTTGCTCCATGTCCGCAGTCAGCGACTGTGTGCGACCACTAGATGTTGGCAGGCCCCAGCGGCTTTCATCCGTGACACAACCGGTAGCAGATAAAGCAAAAAACACGCTCAGCGTCCGGGCAATCCGCCCACGCCTCGGTTTGACACTCGAAACCATACTCCCCTGGCCCCCCAGCCTGGTCATCCCCTGTGGGTAATCTACCATGCCGGCCCAATGATCGAACAGCAATCTGTAATTGAGGATGGTGCGCCGTCACGGATTGGATATCTGTCTGCAAAATTCCTCTTCCAGTTGTCATGCATTTTGCAGCCGACAATTTTCAAGCCGGGCGCCGTTCCCTCATTGCGATGCATCCATAGCCGCGATGAGAATCCGGTAGTCATTTCCTCGATGTCTAAGACGTTGAAGAGATAACGTTGCAGACTGGAGAAACCTCGCCGGCCGTTACAAGGACCTCGCATTAAACAATGTCGGCGTCGCTTTGTACGAAGCGCAGGATCAGATCTGGGTGGTATCTAGAGATGAAGAGTTTTGCATAGTATGTCATTGATTCTATTGGATGCGCCTGCCCGCCATTTTGGGCCTAATTCGCACTTAACTCTGCCCATTTTTCCCGTGAGTGCAGTTAAATTTGCGCAAAATTTGGGGGCAAGGTTTTGTAACTCACCGGCTCGGCGCGGCGCATCGGGTTTTGAAACAGGACAGGGGGGCAGACGACATTAACCGCTTAGGCCCTTAGCAAGCTGGCGCAGGTAGGACCAGGGGAAGACGCCGCGATCATGGCCGTCGGAGAAATGCAGGTTCAGCGCATAGGTTCCGATGGGCTTGATCTGCGTTATGCTCAAGCCGGAAAAGCCACCGGGAAACGCGCCCTCGACCCTGGCCTTGGTACACCAAGCACAGCGGCAGGCTGCACGCAGGGCGCCAGCATTGGCTTCGATGCTGACGCTGCTGGCGAACGGCAGCTCGAGCGTAGAGTCATTGTTGCGGAGGATGACCTCATCGGCGCGTCCGCCCCCCGAGAAGTCGGGCTGGACGGCGGCAGCGGCCATGGCAAGGAGCATATGCCCCCTGTGGTGGAGGCATCACACGGGTTGGCAGCGAAACCGGCAAGCAATTAACTGCCGAAAATACAGGGACCTCGGTCTTCACACGCTCCGGATCATACCTCCATCAACCCGCAGCTTGATCCCAGTGATGTAGCTGGCACGCGTGCTGGCAATAAACGCCACGGCATCGGCAAATTCCTCGGGCCGGCCATAACGCCCGGCGGGAATGGCGGCCTGAGAAGCTTTGGCGATCTCCTCGCGGCTCATGCCCTGCTTAGCCGCCGCTGCACCATCGAGCTGGTCAACCCGGTCCGTATGGATGCGGCCAGGCAGCACGAGGTTGACCGTCACGCCCTTTGCCGCGACTTCGGCGGCGAGTGTCTTCGACCAGCCCAGCACGGCCATGCGCAGGCCATTGGACAGCGCCAGATTCGGGATCGGCTGTTCAATGCCGGAGGATGTGATCGTAATGATGCGGCCCCAGCCGCGCTCCAGCATGGCTGGCAGCAGGCGGCCGGTCAGATGGAAGACATGCCCTGCCATGGCGGCAAACTGCTGCTGCCACATATCAAGGCCGATCTCGGCTGCCGCGCCCGGCGGCGGGCCGCCGCTGTTGTTGACCAGGATATCCACGCCGGCATCCTGCAGCAGGCGATCGGCCAATGCACCGACCGACATCCGGTCGGAGAGATCGAGTTTTTCTGCCGTCAGCCGCGCAGCCACGGGCGCTTGCTCAGCTGCAATCCAGGTTTTGGTATCCTCGATGCTGCGCGCTGCCGCGATCACCGTCGCGCCTTCGCGGGCCAGAGCTTTCGCGCAGGCCGCACCGAGCCCGCGGCTGGCGCCAAGTACCAGTGCGCGCTTTCCGTCCAGCCCCAGATCCATCAGCCGATGTCCCGCAGGCGTTTGGTCTGGCGCGCGATAATCTTTTCGGTTTCGGCGATATCCAGCGGGGAAAGCTTAGGCCCCGGCTTGCGCAACGCGGCCGAGGCGATCACGCCGCGCTTCTGCAGAACGTATTTGCGTATGGCAAGGCCCGGACCCGGTTGCTGTTCGTAGCGCGCCAGCGGCAAGTAGGCATCGAAGATATCGCGAGCACGATCCGGCTTGCCCTGCTGATAGGCCGCAACAACATCCACCATCATCTCGGGATAGGCGAAGCCGGTCATGGCGCCGTCGGCACCGCGCTCCATCTCTTCGGGCAGAAAGACGCCGCCATTGCCGACCAGAATGCTGACCCGGCGCAGATCGGACATGGCGCGCAGCGCGCTGAGTTTGGCTAAACCCGGCCAGTCTTCATGCTTCAGCATCACGCAGGACGGCAGACCCTTGATGATGCGGGCGATCACGCCGGCCGTCATGTGTACGTTTGTGGATTGGGGAAAGTCCTGCAGCACGAAAGGAACGTCGGAACCGATCGCCTCGACCGCGTTTTCATAATAGGTAACAATCTGGTCGTCGGTTTTCAGTGTGCCGGGTGGGGCAATCATGACGCCGGCGGCGCCGTCATCCATCACTGCCCTGGTCAGTTCGGCCATCGAAGCGAAGCCGGGGCTGGAGGCGCCAACCACCACCGGCACCCTGCCATTTAGCCGCTTCAGCACGCGCTGAACGAAGCTGCGCGATTCCGCCATGGTGAGCTTCGGCGCCTCACCCATCATACCGAGCAGTGTGAACCCCGTGACGCCCTTTTCGATGTAGAAGTCGACCATGCGGTCGGTGCTTTCCAGGTCAAGCACGCCCGCATCGGTGAACGGCGTGACCGAGATTATGAAGACGCCCTTGGCGGTTTCGTCGAGTTTGGCCATTTGGAGAACCTCTTGTGGCGAGACGTCAGGATTGGAGGAGTTTGCCCGGATTCAGGATGTTGCCCGGATCAAACAGGCGCTTGAGATCAAGCATCATTTGCAGTGCAACGCCGGACTTGTAGCGCGGCAGCTCGTCGCGCCGGAGCTGGCCCACACCGTGTTCGGCACTGATGCTGCCACGATAGCGATGCACCAGATCGTGCACCAGGGCATTCAGCGATCCGGTCAACGCATAGAAGGCCTCGTCGTCCATATGCGGCGCTCGCTGCAGGTTATAATGCAGGTTGCCGTCGCCGAGATGACCGAAGACCAGGAAGTTGAGGCCGGGACAGGCGGCTTCCACGACACGCTCACATTCATCCATGAACGCGGCAAGCTGGCCAATGGGCAGTGCAATGTCATGTTTGATCGTTTTGCCAGCGCGCACCTGCGCTTCCGAAATGCCTTCGCGGATGCGCCACAAAGCCTTTGCCTGCTCGCCGCTCTGGGCGATGACGGCATCTGTTGCCTCGCCGGCTTCGATAGCTGCTGCCAGCAGGTCTTCCAGCAGTGCGGGCAAGTCGGTGCCTGCATCGGTATCGCTCAGTTCGGCCAGAACAATCGCCGGCGGGACAGCGGCGAAAGGCAGGCTGGCGCCAGCTACCTGCTTGAGCACCAGATCGACGCAGTTGCGCGTCATGAACTCGAAGGCCGTCAGACGGTCGCCGACCCGGCCCCGCAGCCGGGTGAACAGCGCCAGCGCCGCATCGCGATCCGGCAGAGCCATCATCGCCGTGGCCTGCGCGACCGGCGCAGCATGCAACTTGAGCACGGCCGCCGTGATCACGCCGAGCGTGCCCTCCGAACCGATAAAGAGATCGCGCAGGTCATAACCGGTATTGTCCTTGCGCAGGGCCTGCAGGCCATCCCAGATGCGGCCGTCGGCAAGCACGACCTCCAGCCCAAGCGCCAGCTCCCGCGCATTACCATAGCGCAGCACGGCGACGCCGCCGGCATTGGTGGCAAGATTGCCGCCGATGGTGCAACTGCCTTCGGCACCCAGGCTTAAAGGGAAAAACCGGCCGGCATCATTGGCGGCCATCTGCACTGCAGCCAGGATGCAGCCGGCATCCACCGTGATCGTGTTGCCGACCGGATCGAGGTCGCGGATCTTGTTCATCCGCGTCAGGCTAAGGATCACCTGTCTGCCGCTGTCGTCCGGCGTCGCGCCGCCGGCCATGCCGGTATTGCCGCCCTGGGGAATGACAGCGACGCCGGCCTCGTTACAGCAACGCAGCACAGCAGCCACTTCCGCCGTGCTGCCCGGCCGCACCACCGCAAGAGCCCGGCCGTGGTATTTCTTCATCCAGTCGACCACATAGGCCCGCTGATCGTCAGGCGCGGTCAGTACATGGCCGGCGCCGACAATGGCGCACAGCTGATCGAGAGTCGCGTTCATTTGTCCCCGACCTGTCTTTTCCTGGCCTGCCATTCAGCGGGCGTCATGCGCGCCACCTCAAAGCGATCGCGCGTGCGGGTATACCAGCCTCCTCCATGCATGCGGCCGATCAGGTCGAGTGCATCTGGATCGACATGCAGCTTGTCGTCGATGGCGCTGTCGGCCACATGCAGGTGAACGATCTCGCCTGTCACCAGGCTTCGGTTGAAGGGCAGCGACACAGTGCTAAACAGGCGGCATTCAAAGCTGACCGGTGACTCCGCGATGCCCGGTACAGCCACCTGTTTCGAGGGTCGGGGCGTGAAACCCGCCTGATCGAATTCGCTAACGCCGGCGGGAAAATCGATGGCGCAGGCCACCATGGGAAGCGCCATGGCGTAACTGACGAGGTTAACCACAAATTCGCCGCGCGCAATGATGTTTCGTGCAGTGTCCTTGTGCGACTGCCCGTCGGCACGCTTGTTACCCTCGATACCGACCACCAGCAGAGGCGGAGCATTACTGAAAACATTGAAGAAACTGAACGGCGCGGCATTCAGGCCGCCATCTTCATTCAGCGTCGAGACCAGCGCGATAGGCCGCGGCATCACCGTGCTGACCAGCAGCTTGTAGATGCGGTCGGGCGAAAGTTCCAAAGCGGCGATGTCCATCGCGACTACCAGCCCAGACGAACACTCCCGAGCGCCATGGTGGCCGCTGCCTGGGTCGGCTCGATCACCGGGATGCCCAGCGCATCCTGCAACGGATCGCGGAATACAGCCATGCCGGCGCAGCCCATAACGATGGTATGGGCCTGGCGCTCATCACGCAGATACTTGCCGGTCTCGATCATGCGTTTCAGCGTGCGCTCGCGGTCGGCCAGTTCGGCAACCGTCAGTCCAATGGCCCGCTCACCGGCCAGCCGATCAGTAATGCCCATGCCGCCCCAGAGCCGCAGATGCCGGGGAATCGATGCATCGAGGATGGCGATGACGCCGAAACTGTATCCCATGGTCAGCGCGGTGAGTACGCCGCATTCGGCGATACCGAGCACCGGGCGATTCACAGCCTCGCGCACCACATGCAGACCCGGATCGCTGAAGCAGGCGATGACGAAGGCACTGGCTTCCGCTTCCATTGATTTTGCCAGTCGCGCCAGCGGCAGCGTCACGCTTTCCACGTCGTGCTGGGTTTGAACGCCCGGCGGGCCTTCTTTCAGCGTCAGGGCACGGATCGCGGGACCGCCGGCCATGCGCAGGGGCTCCAGCGCGGCATCGATGCCTGCCGTAACGGCTTCATTCGAATTCGGATTGATCACAACGATTGTAGGCGTCATGGCGCGATCTCCAGAAGTCGCCGCCAGTCTATGCGAGTCCGCGCACGCTGTGAGTGGCATGCTCCTTGCTTATTTGTCTTGCGCCCTTAACGCGATGTTATGGGATGGCCGCTTTTCGGTGCATCATGCGATGATCATAAGAAACGGCACATGGGAGGTCCGCATGTCCTTGAATCTCAGACAAATCGAAGTTTTCCGCGCCGTCATGAGCACTGGCTCGATCAGCGGCGCCTCAAAGGTGCTACATGTTTCGCAACCCGCCGTCAGCCGGCTGCTGTCCTATACCGAAACACGGGTGGGATTTCCGCTGTTCGAGCGTATCAAGGGCCGGCTTTATGCAACCCCAGAGGCGAAACGTCTGTTCCGCGAGGTGGATCATGTCTACCTCGGCGTGCAGCGCGTGAACGAAGTTGCGCATTCGCTGGCTGAACGGCGCCAGGGTGTGCTGCATGTGGTGTCGAGCCCAAGTATCGGCCATGTGCTGATTCCTCAGGCAATCGCCCGCCTCTGCGAGCGGTACACCGATGCCAGGGTTACCTTCAATTTCCTCAATTACGCGCCGCTACAGGATCGCCTGCTGAACCACCAGGCCGACATCGGCGTGATCAGCACGCCCATCGATCACCCGAATCTGGAGACCAAGCCGCTAGGGCAGAGCCCGGTCTGCTGCGTCTGCCCGGAGGACCATCCGTTGACGCGGAAAACCATGCTGACTTTGGCCGATCTGGCCGATTATCCGCTGATCGCCTATGACCGTGACACGCCCTATGGCCGCATGGTGGCGCAGATGTTCGAGCGCGCCGGCCTGCCGCTCAAAACCACCATCGAGGTCGGCTCGCCGCAGAGCGCCTGCGCCCTGGTGCAGGCCGGGGCCGGGGTGGCGCTGATTGACGAATTCTCGCTGCTCAACTGGCCGAATGGCCATCTGGTGTCGCGTCCCGTCATGGATGCACCGGTGATGATGGCGAACCTGGCCTTCCTGCGCTTCGAACCAATGTCGCAGCTGGCCCAATCCTTTGTGAAAATTCTCCGCAAGCTCATGGCCGCCAACGGATTTTCCCTGCAGGAAGAAATGCGCGAAGGGGCCCTGCGGCACTGATCATGCCGACATCGTCGCGCCCTTAACATCGTGTTAAGGGCGGATGACAAACCGGCATGCGACATTCTGGTGCTGCATTGCGAGAATTTCGTTGAAGCACTGTGTCTGACCAGCATCCGAGTGGACCGCAATGAGCGATTTTGATCTGGTGGTGCGCAATGGCCGCATCGCCACAGCGAGCGATGTATTCGAGTCCGATATCGCGGTCCGCGACGGTGTGATTGTTGCCATCGGCCAGGGCTGCGGCCCGGGGAAACGCGAAATCGATGCCGCCGGCCGCTGGGTTCTGCCCGGCGGCATAGACAGCCACTGCCATGTCGAACAGCTGTCCGGCATGGGCGTGATGTGCGCCGACGATTTCTATTCCGCCACGGTTTCGGCCGCCTTTGGCGGCACCACCACTATCATTCCCTTCGCGGCACAGCATCGCGACATGCAGATTCCGTCCGTGGTGGCGGATTACAGTAAACGTGCCGCCGAGAAGGCCGTGATCGACTATGGCTTCCACCTGATTCTCGCCAACCCGGACGATACCGCCTTGCAGACCGATCTGCCCAAGGCGATCCGCGACGGCATCACCTCGCTCAAGGTCTATATGACCTATGACAAGCTGAAGCTGGACGACCACCAGTTGCTGGATGTGCTCAGCGTGGCAGCCCGCGAGCAGGCGCTGGTAATGGTGCACGCGGAAAACCACGACATGATCCGCTGGCTGGCGCACCGCCTGCTGGAACAGGGCCATACCGCGCCGAAATACCACGCTGTGGCGCATGATCCGATCGCCGAGAGCGAGGCAACCAACCGCGCCATCGCCCTGTCGCGCCTGTTGGGCGTGCCGCTGCTGATCGTGCATGTGTCGGGGCAGGAAGCGATCCACACGATCCGCCGCGCCAAACAGCGCGGCGCCGCCGTCTATGCCGAAACCTGCCCGCAATACCTGTTCCTGACCCAGGACGACCTGGATCGCGAAGGATTGCAGGGCGCAATGTTCTGTTGCTCACCACCACCGCGCGACAAGGAATCGCAGGAAGCGGTCTGGGCTGGTATGAAGGATGGTACGCTTTATACCTACTCCTCCGACCATGCGCCCTACCGCTTCGATAAAAGCGGCAAGCTGCCCAAGGGTGACGCCACGACCTTTAAGGAAATGGCCAATGGCGTGCCAGGCCTGGAGCTGCGCCTGCCGCTGCTGTTCTCCGAGGGCGTGATGGCTGGCCGCATCAGCATTCAGGAATTCGTGGCGCTGACTGCAACCAACCACGCGCAGATGTATGGTTTGGGCGGACGCAAGGGCACGATTGCCGTTGGCGCCGATGCAGATCTCGGAATCTGGAATGACAGGCGTGAAGTCACCGTCACGGCATCGATGCTACACGACAATGTCGGCTACACGCCCTATGAAGGTCGCAAGCTGAAGGGCTGGCCCGAGATCGTGATCAATCGCGGCCGTGTCGTGGTCGAGAACAATGAGCTCAAGGTCGGACGCGGCTCGGGCCAGTTCCTGAAACGGAAGGCATCCGACATGCTGGCCAACCCCACCGGCATTTCGGCCGCCTTGGCGCGCCAGATGCTGCGCAATCTGGTCGGCATGGGGAGCTGAGGATGAGCACGCTCAAACGCCCCTACGGCATTGCCGTTGCCCAGCTTGGGCCCATTAACCTCGCCGACTCTCGCGCCGCTGTGGTCAAGCGACTGATCGAACTGCTGCGTGAGGCCAAAAGCCGTGGCGCGAAATTCGTGGTCTTTCCGGAACTCGCCCTCACTACATTCTTCCCCCGTTACTGGATGACCGAGGAAGAAGCCGTCGACCGTTTCTTCGAGCGCAGCATGCCCGGGCCGGAGACGAAGCCGCTATTCGATCTCGCCGCCGAATTCAAGATCGGCTTCTATCTCGGCTATGCCGAGCTGACGCCGGACGGGCGGCGCTTCAACACGGCGATCCTGGCCGACGAGAACGCGAAGATTGTCGGCCGGTATCGCAAGATCCATCTGCCTGGTCATTCGCATCATATTGAAACCGCACCCTTTCAGCACCTGGAGAAAAAATACTTCGAGGTTGGCAATGAAGGCTTCAAGGTTTGGGAAGCGTTGGGCACGCATATCGGCATGTGCATCTGCAACGATCGCCGCTGGGCCGAAACCTACCGCGTGATGGGATTGCAGAGCGCCGAGATCGTGGCGCTGGGTTACAATACGCCGAGCCTGAACATCCACTGGAACGAGCCGACGCATCTGCGCATGTTCCATCATCTGCTCTCCCTGCAGGGCAATGCCTATCAGAACGGAATCTGGGTGGCGGCGGCGGCGAAATGCGGAAAGGAAGATGGGTTTCACATGATTGGCGGCTCGGCCATCGTGGCGCCGACCGGCGAAATCACCGCTCAGGCACAGAGCGAGGAAGACGAACTGATCTTCACCAATGCCGACCTGGCCCTGGGCGAGACCTTCCGCGAACATGTCTTCAACTTCGCCAAGCATCGTCGCCCTGAACACTACCGGCTTATCGTCGATCGCACTGGCGCCGGAGCGCCGCTCGGCACGCCGCCGGACTGATCTGCCATTCCGATTTAATCCATCGATCCAACAGAGGGGGTAATCATGACGTCATTCAAAATGAAACTAGGGTTCGCGGCACTCGGCACCCTGATCCTGACCGCCGGGATGCCGGCCATGGCGCAGGCCCTGAAGACGGGCGTGGACGCCACTTTTGCTCCGCATGCGATGGTGAAGCTGGGCGGTGGCCTGCAGGGCTTCAATATCGAGCTGGGCGAAGAGCTGGCCAAGCGCATGGGCAAGAAGCTGGAGGTCGAGGGAACCGAGTTTTCCGGCCTCATCCCCGGTCTGAATGCCAAGAAGTATGATTTCGTCCTGGCACCCGTGACCGTTACCCCGGAACGCGCCAAGACAATGCTGTTCACCGAGGGTTACCTCAATACCGATTTCACCTTTGTGGAAAAGAAATCGGCACCGGGCATCAAGGCGCTGACCGACCTGAAAGGCAAGACAATCGCCGTCAACAAGGGTTCGGCCTACGAAAACTGGGCCCGCGACAATGCCGAGAAATACGGCTTCAAGTATGATGTCTATGGCAGCAACTCTGATGCCATCCAGGCGGTACAGTCCGGCCGCGCCGACGCCAATCTGGGCGGCAATACCGTATCGGCCTGGGCTGCGAAGCAGAACCCGGAAGTCAAGACGACCTACACCATCTCGACTGGTCTGGTCTGGGCTCTTGCCTTCCGTGGCGACGACAAGGCCGGCCGCGATGCCGCCTCGATGGCACTGAAATGCATGAAGAAGGACGGTTTCGTCGCCAAGACCGCCGAAAAGTGGTTCGGTTCCAAGCCCGGTCCGGATGCGGCGGCCGTAGTGATCGCACCGGGCCATGGCGTGCCGAACATGGAAGGCTACGACCCGACGCCGGTTACCCTGAAATGCTCGTAAGCCTTTCGGCGCGAAAGGTGCTTTTGCGATTGTCGATATGAGTACAACACCGATCCTGGAGCTCGTAGGCCTGCGCAAGGCCTACGGCTCTCTTGATGTCCTGCGCGGGATCGACCTGCGGGTCTTTCCCGGCGAGATGGTATGTGTCATCGGCCCGTCCGGTTCGGGCAAAAGCAGCATGCTGCGCTGCTGTAATCGGCTGGAGAGTTTCCAGGCCGGTCAGATCATGGTTGGCGAAACCGATATCAGCCGCCCCGATGTCGATATCAATGCCGTGCGACAGCATATCGGCATGGTCTTCCAGCAGTTCAATCTCTACCCGCATCTCACCGCACTCGGGAACGTCACGCTCGCTCTGCGCAAGGTGCAGGGCAAGTCGCGCACCGAGGCCGACAGACTCGGCATGGCTGCGCTTGAGCGCGTTGGCCTGGCCGACAAGGCCGGGGTCCATCCGGGCCAGCTTTCGGGTGGCCAACAGCAACGTGTTGGCATCGCGCGCGCCATCGTGTTGCAGCCAAAGATCATTCTGTTTGACGAACCGACCAGCGCGCTCGACCCCGAAACAGTGGGTGAGGTTCTGAAAGTGATGCGGGAGTTGCGTGAAAACGGCATGACCATGCTGGTAGTGACGCACGAAATGGGTTTCGCCCGCGCCGCCGCCGACCGCATCATTTTCATGGATGGCGGCGTGATCGTCGAACAGGGCACGCCTGCCGAGGTCTTCGGCGCCCCGCAGCACGAGCGCACCAAGGCTTTTCTGGCACGCTATACGAACGGCCATCAGTGATGGACGGCCTAGACCGCTTCCTGCATACCTTCTTCAATGCCGAGGTGGCGGCGCGCTACTGGCCGGATATCGTCGCCGGCATGGGTGTCACGGCCGGCGTCGGAGTATTGGTGACGCTGACCGGGCTGGCTCTTGGCCTTGCGCTGGCGATCCTGCGCGCCTTGCAGCAGCCGTGGCTGTCGCTGCCGATCATCGCTTTTGTCGATATCATGCGCGCCCTGCCCCCTCTGGTCGTTATCATTATCTTCTTCTTCGCTTTTCCACTGATCGGCCTCTCCATGTCCGCCCTGACCGCCACCTGGCTGTCGCTTTCACTGGTGCTGGGGGCCTATGCCGAAGAATGTATCTGGGGCGGCATGATCAGCCTGCCGCGCGGACAGTCAGAGGCGGCGCGCTCCACCGGCCTGACCTGGTGGCGGACCATGACTTCAGTGATTCTGCCGCAGGCCTTCCGCATCGCCGTACCCCCGCTCACCAACCGCGTTATTGCCGTGAGCAAGAATGTCGCGCTGGGCTCGGTGGTGGCATTGAGCGAGGTTCTGAACAACGCCCACTCCGCTACCAGCAACGCCGGAAACCCCACGCCCCTGACCATGGCGGCGGCGGCCTATCTGGTGATCTTCATCCCTGTGATTTTGACATCACGCCGCCTGGAGCGCGGCTGGCAGTGGCGGACGTGACATGGACGCCCTGCTGCGCAACTTCTTCAACATCGATGTCTTCCAGCAGGTCCTGCCCTTCCTGCTGCAGGGCCTATTGACCACCATCGGTCTGTCGCTGCTCGTGATACCGCTTGGGCTGGTCGGCGGCCTGTTCGTGGCGCTTGCCGCCACTCAGACCGAAAGCCGCCTGGTGCGCGCGCTGGTCGCGATTTATGTCGATGTTTTCCGTGCCCTGCCGCCGCTCGTGCTGCTGATCTTCATATATTTCGGTTTTCCGTTCTTGGGCATCGACATGCCCAAGCTGCTGGCGGTAGCGCTCGGTTTCCTGCTCAACAACGCCAGTTATTACGGCGAGATCTTCCGCGCCGGCCTCATGGCTGTGCCGCAGGGCCAGATGGAGGCGGCACGCTCCACCGGCCTGACGCGGCTGGGAGCACTGACCTGGGTGATCGTGCCGCAGGCGACACGCAACGTGTTGCCCGACCTGATCGGCAACAGCATTGAAGTGGTCAAGCTCACCACGCTGGCCAGTGTGGTAGCCCTACCCGAGTTGCTGCGCGTGGCCCGTGACGCGCAGTCTCTGCTGTACAATCCTTCACCGGTCGTCCTGGCTGCCCTGATCTATCTGACGCTGCTCTGGCCTCTGGTCCGCTGGCTCAGCCGGCTAGAACATAAAGGCATGATTTCACGTTGACACGTATAGCCGAATCCGAATCTCTCGCTCATTAGACGAAGCAGAACCAAAGGGCCTTTGCCCCTGTTGAAAAATACCTGGCTCGGTTCCGGCGGCTCAGCGTTTTAGTGCAAATTCTCCAGCTCGGACTGCAAACTGTCCAAAACTGACTGCACCCCAGAGCAGGTCTGGTCTGCAGGTAGCAATGCCCATTTTTGCAAAGTAAGTTCCTGAATTCTATCAGCCGTATGGATAGCGATGGATTCAGCCCAATGCACTTAGTTGTGCTCAAAGCTTTTTCCATTGCAGCCATCGATGCACAAATATTTCATCAGACAGGCGATATCCTATAAATCAGCACGGTGGGCTGAGAATCCAGATTTGGTAATTTTCATCGTCAGCCAGCAGTTGCTGGCACGGTCAGTTTCGACCAGACACATCGACAGGCGCCCACAGCAAAATTAAGGTCACATGGCACAAGGGATAGGCCAGAGCGTTTGGCTTGGGTCCTGTAGGAATACGCGCCGCATGGCGTTAAGTCGTAGCGACTTCCAGGCCTACAGCCTCATCGCTCTTATTAAGGCAGCGGTACATTCTGGTTATTTACGGATTGTCGATTCCGGTATTCGCAGGATGCCTCAACTGCTCAAGTGCAGTGTGGCGACGGCAAAGCCACCGATTGTAACTATTACCCAAGCAATAAATGCCAAAACCAGTGGCTGCCAGCCGCCGTCGATGACGTTCCTCAGGTTGGATTGAAGACCGATTGCCGCCAGCGATACCGCCAAGAGGAGGGCCGTTACCGCCTTCACGATGTCGAGAATATCAGGGGGGATCAGGCCCGTTGACGATACAACAACGCAGGCTGCGTAGCCGAAAACGAAACCCGGCATCCTTGCCCGCCTCCGGGATGAATAAGCCGAGCTTTCCGCAATCCATGCCAAGGTAAGGATTGCCGCCGGCAACATAAGAACACGCGACAGTTTCACGGCTATGGCCAACGCGGAGACATCCATGCCGCCGTAACTGGCAGCGGCAACAACCTGCGCGACCTCATGGATTGCGGCACCGGCCCAGACGGCATAGGCCTCATTTGTCAGGCCAAGGAATTGACCGGCAATCGGGAGGACAAGAACCGAAACCGTGCCGAAGATTGTGATGCAGGCCACAGCGAAAGCAACTCGCCGCTCGCCTTGCTGCAGCACTTGGTTGGCCGCCAGAATGGCGGAAGCACCGCAGATGGCAGACCCGATCGCAATCAGCAATCCAAGCCCAGCATCGAGCCCTATCACTCGTGTCATGACATGAACAAGTGTCAGCGTTGTCACGACCAAGAGCAACTGGGCCAACAGAACCGGCCAACCGATCGCGACCAGCCCTTCGACGTTCATCTGTAGTCCCAGTAGTACGACGGCAAATCTGAGCAAAGGTTTGGTCGCCACTTCCAGGCCAGGCCCTATATTCGCTGGAAGGCGGATGATGCTCGCGAGCACCATACCGCCGATGAAGGCAACGCTTCCCAGACCAAATATACCGTACGTCACGACCGCCTGTGTAATGTAGGCGGCTACAACGACCAAGGCGACACATAGCAGACCAGGCAAGACCCGCCATGTTTGTACCGCACCATTCTGCAATGTGGCCATCACTGTACCAGACGCCAGCCCTACTGTTCGACGAATGCCTTTTCGATCACGTATTCGCCGGCACCGGTGGTCGAGCCTTCCTGCCAGCCCAGGCCATCCAGCATCGTGCGCATGTCGGCCAGCATGCCGGGGCTGCCGCACAGCATGATGCGGTCGG
>NZ_JBKBHT010000004.1:0-398607 GCF_046297595.1 Ferrovibrio sp.
TTCGGCCGCCGCCCAACCCCAGTAACGATAACAATAATCATTTCGAGGTTCTCATGTCCGGACCGGCCCAGGCTCCCGAAACGCCGATCACTTCCAAGGCGCAGCTTGTCGAGTATCTGGCCCAGGGCAGCAAGCCGAAAGCCGATTGGCGCATCGGCACCGAGCACGAGAAATTCGCCTACAGCACCGCCGACTTCCGCCCGCTGCCCTATGAAGGCGACGCGAGCATCAAACGCCTGCTGGTCGAGTTGCAGCGTTTCGGCTGGCAGCCGGTGACGGAGGGCGACAAGATCATCGCGCTCACCATGGACAACCAGTCGATCACGCTGGAACCGGGCGGACAGTTCGAATTGTCGGGCGCGCCGCTTGAGACCATCCACCAGACCTGTATCGAGGTCTCGACCCATCTGAAGCAGCTGCGCGAGATCGACAGCGAAATCGGCGTGGCGATGATGGGGCTGGGCTTCAATCCGAAATGGCGCCGCCAGGACATTCCGGTGATGCCCAAGGGCCGCTACGGCATCATGAGCGCCTATATGCCCAAGAAGGGCAATCTGGGCCTCGACATGATGTTCCGCACCTGCACCGTGCAGGTGAACCTGGATTTCGCCGACGAAGCCGACATGGTGAAGAAGTTCCGCGTCGGCCTGGCCCTGCAGCCGCTGGCCACCGCGCTGTTCGCCAACTCGCCCTTCACCGAGGGCAAGCCGAACGGCTTCCTGAGCTATCGCAGCCAGATCTGGACCGATACCGATCCCGACCGCACCGGCATGCTGGGTTTCGTGTTCGAGGATGGCATGGGCTTCGAGCGCTATGTCGACCACGCGCTCGATGTGCCGATGTATTTCGTCTACCGCGACGGCAAATACATCGATGCCTCGGGCCAGAGCTTCCGCGATTTCATGGCCGGCAAGCTGCCGGCCCTGCCGGGCGAAAAGCCCACCCTGCGCGACTGGGCCGACCATATCACCACGCTGTTCCCCGAGGTGCGGCTGAAGCGGTATCTGGAAATGCGCGGCGCCGATGGCGGTCCGTGGTCGCGGCTATGTGCCCTGCCGGCCTTGTGGGTCGGCCTGCTGTACGAGCAGGAAGCGCTGGATGCCGCCTGGGACCTGTGCCGCGACTGGACCATCGCAGAGCGCGAGCAGTTGCGGCTCGATGTGCCCAAATTCGGCCTGCATACCGAACTGCGCGGCCGGCGCCTGCAAAGCTACGCGGTAGAGATGATGAAGATCGCCATGGCCGGGCTGAAAGCGCGCAAGCGCATATCGCCGGCCGGCGAGGACGAAACGCATTTCCTCGAACCGCTGACGCGCATCGCCGAATCCGGCGAGACGCCGGCGGAAGCGTTGCTGAAGCTTTATAACGGCCGCTGGAACAAATCGGTCGATCCGGCCTTCACCGAGCTGGCTTACTGAGCCAGGCGGCAAGCCGCGTTCTGTCGTAAAGCGAACGCGGGAGGTCGGCGGCAAAAGCCGGCGGCGGTGCGGCGATGGCAGCGCGTAGCGCAGCGAGATGCTGCCGTGCCTGCGGCCATTGGCCGGCTTCCGCCAGGTCCGCGATGCCCACAAGTCGACGCGACCATTCCTCCAGCGCAGCGCGGCTGCCGCGCATGTCTTCGTCGGCAAACCGTTCGTGGATGAAGCCGAGCTGGCCGCGGATCATCGTGGCGATGCGGCCGGCCAGCGCGGCATTCTCCTCGGCCAGCGGCACGCGCAGGGTATCGAGATGGCCGAGGATGTCGGCCAGGTCCTGCCGCAATGTGACCGGTTGCGGCGTTTCGTCGGCCGGCTGCAGTTTTTCCTGATACGCCACCAGGGCATCCAGCAGTAGGGCATCGGGTTCGTCGCCGGCGAATTCCATCACGATCACCCGGCGGGTGAAGTCGCGCAAAGATGCCGTGCGGGCGTCGTGGCCGAAACGGTCCTTCGTCTTCACGCCACGCAGGGATGGAATCTCCAGCGGGTTGTCGATGCCATCCTCGCCGCGCAGGTGCCAGAAGGCGTTGCTTACGTCGATGCGGCCGGGCCGGTCGGACAGGCCGGGGATGAAGAAGGCATGGGTGGCGAAGCCGCTGGCGTGGCAGGCTTGGCATGACAGGCCCGCCTTGCGCGCCGTGCCGCCCAGGATATCCGGCGCGCGGAAAGCCAGCCGACCGAAGGCGACATAGAAATTGCGGCCGTCTTCCAGCCGCTCGTCAGGCCTTTGGCTCAGGTTTTCCAGCGACAGGCTGCCGGGCAGCAGCCATTCGCGGGCGCCGACCAGCGATTGCGCCGCGGCCTGGCCGGACACGAGGCCGGCCAGGGTTGCGATGACGACAATGAAGCGGCGCACGGCCGTGAAGGTCAGTCGGCCTGCGGCGGCAGGGCGTGATCCATCTCGCGTGCCGGCTGTTCGCAGCCGCAATCGCCCAGCAGCTTGGCCGGCACGCCGGCCGCCGTGCAATGCGGCGGCACCGGGATCAGCACCACGCTGCCGGCGCCGATCTTGGCGCCTTCACCGATTTCGATATTGCCCAGGATGTTGGCGCCGGCGCCGATCAGCACGCCACGGCGAATCTTGGGGTGACGGTCGCCGGTTTCCTTGCCGGTGCCGCCGAGGGTCACGTTCTGCAGCAGCGAGACATCGTCTTCGATCACGGCGGTCTCGCCGATCACCACGCCGGTGCCATGATCGATCATGATGCCGCGACCGAAGCGGGTGGCTGGGTGGATGTCGACCCCGAACACCTCGGAGGCGCGGTTTTGCAGCAGGAAGGCCATGGTCTCGCGCTTCTGGTGCCACAGCCAATGCGCCACACGATGGGCCTGGATGGCCTGGAAGCCCTTGAAGAACAGCAGGGGCTTGAGGAAGCCTCTGCAGGCCGGGTCGCGCTCGTTCACCGCCACCAGGTCGGCGCGCACGGCATTGCCGATATCGGGATCGGCGGAGAAGGCCTCCTCGATTACCTCACGCATGCCCAGCGCCGGAAGGGCGTCACTGGCCAGTTTCTGCGCCAGGATGTAGCTCAGCGCGTTTTCCAGCCGCTGGTGGTTCAGCACGGCGGAATGGGCCAGGCTGGCCAGCAGCGGTTCTTCCGCCGCGGCGCGCAGGGCTTCCTCGCGGATCGAGGCCCAGACCGGGTCGTGGCTGACGATCTTGTTGGCAATGACGGGCATGGGGTTCCCCTTCAGATACCGTTGCGACAGCTTACGCGGCTTTTGCGGTGCCGCCCACCGTCAATCCATCGATCAGCAGGGTGGGCTGGCCGACGCCGACCGGCACGCCCTGGCCAGACTTGCCGCAGGTGCCGACACCGGCATCCAGCTTCAGGTCGTTGCCGACCGCCTTGACCTGCTTCAGCACTTCCGCGCCGGCACCGATCAGGGTGGCGCCCTTGATCGGGGCACCGACCTTGCCGTTCTCGATCATGTAGGCCTCGGTGCAGGAGAACACGAATTTGCCCGAGGTGATGTCGACCTGGCCGCCGCCGAAATTCACGGCATAGACCCCCTTTTTCACGCCTGCCAGGATTTCGCCCGGATCGCGGTCGCCGGCCAGCATGTAGGTGTTGGTCATGCGCGGCAGCGGGCTATGCGCGAAGGATTCGCGCCGGCCGTTGCCGGTCGCCTTCATGCCCATCAGGCGGGCATTCATGCGGTCCTGCATGTAGCCCTTCAAGATACCGTCCTCGATCAGCACGGTGTTTTCGGTCGGCGTGCCTTCGTCATCGACGCTAAGCGAGCCGCGCCGGCTTTCGATGGTGCCGTCGTCGACGATGGTGACGCCCGGCGCCGCTACGCGCTCGCCCATCAGGCCGGCGAAGACGGAAGTTTTCTTGCGGTTGAAGTCACCTTCCAGGCCATGGCCGATGGCCTCGTGCAGCAGGATGCCGGGCCAGCCGGGGCCGAGCACCACGGTCATTTCGCCGGCTGGTGCCGGCACGGATTCCAGGTTCACCAAAGCCTGGCGCAGGGCATCGTCCACTTCCGCCTGCCAATGGGCAGGATCGAAGAAGCGGGCATAACCGACGCGACCGCCGGCGCCACGGCTGCCGCTTTCCATGCGGTCGCCCTGGGCGGCAACCACGGAAACATTCAGGCGCACCAGCGGGCGGATATCCTCCACCATCGTGCCATCGGCGCGCAGGATCGCCACCGCCTGCCACGAGCCGGCCAGCGAGGCGGAAACCTGTTTCACGCGCGGATCCTTGGCGCGGGCATAGGCGTCGATGGCCTGTAGCAGCGCCACCTTCTGCTCGAAAGGAATCTCGTTCAGCGGATTGTCGTCGCCATAGAGATGGCGGTTGGTCGGCTGGGGCGGATCGCTCATCACGCCGCCATGGCCGGCGCGCACGGCCCGCACGGTGGTGGCGGCGCGGCGGATGGCCTCTTCGCTCAGGTCCGAGGCATGGGCATAACCGGTCTGCTCGCCCGACACGGCGCGCAGACCGAAGCCTTGGCTGGTGTCGAAGCTGGCGGCCTTGAGCCGGCCATCGTCGAAGCTGAAGCTTTCCGACTGGCTGTATTCCAGGAACAGCTCGCCGTCATCGGCACCGTGCAGGGCATCGCCGACCAGCGCATCGAGACGCGCGCGGTCGAGCCCGGCGCGGGTGAAGAACAATTCCTGGGCGGCGGACGTGCCGGACATGGCGGCCTCATGCAAGATAATGAAAACTCAACGAAAAATCGGACCGACACGGGTCGGCGTCGAAATTATATGGCGCGGGCATGGGGGAAATACAGCCCCCGGATGGAGCCATTTACCGCCGCCGGCGTTCGCTCTGGCGCAGCAGGCCCGACATCTCGTCGGCCGGCACCGGCCTGCTGATCAGATAACCCTGCATTTCGCTACAGCCCACGCCGCGCAGGAAGTCGCGTTGCGCCGTGGTCTCCACGCCCTCGGCCACCACCGGCAGGTCGAGACCGGTGGCCATACCGATCATGGCACGGACCAGGGCGATGTCGCGTTCGTTGCCGGGCAGGTCGGCGATGAAGGCGCGGTCCAGCTTGATCTTGCGGATCGGCAGCCGCTGGATATAGCTGAGCGAGGAATAGCCGGTGCCGAAATCGTCCAGCGCGGCATCGATGCCGATCTCGGCCAGTTCGCGGATCGCCTGCACGGTGGCTTCCATGTTCTGGATCGCCGCCTGCTCGGTGATCTCAATGCCGAGGAAGGGGATCAGTTCCGGCTCTTCCTGGGCCATCTTGCGGAAATGGCCGGGCAGGTCGTCGCGGATGAACTGCTGGCCCGAGACGTTGACGAAAACGCGGCGCGGTTCGATGCCCTCGCGGCGCCAGCTGCGCAGCTGCTCGGCCACCGTGGCGAAGACCCAGCGCGTGATCGCGATGATGCTGCCGGTTTCCTCGGCCAGCGGAATGAATTCGGACGGCGAGATGGCGCCCAGATCGGGATGCTTCCAGCGCAGCAGCGCCTCGATGGCGCAGATCGCGCCGGTCGAGGTTTCGACCACCGGCTGGTACACCATGTGGAATTCGTTGTTCTCGACGGCGGCATCGAGATGCATGGTCAGTTGCAGGCGCCGTTCGGCCGCCCGGGTCATCTCGGGGCTGTAGAAGCGCGTGGAATCGCCACCCGCCGAGCGGACCAGCTTCATCGCCAGTTCGGCCTTGGCCAGCGCGTCGCTGATCTTCTCGGCCGGATCGTCGATGATGGCGGCGCCCATGCTGACCTTCAGCGGCACGACGCGGCCATCCACGGCCAGCGGCCGGGTCAGCTGGGCATGCACCGCCTGGGCCAGGTTGAGCGCATTGTTGAGGTCGTTGACGGCGGCGAGCGCCGAGAACTGGTCGGCGGCGATGCGGCCGATCAGGGCCTCGCGCGGCAGCACCTCGGCCAGGCGGTCCGCCGTCTGCTTCAGAACCATGTCGCCGATGTGGTAGCCGAAGCCCTCGTTGATGTCGCGGAAGCTGTCCATGTCGAGGTTGAACAGCACCCACAGGCCGCCGTCGAGGCGGTGCTGGGCGCCCAGCATGCGTTCGGTTTCTGCAATGAAGCTGGCACGATTCAGGATGCCGGTGAGCGGATCGTTGCGGCTGGCAAATTCGGCGCGCAGCTCGACATCGCGGCGGTCGGAGATGTCGCGCACGATGCCGACGAAACCAGGGCCGTTCTCATCGGCATATTCGCCCACGCTCAGATGGATCGGGAAGATTTCGCCCGATTTCTTGCGGCCGAGCGTGTCGCGGCCCAGGCCGAGAATCTTGGCGCGCCCGGTGGCGAGGTAGTTACGGACATAGGAATCATGGCCAGAGCGGAACGGTTCCGGCATCAGGATCTTTACATTCTGTCCGACCAGTTCGTCGGGCGGGTAGCCGAAGATGGCGCCACAGATGTCGCTGACACTGGAAATCGCGCCGTTGCCGTCGATGCACAGCACGCCCTCGTTCATGGTGTCGATCAGGGCGCGCAGGGTTTCGCCCAGGCCGCTGTCGGGGGCGATGGCGGGCTTCTGCGCGACCGGCTTGGCCGGCGCAATCTGAGCCGGCTTCGGCGCGGCCGGCGGTGGCACCGGCGGTGTCCATTCCTCGTCCACATCTGAGAGCAGTCGCCAGCTTGGGAAGGTCATCTGCGCCTGCGTGCCGGCACCGACCGTGCTGCTCAGGGCGAGCGAGCCGCCATGCAGTTCCATCAGCCGCTTGCTGATGGAAAGGCCAAGGCCTGTGCCGCCGTGCTGGCGCGCCACTTCCGCCTTGGCGAGCTGGAACGGCTCGAAGATATGTTCCAGCCGCTCGTGTGGAATGCCGATGCCGGTATCGATCACCGTGAGCGAGGGGGTGCCGTCGGGCAGTTGCCGGAACACCACGTCGATGGTGCCGCCGCCGGGTGTGAATTTCACCGCGTTGCCCAGCAGGTTGATCAGCACCTGCTTGACCACGCGTTCGTCGGCGCGGAGCTGCGGCAGGTTTTCAGATGACAGGTTGCGCAGGGTGATTCCGCCGCGTTCCGCCTGCGGCTTGACCATGGTCAGCGCGGACTGGATCACGGTCGAAAGATCGACGGCCTTTTCGTCCAGCGCATAATAGCCGGCCTCGATGCGCGACATGTCCAGAATGTCGCCGATCAGGGCGAGCAGGTGGGTGCCCGAGGCATTGATGTCGCGCGCGTAATCGACATAGCGCGGCACACCGACCGAGCCGAACATCTGGTCGCGGATGATTTCCGAGAAGCCGATGATGGCATTCAGCGGCGTGCGCAGCTCATGGCTCATATTGGCCAGGAACTGGCTCTTGGCGCGGCTGGCTTCCTCGGCCTGGCGCAGGGCGGATTCGATGCGGCGCTGCTGGCGATACTGCTCGGTTATGTCGCGGCCCGAGCCGCGATAGCCCATGAAGCGGCCGTTGGCATCGAAGACCGGCTTGCCGTTGATCTCGATCCATATCTCGTTGCCGGTGAGCAGCGAGCAGTAGCGGAAGCCGCGAAAGGGCTCGTGATTGTCGAGCTGGCGGCGGTGCTCCTGCCAGAACAGCATGTCGGTTTCACTGTCGCCCTGGATCGCCACCTCCCAGCGGCAGCGGCCCAGCATGGTGGCGCGCAGGCTGCTGGTATGGGCGGAGGAGGAATCGGAAATCCAGGTGAAGCGGTGATCGGCATCGGTTTCCCAGAACCAGTCCGAGGCCAGTTCGGCGAAATCGCGCAGCTTGTATTCGGCCACCTGCAGGGCGACCTGGTGCATCTTTTCCGGGGTCGAGGCTTCGGCGATCACCATCAGGCCGGCCACACGCCCGGCTCCGTCGTTCAGCGGCGCCACCGTCAGGCCCTGGCAAAGCCAGCCGTTGGCCCAGCGGATCAGGGTGTTGCCGATCTGGCGCCGGCCCTCCTTGCGGGTGCTGTCGAGCAGGGCGCGGACCTTTTCGGCCTCGCCCAGGGCAAAGCCGGCGGACAGGGCCTGACCCGTCAGGGCATCGGCGCTCATTTCCGTCAGGGCGGCATAGGCAGTGTTGCAGGACACGTATCGGTAGCTGTCGCCTGGGCCGTACTCAACCGTAAAGGCTGGTCGATCCAGCCAGTCGAGGATGTCCTGGGTCAGTTTACGCTGATTGGGATCGAGCATGCCTGCAAACCTTACGAGAAGGCAGCTTAGGGGGCTGGCCGCGGTGGCGCAAGCGCAAGCCAAATCAAGGGGTAAGGGGCGGAACGGGTGCGCGCCAGGGCGCAGCGACAAATCGTCGCACGAGGGCGCCGGGCTTGGTCGGCCGGCAAGCGCTCGGTGTATGTTCCCGCGACGAAGAGTGAGACTCTGTCTCTAGTTACAAGCGAGGGTATCAAAGATGGGGTGGAATACGTTTGCCGAGGCCTGCCGGGCCGTGCGCCGTGTTTCGGTTTCGGCCGCTGTGGGGGCGCTGGGCGCCGTCCTGTTCCTGAACACGCCGGCTGTCGCGCAGACGCCGGGCCTGCCGTCCCCCTGGCATCTCGGCATGCAGCCGGCGGTCAGCCCGGTCGCCCGGGACATGCAGGATTTTCATGATCTGCTGCTGTGGATCATCACACTGATCACGGTTTTTGTGCTGGCGCTGCTGGTCTATGTGATCCTGCGCTTCCGCGCCTCGGCCAATCCGGTGCCGTCGAAGACCTCGCACAACACCCTGATCGAGGTGGCCTGGACCGTGGTGCCGATCCTGATCCTGATCGTGATCGCGGTGCCGTCTTTCAAGCTGCTGTATTTCTCGGACAAGACCAAAGAAGCCGAACTGACCATCAAGGCGATCGGCAAGCAGTGGTACTGGTCTTACGAATATCCGGATAACGGCAACTTCACCTTCGACGCCACGATGGTGCAGGAAGCCGATCTCAAGCCCGGCCAGATGCGCCTGCTTGAGACCGACAACCCGGTCGTGGTTCCGGTCAACACCAACGTGCGCCTGCTGGTGACGGCGGCCGACGTGATCCATGCCTGGGCCATGCCGGCCTTCGGCGTGAAGAAGGACGCCGTGCCGGGCCGCACCAACGAAACCTGGTTCCGCGCCGAGCGCGAGGGCACTTATTACGGCCAGTGCTCGGAAATCTGCGGCGCCTATCACGGCTACATGCCGATCAAGGTGCAGGTGGTTTCCAAGGAGGCCTATGCCAAGTGGGCCGACGAGGCGAAGCAGAAATTCGCCACCGTCGATGGCCCGTCGCCGCGTCTCGCCGACGCGCGCGTCGCACAGTAATACACCGATTAGAGGATAGGGGAGCGCCATGTCCCAGGCTCACGCCCACGCAGCCCACGATCATCACGACGATCATCATACCCCGACCGGTTTCCGCCGGTGGGTCTATTCGACCAACCACAAGGACATCGGTACGCTGTACCTGATCTTCGCCATCATCGCCGGCCTGATCGGCGGCCTGATGTCGGTGCTGATGCGCGCCGAACTGATGAACCCGGGCAACGGCATCCTCGGCGACAACCATCACCTGTTCAACGTGCTGGTGACCGGCCACGGTCTGATCATGATCTTCTTCATGGTCATGCCCGCCATGATCGGCGGCTTCGGCAACTGGTTCGTGCCGCTGATGATCGGCGCGCCGGACATGGCCTTCCCGCGCATGAACAACATCTCGTTCTGGCTGCTGATCCCGGCTTTCGGCCTGCTGCTGCTCTCGACCATGGTCGAGGGTCCGGCCGGCGGTAATGGCGTTGGCGGCGGCTGGACGATCTATCCGCCGCTCAGCTCCGATGTCGGCCATCCCGGTCCGGCCGTCGGCCTGGCCATCCTGAGCCTGCACATCGCCGGTGCCTCGTCGATCCTCGGCGCCATCAACTTCATCACCACCATCTTCAACATGCGCGCGCCGGGCATGACCCTGCACAAGATGCCGCTGTTCGTGTGGTCGGTGCTGATCACGGCCTTCCTGCTGCTGCTGTCGCTGCCGGTTCTGGCCGGCGGCATCACCATGCTGCTGACCGACCGCTATTTCGGCACCTCCTTCTTCAAGCCGGAAGGCGGCGGCGACCCGATCCTGTTCCAGCACCTGTTCTGGTTCTTCGGCCATCCCGAGGTGTACATCCTGATCCTGCCGGGCTTCGGCATCATCAGCCAGATCATCTCGACCTTCTCGAAGAAGCCGGTGTTCGGCTATCTCGGCATGGCCTATGCCATGGTCGCGATCGGCGTGGTTGGCTTCGTCGTGTGGGCGCACCACATGTATACGGTGGGCCTGGATGTCGACACCCGCGCCTACTTCACCGCCGCCACCATGGTGATCGCGGTGCCCACGGGCGTGAAGATATTCTCGTGGATCGCCACGATGTGGGGCGGTTCGATCCGCTTCACCGTGCCGATGCTGTTCGCCGTCGGGTTCATCTTCCTGTTCACCGTCGGCGGCGTGACCGGCGTGGTGCTGGCCAATGCCGGCGTCGACACCTACCTGCACGATACCTATTACGTGGTGGCGCATTTCCACTACGTGCTGAGCCTTGGTGCGGTGTTCGCCATCTTCGCCGGCTTCTACTACTGGTTCGGCAAGATGTCGGGCTACGAGCTGAGCGAGACGGCGGGCCAGATTCACTTCTGGACCACCTTCATCGGCGTGAACCTGCTGTTCTTCCCGATGCACTTCCTCGGCCTGCAGGGCATGCCGCGCCGCATCCCGGACTATCCGGATGCCTTTGCCGGCTGGAACTTCGTCGCCTCGATCGGCGCCTACATCGCCTTCGCCTCGACGCTGTTCTTCGTCGGCTCGGTGATCTACGCCTTCATCCGCAAGAAGAAGGTCGCCGACAATCCGTGGGGCGAGGGCGCGACGACGCTGGAATGGACCCTGTCCTCGCCGCCGCCGTTCCACCAGTACGAAAAACTTCCGGTCATCAAGTAAGACCGGAAGACTCCACGCCCCGGGAGTTGCAGTTTGTCTGACGCCAGCTACAGCGTTGAGCGACACGAGGCCGGCACAGCCGGCCTCGATGCCGCCCATAATGCCCATCCGGCCGATTATCTCGCGCTGCTCAAGCCGCGTGTGATGTCGCTCGTGGTGTTCACTGGCCTCGTCGGCATGGTGCTGGCGCCGGGCGCGCTGCATCCGACGCTGGCGATCACGGCGTTGCTGTGCATCGCCATCGGGGCCGGCGCCTCGGGCGCCATCAACATGTGGTACGACGCCGATATCGATGCCGTGATGGCGCGCACCCAGGGGCGGCCTATCCCGCAGGGCCGCATCACGCGCGACCAGGCGCTGGGGTTCGGTACTGTCCTCTCCTTCGCCTCGGTGCTGGTGATGGGGCTGGCAGTGAACTGGGTAGCGGCCGCGATCCTGGCGCTGACCATCGGTTTCTACGTCTTCATCTATACGATGTGGCTGAAGCGCCGCACGCCGCAGAATATCGTGATCGGCGGCGCGGCCGGCGCCTTCCCGCCGATGATCGGCTGGGCCGCCGTCACCGGCGACCTGTCGCTGCTGCCCATCCTGTTGTTCGCCATCATCTTCATGTGGACGCCGCCGCATTTCTGGGCCCTGGCGCTGTATCGTTCGGACGATTATGCCCGCGCCGGAGTGCCGATGCTGCCCGTCGTGGCCGGTGACCGCGAGACCCGCCGCCAGATCCTGATCTACAGCCTGCTGCTGGTGCCGATTACGCTCAGCCCCTGGGTGCTTGGCCTCGCCGGGTCGCTGTATGGCGGCGTGACCGCCGCCCTGGGCGCGATTTTCCTCGGCCTGGCCTGGCGCATCTGGCGCGGGACCGGCGACCGCGCCGCCAAGCATATGTTCGCCTATTCGATCCTCTATCTCTTCCTGCTGTTTGCCCTGCTGCTGGCCGAACGCGGGCTCGGCTGGGGAGCATGAGCGCGATGCCCCTGCATGACGAACACAAGCGCCGCCGCGCGCGCAACATCGCTTTGGCCGTGGTGCTGGGCGCCCTGGTCGTACTGTTCTATTTCATCACCATCGCCAAGATGACGGGGCGCGCCGGATGAGCGAAGCCGCCCGCAAGAACCGTCGCATCGCGCTGAGTTGCGCCGCCGTGGTGGCGGGCATGGTCGGGCTGACCTTCGCGTCTGCCCCGCTTTACGACCTGTTCTGCCGCGTCACCGGTTTCGCCGGCACGCCGCTGCGTGCCGCCAGCGCGCCGGGCGCCACCGAAGCCGGCGAGGCCCTGATCACCGTGCGCTTCAACTCCGATATCGCACCGGGCCTGCCCTGGCGCTTCCAGCCGGTGCAGCGCGAGGTGCGGGTGAAGCCGGGCGAGGAGATGCTGATCTTCTACCGGGCCTCCAACCCGACCGCCGAGCCGGTCAGCGGCCAGGCCAGTTTCAACGTCACGCCGGAGAAGGCGGGGCAGTATTTCAACAAGATCGCCTGCTTCTGCTTCACCGAACAGCGGCTGGAGCCGGGCCAGAGCGTCGACATGCCGGTCTCGTTCTTCGTCGATCCGGACATCCTCAAGGATCCGAAGACCCGCGACGTCACCACCATCACCTTGAGCTACACCTTCTTCCGCATGCCGGAAGAAAAGCGTGTTTCCGATCGCGGCGGCCCGGTCCGCCCGGTCAATTGAGATCAACTTGCGTAACTAGGGGGTAACACCATGGCCGCAGATAGCGCCCGCAATCACGATTACCATCTCGTCGACCCCAGCCCGTGGCCCTTCGTCGGTTCGATGGGTGCTTTCGCCCTGGCGCTGGGCTGCGTCGCCGGTTTCCATGGCTACAGCTATCTGTGGGCCGTGCCCGGCCTGCTGGTCGTGCTCTACACCATGATCGCCTGGTGGGGCGACGTGATCCGCGAAGCCGAGCATGACGGCCACCATACTCCGGTGGTGCAGCTGCACCTGCGTTACGGCATGGTGATGTTCATCGCCTCCGAGGTGATGTTCTTCGTGGCCTGGTTCTGGGCCTATTTCAACGCGTCGCTGTTCCCGACCGAGGCGATCGGCAGCGTCTGGCCGCCGGCCACGATCGAGACCTTCGATCCCTGGCACCTGCCGTTCATCAACACGCTGATCCTGCTGCTGTCGGGCACCACGGTCACCTGGGCGCACCACGCCCTGCTGCATGACGACCGCAAGGGCCTGATCCAGGGCCTGACGATCACCGTCATCCTCGGCGCGCTATTCACCGCTCTGCAGGCCTACGAATACAGCCATGCCGCTTTTGGGTTCACCGATGGCATCTACGCCTCGACCTTCTACATGGCGACCGGTTTCCACGGTTTCCACGTGATCATCGGCACCATCTTCCTGCTGGTCTGCCTGATCCGCGCCACCAAGGGCCATTTCAAGTCGAACCATCATTTCGGCTTCGAGGCGGCCGCCTGGTACTGGCATTTCGTGGACGTGGTCTGGCTGTTCCTGTTCGCCGCCATCTACTGGTGGGGTGCGGGCCCGGGCCACTGAGGCATCAGACGATGGCGGCCGCTTTTTATCCGCCGCTGTCGCCGTTCTCGACGGGGCTTCGCTGCAGGTGTCCCCGCTGCGGCGAAGCCCCGCTGTTTAACGGGCTGCTGACGGTCAAGCCGCGCTGCCCGTCCTGCGATCTGGATTATGCCAAGATCGATGCCGGCGACGGGCCGGCGGTCTTCGTCATCCTCATCCTCGGTTTCATCGTCGTCGGCCTGGCGCTGTGGGTCGAGTTGCGCTTCGGCCCGCCGCTCTGGCTGCACATGGTTTTATGGGCGCCGCTGATCCTGGGCGGCTCCATTCTTATGCTGCGGCCCTTCAAAGCCACGCTCATCGCGCTACAATTCCGCCACAAGGCTTCGTCCGACATCGAATTACTGCGCGAGTAATCCATTGAAAATTCTAGGTTTTCGGCCGGCTTTCTGGCCGACCCTGTTCACCATTCCCGCCCTTATCCTGCTGCTCGTGCTGGGCACCTGGCAGGTGCAGCGGCTGTTCTGGAAGCTGGACCTGATCGAAAGCGTCGAAACCGGGCTGAAAGCGGCCCCGGTTCCGCTGCCCGGCCCCACAGTAAATGGCGGGCCGCTCGATCCGGCCGACTGGAGTTATCGTCCGGTCACGGTGCGCGGGACGTTCGACCACAGCCGGGAGTTCCACCTGCTGGCCCATTCCGAGCGAGGCAATTTCGGCTACCACATCATCACGCCGCTCAAGCGCAGCGACGCGCCCGGCTGGGTGCTGGTCAGCCGCGGCTGGGTGCCGGCCGACGAAAAGGATCCCGCCCGCCGGGCCGCCGGCCAGGTGAGCGGCGAGGTGACGATCTCGGGCATCACCCACGTGCCCTGGGGCAAGGGCTGGTTCACGCCCGACAACGACCTGCAGCGTAATCTGTGGTATTACGGCGACGCCGCCGGCATGCTGAAGGCCGCCGGCATCAGCGACGCGCCGGAACTCTTCGTCGATGCCGATGCCTCGGTGACGGTGCCCGGCGGCTGGCCGCGCAGCGGCCATACACGGCTGAATTTCACCAACAATCACCTGGCCTATGCGGTCACCTGGTATAGCGGCGTCATAGTCCTGGCGGTGATTTATGTGCTATGGCATCGGCGCCGGGACCGCGAAGCGGCCGCAAAATCCGGCCAGCCGAAGGCCTGAGACATGAAAAGCTACAAGGCTCTGGAACAGCGATTCCGCCGCATCGGCGCGGTGAACGGCGCGCTGGCCATGCTGGGCTGGGACCAGTCCACCATGATGCCCGAGGGCGGCGCCAAGGCGCGTGCCGAACAGATGGCCGTGCTCAGCGTGGTGCGCCATGAGTGGCTGACCGATCCGCGGCTGGGCGAGATGCTGGGCGAGGTCGAGGCGCAGAAGAAAGCTCTAAGCGACTGGCAGCGCGCCAACCTGCGCGAGATGGGCCGGCAATGGCGCCATGCCACGGCGCTGACGCCGAAGCTGGTCGAGGCGCGCTCAAAAGCCGGCATGGCCTGCGAGATGGTGTGGCGCAAGGCCCGTCGCGACGACGATTTCAAATCCTTCGCCAAGGCCTTCAGGCCTGTGCTGGAACTGACCCGCGAGGTGGCCGCCGCCAAGTCGACCGCTTTCGGGCTGGATGCCTATGACGCGCTGCTGGACGAATACGAGCCCGGCGGCCGGTCGGCGACCATCGACAAGCTGTTCGCCGATCTGGGCAACTTCCTGCCCGGCTTCATCGACAAAGCGCTGGCCAAGCAGGCCAAGCGGCCGGCGCCGCTGCCGCTGCCCGGCCCGTTCCCGACCGAGGCGCAGCGCCAGGTCGGCCTGCGGTTCATGAAGGCGCTGGGGTTCGATTTCAACCATGGCCGGCTGGATGTCAGCCTGCATCCCTTCACCGGCGGCGTGCCCGACGACGTGCGCATCACCACGCGCTATTCCGACGACGATTTCACCAAGGCGCTGATGGGCGTGCTACACGAGACCGGCCACGCGCTCTACGAACTCGGCCTGCCCAAGGCCTGGCGCGACCAGCCGGTGGGCGAGGCGCGCGGCATGGTGCTGCATGAAAGCCAGAGCCTGCTGGTCGAGATGCAGGTCTGCCGCGGCGCGGAATTCCTGCGCTATGCCGCACCGATCCTACGCAAGGCCTTCAACGGTAGCGGTCCGGCCTGGTCGGATGAGAACCTGCTTGGCATCTATGCCCGGGTGAAGCCGGACCTGATCCGCGTCGATGCCGACGAGGTGACCTATCCGGCCCATGTGATCCTGCGCTATCGCCTGGAGCAGGCGATGCTGCACGATCATCTGTCCATCGACGATCTGCCCGATGCCTGGAACGACGGCATGCAGACTTTGCTGGGCGTCGACGTGCCGGATTATGCCCAGGGCTGCATGCAGGACATCCACTGGGCGGTCGGCTCCATCGGCTATTTCCCGACCTACACCCTCGGCGCGCTTTCCGCCGCGCAGCTTTTTGCCGCTGCCAAGGAGCAGGATGGCGATATCCTGCCCGGCATCGCCAAGGGCGATTTCAAGCCGCTGCTGCGCTGGCTGCGCGCCAACGTGCATGGCAAGGGGTCGCTGCTCACCACCGGCGAATTGCTGCGCGAGGCGACCGGCAAGCCCTTAAGCACCGCCGCCTTCAAGGCGCATCTTAAAGCCCGCTATCTGAACTGAGTCACGCCATGCGCTATGTTTCCACCCGCGGCCAGGCGCCGGAACTCGATTTCGAAGGTGTGCTGCTGGCCGGCCTGGCGACCGATGGCGGCCTCTATGTGCCGGCGGAATGGCCGCAGTTCTCGGCCGCCGACTGGCGCGCCATGCGCGGCCTGCCTTATGCCGAGGTCGCCTTCCGGGTGATCAGGCCTTTCGTCGGCGGCTGCATCCCCGATGCCGATCTCAAGCGCATGATCGATGAGGCCTATGGCACCTTCGGCCACAAGGCCGTGGTGCCGTTGCGCCAGATCGATGCCAATGACTGGCTGCTGGAACTGTTCCATGGCCCGACACTGGCCTTCAAGGACGTGGCCCTGCAATTGCTCGGCCGGCTGTTCGACTGGGCGCTGTCGCGTTCGGGCAAGCGCGCGACCATCGTGGGCGCCACCTCGGGCGATACCGGTTCGGCCGCCATCGAGGGCTGCCGCGGCCGCGCCAATCTCGACATCTTCATCCTGTTCCCCCATGGTCGCGTCTCGGACGTGCAGCGCCGGCAGATGACGACCGTGCCGGATGCCAACGTGCATGCCATCGCGCTGGAAGGCACCTTCGACGATGCCCAGGCGATGGTGAAGGCCCTGTTCAACGATGCCGGTTTTCGCAATACGGCGGGCTTGACGGCAGTGAACTCGATCAACTGGGCGCGCGTGATGGCCCAGATCGTCTATTACGTGACGGCATCTTTGAGCCTCGGCGGGCCCGATCGCGCCCCGGCTTTCTGCGTGCCGAGCGGGAATTTCGGCGACATCTTCGCCGGTTATTGCGCAGCGAAGATGGGGCTGCCGATTGCCAAGCTGGTCGTCGCCACCAACCGCAACGACATCCTGGCGCGTTTTTTCGAGAGCGGCGAATACCGCAAGGGCGGCGTCAATCCCACCATCAGCCCCAGCATGGACATCCAGGTGGCGAGCAATTTCGAACGCCTGCTATTCGACATGCATGGCCGCGATGCGGTCCAGGTGCGCAAGCTGATGAGCGATCTTGATGGCGCCGGCGGGTTCACCGTTTCCACCAATGCCCTGGCCGAGACGAAGCAGCTTTTCGCCGCCGGCCGCGCCGACGAAACGGCCACCAAGGCCATGCTGAAAACCGCCTTCGCCGCCGGCAACGGCCAGCTGGTGGATCCGCATACCGCCGTTGGCCTGGTGGTGGCGGCCGAGCAGCGGGCGAAGGCCGCCCTGCCGGCGGACATGCCGCTGGTGACGCTGGCCACCGCCGATGCGGCCAAATTCCCGGCTGCCGTGGAAGAAGCCACCGGCCGGCATCCGGCCCTGCCGCCGCGCCTGGCCAACCTGTTTGAGCGCCCGGAGCGCCAGACCGTGCTGGCCAACGACGTGGCAGGGGTGCGTGCCTTCATCGAAAGCCGTAGAGTGAAGGCATGACTGTACGTATCAGCACGCTTTCCAACGGCATGCGGGTGGTCTCCGAGGCCATGCCGCAGGTCAAGACCGTATCGGTCGGCATCTGGGTCGATGCCGGCGCGCGCGACGAAACGCCCGAGATCAACGGCGTAGCCCATATGCTCGAGCATATGGCTTTCAAGGGCACCGAGCGTCGCACGGCGCTGGCCATCGCCGAGGAGATCGAGGCGGTCGGCGGCCACCTGAATGCCTTCACCTCGCGCGAACAGACCGCCTATTACGCCCGCGTGATGGCTGGCGATACGGGGCTGGCGCTCGATATCCTGGCCGACATCCTGCAGCATTCCGTCTTCGACGCCGAGGAGATGGAGCGCGAGCGCGAGGTCATCATCCAGGAGATCGGCCAGTCGGAAGACACGCCCGACGACATCATCTTCGACCACCTGCAGGAAACCGCCTTCCCGGGTCAGCCGCTGGGCCGGTCCATCCTCGGCACGGTGGAACGCGTTTCGGCCATGCAGCGCGGCGACCTGCAGGGTTTCCTCGACCGTTTCTATCATGGCCCCAGTCTGGTGCTGGTCGCGGCCGGAGCGGTGGATCATGACATGCTGGTGGCGGAAGCCGAACGGCTGTTCGCCCGCCTGCGTCAGACGCCCCGGGCGAAGCAGCAGGATGCCCGCTACGGCGGCGGCGGCGAGAAACGCGCGGTGCGCGATCTGGAACAGGCTCATGTCGCCATCGCGTTGCCGGGCCTGTCCTTCGACGATCCCGATTATTATGCCATGCAGGTCTATGCCACGGTGCTGGGCGGCGGCATGTCGTCGCGCCTGTTCCAGGAAGTGCGCGAGAAGCGCGGCCTGGCCTATTCGGTTTATGCCTATCCGAGTTCCTATCGCGATGGCGGCCTGCTCACCATCTATGCCGGCACGGGCGCCGAGAAACTGGCCGAGCTGACGCCGGTGCTGGCCGAGGAACTGGGCAAGCTCTGCGGCCGGGTCGACGATGCCGAATTGCAGCGCGCCCGCGCCCAGCTGAAGGTCGGCCTGGTGATGTCGCTGGAAAGCTCGGGCGCCCGTATCGAGCAGCTGGGCCGCCAGATGCTGCTGTTCGGCCGGCCGCTGGATATCGACGAGGTGCTGGCCGCCGTCGACCGCGTCGACGCGGCGGCCCTGCGCAAGGTGGCGGAACGGGTGATGCGCACGGCGCCGCCCACGGTGGCGGCGCTGGGCCCGGTCGAACGACTGGAGCCCTATCAGCGCTTTGCAGCGCGGTTCGGCTGAGGCGATAGGGGGAAGGGAAGGCGGCATGCTGTTCGGGCGCTTCCTTCCCGGAGCCACGCCGGTCCTCAACGGCGATCAGCTGTATCTGCGGGCGCCTGAAATCAACGACTACGAATCCTGGGCCACGCTGCGCGCGGTAAGTCGCGAACACCTGCAGCCCTGGGAACCGACCTGGGCGGAAGATTCCTTAAGCCGCGACGGTTATCGTCGCCGGCTGGCCTGGTTCGAGCGACTGCGCCGACAGGAATATGGCGAGGCCTATTTCATCTTCCTGCGTCGCAGCGATGGCTTACTCGGCGGAATCACCTTGTCGAATATCCGGCGCGGTGCCTCGCAATGCGGCGAGCTTGGCTACTGGATCGGCAAGCCGCATGCCGGGCAAGGCTACATGACCGAGGCGTTGACCATCATGGTGCAGCATTGTTTCACCGCGCTGAAGCTGCATCGGCTTGAGGCGGCCTGCCTGCCGGAGAATGCACCCAGCCGACAATTGCTCGGCCGCGCCGGATTCCGCAGCGAAGGCATCCTGCGCGAATATCTCAAGATCGATGGGGCATGGCGGGACCATCAGCTTTATGCGCGGCTCGTGACCGACTCGCCTTCCGGTTAACCATATAGTTTCGCATACAACTTTATTTTGATTGTGACTTTCGTCTAAGCTCGTCCCACAGGGAGGCTGGGAAAACCCGGCCCAGGGGGATGAAAACGATGACGGCTAAAACAATCTGCCGCGACGCCGGCATTACGTCTGCTGCTTTGGTATTGCTTCTGATCGGAATCGGAACGGCTCATGCCGCCGATCCCGGAGTGTTTCCGGACAAGATCGTGTTCGGGCAGGCCGCCGCCATCGAGGGGCCGGCCTCGGCACTGGGCACCGGCATGCGCGATGGTCTCATGGCGGCCTTCGCCGAAGCCAATGCCGCGGGCGGGGTGAAGGGACGCAAGCTGGAACTGGTGGTGCGCGACGATGGCTATGAACCGGCCAAGTCGGCGGCCGCCACCAGGGCGTTGCTTGCCGAAGACAAGGTTTTCGCTCTGATCGGGCCGGTGGGTACGCCGACGGCTGCCGCCGCGCTGCCTCTGGCCACGGCCGATAACGTGCCTTTCATCGGGCCCTATACCGGTGTCGAATTCCTGCGCAATCCCTACAAGCCGAATGTGGTGAACCTGCGGGCCTCGTATTTCCAGGAGACCGAGGAGATGGTCGAGCGGCTGACCAAGGATCTCGGCCATACCCGCATCGCCATTCTGTATCAGAACGATGCCTTCGGCCGCGCCGGCCTGGCCGGTGTGGAGCGGGCGCTGAAAAAACGCAACATGGAGCTGGCAGGTTTTGCCACTTTCGAACGCAACACCACGGCGGTGAAGCGGGGCCTGATCGAATTGCGCAAGGTGCAGCCGCAGGCGGTGATCATCATCGGGCCATATGCACCGGCGGGTGAGTTCATCCGGGTGGCCAAAAAGATCAACCTGAACGCTGTTTACGTGAACATCTCGTTTGTCGGTTCGGATGCGCTGGCGGGCAATCTTGGCCCCGACGGGGCCGGTGTGGTCGTGACCCAGGTGGTGCCATTTCCGCGCGACACCTCGATTCCGGCCGTGGAGCATTATCAGAAAGCGTTGCGCGAGCATGTGCCCAACGCCTTCTCGGGCTTCATATCGCTGGAAGGTTACCTTGTCGGCCGCATGACCGTGATGGCGCTGGAGCGCATCGAGGGCGAGCCGACACGTGCCGCTTTGCTGAAGGCCCTGCAGCAGGGCGAATACGACCTCGGGGGCATCAAGCTGGTTTTTGGAGCGAACGACAACCAAGGCTCAGACCAGGTCTTTCTCACCATCATCGACCGAGATGGTCGCTTCCGCGCTGCCACCGCGCTGAAATAAACGCGATCAGAAGGATCTGCCGTCATGACAAGCATCGATATGACTTCGGCTGCCAGCCCGGACAACCGCCAACCCTCGGTGACGCGAAATACCCATCGTTTTGGCATCCGTCGCAAGATCTACCTGGCCTTCGGCGCGATTGCCGCGCTGACCATTGTTTCGACCATCATCGCGGAATTGTTCTTCTCGCAGATCAACGCGGCGCTGGAGAAGGTGACCGACGAGAGCCTGCCGGCGGTGATCATTTCGCTTGAGCTCTCGGCGCAAAGTGCGCAGTTGGCCGCAGCCGCGCCGGTTCTGGCCAATGCCAACAGTGAAGCGGAACGGATCGAACGCGCGAACCAGACCCGGGAGCTGGGCGAGACCATCCAGGCCGGGCTTGACTCCATGCGCCGCAGCAGCAGCGCCGCCGAGGTGGCGAAGCTGGAAGGCGCCGTAGAGAAACTGAACCAGCAGATCACCATCATCAGCGTGAACACGGCCCGCCGTCTTCAGACCGAGGCGACACGGGCCGAACTGGGGCGGAAGATCGCCGCCACCGGCGATGCCTTCGTCGCCGCCACGTCGAAACTGTCGGACGACACGGCTTTCAATATTGTCACCACGCTGGAGAATGTGGGCAAGGGCGGTCGCAGCATCGAAGACACGGCCGGCGACATGAAGGCGCTGGCCGAATTCGAATTCGCCATGGTCGATGGCCTGTCGGAACTGGCCGCCGGGATCAGCCAGGCCGCCAGCCTGCTGGAATCCGCCGGCAATGCCCCGTCCCTGCCGGCCCTGAATGGCCTGCGCGACCGTTTCGAAGGCGCGGTGACGCGCATGAACCAGTCCCTGAAGAAGGTTCTGGATGCCTATAACGATGAATCGATCAAACAGCCGGTGGAGGCGATGATCGCCCTGGGGCGCGGGGACGATGGGATGTTCAGCCTGCGCCAGCAGGATCTGGAAACCAGCGCCGGCACGGCCCGGGCCCTGGCCGAGGCCCGTGCCGCCGCCGCGGTGCTGGGTGAGGAGACCCGGCGCTTCGTCGCTGCCGCCAACGATGGCGCAACGGAGGCAGCGCAAAGCGCGTTCTCCACCGTACGTATCGGCATCGTGGTTTTGAGCGTGCTGGCGGTGCTGAGCATCATCGCCGCTGTGGCCGTGGCCTGGCTGTATGTCGGCCGCAAGGTGATCGCCAACATGGTCGACCTGACCGAGGTGATGGGGCGGCTGGCCAATCGCGACTGGACCACCGAGGTGCCGGACCGCAACCGGCCGGACGAAATCGGCGACATGGCGCGCGCCGTGCAGATCTTCAAGGAAAACGGCCAGGAGAACGAACGCCTGCAGCAGGAGGTCGAGCAGGGACGTGCCGTATTCGAACGCGAACGTCAGGCCCAGGAAGAAATGATCGACCGCTCGGTCGGCTTGATCGTGGCCGCCGCTGCGGCCGGCGACCTGAACCAGCGGATCGACGCAGAGCCACTGAAAGGCGTGATGCGCAAGCTGGGCGAGGGCGTCAACACCCTGCTCGATTCCTTTGCCGGCACGATCAGTGCGGTCAACCGAGTGCTGGACGGAATGGCCCATGGCGATCTGAGCCGCCGGGTGGAGGGATCGTATCAGGGTGTGTTCGCGGAGCTGCAGGAGAATGCCAACAAAACCGCCGAACAGCTGGGCGAGGTGGTGCGCCGCATTGCCGATACCGCGCGCACGGTGCGGGATGCCGCAGGCGAGATTTCATCCGGATCGACCGATCTGGCCGGTCGCACCGAACAGCAGGCCGCCAGCCTGGAAGAGACCGCGGCCTCGATGCATGAGATCACCGCGACGGTGAAGCAGAATGCCGATAACGCCCAGGCGGCCAGCCAGTTGGCGACGGCGGCACGCAATACGGCGAATACCGGCGGTGCCGTGGTGCAGGATGCCGTGACGGCGATGGGCGGGATCGAATCCAGCTCGCAGAAGATCGTCGACATCGTGTCGCTGATCGACGAGATCGCCTTCCAGACCAACCTGCTGGCGCTCAATGCCAGCGTGGAAGCCGCCCGCGCCGGCGAGGCCGGCAAGGGTTTTGCCGTTGTCGCTCAGGAAGTCCGTGCCCTGGCGCAACGTTCGGCCAATGCCAGCAAGGAGATCAAGGACCTGATCCAGGCGTCCAACACCGAAGTGCGGCGCGGCGCCGAACTGGTCAACCGTGCCGGCGGCGTGCTCAGCGAAATCGTCACCTCGGTGAAGAAGGTAGCCGACATCATCTCCGAAATCGCTTCGGCCAGCCGCGAGCAGGCGACCGGCCTGGAGGAAGTGAACACGGCGGTGGCGAACATGGATGAAATGACCCAGCGCAACGGCGCCCTGGTCGAGCAGACCACGGCCTCGGCGCAGGCCATGGCCAGCCAGGCCGATCAGCTCAACGAACTGGTGGCTTATTTCAGGCTGTAAGGAGAAACGTCAGGCGTGGCCGGAGACGCTGGCCAGCTTGGCCACGTCGATGCCGATCTTGCGCACCGCGCGATCCCACAGGTTGTCGAGTTCGGGGTTGAAGATCAGCTCGAAATCGGCCGGCGCAGCCAGCCATGCATTGTCGTGGATTTCGGCATCGAGCTGCCCCGCGCCCCAGCCGGCATAACCCAGCGCGAACAGGCTGTGCTGCGGCCCGGTGCCGGTGGCGATGGCGCGCAGCACGTCCAGCGTGGCGGTCAGGCCGATGCCGATATCCTCGTCGATCTTCACGCTGCCCTGGCGCATGTAGTCGGTGGAATGCAGCACGAAGCCGCGCCCGGTCTCCACCGGGCCGCCCTGGCGCACGATGATGTCGTTCTCGGCGGTCGATTCGATGCCGAGTTGGGTGAGCAGGTTCGGGAAGGTGAGGCCGGGATAAGGCTTGTTGATCACCAGGCCCATGGCGCCTTCGGCATTGTGCGAGCACATGTAGATCACGGTGCGGGCAAAACGCGGATCGCCCATGCTCGGCATCGCGATCAGCAGCTGCCGCTCAAGGTATCCGGATATCGCCCGGCTTTCGCTCGTGGTCATGCCTCTGCTCCGGTTTCACTGGAATGTTACTCCAGTCATTTCCGTTGTCCATATATGGGGCGATTCTGCCCCTTGCAATTGGCAGGCCAGTGCGCAGATTCATGGGATGATCACGACCCTGCATGCCCGACTCGCGGCAATCCTCCTGTTTACGGCGGTTTTGGCCCTGTCAGGCGCGGGAGCAAGTTTCGCCCAGGGCATCCAGTTGCCCCATGCGGCGGTTCGTACCGCCCTGATTCAGGGCAGCGAGAACGAGATCGGCCTGCAGGTGAAACTCGGTCCGGGCTGGAAATTCTACTGGCGCACGCCCGGCGAGGGCGGCGTGCCGGCCCAGTTCGACTGGAGCGGTTCGGAGAACCTGGCCGCCGCCGACATTGCCTGGCCCGCGCCGCGACGCATCGCCATCGGGCAGGCCGATCTTTATGGCTATACGGATGAAGTGGTGCTGCCGATCCGGCTGAAGCCCGCGGTGGCCGGCGAGACCATTGATGTGCATCTGACCCTGGAATATGGCGTGTGCAAGGATATCTGCATCCTGCGTACCGACCGGATGCAGCATCGTGCCGGCATACGGCCGACATCCGCCGATCTCGCCCAGCTGGCGAAATGGCGCGCACGGGTGCCGCAGCCAGCCCAGGCGGCCGGCCTGCAACTGATAGCGATAAAGCGACTGCCCGATGCCCTGGTCGTCACGCTGCAGAGCGCCGCGCCATTCCATAATCCGGACCTGTTCGTCGAAGCCGGAACCGAGCATTGGTTCGGTCGCCCGGACGTGTCGTTCAGCCCCGATCGCCGCGAAGCAAAATTCAGGCTGGCAACGGCGCCGACCGAGAGCGTGAGCCAGCCCCTGCGGCTGACCCTGGTGGACCAGGCGCTGGCCGCCGAGATGGTGCTCAAGCCCTGAACTGGCAGTGTTGTCGACAGGGCATTGTTATGGCCTTGTCACCGGATGGGGCTTGTTTCCGGCGTCGCACCGGACCATTTTATTCCGGCCGTTCCTGCGGCGCTGGGCATTCCGTTAAACAATACCCCCCTAAACAACAGACGATAACGAGGAAACCATGACCATCAAGGTTGGCGACCGCATTCCCGAAGCAACGCTGTATGTGATGTCGGACCAGGGTCCGCAGGCCGTCAAGGCGAGCGAATTCTTCAAGGGCAAGAAGGTTGCGCTGTTCGCCCTGCCGGGCGCCTTCACCCCGACCTGCTCGGCCAAGCACCTGCCGGGCTTCATCGAGAAATACGACGACCTGAAGAAGAAGGGCGTCGAGACCATTGCCTGCCTGTCGGTCAACGACGCCTTCGTGATGGGTGCCTGGGGCAAGGCGCAGAATACGGGCGACAAGGTGGTGATGCTGGCCGATGGTTCGGGCGAACTGACCAAGGCGATCGGCATGGAGTTCGATCTGTCCGCGCGCGGCCTCGGCCTGCGCTCGCAGCGCTATTCCATGCTGGTCGACGACGGCGTGGTGAAGCAGCTCAACCTAGAAAAGCCCGGCGCTTTCGAAGTGTCGGATGCCAACACCCTGCTCGGCCAGATCTGAGAACCGGATTGCAAACCAAAAGCCGGCCCTTGCGGGCCGGCTTTTTTATTTTCCGGCAGCGCTGCCGGCGATTTCCGTGGCCGCCGCGCGCGCCAGGACGTCAACGCGCTCGTTCTCGACATGGCCGTCATGGCCGCGCACCCAGTGCCAGTCCACCTGGTGCGGCGCCATGGCGGTTTCCATGCGTTGCCACAGGTCGACATTCTTCACCGGCTTGCGGTCGGCAGTTTTCCAGCCGCGCGCCTTCCAGCTGCGCAGCCATTTGGTGACGCCGTCGATCACATAGCGGCTGTCGGCATAAACCGCGACATGGCAGGGGCGTTTCAGCGCCTCCAGCCCCATGATCGCCGCCATCATCTCCATACGGTTGTTGGTGGTGGCCGGTTCTCCGCCGCTCAGTTCCTTTTCGGTGCCGTTGAACCGCAGCAAGGCGGCCCAGCCGCCGGGGCCGGGATTGCCCAGGCAGGCGCCATCGGTGAAGATTTCGACGTTTTCCTCGGCCATGGCCTCAGCGCTCGATGCCATAGGCCGAAGCGCCCAGAACCTGACGGTGAAATTTCAGCTTCTTCCAGTATTCCAGCGGGTCTTTCGGCTTGACCAGCGCGCCCGGCACCTGGTTGAGCCAGTCGTATAAACGCGTCAGCAGGAAACGCAGCGCCGCACCGCGCGCAAACAGCGGCAGGCTGTGTACCTCGCCATCGGTCAGCGGCCGCACGCTTTCGTAGCCGTTCAGGAAGGCCTTTGCCTTGGTGACGTTGAAGGCGCCATCGGCCTCGAAGCACCAGGCATTCAGGCAGATCGCGATTTCGTAAGCGAAATAGTCGTTGCAGGCGAAATAGAAATCGATGAAGCCGCTGAAGCGCTCGGCCAGGAAAAAGACATTGTCGGGAAACAGATCGGCATGGATCACGCCATGGGGCAGCGGCCGGTCGCCGGCGCGATCCGGCGCATCGGGCCAGGCCGCTTTCAGGCCATCGAATTCACGCAGGATTTCCTGTGCCAGTCCGGGCTGCACGCTGTCGGCATTGGCCTGGCAGTCGGCCACCAGCCTGGCCCAGCCGTCCACGCTCAGGGCGTTGACGCGCTGCATGGGGAAGTCGCGGCCGGCCAGATGCAGTTTTGCCGTGGCGGCGCCCAGTTCCTGGCAATGGCGGGCATTGGGTTTGCGCGGCCAGACACCTTTCAGGAAGCTGATGATGGCGCAGGGACGGCCGGCCACCTCGTTCAGCGTATTGCCGTCGCGATCATGGATCGCGGTCGGGCAGGCCAGGCCCTTGGCGGCCAGATGGTTCATCAGGTCGAGGAAATAGGGCAGGTCGTCGCGTTTCACCCGGCGCTCGTAGAGCGTGAGGATGTAGGTATCCTTCTCGGTGACCAGCAAATAATTGGAATTCTCGACGCCTTCCGCGATGCCTTTGCAGGAAACCGGCGCTCCGAGGTCGTAGCGGGCCAGCAGGCCGGCCAGCTGGTCGTCGTCGATTTCGGTGTAGACAGCCATGGAGCGGGATCAGGCGGCAGGGATTTCGAGGGCGGCGGGCAGCTTGAACTGCACGGATTCGGTGGCGGTTTCGATTTCGCGCATGCTGACATCAAAGCGCTGGCGGAAGGCATCGATCACTTCCTCGACCAGCACTTCCGGGGCGCTGGCGCCTGCGGTGATGCCGACGCTGCGGATGCCCTCCAGTGCGGTCCAGTCGATATCGGCGGCCCGCTGCACCAGCAGGGCCTGTTTGCAGCCGGCACGTTTGGCCACTTCCACCAGACGCAACGAGTTGGAGGAATTCGGCGCGCCGATCACCAGCACCGCCTCGCAATCGCTGGCAATCGCCTTCACCGCGGCCTGGCGGTTGGTGGTGGCGTAGCAGATGTCTTCCTTTTTCGGCCCTTCGATCTGCGGGAAGCGTCGGCGCAGGGCCGCGATGATCTCGGCCGTATCATCCACCGAAAGCGTGGTCTGGGTGATATAGGCCAGCGGCTCGTCGGACGTGACGGATAGATGCCCGACATCGGCCACCGTCTCGATCAGCAGCACGGCACCGGCCGGCAGCTGCCCCATGGTACCGATCACTTCGGGATGGCCGGCATGGCCGATCAGCACGATGCGGCGGCCTTCGCGGTGATGGCGTTCGGCCTCGCGATGCACCTTGCTGACCAGCGGGCAGGTGGCATCGAGATAGGAGAGGGCGCGGGCCTCGGCGTCGGCCGGCACCGATTTCGGCACGCCATGGGCCGAAAACACCACATGGGCACCCGGCGGCACCTCGTCCAGCTCGTCGACGAAGACGGCGCCCTTGGCAGCCAGGCTGTCGACCACGAAGCGGTTATGCACGATTTCGTGGCGCACATAGACCGGTGCCCCGAAACGTTCCAGCGCCCGCTCCACGATCTGGATCGCCCGATCCACGCCGGCGCAGAAGCCGCGCGGTGCGGCCAGCACAAGGGTGATCGGGGGGCGGGGGGCAGGGTTCATCACGATCGGGCCTTAAATCAGCCTTTGCAGATCAACGGGTTGCGGCCAGGTTGCGCGGGCCAGTCGCTTGTCTGGGGCGGGACCCTCTTCTATACAGAAGGGGCCCTGAAACTGCCGGGCAAGCTAGTACACTCGTCGCGCGAAGGAAAGGCTGCCATAACCGGTTGGCCACTGTCCCGAGCGTGCATCCCGACCGGTGAGCGCTGAATCATGACCCTGCGTTTTTCCCGCCTGACGACGTTATCCGTGCTGGCCGTGCTGATCTCGGCCGGGTTGCTGGCGGGTTGCAGCACCAAGCGGCCCAACCTGCCGCCCTGCCCGCGGGTCGGCATCCTTGGCGATGCACAGAAGGCGACCCAGTTCCGCGACGGTCCCGGCCGCGACCTGACCGATGTGACCTTCGAGACCCAGCTGCTCGACTATAACGGCGAGTGCAAATACGAAGACAAGCAGAGCGCGGTGGTGGTGACCTTCGTGCTGCAGGTGGCTGCCACCCTGGGGCCGGCCGCCACTACTCCGGAGGCGCAGGTGCCGTATTTTGTCGCCATCGTCGACAAGCAGCAGAACGTGCTCTCGCGTGAGCGCTTTGTCGCCCGCGTGCCCTTCCGCGAGGGCCGTCGTCGCGTGGTGGTGGCCGAGGAACTGGAACAGCGGATTCCGCTGGCCGACCGACGCACCAGCGATATCGAAATCCTGATCGGCCTGGAAATGCCGCGCGACCAGCTGGAGAAGAACCGTCTGCAGCGCGGCTTCTGACCGGCCTTTCCGCATGGAGCGATTGCGTCGTCCCTTGCCTGGCCTGACGGTGGCGATCACCGTCGCGCTGGCGGTTGGGTTCATCGCCGACCATTACGGCGGCCCGCCCTTCCTGCTGGCCCTGCTGCTGGGCATGGCCTTCAATTTCCTCAGTGCCGATGCCCGCGTGCGCCCCGGTATCGACCTGGCCGCGCGCAGCGTGTTGCGCATCGGCGTGGCCCTGCTGGGCATCCGCATCACATTCGATCGGATCGCCGATCTTGGCCCGGTTCCCGTATTGCTGGCGATTTGCGGCGTGGCAGTGGCGCTTGGCAGCGGCCTCCTGCTGGCGCGGCTGGCCGGGCGATCTGCAGCGGAGGGCGTGTTGTCCGGCGGTGCCGTCGGCATCTGCGGCGCTTCGGCGGCGATGGCGATTTCCGCCGCCCTGCCGCGTTCGCCGCAATCCGAACGCCTGACCCTGCTGACCGTGATCGGCGTGACGGCGCTCTCCACGCTGGCGATGATCGTCTATCCGCTGCTGGCCAAGACCTTGGGGCTGGATGAAACCGCCGCCGGTGTGTTGTTCGGCGCCACCATCCACGATGTGGCCCAGGTGCTGGGCGCCGGTCTGACCGTGTCGCCCCAGGCCGGCGATGTGGCGACTTTCGTCAAGCTGGTGCGCGTGGCCTGCCTGCTGCCGGTCGTGGTGATGGTCGGCTGGGCTTTCCGTCGCGCAGGCGAAGGCCAGGCGACACAGAGTCAGCCCCTGCTGCCGCATTTCCTGATCGGCTTCGTGGCGCTGGTCGTTCTGGGCAGCGTGGTGAACCTGCCGGCGCTGGTGGTAAACGGCGTTTCGGAAGTATCGCGCTGGTGCCTGCTGGTGGCGATCTCGGCGCTGGGCGTGAAGACCTCGTTCGCCGAACTCTTTGCCCTGGGCTGGAAGCCGCTGGTGCTGATCCTGGCCGAGACGGTGATCCTGCTCGGCTTCGTGCTCCTGGGCCTGCTGGTCCTGCTCTAGGCGCGGGCTTTCGCCCAGCCCTCGGCCCAGTCATTCAGCGCCAGCAGCGTGGGCATCAGCGCCCGCGCCGGAGCAGTCAGGGCATAACCCTCGCCTTCGTGATCCAGCAATCCCCCCTCGCGCAGATCTTTCAGCCGCTGCTGCAGCACGCTGGGCGAGATGTCGCCGCAGGCGGCCTGCAGGGCGCGGAAGGTCAGGGGGCTGTCCCGCAATTCCCACAGCACGCGCAGGCTCCAGCGCCGGCCCAGCAGGTCCAGCACGGCCATGATCGGCCGGCCGGTGGTGGAACCGCGGACAGGCTGGCGGGACGAAGGGGACATGCGGACCTCTTGCGGGGGCTTGCGCTACGAATTTCGTAGCATTATGTTGCTACTGAATTCGTAGCATACTGGAGAGCCTTCCGCCATGCCCCGCCTCAATCCCCTGGCGCCGCCCTATTCCCCCGAAGTCGCCGCCGCCCTGGCCCAGATGCCGGCCGACATCGCCCTGTTCCGCACGGTAGCCCATAACCCGCGCGTGCTGACACGCTGGAAGGAGGGTGGGCTACTCGACAGGGGTTCGATCACCCTGCGGCAGCGCGAGCTGGTAATCCTGCGCACCACGGCCCTGCTGAAGGCGGAATACGAATGGGGTGTGCATGTCTCCTTTTTTGCCGCCAAGGCCGGTTTCACGCCGGCCGAAATCGCCGCCACGGTGCATGGTCAGGCCAGCGACTGGCAGGGCGATGAAGCCATGCTGATCCGGCTGGTGGGGGCGCTGGTGCACAATGCCAGTATCGACGATGCCCTGTGGAGCGAGGCCAGCGCTTATTTCGATGCGGGGCAGATGGTGGAGATCATCTCGCTGGCGGGCTTTTACCACATGGTCTCGTTCATGGTGAACGCGACCGGCGTGGCACGGGAACCCGGCGCGGCTGTTTTTCCCTCGCGGACCGAGGCGGCTGCGGCTCAGTAGGCGAGTGCGCAGCCGTCCTTGCGCGGGTCCGAGCCAGCCTGCAGCACGCCATTGACGCGGTCGATCATGATGACCTGGCCGCCGCCATGGGGCATTTCGGCCATCTTGATTTCGTGGCCCAGCGCGGCGAGGCCTTTGAGCACGTCCTCGCGGATGCCGCGCTCCGCTTCGAAGCGGTTCATCTGATAGAAGCCGCGGGCGCAGTCGATGGCTTCCTGCACATTCATGCCGAAATCGAGGATGTTGGTCAGTACATGCGACTGGCCGACCGGCTGGAAGCCGCCGCCCATCACGCCGAAGCACAGCCAGGGCTTGCCATCCTTCATCGCCATGGCGGGGATGATGGTATGCAGCGGCCGTTTATGCGGAGCCACGCAGTTCGGATGCGCCGGATCGACGCGGAAACCGGCACCGCGATTCTGCAGCAGCACGCCGGTCTTCGGGCTGCTCAGGCCCGTGCCGTATGGCCAGAACAGCGAGTTGATGAAGGAGCAGGCATTACCCTTGTCGTCCACCACACTGATGTAGACGGTGTCGCGATAGGTGGTGCCGCCGGCAGCGCCCAGTACCGGCATGGCCTTCTTCAGGTCGATGCGGCCGCGCAGCTCGTCGGCGAAGCTTGCGGACAGAATCTTTTCCACCGGCACCTCGGCGAAGGCCGGATCGGCCACGTAGGCATCGCGTGCCTGGAAAGCCAGCCGCGTGGCTTCTGCCTCGATGTGGAAACGTTCGATGCCGACCGGATCGTATTTGCTCAGATCGAAGCCGCTCAGGATATTGAGCATCAGCAGGGTGGTGATGCCGACGCCGTTGGGCGGAATCTCCAGCAGTTCGACGTCGCGATAACTCGTGCTGATCGGATCGACCCAGAAGGCTTCCTGGGTGGCGAAATCCTCCAGCGCATGGGTGCCGCCCAGGCCGCGCAGATACTCCACCATGTCCTCGGCGACCCAGCCGGTATAGAAGCCGTCGCGGCCCCGGGCAGCGATTTCCCGGAAGACCTTGGCATGTTCGGGCTGGCGGAACACCTCGCCGGCCTTCGGCGGGCGGCCGTCCTTCAGCCACATGCGCGCCGTGTTGGCATCTGCCTTCAGCTTGGCCTCGTTGCGGCCCCAGTCGGTGGCGACGCGTTCGGTGACCGGAAAGCCTTCCTCGGCATGGCGGATGGCGGGCTGCAGCAGCTCGGCCAGCGGCATGCTGCCGAAGCGGGCATTCAGCTTGCTCCAGGCGTCGACGGCGCCGGGAATGGTGACGGCATGTACCGAGGTGAGGTCGATCTGCTTGATGCCCTGCTTCAGCAGATGGTCGGCGCTCAGGCCCTTGGGCGCCCGGCCGGAGCCATTCAGCCCATAAACCCTGCCGCCGGCGCGCAGGTCGGTACCGGCCGGCGCATAGAGAACGAAATTGTCGCCGCCGATGCCGGTCGAGCCCGGCTCGACCACGCATTGCACGGCGCAGGCGGCGATCGCGGCATCGGTCGCGTTGCCGCCGCGGCGCAGGATTTCCATCGCGGTCTGCGTCGCCAGCGTATGCGAGGTGGCGGCGGCGCCGTGGCGGCCCATCACGACGGAACGGCCGGGCAGTTGCAGATCGCGCATCGGAATAGTCCTGGACTCTGTTGTGGTGGCAAAAGCCTACACCAGGGTCATCCGCATGCGACAGAGTTTGCGCTCAGACTTCGTCGCCCATTTCACGTCTAGATTTCATCCCGTCGTGCACGCTGCTTGGCGAAGGCATCGGCGGCCCGTGCCTCTTCGCGTTCGCGGCTGCGCAATTGGTACCATTGGTCCCGGCCGGCTTCGTACTGCACCGGCCATGCCGTGCCGCGCCAATCGTAGTCGGCTGCAGCATGCAGGGTGAAATACGGATCGGCCAGATGCGGCCGGGCCAGGGCGCAGAGATCGGCGCGGCCGGAGGCGACGATGGTGTTGACCTGGTCGGCCGAGGTGATGGCGCCAACCGCGATGGTGGCGATGCCAGCTTCCTGGCGGATCGCATCGGAAAACGGCGTCTGGAACATGCGGCCATATTGCGGCCTGGCCTCGGTCGAGGTCTGTCCGGCCGATACATCGACCAGGTCGCAGCCATGGGCTTTCAGCATCTTCGCAATCGCAACGGAATCCTCGACGCTCAGGCCGCGTTCGGGTACCCAGTCGACGGCCGAGATGCGCACCGACATCGGCCGGTCCTGCGGCCAGACGGCGCGCATGGCGTCAAACACCTCCAGCGGAAAGCGCATGCGGTTTTCCAGGCTGCCGCCATACTCATCCGTGCGGGTGTTGCTGAGCGGCGAGATGAAGTTCGACAGCAGATAGCCATGGGCCATATGCAGTTCGACCAGATCGAAGCCGGCATCGATGGCAAGTTTCGTCGACTGCACGAAATCGTCGCGCACATGGTCCATGTCGGCGCGGGTCATGGCTTTCGGCGCAGGCCCATCGGGCAGATAGGGGATGGCCGAGGCCGACAGGATCGGCCAAGCCTGATCAGGCGGCAGAGGCCGGTCATAGCCGCCGGCCCAGGGCAGGCAGGTGGCGCCCTTGCGGCCGGCATGGGCCAGCTGGATGCCGATTTTGCCCCGGCTGTGCCCGTGGACAAAATCGGTGATGCGTCGCCAGGCCTTTGCCTGTTCCGCATTCCACAATCCGGTGCAGCCCGGCGTGATGCGGGCCTCGGGCGCGATGTCGGTCATCTCGGTCAGGATCAGGCCGGCGCCGCCGATGGCGCGGCTGCCCAGATGCACCAGCGTCCAGTCGTTGGGAATGCCATTTTCGGCCGAGTATTGACACATCGGCGAGACCACCACGCGGTTCTCCAGCGTCAGGCCGCGCAGACGGAAGGGGGTGAACATCGGCGGCGGCGGATTGGCGCCGGCGGGCAGGGAAGTGCCCGCCTCGCGCGCGGCCTTTTCGGCGAACCAGCGGTCGATCTGGGCGATGAAGCCGGGATCGCGCAGACGCAGGTTGTCATAGGTCACGCGCTTGGAGCGCGACAGCAGGCTGAGCGCCAGCTGGATCGGCTCGAAGCCGCGATAGCGCTCCGTGTGTTCGAACCATTCCAGCGAGACCTGGGCGGCATGCTGCAGGATCGAGACTTCGGTGAGGCGCGCATCCTCGAAGGCCTTCAATGCGGTGGGCAGATCCGGATGGCCGGCATGCAGGGCGCGGTTCAGCGCAATCGCATCTTCCATCGCCAGCTTGGTGCCCGAACCGATCGAGAAATGCGCCGTATGAACGGCATCGCCGATGATCACGACATTGTCATGGACCCAGCGCTCGCATTTGATGGTGGGGAAGGTGCGCCAGATCGAGCGGTTGCTGAGCAGCCGGTGGCCTTTCAGGTGCTTCGCAAACAGGGCTTCGCAATAAGCGATGGTGTCGGCTTCGCTGGCATTGTCGAGGCCGGCGCGCCGCCAGGTTTCTTCCGTCGTCTCCACGATGAAGGTCGAGAGGCCTTCCTCGAAGCGATAGGCATGCACCTGGAACAGGCCATGCTGGTTGGCTTCGAAAATGAAGGTGAAGGTATCGAGTGGCAGGCTCGTGCCAAGCCAGACGAATTTGTTGCGCCGCCAGTCCATGGCAGGGCGGAAGCGGTCTTTCCAGGTTTCGCGCACCTGGCTGTTGATGCCATCGGCGCCGATCAGCAGGTCGCAGTCCCGGCGCAGGGTTTCGAAATCCTTCAGTTCCGTACCGAATTCCAGCCGGATGCCTTCGGCGGCACAGCGGGCCTGCAGGATCTGCAGCAGGCGTTTGCGCGACAGGCCGCAGAAACCATGTCCGCCGGAACGGATGGTCTCGCCGCCGGCCACCACATCGATTTCGGTCCAGTAGGCGAAGTTCTGGCGGATCGCCTCGTAGGTACCGGCATCCTCGGCCAGGAACTGGTTCAGCGTCTCGTCGGAAAAGACGACGCCGAAACCGAACGTATCGTCCGGCTGGTTGCGTTCGTAGATCGTTATCTCGTGGCGGTTGTCCGCCTTTTTCATGAGCAGGGCGAGGTAAAGGCCAGCCGGTCCGCCGCCGACGATCGTGACGCGCATGGGTTCTCCCCCGTCTGATTGGCGGCGCAGCCGGTATGGGGCCGCCAGAGATCTTCGCGGAGATATTTTATATTTAAAATATATTCCGGCAAGCCGGAAGGTTGCCGCGATCAGCGCGCTCGGAAGGCCGTGATGCCGAAGCCGGTCAGGGCAAACCCGAGGAAGATTTTCGCCAATGCCGCCGGCGGAACCGGCAGGAAGCCGAGGTAGCGGTAACGCGCCAGTTCGGCCAGGGCCATGGCCAGGGTCGCCAGCAGCAGCCAGCGGCCGGGAACCGGCCGGTAGCGCAGACCGATCAGGGCCGCCAGCAGCAGGATCCCCAGCACGATCATCGGCAGGGGCAGCATTCCTATCGGCAGGCGGTCTGCCGCTACGGCAATCAGGATGGCGAGGCCGATACCGGTGAACAGCGTCATGCGTTTGCTGCCCGGCGGGACGATCAGGCTGAACACGGCGCCCAAGGCCAGACCGACCAGGCCGAGGCTGGAAGCGAGGTAGCGCAGATCGCCTTCCAGCCCGGCGAAAGCCGACCATCCCATGGCGGAGGCGAATTCAGCAGCGGCCACAGCCAGGTACAGGACGGCTCCGGTGCCCCAGAACAGGGCGGCCGGCAGAGGGCTGCGACTGACCATGACGAGGCAGGCGATGCCACCGGCCAGATAGACGGCGTGGGCGATCAAGGCGATATCAGGCATGGCGGCACTATGCCCGGCGGCATTGCCGTTCGGCAAGCCGAGCAGGAGCATATGGTGTAGGCAGGGTGGCCGCGCGAGGGGTGGGATCAGGGGCCGGAATCAGGCTAAAAATTCACCCTGAAACGAGACTTTCTGCGGGGTTGACGCCTGACTGGGGCGGGGCTATAACCCCCGCCTCGATTTACGCCGCAAGGCAATAGCAACTATCGGAAATCACAAGCTATGGCTCAGCACAAGTCCGCGGAGAAGCGCGCCCGCCAGACCAAGAAGCGCACGGCCGTCAACCGCGCGCGGCGCAGCAAGGTCCGTACCGCCGTAAAGAAGCTCGAAACGGCGATTGCCACCGGCGACAAGACCGCGGCTGCTGCTGCGCTGAAGGAAGCGCAGCCGGCCCTCGACAAGGGCGTGACCAAGGGTGCGGTGAAGTCGCGCACCGCTTCACGCAAGCTGTCGCGTCTGAACGCCCGCGTCAAAGCTATGGCTTGATCTGTCGCCGCGCGATGTCCGCGCGGGGCTGACAGGTATCGGTTCAAAAACATCGCCCGTCTGGTGACAGCGGGCGATGTTTTTTTATGCGACTGCGAAGAGCTTCATCGCCTGTCTGCCTCGTTCGCGAACGTTTTCATCGAGGCGATTAGTCCGTGCGCTATACGCCCACGGCGACAATGCGCCGCTACAAGTTCCAATTCTGCAACAAGGAAAAATTTTTTTCGGGGAGTCTTCATCTGTCTGCTTGCGTGGCCACGGCGATTTCCCTTTAATGCCCTTGCTGCCGCGCGACGAAGGGGATTGAAGATGCCCCGTGAAGCGCAAGAAAGCGCTCCGCGAACTGGGCGGACGACCTTCGGACAAGCGGCGGCGCGCGTGACGGACAAGATAGATTTTTAAACAATAAACGTGGCGCGAGGTTGGGGATGTTGGCTTCGGTGATGGCGGGGGACGAGGACTATGCAGGTGATGTCACGACTACCGAAGCCTGGAACCAGCTTGCGAACGATCCTGACTCACTATTGATCGACGTCCGAACCCAACCGGAATGGAGCTTCGTCGGTGCGCCGGATCTCGGCAAACTTGGCAAGCGTCCTCTTTTTGTATCCTGGCAAGTGTATCCTGAAATGAGCGTCAACCCGCGTTTTGCTGATGAATTGCGTGCCCAGGGCGTCCGGCCCGGGCAGGCGCTGTTCTTCCTCTGCCGCTCTGGCGCTCGCTCGCGGGCAGCGGCGAAAGCCATGACGGCGGCGGGTTTCGCACCTTGTTACAATGTTGCCGGCGGTTTCGAGGGCGACCTCGATGCCGAGAAACATCGCGGACGATTGGGCGGCTGGAAGGCTGCTGGTCTCGGCTGGATCCAGAGCTGAGGCCCGCCATGGTCAAGTCGTCCCACCCACAGCCGCACTCTGTCTCCATGCCTGAAGATCCGACGCTGGATGCTTGCGGTGGCCTGCCGAATGGCGAGCCGCTCGACGTGCAGTGGCAGCGCGTTCGCGCCCGCCTGCGGGTGTCTTTTGGCGATGCCGCCTTCAATTCCTGGCTCAAGCCCCTGGCCCTGGCCGATGAGGGCCTGGCCGAGGACGGCGACATCCATCTCGCCGTGCCGACCCGTTTCATGCGCGACTGGGTCGCCAATCATTACAGCGAACGCCTGCGCGAAATCTGGCGGCTGGAAAATGCCGCCGTGCGCCGCGTGGTGATCCATGTGCGTCCGACCGGTGCCATCCAGGCATCGCAGGGCAAGTCGATGGCGGCTGCCGGTATCTCCATCGGCGAGCAGCCGAAGTCGGCGCCGCTGGCCCGGCCGACGGTGACGCGCACCCCGTCCACCCTGCCGACCCTCCAGGTGCGCGACATGGACGATATCGAGCGCGAATTGTCCGCGCCGCTCGATCCGCGCTTCACCTTCGACAGCTTCATCACCGGCAAGTCCAACGAGCTGGCCCGCGCCGCGGCCCTGCGCGTGGCCGAAAGCCCGACCGTGACCTACAACCCGCTGTTCCTGTATGGCGGCGTGGGCCTGGGCAAGACCCATCTGATGCATGCCATCGGCTGGCATATCCGCCAGCGCTTCCCCGAGCGCCGTGTGGTCTACCTCTCGGCCGAGAAGTTCATGTACCAGTTCATCCGGGCCCTGCGTTTCAAGGACACGATGGCCTTCAAGGAGCAGTTCCGCTCCGTCGACGTGCTGATGATCGACGACATCCAGTTCATCGCCGGCAAGGAAAGCACCCAGGAAGAGTTCTTCCATACCTTCAACGCGCTGTGCGACCAGAACCGCCAGATCATCGTCTCGGGCGACCGCTCGCCGTCGGATCTGGAAGGCATCGAGGAACGCATGCGCTCGCGCCTGGGCTGGGGCCTGGTCGCCGACATCCATCCGACCGATTTCGAGCTGCGCCTCTCCATCCTGCAGGCCAAGGCCGAGAAGAACGGCCTGACCAACATTCCGCAGGATGTGCTGGAATTCCTCGCCCGCCGCATCACGTCGAATGTGCGCGAGCTGGAAGGCGCGCTGAACCGCATCTCGGCCTATGCCAGCCTCGTCGGCAAGCCGGTCACCGTCACCTCGGCGCAGGAAGTGCTGCAGGACCTGCTGCGCGCCAACGACCGCAAGGTGACGATCGAGGAAATCCAGAAGCGCGTCGCCGAGCATTATTCGATCCGCTTCGCCGACATGCATTCGCCGCGTCGTGCCCGCGCCGTGGCCCGTCCGCGGCAGGTGGCGATGTATCTGGCCAAGCAGCTCACCTCGCGGTCCTTACCCGAAATCGGGCGCAAATTCGGCGGCCGCGACCACACCACGGTGATGCATGCCGTGCGCAAGATCGAGGAGCTGCGCGAGATCGATGCCGCCTTTGCGGAAGACATCGATTTGCTGCGCCGCAAACTAGAAAGCTGATATTTTTATAATATCCAGTAAAATCAATCATTTAATTTGTATTTGAGGCCGCCGCAAGGCGGCCTCTTCGCATATGCAAAAACGGTGCGGAACCGGGCCAAATCCCTCGCGTACAAAAGGGGGGTTTGGTATATTCCACGGACTCGGCAAAACCCTGCCGGAAACAACAAAAACATCACCGGTTTTCCAGCCATGAAACTCACCATCGAGCGTGCCGTCCTGCTCACCGCCCTGAGCCACGTCCAGAGCGTGGTCGAGCGCCGCAACACGATCCCGATCCTGTCCAATGTGCTGCTGGAAGCCGAAGGCGACCGCCTGGCGCTCACCGCCACCGACCTCGACATCGCCGTGGTCGAGAAGCTGCCGGCCAAGGTGGCGCAGCCCGGCGCCACCACGGTGCCGGCCCACACCTTCTACGACATCGTGCGCAAGCTGCCCGAAGGCGCCGAGGTCGAACTGACCTACACGCCGGCTGAGCAGCGCCTCGATCTGCGCGCCGGCCGTTCCAGCTTCAAGCTGAGCTGCCTGCCCAAGGATGACTTCCCGGTGATGGCCGCCGGCGACCTGCCGCACAGCTTCATGCTGCCGGCCGAGCAGCTGCGTCGCCTGATCGACAAGACGCGCTTTGCCATCTCTACCGAAGAAACCCGTTATTACCTGAACGGCATCTATGTGCATGCCGCCAGCAGCGCCGGGGTGCCGATGCTGCGCGCTGTCGCCACCGATGGCCACCGCCTCGCTCGCGTCGAGGCACCGCTGCCGGCTGGTGCCGCCGGCATGCCCGGCGTGATCGTGCCGCGCAAGACGGTGAACGAACTGCGCAAGCTGCTGGAAGGTGGCGCGGCCGAGGCCAAGATCGAACTGAGCGATACCAAGATCCGCTTCGCCTTCGGCGATCTGGTGCTTGTATCCAAGCTGATCGACGGCGCTTTCCCGGAATACGAACGCGTCATTCCGCGCGACAACGACAAGGTGATGGAAGTCGACAGCAAGGCGTTTGCTGCCGCCGTCGACCGCGTCGCCACCATCTCGACCGAAAAAAGCCGTGCCGTGAAACTGTCGCTCAAGCCCGATGGCATCGAGCTGTCGGCCACCAGCCCGGACCAGGGCTCGGCCTCCGAACAGCTCACCGCGGCCTATAGCGCGAAGCCGATCGAGATCGGCTACAACTCGCGCTACCTGCTGGATATCGCCAGCCAGATCGAGGGCGAGAATGCCCGCTTCCTGCTGGCCGATGCACTGGCGCCCACCGTTGTCCGCGATCCCAGCGACGACGGCGCGCTGTATGTGCTGATGCCGATGCGAGTCTGAGTTTGGTGCGTAGCGCAGCCCTGGTTGCGGAACAGTCGTACGAAGGCGCGACAGCAGGCGGCACCGCCGTTCTTTCGCTCAGCCTGCGCGATTTCCGCAATTACGCCGAGCTGCATCTGCGCCTGAGCGGCCAGCCGGTGGTGCTGACCGGACCGAACGGGGCCGGGAAGACCAATATCCTGGAGGCGCTGTCCTTCTTCAGTCCCGGTCGCGGCCTGCGCCGCGCCAGATTGTCGGAAGTGAGCCGCGTTTCCGGCCAGCCCGCGCGACGTTGCTGGGTCGCCCATGCGGAACTGGCGACAGCCATCGGTCCGGTCGCCATCGGCACCGGTCTGGCGGAGGCTGTGGGCGACGAGGAACTGGCCGAACGCCGCATCGTGCGGATCAACGGCGAGCCGGCGGCCAGCGCCAACGGCCTGGCCGAGTATCTGGATGTGGTGTGGCTGACGCCGCAGATGGACCGTCTGTTCGTCGAGGGCTTGTCGACGCGCCGCCGGTTCATGGACCGGCTGGTTTATGGCCTGGATGGCGGGCATGCCCGCCAGGTAGCGGCGTTCGAGCGGGCGATGCGGGAACGCAATCGCCTGCTGAAGATGGGCGGGGCCGATCCGGCCTGGCTGGCGGCGCTGGAAAGCCAGATGGCCGAGCATGGCGTGGCCGTGGCGGCAGCGCGGCGCGAGGCCCTGGGGCGGATCGAGGCCGGCATGGCGCTGGCCACCGGGCCGTTTCCGCGGGCGCGACTGGCGGCGCAGGGCGTGATCGAGGCCTGGCTGGCCGACATGCCCGCGCTGGCGGCGGAGGAGAAATACCGGGCCGTACTGGCCGAGCGGCGCGGCATCGACCGCGAAGCCGGCGCGGCCACCGAAGGCCCGCATCGCAGCGACATGGCGGTGTGGCATGCGGAGAAGGACCAGCCGGCGGCGTTATGCTCCACCGGCGAGCAGAAGGCGCTGCTGATCGCCATCACGCTGGCCAATGCGCGGCTGATCCGCGCCCGCCGGCAGATGGCGCCGCTGATGCTGCTGGACGAGATTTCGGCGCATCTCGATGCCCGGCGTCGGGCGGCGCTGTATGAGGAATTGCTCGCGCTCGGCGGGCAGGTGTGGCTGACCGGCACCGATGACGACCTGTTCACAGGTCTGGCCGGCCAGGCGGAGTTTTTCACGGTGGCCGACGGCGTGGTGACGCCGCGTGCCGCCTTCAGTTGAGGCAGTGAGACCATGAGCGAAGCAGTGGCGCCGCGCGACGGTGAAAACGGCGAGAATTACGACTCCTCGGCAATTAAGGTGCTGAAGGGCCTGGATGCGGTGCGCAAGCGCCCGGGCATGTATATCGGCGATACCGATGACGGCACCGGCCTGCATCACATGGTCTACGAGGTGGTCGACAACGCCATCGACGAGGCCCTGGCCGGCTATTGCGACGAGGTCTATGTCGGCCTCAATCCCGATGGCTCCTGCACGGTGCGCGACAATGGCCGCGGCATCCCGGTAGACATCCATCCGGAAGAAGGCGTTTCGGCGGCGCAGGTCATCATGACCCAGCTGCATGCCGGCGGTAAGTTCGACCAGAATTCCTACAAGGTCTCGGGCGGCCTACATGGCGTCGGTGTGTCGGTGGTGAATGCGCTGTCCACCACGCTCGACCTGAAGATCTGGCGCGGCGGCAAGGCCTATGCCATGCGCTTCCGCCATGGCGATCCCGAAGCGTCGCTGGCCGAGGTGGGCGAAGCCGAGGGCAAACGCGGCACGGAAGTGACCTTCCTGCCGTCGACGGAAACCTTCACCAAGACCGAATTCGACTACGGCACGCTGGAGCATCGCCTGCGCGAACTGGCCTTCCTCAATAACGGTGTGAAGATCGTGCTGGAGGACATGCGCGGCGTGGAGCCAAAGCGCGTGGAGCTGCGCTACGAAGGCGGCGTCGAGGCTTTCGTGACCTATCTCGATCGCAACAAGACCCCGCTGCACAAGCCGCCGATCGCCATTCGCGGCGAGCGCGACGGCATCGGCATCGAAGTGGCGCTGGAATGGAACGACGGCTACCACGAGACGATGCTGTGCTTCACCAACAACATCCCGCAACGCGATGGCGGCACGCATCTAGCCGGTTTCCGCGGCGCGCTCACGCGCTGCATCAACGGTTACGCCAATGAAAGCGGCATCGCCAAGAAGGAGAAGGTGTCGCTGACCGGCGACGACGCGCGCGAGGGCCTGACCTGCGTGCTGTCGGTGAAGGTGCCGGATCCGAAATTCTCGTCGCAGACCAAGGACAAGCTCGTGTCGTCGGAAGTGCGCCCGGCGGTGGAAAGCCTGGTCAACGAATTGCTGGCCTCCTGGTTCGAGGAGCATCCGACCGATGCGCGCCAGATCGTCGGCAAGGTGGTGGAAGCCGCCGCCGCCCGCGAGGCCGCCCGCAAGGCCCGCGAACTGACGCGGCGCAAGGGCGCGCTGGATATCTCCTCGCTGCCGGGCAAGCTGGCGGATTGCCAGGAACGCGATCCGGCCAAGGCCGAACTCTTCCTCGTCGAGGGTGACTCGGCGGGCGGTTCGGCCAAGCAGGGCCGCAACCGCGCCTTCCAGGCCGTGCTGCCGCTGCGCGGCAAGATCCTCAATGTCGAGCGCGCGCGCTTCGACAAGATGCTCTCCTCGCAGGAAATCGGCACGCTGATCACCGCCCTGGGCACCGGCATCGGCCATGACGATTTCGACCCGGCCAAACTGCGCTACCACAAGATCATCATCATGACCGACGCCGACGTGGACGGCGCGCATATCCGCACCCTGCTGCTCACCTTCTTCTTCCGCCAGATGAAGCCGCTGATCGATGCCGGGCATCTCTATATCGCCCAGCCGCCGCTTTATAAGGTCAAGCGCGGCCAGTCCGAACGGTACCTGAAGGACGAGGCGGCGCTGGAGGATTTCCTGATCAACGAGGGCATCGAGAATGCCGTGCTGCGCCTGCATGACGACAGCCAGCGCGCCGGCCCAGACCTCAAGCTGCTGCTCGACCATGCCCGCATGGCCAAGGCCCTGCTGACCGCGATCGGCAAGCGCTACAATCCCTGGATCGTCGAACAGGCCGCCATCCTGGGCATGCTGGTGCCCGAAGTGGTGACCGATCCGGCCAAGGCAGGCCCGGCGGCCGAGGCGCTGGCGAAACGCCTGAACGCCCTGACACCCGAACTGGAGCGCGGCTGGGTCTGCGAGCCGGCCGGCGAGGGGGCGATGAGCGTGAAGCGCAGCCTGCGCGGCTATACCGAAGGCTATCTGCTGGATGCCCAGCTGTTCCGCTCGGCCGAGGCGCGCAAGCTGAACGAGATGGCCGCCGAGTTGCAGGCCACCTATCTGCGGCCGGCCGAGTTGCGCCGCAAGGACGAAGTGCATCCGGTGCAGGGCCCGCTCGACCTGCTCGAGCGCGTGCAGGCCATCGGCCGCCGCGGCATCACCATGCAGCGCTACAAGGGCCTGGGCGAGATGAACCCCGACCAGCTGTGGGAGACCACGCTGGATCCGGAAGCGCGCAGCCTGCTGCAGGTGAAGGTCGACCACGCCGAGGATGCCGACAACGTGTTCGAGACCCTGATGGGGGATGTGGTGGAACCCCGCCGCGACTTCATCCAGAGCAACGCACTGAACGTCGTCAATCTGGATATCTGAGCGGTGTACTTTCTAAATTGCTTTGTAAGTCTTCCAATTTATTTTGGCAGGCTTTCTAGTTTATTTTGTCGCTAAACGGTGGGCGCTGTGTGTGCGCATGCTCGTTCGGACTAACAGCGCGATCTGTGGTCTTCCGACTACGAATGCTAGGGTACAAGTCAGATCGCCGTGTTTTCCGTTCTTCCTGGCAGGGCGGCCATAGCATTCGGAAGGAACCATGGGAGCGAATGCGGGGGTGGGTAGTTTCCTGCCTGTAAGCGATTGATTGGGATTAATAATTATTTTTCGCTGCCGAGCCCACGACCCTGTTGACTATGTTAATTTTTTCAGCCACATTTGTGGTTGAGAAAATTATCACGAGGTCGATGGATGCGTCCGGACCATATCGCTGAATTAATCATTGATGACCCGCAAGAGGTCCGCCACTTCCTCGAGGCTATGGACCTCTCGGTAGACAGTGTCTTGCTGATCCGGGATGCAGCCCATATCCATTTGGTTGATACCAGCCCCCTGATGGCACTGAACGCTGCCGGGACGCTCGCATATCACTATGGCGTGCTCGAAACCCGTATCCAGTTCTTGGGAAAGAATTGGGAAATTACTCGCGCCGGCGGTATCGAGGCTATCTTTAACCCTGCGAAGAACATCAAACTCGGCTACCAGAACGTCGATGTTGCATGTGTGCGGGGAACCGACCCGCAGCCTCGGACCGAAAAGGGGGCTGGGGCTGAACGCGAATGCGCGGGCAACCTCTTCGAATACTTTAACGTGGCGGCTCCCAAATTGGTGGTCCCACCGAAAGGTATGGTCCAGGTCTTCTACGTAATGGTCGACGAACGCGGTGCAGTCGAAGTATCGAGGCCCGTAATCGAGGCTGGCTCGTTCACTGGTATGATCGTGCGAGCTTTCGTTTCCGATGGCTCGGATCTCGACAAGGTGGCGATCACTCCTGCTGGTGGTTTGGACGCACCGGCAGACAACTTTGACGTCCCAGTCATCAGGCGACAGTAGTAGTCATGTTCAATCGGAAGCGTTTAACCCTCGCTCGGGAACGACGGGGGCTCACAGGGATTCAACTGGCGGAGCGCAGTGGAATAACTGCCATCACTATCTCTCGTCTTGAGAGTGGCCAGACTAAACAGCCCGACGACGACACTGCAAACCGTCTCGCAGATGCTCTGGAATACCCTGTTAGCTTCTTTTTTAAAGTCGAGCCCGAAGAGCTCGACGCCGAGATCGTCAGTTTTCGCAGTCTCAAGAAAATGAATGCGAAAGAGCGTAATGCTGCCCTCTGGGCCGGTTCTCTAGGGCTCGAGATCTACGACTGGATTGAGAACGAATATCAGCTTCCTACGCCGTCTATTCCGGATTTGCGTGGTAACGACGATCCGGAAAATGCGGCCCGCCTTGTGCGGCAAGAATGGGGGCTCGGCGACAGACCTATTGGGAATGTGCTGCGCTTGCTCGAATCAAAAGGTGTTCGTGTTTTATCGTTGGAAGAGCAGAATAAGAATGTTGATGCATTCTCGTTCTGGAGAAACGGAAAACCATTCGTGTTTCTCAATACTTTTAAGTCTGCGGAACACAGCATTTTCGATTGTGGGCATGAGTTGGGACATCTTGTTTTGCATAAACATGGTGATCCTAAGCCGACGAAATCTGCTGAAGTTGAAGCAAACCGGTTTGCTTCTGCCTTTCTAATGCCTGCGCATGATATTCGAGCGGCTATTCCGCGCCGAATGATAAGCCCAAATCTAGTCATCGAGGCGAAGTCGAGGTGGAAAGTATCAGCGATGGCGTTGACCGTTCGCCTCAACCAGGTAGGCTTGTTAAGCGACTGGCAATACAGATCCCTGTGCATTGAGTTAGGTAAACTGGGGTATCGCACGTCGGAAAAAATTGGTGTGGAACGCGAGAAATCTGCCGTATGGCAACAAGTACTTGCTGATCTTTGGCGGAAGCGGCTCACAAAGGAAGACATCGGAAAACAACTTCATATCCCGCATGATGAAGTTGAGCGTTTAGTGTTCCGCTTGGCTGGTGATGTGAACCGGCCTTCGTCGGGTAAGCCAAGTTTAAAGGTTGCGTCCTGATTCGCGAGACGCTAAACGCGGAAGTTTTAAGGATTCAGTTGGTGCTTGAGAGCCCTAGACTTGATTCCGATTTATCAGGTCGTGGTGCCGTGGCACCTTTTGTATTTCATTTCAGATCCGCACCAACAAGGGTCATTTCGGCCCGGCCGTTTAGTCGTCTTGCGGGTATCAACCCCAGTTAATTTCTTTAGTGCTCCGCGCGGAGGGGCGCTATAGCCAAGGCGTTCAGTACCTGCTGCGATTCGTTCGATTGCGGCGGCACGTTCACGCAGCATCGCTTGTTCCTCTGCAGAAACCGCGTACTGTTCTAGTGACACGACTTCTCGTCGCGCCGCAGTAAGTTGATGGTTCCAAGCGAGCACTATCGCATAAATACTCCTTACATGAAGTATCAGGTCAGTGAGATGATTGTCCCTCATAGTGGGCAAAACATGGTCTTCCATTATTTCTAGAGCGCCAGCCGGCTGAGCCATTAAAACTAAGAAGTCGTCTACAGCTTCCAAACCCGTGATAACAATTGACCTGGCGGCCGCACCCAGACCATAAAATTTCATGGCAGTGATGCGCCTTAGCAATGGAGGTTGGCCGGCCGCTACTGAAGCGGAGCACCAAAGCGCCAGGCAGTCGGCGAGCCGTTTCAGATCAGATTTATCGACGCCTTCTGGTAGTATGGATAAAAGGCCGCGTTGCGTCTTTCCAAAAGTGTCGCGTTCCAAAATTCCAAGAGTGGAAAAATAACTCTGAATGAGAAAGTTTGTGATCGACACGACTTTCTTAAAACGACCTAGTCGGAACAACGCCACTGCATAATTGTATCGAACAATCCGTTTCTCAGAATCGCTAAGGCTAAGTCCAGATATTGAATGGTACGCAGTTTCAACCTTTTTTGTCTCTTTATGAGACGACCAATAAATCATCTGTTTAAAGCAAAGATTGAGTTTCTCTCGTTTTCCAAGATCCCCAGAAATAAGCAATTCTTCCATAACTTTGAGATGTGATAACTCGGGAACCCCTCCATCTCGACTGTCCCAATACGTCAGCCCATCATAAGCCCAGAAACGATCCAGAGCAGGGCGAGAGCCATCTTCTGCAACAAGCACCAATTCCTGCCTGAGCGTCCTGGGATCACCTTGTTCGTGAAACATCTCATCAGAGGCAAGATCTGCTAGAACTTCGGGGCGCCCCAATCTGGGGAACAGACTTAATAAAAAGCCCATTCGCCCAACGTCCCTTTCCGACATTAAGCTAGCAGTGAGATCAATAGTTAGCTGCTCAAGAAATTCGCGCTCTTGGCCCTCTCTGAGAAGATTCCGGCAGTCGATCGCCAATGGTCGCAGAGCATCATGGAGGCTAATGCGGTTGGCTCGAGTGACGATAATGATGGACTTCCTGCGCATGCTTCGGATGGAAGCAGCAGCAGAAGTATGGGTTAAACCGGCACGTGTTGTGGCTCGAATTATCTCATCCACAGTGAGGGGAACCTCAGAGAAACTCAGCAGACCTGCTACTGCTTTCTCGTCTGGAGAAAGGTTCTCAAATAGTTGTTCGAGAATTAGTTCCTGCGCAGTGGATTGCGCGTGGAGCCTCCTCTAAATTGCATCACAAAAAGCGGTGACATTCCCTCCGCAATCTCGTACCGCAATGTGAGCGGCGTTGGTGACATACAACGGCAGTCCACCAGTGAGTTTTTTTACCCTTAATGTCTCCTCGATACTTGCGGGCGCGCCGATACCTCTGAATTCAGCTGCGATATCGTCTGTAGACCAACCTTTCAGATGTTCGACAGACACTGCTAAAACTGCTTCAAGCACGGCTGACCCGGTCCAAGGTTGACCTAGGCAAAGGAAGCGAATGTTTGGTGCGACATCGATAATTGACCGAACGGTCTGTGGGTCAAGAAGATGAATATTGTCGATGACTACACACACATTCGCATTCTGATTTATCAAAGCAGCGGCACAGGCCCTCAGCACGTTCAATCCAGTTGACTCGGCGAATAGGGCCGCTCCAATACCGGCCTTCTTACCACCAAGGAAGCGGGCCGCTAACTCTCTGGCGATATTGTTAGGAACGGCCGCCGACGGAATATCGCGGACGTCAATATATGCGAGTGGGTATGGGCAATGTAACGCAGCCTGTGAAGCCCAAGAAGTTTTTCCAGAACCCGAGAAGCCGAGAATAAGTCGAAAATGGGAATCAGTGACCAGGGGGGGCTCATCGATTTGCGGGCGATACGATTCCGGTGGCTCGGGAAAATCGTGTAGCTGCGATACGAGCTGCTCCAACAAGGCGGGTAGCTGAGTCCCATCAATAGTTCGCCCTACTTCGCCGACTGCGGTTTCCAAGATCTTTGCTGCAAGCTTCCAGACAAGGGTTTCGCTGGGCAGTGAGGCAAGGGGAATCTTGTTGGCTGCTTCGATGCACCATTTAACGGCTTCATTGACTGTCGCCCATGCCGGCGGCACCTCAGTAGAAGGCGAATTTGGAGTGAGTATGGATACATTGGAGGGCCAGGCTGGGCTCTTTATATCTTCAGCCAAACTGGAGGTTGGTTCAGTGTTCGAAACAATAAAGAGAAAAGGCGTTGAGGCGCGTTCTCCAGAGTCATGCCTCTCAGAGATTTTCTTGAATCTTTCGAGTGCCGAGGAAACGTCCGCCCTTTGCAGTAGGGCAGTACGTGTCTTGACCTGAATGTAGAGGGTGCGATCAGGGAATAGAACTTCAATATCTTCGTCATTTTCGACCCTGATTGATGCCATCTTCTCGCGGGCCAGGGTCAATACGCAAGCAACACCATAAAGGTGTTGGTAAAGAAAGCTGCGGTGCATGGCGCTGATGCGGCGAACTTGATCATCATCAAGTGGTCTTATGTCGTGAGGTTTTGACACTGCTTTTAGTGATTGTTGGCGATTTTGCGTAAATGCAGAGGATTAAGAAGTGCGTTGATGTGTGGCGGTAGACTTTAAGGTGTCTCGATAATTTAGATGCGGAGAGCCGCAAGGTGGCTTTGATGCGAAGGCTGTTTGAATCGCGACCAGTCTACTCAGCCAGTACAAAACCAGAAGCAAGTCGTTAGCCTGTAGGGACAGGGTACCGGCGGATCAACGAGACAACAACAAGATCTCCATCCCACATACTTTTTTGCATTTAGGATGTAGGCGGACTTTGCGCCTGTCTATTTGGGTCGTTTCAGGTCAATCAGTGCACGCCGGCGCCTATGAGATGCGTGAGTGTAGGTGCCGGCTATCGAAAATTCTGGCCGCAATAATGGTGCGGCCGTCTCAGGTGCAGGACAAAGTATAGGCCGCTTTATTCGGGGGGGCTTTGACGGTGTGGCCTGGACCGCGGGCATTGTCGATCCTGGAATACCCGATGCGGCCGGACTGGCACCTGATTGCTGCACAGGAGCAGGTGAAGGCGATGGAGGCGGGTTAGGGGTTTGCGTCGTAAAAATTGCATACGCTAAACCGAATACCGCTAGACAGCTGACGCCAGATACCCAAAAGAATGTCTTCTCTGCTGTGCCGGTCGGCGCTGTCACCATCTCCTTGAATTCTTTGGCAGGTAGGAAGCGATAAAGCTTAGCCTGCCATTCCTTCCGAAGTGTCCGCTGCAACAAAATGAATTGCACACCTGAAAAACAAATCGAAACAACATAGACCACCACGACGGCCATCACCCATCGCAGTAGATTGACGTCCATGCTGGTTGTGAATCGAGCGACAATCAAACCAATGCCTACGGCAATTGCGCCGGCCAACGAGGTAATGAGCTGGCGGGTCGTATCATTTACCTTAACGATGTCGTCAGTGACAGACTTTCGCAAATCGCCAAGCGCCTTGAGCGTGTCGCGGCTGACCTCAGAAACCGACATCTGATATGCGACCCGCGCACCTTCGTGTGCGGCGAACACATGGTCTTTGATGCAGTTGAGCGTGCTGTCGGTATTCCCGGCGGATCTAGCAAGCTCATTCGAGAGGAAGATGTGACGCTGCTCTGCTTCCCGTTCGTTTTCGAATATCCATGCTACAGTTTCCTGCAGCTCTTTGAAAGCTTCGGCACCGATAGCATCAGCAGCGTCGTCATACGCATCAGGAGGCGTGAGGGCTAGACGCGGCGGTCCTTTGAATTTTAACCTGCCGGTATCGACCTCAATTTCATCCGGCAATGCCAGCACCAGCGCGCGAATCGATGCATCGGCCCAGACCTTGAACGCCGGGTCATTCATGCGGATGCCCTTGATATCGGTCATCAGCCAAGGGCGAATATCTTCAGGGACGGAGCGCTCTGCACCGTACTCTCGAACAAGTTGCCTTGGGCTTTTTGTCGCCAAGCTGGGCTGGAAAACGACATCCGACTCCCACGGCCGCAACAGGCGGCCTTGTGTTAAAATATCTGTACGCAGACGTGCGACATTCCAGATCGTGTGGGGGTTGCCGGTCTTCAAGAATGCCTTGAGCGCAATATTCGTTAGGATCTGCAGGCCGCCAGCGGCAGGTTGCGGCTTACTGATGACAATTCGAAATGGCGCAATGTGTTCGTCGAGCTCATGACGCTCCCATGGCGTGTTCGCGCCATCAAAAACACGTGCTTGGCAGCCTGCCGCATCTGATGCACCAAGGACCGCACGTGCGTCGGCCAGCTGTAGGCTCGACACCGTAACTGTATCTGCTGTCTCGACCAGAAAGGCCGGTTCTTCGGCCTTTAATCGGTCAAGCAATTCTGCGAGTGCTATCACGGACAACGGTGTCTTCCTCGATACGCGCCGTTCGAATGGTGATTGTTTCACTGCCGTCAGGACGCCTGTTGCGCTCGACGGTACCTTCGGCCCCCTCATCGGGATAAATCAGTAGAACGCCTTCGGCGGTCCTGACCTTGCGTTGCGGCGGGCGGCGCAGCACGTTGCGATCGGGCCGGAATGCCAAGCCATCCAGCTTCATCTGCTGCATCTTTTTCAAGACCCTGTTCTGCATTCTCACGCGGAGGTCTTCGTCATCTGGTGCGCCAGCAGCAGCTATGATGGCCTCCCCGATCGCCTCTTCGGTAATCTGATGTCTGTCGCGCAGATTACCGACGGCTCGTGTAATGGCACCAGCGACGTCGCGGCCAGGCAGTACGTCCTGAAACTCCGAAAGCGTCTTGCGCAACAGCTCTTTTACCGCCGTGCTCAACTCCTGGTCGCTCCGAGACCGCTTCACCCCCAAAAATCGCTCGAAGTAGTCGCTGATTTCCGGTGACGGGCGAACGCGGTCAGCAGCAGAGACCATCGGGTCAGCAGCACCGTTCACTACGCGTATCAGCGCGGCCTTTTGGATGGAGCGTTTGTCGTCCGTAAAGGCGTGGACAATACGGCGCAAGTTGCCCTCGGCATCATCCTGCTCGATGGCTTCTCGGTAGTCATATTTAATCAGGCTATAGATGGTGACGCCGGGGACATCACATTCGAGTTCGAAAATGAAGAATGCCCCATCGCGGCTGGCAGTCACATGGAGCAGAGAGAACTGGCGGGACAATGCCTGGGCGCCGGCCTCAAACGTCACCGGATTTCCTGCCATCGCGACCAGTTGGTCACGGGTGCCGGAATCATCCTTGAACTGAAAGATGGGGGCGACGTCCGTGTCCCGGATGCGGTTAATGAAGAACTCGTCGTGCACCACGTCCCTGGCTTCTTTTGGCTCGAAGTCAGCCTCACCGCCGACGACGTGCAAGATCATGCTACGAATCCGCAGCGAGCGGTTTTCTTCCTCTGTCAGGAATCCCACTTCAAGCCTCCCCATATGCCTATTCGGCGACTGCCAACCACCCGTTGGCCATGTCGCCCGCGTCATTCGCATGCCGAGTGACAGCATTTGGGTCTACTCTCTCAGGAGGAGCTAAACAACTTGTTGTAGTTTTCTACTATTATAGAACAAAACAAGAAAATAAGCAAAATAGTCTGATAATCCGCGCCTAAAGTTCGCTTGTGGGTGCCACAATCAGCGTGGGCGGCCATCGGCAATTACAACCGTATGCAAAGGCTAGGTTGCGCAAATCCTATGGACGCGCATGCCCCTGATGCTCAAGCATTCACTTTTATAGGGGCGTGGGACGTCTGATGGTGAAGCTCAGGGAATGGAGCGGTGGCGAGCCGCAGGAAGTCGTGAAGGTCAGTCACGCCGGTCTAGGCGACGGCCGTGTGAGGCTCGCCTATGGGATGCGGCCCGACGGAACCATGGCGCATATCAAGCTGGTCGCGAACGGCAGGGCATGTGGGTGCGTATGTTCGGCCTGCAAGCGCGAGTTGGTCGCCTACCATCCCGAGCGAATAGCGCATCACTTCAAGCATGCTGCAAACCTGAAGCGGGAATGCAAGTACGCACGAGAGTCGGCGATGCACCGATATGCTAAGCAGCTTTTGGAGCGAGAGAAGCGTCTGCTGCTGACGGGGCTAGATGTCGAGGTGGATGGATATTCCCGTACGGTCATCAAGGAGGGAATCTTCGTTTTCGATACCGTTCGGCTCGAGGAACATCTAGTTGACATCGTCCCAGACGTCATTCTGACCAAGGGTGATCGCGAGCTGTATGTGGAAATTTCCGTTACGCACCCCTGTGACGCCGAGAAAATACAGAAGATTGAGCGCCGTGGTATTTCCACACTCGAAATCGACCTCAGCGGTTATGCGTATTCAGATAATCAGGCCGAAGTTGATGACATCATCCTTCATAAGGCTCCCCGGCGCTGGGTGTATCACCGGAACGAGGAAAGCATTCGGATCAAGCTTCAAGGCGATATAGAAGCCAGGAAGGCAGTCGAGGCCGAAAAGTACCGTCGGATGGTGCTAAAAGGCCTCCAGGGCTGGGTTCCACAAAATGCCAATGACTGGCGCAACAGCGCCTATGTACGAAACTGCATCGAAGCAGACCTGGAAGAGTATATCGGCCATCCCATTGAAGGCGATCAGTGCTTTCGCATGTCACCTCGGCTGTGGCAAGCCATGCTGCTCGCTGGCCGGATAGTGCCGCACAAACCGTATGCATCTCGCCACAACGGCATAAATCTGTTCAAAGCCGGCCTTTGGTTGGCGGAAAATCGAGCGATACAACACGGTCTGCTCGTCGCCCCCAATGCCGAAGATCTTGCAATTTTAAAGATGGAAAGACCCCACTACCGCCCACCAATCGAGATTATTCTGCAATACGTTCGCTTCTTAGAAAAACACAAGCTGGTTCATATGCCCCGATCATTTCCAATGATTTGTGTCATCAGCGACGAACTTACTTTCCGTGTCGAGAACGCCGTGCAAGAGAGAAAGCAGAAAAAGGCAAATGCTGAATATCTAAATGACGCCATTCGTAAGCTCACGCCATTTGTTATGAATGAGTACCCACTTTTTAGTTTTGCAGAGTGGAAGATGGTTATTCAGGACAGATTCGATGCGTCCTTTGCGCAGGCATTAGAGGACACCTCTTTGTTCCAGCGGATGGCGCGAAAGCTCGAAGCCGTTGTCGAGATGGTAGAAGAGCGAAGGACAATAGCAAAGAATCTACTAGGGCTGCCTTTGGAACAGGAAGCCAAAGTGGTGTCTGAACAGATTGAGGCGGCGCGCGAAAAGGCCGCGCAGCAAGAGATGCTCATGACCAATGCTAGGATTGAGGCAACGATAAATTATGCCGAGAAGTGGCTGAAGAATGGTGCTATCTGGGTGCGAGAGAAGCAGGAAATATTTGGAGGAAAATCAGCCGCCGAGTATGCAGCGGAAAGCGCTGATACTCTACCACGCATAGAACGTGAAGTGCATAGGCTGCGGGCCCTACAGGTTAATGAAGACGCGGAGCTATTTCATAAGGAGCAGGTCCGGCGGTACTATCAGAACTTACTCCGAGCTGCAGTGATGAGCACAATACATGAGGCGGATCGGGACTTGTTCCTGAATACTACCCGTCCGGAGCTGGGCATGAAACCAGCCGACTATGTCGTGGATGAGCCAACGTTCAGTCGTGTCAAAACTATCTTGATGATGCTTAGCACTAGAAACAGGCGCCCTATGGTCAGTAGACGTCATCGGAGATTTTGAGGTTCAGGCTCCCGCGAGGCATATTTGACATCCGCCACTTAGAATGCCCATCTATCTCTGGCGCACTCATTCCTTGGAGGGCGGAGGCCGTCGGGTAGTACCGGCGGCAGCCGACGGTCTGCGCACGTCCTATCTATCTGGTCTTGAGTAATAGTGGCCATGTCAGATCCATTTCCGAAATTCGCACCAGATATATCGGCATAGGAAAGATTGGCGCCGTCAAACTTCGCATGCCGTAGGTCTGCGCGAACTAAGACGGCCATACTCAGGTCCGCATCATCAAAACGGGCGGACCGAAGGTCTGCGTTGGTAAATCTTGCAGCAATAAGGTTGGCTCCAGAGAATCTGACTCCAAAGTATTTCCGATGATATGAGAAGGGAAGTGGTGTTTCGTCTCGTGGGTCTACTGGCTCGGACTTCTGCTCGATTTTTACCGGCCTGATCTCCAACTTATTACCTACATCCGGATTATTGAATGCTATCAACAGCGCCCCTGACATCTCAGCTTTGGAAAAATTAGCGTTCATAAAATGCCCATACGAAAGATTTGCACCATGCATGCTGGCTTCAACGAAGCTGGACTCATCTGCAATTGCTCCACGCATATTAATTCTGTCCAGGTAGGCTCTATCCATCTTAAGTCCGCGCATAATGGCGCCATCTTTTACCAGTCGCTCCAAGGCGGCAATTTGCCCTCCATTCCCTTCCCGACCAGATTGCATGTTTACAAGTGTCCAAGCTTGAAAGCGGGCAGCTTCATCAGCTGATCTCTGATCTTTGGCGTAAGTGTAAAAGAAAGCAGTAGCTGCTATCGCTGCACTAACCCAACCTACAGTTTGACCGAATCGAACAACGAGTCTGATAAATACGTTATTCTCAAAGAAATCTAATATCCGGCTCAACATTGTGGTCTTTCTCCATACGTATAGGCCTTCGTGGCCACCTTCATTTGTCCCGATGACCTATGGGCCAGCACGGCACCTCAGCTAGACGCATCGCGGAATGCGGGCACTGTCGAGTAGTGCCGATCGCAAACGCCCTAGGCAGCGTTAATAAAATAATGTGAAAAACTTTATCGCACGAATGTTTTCGCGTGCCGGCGAGCCATGAATTAGAATCCGATCCATATCGAGTCTATTGGAAGACGAAGATATGGGCACTTCAACGGAATCGAATGTCGACTTGCAGGCGTTCCTTGTGGGCCTTCTCAAGGAAGGCCCGCCACAGCCTGCTCCGCCGATCTGCCTGGAACCTGTAAGACGGTTTTGGGGTGCAGGTGATAGAGGGGGCGAACCTGCAGAGATTCTGGATAGGCACCCAGAGCTCCCTCTGGAACAACTTGCAGCTTGCAAAGAAAGAACTATCCCGAGGTCGCCAAGAAGCGCTTTTCGGGGTCGACATGCTCGCTTTCATAGTCGGAAAACCGGGCGGACAATGCGAGCAACATCGGATCTAGAGTTCAGATTCATGATGCTGTGCGAGGTAGATTCAAGTGTAACCGCGTTCATCGAGCAGCCGCTAACACTAAGGTATCGTGTGGCCGGCAGCCGTGCCCGCATACATAAGCCGGATTTCATGGTCCAGCGAGGGGCTGCAATTGAATTAATTGAGACAAAATGGGAAGGCGACGCGGCCTCGCCTGAAAACGAAGCGCGGTGGCCGGTGATCGGCGCGGCTGTATCGGCGCTTGGTTGGAGCTTTGAGGTTGTGTCCGAACGTCACATTAACCGCCAGCCTAGGCTTGATAATGTCATAGCTCTTCATTGTGCGCGGCACACACCGATGCCGAATCCAGAGATGGAGCTCCAGTTGGCGAACCTAGTGAGACAAGGTGCAGTGTGCAGCATAGATCAAGCTATAAAGGCTATTCCCACCTTGTCCCTTAGGCAAATTCTGGCAATGACCTTCATGGGGCGCATCCGCCTTCTGCTGGATGAAGAAATTAGCGGGAGTAGCAGAATTCTGAGTGCATAGGGGGCGGGATGAGAACCTTTCATTACCACGCTAATCTGCATATCAAAATTCACGATGTCGGCCATCGCTTGGTTGAGCGAACAGTGGCGGGTGAATGGTTCCTAATAGAGACGCTATCAGGCCTGGCAAAGAGAATCTCGGAAGATGACCTTAATGTCCTGTATGTCGATGGGCATCTGACACTGGACGAAACAATCGATTTTGGTAACCAGCATGCAACGAAGAGTCGTCCAGTAAAAATCGCGCACTTGTCGATTTCAGATCTGCCTGAGCGAGAGCAAACGCGCGTAAACAGCCGAATTCAGATAATTGAGGAGTTGCGGCAGAAATTCCCCCCGTATTCTGGACAATATCTAGCTCCCGCCCGCCCAGACGAGTTGTGCGAGGCGATTAAAGAAGCCTGTGCGAAGTCCAATCATCGTGTTGTATCCCATAGAACAATTCTTCGCTGGCTTAGGCAGTTAAATCATTTCGGAAATGATGGGCTTGTCACTAGATATTCTGACCGCCGGCCGAACACATTAAACCCAGCCGTCGCGCAGATACTTAGACAAGAGATCGAACGAGAGCTTTCCCTGGCAGAGGATCGCCATAAGGTTGGCGCCAGGCCCTCCCCAAGCATTTCAGCCTTAAAGAAGCGAGTGGATCGGCGAGTGGCAGAGGCTTCCCGCGATCGAGTCGAAGGCCCACTGCGCCCACCCTCAACGGCAACGATCTACAACTATTGGAAACAAGTCCCCGCATTCCAGCGCGATACACTCAAATATGGGAAGGCGCGGGCAAGGATGATGTACCGGGCAGCCCGTGGCAGAAACCCTGAAGAGCATTGCCTTGAGTCCGTAGAATACGACGAAACGCGCCTTCCAATATTCTTTTTTGACGAGGACTATGGAGTGCCATTGGGACGCGGATGGCTTACCTGGTACCTTGATGTGTATTCCGGCATCCCAACCGGCTTCTACTTAGGGTTCGAACCGCCGAGTGATCTAACGATATCCAGTGCTCTGAGGCATGCGTGCCTCCCGAAGTCCTACGTGGGGAAAGAGTATCCTAATATTGAGAACAAGTATCTCGGCATGGGCATTCCGAGAATGGTCACGTTCGACAATGCTTTGAGCCAGCACGGCAGATCGATACAGGAAATTACTAGAGACCTAAGTACATACTATCGTTTCGCGCGAGTTCGAACGCCCTGGTTCAAGCCTGTTGTCGAAAGAATGTTCAGGACGCTGAATCAAGCTCTTCTACAAAAGATGCCCGGCTTCGTACTGGGAAGGGAGATTGATCCAGCTGATTATAATCCGACTGAGAATGGCTGCCTTGGCTTGCGGCATTTTCTATACATTTTTCATAAATGGCTTATCGACCTTTATTGCCAAGAGCGTCATGGCTTCCGTAAGAAAACGACGGCGGAGCTCTGGCAGCAGGGAACGCACGAGTATCCACCGGCACTGCTTTCACGATCAACCGATTTCGATCTGCTTTTCGGCATAGTTCGAGAAGGGATGCTCGATCATCGAGGGGTGGTCTTCCAGAAGATCAGATACTATTCCGATGATCTCCATATATTTCGATACAGGCACGGCGATAGGGTTCGCGTCCGAGTTAAAGTAGATCCTAGCGACCTACGGCATATTCATATTTGGGAGCCCCGCGAAAAAGCATGGATCAAGGCGGAAGCAATATTAAGTATGCGTCGCTATGCACAAGGCCTAAGTCTTCATCGTCAGAAGATAAATCTCAAACGTGCACGCGAGACATACGGATCAGATAACGCAGAGTCTCTGCTGAGGGCCGAAGCAGATATCCAAGCCCTCATATCTGAATCATTGCCTATGGCATTGAGTATACGGTCGAACAATCTAATTGCACGCGCGGTAGGCATAGGTACCCAGAATTTATTTGACAACCTAGATGCTGACGGGAACCTGGGCGCTCTAACCGGGCCGTTCGCAGGGAAAAGTCTGAATCCCTTCAGCGAGCCCACTAATCCTGGTGAAATTGCGTGGACAGCTTCTGTAAAGCCCTCGGAGGCAGCAAGCAATGTGGAGAAAATAGATAAGCCAAGGGCGGTCCGTAACATTCCGAAAATGTCAGCGGATCTTTCGCTGACGCGGAGGCGATGATGGTTGAACCGCAGTATTCAACGCCGTTGCCCTCCTCCGAGGATGACCACCTCAATTCCTATCAAGAAGTGGCCGGCATATTCATTAATCATCCTCACTTTGAGCGAGTATATCGAGAGGTATCGGCAGTTCTGCTCAACGGCATCGATTCCGATGAGGCTGCTTGCCTCCATGTAAGCGGACCGCCAGGTGTCGGAAAGACAACGTTGAGAAGGAAACTCGCATCAGAATTTGCCCTCGTGCGTGATGGCAGGGTGTTTGAAAGTAGCCCGGGTATCGAGGTCAAAGCAGACTACGTGCCTTTGATCCAAATAGAGCTCCCGGAAAGACCGACTGTTAAGACGATCTGTCGGGAAATACTGCGGGCATATGGTGACGGACAGTGGCGCCGCGGCGATGAATACTGCCTCACGGACCGGGTAGACAAATACATCCAAGCCTGCGGCACTATCGGGATTCTCATTGATGAGGCGCAACGAGTAGTCGATCGGCAGGGAGTTGTCGTTGCCGAGCATTTATTTGACTGGTTCAAATCTAGGCATAGTCGAAATGGAGTGGCGATAATTCTGCTGGGCCTGGGACGGCTTCGTTATTTATTCGAGCAAGATAGCCAGATTGAAAGGCGGTGGGATGCCGAGTTGCGTATCTTACCTTATCGCTGGCGGCTTAAGGATGGTCGCGACGACATTACGCAGCAAAACCAATTTATGGGCATATTAGCAACGTTCAAAGATATGTGCCCCATACCTTTCGAAGTCGATGTCACGGATGATGCTATTGCGTACAAGTTTTTCTATGCATCGCAGGGTGTAATCGGAAACCTTAAAAAGCTCTTGAAGCGCGCCGTCCGCACAGCAGCCCTGGAACCGGAGCGTCATGGAGCGGTCACCGAGGGGCTCCTGTACGATTCATTTGAGCTGGCATTCCGACGAGACCTCCATTCTATGGAGAATCCATTTTGCAGCACTTTCTCATTCGGCGCACCGCCAGCATTGGATGACGACACGATACTGCGACCATCTCCTCGCGTGCGCTCAAGTAGAAAAGCCAGAGCGGCGCAAAAGGCTGCGGTGAACTATGCACTTACGCAGGAATAAGGAATCTGCCCGCCTTCTGGTCAGAAGTTTGCCAATAAGTCGCGAGACTCTGCGCGGGTACCATCTGCGACTGGCTGAACTGAATGGCCATGACTGCTCTTATTGGAAGGCTGAGTATGCAGAGAATTATAGCGGACAAGACCTCAGTCGTATCGATTTGAGAGACTTGGGGGCGGAGGTTTCCTTTGGAGATTTACGCTTGGCCAAAAACTTGGTCAGACAGGAGGTCTACCCAATCTGTCCAGAATGCGTCAAATGCAGGCATGCGTTAGATAGATTGTGGCAGCTCAAGCCATACAGAAGTTGCCATATACACAAGAGCAGATTGGTCTTTGCCTGCCCAGGGTGTGGAGAAGGTCTAACGTGGCGACGTCCAGGCATAGCACGCTGCCGGTGTGGGCATGATGTGGGATCAGGCCTTGGTGTAGCCTCCACACTGGCGGAACAAACAATAAGTAACCTTCTGGCTAAACTCGACGGCTTAATGGTGGAACAGAATAATGTTCCTCCTGTCGCCTCAAAATTGACGTTGCCTTTGGCTGTAGCGATGGCTTGGTTCTTCTCTATCAATCCTCATGATTCCAATTGGCGTGAGTTATACATTTCAAAGAATTCTGCATCTTCAGATGGGATAGATGCATCGCGTGGGGCACTGGTTTTCGAGAGTTGGCCACTGGAGCTGCAGCATTGGCTAAAATTAGCACTTCCATTTCATGTGGGATGCTCGAAGCAGGATGCCGAAAGGATATTGTATAGGCTTCGGACGACTTTTCAGAAGATTGAAGGGGCAGATTTGCTTTTTGTCGAGGTTCGAAAATACTTGGACCGAACCGACGGCAGGCTTCCCCTTAGGAATGGCGCATTCTTTGGGTTATCCGATGACGCTAAGCGGCTCATGCCCGCGGCAATGGCGGCCAGGTTTTTGAAGGTGCGACCAGAGAGAATCAGTAGTCTCTGGTCATCTGGTGCGCTCAAAGGCCAAAGCACTATGCGAGGCGCCCGAAGGCTTACCTTTATTGAAAAATCATCCTTGGAAAATGGAAGTTCAGAACAGCTCACCTCTAAAGAGGGCGCGGCGGCGCTGCTTGGGATAAGCATCCATCAAGTGGCATTGTTGGTGAAAGACGGCTTCCTTAAGGTCAAATGCGGTATTCATGGCGTTGGCATGATTACAGACGAGTCACTAGAGAAATTATGTTCAAATACTAAGTCAATTTGCATACCAAGAAACTCAAATTCGAATCTGGACGTGATGCCGGTATCTGAAGTTACGGCACTGCGCCATCAGAGAATTGCATCGGTCGTGCAGCATATTCTTAGTGGGCAGATTGCGGCTTTTCACGTTCCTGCCTGCGTTCCGATCTTTCGACAAATATACGTTAAGAAATCTGACGTGCTTCAGCTAAGAAGAAGTGAAGGGGAACCTGCGGCGCTCTCGGTTCGAGACGTCAGTAAGAGACTGGGATTGGCTGTGAGGATGGTGCCGATCCTCGTTAGAGCTGGCTGCTTACAAGCAAAGCTATCTTCCGGCGGCGAGCTTGAGAAGCGGTCCGTTCTAGAAAGCAGCGTCGCCGCGTTTCACTCCAATTACATAATGACAGCCGGAATTGCGACCAAGTTAAAGACAAGCACAAAAACTGTAATGCGAATCGCGCGGAATGCCGGAGTGGTGCCTGTGGTCTCGTCTTCGTCGATACTGGGAATATCAGCCGTATGGCGATTGTCCGTCATCAAAAATATTCGGTGATCTGAGACGCGTAACGCGAGGTCAAAGAATTATAGTTTTTCCCGGTGATCGCGGTGAGTTCCAGATTATGGCGTCATACTCGCGGATATGATTGTTATCCACAGAAGTCGCACAATCCGCCGCGGGTGCATACTTCTCTGGGGCGGAATTTTGCTCACGATACTTCTTGCGTGGCTTTCTGCGCCGGACATTCTGGATATATGAGAGAATAGATTTGACGCTTTCTAAGTAAGTATTTTCGTTTGTCTCAGTCGCGTGCGTATCCTTATGAGCTTCATTGAAGACCCAGTCGGGCCAACTTGCAAAGATCGTCACCACATCGCTAGCGATTGATTCAATAAAGGAGGAATTTTTTGGATGGTATCCTTGAATAACCTTCAGCGGATTTGTAGCTCATTCGAGCAATTTCAAATGAAAACTCTAGTAGGCAATCAAAGTCTAGCTGCATAAACGTATGTTCATCAAATCGCACTTGGTTTATGCCCAACGATAACATGCGTTCGCGAAGGAGCTTAACGTACTGTAGTGTTTTCTCGGCGGCTCTCTTGTGGTCTGACTTGGAAAATGCAGAGCCGCATTTTCCGCATTCAAGTGCTTTTTCCCTCTCCCAGCGGATTGGAGACCCGCAGTTGGAACAGTCACGGATCAGCATTATCTCGTGACGTTCGCACGCGGTCCAAAGTGTTAAATCCCACCTAGCCAATAAGATTGGTTTCTCTCGAAGGCACAGCGGACAAATTTTAGGATTTTTGTAATCAACGTGCCATTTCGGCACTTCAAAGCCATGTACTACGACAGTGTCTTTCCGATGCCGCCGGCTGAAATAGGTCCCCCATTCTTTGGGTGGAACTCCGATGCTGGAAGGTAGTGTCGTCAGATGCTTGGGCGTTATTTCATGGGGATGAAAGCCCGACGTCGGCCACAACCACAAGGGGCTTTTGTAACCGTTCAGGGAGCTTAAGCGCAGCAAATAGCCAATACAGCTCTCCTCTGGCAGCGGGGGGGCGCGAATAACCAGAGGCAAGCCAATCACCCGAAGATATCGAATCGCATAGGCAGTATTTTATTCGGATTTTTTGAGATAAGATTTGGCTTTCTCAAAGACAAAATGGAGCGCGAATATGGAAGTAGCGGTTCGGCCCATCAAAGATGCTGTTGAAATAACCCTGCCCGTCGATTTATTGAAGGCCGTCGGTTTGCCCATCGATGGAGTCTTAGAAGCTCAAATTGTCGACGGAGAGTTGGTCCTCAAAAAGGTAGATGACCTTAAAACATACTACCTCGACGAAATGCTCGCGGCCTTGCCGCCAGGGTACCAGGAGACGGAGTGGGCCACGGGACCCTTGGTGGGCAAGGAGAATTGGGAGTAGCCACTTCGCTATCCTGTAGGGTGGCGCTTTGGAAACTGAAACTGGCCTTGCCAAAATAAACTGGAAAAGAGTCACCGCTGTGCAAGATAGAAATCTGAGACAGTCAAAAATTGAATGGATCTTGTAATTCGTTGAGTTTCCTTCATGTGCGATGACAATCTAAATTTAAATGTACAATTGTGTTCCGTATCGCAATGATTGAGAAAATGAACTCAACGATTGCGATACATTGCCGAATCGTAGTCGGCAAATCAGATCAGTGCGAAACGAGCGCGGTAGCGAGGATAGTTTTACCACTGAGCAACAATGGCCTTTTTAATTGAGACAGATCCAATTCTAGGAACGCCTCATGCATCTCATTAGGATGGGCCGTCAATCCGATTGCCGTGGCTGAACCTTAAGCGCGGCTAACGAAAAGCACCCGGCCAAGGCAACTGTCGGATGCGACGGTCGCATCCTCAAGATCGGCATAAGCCAACTTCAGCGCTTTACGCTTATCTACACCGAGCCCTCTGAGAATAGCTGCCACAAGCTGTTCGCCATAATCCTCAGGCGGCGTTTCCGTTAACATGGACTGGATTCCGCCGATGACAGTGCCCGCGATGAGGTTGAGCGGGACAGAACTGTGCATCGGCACGAAAGTCCCCTGAGCCATACCGAGTTCGAGATCCCTCGGCACAAGCTCGAAGAAGGACTGCCCGGTATCGCTACCATGCCACCCGAGAGGCCATCCCAGGCGGACAAAAAACCCGCCTACAATTGGGTAGCGTTTGGCAATCCTGAGAACCTGGCGGATACCGACTGCCAGTCGCTCCGCAGGATCGTGCCGTTGGATGACGATCTGATCGATCGCCCTCAGCAATTCCCCGGTGACCTCTTGTGCGACGGTCTGCACCAATTCGGAAGGCGAGGCAAAGTACTTATAGAATGTACCACGCGAAACGCGGGCCGTTTCAATGACGGCATCGATTGAAAGTTCGCCTGGTCCCACGGTCGCCACCAACTGCAGCGCGCTTTCAAGCAAACGGTGACGCATCCGTTCCCGCCGCAGTGCTGCAACCCTGAGACGATGATCGGCCATTAAATTGATCTCCATCCTCCGGCGAACCTGGAGAATGGGATGCCTTGATGTTTGCTCGTTGACAAGTCCTAATAATGACAATATCGTCAAAATGACAATATCGTCATTATGTAATCGTGGTGAGAGAAAGAGGCGCGGAGCAAAACAATCCGCATTTCAGTCTCTTACTGGATGCTTAGGGGTGCTATGAGCCTGCTAAAAGCCCGATCCGCGTGTTGGCAATCCAATGGATGCTTTTCCTACGAAGAGCATGTCTTGCCCAAACCGGCTGCCGACGAGGTGGTCGTGAGCCTCGCTGCCACGACGGTCAATCCGATCGATGTGCGTCGTCGCGACGGATACGGCCGCCGCCTGTTCGGTTTGCTGGGGGCGGCTCGTTACCCCTTGACGCTCGGCAACGACATTGTGGGCTTCGTATCCGGCGCGCCGTCCGGTGGCATCAAAGGACTGAAAGAGGGCGACCGTGTCTTCGGCTGCAAGCCGCCGTCGAGCCAGGGTGCTCATGCGAGCAAGGTGATCCTCAAGGCCAAACACCTCAGACACGCACCGAAATCGGTTCCGGATGATATCCTGGCCGCGCTGCCATACAACACCGCGACAGTTCTGTCGGCATTCGATTCTCTGCGCCTGCCACGCGAGCAATGGCGAGGGAAAAGTGTTCTGATTTATGGCGCCGCGGGCGGGTTGGGCGTGCTCGCGACGCAGATGCTGGTGCAATGGGGCGCGAAGGTGACGGCAGTTGCCTGGCCAGCATTGCACGCAACCTGCAGGGCGGCCGGGGCTCATAGCATCTATGATCCTAGTCAGATCGCGCAGCGGAGCGATCGTTACGACATCACGGTGAACTTCGCCGCTTGGGATATCGATGCAGAAGCCCGGGCGAAACTGTCGCTTGCCGGCATAGGGCACACGACAACCGTGCACCCACTGATGACCATCCTTGATACGGAGGGCTTTATCAAGGGCGCCTTCTCCATAATGAAAATGAAACGGGCCGTGCGCAGAAGTCTTCCGCCAGGCCGGGCATTCTCATGGGCCATTTTCAAGCCGAAGCCAGGCGATCTGGAATGGATCGGCGATTTCGCTGCACGCGGCATATTCCGGCCAGACATCGGATTGAAAGCCCGCTTGGACGCGGCACCCACGGCCTTCCATCACGTCGCCAAGGCGGTGCCGGGTCGCGCGATACTCATGCCGTGAGCCGCGAGGTCGAGGCCGCGCTATCGGCGCACCGTCGACCACCAGGAAATCCCCAAATCGCAGGAGTCACGTGTAATGAAGCGGCCCAGCCCGACTGCACAAGAGCGCACGTTCGCCGAGAATGAGATCATCGTCAGCAAGACTGACGTCAAGGATCGGATCACCTATGTAAACGACGTCTTCTGCAAGGTCGGGCTGTATGACGAGGCGGATGTGCTCGGTCAGCTGCATAGCGTAGTGCGCCATCCGGATATGCCGCGCGCGATCTTCCATCTGCTCTGGCAACGCATCCAGGCCGGCCAGGAAATCTTTGCCTATGTGAAGAACCTGGCAAAGAACGGCGACTATTACTGGGTACTGGCGCATGTGACGCCGAGCCACGATTTGCAGGGCAGGCTGGAAGGATATCATTCCAACCGCCGCGTCCCTGCAAGGCAAGCGCTGGTGGACATAGAGCCGCTATATCGCCGGCTCTGCGACATCGAGGAGCGCCATCCCGACCGTAAGCAGGGTATGCACGCCGCGCTGGAGGCTATCGAGAGCGATCTCAAGGCGCGTCATCTCGACTACGACCGCTATGTGCTCGGCCTTGCGGCCATCGGCAGGTAGATCCCTTGCGAAGGAGAACGCGATGATGTGGTTCGGAAAATCACGGCACAAGAAGGCCCTGCGCGAAATAGACGCAATCTGTGCTCTTGCTGCCCAGGGCTATATGTCCGGACGCATACTGCACTTACAGCAGTACGGTGATCTGGCGCCGACACTTGCCGCCTTCAACCGGCTGCTCGATCTCACCGACGCATATATCCGGGAATCGAGTGCATCGTTGTCCTACGCCGCCGAAGGGAAATATTACCGGCCTTTTCTGCCGGCCGGCATGGTCGGGCACTTCCGCCAGGGCGCGAATGCAATCAATAGCGCACGACAGGCGATGGAGATCCGCGCAGAGGAAACTGCCAGGTTGCAGGGCGAAGTCTCTGATCTGGTCGGAGCGGCGGTATCTGGCGATTTCAGCCGACGTCTGACGCTCGAGGGCAAGGACGGATTTATGAGGCAACTGGCAGAGGGCATCAATATGCTGGTGGATCGCACCAGCAATTGCTTCAACGACATCGCCAGCGTGATCGCAGGCATGGCTCATGGCAATCTCGGGATGCGGATCGATGGAGCCTATGAAGGCATCTTCGGCACGGTAAAGAACGACGTCAATCACATGATCGACACCTTGCGTGGCGTCGCTGGCAAGCTCGGCAACAACGCAGAGGCAGTGCAGGCTGCAGCAGACCAGATCGCTAATGGCAGCCGCGATCTGGCTACCCGCACCGAGAGCCAGGCTTCGACATTGGAGCAGACCGTCGCGGCGATGGAGGAAATTACCACGACGGTAAAGCAGAATTCCGACAGCGCGAGAGCTGCAAGCCAGCTTGCCCTCGATGCACTGAAAGTTGCGCAGCAGGGCGGAACCGTGGTGGAGGATGCCGTCGGCGCCGTGAACCGGATAGAGGAAAGCGCACAGCAAATCTTCAACATTGTAGGTTTGATTGACGAGATAGCTTTTCAGACCAATCTGCTTGCCTTGAACGCATCGGTCGAGGCGGCGCGGGCGGGTGAGGCTGGCAAGGGTTTTGCCGTAGTAGCGCAGGAGGTGCGCGCGCTGGCACAGCGATCAGCCAATGCCTCAAAGGATATAAAAACACTGATTTCCCAGTCGAATGCCCAGGTAAAGACCGGAACAGCGTTAGTGAACAATGCCGGCGCTTTGCTTACTGAGATCGTTACTGCAGTGGGCAAAGTGGCCGATATCGTTGCCGAGATAACCGCGGCCTCGGTTGAGCAGGCGGTAGGTCTTGAGGAAGTCAATATCGCAGTTGGCAATATTGACGGGATGACGCAGCGAAACGGCGCGCTGGTGGAGGAGACCGCGGTCGCGGCCCATTCGCTTTCGGAGCAGGCGCGCCAGCTCGGCAGCATCGTGGGCTTTTTCCGTTTTGCCGACTGAAGCTGCCATGTCTCCGTTGACCGCAGAAACTGCCTCGCTGTGCGCCCGCTGTCACGCGGGAGCTGCAGGCTGCAAACAACATCTGCTGCAACTTCACAATTACTGGGAAGCCAAACGGAACCGGCAGAACTTCCCGCGACGCACTGATATCGAGCCCCTGGAGCTCGGCTTCATTCTGCCAAATCTATTTCTGGTCGACGTGCTGCCCGGCCTGGAATTCCGCTACCGGTTGACAGGAACCGAGGTCGATGAGATTCACGGCATAAACCTGACCGGTAAATCTCCGATGGATATCCGGACGCCGGAAGTGGCCTCACTTGTCCAACAGCAATACGAGGCCGCGCTGCTGGACCGCCGGCCTCGTTGCGATCATCTGAAGCTGGTCGGCACAGACGGCAGCTTCTGGCACTATGAAAGACTGATCCTCCCATTGTCGGAGGATGGCCATACAATCAACATGCTGCTCGGCGGCATCTATCTGGATTAAGCAGCTTGTTCTGCAAGACCTGCACCGGCCTTTACTCCGACGGCGACTGTGCGAGCATTCTCTCAATTTGGCAGGAAAGTGTGCGCCGGCTACGTCGGTATCGTGGTTGTGGCATTCGACAATCAAAGCCGAACTAGTCTTTTGTGCCACTAGACATCTTTACGAGGCGCCAGGTGCGCCGGGCACCACTAAAGGTGGTGTGGTTTGGTGGACGTTACTAAGAGTCCACGTTAAGAAAAGAATTCTCTGTGATATTGCTCAACTGTGGGTCGGGTCCAATGTGCCGGATCGCTGCGTGCAGGTGCAACTTCACGAGGTTGACCATGTCTGCGCCGTGGGACGAGTTTACTGAAATTCACTACGGTATCCTCAAGTCCGTTGAGCAGCTTGAGCATCCGTTGCTACGCCGCCTCCATTCCGACTGGTGTGCAGCGGCAGCGGCCGAAGGATGTATGGATGGCCTGCCCGATCATACGTTCATCGATCCTTTGAAGCTGGACTACCTGCTCGGTTGGTTGCTGGTCGTCGGCGTGGAGCGGCCAGCGCCCGATAAGCTGCGGTTCAAACTCCGACTGATCGGCACCGAGATCGTCGAGCACCGAGAACGCGATCGCACCGGCCGGTGGGTGGATGAGGTCGAGGATCAGGTACTGGCGACCCAGGGGCCCAAGATCTGCCGCCTGGTCGTTGAAGCGCGCCGACCGGTACGGGCCGAGGCCGTGCACCGGATCGACGATAAGAACTATCCGGTTGAACACCTGCTGCTGCCGCTGATCGACGACGGCGGCACCATCGACAGGCTGTTGATCGCTCAAATCTATCCGCGCGATACGCCGCGTGTGGCCTATGCACATGCCTGATGCTCGCCAGCCGGTATGCGCGCGAACCGATAGGACAATTTCCGCGTAGTCGCGCAGAACCGTCGTCACGATGCGGACGGCGCAGGCGGTAGCCCAGCATGATCGGGGCAACGAGACATCGTTTAACAAAGCGGTTCAACCTGCTCCTCCTCGGAATGTGCTGATCAAGCGGGCGTGACCACGATCACGGCGGCGTCGTGAAAAAACTCCTTGCCAAATCGAACCGAGCGGTTTAGTTATCTGCCATTGTCGAACCGAGCGGTTCGATTGATGGAGAAGCAGTATGACGAAACCTACCCGTAACGGCAGCGCAGTCTCGGAACTCTCTGAATTCAACCCGAAGGTTGACCAGATTCTGGCCGGTGCGCGCCGGGTTTTTCTCGAACATGGCTTTGCGGCCGCGACGACGGACATTGTCCAGCAGGCGGCCGGCGTCTCGAAATCGACGATGTACGCCTACTTTCCCAACAAGGAAGTGCTGTTCAGTGCCGTGGTCCGCGTCGAATGCGAAAAGATGCTGGCGCAGACCCGCACCGAAGTGGTGCGAGGGCGAACAATCCAGGAGACGCTACGACGGATCGGCATCCGTCTGCTCGAAGCCGTTCTGGAACCGTCCACGCTCGCGCTCTACCGGATCGCAGTCGCCGAAACCCCCCGCTTCCCAAAAATCGGCGAAGTCGTCTACGCCACCGGGCCAATGGCCAACAACCGCGAGGTCGCCTCATTTCTGGCCGAAGCCGCCCGGAATGGCGAGATCCAGGTCGGCGATGCGGATACGGCTGCACAGCAGTTTGTCGGCATGGTCCTGCTCGACATCCTGCAACGCTGCCTGTTCGGCATCGAGGCGCCGCCGAAAGCGGGACGGATGCGCAAAATCGTCGATGCCGCGGTGGAGACCTTCTTGAGAGCCCATACAGCGACTGACTAGCTAAGAGGACTTCAAATGAATAGGACTTTTCAGGCGAAGACCAGACTTCTGGCCTTCGTCAGCGCCCTAGCTTTGCCCGCCGCCGTTCTGGGCGGATGCAATGAAGTGGCCCAAACCGAGCCGAAGCAGTCTGCTCTCGTCGAGGTCCAGGCAGCAGAAGTGGTAACGCTCCCCGCGTCGGTGACCCTGACCGGTGCCGTCGCGGCCCGGGTCGAGAGCGACCTTGGCTTCCGGATCGCGGGTCGCGTTGCTGCCCGATACGCCGAGGTCGGCGACCGGGTCAGGAAAGGCCAGCTGCTGGCGATGCTGGAGACTACCCAGCAGGCCGCCGATGTCAGCGCGGCTCGGGCGCGGCTTGCCGGCGCCCAGGCAACGCTGCGCGAAGCCCAGGCGACATTCCAGCGCCAGAGCGCGTTGCTGAGCCAGGGTTTCACGACCCGGACGCGCTTCGATGATGCGAAGCAGGCGCTGGACAGCGCCATGGCGAACGTGGATCGCAGCAAGGCGGAATTCGCCAGGACCGACGACACCCTGTCCAATGCCGAGCTTCGCGCGACTGCAGACGGCGTCATCACCGCGCGTAACGCGGAAGTCGGGCAGGTGCTCGAGGTCGCGCAGAAGGTTTATTCCCTGGCCAAGGACGGGCCGCGGGACGCGGTTTTTGAAGTCTTCGAGACCATGCTGGCCAACCCGGCCGCGAACCGCCGGGTGGAATTGTCCTTGGTCACGAACCCTGCGATCAAGGCGGTTGGGGTCGTGCGAGAGATCGCTCCCACGGTCGATGTCCAGAAAGGCACCATCCGCGTCAAGGTCGAAATAGACGGCGCGCCTGCGGAAATGGGCCTCGGCACGCCGATATCCGGCGTCTTCCCATCCAGCAACCACACTACGGTCGTATTGCCTTGGACTGCCTTCTTCGCAGATCGGGGAAAGCCTGCGGTCTGGGTCGTCGACCCTCAAACGCATGCCGTCGCGCTCAAGCCGGTGGTCGCGCAGAGCTATCGCACTGGCAAGCTGATCGTCAGCGCGGGACTTGGCGAGAACGAGCTGGTGGTTACCCGCGGTGGGCAGTTGCTCCGGCCCGGCGAGATCGTCTCGCCTCAGCATGCCGGCACGGATACCTCGGGAGCCAGATTATGAAGCGTCTGCCAGCAATTCTGTTCGCCGGCCTCAGTGTGATTGCCGTTGCCGGATGTGATGGTCATAGCAGCGAGCCAACCGCTCCAATTGCTAGGCCCGTCTTGTCGGTCCTGATCGCGCCGGCGAACCAGCCGCAGTCGGGTTTCGCCGGTGTGATCGAGCCGCGATATCAGACCGACCGCGCATTCCAGGTGCTGGGCCGCATCATCGCGCGCCCTGTCGAGGTTGGCGACACGGTCAGGAAGGGTCAGGTGATCGCCCAGAGCGATCCTCTGGCCTACCAGCTCGCCTTACGCGAAGGCGAGGCCGATCTGGTCAGCGCGAAATCCCAGCTCGAGAAGACAGTCGCGCGTAAGGATCGCGTGCGCACCCTCGTCGAGAGAGGGGTCTCGCCCCAGGCCGAACTCGATACTGCGGAGGAGGCGGCCGCGGCAGCGACGGCAGCCCTGCGCGTGGCGTCGGCCAAGCTTGCCAAGGCCCGGGAAGACCTGAGCTACACGACCCTGACGGCCGATATGGATGGTATCGTGACGAAGATCGATGCCGAAGTCGGCCAGATGGCCGCGCCGGGCATGAAGGTCATGACGCTGGCACGCACAGATGTTCGCGAAGCTGTGGTTGATGTGCCGGCGGATATCGCGCGGACGCTCGTACCCGACGCATCCTTCGAGGTCAGGCTGCAGTCCGATGTTTCGGTCGCTGCGCCAGGGAAAATCCGCGAAGTCGCGCCGGAGGCAGATGGGGCGACCCGGCTGCGCCGCGTCAAGATCACGCTCGATCATGCTGTCGCCTCATTCCGGATCGGCGCCACCGTCACGGCGACGCCCGTGGATGCCGTGGCAAGCCTGGCTGCCATCGAACTTCCGGCCAGTGCTGTATTCGAGCGCGACGGCAGGACGCAGGTCTGGGTCGTCGATGGCGTCACGATGCAGGTGCGCAGCACGGCCGTGGATGTCGCGGCAAGCAATGGAAAGACCCTTCGCATCGCGCGCGGTCTTGAGCCCGGTACCCGTGTCGTGATTGCCGGCGTCAATAGCCTCTCTGAAGGACAGGTTGTGCGGATCTTGGAAGGAGCCGTCGCATGAGCACGCAGCCACAAACGCAAACCGACCACCGCAAGGAGGGTCGTGCATCGTTCAATCTGTCCGACTGGGCGCTCTCGCATCGCTCGCTGGTCTGGTATCTCATGATCGTATTCGCGGCCGCGGGTCTGATGGCCTATTTCAGCCTCGGCCGCGCGGAAGACCCGGACTTCACCATCAAGCAGATGACGATCACGGCGACATGGCCGGGTGCGACCATCGACGAGACGATGACGCAGGTCACCGAGCGGATCGAGAAGAAGCTCGAGGAGATCGAGGCTCTTGATTATACGAAGAGCATCAATGCGCCGGGCCGCACGACGATCTATGTCACCCTCAAGGACACGACGCCGGGCAAACTGGTGCCTGCCACCTGGGTCCGGGTCCGGAATCTGATATCCGACATCAAGAGCGAGCTTCCCGCGGGCGTGCAGGGACCGTTTTTCAATGACGACTTCGGCGATGTTTTCGGCAATGTCTATGCTTTCACTGCCGACGGCCTGACGCAGCGGCAGCTCAGGGACTATGTCGAGGATGTCCGTTCCAGAATCCTGACCATCGCGGATGTGGGCAAGGTCAACCTGATCGGCGCCCAGAACGAGGTCATCTACCTCGAATTCTCGACCCAGCAGATCGCGGCGCTGGGCATCACCCAGACGATGATCATGGATGCCCTGGCCGGCCAGAATGCCATCGCGCCGTCCGGCGTCATCGAGGCCAAGAGCGAGCGGGTCAGCTTGCGCGTGAGTGGCGCCTTCAAGTCCGAGGACAGCCTGAGCGGCATCAATCTGCGGATCAACGACCGCTTCTTCCGGCTCAGCGACGTTGCCACCATTACGCGTGGCTACGACGATCCGCCAAAGCCGCTGTTTCGATATAAGGGCCAGCCCGCCATCGGCCTCGCCATCGGCATGAAAAATGGGGCGAACCTCACGAATTTCGGCAAGCAGCTCGACGCCAAGATGCACGAGGTCGAGGGCAAGCTTCCTGTCGGCGTCGGCATCCACAAGGTCTCGGACCAGCCGGCGCTCGTCGACCATGCCGTCTCGGGGTTCGTGCGGGCTCTCATCGAAGCGGTTGTGATCGTCATGGCCGTGAGCTTCATCAGCGTCGGTCTGCGCGCCGGCCTTCTGGTCACCATCACCATCCCGCTGGTGCTCGCCATCACCTTCGTCGGCATGCAGGTGTTCGGCGTCTCGCTGCAGCGTATTTCTCTTGGCGCGCTCATCATCGCCCTGGGCCTCCTGGTGGACGACGCCATGATCGCGGTCGAGATGATGATCGCCCGGCTGGAAGCGGGCGACAAGCTCACTCAGGCGGCGACCTATGTGTTTTCGCATACCGCCATTCCGATGTTGACCGGAACGGCGGTCACGATCATGAGTTTCTTCCCGGTGGCTTTCAACAACGGCAGCGCCGGGGAATTCACCTTCTCGCTCTTCGTGGTGATCGCGATCTCCCTGCTGGTATCCTGGGTCGTGGCGGTGCTGTTCGTGCCGCTGCTTGGCGTGACCATGCTGCCGAAGACCATGAAGCAGCATCATGGCGAGAAGGGCCGCGTCATGCGCGGTTTCGAGGCCCTGCTGCGTCTCTGCGTGAAGCGGAAATGGGCCACCATTGCGGTGACGGCCGTACTGTTCGGCGTATCGGTCTTCGGGATGCGCTTTGTGCAGCAGCAGTTTTTCCCGTCCTCGGATCGGGTCGAGCTTATTGTCGATTGGGCAGCACCGCAGAATGTCTCGATCACCGAGACGCGGGCGCAGATGGACCGGTTCGAGCGCCATCTTGCCGATGATGCGGATGTGGCGCACTGGTCCTCGTATGTCGGGCAGGGTGCCGTGCGCTTCCTGCTGTCGTTCGATGTTCAGCCGGGTACCCCGAATTTCGGCCAGATCGTCATCGTGACCAAAGACCTTGTTGCCCGGGAGCGGTTGCGGACCAAGCTCACCGAGATCGCCAGGCGAGACTTCATCGGAACGGATGTCTATGTCCACCTGCTCGATATCGGTCCGCCGGTCGGGCGTCCGGTGCAGTATCGCATCAGTGGGCCTGATCTGCAGGGTGTACGTGAACAGGCGCAGAAGATCGCGGCTGCCATGGGAACGCATCCCGATCTGGGCCAGGTGGTGTTCGACTGGAACGAGCCCGCGCGTGTCGTGAAAGTGGACGTTGTACAGGACAAGGCACGGCAGCTCGGCATCACCTCCGAGGCCATCGCGATCAGCCTCAACAGTATTGTCGGCGGCACGGTGAATACACAGGTGCGCGACTCGATCTACCTGATCGACGTGGTGACGCGGGCACGGGATATCGACCGCTCGTCGATTGAAATGCTGCAGAACCTCCAGATCCGGAGGGATCAGGGCGGCACCGTGCCATTGGCTGCCATCGCCAATCTGAGTTACGAATCCGAGCAGCCGCTTGTGTGGCGGCGGCATCGCCTGCCGACCATTACGCTCAAAGCGAGCATTGTCGGCGATGTGCAGCCGGCCACCATCGTGCAGCAGCTCGAGCCGAAGCTGAAGCCCATCGTGGACACCTTGCCGGCGGAATACCGCTTCGCGGTCGGCGGCGCGGTCGAGGAAAGCGCCAAGGGGCAGCAGCCGATCATCGCTGTGGTACCGATGATGCTTCTGGCCATGGCGACGATCCTGATGTTCCAGCTCCAGAGCTTCCAGCGTCTGTTCCTGGTGGTCGTCGTCGCACCGCTGGGGCTGATCGGCGTGGTCGGGGCCCTGCTCCCCAGCGGCGCGCCACTCGGCTTCGTCGCCATCCTCGGCGTGCTGGCTCTGGTCGGCATCCTGATCCGCAATTCGGTGATCCTGGTGATGCAGATCGAAGAACTGCGGAACGAAGGGATCGACGGCTGGACCGCGGTGATCGAAGCCACAGGCCATCGTATGCGGCCGATCCTGTTGACGGCAGCCGCCGCGACACTCGCCCTGATCCCGATTGCGCGTGAGGTTTTCTGGGGCCCGATGGCCTACGCCATGATGGGCGGCATTCTTGTTGGCACAGTGCTGACCTTGCTGTTCTTGCCCGCACTTTACGTCGCGTGGTTCAGGATCAAGGCGCCAATGTAATGCCGAATCAGCAGGGTATAAACAAGATGCAAGCCAAACAATCCGATCGCCCGAAGCCAACCGGCAGAGAACGAGTGTTCGCGGAGAGCGATATCATTGTCAGCAAGACGGACATCAAGGGCCGCCTGACTTACGCAAACAGTATATTCTGTAAAGTCGGATTGTACTCCGAATTAGAGTTGATTGGTCAGCCCCACAGTATCGTCCGGCATCCAGACATGCCGCGGTGCATTTTCCATTTCCTGTGGGAACGCATACAAAGCGGTCGAGAGCTTTTTGCCATCGTCAAGAACATGGCCAAAAGTGGTGACCATTACTGGGTTCTTGCCCATGTAACACCCAGCTTCGACCGCAACGGCGCAATTGATGGTTACCACTCGAATCGCCGTCTGCCAGATCGCGATGCAATCTCGGCTATCGAGCCAGTATATGCGCGTCTGCTGCAGATCGAGAACAGCAATCCGGACCCGCGAGCGGGATTGAGAGAATCCAATCAGGCATTGCGGACATTTCTGAGTGAGAAGGGTCTCGAATATGACGAGTTCCTGTTCAGCATTGTGAAGCAATAAGCGGAGATGCAGCGATGCTCGGAATGAAAAATAGAATGTACCGTGAAGCCTTCGCTGAAATAGGTGAGGTTTGCAGACGTGCGGCGAGCGGTGACATGTCTGCCAGGATTATTTACACCGAGAAATATGGTGAACTGAAAGACGCGCTTGCGCACGTCAACCGGATTCTCGACCTAGCTGATGCCTATATCCGCGAATCCAGCGCATCGCTTGAGTGCGCTTCTAATGAGAAATACTACAGGCCATTCCTTCTGCGGGGTATGCCGGGTGATTTTCACCGAGGCGCGATGGTCATCAATACGGCGCGCGAGGTCATGAAGGCTCGGGCCGAAGAAGCCATCCGGATAGAAGCGCAGATGGCAATGCAGAAAAAAGAAGCTACTGAAGCCGCGAAGAGGCAGCGGCAGTCGTTGGCTGACGAGTTCGAAGCCAAGGTATCGATTGTGGTCGATGCGGTCCGGGGCGCCAGCGAACTGCTCGAAGCGAATGCCGTTTCCATGTCGGGTGAGATTGGGGGCGTCCGCTCCAAGGCTGTCGCATCTACCGATGCAGCAATGCAGGCAACAAACAATACGCAGGCCGTTGCGGCTGCCGCAGAGGAACTGTCGGCCAGCGTGATTGAGATTTCCCGTCAGGTCACGGACTGCAGAATGGCAAGCGAGTCGGTTGCGCGCGAGGTCGATCGGGCGAATGACAATGTCCGCGCCCTGGACAAGGCGAATGAAAAGATTGACGAGGTGATTGAGTTTATCAAGAACGTCGCTTTCCAGACCAATCTCCTTTCCCTGAATGCGAGCGTAGAAGCAGCGCGTGCCGGAGAGTCTGGTCGCGGGTTCGCGGTGGTGGCGCAGGAGGTTCGAAACCTGGCGCAGAAGACGTCAGAAGCGGCGAAGAGCGTCGCCGAGCAGATTGCAGAAATCAAACTGGCAGCCTCAAAGACTATCGAGTCCATCCATGTCATTCGAGGGCAGGCCGGTAATCTCAACGACAGGGTGAAGACCATCACCGATTCGGTCCAGGAACAGTCATCCGCCACAGCGGATATCTCGAACAATATCCAAGGTGCCGCAGCCAAAACGGAATTGGTTGCAACAAATGTTGCCGATATTTCCGAAGCCGCACAGAACACTGCCGGGACGGCAGGTGTCGTTGAAGGGGCATCGAAGAGTCTTCGCCAGAAATCTGATGACCTGTCTCGGCATGTCGTCGATTTTCTGGGTTATGTACGAGGCATGTGAACTGCGATGATCCTGAAACCAATCACCACGCTCGTGGCCAGGGTGGCCCACGCGCATGATCCTGACACCGATGGCCACGCCCAGCGGCTGGTACAAATTAGTGAAATCCTGGCGGAAAGCATCGGCCTGGACCACGAGGCAATTCAGGAAGTCGGCATATCGGCGCTCTTGCACGATATCGGGAAGAACGCCGTGCCGGACGCTATCCTTTTCAAGCGGGGGCGGCTGGATGAGCACGAGCGGAAAATCGTTTCAAAGCATACTGTCGAAGGCTACGAACTGCTCAAAAGCGTGAGGCACCCGGCTTTCGACCTGGCGGCGGATGTGGCGCTATCTCACCATGAAACGTTCAACGGAGGGGGGTACCCGTTCGGTAGGTCGGGAAACGATATTTCCCTTGCGGCCCGGATCGTGGCTGTCGCGGATGTTTACGATGCGCTTCGGTCTGCAAGACCCTACAAGGCAGGAATGACGCACCAGGAAGCTTACAATATCATCACCAAAGGTGATGGGCGAACGTCACCGGAGAATTTCGACCCCCGAGTACTCGAGGCATTCGATCGCCGTCTGGGGGATGTGGGAGCGCTTTACTTTTGACTTATGCCCGAAAGACGGCCACCTGGATTATGGCGTACATAGCTTCGGGGCCCGCCGCCCGCCTTAGCGAAGTTTCGGCCAGGTGACGTATAAGCCTCGTGCAGAGGCGTAGGCGGTCAAAACGCCAGACAGAATGATTTAGAAATCACCGAGTACCGACAGAATAAATTGGAATCTTCGGCTAAAATAAAGTAGAGAATTTCCACCAAGAAATTGAAACCATTTAATGCGCGCTGTCATTCTGATTTAGAAGGTACAAGCGGTTTTTCGGTTTCGCCAGCGCATCAAACCAGCCCTAGCTTGACGCTGGGGCAAGCTTTCGCGCGCCTTGCGGCTGGCTGCGGCTGGGATAATCTGGCGCGAACAGAAAATCCGGAGGCGAGGAAATGGACCTGAATTTCACAGCCGAGGAACTGGCTTTCCGCGATGAGGTCCGCCGGTTCATCGAACAGAATTTCGACAGCGAGATGCGCGCGGCCATGGCCCGCACCCGCACCGGCTATATCGCCAAGCACCTGCATATCCGCTGGCAGAAGGCGCTGAACGAAAAGGGCTGGCTGGCGCCGAACTGGCCGGTCGAATATGGCGGTCCGGGTTGGACGCCGACTCAGCGCTATATCTACGAGCAGGAGATGAGTTCGGCCGGCGCACCCATCGTCGTGCCCTTCGGGCCGCGCATGCTGGCGCCGGTGATCATGAAATTCGGCACCGAGGCGCAGAAGAAGAAATACCTGCCTGACATCCTGGCGAGCAACACCTGGTGGTGCCAGGGCTATTCCGAGCCGGGTGCCGGTTCCGACCTGGCCAGCCTGCAGATGAAGGCCGAGGACAAGGGCGACCATTTCCTCTGCAACGGCAGCAAGATCTGGACCTCCGAGGCCCAGCATGCCGACATGATCTTCTGCCTGGTGCGCACAGCCCAAACCAAGAAACCGCAGGAGGGCATTTCCTTCCTTCTGATCGACATGAAGTCGCCCGGCGTGACCGTTTCGCCCATCGTCACCATCGACGAAGCCAGCGAGGGCATGCAGGAGGTCAACCAGGTCTTCTTCGACGACGTGAAGGTTCCCAAAGAGAACCTGGTCGGCGAACTGAACCAGGGCTGGACCTGCGCCAAATACCTGCTCGAATTCGAGCGTGGCAATGCCTATTCCGGTCATCTCAAGCGGCATCTGGGACATCTGCGCAAGATTGCCAGGGCCGAACAGGCTCATGGCGCGCCGCTGGCGCAGGACCCGGATTTCGCCGCCAAGCTGGCCCAGGCCGAAATGGACATCATGGCCATGGAGATGCTGGAGCTGCGCGTGCTGGGCGGCACCAAAAGCGGCCAGAATCTGGGCGCGGCATCGTCGATGCTCAAAACCCGCGGCACCGAGCTGCAGCAGCTGGTGACCGAGCTGTCGGCCGAAGCGGTGGGTTATTACGCCTCGCCCTTCACGCCGCTGATCGAGGGCTCGAACGAGCCGACCATCGGCCCGGATTATGCCGACGGCGCCGCCCCGCGTTATCTGAACATGCGTAAGGTGACGATCTACGCCGGCTCGAACGAGATCCAGCGCAACATCATGTCGAAGCTGATCCTCGGCCTCTGACCTGTCCTGTCGGCCGGCTCCCTGCCGGCCGGCCTTGGCGTGATCTGGCTCCACCCTAGATTCTGCCCTACACTCGGCCCGTATGACGGTCGGGGGCAGGGTGGAGCAGACCATGATTCGCATCCGTGTATTTCTGACCGTTCTGGCGGTGGTTGCCGGCGTGGCTTTGGCGCCGCGCAATGGCCCCGCTGCCGATCTGCCGTTGATCGATGCCCATGTGCATTACAGCCACGATGCCTGGCAGATGGTGCCCACGGCCGATGCCATTGCCATCCTGCGCCGCGCCGGCCTGCGCAAGGTGCTGGTGCCCAGTTCAAGCGACGACGGCACCCAGAAGCTCTATGAGGCCGCCCCCGACCTGATCGTGCCGGAATTGCGCCCCTATCGCAGCCGCGGCGAGATCGGCAGCTGGATGCGCGACGAGACGGTGCTGCAGCATATCGAGGCGCGGCTGGCGAAATACAGGTATGTCGGGATCGGCGAATTCCATGTCTATGGCGCGGATGCCGACCTGCCGGTGCTGAAACGCGTGGTGGCCCTGGCGCGGCAGCACAAGCTGTTCCTGCATGCCCATAGCGACGCCGATGCGGTGGAACGGCTGTTCCGGCACGATCCCCAGGCCCTGATCCTGTGGGCGCATTCCGGTTTCGACCGGCCCGATGCGGTGCGGGCGATGCTGAGGCGTTATCCCACGCTCTGGGCCGACCTGGCCTTCCGCAACGACCATGCCGCCCAGGGCAAGGTCGATCCGGCCTGGCGGGCCCTGTTCGAGGAATTCCCGGACCGTTTCATGGTCGGCACCGACACCTTCACGCCGGAGCGCTGGTTCTATATCGAGGAACACGCGAAATGGTCGCGCGGCTGGCTGGCCGACCTGCCCACGCCGCTGGCCGAGAAGATCGCCTGGCGCAATGCCGAGGCGCTGTTCGCCCGCACCGGCTTCAAACCTGCCGATTGATCCGGCCGATGCTGCGTTTGCTTCTATTCGCTGGATTGCTGGTATCTGCGTCGCTGCCCGTCTGGGCCTGCGAGCCGGTTCCGGCTGCGGCGCGGGTGGTCGAAGGGCCACGCTTCAAGCTGGTGGTGCTGTCCGAGCCGATGCCGATCCCGCTCAATGCGCCCTTCGCCCTTGATGTCTGGCTTTGTGATGCCCGCATGGCCGAGTTGCCGCCGCTGGTACGGGTCGATGCATGGATGCCGGCCCATCGCCACGGCATGAACTATGCCCCCACCATCGCCAAGCTGGACTGGGGGCATTACCGTGCCGACGGTTTTCTGCTGCATATGCCTGGCGAATGGGAATTCATCTTCGACTTCGCCGGCCTGGAGCAGAACGAAAGGCTCAGTTTCCGCTTCGACGCGGAATGACCATGCTGCGCGTCTGCCTCGGCCTGCTGTTGGTTCTGTTTGTGCTGCCTGCCGCAGCCGATGAAACGCCGGCTTTCGATGCGGCGCAGCTTCGGCTGATCCGCAGCTTCGGTCCATGGCCGCCGGCTTTCCGTCCCGATACCGGCAACCCTCTGTCTGGCCAGCACGAGGCGATGCGCCTGGGCGCCGTGCTTTTCGCCGAACCGCGCCTGTCGAAAGACGGCGCGCTGGCCTGCCAGACCTGCCATCAGCCGCAGCATGGATGGGCCGAACCGGCTGCGCGCAGCCATGGCCTGGAATTGCTAGCGCGCAACGCCCCCGGCCTACTCGACAGCCGGCTGCAGCGCTGGTTCGGCTGGGACGGTGCCAGCGACAGCCTGTGGGCCGCCGCGATCCGCCCGATCCTCGATCCGCGTGAAATGGGCGGCAGTCCGGCCGCAACAGCCGCCCTGCTGCGGCGCGATCCGACGCTGGCCTGTCTGGCCCGGCAGGCCGACGGCGAAGCGGCGGCATCGCCAGATGACGAGGCCCTGCTGGTGCTGGCGGCCCGCGCCCTGGCGGCATTCCAGGAAACGCTGACCAGTCCGCGCACCCCATTCGATGATTTCCGCGATGCCCTGCTGGCCAAGGATCATGCCGGCATGGCGCGGTATCCGGTGGCTGCTCAGCGCGGACTTGCGATCTTCACCGGGCGCGGGCAATGCGCCACCTGCCACAGCGGTCCGGGCTTCAGCAACGGCGAGTTCCATGACACCGGACTGCCATTCTTCGTTGCCGCGACCGACGGAAGCCGTCGCGTCGATCCCGGCCGCCATGGCGGCATCGCGCGCCTGAAGGAGAATCCCTACAACAGGCTCGGACCCTACAATGCCGATCCGTTATCGCCGGCAGTGATCCCGGTGCGGCACGTGGCGCAGCAGCATCGCAACTGGGGCGAATTCAAGGTGCCCAGCCTGCGCAGCCTGCTGTTCACCGCGCCCTATATGCACGATGGCAGCAAACCCGATCTTGCCTCCGTTGTGCGGCATTATTCCGAACTGGATGAGGATCGGCTGCACAGCGACGGCGAGGCGATCCTCAGGCCCCTGCGGCTCAGCCGCGAGGAAAGCGACGACCTGATCGCATTCCTGCAAAGCCTCAGTGCACCGTCCGACGAGGCGACAGCAGGATATGAGTCGCTTCAGATGGAAGCGCGCCGGTCATGTCCCTGAAGGGATCCGACGCAGCGGCAACGTGATGGTCGCGACCGTGCCGCGGCCGGGTTCGGACGCCAGATCGAACTGACCGCCGAGCAGCTCGGCCAGCGATTTGACCAGCGGCAGGCCAAGGCCGGTGCCCTGATGCTCCCGGGTCAAAACGCCGCGCACCTGTTCGAACGGTGCCAGTGCCTTGGGGATGTCCTGCGGTGCCATGCCGACGCCGCTGTCATGCACGCTGATGCGCAGCGTCTGGTTGTCCAGCCCGGCGGTGACCCAGGCCCGGCCGCCGCGCGGCGTGAATTTCACGGCATTGCTTAAAAGGTTCAGCAGGATCTGCCGCAACATGCGCTCGTCGGCCGGCACCAGCGGCAGATCTGACGGCATTTCCACTGTCAGGGCGACACCGGCCTGCTCGGCCTGACCGCGCATCATCTCCAGGCTGTCGTCGATGGTCAGCCACGGGTCGACCATCTCGATATGCGGCTCCATCCGGCCGGCCTCCACCTTGGCCAGATCGAGGACGTCGTTGATGAGCTGCAGCAGGTGGATGCCGGATTTGTGGATGTCGTTGACGTATTCCGTCTGCTTTTCCGACAGGGCGCCGAAATAGCCGCCGAGCAGGGATTCCGAAAAGCCGATGATGGCGTTCAGCGGCGTGCGGAATTCATGGCTCATATTGGCCAGGAAGGCGCTTTTCGAACGGTTGGCGACTTCCGCCATTTCCTTGGCGCGCAGCAGTTCGCGTTCGGTGCCTTCGCGTTCGGCGATGTATCGCGTCAGCGCCTCGGTGCGTTCTTCGATGCGGGCTTCCAGCGTATCGGCCAGTTCGCGCAACTGGTCCTGCGCCCGACGCAGGTCGGTGATGTCGGAATAGGAGGTCACGAAACCGACGCCGGGGATCGGCGTGCCGATCACCTCGATGGTGCGTCCGTTCGGCCGCTGGCGCTGGATGCGATGGGGCGTCATCGCGCGTGCCAGGTCGATACGCTCGCGGATCATCGCCTCCACATCGCCGGGGCCATATTCGCCATGCTCGGCATTCCAGCGCAGGAAGGTTTCGAAATGCGTGCCGGGCCGGGCAAGCTCGGCGGGGTAGCCCAGCAGGTCGATGAAACGCTGATTGCAGATCAGCAGTCTGAGCTCGGTGTCGAACAGGGTGATGCCGTGGCTGATATTGTCGACCACCACATCCAGCAGGCGTTTCTTGTCCTGCAGTTCGGCGGTGCGCATTTGCACCTTGCGCTCGAGCTCTTGATGCGCCTGCCGCAGGGCCTGTTCGTTGCGGCGCGCGGCGGTGATGTCGCTGTAGATCGTGACCCAGCCGCCATCGGGCAGCGGCGTGCCGCGGATATCCAGCAGCGTGCCGTTGGGCCGCAGGCGCTCCAGGTGATGGGGCAGGAACTGCCGGGCCAGTTCGATGCGCTCGCGCACCAGCACCTCGACATCGCCAGGCCCGTATTCGCCGCGTTGGGCGTTCAGGCGGAAGAAGCTTTCGGCGGGCGTTCCCGGTGCGGCCAGTTCGGCGGGGAAGTCCAGCAGGTCGAGATAGCGGCGGTTGCAGGCAACCAGCTTCAGGTCCCGGTCAAAGATGCTGATGCCCTGATCGAGATGATCGAGGCCCTGCAGGAGCAGCACATTCTGGTGCAAGCCGCCGAGCTCCATGGTTGTTCGTGGTCAGTCTAGAATAATCCCGGCCGGTCCGGGATGGCCAAAGGCCATGAAAAAAGCCGCCCGAGGGCGGCTTCATTCCTGTTGCGTCGATAGGACGAGACCTTACATCGAACCTTCGCGCTGGGCGCGCTTGCGGGCCAGCTTGCGGGCGCGACGGATCGCCTCGGCCTTCTCGCGGGCCCGGCGCTCGGACGGCTTCTCGTAATGACCGCGCAGCTTCATCTCGCGGAAAATGCCCTCACGCTGCATCTTCTTCTTCAGCGCCTTCAGGGCCTGATCGACATTGTTGTCGCGAACCAGGACTTGCACGTGGGTCCCATCCTTTCGGGTTGGCAATAAGAATCCGGTTGCGGGGCGCCAGCCCCGGCAAGTCGCGCCTTCTAGCATGCCCCCCCGGCTTTGTGAAGCGGCTTTGTGGCCCGCGGGGCGGTAATATTGGAACCGGAAAAGGCCTATTACGGCAATTATTTGCGGATTCCGGGCTGCCTCTTGGCCGGCTGGGGGGCCTGGCTTAGGTTTAGGCCCATGGCCATTCTGAAAATCGCCCGTATGGGCCACCCGGTGCTGGCCCGGCCGGCCGACTCGGTCCCGGATCCCACCGCCCCGGAAATCCGGCAACTGATCGCCGACATGGTCGATACCATGGTCGACGCCCCCGGCCAGGGACTGGCGGCGCCACAGGTGCATGTGCCGCTGCGGGTGGTGGTGTTTCTGACCCCGGACGAGGGCGATGGCCAGCGGGAGCTGGTCACTCTGGTCAATCCAAGCTGGCGGCCGCTGGGCGAGGAGCAGGATCTGGCCTGGGAGGGCTGCCTGTCGGTGCCTGGCCTGCGTGGCTTGGTGCCACGTTATACCCGCATCGCCTATGAAGGCGATCTGCCGGATGGCCGACGGCTGCAGCGCGAGGTGCAGGGCTGGCACGCCCGCGTGGCGCAGCATGAACTGGACCATCTGGACGGCATCCTGTATCCGCAGCGCATGACCGATCTGAAGGACCTGGTATTCGAGAGCGAATTGCGGCATCGCGCCAGCCTGCAGCCGCAGGAGCAGGAAGACTGATGGAGGCCGTGATGAAGGACGAGCATCTGCTGACCGAAAAACGGGCCCTGCTGGACGCCTTGCTGACCCATGTGCCTTTCGATGGCTGGACCACGAAGGCGATGACCCAGGCCGCGAAGGATTGCGGCTATGACACCGGCCTGCTGACGCGGGCATTTCCCAACGGCCCGGCCGAGGCGCTGGATTTCTGGGTCGCGGAAACCGACCGCGCGATGCTGCGCATTCTGGACGGCCGCGACCTAGCCGCGATGAAAACCGGCCAGCGGGTGAAAACCGCGGTGCTGGTGCGCCTTGAGCTTGTGGCGCCCCATCGCGAGGCCGTACGCCGTGCCCTGAGCCTGGAGGCTCTGCCGCAGCATGCGCCGAAGGCGTTGCAGCAGTTGTATCGTACGGTGGATGCGATCTGGTACGCGGCCGGCGACACCGCAACGGATTTCAATTTCTACACCAAGCGCATGCTGCTGGCGGGCGTTTATGCCGCCACGCTGCTGCACTGGCTGGACGACAAATCGGAAGGTTTTGCCTCGACGGCGGCTTTCCTGGATCGGCGGCTGGCCGATGTGATGCGGATTCAGCAGGCCAAGGGACGGTTGGGCAAGCTGTTCGACCGCCTGCCCAATCCCCTGGGCCGCACGCGCCGCGTTTGAATATGAGGATCAGGCCGAGAGGCTGATCAGACGGCCCGACTGGTTCGGGTTCTGCTGCGTATTCGGCGTGCCGCTGGCGCTGTAGTTGATCGTTGAATTGCGCGAGGTCGGCGGTTCGGCATCGGCCTGCGGCTGTTGCTGCTGCAACTGCTGGGTCAGGTCGTTGATGATGGAACCGCCATCATTGGTGCCACCCGGCTGCGCGGTTTCGCTGCGCTGGCCAGCATTGGATTGCGGCACGGCATTGGTGGTCTGGGTCTGCGTGGGGGCAGCCGTGTTCACCTGGAAGCGGTTGTCTTGCTGATTGTTCTGCAGGGAATCGCGCACGGCATTGTTATCGGTTCCGCTGGCCGGATTGCTCGGCTGCTGACGGACCGGAAACTGCGGCGCAATGTTGCCGGACGAGATGCTGTCGATGGCCATGCCATTCACTCCACCCGGAGCCCGCGCAGTTCTGGCGCTCAATCCGGCACCGGCCGCCGTTCTCGGCAGCCTGGAGATAATCTGTGGATAATATAGGCCACCTCGTCCCGCCCGCCAAGAGAAAGACGATAATATCGCTGTGACTTAAGGTTGTGGCGCCTTGCCGGTCGGGTAGAGCCGGGTGACATGACCCATCTTACGGCCGGGCCGGGCCTCGGCCTTGCCGTAGAGATGCAGCTTGGCGTTGGGTTCGGCCAGCAGGGCCGGCCAGACCTCGATCTCGTCGCCGATCAGGTTTTCCATCACGGCATCGCACAGGCGCTCGGGCGAGCCCAGCGGCAGGCCGCAGATGGCGCGGATATGCTGCTCGAACTGCGAGGTGATCGCGGCATCGAGTGTCCAGTGGCCGGAATTGTGCACGCGCGGCGCCAGTTCGTTGACCAGGATGCGGTCACCGCAGTCGAACAGCTCGACCGCCAGCACACCGACATAATCAAGGCCCTGGACCAGGCTGGTGGCGAGTTGCTCCACCTGTGCCGCCAGGTCGGGCGCGATCATGGCCGGGGCATGGGTGCGCCACAGGATATGGTTGCGATGGATATTCTCGACCGGGCCCCAGGAGGCGATGCTGCCATCCAGCCCGCGCGCCAGCACCACCGACAATTCGCGACGGAAGCTGATAAAGCCCTCGGCGATCAGCGCATCGGATTTCAGCGCGGCGAAGGCGGGCGCGGTATCATCCGTGCTGGCCACCTTGTACTGGCCTTTGCCGTCGTAACCCATGCGGCGCGTCTTCAGCACCAGAGGCAGGCCCAGCGCCGTGGCGGCGGCGCGCAAATCATCTGTATTGGCAACGGCGCGATAGGGCGCGGTATGGATGCCGCGGCCGGTGCAGAAATCCTTCTCGAACAAACGGTCCTGCGTGATGCGCAGGGCTTCGGTGCCCGGCCGCACCGGCACCAGGGCGGCGATCGCCTGCACTGGCTCGAAGGGAATGTTCTCGAATTCGTAGGTCACCACCGCGCAGCTTCTGGCGAAGGCGGCCATGGCAGCAGCATCGGTGTAGTCGGCGCGGGTGTGTTTCGCGGCGACTTCCGCCGCCGGCGGATCGGCTTCCGGGCAGAAGATGTGGCAGTGATAGCCCAGCCGCGCGGCGGCAATGGCGAGCATGCGGCCAAGCTGGCCGCCGCCGAGAATGCCGATCATGCTGCCGGGGGGAAGCGCGCTCATCTCAGGCGGTCGGCTTCAGCTTGATGGCCTTGGTCTGCTTCGCGCGCCAGGCCTGCAGGCGTTTGGACAGGGCCGGGTCGTTCAGCGCCAGGATGGCGGCAGCCAGCAGGCCGGCATTGATGGCGCCGGCCTTGCCGATGGCCAGCGCGCCGACCGGGATGCCGCCGGGCATTTGCTGGATCGAGAGCAGGGAATCGAGGCCCTTGAGCGCCTTGCTTTCCACCGGCACGCCCAGCACCGGCAGATGCGTCATGGCGGCAGCCATGCCGGGCAGATGCGCGGCGCCGCCGGCGCCGGCGATGATCACCTGGATGCCGCGGCTGGCCGCACCATGCGCGTAATCATAAAGCCGCTGCGGGGTGCGATGGGCCGAGACGATGCGATGTTCGGCCGGCACCTTCAGGGCCTTCAGCACATCGGCGGCATGTTCCATGGTCGCCCAGTCGGACTGGCTGCCCATGATGATGCCGACCAAAGGCTTCTGACCGGACGAACCTTTACGCGCCGCCATCGTTTGCTCCTGTCGCGGAAAGCGGCGGATTATAGGGGGCGGGGTCGGCCTGTAAAGCATGCCCGCCGCCCCGATAACCCGGGATGCCACATGGCCGGCCAAGGTGGCCAGCCTGGCCGATCCATGCTTTGTTAACGACTGCCAAGGCAAGACTAAGGCGGAATACCGTCCAACCAGGCGGAGCATGGCAAAGATCGAGGATCGTCGACCGGTGGGGCTGGGGCCCGGCACCGCGCCCATCGGGGCGTCGGCCGGCGGCGCGCGTCCGGTTGCCGTGACGGCGAACCAGCAGGTTGCGACGCCGGCGCAGGCCACGACCCAGCCGGCGGCCACCGCCACGGTGATGGGCATCCCGGAACCCGAACTCACGCCGCGCGTGCGCGATGCCATCATGCGGCTGATGGGTGAGGTGGACCAGCTGCGCAACGAGCTGAACCGCACGCGTCACCGCCTGGCCGAACTGGAGCGCCTGGCGGATCGCGACACGCTGACACCCCTGTATAACCGCCGCGCCTTCGTGCGCGAGCTGTCGCGCGCCATGGCCCATGTGGAGCGCTACAACCGGCCGTCCTGCCTGATCTACTTCGACCTCAATGGCCTGAAGGAAATCAACGACAAATACGGCCATGCCGCCGGCGATGCCGCCCTGATCCAGGTGGGCCAGATCCTGCTCGACAACACCCGCGAGGTGGATGTGATCGCCCGTCTCGGCGGCGACGAATACGGCGTGATACTGAGCGAGACCGATGCCCAGCAAGGCCGCGAGAAGGCGGACCATCTGGCCGAGGCGATCCGCCGCCGGCCGCTGCACTGGGAAGGCAAAAGCCTGCCGCTGGATGCCGCCTATGGTGTCTATCCGCTCAAACCCGGCGAGGATCCGGGTTCCGCCTTGGCCGCCGCCGACCAGATGATGTACAGCCACAAACTGGCCCGCCGCGCCGCCAGGGCGTGATCAAGGGGCCTGCCCCGGGCTGATACGGGGTGAAATTGGCGAAAATCGGGATTTCCTCTTATCCATTCCGGCCAGTCACGGGCCTGAAGCCGCGCCAAAACCGGCCAATGATCGACAATGATCGCCAATGATTGCCAATTGTCGCCAATCATCGCCAATTGTCGTCAACAGCGGCGGAGTGCAGCGGCCCCGGCACAGGCTTGGCGAATACCCCGGTATGCGAAAGAGCTGGTTTTTTACGATGGCCAACAGCGGAAAAGATGATTAGAACATATAAGGAACAATATTGCGGAGACAAGAGGCCATGCCTGCGGACGATTTCACCGCCTATGTGATGGACTGCCTGAATGCCGCCCGGGTCGGGCCGGTGACGCGCGAGCGGCTGTTCAGCGGCAGCGGGCTGCGCATCGATGGGGAACTGTTCGGCGTGATCCTGCGTGGCACGCTGTTCTTTGTGGTCGACGACCAGACCCGGCCGCGCTTCATCGATGCCGGGATGGGACCGTTCCGCTACAGCCGCAAGGATGTGCAGCGATCGATCGAGCGCTGGTACGAACTGCCCGAGGATGTGCTGCTCGATGCGGCCGACCTGCGCGAGTGGGTGCACGATGCGCTGGCGGCATCGCGCCGCACGGCGAAGCCGGAAAAGCCGAAGCAGGCACGGGTGAAAAAGCCTGCCGCGAAAGAATCGGCCGTGAAGAAGGCTGTGAAGAAACCGGCTGTGAAAAAGCCCGTGGCGAAACGGCGTTCCCGGTCGACGTGATCAGGTTTCCTGCCGGCGCGCGTCGCGCATGGCCTGGAGCAGCGGCAGGGCGCTGAACAGGGCGGCAAGGCCGGCGGCTGCGGTCCAGTCCAGTGCGCCCCAGCTGACCAGTCCGTCGGCCACGAAGAAGAACAGGATAATGGCGAGTGCGACGAAGAAGGCGGCGCCCGGGGTGTTGCGGGGGGAGGTCATGGCGGTCTCCACAAAAAGAATACGCGGAGACTAGACGCGGCAGTGCCGATGCGCCGCCGACAAGGCTGTGACCCCTGTGACCAGGCTGTGACCTGATCGAATCAGGCGCGTCGTTTATTTCCTGCCGTAGCGTTTCTCGATAGCGGCATACAACGCACGCAGGCCGGTGGCCTCGGCGCCGAGCGGGCGGCCGGGCCGGGCCTTCGGGTTCCAGGCGAACATGTCGAGATGGGCGTAGGATTTCGTTTTGGTCACGAATTCCTTCAGGAAGAGCGCCGCCGTGATCGAGCCGGCAAAAGGCGTGTCGCCCGAATTGCTGAGATCGGCCACCTTGCCTTCGATATAATCGCGATAGGGCTGGTGCAGCGGCAGGCGCCAGAGCGGATCGCCCGCGCTCAGGCCTGCATCCAGCAGGGCCTGCGCCATGGCATCGTCGGTCGAGAACAGCGCCGGCAGGTCGGGACCGACGGCGACGCGGGCGGCGCCGGTCAGCGTGGCGGCATCGATCAGCCAGTCGGGTTTTTCCGCATCGGCTTCGGCCAGCGCATCGCCCAGCACCAGGCGGCCTTCGGCATCGGTATTGCCGATTTCCACCGTCAGGCCCTTGCGGCTGTGCAGCACGTCGCCGGGGCGGAAGGCATTCCCCGAGACGCTGTTCTCCACCGCGCCGATCAGCACGCGCAGGCGTACCGGCAGCTGCATCGCCATGATCGCGGCCGCCAGGCCCAGCATCACGGCCGCGCCGCCCATGTCCTTCTTCATCAGCAGCATGCCGGCGGAAGGCTTAAGGTCGAGGCCGCCGGTATCGAAACACACACCCTTGCCGACCAGGGTGAGTTTCGGATGCTTCGGATTGCCCCAGCGCATGTCGATCAGTCGCGGCAGACGATGCGAGGCGCGGCCGACGGCGTGAATCATCGGATAATTCTGCTCCAGCAATTCCTCGCCGATGATGCAGTTGAATTCGGCACCGCCGATCAGGGCGACGGCGCGGGCCGCCTCGGCCAGTTCGGCCGGGCCCATGTCGCCGGCCGGCGTGTTGATCAGATCGCGCGCCAGCACGATGCCGTCATACAGCGCCACCACGCGCTGCTTGTTCGCCTTGGCCGGCCATATCAGGCGGGCGGATTTCTTCTCGATCTTTTTGTAGCGGTCGAAACGGTAATTCGCGAGTGCCCAGCCCAGGGCTGCGGCGTCGCCCGCCTTGCCATCGGTGAGCCGATATTCGCCGCCGGGCAGAGCGGCGGCGATGGCGGCATAGGACCACAGGTCGGGATGTTCGGGCAGGCCGGCGACCACGCGCGCGGGCCTGCCGGTTTTGCCATCGGTCAGCACCAGAACCTGGCCGGGTTTTGCCTTGAAACCCTGGGTTTCGGCGAGGCCGGTCACAGGCGCCTTCTCGCGGGCCAACCGGGCCGGCCATTGCTTGGCCGTGCAGGTCTCGACGGGGATGGCGGCGGCGGCCTTGGCGGTAAGGGTGGCGGTCACGTTAGCCTCGGAAGCGGAATGATGGACAGTATCTGGGCGAATGGGCCTGCCTCGTTTATAAGGGCTGCGCGTCCGGAACGAAATACGCGGCCATCATCAGGAGTCCCTCGTGAGCGATCTGACCCTCGTCATCGGCAACAAGAACTACTCGAGCTGGAGCCTGCGGCCCTGGCTGGCGCTGAAGGCCGCCGGCCAGGCCTTCGACGAGGTGCTGATCGTCCTGCGCCAGCCCGACAGCAAGGCAAAAATCCTGAGCCATTCCGCGGCCGGCAAGCTGCCGGTGCTGAAGCATGGCGATCTACTGATCTGGGACAGTCTGGCGATCTGCGAATACATCGCCGAGACCTGGCCCGAGGCGAAGCTGCTGCCCGAGGATCGGCGCGCCCGTGCCGTCGCGCGCAGCGTGATGAGTGAGATGCATTCGGGCTTCGTCGCCCTGCGCAACGACCTGCCAATGGATATCTGCCGCCTGGGCAAGGTGCCGGGCATTCCCTCGGATGAAGCCCGGCGCGACATCGCCCGCATCCAGCAGATCTGGCAGGATTGCCGCGGCCGCTTCGGCACCCGCGGGGAGAATGGGGGCGGCGATTTCCTGTTCGGCCGTTTCAGCCTGGCCGACTGCATGTATGCGCCGGTGGCAACGCGGCTGCGCAGCTACAACGTGCCGCTGGATGCCGTTTCGGCAGCCTATGTCGACGCGATCTACGCCCATCCTGCCATGCAGGAATGGATCGCCGCCTCGGCCAAGGAACAGCCGCTGCCCGAGGCCTGATCAGGTGATCAGCTTCATCTCGCGATAGAATCGCTCCGCGCCGCGATGCAGCGGCGTGGAAACGCCGAGCAGGGCGGTACCAAGGCGGATTCTCTGCGCCATGGCCGGGCCGGCATCGAGGATGCGGCGATTCTGCGGATGCCACAGGGCGCGCAGGATTTCGTAGGCTAGGTCGGGATCCAGGCTTTCCGGCACCACCCATTGCATGCCGATGCTGACGGTTTCGGTCTGGTCCACGTCGGCATAGGTGGAAGCCGGGATCAGGTCGCGGTTGAAAAAGTGGTGGCGGCGCAGGGCGCCTTCGATCTGCTTACCGGCCAGCGGCACCAGATCGGCGATCTTGCGGTCGGTCAGGTCGCCCACCGTGGGCGCCGGCTGGCCCGAGATCAGGAAGAAGGCATCCAGTTCGTCGCGCGCCATCAGGTCGGCGGCTTCGCCCGGGTCGACCTCCAGCACCTTCACCTGTTGCAGCCGCACGCCATAGGCGGCCAGGATGATTTCGGCATTGAAGCGCGTGCCCGAGCCGCTGCGGTCAATCGAGACGCGCTTGCCAATCAGGTCGCGGACTTCGGCGATGCCGCTGCCCCGGCGGACCACCAGATGCACCGTTTCGGGATAGAGGTTGGCCAGCACGCGCAGATTGGCCTGCTTGGAGCGGCGGAAATACAGGCCTTCGCCCTGCCAGGCACTGAAGACCAGATCGGCCTGGGCGAAACCGGATTCGATGCTTTCGTTGCCCACGGCGGCCAGGTTGGCGACCGAGCCGGCGCTGGAAAGCGCCACGGCGATCATGCCGGGCACGCCGCAGGAACCGCCTTTTTCGCAGGGCCGGCTACCCGGCGGATTGGAGATGGCCGAGGCGATGGTGACGCCGACCGGAAAGGCGGTGGTATGGGCCGAGCCGGTGAGGATGCGGAAAAATCCGCCCGTGACCGGCGCCGCGGGTGCGGGCTGGTCCTGGGCGTCGGCGCGGCCAAGGCCCAGCGCCAGGCCCGTGGCAAGAGACGTGGAAAGGAAGTCGCGGCGACGCATGAATCGTTTATACGCCCGGTGTCGGCGGCTGGCCAGCAACGCCTGCGTGACAGATCTGGCGTGACAGCACCGGCATGGTCCGCGGTGGGCGCGGGCCTATTCCCGGGGGCTGCCGGAACGGCTGAAGGGGCGGTCGAATTTCAGCTTGGCGGCCAGCACGGCTGCGGTCAGGCAGAGCGTGACCATGTTGGCGGCGATCAGGCCGGGCGAGCCGATCAGCAGGCCGTAGACCAGCCACAGCGCGATGCCGAGATTCATCAGCAGGAACATGATCAGCGAGATGTCGCGCGCGGTGCGGCTGCGCCAGACCTTCAGTACCTGGGGCACATAGGCCAGCGTGGTCAGGAAGCCGGCGACCAGCCCGGTCGATTCGACGAGTTCAGCGGACATCACCGCAGTATACGCGGTCAGACGCGGGTGATGAAGGCGTTCTGCAGCCGGGCGATGGTGCTGCGCAGGGCAGCATCCTCGTAGGGCCGGGCGGGGAGCTTGCCCCAGATCGGCCCCGGCCAGGCCGAGTCTTCGCGGAAGCGGGCGACGACGTGGACATGCAGCTGGGGCACCATGTTGCCCAGGGCGCCGACATTCAGCTTGTGCGGCTCGAAACAATGTTGCAGCACGCGCTGGGCCTGGGCGATCTCGTTGATCAGCAGCTTGCGCTGCTTTTCGTTCAGCTCGTGGATCTCGGTGATGTTTTCCACCGACGGGATCAGCACCAGCCAGGGATACTGGGCGTCGTTCATCAGCTGCACGAGGCAGAGTTTCATGCGGCAGACCGGAAGAGTATCCCGGCGCAACTGGTCATGCAGGGTGAACATCGTCTATCTTCGCTTTCTGAACGAGCGATACGCGTCGTGTATCGCGCTGATAAACCATTCACAGAGGATTTGTCCATGGCCGCGAAAACGCTGCCCGTATTGCGCGTGAAAGCGCGCGAGGAGCGCCGTGTGAAGGGTGGACATCCCTGGGTGTACTCCAACGAACTGGAACTCGACGCCACGGCGAAAGCGCTACAACCCGGTACTCTTGTGCGCCTGTTCGATGCTCATGGTGCGGGTATCGGTGTCGCGAGCTTCAATCCCCATTCGCTGATTGCCGCGCGTTTATGGTCGCGCGACACCGAAGCGCGCATAGACGCAGCTTTCTTCAGCGCCCGGCTGCAATCCGCAAAAACGCTCCGGGATCGCTGTTTCCCGTCGCCGTATTACAGACTGGTGCATGCCGAGGCCGATGGCATGCCCGGCGTGGTGATCGACCGTTACGACGATGTGTTCTGCCTGCAGGCCAACACGGCTGGCGCCGAAGCGCTGACGCCGCTCCTGATCGAAGCGCTGCAGGACCAGTTCAAGCCGCGCGCCATCGTGCTGCGTAACGACTCCGCCGTGCGCAAGCTGGAAGGCCTGGAGCAGGAGATCAGGCTGGCAGCCGGCGCGCTGGACAAGCCGGCGATGGTGGAGGAGGGCGGCGTGCGTTTCGCCCTCGACCTGCTGGAAGGGCAGAAGACCGGCTGGTATTTCGACCTGGCCGGCGCGCGCAGCATTCTGGCTTCACTTGCAAAAGGGCAGGAGATACTGGACTGCTACTGCAATTCCGGCGCCTTCGCACTGACCGCGGCAAAGGCCGGCGCAAAAAGCGTGCTGGGCATCGACCGTTCCGAACTGGCGCTGACGCAGGCGACGGATGCCGCGAAGCAGAACGGCCTGGTGAAAGCGGCGCGCTTCGAGAAGGGTGATGCCTTCGATGCGCTGGAGAAACTGAACCAGTCGAGCGCGCGTTTCGGCGTCGTCGTCACCGATCCGCCCAATTTCGTCAAAAGTCGCAAGGACCTTGGGCCGGGCAGCCGCGCCTACCGCAAGCTGGCCAAACTGGCCGCGCCGCTGGTGGCGCCGGGCGGCCTGTGGTTCGTCGCCTGCTGCGCCCATCTGCTGCCGGGCGAATTGTTCGCCAAGGAAGTGGCGATCGGCCTGAGCAATGCCGGCCGTAGCGGCCGCATTCTCTATCAGGGCGGCGCCGGGCCCGATCATCCGGTGCATCCGCACCTGCCGGAAAGCGCCTACCTGAAATGGCAGATTCTGCAGCTCGACTGAACTAGCGCCGGTTCAGGCTTCTGAACCACGGCTCCAGCCGGCGGATCGCCTCGTCGACGACGCTGGCATCCATGCAGAAGGAGAAGCGCAGGAAGCGGCGGCCGTCGGCGGTGTCGAAATCGACGCCGGGCGCCGTCACCACGCCGGTCTCTTCCAGCATGCGCTTGCAAAAGGCCACGGAATCGTCGCTGAAATCGCCGATATCGGCATAGAGGTAGAAAGCGCCATCGGGCGGCGCGAAGCGCGTGATGCCGAAGCGCGGCAGGGCGGCCAGCAGTGCATCGCGGTTGCGTTTATACGCCAGCACGCGGGCCTGCAATTCCTCGTCGGCATCGAGCGCAGCAACGCCGGCAAGCTGCGAGAGTGTGGGCGCGGAAATCTGCAGGCTGCCATGCAGCGCCTCGATGCGCGGCACCAGCCGCTCGGGCAGCACCAGCCAGCCGAGCCGCCAGCCGGTCATGCCCCAGTATTTCGAGAAACCGTTGATCACGATGGCGTCGTCGCCGGCAGACAGGATCGTGGCGGCCGGCTGGTCGTAGGCGACGCCGTGGTAGAGTTCGTCGACGATCAGCCACAGGCCGCGCGCATGGCAGGCGTCATAGATTGCGCGCAGTTCGGCCGCCGACAGCATGGTGCCGGTGGGATTGGCCGGGCTGGCCACCACGATGCCCTTCACCTGCGGCGGCAAGGCCGCGATCATCGCCGGTGTGACCTGGAAACGCGTGGTGGCATCGGTGGCAACGCGATGCGGGATCAGGTCGAGCGCCTTCAGCGTGCCGCGATAGGCGGGATAGCTGGGCTCGACCACGGCCACGGTGTCGCCCGCGGAGAAGCAGGCCAGGAAGGCCAGCATAAAGCCCGACGAGGTGCCGATAGTGACGGCCACGCGCGATGCCGGAACGGCCAGGCCATGGCGGCGGCGATACAGGTTCGCGATGCCCTCGCGCAAAGGCATGATGCCGAGCGCCTCGGTGTAGCCAAGCTGCCGTCCGCTGTTCAGCGCTTTCTGCGCGGCGGCAATGGCGGCCTGCGGCGGCGGCAGGGTCGGTTCGCCCACCAGCAGATTCACCACCGTGCCGCCGGCCTTCACCCGCGCATTCACCGCCTTGAAGATCTCCCACATCTGGTAGATATCGACATCGCTGCGGGGTGAAGCCGAGGGGGTGGAGAAAACGCGGTCGGCGCTGGCGAGCATGCTGATATCAATCCACCGAGAAGGTGACGGCTTCGATGCGATAGCCGTCGGGGTCGAAAACAAAGCCGGCATAATAGGTCGGCGTATACTGCGGGCGCAGGCCCGGCGCGCCATTGTCGCGGCCGCCCTGGGCCAGCGCAATGGCATGGAAGGCATCCACGGCGCCGCGTGTGCCGGCCTCGAAACACAGATGCAGGCCCGATTTCGGATTGTCGGGCACCGGGCTGGGGCTGGCATCGAGCCAGAATTGCGGCCGGCCGCGGCCATAGCCCAGGCCATGCGCGCCTTCATAGAGCCGCGTGTAGCCCAGCGGTTGCAGCACGGCATCGTAGAAGCGGCCCGAGGCGGCCAGGTCGCGCACCCCGATGGAGATGTGGTCGAACATATATAACCTCCTTAACGGTTAGGAGGAATGTAGCGGGAAAAGGCCCCCAGAGACAATGCTCCATTGGCCAGCGCGACGCCGAGGCTGACGGCGGCGATGCCGGCCCAGGTGACGGGACCGGGCCATTCGCCGAGCAGCGGAATGGCGAGCAGGGCGGTGAGGGCGGGCGTGAGCGCGCCGAAGGCGGAAGCGCGGGCGGCACCCAGCCGGCGCACGGCGAAGCCATAGGCCGCCATACTGAGCAGGCCGGAGGCGACCGACTGGAAAAGCTGCACGCCGATCTCGAACAGCGGCGCGGCCAGCAGCCGGCTGTCCAGCGCCAGCAGATAGACCGGCAGATAGGCCAGGAAGGAAACCACATAGACCAGGGCGGCGGCCTGCCAGACGCCCAGGCCGCTTTTCTTCATGGCGATGGTGTAGCAGGCCCACATGGCGCCGGCGGCCACGAACATCAGATCGCCGCGCCAGGTCTCGCCTGCGTCATGCAGCACCTGCCAGCCGCCGACCGCCATGGCGCCGGCCAGCATCAGGCCCATGCCGAGCCGGCGCGACGGCGTGAACCGCTCGCCCAGCAGCAAAACGGCCAGCAGGGCGGCGAAGAGCGGCATCATGCCGGGCAGCAGGGCGCCGGCATGGGCGGCCGGCGCGAAGACCATGCCGCCGCTGCTGGTCAGGATGAAGGGCAGGCCGGCGCCGCCGACCAGCACGGCCAGCAGCAGGGGGTGGCGCGGCTCTGTGGCCGAACGCGGCGGATGGCGCAACAGCACGGGCAGCAGCACCAGGGCCGGCAGCAGCAGGCGCAGGAAGATCACATCCCAGAGCGTCAGGCTGCCGGTGACACCGAAGCGGGTGGCGACCAGGCCGGCCGCCCAGAGGATGACGGTGAACAGGGCGGTCGCCGCGCCCAGCAGGCGGGCCGGCTCGACATGGCGCGGTTCCGGTTGGGCCTGTGAGCCGGAGGCAGCGAGGCTGCTATGGGTGGTCATGATGCATTTCCGTGGTTGAGGTGACGGCAGAATGGCCCGCAATGCCTGAGCATGTCCTTGCTATTCCTGCCTGTTGTGGCATGATTTGAGCAATATCCACGCAATTCAAGTTCACTTTTAGGCATATCATGCCAAACTCCTCGCTCGACGCCTTCGACCACAAGATTCTTGCCGCCCTGCAGGAAGACGGCCGGCTCAGCAATGTCGATCTGGCGGAAAAAGTCGGCCTGTCGCCGTCGCCATGCCTGCGGCGGGTGAAGCGGCTGGAACAGGACGGCTATATCCGCGGCTATCGCGCCGTGCTGGATCGCCGCAAGGTCGGGCTGGGCCTGACCATCTATGTGGACATCAAGGTCGAGAAGCATTCCACCGAGAATGCCGCCATGCACCAGCGCCTGCTGGAGGCGATTCCGGAAGTGGTGGCGGCCCATATGGTGTCGGGCGACGCGGATTTCGTGGCAGAGGTGGTGGTGCCCGACCTCGCGGCCTATGAGGAACTGCTGACCGAACGGCTCCTGAGCCTGCCGATGGTGAAGGATGTGCGTTCGAATTTCGTGATCCGGCCGGTCAAGATCGACGCGCCGCTGCCGCTTGGGCATCTGGGTCGGGACTGACCGTCGCCGGGCCGGATAAACCGCCGTCCCCTCGACTCTTTTCGGACGTCACCGTATAGTCCGGCGACCGCCGCAAAGCCGCCATATTGCCTGCCTAATCACTGCGCCGCCGGAAACGGCACGGAGCGGGGCGGGACGATACGGAGCGCTGCCGGTCGGGATCGTGGTTCGTATCTGCTGCAGGCCGTCATGCGCTATTCGGGACTTCTTGTCCTTTTCCTGGTCGCCATCCTCAATCTGGCCGGCTGGGCCTACATGAACCGTTCGATCGAGCCGCGGCCCTGGGGCGAGGTGATCAACGGCGTCGACTACTCGCCGTTCCGTGCCGACCAGGATCCGCGCAACAACCGTTTCCCCAGCGAGGCCGAGATCGACCGCGACATGCAACTGCTGTCCGGCCAGGTGAAGCAGATCCGCACCTACTCGATGCTGGACGGCCAGGGCGAGATCGCCAAGATCGCCGGCCGCTATGGTCTGGAAGTGATGCAGGGCATCTGGCTCGACGGCCGGCTGGAGCGCAACGAGCAGGAAGTCGAGGCGCTGATCGCCGCTGCTAGCAGCCACAGCAACATCCGCCGCGTGCTGGTCGGCAACGAAACACTGCTGCGCGCCGACATGCCGATCGAGGATCTGGTCGGTTATATCCGCCGCGTGCGCACCGGACTGGCCGGCAAGAATATTGAGGTTTCCACCGCCGAAACCTGGGACATCTGGCTACGCTATCCCCAGCTCGGCCGCGAGGTCGATTTCATCGCCATTCACCTGCTGCCCTACTGGGAAGGCCAGGCGCCGGACAAGGCCGTGGAATACGCACTGTCGCGTTACCAGCAGGTGAAGGATGCCTTCCCGACCAAGAAGGTGGTGATCACCGAAATCGGCTGGCCATCGGAAGGCCGCATCCGCCGCGATGCCGTGCCCAGCCCGACCAGCCAGGCCGGCTTCCTGCGCGGCTTCCTCAACATCGCCAACCAGCGCGGCCTGGACTATTTCATCCAGGAAGCCTTCGACCAGCCATGGAAGCGCAACATCGAAGGTTCGGTCGGTGCCTACTGGGGCGTCTATAACGCGGACCGCACACCGAAATTCCCCATGGTGGGGCCGGTCAGCGACCGGCCGCACTGGCCGCAACTTGCCGCCGCCTCGATCCTGCTGGCCCTGCCGCTGATGGCCTGGTTCCTGGCACGCTGGGCCGACCTGCGCTTCTCCGGCCGCTTCTTCTTCATCGCCCTGATCCAGGTCGTGACCAGTGCGCTGGTGATGGTGGTGGATTCCGGCCTAAGCAGTTACATGAGCCCCGGCATCGCGCTGATGTGGGCGATGTTGCTGCCGCTGCTGCTGCTGCTGTTCATGGTGGTGCTGGCCGAGGGTCTGGAATTGTCGGAAGTGATCTGGGCCAACCGGCGCCAGCGCCATTTCCTGCCCTTCAAGACCGATATCGAACGCAACTGGCCCAAGGTCTCGATCCATATTCCGGCCTATAACGAGCCGCCGGAGATGCTGAAAAAAACCCTCGATGCCCTGGCGCGGCTGGATTACCAGAATTTCGAAGTGCTGGTGATCGACAACAACACCAAGGACGAGAAGGTCTGGCGGCCGGTCGAGGAATATTGCCGGCAACTGGGCGAACGCTTCCGCTTCTTCCACGTCTCGCCGCTGAAGGGCTTCAAGGCAGGCGCGCTGAACTTCGCCCTGCGGCATACCGCAAAAGATGCCGAAATCGTCGGCGTGATCGACGCCGACTACCTTGTCGAACCCGACTGGCTGAAGTCCCTGGTGCCGTATTTCGACCGCGCCGATATCGGCTTCGTGCAGGCGCCGCAGGACCATTACGACTGGAAGGACGATACCTTCAAGGAGTTCATCAACTGGGAATATGCCGGTTTCTTCCAGATCGGCATGGTTCAGCGCAACGAGCGCGACGCCATCATCCAGCACGGCACCATGACCCTGGTGCGCAAGGCCGCCATCGATCATGTCGGCATCTGGGCCGAGTGGTGCATCTGCGAGGATGCCGAGATGGGCCTGCGCCTGCTGGCCGGTGGCTGGCATTCGGTCTACACCGACCGCCGCTTCGGCTACGGCCTGACCCCAGACAGTTTCGGCGGTTACAAGAGCCAGCGTTTCCGCTGGGCGTATGGCGCGGTGCAGATCATCAAGCGGCACTGGCGCGACATGCTGCCGGGCGACGAACGCAAGCTCGATCCGATGCAGCGGTATCACTTCATCACGGGCTGGATGCCGTGGTTCGCCGATGCGCTGGGTCTGGTCTTCGCCATCGCCTCACTGGTCTGGACGGTGGGCGTGCTGGTGCTGCCGAAATATTTCGAGCTGCCGCTGGCCCTGTTCCTGCTGCCGGTGGTGGCGGTGTTCGGCGCCAAGCTGGCGCAGTTCCTCTGGCTTTATAAAATCCGCGTGCCCTGCACCCTGCGCCAACGCCTGGGCGCCGGCCTTGCCGGTCTGGCGCTGACCTACACCATCGCCAAGGCGATGCTGTATGGCTTATTCACCTCCAAGCTGCCCTTCATCCGCACGCCCAAACACGAGGACCAGGCCGCTTTCGTGCAGGCGCTGATCATGGCGCAGGAAGAGGTGCTGCTGGCGGTTCTGCTGGTGCTGGCCGGCATCGGCATGTGGAATTTCCAGGGCGGCGAGGATCCCGAGGCGCGGCTCTGGGCCATCGTGATGTGGGCGCAGTCCGTGCCGTACTGGGCTTCGCTGGTTCTGGCGGGAATCAGCACCGCGCCGAAGCCCCCCAGCAAGGGGGCAACCGCACCGGTCCAGAATACGACCGCTGCCGCCACACCCGCCGAAGGCACGCCAGCCCAATGATCGGGCCATGGTTATGATCTCGGCTGTTCTCTAGCGTAACGGATCCAGACATGCATGCGCCGACACCGAAGCCGGCCACCCGCTTCCTGCTGCTGCTGTTGAGCGTCGTATTGGCGGCGGGCCTCACCATTCTGGCCTGGTGGCTGCCGAACCGGCCGGTGCAGGTGGGGCACGATCCCGCCGGACCCAAGATCGGCATGATCGAAAGCCTGTCCTTTGCGCCATTCCGGCGCGGGCAGGGGCCGCTGAATAAAGTTTATCCTTCCGCCGAACAGGTGGAAGAGGATCTGGCCAGCCTGCAGGGCATCACCCGCGGCGTGCGGACCTATACGGCACGCGAAGGGCTGGAAGTCGTACCGGCAAAGGCGGGCAAGTACGGGCTGCAGGTGATGCAGGGCATCTGGCTTGGCCGCGAAGCAGATATCAATGCGGCCGAGGTGGAGGCGGGCATCAAGCTGGCCAACCAGTATCCCGATACCATCAAGTCGGTGATCGTCGGCAACGAGGTTCTGCTGCGCAAGGACCTCACGGTCGATCAGCTGATCGCGCAGATTCGCAAGGTGAAGGCGGCCGTGAAGCAGCCCGTGACCTATGCCGATGTGTGGGAATTCTGGCTGCGCTTCCCGCAGCTGCTGGACGAGGTCGATTTCGTCACCGTGCATTTCCTGCCCTATTGGGAAGACATGCCGATCGGTGTCGCCCATTCCATGCCGCATATCATGGATGTCTATCGCACCGTGCAGGCCAGGCTGCCGGGCAAGCCGGTGGTGATCGGCGAAGTAGGCTGGCCCAGCCAGGGCCGTTCGCGCCGCGAGGCTATCCCGTCGCCCATCGAGGCCGCCGGCTTCATCACCGACTTTCTGCAATTGGCCGAACGCGAGAATCTTTCCTACAACCTGGTCGAGGCTTTCGACCAGCCATGGAAGGAACGCCTGGAGGGCACCGTCGGCGCGGCCTGGGGCGTGCTGGACGAAGTGCGGCAGCCAAAATTCGAGATCGGCGGCAAGGTATCCAACCTGCCGCAATGGCCGCTATTCGCCGGCCTGTCGCTGTTGATTGGCCTGATCCTGATGGTGGTGCGCGCGCAGCAGCTGGCGGCCCTGCCGCCGCGTGCGATGCTGACTGCCGTGCTGTTCGCGCAGGGGCTTGGCGCCCTGCTGGGCGCCGCCATCGAGCATGGCCTGGAATACAATTATTCACCGCGCCACCTGATCGAATTCGCGGTGCTGGCCGCGATGCAGGGCGTGTTCGCCGCCCTGCTGTTTGCCGAGCTGCTCGATCGTCTGGCTGGGCGCGGATCAGCGACACCTTTGCGCAGCCTGGGCCACAGCCTTGCCGAGCTGCGCCGTTTCGGGCCGCTTCAATTCGGATTCGGCCGTGCGCGGGCCGACGCCGACACGCTCGCCAGCTTCGCGGCGCTGCAGCGCGCGCGGCTGGCGGAATGGCTTTACGGCGTGCTGGCGCTCTGGGCCGTCTATCACGGCATCATGCTGGTCGTCGCCGGCCGCTACCGGGATTTTCCGATCGACTATTTCCTGCTGCCGATTGCTGGCTTTCTCATGCTGCGCCTGCTCAGTGGCGGGCGTGACGGCGGCCTGGTGAGGTTCGCCCTGGCCGCAGGCTTCGCGCGCCCTTATGCGGCATCTGACTCTGGATTGCGGATGGGCTGGGAGGCGGTGCTGGTCTTCCTGCTGCTGAGCCTGCCAGTACTGGTGCTCCTGATCGAAACGTTGCACAACCGCGAGGCAATATACTGGTGTGCCATCATGGTCCTCTACACGGTGCCGCTGCTGGGTAACCTGTTGATGGGCCGCAGCATGGCCGGAAACGCTGCCGGATCCGGGGCCGGCCCGGCGGACAAAGCAATTGCCCTATCCCCTCCCAGCCGGTAAAACCGACGCTCACCCGTTTGACGTAACGTAAGTTCTGGGAGGAACCTTATGAGCCATACCCGCCGGACATTTGTCGCCGCTGCGGCGCTGTCCCTGTCCCTTGCCGTCGCCGCGGGCTCGGCCAAGGCGCAGGATTTCGTCAACATTCTGACTGGCGGCACCTCGGGCGCCTATTATCCGATCGGTGTTGCGCTGTCGAACGTCTACACCAAGGCGATTCCGAACGCCAAGGTGCAGGTGCAGCCGACCAAGGCCAGCGTCGAGAATCTCAACCTGCTCAATACCAGCAAGGGCGAAATCGCGCTGACGCTGGGCGACACGCTGTCGAATGCCTGGAAGGGCGACGCCGAAGCCGGCTTCCCGCAGAAGCTGACATCGCTGCGGGTGATTGCCGCCGCCTACAACAACTACATCCAGATCGTCGCCAGCAAGGATTCGGGCATCAAGACGCTCGCCGACCTGAAGGGCAAGCGTATCTCCGTCGGCGCGCCGAAATCGGGCACCGAGATCAATGCCCGCGCCGTGCTCGGTGCCGCCGGCCTGACCTACAAGGATTTCGCTAAGGTCGAGTATCTCGGCTTCGGTGAATCGGTCGACCTGATGAAGAACCGCCAGATCGACGTCACGCTGCAGTCGGCCGGCCTGGGCGTCGCCTCGATCCGCGACCTCGCCAACTCGATCGACATCGTCATCGTGCCGGTTCCGGCCGATGTGGTGAAGAAGATCGGCGATCCGGCCTATCTGACCGACACGATCCCGGCAGGCACCTACAAGGGCCAGGATGCCGCCGTGCCGGCCGCCGCTGTGGGCAACTACTTCGTCACCACCAACAAGGTCAGCAACGATCTCGCCTACAAGATGACCAAGTCGATGGTCGAGGGCCTGGACCAGCTCTATGCGGCGCATTCCGCCGCCAAGGGCATCGTGAAGGCCAAGATGGCCGCCAACCCGCCGGTGCCGCTGCATCCGGGTGCGGAGAAGTACTACAAGGAAGCGGGGCTGCTGAAGTAAGCAGCGACCGCGAATGAGTGCACGCCGGCGCCGATCATCGATAGGCGCCGGCGTTTTTTTGAGAAGCCGAGGGGAAGTCGAATGAGTAACGAGACAGCAACGATCGCCGATCGCGAGAATCCCGGACATGGCGCGGCCCTGGCCGGCTGGCAGGGGCGCGCGGTGATCCTGTTCGCCATCGTCTTCTCCTTTTTTCAGATCATCACGGCGGGTTTCAGCCCGATCTCGTCGATCGTTCTGCGCAGCGTGCATGTCGGTTTCCTGCTGCTGCTGACCTTCCTGCTGTTCCGCGCCAAGCGCGGCAGCTATGCCGACCGCGCGCCCTGGTATGACTGGGTGCTGGCGCTGACCGGTTTCGCCATTGCCTTCTATCACTGGATTTTCGAGACCGACCTGATCCTGCGGGCGGGCGATCCCAACACCGTCGACCTGGTGATCGGCGCCATCACCACCCTGCTGGTGCTGGAAGGCGCGCGCCGGATCATGGGCTGGGAACTGCCGCTGCTCTGCGCCCTGTTCATTCCCTATGCCCTGTTCGGCCGTGACCTGCCCGGCTTCCTGGTCCATCGCGGGTTCGATTTCGAGCAGGTGATCGACACGCTCTATTTCGGCACCGAGGGCATCCTCGGCACGCCGACCTTTGTCTCCGCCACCTTCATCTTCCTGTTCATCCTGTTCGGTGCCCTGCTTGAGCGCGCCGGCATGATCAACCTGTTCAACGACCTGGCGCTCGGCACGGTGGGCCACCAGAAAGGCGGGCCGGCCAAGGTGGCGGTGATCTCGTCGGGCCTGATGGGCACCATCAACGGCTCCGGCGTCGCCAACGTGCTGACCACCGGCCAGTTCACCATCAAGCTGATGATGCGGTTCGGCTATCGCCCGCGCTTCGCCGGCGCGGTGGAGGCCTGCGCCTCGATGGGTGGCCAGATCATGCCGCCGGTGATGGGCGCCGTGGCCTTCATCATGGCCGAGACCATCGGCATACCTTATTCCGAAGTCGCGCTGGCGGCGGTGATTCCCGCGCTGCTGTATTTCTTCTCGGCGTTCTGGATGGTCCATCTGGAAGCCGGCCGCGCCAATCTGCTGGGCCTGCCGAAGGAAGAATGCCCGAACGCGCTGCAGGCACTGTTCACCCGCTGGTACCTGCTGCTGCCGCTGGCCGTGCTGGTCTACCTGCTGTTCTCCGGCTTCACGCCGCTTTTCGCCGGCACCATGGGCATGGCCCTGACTGCCGTGCTGATCCTCGGCCAGCAGGCCAGCGGGCAGATGAAGGTGATGTGGTACCGCGTCCTGTTCTGGCTCGGCCTCGGTGTCTGTGCCGCCGTGCTGTACCGGTTCTCGGGCCTGCGCATCGAAAGCCTGGCTGTGGTGATGATCGGCCTGCTGGTGGCGCTCACCTGGTTCACCAAGGGCGGCCGCGAGACCCAGAAGATGCTGATGCTCAGCTTCGCCGATGCCGCCAAAGGCGCGCTCGGCGTCGGCATGGCCTGCGCGCTGGTCGGTATCCTGGTCGGCATCTCGCAGATGACGGGCCTGGCCAACGAGCTGGCGCGCGGCATCCTGGCCGTGGCCGGCGACAATCTGCTGCTGGCCCTGGTGATGACCATGGTGACCTGCATCATCCTGGGAACCGGCATTCCCACCATTCCGAACTACATCATCACCAGCGCCATGGCCGCGCCGGTGCTGACCGAGATGGGCGTGCCGATCCTGGTCGCGCACATGTTCGTGTTCTACTTCGGCATCATGGCCGACCTGACGCCGCCGGTGGCGCTCGCCGCCCTGGCCGCGTCGTCAATCGCCAAGGAAAGCCACATGAAGATCGCCTTCACGGCAACCAAGATCGGCATTGCCGGCTATGTGGTGCCCTTCATGGCGGTCTATACGCCGGCGCTGATGCTGCAGGGCGGCGAATGGTATGACACCGCCTATGTACTGGTGAAGGCAGTGATCGCCGTGGCCCTGTGGGGTGGGGCGGCCAGCGCCTGGCTGATTGGCCCCATGAACTGGCCGGAGCGCATCTGGGCCACGGTGGCGGCCTTCATGTTCGTGGTGGCCCTGCCGGTCACCGACGAGGTCGCCGCTGCGCTTACCGTCGGCTTCCTGGCTTTCCACTGGTGGAAGACCAGGCGGAGCAAGGCGGCCGCCTGATGGCGGGTACGCGATGACGGGGCTCTGCCTGGCGCTGGGAGCGGCAATTGTCGCGCTCGGCGCCGACATGGCAGAGCTGCGCTGGACCCACAGCGTGCAGAAGACCGAGTGGCGCGAGACCTGGCGCGCCACGCCCGAAGGATTGCGGCTGGAACGTGCCGCCGTGCAGGGCAGCGGCGCGGGCATGGAGCCGGGCGAGAATGCCGTGCTGGAGAATGGTTTCTGGGTCTGGCGGCCGCAGCGACCGCCGCAGCCGGAAATGATCCTGACCCGCTCCGGCTTCACCGGCAGCGACTGGCATATCTGCATCGACGGCGCCTGCCGCGCGGTTGGCAGTTATTTTCCGGGCAGCGCGCCGGATCAGGACGCGAAACTCAAGCCCTGTCCCTAGAGGCTGACCGGCAGGGCGCGCAGGCGTTTGCCGCTGGCGGCGAAGATCGCATTGGTCAGCGCTGGCGCCACCGGCGGCACGCCGGGCTCGCCGATGCCGCCGGGCGGCGCGTCGCTGTCCACCAGATGGACCTCGACAGGCGGCGTGTCGGCCATCTGCAGCATGCGATAGGTATCGAAATTGCCTTCCTGCACGGCGGCATCCTTCAGAGTGATGCTGCCATGCAGAGCCGCGGTCAGGCCGAATATGGCGCCGCCGGAAAGCTGCGCCTTCACGATGGCAGGATTGACCACCGTGCCGGCATCGGCGGCGACGGTGATGCGCTCGATGGCCAGATTGCCATCGCGGATGGCCACCTGCGCGACCATGGCGACGATACTGCCGAAGCTTTCATGCAGGGCGATGCCGCGGCCCTGGCCCTCGTTCAGCGCCGAGGCCCAGCCGGCTTTTGTCGCGGCCAGTTCCAGCACGCGACGATGGCGCGGCCGGCTGGCGAGCAATTGCAGGCGGTATTCGAGCGGATCCTGTTTCGTGGCATGGGCGGCCTCGTCGATCAGGCTTTCCTTCACGAAGGCGGAATGCGAATGACCGACCGAACGCCAGAAGCCGACCGGAACCGGTGTGTCGACGGCAACGTATTTCACCGCCGTATTGGGAATGGCATAGGTTCCGTCCAGACAGCCTTCGATGGCGGTCTCGTCCGGGCCCAGCCAGGTGGCGGCGGCGAAGATGCGCTTCATGATCGAGGGCGATGCCAGCGCGTGTTTCCACGCCACCAGCCGGCCCTGGGCATCGAGGCCCAGCTTCACCCGGTGCAGGGCGGCGGGGCGGTAGAAATCGCGCCGCATGTCCTGCTCGCGTGGCCACATCACTTGTACCGATTTGCCGGTCACCGCCTTGGCCACGGCGGCGGCAACGGCAACGAAATCGGCTTCGGCGCGCCGGCCGAAACCGCCGCCCAGATAGGTGGTGTGGATGCGTACGCGGTCTTCCGACACGCCGGTCGCCGCGGCGGCCGCCTTCTGCGCCATGGTCTGGGCCTGGGTCGGCGCCCAGACATCGACGCCATCGGGGCCGATGCGCACGGTGGCATTCATCGGTTCCATGGTGGCATGCGCCAGGAAAGGCAAACGGTAATCGGCGCTGATCACGGTGGCTGCCGCGCCCAGAGCCTTGTCGACATCGCCAGCCTTATGCGCTTCCTTGCCTTCGGTGTCGACCATCGAATTCAGCCGGCGCCAGAGCATGGCATCGTCGAAGCCGCCATCCACCTCCGGCCGGGTCCATTCCGCCGTCACGGCATCGCAGGCCTGCATGGCACGCCAGGTGTTGTCGGCCACCACGGCGAAGCCGTCAGCCAGCGGCACCACGGCGCGCACGCCCGGCCGGGCCAGCGCAGCTTTGTCGTCGAGCGATTTCAGCGTGGCGCCGAAAGCCGGCGCCCAGCGAATGGCAGCGAACAATTGATCGGGCTCGCGCACATCGAGGCCGAAATCGGCGGCGCCATTGATCTTTTCAAACGTATCCACGCGGCGATCATGCCGGCCGATCAAGCGCCAGTCCGCGCGCGGCTTGAGCGCGACATTGTCGGGCACATCCAGCGCGGAGGCAGCATCGGCCAGCGCGCCGTAGCTGAGGCTGCGGTTGCTGGATGGATGCCGCACCATGCCGTCGGCGGACTCGCATTCGGCAGGCGCTACGCCCCAGCGCTCGGCGGCAGCCTGCACCAGACGCAGCCGGGCTTCGGCACCGGCGCGGCGCAGGCTGTCGAAGCCGCCGCGGATCGATGTCGAACCGCCGGTCACCTGCTGGCCGATCAGGCGGCCGAGCTGTTCCAGGCCCCAGAGCGGCAGGCCGCTCAGGCTTTCGGCCTTGCCGCCGCTCAACATGCTCTTGATCATGTAGACGTTGCGGTAGGCCTTGTCGGCCGGCGCATTGCGGATGATCACCTTCAGCGGATCGACGTTCAGTTCTTCGGCCAGCAGGGTGGCCAGCCCGGTATGGGCGCCCTGGCCCATCTCGGAACGGTCGATCAGGAATGTGATGCGGTCGTCGCGGCCGATATGCAGCCAGGCATTGAGGCGGGCGACCAGGGGAACCGATACCGCGGTCTGGCCGCGCGCCACGGGCGGCAGCGACATCCCGATCAGCAGTCCGCCCGCCGTCAGCCCGGCGCCACGCAGCAAACCGCGACGGGTGGGCGAGAATGAAGCGGCACGGTTCTCGGAGCGTGCGGAAGGCATCGGCATCTCCCGGGGCGACGGACCGGGACAGGATACAGGCCAGCCATGACATACGCAAAGATGCAATCTGCGGACATTGTCGCGGTTGTGTTTCCGCCGCGGCAGGGCTAAGCCGGTGCATCATTCATAACGATACCGTTCGCCATGTCGTCCCCGTCTGTCAAAGTGGTCACCCGCGGCCAGCGCCTTGCCCTGGCCGGGCTGGTGATCGGCGCGCTTGCCATCGCCTTTTCGCCAATTTTCGTGCGCCTGTCGGAAGTGGGGCCGACGGCGACCGGCTTCTATCGCACCATCCTGGCCGTGCCGCCGCTCTGGCTGTTCTGGCAGTTCCGGCCCGCCAGTGCAAAAAGCATGGACACACCGGGCCTGCCGCCGTTGGGCCTGATCCTGATTCCCGGCCTGCTGTTCGCCGGAGACCTGTTCTTCTGGCACCTGTCGATCCAGTACACCACGGTGGCCAATGCCACGCTGCTGAGCAACTTCGCGCCGGTGATCGTGACGCTGGGGGCCTGGCTGGTCCTGCGCGAGAAGATCACGCCATCCTTCCTGGTTGCCCTGCTGGTGTCGATCTGCGGCGCGCTGATGCTGGTCGGCGCCAGCTTCCAGCTTGGCGGCGATTATGTGTTCGGCGACATGCTCGCCTTCACCACTGCCATCTTCTATGGCGCATACATGATCGCGGTAGCCAAGCTGCGCGGCCGGCACAGCACGCAGCAACTGATGCTGTGGTCCAGCCTAGTCAGCGGCCTGGCTCTGCTGCCGATGGTATGGGTGATGGGCGAGGGCCTGCTGCCGCCGACGCTGACCGGCTGGGCCATTCTGTTCGGCCTGGCCTGGATCAGCCATGCCCTGGGCCAGAGCCTGATCGCCTATGCGCTGGGCCACCTGCCGGCATCGTTTTCCTCGCTGGTGGTGCTGATCCAGCCGGTGGCTGCCGCCTTCTTCGGCTGGCTCTGGCTGGGCGAGGGCTTGCAGCCGCTGCAGGTCGCGGGTGGCGTGGTGGTGCTGGGCGGTATCCTGCTGGCGCGCCGCGCGCAGATCAAGGCCGGTTAGGCCGCCGAACTGGCCGCGCGCTTCGCCGCGAAATCGACGAACCAGGCCAGGCTGCCGGGATTGGCCATGGTGCCAGGATTGGAGACCTTTTCGGCCGGCTGGCCGAGCAGGATCTTCTTCACCGGCACTTCCAGTTTCTTGCCCGACAATGTTCGCGGCACTTCCGCCACCTGGAAGATATCGTTCGGCACGAAGCGTGCCGACACCGCCTTGCGGATCGCCTGGTTGATACGATCCTTCAGCGCGGCATCCAGCGTGATTCCCGGGCGCAGCACCACGAACAGCGGCATGTAGGAATCGCGGCCCAGATATTCGAGGTCGATCACCAGGCTGTCGAGGATTTCCGGCAGTTCCTCGACCGCGCGATAGATTTCCGCCGTGCCCAGCCGCAGGCCATAGCGGTTGATGGTGGCATCCGAACGGCCATAGATCACCGCGCCGCCACGTGGCGTGATCCGGATCCAGTCGCCATGGCGCCAGACCCCGGGATACATGTCGAAATAGCTGTCGCGATAGCGCTGGCCGTCCTTGTCGTTCCACAGGAACAGCGGCATCGACGGAATGGGCGAGACGCAGACCAGTTCGCCCACTTCGTTATCCAGCGGCTTGCCCTGGTCGTCATAAGCCTGGATGTCGGCGCCGAGGCAGCGCACCTGCATCTCGCCGGCATAGACCGGCAGCATGACGCAGCCGGCCACGAAGGCACCGGCGAAATCGGTGCCGCCGGAAATCGAGGTGAGCCAGACATCCTGGCCGAGTTCACCGTAAATCCAGGCGTAAGACTCTTTCGACAATGGCGAGCCGGTCGAGCCGACGCTGCGCAGATGCGACAGGTCGGCGATCTGCCGTGGCTTCACGCCGGCTTTCTGGCAATTGGCGTAAAAGGCGGCGCCAGCGCCGAAGAAGGTGGCTTTCGTCTCGCCGACAAAACGCCAGAGCGTGGTCCAGTCCGGATAACTGGGCGCGCCGTCATACAGCGCTATGGTGGCGCCGACCAGCAGACCCGAGACCTGGGCGTTCCACATGATCCAGCCGGTGCTGGAATACCAGTGGAAGACATCGTCGGGGCCGATGTCGTTATGCAGGGCCATCATCGCCATGATGACCATCAGGATGCCGCCATGGCCATGCACGATCGGCTTGGGCAGGCCGGTAGTGCCAGAGGAATAGACCACCCAGAGCGGATGGTCGAAGGGCACGGGTTCGACTTTCAGTTCGGCGGGCCTGGCAACGATGGAGGCCCAGCTGCCGGTTTGCACATTGGCGGGTACTAGCTGGCTCGTGCTGCCCGGCATCAGGATCAGGTCGCTCAGGCTGGGCAGGGCGGCGACCATCTCGGCCAGAACGTCGCCCTTGTCATGATGCTTGCCGTTATAGTCGCAGGACGGCACGGCAAACAGCGCCCTGGGTTCGATCTGGCGAAAGCGGTCGAGTACCGCATTCAGGCCCATGTCGGGCGAGCAGACCGACCAGATCGCGCCGATGCTGGCGGTGGCGAGGAAGGCGATGATGGTTTCCGGCGTGTTCGGCGCATAAGCCACCACGCGGTCGCCGCGGCCGATGCCCCGGCCACGCAGATAGGCAGCCATGCTGCCGACCTTTTCGCGCAGTTCGCGCCAGGACATCTGCCGTAGCGGCTGCGTTTCCGAGGCATAAAGAATGGCCGGCCGCGCATCGGTCTCGTGCCGCAGCACCTGGTCGACGAAATTCACCTCGGCGCCGGTGAACCATTCCGCGCCGGGCATCTCGCGTTTGCCCAGGATTTTCGTATAGGGCTTGTGCGCCCTGATTTCGAAATAATCCCACAGCGAGGCCCAGAAGCCTTCCAGGTCGCTGACCGACCAGCGCCACAATGCGTCGTAATCGGCGAAATCGCGGCCGCGATCGCGCTTCAGCCAGACCATGTAATGGCGCAGCCGGCTGCGGCCGATCCGTTCGGCCGAGGGGGACCATAACAGGGCTGGGGCGTCGCTCGCGCTCATGTTTCCTCCGGGGATTCTCAAGCCTTTTCGATCAGCTTAGCGATCTCGGGAGAAAATGCACCATCCAGCAGGATGAAGGCCATGCGTGCCGGATTGATCTCGGACGGATTTTCCCAGGCATGGTCGGTGCCGCGCTGCACCACCACGTCGCCGGCCTTCAGATGCGTGCGCGAGCCGTCGTCGAGTACCAGCACGATCTCGCCGAACACCACGATGCCGTAATCCACCGATTCCGTGCGGTGCATCATCGGATGCGGGCTGTCGGGTTTCCAGGTCGCGGCATGGGCCGAACCGACCAGGGCGAAGGCGGCTTCCGCCATCTCGCGCGTCATCGGTGGGCGGGCGGCCTGTTTCGGACCGAAATCGACGAAGCGGATGATGCTGCCCTGTTTGGGTGGCTCGATCTGCAGCGGGCGAGACGTCGGGTCGGCGCCATTATCGACGCGCACCGGGCTGCCGGCGGTGTTCCAGATTTCGTAGAAGGCGACGCCGATCTCGGGCTTTTCCAGGGTCGGCTGCATGGCGGTATCCATGGTGACGACGGATTTTCCGTTGGCATCATGACCGGTGACGATGCGGCGGGGTGTGCGGTTCATGGGCGGTCCTTCCAGTGCACCATGGGCAGGCCGGCAACCGGGCTGCGGAACCACGGGATGTTGGTGCCGAACAGGGTGCCGATATAGGCATTGCGCAGATCGGGGCCGCCGAAAGTGACGCTGGCGATCCAGGGCGTGACGCTGCTGCGGGTCGCCATCATCAGATCGGGTGTGGCCTTGCCGGCCTGATAGGCGGCTTCCAGCGCGGCAATGGCCTGCGGGTTGCCGTCATCGAACAAGGTCAGCATCTCGCCCTCGGGTGTGAGCGCGATCAGTTTTTCCGCCATCACCAGGGTGACCCAGAGATTGCCATAGGAGTCGAAGGCGCAGCCATCGGGAAAGCCGGCCGGGCCGAAATCGCCGGTGCCAAAAACCTCGCGGTTTCCCAGGCTGCCGTCAGGAGCAGCGCGGAAGCGGGTGATGCGGCGGCCGCAGGTTTCCACGGCGTAGAGATATTCCTCGCGGGCATCGAAGCGGATTTCGTTGGTGAAATGCAGGCCGTCGGCCACGATGCGCAGACCGCGCTCATCGGCCAGGGCGATGAAACCATCGTCGATGCCGGGCCGTATGGCCTCCATCCAGTTCTTGATGCGGGTGGAGACGGTGAGCCAGATGCGGTCTTTGGAATCGCGCAGCACAAAATTGACCTTGCCGATGGGCCGTCCGTCGATGCTGTCATACAGCACGCGGCTGCGGCCCTCGCGGTCCATCACTTCCAGCCGGTCGGTGCCGAAATTCGAGATCAGGATGTCGCCATTGCGGGCGAAGGCCAGGCCGTTGGGCAGCGTGCCCTCGGTGAAGCGTTTGGCCAAGTCGGACGTGCCGGCGAAGTGGCTGTCGGCCTGCTGGGCGATCAGGCGCTGACTGCCGTCGGGGGCTATGCGCATCACGCCGCCGCGGGCATCGGCCGACCACAGCGTGCCATCGGGTTCGGCCAGGATGCATTCCGGCCGCTGCAGGTCGTGGCCGATGAAGCTCAGGTCATCACGGGTGAGGCGGAATCCTTTCAGCGGATTGACGGTGGGCATGTCACACCAGGGCAAGGGTGAGTTTGGGGAAAAGCACCAGCACGATCAGGGTCAGCAGCATGATCGCGGCAAATGGCAGGGTGCCGACGAAGATGGTGCGCAGGGTGATCCGTGAATCGTTCAGCGTGCTTTTGATGACAAAGACGCTTAACCCGAAGGGCGGCGTCAGCAGGCCGATCTCGACGGCCACGATAGTGATGATGCCGAACCAGATCAGGCTCATGTCGAAGCCGCTGGCGATCGGCAGCATCAGCGGCAGCACGATCAGCAGGATCGAGCTGGAATCGATGAAGCAGCCGAGGATGACGATCAGCAGGATATAGACGGCCAGGAAGGCGAAGGGGCCGAGTCCGGCAGCGCTGATCTCCGCGACCAGGAATTGCGGCACGCCGGAGAGCGCCAGCATGCGGGTGTACAGGCTGGCGCCGATGATCAGGAAGGAAACGGCGACGGTGACATGGCCGGTTTCGACCAGCACCTGCCAGAATTTCTTCGGGTCCAGTTTGCGTTTCCACAGCGCGATCAGCAGCGCGCCGGCGGCGCCCACCGCGCCGGCATCGGTGGCGGTGAAGAAGCCGGCATAGATGCCGCCCAGCACCACGGCGATCAGGAGCAGGATCGGCAGCAGCTTGGCGGCCATCTCGGCGCCGCCCATCAGGGTTTCGCCCGCCGCATCGCCTTCCGCGCGGCCGCCCACGTAACTGGGCCAGAAGCGGGCCATCAGCATGATGCCGACGGCATAGGTGAGGGCCAGCAGCAGCCCCGGTACCACGCCGGCCATGAACATGCTGCCGACCGAGACCTCGGCCAGGAAGCCGTAGAGGATCATCAGCAGGCTGGGCGGGATCAGCATGCCCAGCACGGAAGAGCCGGCCACCACGCCGGTGGCGAAACCGGGTTTGTAGCCGTAACGCAGCATCTCGGGCACGGCGACCCGGGTGAAGACGGCGGCCGAGGCGATGGAGATGCCGGTGATGGCCGCAAACACGGCATTGGCGGCCACGGTGGCAATGCCCAGGCCACCGCGCAGCCGGCGCAGACCCTGGTTGGCGACTTCAAAAGCGTCCTTGCCGATATCGGCGATGGAGACCAGGAAGCCCATCAGCACGAACAGCGGCACCACGCCGAAGATGTGGCTGGCGATCGAATCCGAGGCGCCCTGGGCCAGCATCGACATGGCGACATCGGGACTGCCTTTCAGCAGCCAGACGCCGACGAAGGAGGTGAGGCCGAGTGCGACCGCGACATGCAGGCCGAGCCAGATCAGCAGCAGCATGCCGGCCAGGGTGAGGAAGCCAATCTCCAGGCCGGTCATTGATCACCTGTAAAAACGAAACGGAAATCCTGCCAGGCCATGATCAGGTATTGCAGGCCGGTGGCGGCCGAGCCGATCAAGATCAGTAGCCGGATCGGCCAGGTGGGCGCGGTGAAATCGCCGGCGGCGCCGACATATTCACCGATCTCGATGGCCTCATTGAATGGCGCGATGCTGCCCCAGAAGATGATGGCGAGGAATACCGCGCCGAGCAGGGCGAACAGACCCTGGAGGGCGCGGCCGAAACGCGGATTTTTCACCAGCAGCGTTTCGATCACCATGTCGGATCGTGTCATGCGGCCGACCATGAGGGCATGGCCAAGCTGCAGGAACACGATGCCGACGATGGATAGGGACAGCAATTCGGTGGTGCCGCGCACGGGACTGGAAAACAACTCCCGCCCCAGGATGTCGGAGTTGATCAGCACCATGAGGAGAAAAATCCACACGGTGCCGAGGGCGTTCATCACCCCCAGCAGACGGGCATACATCGCGGCACCACCGATTAAGCGGATTACTCTTTGCTCCAGTCGCGCGGGAACTGCACGCCGGCGGCGCGGATCTCGGCAACGAAGGCATTCAGCACCTGGGTACCCGGCAGGCCCTTGGAGTCGAGGTCCTTGGCCCAGGGCAGCGCCACGTTGGGCAGCACGGCGGCCCACTGCTTGCGCTCCGCAGGACTCAGTTCACGAACCTTGGCGCCGCCTTCCACCATCTTCTGCATCAGCGTGGCCGAGGTGGCGGTGAGCGTGGCGGCGAACTTGGCGTCGTATTCCGCGCCGACTTCCATGACGATCTTCTGTGCATCCTTGGGCAGCTTGTCGAAGACGCGCTTGCTCATCACCAATGCGCCGGCGAACTGGGCGCCGTAATTCACCTTGGTGATGTGTGGGGCAACCTCGGTCAGCTTGGCCGGGAAGGCGCCGGTGGCGAAGGTCAGCGCGCCTTCGGTCACGCCGGTCTGGATGTCGTTGTAGTAGGTCTGCAGCGTGCCGGCCACGGCCACCGCACCGGTGCCCTTCACCCAGTTGGCCGAGGGGCCGGGGGCGTTGATCTTCTTGCCGTTCAGGTCTTCCAGCTTGTTGATCGGGGTCTTCGTGAACAGGTGATAGCTGTCGAGGCCGGTGCCGCCGAGGAAGACCATGTTGTTCTTGGTCCAGGCTTCGGCCATGGCCGGAATCTTGGCCTGCATGTTCTTGATCGCCTTCGACATCACGGCGATATCGTCGGTCATGAACGGAGCAACATAGGACACGTTCTGCAGCGGGAATTTCGGCGCCTCGAAGATGGTCGAGACGAAGGCCAGTTCAGCCAGGCCGTCCTTGATCGCGCCGGATTCGCTGCCCAGTTTCACGGCGGTACCGCCCCAGGCCTTGGTCCACTCGAACTTCGCCTTGCTGCCGGCGGCGGCCAGGCGCTTGTCGACCTCGGGGATGAAGAATTCGTCGGCCAGTTTCACCCAGGGGAAGATCACCGGATGGCCCGCCACAGCGGTCATCTTGACAGTCTGCGCCTGTGCATTGGCGGCCAGCAGCAGGGCGGCGGTGGCGCCGATGGTGCAGGCAAGGGTCTTGATCGCGGTCATTGGTTTCCTCCCGAAGGTTATCCGCGGTTATTGGTTGACGGCACCCTCCAATCGTTTGCCGGCGCCGTCGGGGCCGAAACAGAAATCGTAGGTATGGCTCAGATGGTGATGCAGCATGGCGCAGCCTTCGTTTGCCTTGCGCGCCAGCACCAGGTCCATGAGCTGCCTGTGTTCGTCCATGATGCCGGTGCCCTGTTCGACCAGGAAATTCTGCATCATGCCGTGGCGGTAGCGTTCGGCCTGGTCGTAGAGCCGGCTCTGTTCGTCCAGCAGGCGCGGCGAACCGCAGGCGGCGATCAGGGCGACATGGAAGGCTTTGTGCAGTTCGCCGAATTCGGCCAGGTTCTCCACCGGTCGCCCGCCCAGGCGTGCGACATAGCGGTCCAGCCGGTGGTAGGCGGCCAGGATGCCGGCTTCCCAGGCATCGTCGCCGCGGTCTATGGCGCGTTTCAGCGCCGCGGTCTCGATCACCTGGCGGGCGATGGTGATATCGGCCAGATCGTCCGGGCTCATGGCGGCGACGCGGAAGCCACGCTGGCTTTCCACCGACACGAAGCCTTGGCTGATTAGCCGGGCCAGTGCCTCGCGCAGGGGGCTGGCGCTCAGGCCGTAGCGGGTTTTCAGGTCGTCGATCTGCAGCTTGGCGCCGGGCGGGAACAGGCCGGCGATGATGTCGGAGCGAATACTACGGTATGCGAACTCGGTCAGGCTGCCAGCTTCGGCTGCCAGATCGCGGATATCCGCTTTTGTCCTCCCGTCGGTCATGGGGGTACTCTGTGAGGGGGAGGGGGAGGCTGTCAACGACAAAAAGAAAAAAAATCGACAAAATAAATTTCCATCGTTATTCTTAAGCCGTGAAGCCGCCTGTCAGAGTCGGCCCAATGGATTTCCTTGGGAGGAAATATGCCCCGTCGCTTCGTCGACCTCTCCATCTATCTCGAAAACGACGTGCAGTCCGATCCGCCGGGTTTCAGCCCGAAGATCGAATATATCCGCCACCAGCAAAGCGCGTCCGACGTCATCAAGTTCTTCCCCGGCCTGAAGGAGGAAGACCTGCCCGATGCCGAAGGCTGGGCGGTGGAGAACGTGACGCTCAACACCCATAACGGCACGCATCTGGATGCGCCGTATCATTTCCATTCGACCATGAACCACGGCGAACGCGCCTGGACCATCGACGAGGTGCCGCTGGACTGGTGCTTCGGCGACGGCGTGAAGCTCGATTTCACCAAGCTGCCCGACGGTTACGTGGTGACCGACAAGGATGTGGAAGCCGAACTGAAGCGCATCGGTTATGAGCTGAAGGAACACGACATCGTCGTGGTCAACACCGCCGCCGGCAAGGCCTATGGCCAGCCGAACTATGTCAGCACCGGCTGCGGCATGGGCTACAGGGCTACGATGTATCTGCTGGAGCGCGGCGTGCGCGTCACCGGCACCGATGCCTGGAGCTGGGATGCGCCCTTCGTGCATACGGCCGAGAAATTCAAGGAAAGCCACGATGCGTCGCTGATCTGGGAAGGCCACAAGGCCGGTCGCCATATCGGCTACTGCCATCTGGAAAAGCTGCATAACCTGGAAGTGCTGCCGCCGTTTGGCTTCACCATCTCCTGCTTCCCGCACAAGATCCGCGGTGCCTCCGCCGGCTGGACCCGCGCGGTTGCTATTTTCGAGGAATAAACATCTATGAAATTCTGCACTTTCAGCCATCCGGCGCGCGGTTCGGGAATCAATGGCCTTGGGCGCCCCGGCGTGCTCACCAGCGATGGTGCCTTCATCGTCGATCTGGGCGAGGTATTTCCCGACATCCTCTCCATCATCAAGGGCGGCGACGAGGCCAAGGCCAAAGCCCGCGCCCTGCAGGAGAAGGCGGAAATCCGCGTGCCGCTGAGCGAAGCCAAGCTGCATGCGCCCGTGCCGGTGCCCGAACAGATCCGTGATTCCATGCTGTTTGAGAAGCATGTGCAGCAGGCGATGGAGCGCATCGCCATCATGCGCAAACCGATCCTTGGTCCGCTGCTGGTCAAGCTGGGCATGATCAAGGTGGCGCCGACCTGGTACCAGATTCCGATCTATTACAAGTCCAACCGGTTCTCGGTGAACGGCCCGGACGGCGACGTGGTCTGGCCGCGCTACAGCCAGGTGATGGATTTCGAACTGGAATTCGGCTTCTTCCTCGGCAAGGGCGGCAAGAACATCAAGGCCAGCGAGGCGCGCGACCACATCTTCGGCTTCACCATCTTCAACGACTTCTCGGCGCGTGATGCCCAGAGCATCGAGATGCAGAGCATGCTGGGCCCCTGCAAGGGCAAGGATTTCGACACCGGCAACAGCATGGGGCCGTTCCTGGTGACGCTGGACGAGATCGGCGATCCCTATAACTTACGCATGCAGGCGCGCGTGAATGGCGAAACTTGGTGCGACAGCAATTCCAGCACCATTCATCATACCTTCGAGGACCTGCTGGCCCGCGTCTCGGCTGACGAGACCGTGCATGCCGGCGAATTCTTCGGCTCGGGCACGGTGGGCGACGGCTGCGGCCTGGAACATGGCCGTTACCTGAAGGATGGCGATGTGGTGGAGCTGGAGGTCGAGAAGATCGGCATCCTGCGCAACCGCGTGGTCAGGCAGAAATAAACGGGGCCTCCGGCAATCCGGGTATATCGACGCCTATGCTGAAGATGCCGCCCGCCAGCGGCATCTTCTCCAGCTCTTCGGCTGTGTGTTTCTGGCGCGCCGTGGTGATGAACAGGGTGCGCAGATCGGGTCCGCCGAAGCAGGGCATGGTCGGCGCCTTCACCGGCAGGTGGATTTCGCGCAGGCGTTCGCCGGCGGGCGAAAACTGCACCACCTTGCCGGCGCCATAGAGCGCCAGCCAGTAATTGCCGGCGCTGTCCACAGTCGCGCCGTCGGGTCGTTCGCCGCTGCCGCGCAGGTCGAGGAACAGGCGACGGTTCGACAGCGTCGCCGTGGCAATGTCGTAATCATAGGCCTGCACCTGCATAGCCGGTGTATCGGCGTGATACAGGATGCGGCCATCGGGGCTCCAGGCCAGGCCGTTCGATGTGGCGATGGCGCCGGGCAGCCCTGCTTCGATAAAACGCGTGCCGTCAAAGCGATAGAGTGCGCCATGAGGCTGGCGGTCGTCGGTGATGGTGCCGACCCAGAAACGACCCTGGCGGTCGCAGCGGCCATCGTTGAAACGCATCAGCTGAGTATCATAGGGCGCGGACGCCAGCCGGTTATGCCGTCCCTGTTCCAGGTCGAGCCGATAGAGACCGTCGCGCAGCGCGGCGATCAGCTCGCCATCGGAGGCGAACGCGATGCAGCCGATGGCGGCCGGCATCGGCCAGTGCCGGTGGGCGCCGCTCGCCGGATCGTACCGATGCAGGGCGGGCGTGTTGATGTCGACGAACCAGAGCGCCTGCTCCGCAACCGACCAGACCGGCGATTCCGCCAGGTCGAAATGACCATCGAGGATGCAGGCCGGTTCCGTCATCCTGTTGTCTCTGCCAGGTCGGCGACATATTCGCCCAGCGCCAGCGATGCCGTCAGGCCCGGGCTTTCGATGCCGAACAGGTTGATCAGGCCGGGCAGGCCGGTTTGTTCGGGGCCGTGGATGACAAAGTCGTCGGCCTTGCTGCCCGATGGCGACAGCTTGGGCCGGATGCCGGCATAGCCTGGCTGGATCGCGCCATCGGGCAGGCCGGGCCAGTAGCGCCGCACGGCGGCATAGAATTTTTCGCCGCGCGCCGGGTCCACCGCGTAGTCGATGGCATCGATCCACTCCACATCGGGGCCGAAGCGCATCTGGCCGCCCAGGTCGATGGTGACATGGGTGCCCAGCCCGCCGGGTTCGGGCACCGGATAGATCAACCGGGAGAATGGCGGCTTCATGCCGGAGAGAATGAAGTAATTGCCCTTGGCGTAGTAGCAGCCCGGTACGCTCTCGGGCCGTATGCCTGCGATCGAGGCGGCGATGCGCTGGGCCGAAAGTCCTGCGGCATTCACCACCAGCCGGGCTTTCAACTGCATCGGATCCTGTCCGCCGGTCTCGATCACGATGCCACCGTTTGTTGCCGCGCCGCGCAGCACGGGCGATCCCAGCGCCAGCATGGCGCCGTGGTCTTCCGCCTCGCCCTGAAAGGCCAGCATCAGGCCATGGCTGTCGATGATGCCGGTGGAGGGCGAGAGCAGGGCGGCAACGCAGTGAAGCTGCGGCTCCAGTGCCAGTGCCTGGTCGCGGGTGAGCCATTGCAGGTCGTCGACGCCGTTGGCTTCGGCCTTTTTCTTCAGGGCCTCCAGATCGGCGATCTGTGCTTCATCGGCGGCGACGATCAGTTTGCCGCAGCGCTGATGCGCGATGCCGCGCTCGACGCAATAGGCATAGAGGGCCTGCTTGCCGGCCACGCAAAATCGCGCCTTCAGGCTGCCGGCGGGATAATAGATGCCGGCATGGATCACTTCGGAATTGCGCGAGCTGGTCTCGCTGCCGATCAGGCCGGCGGCCTCGACGATCACCACCTCGCGGCCGCGCCGCGCCAGGGCGCGGGCCACGCCCAGACCGACCACACCGGCTCCGATTACCAGACACTCCACCGTATCCATTCGCCGCCATTCTCCTGCTCGATCCGTCCGTTATCGGCAGGCCGGCGGAGCATGGCAAGCCCTGTCCGGCCGCCCGGTGAGAGGCCCAATGGATAACCATCCGGATAACCCGCGGGGGCGCTTGACTTCTCCCGGCCGGGGCCGTAAAGACACGCCTCGGTCGCGACGGTCGCTTATCCGGACCCTGCACCGCCTGCCCAGGTGGCGGAATTGGTAGACGCGCTAGCTTCAGGTGCTAGTGACCGAAAGGTCGTGTAAGTTCGAGTCTTATCCTGGGCACCAATTCCTCGATTGCCGCGCCGGATTCCGAGCGCACCCGCAAGAGAGTGCCGCACCCTAGAGAGTGCATCGCGAATGGCCATCACCGTATATCAGAACGACTTGCCGGCCGGTCTCGATCTTGGCCCATCGGTGGCCGTGGATACCGAGACCATGGGCCTGCGCACCCTGCGCGACCGGCTTTGCGTCGTGCAACTCTCGTCGGGCGATGGCAATGCCCATCTGGTCCAGTTCCGCGCCGGCAGCGGCTATGACGCGCCGAACCTGAAGCGGCTGCTGGAAAATCCGAAAATCCTGAAGCTGTTCCACTTCGCCCGGTTCGACCTGGCGGCGCTGAAACAGTATCTGGGCGCCGAGACCACGCCGGTCTACTGCACCCGTACAGCCTCCAAGCTCGTGCGCACCTTCACGGACCGCCATGGCCTGAAGGACCTCTGCCGGGACCTGATCGGGGTGGAAATCTCCAAGCAGGAGCAGTCTTCAGACTGGGGTGCGCAGGATTTGACCGAGGCGCAGCAGCGTTATGCCGCGTCCGATGTGCTGCATCTGCACCAGCTCAAGGCAGTGCTGGATGGCATGCTTGCCCGCGAGGGTCGTGCCGTCCTGGCCCAGGCCTGTTTCGACTTCCTGCCGGCCCGGGCCGCGCTGGATCTGGCCGGCTGGCCGGAAGACGACATTTTCGCGCATTAATTCTTAGCCTGCCTGAGGAATCAGGCAGCAGACGGTCGGCCGGGTTTGCAATTTGGCGACCGATTCTCCATATTTGGCACGATTCTTGTTAGTGTCCTGCAAGTCGTGGGTAGCTCATGACCTCCGCGCCGTCCGCCGCGCGCGCCAAACGCGCCGGAAAGAAATCTGCGAAAGCCGTCGCCAAGGGGAAACGGTCATCCGCTGCCCAATCATCCGCTGCCCGGACTGCCGCCGGAGCCAAGGTGGTGCAGGTCGCCGGCCGGCAGGGCTCGTCCACTCCCGATATTGCCGCCGCCCGCCGCGTCCTGCTGATGGAGGCCAATGGCTTGGCGGCCCTGGCCGCAGGCCTGACCGAAAGTTTTGATCGCGCCATCGACCTGCTGCTCGGCGTCAGCGGCAGCAACCCCGGCCTTTCGAGCGGCGTGCGCGGCCGCGTGATCGTGTCGGGCATGGGCAAGAGCGGCCATGTCGGCCGCAAGATCGCTGCCACCCTTGCCTCCACGGGCACGCCGGCCTTTTTCGTGCATCCGGCCGAAGCCAGCCATGGCGATCTGGGCATGGTGATGCAGGGCGATGTGCTGCTCTGCCTGTCGAATTCCGGCGACGTGCCCGAGATGGCCGACCTGATCGCCCATGCCAAACGGTTCGGGATCCCGCTGGTTGGCATCACGTCGAAAACCAGCTCGTCGCTGGGCCAGGCCTCGGATGTGGCCTTGATCCTGCCGCCGGTGGAAGAGGCCTGTCCGATGGGGCTGGCACCGACCACCTCGACCACCATGATGCTGGCCCTGGGCGATGCCCTGGCCGTGGCGCTGATGGAGCGCAAGGGCTTCACGCACGACCATTACCGGGTTTTCCATCCGGGCGGCCGCCTGGGCAAACAGCTCATCAAGGTCAGCGACCTGATGCATGCCGGTCCGGAAATGCCGCTGGTGGCGTCCGGCACGCCGATGCGCCAGGCGCTGGTCACCATGGCAGGCCGCAGTTTCGGCTGTATCGGCATCATCGGCGTCAAGGGGCGCGAAAAGGGCCGCCTGATCGGCATCATGACCGATGGCGATCTTCGCCGTCATATCGAAGGCGACCTGCTGGCGCAGACGGTGGATGCGGTGATGACCAAATCGCCGATCACCATCGGACCGCAGCAACTGGCCGTCGAGGCGCTGCGCCTGATGAACAGCCGTCGCATCACCGCGTTTTTCGTGGTCGAGCACGGGCGTCCAATCGGCATCCTGCACATGCACGATTGCGTGCGCGCCGGTATCACCTGATGCGGCGGGATTGCGCATGACCGCCGGCAGCGATCCCATCGGCTCCACGCCCCTGCCGCGTGAACGGACGGCCGGCTTCACGCCACGCAACGCCACGGCAGCGCTGGCGGGACTGACGCGTCGCCGCCGCTTCGTGCGCTTCATGAAATTCATCCTGCCGTTGATCGCCCTGGGCACGGTGGCCGCCGTCATTGCCTGGCCGCAGCTGTCGAAAAAGCACAACATGCTGCCGCTGACCTTCAGCGACGTCGACAGCGCCAACGCCGCCTTGGTGATGAACAATCCGCGTTACCGCGGTACCGACGCCAGCGGCCAGCCTTATATCGTCACGGCCGACCGCGCGGTGCAGGACCCGCAGGACGACAAGCAGGTGACGCTGGACAAGGTGCAGGCCGATATCACCATGAGCAATGGCGAATGGTGGTCGCTGACGGCCGATACCGGATTGTATCAGGGGGCACTGCAACTGCTGGATCTGTATGGCAACATCGCCGTGTTCGGCGACCGGGGCTATGAGATGCACGGCCATTCGGCCGAGATCAACCTGCAAACCAAGGTGGTCTCCAGCGACGACAAGGTCTGGGGTCATTCCGCGCTGGGCAAGATCAACGCCAATGGCATGCGGATTTACGACAGGGGGCAGCGTATTGTGTTTATCAACGGCGTGAAGACCACGATCTTCCCGCGCCAACAACGGGGATGATCGGAATGCGTCAGCCTGCGCTTTTCCTGTTCATGTTTGCGGCCGGCACGACCCTGGCGCTGGCGCCGGCTTTCGGCCAGGTCGGATTCACCGGACGGAAGAGCAGCGACCAGCCGATCGAGATCGCTTCCGATACCCTTGAGGTGCAGCAGGACAAGCAGCTTGCGATTTTCCGGGGCAATGTTGATGCCGTGCAGGGCGATATGCGCCTGCGCTCGGCCGAGCTCTATGTCTATTATCGCGAGCGGCAACCCGCCGGTACTGCCGCAGCGGCACCGCCGCGCCAGCCGGCTTCGGGCGGTCCGGATACCAGCTCGATCACCAAGATCGAGGCGAAAGGCGATGTGTTCGTCTCCACGCCGCAGGAACGCGGCCAGGGCGATTTCGGCGTCTATGACGTCGACAAGAAGACCATCACGCTGACCGGTAACGTCGTACTCAGCAACGATCAGGGCACGGTGCGCTGTGCCCGCGCCGTGATGCACCAGGATACTGGCCGCAGCACTTGCGATCCGGTTGCCGGCGGTCGTGTGCGCGGTGTCTTCGTACCCAAGAGCGACGAGCAACCGTCAAACGGCACGACACCGAAGGCCGGGGGGAAGCCCTGATGAATATCGAGGGCGAGAAATTCGGCAGCGATGGCCTGCGGCTGGTGGCGGAAAACGCGTTTCCCGGCCTGGCCGCGCATCGGCTGGGCAAGAGCTTCAAGAAGCGGCCGGTACTGCGCGACGTGTCATTGTATGTCCAGCGCGGCGAGGCCGTCGGCCTGCTTGGCCCAAACGGCGCAGGAAAGACAACCACCTTCTATATCATGACGGGGCTGATCAGGCCCGATCACGGCACCATCACGCTGGATGGCCACGATATCACCGGCCTGCCGATGTATCGCCGCGCCCGACTGGGCATGGGATATCTGCCGCAGGAAGCCTCGATCTTCCGCGGCTTGACGGTGGAGCAGAATATCCGCGCCGTGCTGGAACTGGTCGAGCCTGAAGCCGACCGTCGCGAGGCCATGCTGGACGACCTGCTGGCGGAATTCTCCATCACGCATCTGCGCCGTACGCCCGCCCTGGCCCTTTCAGGCGGCGAGCGGCGACGCTGCGAAATCGCGCGTGCCCTGGCGACTCAGCCGTCTTTCATGCTGCTGGACGAGCCGCTGGCCGGTATCGACCCAATCGCCGTGGGGGAAATCCGGCAACTGGTTTCGCATCTCAAGGATCGCGGCATCGGTGTGCTGATTACCGACCATAACGTGCGCGAAACCCTCGATATCATTGATCGTGCCTACATCCTACATGACGGCAAAGTCCTGATGGAAGGCAGCCCAAACGAGATCGTCGCCGACGAGAATGTGCGGCGCGTCTATCTCGGCGAACGGTTCAGCTGGTGACGGGGTTCTAGCCTATGGCCCTCGGTCCCCGTCTCGAGCTCAGGCAGGGGCAAGCCCTTGTCATGACGCCGCAGCTGCAGCAGGCGATCAAACTGCTGCAGCTTTCCAATCTCGAACTGATGGCCTATGTGGAGCAGGAGCTCGAGCGCAATCCGTTGCTGGAGCGCGTTGATGGCGAGAATCCTGGCGGCGAGGACGGCAAGGACCCATTCGAGGTGGCCGAAGTAGCGCCGGGCGTCGAACGGCTTGATCTCGGTTCCGACGGCATAACCGAAAAGGCGCGTGAAGCGCTGGATGTCGACAGCGAAGCCGACAGCACCTTCAATAACGACAGCGGTTACGATGCCATGGGCCCGGAGGGTGGTCTGGGCAGCAATTACATCAACGGTCGTGGCGGCGATTCGCGTTTCGAGGACGAGAGCGGCGGGCTGGAGAACAGCCTGACCGAGACGCGCAGTCTGCGCGAACATGTGCAGGACCAATGGCTGCTGATGCCAGCCAATGCCGGCGATCGCCTGATCGGGCAGGCCCTGATCGATGCTCTGGATGAGGCGGGCTATCTCACCGAGCCGCTGGAGGATATCGCCACGCGGCTCGGCGTCGGAGCCGATGACGTGGAAGCCGTTCTGCTCGATCTGCAGACCATCGAACCGGCCGGCCTGTTCGCGCGCTCGCTGAAGGAGTGCCTGGCGCTGCAGTTGCGCGAGCGTGACCGGCTCGATCCGGCCATGCAGGCCCTGCTGGATAACCTGGAGTTTTTGGCCAAGCGCGATATTGCCGGATTGATGCGGATTTGCGGCGTCGATCAGGAAGACATCGCCGACATGGTGCAGGAAATCCGCGCCCTGAACCCGAAGCCAGGCCTGCTGTTCGGCGGCGAGCCGGTGCAGACCCTGATTCCCGACGTCTATGTCCGGCGCGGCAATGACGGCAGCTGGATGGTCGAGTTGAACAGCGACACCCTGCCGCGCGTTCTGGTCAACAGCCGCTATTACGCCAAGGTGACGCGGGCAGAGAAGGCCTCGGCCGCCGGCCAGGACAAGCAGACCAAGAGTTACATGTCGGATTGCCTCAACTCGGCGAACTGGCTGGTAAAGTCACTCGATCAGCGCGCCCAGACGATCCTGAAGGTGGCCAGCGAAATCGTACGCCAGCAGGATGCCTTCCTGCGCCATGGCGTGGCGCATCTCAAACCGCTGAACCTGCGCGCTGTGGCCGAGGCGATCGAGATGCATGAAAGCACGGTCAGCCGCGTCACCTCCAACAAGACGATGGCGACGCCGCGCGGCATTTTCGAGATGAAGTATTTCTTCACCGCCAGCATCGCAGCCACCGATGGCGGCGAGGCGTTCTCGGCGGAATCGATCCGTCATCGTATCAAGACCCTAATCGATGCAGAGCCGGCCGACGACGTGCTGTCTGACGACAAGATAGTCGAGCTTCTGGCCGGCAAGGGCGTTGATATCGCCCGGCGCACGGTTGCCAAATACCGTGAAGCGATGAACATTCCTTCATCCGTGGAACGCCGGCGGCTGAAAAAGGCCGGCCTGCTGAAAAGCGCCTGAGGTCATGACTGATATAGCGCCGCTGTTTGAGAGCAATCGTGCCTGGGCCATGTCGAAGCTGAGGGGTGATCCCGGCTTTTTCGACCGCCTGACGCATCAGCAGAATCCGGCCTATCTGTGGATCGGCTGCGCCGACAGCCGCGTGCCTGCGAATGAAATCGTCGGGCTGGACCCGGGCGAGTTATTCGTGCACCGCAATGTGGCCAACCTGGTGCATCCGGCGGACATGAACTGCCTGGCGGTACTGCAGTATGCGATTGAGTTCCTGCAGGTGAAGCACGTGATCGTGACCGGTCATTATGGTTGTGGCGGCGTGCGCGCGGCCATGAAGCCGCAGCAACTCGGCCTGATCGACCACTGGCTGCGACCGATCCGGGACGTTTACGACAAGAACCAGGACGAACTCTCGACTATCATCGACGAGTACAAACGCCTTAACGCTCTATGTGAAATGAACGTGCGCGAACAGGTTCTCAATCTGGCAAAGACCACGATTGTCCAGAACGCATGGCACCGCGGCCAGGAGCTGAGCCTACATGGCTGGGTCTATGGCATTTCGAATGGCTTGATCCGCGATCTTGGCGTTACCATATCGAATCCGCAGGCTCTGGCGGATATTTTCCGCACGGAATCGAACCCGGAGCGGCGCTAGGCCGGTGGTTAACGCATCTGCAACCGAGAAGGTTGTGGATATTAAGAAAATCAATGAGTTAGGAGGCGCCTATGCAGTTGACAGTCACAGGGGGCTTCTCTATGGTCCGCGACCGCATGACGGGCGCGATGCGCCGTACTACAATCATGCCCTGACCGATCGAACTCGGATTTCGAGACATCATGAAAATCCTGACTTCCGGACAGCAGCTCGACCTCGGTGAATCGCTTCGCACCTATGTCGAGGAGCATCTCTCTGCGGCAGTGTCCAAATACATGGACAATGCGATTGAGGCCCAGGTGGTGTTCCGCCGCGAAGGCGGAATGTATCATTGCCATTGCTCGGTGCATGTCGGCACCGGGATCGATGCGCAGGCCGAGGCAGAGGGTAATGAAATCTATCTCAGCTTCGATCAGGCACTCGAAAAACTGGCGAAGCAGATTCGGCGCGACAAGCGCAAGCGGCGCAATCATCATGCGCGGCTGCCCGATGCCGGAGATGTCGCCTGATCATCCGCGAGGATGACAGATGCGACATGGCATTCAGCCGCGGAGGCATTTTTCCCGATGGAAATCTTTCAGCTCTTGAGCCCTGACGGCGTCATCGCCAACCTCAAGGCCAACAGCAAGAAGCAGGCGCTGCAGGAACTCTCTGCGCGCGCTGCCAAGATCACCGGCCAGCATGAGCGGGCGATCTTTGACACCCTGCTGGAGCGCGAGCGCCTGGGAACCACCGGTGTGGGGAATGGCATTGCGATCCCGCATGGCCGGCTGGCGGGCCTGGACAAGCTCTATGGCCTGTTCGCCCGCGTCGAACGACCGATCGATTTCGATTCGATCGACGAAATGCCGGTTGATCTGGTTTTCCTGCTGCTGGCCCCGGAATCGGCGGGCGCCGATCACCTCAAGGCGTTGGCCCGGGTGTCGCGCCTGCTGCGCGACAAGGCCGTGTGCGAAAAGTTGCGTGGCGCCGAGAGTGCGGACGCGATCTACGCTTTGTTGACGGACAGCCCGGCCAGCCATGCTGCCTGAAAACGGGCGGTAGCCCCGGCTGCTGTAAGATACAGGTAAGCGTTAGCGCCAATCCTGTATCGGCAACATCCCGTCAGGAAACCCGGAATGATCACCCGCTTTGCATTCGTTCTGGCCGCGTCTCTGGCTTTTGTCGGTTGCGCGCCAGTCCCACAGGCACCCATTGCCGATCCGCCTTTAGCAAGCGGACTTGGCCGAGTTTATTTCTATCGCACGACATTCAGTATTGGCAGCGACAGCGGCCTGTTGGGTAACGTTGCCAAGCCTGTACTAATGCTGGATGGCAGGCCTGTGGCCGAGGCGTCGCCCGGCAGCGTGTTTTTCTGTGACGTGGCGCCCGGTCGTCATCAAGTGACGGTTCGGGCCAACCAGGCATACAGTCTGACCATCACGTCGGTACCGAATCAGGCAAACTATGTGAAGCTCGATTGGGGCGTGGTTGGCTTGACGGGCCAGAGCCATGTTTCCGAAGCAAGCGCCGCCGTGGGTGGGCAAGAGATCGAAGGGCGGCCTCGAATCGCGGCCACCTGCCCGCAGGCAGGTGGCTGACGCGGCTTTGTCTTAGTGCAAGCTGACCGGTATCAGATCGTTCTGCACTGCGGCGGCAAACGCCAGGTCACGGGCTGGCGCCCAGCCAAGCTGGGTGCCATTGGCCGAGAAGATACCCCAGCCATCGCCTTCCGGCATATGCACCGGCCGCACATAGGCCAGGTCCGGCGCGCCCAGATTGGCGAAGCCCTCAGCCGTCATCGCCGGATAGAGCGGATTGTTATTGTAATAGGCATTATCGTGGTTATTGGGGGTGCTCATGACTGTACTCCTTTCGTGGCCCGTCTCAGACGCTGCCACCTGATTTACCGCTGACGCCGATCATGTCGCTGGTATCGCCATTCTGGGTCCGGATGGCGATGGACCGGATTTGCGGCTCGGGCCTGGGGCGACGCAGATCGATATGCAACAGACCGTTCACCAATTCGGCGCCTACCACCTCGATGCCGTCGGCCAGCACAAAGCTGCGCTGGAACTGGCGTGCGGCAATGCCGCGATGCAGGTAAACGCGATCCTTGTCGTCAACCTGCTTACCGCGGATGACAAGCTGGTTGTCTTCGGTAGTGATTGAAAGATCACCAGTGCCGAAACCGGCCACCGCCAGCGTGATGCGCAGGGCATCCTCGCCGATCTGTTCGATATTGTAGGGCGGATAACCTTCCGAACCGGTTTTAGCGGCCCGTTCGATCATGCGCTCGACATGATCGAAGCCCAGCAATAGCGGGCTGGAGAATACGGATACGCGCGGCATGGTCATCGGACTCCTTGTTCAAGCGAGTGCCGCTGGGGCCCTGGAAGGCACCCCAACGCCAATGATGTGGTGATCGGCGGCTTGCAGATCAAGACCCGGGCCGGCAGGATGCAAAAGCAGAAAATGGAGGGAATGGTGGCCGAATCTGGGCTGGAAATCGCGACTTTGGGCGTTGTCGGGGCAGGGGCGATGGGGCGTGGAATCGCCCAGGTCGGCATGACCGGCGGCATGACCGTGCTACTTTATGACGCCGCGGCCGGCGCTGCCGCGAAGGCGAAAGAGGCTGTTCTGGCCCAGCTCGACCAGATGGCTGCCAAGGGACGGCTCGATCCGTCGGCCGCCGAAGCGGCCAAGCAGCGCCTGACCGTGGTGGACGACCTGAAGGCCTTTGCGCCGGCCGACCTGGTGGTCGAGGCGATTGTCGAGAACCTGGCCGTGAAACAGGAGGTGTTCCGCCAGCTTGAGGCCATCGTCAGCCCGGATTGCCTGCTCACCTCGAATACCTCGTCCCTGCGAATCGCCAGCATTGCCAGCGCGTGTCAGCGCCGCGGACGCATTGCCGGCCTGCACTTCTTCAACCCGGTGCCACTGATGAAACTGGTGGAAGTGATCCGGGCTCCGGCCACCAGCGACGAAACGGTGGCGGCGCTGATCCGCGCCGGCGAGCGCATGGGGCGTGCGCCCGTGGTGGTGCAGGACAGCCCAGGCTTCCTGGTCAACCTGGGTGGCCGCGCCTACACCCAGGAAGCCCTGCGCATCGTGTCGGAAAGCGTTGCCTCGCCCGCCCAGGTCGATGCGGTGATGCGCGACAACTGGGGTTTCCGCATGGGGCCCTTCGAACTGATGGACCTGACCGGCATCGACGTGAATTTCCCGGTCAGCCAGATTATCCATGAAGGCTATTTCTTCGACCGGCGCCTGGCGACCACGCCGCTGCACCAGTCGCTGCGCGAAAGCGGGCAGCTCGGCCGCAAGACGAAGCAGGGCTTCTTCACCTATGGCGAGGACGGCAAGGCTCAGGCGCCTTCGGCCGACACCACCAGCGCCGCGCCGCCAGCGACACGCGTTGTGCTGGCGCAGGAAGATGAGGCCCTGGGCGAATTGCTGCGCGGGCTGGGCCTGGAAGTCAGCGGATTCGACGATGGCGACAGCGCCATCCTCTGCGCGCCGCTGGGCGAGGACTGCAGCACTTATGCAGCGCGGCTGCAACTTGATCATCGCCGGCTGTTCGGTCTGGATATCGCCGGCAAGCTGGATCGGCGCATCACCCTGATGCGACCGCCCGGTGCCCGGCGTGACCTGCTGGATGGTCTGGTGGCGCGGTTCCATGCCGCGGGCCGGGCGGTCACCGCGATTCACGACAGCCCAGGCTTCATCGGCCAGCGCATCGCCGCCATGGTGGCCAATCTGGGCTGCGAGATGGCGCAGATCGGCGTGGCCAGCCCGGGCGACATCGACAAGGCGATGACCATGGGGCTGAATTACCCCTTCGGCCCGCTGGCCCTGGCCGACGCGATGGGGGTGGAGGCCGTGCATACGGTGCTGATGCAACTGCAGGCGATCACCGGCGACGACCGCTACCGCCCCAGCCTGTGGCTGCGCCGTCGCGCACTGCTTGGCCTGTCAGCCCTGACGGAGGACTGAGCCGCTCAGGCCAGCAGGCGAACGAAGGGTATAGACTGGTCAAAGCCTTTCAGTTCAGCAGCCTCATGGCGCAGCTCGCGATCCTGCAACAGCGGCGTGACGGCAGGATCGGCAGCCAGGTTCTCGGAGAGAATGACCTCGCCGCCGCGACAGCGGCCCTGCAGGCGGGCGGCCAGGTTTACCGTGCTGCCGAAGTAATCCAGCCGCTCGTTCAGGTTCACGGCGATGCAGCGTCCGCCATGCAGCCCCATCTTCAGCACGATGGCTGCGTCGATGGCGCGGCCTTCGGCGGCGGTTTCCTCGCGGTATTCGGCATTGAAACCGCCTATGCGATCCCGGATTTCCAGTGCGGCGCGCACGGCCTGTTCGGGCGTAGCGAAAGCCGCCATCACGGCATCGCCGATGGTCTTGACCAGGGCGCCGTCATGGTCGCGTATGGTGGCGGCCAGAAAGGCGAAGTGCCGCCGTACCAGACGATAGGCCGCGCCATCACCCAGTCGTTCATACAATGCGGTCGAGCCTTCCAGGTCGGTGAACATCAGCGTCACGTTGTCGATGCCGACATCCTCACCCGCGCGCAGCACCTGGCTGGGCAGCAGGTCGCGGAAAGCCTGCATGGTGGTAACTTCATGGGCGGTGAGGGCGTCCCGCAGCCAGTTGCGCGTCTCGATCACGAAGGTGAGTTCGCGGGCGGTACGGTTGTGGAAAACAATGCCGCCGATGGTCTGGCCGGGTTCGCTGCGGATGGCGAAATCGGGTGTGGTGGCGGTTTCCGCAATCACGGCCGGAAATGCGCCGCCCTCGTGCTGCACAAGGCATTCGCCGCCGGGTTCCAACGTGCGCAGACGGTATTCACCGGCCGGCAGCGTGGCCGCGGTCAATCGCTGTTCGCCTGGCTGCAGGATCTGCTGCACCAGGATATGCCGCGAGACATGCGGGCCGCCCATGCAGAATTCGCCCTCGGCGATGCTGCGGATGCTGGGGGCCGGGCTGAAGCTGATCTCGATATTCCGGGTGAAATTTCCGTCGTAGCTGATGTTGCAGGATGGACAATGCGCTTGGCGGGGCAACTGGTCGAGGCTCGCGGCGCCGGCCTTGGCGCCGCCGCAGCGCGGACAGAGCAGGTTCCACGACAGACCAAGCATGCCGACGCGGGTCGCTTCCAGGCAGAGTTCGACCGCATGGCGTAACGGCACCTGCCAGTCGCGTGCCAGCTTACGCGGACGAATACGCACCAGGTCGACCTCCTGGGCGGTTTCGATATGCTCGGCAAGCCGCTCACCCAGGCCATGGGCATAGGGCGTGTGGGCAATCTGCTGGGCCATGCTGGCCAGCCGCTGTTTCTGTTCCGGGCTTGCGGCGGGCGGTGTATAGGCAAATGGCTGCTCGGTCTGCCCGTCCACGAAGGCGCCGGCATGGCGGATCATGTCTTCCAGGCCCTTGCCGATCTTGTCGAGAACGCCGCTCGCAAACAGCAGGTGGCCGGTCACGCCGCGTGGCGCGCCGCTCAGGCGATATGTGATGCGGCTGCCGCCATCGGCGGTCGCTTCCAGCTTGAGGGATGGGGCCAGATACTGCAGCGGTCCGCGACGGAAAACGCGACGCTGACGGAATTCCCTCTCCGCCACCCATTCAAACGGCGGGTCGTCCCATTCCACTGTCACGCCCTTGTAACGGGCGCTGGCCTTGCGCTTCACCGATCCGTCGGGCTGGGTGACTTCCTCTACGGCATAACGCGGGGTACCAGCCGCTTCGTTGAAGCGGGCGGTATCGGACAGGTATGGCCAGAGTGCAGCCGGCGGCGCCGGCAGTTCCCAGACCCAGACGCGATCATGGTGGCGTGGCATTGCGGAATCCCAGACAAGGAATTAGCGCGTCGCCGACTATGGCAAGGGTGCGGATGCCCCGTCAGCCTATGGAATTTACCAGAGGTGGCTACTGACGCGGTGGCTGAGGCGCTGCCGGCGGTTCGGCGGAAAGCGGCGCTGGCTCGGTCGCCATCGGCTGTTCCGGTTCTTCGATGACGGTCTGCATGCCGGTGGGTGCCACGGCCACCTGCGGCGGATTGCGTCGGCCAGGCGGGGTCATCGGCATGCGAGGGTCGGCCAGCGGCCGCGGCGGAGCGGGCAGGGCGCGGCCTTCCAGCGAATAGGGGTCGGGCTCGCCATAGCAGTCCACGCCGCCGAGGGTTTTGAAGCACCAGACTTCCTGGCGGTCGGTCGGCTTGTAATTGCTGACGCAGTAGGTGCCATCGCTGACCAAGTTGAGGGGATTGCAGGTGACTTCCAGGCGCCGCTCGATCCTGGTTTTGACCAGTTCGAAGCCGATGCCGAGTGCCAGGGCTTGGGTGGCGGGCGTCAGATTCTCGCGCTCGGTCGAGCAGCCAGCCAGAAGACCGGCCAGCAGCAGCGGCAGCACGAAGACTTTGCAGATCGCGGTACGCATGGCCATTCTCCTGCGCGGCATCTTCTGGATGCCTGTCAGCTATTCTAGCTGCGGCATTATCGCGCGATCAGCCATCAATATACAGTTAAACGATATGGTTAACCGGTTATGGGCAGACGAATCCGGAATGTCGTGCCTAGCGGTCCGGTGCGGGCCAGTTCCAGTTCACCGCCATGGGCGCGGATCAACTCGCGCGCGATGGCCAGTCCCAGGCCGGTGCCGCCGTTGCGGCCGCCGCGGAAAGGCTCAAAAAGGTGGCTTTGGGCGGTTTCATTCAGGCCGGAACCGGTATCGGCGATCTCGATCACGGCCTCGTCGCCACTGATCGCGGCCGCCACGCGCAGGTCGCCGCTTTCCGGCATGGCCTGCACCGCGTTGCGCATCAGGTTGTTCAGCACGCGATAGAGATGCTCTGCATCGGCCGGCAGGCTCAGGTCCTCCGGCACGGCGTTATGCCAGCGGATGTTGGCGTCGCCGGCCAGAGCGAGGCCGGCGGCCACGTCCTCGACGAAATCGCGCAGCATGATGGTTTCCGGTTCCGGCGCGCGTTCCTCGGCCTTGCCATAACGCAGGGTCTGGGCGCAGAGCGCGATGGCGCGATCCACCGCGCTGATCAGCCGTGGCGTCACCTGGCGCACCGTGGGATCGTCGGAGGCGGCCAGGCGATCGGAGACCAGTTGCGCGGAGGCCAGCATGTTGCGTAGATCATGGCTGATCTTGCTGACGGCGATTCCCAGCTGGGCCAGACGGGCGCGCTGGGTCAGGGCATGGCGCAGGTCCTGCTGCATCACGTGCAGCTCGTGTTCGGCTAGGCCGAGTTCGTCGCGGCGCGATGAGGGCCGGATGATCTGCCGTGCGTCTTCGGGTGCAGCGCGGAATCCGACGATGCTGCCGATCAGCCGCTGCATCGGCCTTACCAGCAGCCATTGCAGGCTGAGATAGACCAGGCCGGCCGTGACCAGCGAGATCAGTAGAGACAGCGAAAATATCCGCCATGAGAAATCGCGCAGGGCATCGGCCAGCGGCGCGGTCGGCAACACCAGTTCGATGCGCGTTTGCGGATCGCGCGGCGAGGGCCCCACCACGCGGATGAAGCGGTCGGCATTGCCGGACAAGGTGACGACGGCATCCACGATGGCTTCCCACCACATCCAGTTCGACAGGTCGACCGGCTTGCCAAGCATGGGCAGCTCCTGACGGTCGCTCAGGATCAGGGCGTTGGATTCCTGGCGACGCATCGCCACCAGCTTGCCGCCGACATTGCGCAGCAGTTCGTCTTCCAGTTCGGCGCTGACCATGGCGTTGGGGGCGGCCAGCAGGGCCAGGGCGGCCTGGTCGGCCAGTTCTATGCGCGCCTCCAGATAGCTGATGCGGAACCGCGCCATCGAGGGCAGGTAAATCAGGATTTCGGCCAGCATGACAAAAAGAATCGTCAGCAGCAGCAGCCTGCTGGAGAGGCTGATCGCGTTGGCCGGCCGTTGCGGCGGTGCGGCCGATCCGTCATGCAGGGGCGGAACATCCATAAAGATATTATACGCTACCAGTCAGTCGAAGCGCGCGAGAAACTGTACGATCCGCCGGGTTAGGGGGGAGAACAGTTTCGGGCGGTAGAAATCCGCCGCCGCCCGTTTAGCGGCTTCGCCACGATTCGGATACGGCACGAGCAGGCCTTGCATGGCGCCGATGCCAAGCCGCTTCTGCATGGCCAGTATCCAGGGCTGGATCAGTTCGCCGGCCTCCGCCCCCACGATAGCGGCGCCCAGGATGCGCCCGCGCGGCGACACGATGGCCTTCACTAGCCCATCGGTACGCCCTTCCGCACGGGCCCGGTCGTTCTCGGCGAAGGGCCAGCGCAGGATGGTGATGCGGTTATGGCGGGCCCGGGCCTCGGTTTCGTTCAGGCCCACCGCTGCCAGTTCGGGGTCGCCGTAGGTCACCCTCGGGATCAGGCTGTGGTCGGCGGTGGCCGGCAGGCGGAACAACGCGTTCTTCAGCACCACGCCGGCATGATAGCTGGCGGTATGAGTGAAGGGGCTGAGGCCGGTGGCATCGCCGATGGCAAAGACCCGTTTGTTCGTGCTGCGCAGCCGGCGGTCGACGGTGACACCACGGGTATCGGCGGCAACACCACCCCTGGCGAGGTCGAGCGATTCAAGATTCGGGTTGCGGCCGGTCGCCACCAACAGATGCGAGCCAGCGATGCGGTCGATGCCGCCATCGGCATGGCGAAGCGTCAGCACGATGCCGGAGACGGTGTTTTCCGCCTGCGTCACTTCTGTCCGTTCATGCAAAACGACGCCATCTTCGCGCAGGGTGTCGATCAGCAGGCTGCCGAGTTCGGCGTCTTCCCTCGCCAGGCAGGTCAGGCGTTCGATCAGGGTGACCCTGACGCCGATCCGGCGAAACGCCTGCGCCAGTTCGACGCCAATCGGTCCGCCGCCGAGGATCATCAGATGGATCGGCGGTTCGGTCAGGTCGAAAACCGTTTCATTGGTGAGAAAGGGAATCGTATCCAATCCGGGGATCGGCGGAATGGCCGGGGTGGAACCGGTGGCAATGACGATGCGGCGGGCCCGGATCGTCGTTGCGCCGGCCTGCAGAAGGTCGGGGCCGGCAAAGCGCGCCTCGGCCTGCAGGACGCGCACACCCAATGCCGCGAAGCGTTCTGCCGAATCATGCGGCGCAATGGTGGCAATGGTGTCCTTGACATGCCGCATGACGGCCGGAAAATCGATGTCCGGCTCGTCATAGCGGATGCCCAGCTTTGCGCTCTGGCGCCAATGCGCGGCATGCCGCGCGGCGGCGATCAGGGCCTTTGAGGGCACGCAGCCGTAGTTCAGGCAGTCGCCACCCATGCGGCCACGCTCGATCAGCACGGTGCTGGCGCCCATCAGTGCGGCACCAGCGGCAACCGAAAGTCCGCCGGAACCACCGCCGATCACGGCGATGTCACAATCGATCCGTTCTGCCATGGCTTACTCCTGTCCGGGACGGCGACGCCGCTTCAGCCAGACCGGCAGCAAAGACAGCAGAGCCAGCAGAGTCAAGGCAATCAGGATTTCCAGGCTGAGCAGGCCGGCTACGCCAACACTACCGGATTGCTCCAGCGTCGTGTCCAGCCCATGGCCCAGATAGGTGAAGACGAAGGTGCCGGGCAGGATGCCGATGGCGGTGGCAGCGATGTAGGTGCGCAGCGGAATGCCGAAGAAGGCGGGGGCGATGTTCACCAGCCAGAACGGAAAGGCCGGCACCAGTCGCAGGAACAGCAGATAATGAAAACCGTTATGACGAAGTTCATGCTCCAGTGCAGCTAGCCGGGGTCCGGCCTTGTGGCGCAAGAAGGCGGCAAGGTGGTCACCCAGCGCCGCGCGGGCAGCCAGGAAGATGGCCGTGGCACCAAGGGTGGCGCCCAGCGCGGTCCACAGGGTTCCCAGCCATGGGCCGAAAAGGAAGCCACCGGCCAGCGTGACCAAGCTGGCGACCGGCAGGGAAAAAGCGACCGTCAGCGTATAGAACACAAGATACGCCGCGACGGCCGGGACCGGATGGAGTTCGATCCAGCGGCGCAGGCCGGCCTGCTGGTCCCGCAGGATGGCAAGATCGAAATACCGGCCCAGATCCAGGATCAGGAACAGCGCCAGCCCGAGAGCCAGCAGGAGCAGCGGAAGAAACCGACGAGTCTGCATTCGGAGGGTCTTTGAACGTTGGGGCCCCCAGCGGGCCGGACATGGATTGTCGGAGCCTTGTTTTTGCCCCAATCTGGCAGCAAAGGGAGTAAAATGCACCCAGACCGGATCGGCCTGCCGACCCGACTCACTCAAACGTGACCCCGCCATCCGGCCGCCTCATCCATGCCGCATATGCCCTGTTCAGTTACAGCCATTCTCCGCGCAACGCTGGCGTTCGGCCGCGTCGCCTGTCTCGCCCTTGTCGTTGGCTCCGCCTTGTCGCCCGCTGGGATTCTCACGGCGCAGGCGCAGACCACAGCGGGCCCCATCGAGACCCGAAAGCCCGCCGACTGGAATGCGGCGTTGGGCGCCATAGAGCGGCAGTTACGCGATCCGCGCATGGATGACGAGGGGTTTGTGGCGCTACGCGCCAGCCTCGACCGTTTGCGCGTGGCGGCCACGGAAGAGCGAGACCAGTTCAAGCAGGCCGCCACCGCTGCGCAGACCCAGCTCGATGCGCTGGGCCCGGCACCGGCGGCGGGACAGCCGCGCGAGTCGGCGGCCGTGGCCGATTCACGCCGGCAGTTATCCGCCCGGCTGCAGGCGATGCAGGATGGCGTAAAGCAGTCAGAACTGGCGCTGGCCCGGATTGTCGCCCTGCAGGATCAGGTCGCCGACGAAGCGCGCCAGCAATTCACCCGACAGCTGATTTATCGTGGAGCGTCGCCGTTCAGTCCGGTTTTCTGGCACGATGGGCTGGCTGATATTGTCGCCGCCGCTCAGGAGGTAAGGGCTGCGCCGCAGGCCTGGTTGGAAGCAGATGGCGATCGTCGTGCAGGCTCCACCACCTTGATGCAGATGGCCGTGGTTGCCTTGCTGGCCGTGGTCCTTGTGATCCCCGCGCAGCGCTGGCTGCATCGCCACTACGGCGTCCGTCCTGATACGTCGGATCCGTCGCCGGTGCGTCGCACTGTGGCCGCTTTCACGGAGCTGATGAATCGCACAGCCATGCCTCTGGCGGTGCTGTGGGCAGTATACGGCGTGGTGGCTGGCAACGGCTGGGCCGGTGGTATGGTCGGAACGATGCTGCAGGCATTGCTGCAGGCGCTCAGCCTGGCGCTGCTCGCCTATGGCCTAGTCTATGCCATCCTGGCACCGAACAATTCGGCCTGGGCGGTGATCCAACTGCCGCAGCCGCAACGCGACAGTCTGCTCCGTCGTGTGGCGGTTTTTGTGATCGGCATCGTACTGCTGAGCATCCTGGTCGTGCCCTCGCGGTCGCCCGATTTCGGTGGGGCGGGACGCGATCTGGTCATTGCTGCCGTGGCGTTGTTCCTGGTGCTGGTCAATCTGGGATTTGCCGATCCCCGGCTCTGGCGCCAACTGGGCGAGGACCTGCGGCCGCTCCGCCTGCTGACAGGAGCTGTCTTCGCGCTGAATCTTGTGGCGCTGGCCGCGATCCTGCTCGGCTATTACAGCGCTGCCGCTTTCCTGTCCTTTGCGCTGCTTGGCTCGGCCCTGGCCCTGGCAGCCTACAGCGTTGTGCGCACGGCAATCCGCGATGGCCTGAACAATCTGGCCGATAGCCCCGACAGCCGGTTCCGTAGCCTGCGACAGCCGCTGGGGCTGAGCGGCCCGATGAGTACCACGACCCAGATATTCCTCGGGTTGCTGGTCGATGTCGTCCTGTTCTTCCTGCTGCTGATCGCACTTGCGCTAGCCTGGGGCATGAGCGGCGCGACGCTGGTCGCCTACACGCTGGAACTGTTCTATGGCGTTACCATCGGTCCGGTGACCATATCGCTCGGCAATATCCTGGGGGCCATCGTTGTTCTCGTTGTCGGTGTCGGCATCACGCGCCTGCTGAGCGGCGGGCTCAATACCCGGTTGGAACAGCAAAGCGGCATCGACCCCGGCGTGCGCAATTCGATGGTGACTGGTCTGACCTATGCTGGTTATCTGCTGGCAGGCGTCGCAGCCATCGGCGCGGTTGGCCTCGATCTGTCGAACCTCGCGATCATCGCCGGCGCATTGTCGGTGGGTATCGGTTTCGGCCTGCAGAACATCGTGAACAATTTCGTTTCGGGCCTGATTCTGCTGATCGAACGCCCGGTCAAGGTCGGCGACTGGGTGGTGGTCGGAGATCGCGAGGGGTATGTCCGCCGCATCAACGTGCGCTCAACCGAAATCGAAACCTTTCCGCGCGCCTCGGTGATCATCCCCAATTCCGATCTGATCTCCAGCCCGGTGATGAACTGGACGCATCGCAACCGCTTGGGGCGCGTGGATATCAATATCGGCCTGGCCTACGGGACGGATGTCGAGAAGGCGCGTGATGTGCTGCTGGAATGCCTGAGCAAGCATCCCGACATCCTGAGCATTCCCGCGCCGATGGTGGTGTTCCGTGATTTCGGCGACAGCGCGTTGATGTTCGCCTTGCGCGGCTTCATCGCCGATGTAGAGCGCCGCATGATGATCGAGAGCGATCTGCGGTTTGCCATCTACAAGGCCTGCAATGCCAATGGCATCGAGATTCCCTACGCGCAGAGCGACGTGCATCTGGCCGATATCGACAGACTGGAAAAGATGGCCATGGCTCTGGCGGGTAACAAAAAACCGGCTGCGGACTAGCCGCAGCCGGTTGAAGCAGGAAGATTCTGGGTATCAGTTCGGTCGCGGCAGGTCGAAGAGCAGGATTTCGGCGCCATTGGCGGCAGCGATCTCGATCTTGCCTTCGCCGACCAGCGCGACGCCGGCCCGGGTCGCGACCTCCTGACCGTTCACCGTCACCGTGCCATCGGCCACCACCAGATAGCCCATGCGGTTCTCCGGCATGTCGAAGCTGGCCGTGGCGCCCTTGTCGATCAGGGCGCCATACAGCGTGGCGTCCTGATGGATCAGCAGCGTGCCGGGGTTGGCATCCATCACCGATTGTTCGCCCGAGGCCAGCGGTACCAGACGGTTGGCGCGGTCGCCCTTGGGAAACGCGGCCTGATCCCAGCGTGGCTTTAGCCGGGTCTGACGCGGTTCGATCCAGATCTGGAACAGATGCGTCAACTCGTCCTCGGCATTCCATTCCGAGTGCATGATGCCGGTGCCGGCCGACATCACCTGCACGTCGCCGGCCGGGGTACGCCCCTTGTTGCCGAGCGAGTCCTCGTGGCTGATGGCGCCCTTGCGAACATAGGTGATGATTTCCATGTCGCGGTGGCCATGCATCGGGAAGCCGGATTGCGGCTGGATTTCGTCGTCGTTCCACACGCGCAGCGGCCCAAAGCCGAAGCCCATCGGAGCAGCGACGCCCGAGAAGTTGAAATGAAACCGGCTGTTCAGCCAGTCGATTTGCATACGACCGAGACGGTCGAAAGGAATGACATGGATCACGGGAACCTCCATCGGATGCGGCGGCCCGCAGGCCGCCGCCCCGGAGATAATTGTTACGCCTTCAGCTTGGCGGCAATAGCCGTCACATGCTTGCCCTGGAAACGGGCGGTCTTCAATTCCACTTCGGTCGGCTGGCGGCTGCCATCCGCACCGGCGATGGTGCCAGCGCCGAGCGGCGAACCGCCTTTAACCGCGCTGACATCCATGGTCTCGGGGATGGCATAGGGCAGGCCGACGATCACCATGCCGTGGTGCAGCAGGGTGGTGTGGAAGCTGCTGGCGGTGGTTTCGTTGCCGCCGCCGGTACCGGTCGATACGAACACGCTGCCGACCTTGCCGACCAGCGCGCCCTTCACCCACAGACCGCCGGTCTGGTCGAGGAAGGTGCGCATCTGGCCGCTCATATTGCCGAAGCGGGTGCCGGTGCCGAAGATGATGGCGTCGTAATCGGCCAGTTCGGCCGGATTGGCGATCGGCGCGGCCTGGTCCCACTTGCCGCCGGCCTTCTTGAAGGCTTCTTCCGGCATGGTTTCCGGCACACGCTTGATCGTCACCTGCGCACCGGGGACTTCGCGAGCGCCGGCGGCGATAGCGTCCGCCATCTTTTCAACATGGCCGTACATCGAGTGATAAAGCACGAGAACCTTGGTCATTGCCGTCTCCTTGGCGTCTGGGGTGGTTTGGTCTCGCTACGAAATTTAAGCATGGAATAATTAGAAACAATCTGATATTTGGAACATTATTGTTTCCTAATAGAAACAAATGCAGGGATATGGATCATTTAGCCGACTTGGCTGTTTTTGCCCGTGTAGTGGAAACCGGTGGCTTCAGTGCCGCCGCGACCACTCTTCGGCTGTCCAAATCGGCGGTGTCGAAACAGATCGCCCGCCTGGAACAACGACTGGGCGCCCAGTTGCTCCAACGCACCACCCGGAAACTGTCGCTCACCGAGACCGGGCGCATTGTGCTGGAGCATGCCCAGCGCGTGCTGATCGAGGCCGAGGCCGCGGAGGCCGCCGTGCAGAACCTGCAGGCGATGCCGCGCGGCCTGTTACGGGTGAACCTGCCCATGAGCTTCGGGCTGGCTTATGTCGCGCCGCTGCTGCCCGAGCTGCTGTCGTTGTATCCCGAGCTGCGCGTCGATCTCACCTTCAACGACCGGCTGGTCGACCTGATGGAGGAGGAGGTGGATGTGGCGATCCGCATCGGCCATCTGGCCGATTCCAGCCTCACCGCGCGGCGTCTGGCGCCGGTACGGCCGATCACCTGCGCGTCCGAATCGTATCTGCGCAAGGCCGGCGTGCCGCTGAAACCCGACGATCTGCGCCAGCATGAATGCCTGCTCTACAAATACCTGCCCGAGCCCGACATCTGGCGTTATGAAGGACCCGGCGGTCCCTGGGCGGTGCGCGTCGGCGGCCGGCTGGTGACCAATAACGGCGACGTGCTGCGCGCCGCCGCCGTGGCGGGCCATGGCATCGTGCGTTCGCCCAGCTTCATCGCCGGTCCCGATATCGCCGCCGGTCGATTGGTGCCGCTGCTGGAGGCCTATGAGCCGGCACCCCTGGGTATCCATGCCGTCTATCCCGCCCAGCGGTTCCTGACGCCAAAGGTGCGCGCTTTCATTGATTTCCTGGCCGAACGGTTCGCGCCCCATCCGCCCTGGGAGTGTGTCCTGATAGACACAGCCGGGCAGGGCAAAAGACGGCCTGCATGAACCCGGTTTACGGCCCCCGCCGGCTATGCTATCGAACGGGCGCGACAAGAGGACGCAGTCTCATGACCCGCCAGTGGCGACATCGACGAGCTCGTACCGGCGCACCGGCCCAGCGACGACAGATGCAATCGCATCTGCAATCGCGAAAGCGGTGCGCGGCGGCCGTTTGCGCCTACTGAAGCGGGATCATCGTCTCTCAAGACTCCGACCGATATCAGCTTCTCCGATGAGCGCGAACCGCCGGCCGAACGGACGGAAGGCTCAGGCCAGCCGTCCGCCTGTGGTCTCCGAACTTGTTGCCGGAAGCAAGCTGATGTTCCCCATTCTGCCAGAGCGGCCCTCTGACGCCGCCCAGATCGATACCCTGCTCGACCTCGCCTTCGGTTCCGAGCGGACCAAGAAGACCGTCTATCGGTTGCGCGAGAATGTCGCGCATCTCAAGCCGCTGGCCTTCGTCGTGCGCGACGAGGACGGCATCGTGCTGGGATCCATCCGCTATTGGCCGGTCGCCATCGGCGAACAGGCGGCCCCGGCCATCATGCTGGGCCCCGTGGCCGTGCATCCGGATTACCAGGGCCAGGGCATCGGCCGCGCGCTGATCCGGCACAGTCTCTATGCTGCCACTAGGCTGGGCCACCGGCTCTGCATCCTGGTCGGCGACAAGCCCTATTACGAACCCTTCGGTTTCGTGAGCGCGGCCGACCGGGGCATGGAAATGCCGGGCTGGGTCGAGCGCGAGCGGTTCCAGGTGATGGAACTGGCCGCCGGCGCACTCAAGGGTGTGGCCGGCATGGTGGGCAAGCCGCCACGCGGCAAGCGCAAGGCCGCCTGACCGTGGCGCGCGCTGTTGTCGCCTGCGATGACCGCGCCGTCCTGCTGCTCGACAGCATCACAGAAATCCGGCCGGAGGATGCCGGCCATGTCGTGGTGGCGGGCAGCCATGGCGGCGGCAGCGCCGTGCGTTATGCCCTGGATGTTCCGCTGCTGGGCTGTTTCTTCAACGACGCCGGCATCGGCAAGGATCGGGCCGGCATCAGCGGCTTGTCTCTGCTGGATTGCCCGACACTGGCCTACGGCCATGCCAGCGCGCGAATCGGGGATGCGGCCGATGGCTGGCAGAATGGCATCGTCACAGCATTAAATCCTGCCGCCGCCGCAGCGGGCCTGCAGGTGGGAATGACGGTCCAGATGGCTGTCCGCGCGTTGCTGCGTCACTAGCGGCTTTCGCGCCGCCACATCAGCATCAACGCGGCCAGAACGACGGCGAGCAGCGCCAGCGGCAGCACCAATGGCGTGATGCTCAGTCCGGTCACCACGAAATCGTTCTGGCGGTATAGTCCAAGCCAGTTGCGGCCGCCGGCCTCGCGGGCGGCGGTGCGGGTCGGCTTGTCGATCATGCGGATGTCGGGCATGCCGTCGCGCAGCCAGCGCAGGCTACCATTGCTGGCATCGGCCAGTGGTTTGAGCAGGGCTGGCGTGGCGCGCGGATCGGCGAACTCGCGGGGATTGATCGCGCCGACGGTGGCCACCGTCTCCTTCTCGCCATCGCGGATACGATAGATGCCGGGCTGGTCGACGCTCAGCGCGTTGCTGGCCAGGCCATCGCCGCGCTCTTCCAGGGTCAGCTGGGTCTCGCTGCCGTCGGGGCGCGTGATGGTGACCGGCTCGCGGCTTTCCTTCAGGCTGCGGCGTTCCACTTCGATCCGATTGCCCCGGGCCTCAGCGCGCAGGGCTTCTTCCTCCAGGTCCGGTTCCTTCATCAGCCAGTGAGCCAGCCGGCGCAGCAATTCGCCCTGCGGTCCGCCGGTCTCGAAGCCGCGCGACCACAGCCAGACGTGATCGGAATAGAACTGCGCCACGCGGCCCTTCTCGATCCGGTCCAGCACCAGCAGCGGTTCGCGATTCGGGGTCTCCAGCAGATTGTTGCCGCGCATGACGTCCACGTTGATCACGCGGAACCAGCGGCTCCAGGTCGGATTGCCGTTTTCGCCCACCGAACCGGGCAGACCGGCCGTGACAGGATGGCGCCGACCCAGATCGCTCAGGTGCGCCTGGAACGGCTCGGTGCGCACGGTGCCGGTCGGGCGGCCGGGGAAGATGTCGGCCAGCGGCGTACGGTAGAGGCTCAGCGGCGTGGCATAAGCCGGGCCCGATACCTCAAGGAAGGCGCCGCCGCGTGCCACGTAGTTGGCGATATTCTCGAAATACGAGGTCGGCAGGATGCCGCGCCGCCGATAGCGATCAAAGATGATCAGGTCGAACTCGCTGAGTTTGAGTTCGAACAATTCTCGGATCGGGAAAGCGATCAGCGACAGCTCGCGGATCGGCGTGCCGTCCTGTTTGTCGGGCGGCCTGAGAATCGTGAAATGCACTAGGTCGACATTGGGATCGGCCTTCAGCAGGTTGCGCCATACGCGTTCGCCGGCATGGGCTTCGCCGGTGACCAGCAGCACCCGCAGGCGGTCGCGCACGCCATTGACCGAAAGGGCGACGCGGTTGTTCAGCGGCGTCAGTTCATTCGGCACCGGCAGTACTTCAAATTCCAGCAGGCTGCGCCCGGCGCGGGGAAGCTTGAACGGCACCGTGATATCGCGCCCGACCGGCACCGAAAGCGTGCGTTCGCCAGCTTCCTGCTGGCGGAAACGCAGTTCGGCCATCTCGCCGGGTGCCGCCGCGGTATCGTCCACGCGCAAGGTGACGTTGAGGTCCTGATTCACCATGCCGAAGGTGGGCGCGTTCTTCACCACCAGGCGACGGTCGCGTTCATCCGGCCGGCCGGTCAGCAGCACATGCACCGGCGCCTCGGTCACATCCTGCGCCGCGGCGATCTCGGGCAGGTCATGCACCTGGCCGTCGGTGACCAGGATGCTGCCGGCCAGGCGATGGCGCGGCAGGTCGCTTAAGGCCAGGGTCAGGGCCGAGAATAGGCGCGTGCCTTCATCGCGGTCGGCATTCTCCGCCGCGGGCTTGCCGCCGCGCACATAGCGCACTTCCAGGCTCTCGATGGCGCCGAGCTTTTCGCGCAGGATCGCCTCGGCCTGTTCGGCCTGCTGACGGCGGTCGCCAATGCCCTGGCTCAGGCTTTCATCCACCACCACCACGGCGATGTCGGGCAATGTGGCGCGTTCCTCGCGCCGGGCCACCGGATTGGCCAGCGCGCCCAGCACCAGCAGGGCCACCAGAGAGCGCAGCAGGGTGCCGCGTGCGTTGCGCCACAGGCCGAAGCCGGTGAGCAGCAGCGCCAGCACCGCGCAGGCCAGCAGCAGCGGCCACGGCACAAGGGGGGCTAGGTCGAAAGTGAAGGCGCTGGTCATCAGTTGCCCAGCCGTTCAAGCAGGGCCGGCACATGCACCTGGTCGGCCTTGTAGTTGCCGGTCAGGGTATACATCATCAGGTTGATGCCGAAGCGATAGGCGAATTCGCGCTGCCGAGGATTGTTCGGCACGGTGACGGCCAGTGGCCGGCCGTTGGCATCCATGGCCCAGGCGGCGGCGTAATCGTGGCTGCCGATCACGATGGACGTGACGCCATCCTTGTCGCCGCCGGGATTGCGCTCCACCCACAGCGTGCCGCCACTGTAGCGGCCGGGGAAATCCTGCATCAGGTAAAACGCCTTGGTCAGTACGTGATCGTCGGGCACCGGCATCAGCGGCGGGATATCGAGCTTGGCCAGCAACTGGCGCAGCTTTTCAGTATTCGGACTGGCCGCCGTGCCGCTCAGGCCCATCGCCTGGTCGCGGGTATCGAACAGGATCAGGCCGCCGGTCTTCATGAACTGGTCCAGCCGGCGCAGGGCGGCATCGGAAAGCTGCGGCTGGGCCGGACTGATCGGCCAGTAGAGGAATGGCAGCAGCGAAATGTCGTCGGCTTCCAGATTGACGCCGAGCGGCTCGGCCGCCTCGATCGAGGTGCGGCGATACATCACCTCGGTCAGGCCATAAAGGCCGGCGCGACTCATCTGGTCGATATCGGCCTGACCAGTGACCACATAGGCCAGCCGCAGGTCGAGCGAGGCCTTCAGTGCGAATTCATCCCCAGCGGACAATGTGCTGCGGCGTGGCTGCGCCTCGGTGTTGGCGGTGAATAGCGCAGCCAGCAGCATGGCGGCAGCGGTCGCCGGCCGGCGCAGGCGCGGTAGCAGGCCGCGCAGGGCCAGACCGATCAGCCAGTCGGCCAGGAACAGCAGCAGCGCAGCACTGAGCAGCCATGGCAGCAGGCGAGTTTCGCGGCTGCTCTGGTCGAGGTTCAGCAGCGTTACATCGGCGGGCCAGCGGTCGATGGCATGCAGGACGGTGCCGGCATGCACGGCGTTGAGTGCTTGGCGACTGTCGAGACGGCCATACCAGCCCGGTGGATGGCGCGGGCCAGGCTGGATGGATGCCAGCGCCTGAGCAGGCAGGGGCTGCACGGCGGGGCCGGGTTCCACCGAACGGCCAAAGCCGTCCAGCATGGTCAGCGGCGGCAGCGGCAGGCCGGCGGTCTCACCGCTGCCGGCGACGCCATGCGACAGGTCGATCACCTTGCGCAGCATGTCGACGTAGAAGCCGCTCAATGCCAGGTCCGACCACAGCGTATTGGCCGAGGTATGCACCAGGATCAGCCAGCCTTTGCCGCGCTGCGCTGCCGTGACCAGCGGCGTGCCGTCCTCCAGCCGCAGCCAGGTCTTGTCGCCCAGCTGTGGTTCAGGTTCGGCCAGAACCTGACGGCTGACGCTCACCTCGTCGGCGCCGCCCAGGCCATGGAACGGGCTGGTCTCCGGCGTGGGGCCCAGGCGCTGCGGCTGCGACCACGACAGCGCGCCGCCCAGTTGCCGCGCGCCTTGGCGCAGACGTACCGGCAGCAGGTCGTCGGTGGCTTCGGCCATGCGCGGCCCGGCAAAGCGCAGCAGCACACCGCCTTTATCCACCCATTCGGCCAGCTGCTGGCCTTCGCCGCCCACCAGTTGCGCCACATCGGCCATGACAATCACGGCAAGCTCGCGCTGCAACAACTCGGAAACAGGCGCATTGCGCAATTCGGCATAGGGGTTCAGCGCCCGATCCAGATAGAACAGGTCGCCGAGCAGAGGCTGTCGTGTCTCCACCGCACCACCGGAAACCAGGCCGACCGGCCGGCGGCGCCAGCGGTCGTCCAGCAACTGCACCGTGCCGGCCGCCGGCTGCTCCTCGATTTCCAGCCGCGAGAGTTGATTGCGCAATTCGCTCGGCAGGTCGAGCTTCAGCGTCGCCGTCTCGGTGCCGAGGGCGAAGGATACGGTTTCACGCGCAAGTATCCGGCCCTGATCGGTTGCCGCCCGCAGGGTTACGCTGCGTGTGCCGTTGGCGCCTGCCGGACGACGGATGGTGACAGTATCGCCCTGCGTGTTTACCGCAGGCGGCAGCAGGGTAAGGGAAAGGTCCTCACGTCCGGTGTCGATCACGCTGAGCGGGCCCAGCCGCAGCAGCCATTCCGCCAGCGTATAGGCTGCCTCACCCGATTCATCCTCGCGCAGGCCATCGCTCAGCCAGATGGTTTCGGCATCTTCCGGCAGACGGGCCTGATTGAGTGCCTGCATGGCGGCAGTGCGGTCGCTGGGCCAGGCCTTGGGCTGCAGGGCCGCGACGACAGGGCGCAGATCGCCGGCCGGCATCAGTTGTCCGGGCTGGATAGGTTCGCCGCTGGCAGGCGGGGCGGTGGTCAGCAGCAGCGCGGCACGCCCGTCGCGCTGAGCGCTTTCAAGCACGGCATCGGCGCGGGTCAGGCGCTCGCGCCAGCGCGGCGTGGCGGTCCAGCCATCGTCGATCACCAGAACCAGAGGGCGGTCGCTGTTCTGGCTGGTCTGCGGGTTCAGGACTGGTTCGGCCAGGGCGAGGATCACCAGGGCGGCGATCAGCAGGCGAAGCAGCAGTAGCCACAGCGGTGTGTGTGCCGGCGTCTCTTCCTTTGGTTTCAGCAGCAAAAGCAGGCGCAAGGGCGGGAAGGTGACCTGCTTGGGCGTCGGCGGCGTGATGCGCAGCAGCCACCAGAGGATCGGCAGGCTGAGCAGCGCGATCAGCGCCAGCGGCGTTGCGAATGCCAGGCTGCCCAGCGCCAGCATGGTCAGCGCCCTCCGGCGGGCCCGAGGGCGCGTTCGCCCTGCAGAGCCTGATACAGCGCCAGCAGGGCGGTCTGCGGCGTCCTGTCGGTACGATGCTTCAGGTGGCGCCAACCCAGTCTGCGGCAGACTTCGGCCAGTTCATGCTGATGCGCGGCGAAACTGCTGCGCCATTCATCGGCTAGCGATTCGGCGCGCGGCGCCAGCATGGGGCTTTCCCCTTCCAGTCCCAGGAAGCGGGTGCGGCCAGAGTATGGGAAATCCTCCTCAGCAGGATCCACGAGCCGCAGCAGGGTGCCGCGCACGCCCATATCGGCAATCGCGCGCAGACGGCCGGCAATCTCGGGCACCGGATAGAGGAAGTCGCCGATCAGCACCACATGAGCATACCGTGGCAGCGGTTGTACCGGCGGCAGGCTGGCTTCAGCGGTTTCGAAGCGCGAGCGGATCAGGCGTTCGGCGATCCGTTCCAGCACCAGCCGCCCGGCCGAGGGACGCTGGGGATGGCCAAGCAGGGCCACGCGTTCGCCGCCACGCAGCAGAAGGCTGGCCAATGCCAGCAGCAGCAGATCGCCGCGCTCGTCCTTCTGTTCCATGCCCTGAGCCGATTTCCAGCGCATGGACGGCGATGGGTCGCGCCATAGCCAGACGCTTTCGGCAGCTTCCCACTCGTTCTCGCGGATGAAGGCATGGCTGCGCTTGGCGGTCTGGCGCCAGTCGATGCGGGTGATGGCATCGCCGGGGCTGTAGCGGCGGAACTGCCAGAAGGCATCGCCGGGCCCTACGCGACGGCGGCCATGCACACCCTGTTCGACGGTGGCGGCAACCCGTTCGGCGGCAACCAGCAGGGGCGGCAGGAATGCGGCAAAGTGTTCGGCGCGCTGGCGCCGGGCATTCGCTTGTGCTGCCCCGGCCGCTGCCGTCTGGTTCATCGCAGCGGTTCGGTCAGCTTGGCGATGACGTCGGTGACGGTGACGCCTTCGGCACGCGCGGCGAAGGTCAGCGCCATGCGGTGGCGCAGGATCGGCCCAGCCAGCGCCAGCACATCCTCGATGGAAGGAGCCAGGCGACCTTGCAGCAGGGCACGGGCGCGCACCGCCAGCATCAGGGCCTGGCTGGCGCGCGGGCCGGGGCCCCAGGCCACCAGGTCTTCCAGACCGGGCACGTCGCTTTCCTGCGGGCGGCCGGCCCGCACAAGGTTGAGAATGGCTTCCACCACGCTCTCGCCCACCGGGATGCGCCGCACCAGGCGTTGCGCCGCCATCAGGTCAGCCGCGTTCAACACGGTGGGGATGGCTTCCTCGGTGGCGCCGGTGGTGGCGAACAGCATACGCCGCTCGGCTTCGCGATCCGGGTAGCGCACATCGATCTGCAGCAGGAAACGGTCGAGCTGGGCTTCGGGCAGGGGATAGGTGCCCTCCTGCTCCAGCGGATTCTGGGTCGCCAGCACATGGAAGGGCGCGGGCAGTTCATGGCGCTGGCCTGCCACCGAGACCTGACGCTCCTGCATGGCCTGCAGCAGGGCGGACTGGGTGCGCGGGCTGGCGCGGTTGATTTCGTCGGCCATCAGCAGCTGGCAGAAGACCGGACCAGGCAGGAAGCGGAAGGCGCGACGGCCGGTCTCGCTTTCCTCCAGCACTTCCGAGCCGATGATATCGGCCGGCATCAGGTCTGGGGTGAACTGGACCCGGCGGGCATCCAGGCCCAGAACCCGGGCCAGGGTTTCCACCAGCTTGGTCTTGGCCAGGCCGGGCACACCGACCAGCAGGGCATGGCCGCCCGCCAGCAGGGTGACGAGCGTTTCCTCGACCACCTCGTCCTGACCGAAGATCACCCGGCCGATCGCGTCGCGAGCGGTGGCGAGGCGGCCGCCGATCCGCTCGATCTCGGGGAGGATATGTTCGGCGGTATCGCTCAAATTGTGCATGGAAATGAGTATATAGTAGAAGCGAAACGAAAGCCCATATGTCTCATATGACAGTTCCCTCGGCCAAAGCGCCCAGTCTCCAAGATGTGATCGCCCGGTTCGGCGGCGAGGCCAACCTGCGTAAAAAACCGCCGGTCCATTTGTGGAATCCGCCATTTTGCGGCGAAATCGACATGCGGATCGCCCGCAATGGCGACTGGTATTACATGGGGACTCCCATCGGCCGTCCGGCCATGGTGCGACTGTTTTCCAGTATCCTCCGGCGCGAGCCGGACGACAGCTACGTGCTGGTCACCCCGGCCGAAAAATGCCAGATCAGGGTGGATGACGCGCCGTTCACCGCAGTCGAGCTGACCGTGGCGGGCGAGGGGGAGGAGCGGCTGATCGCTTTCCGCACCAATGTGGATGATGTGGTGCCGCTGGATGCCGGGCACCCCCTGCGCGTGACGATGAACCCTGCAACAGGCGAGCCGTCGCCCTACATCCTGGTGCGCGACAGGCTTGAGGCGCTGATCGGGCGTTCTGTGTATTATGAGTTGGTGAACATGGCTGAAGAAACGGAACTGGACGGACGGCGGGTCATTGCCGTGCGTAGTGCGGGTCAATGGTTTCCGCTGGGGGACGCGGCATGAATGCCGAACCGCGGCTGATCACCCAGGCCACGCCGATGCTGGATGAGTTACGCCAGCGGCTGCAGCCGGTCCCCGCATTTGCCGACCTGCCGCGGGAATACCAGGCGGCCGCCAAGGGCGACTTCCAACTCAATCCCGGCTTCACGCCACTCCGCTCCGGCCCGCTGATGCCGGCGGCAGTGCTGGTTCCGGTGGTGTCATATGACGACAGCGAAAAAGTCATCCTGACCAAACGCACGGCGCACTTAAGCAACCATGCCGGCCAGGTCAGTTTTCCCGGCGGCCGGGTTGATCGCGACGATCCGGACGTGATCGCCACGGCCTTGCGCGAGACGGAAGAGGAAATCGGCCTCGACCGCAGCCATATCACCATCCTCGGTGCACTCGACCCCTATGTCACCGGCACCGGATTCGTGGTTGTGCCGGTGGTCGGCCAGGTGCAGCCGGGCTTCAGCCTGCGATTGGCCCAGCACGAGGTGGCCGAGGTGTTCGAGGTGCCGCTGGGCTTCCTGATGGATCGCCGCAATCACCAGCGCCATAAAGGCGTGTTCAATGGCGTCGAGCGGCAATGGTGGGCCATGCCCTACGGCGACTATTACATCTGGGGTGCCACGGCCGGCATGCTGCGCAACCTGCATGAACTGCTGCATGGCGCCATGGCTGGAGACTTGGCATGAGTCGCCTGATTGTCCATCTGCTGCCGCTGCTGCTGCCCTTCCTGCTGTATGGGCTTTACATCTGGCACGTCAAACGCAGCGGCAAGGACGGCCCGGAGGCCACGCCTTGGTTCTGGCTGGCGGCCATCGGCATGGTTCTCGTGATTGTTGGCTTCGTCCTCTGGGGCGCCTTTTTCGAGGAAGGCACCGGCAGCTATGTGCCGGCCCGCCTTGAGGATGGCCGTATCGTACCGGGCCGCATCGAGTAATGACGGCTCCCCTGCCTGAACAGATCCCTCTGGCCGACTGGATGGCGGCTGCGCCGACCCGCGCCGTGCTGGCGGCCCTGGGGGCGGGCGGAGCGCCAGTACGATTCGTCGGTGGCTGCGTCCGCGATGCCATCCTCGGTCTGAAACCCGACGATATCGATCTTGCGACTCCGGAAACGCCCGACGTGGTGATCCGACGGCTGGAAAAGGCGAAGCTGAAGGCGGTGCCCACCGGTATCGCCCATGGCACGGTGACCGCCGTGGCGCCGCCGGGAACCTTCCAGATCACGACGCTCAGGCGGGATGTCTCCACCGATGGCCGCCATGCCGAAGTGCTGTTCGGCAGCGATTGGGCCGAGGATGCCCGGCGCCGCGACTTCACCATCAATGCGCTTTATGCCGATGCCGATGGCCGGCTGCATGATTTCACCGGCGGACGGGCCGACCTGGCCGCCGGGATCGTGCGGTTCATCGGCGATCCCGCACACCGCGTGGCCGAGGATTATCTGCGGGTGCTGCGGTTTTTCCGCTTCCATGCCCGTTTCGCCAAAGGCGCTCCCCATGCCGCGTCCCTGGCGGCTTGCGCGGCTGCGAAAGACCGGCTGGGACGCCTGTCGGGCGAGCGGGTCCGCGACGAACTGCTGAAAATACTGGCGCTGCCGAATGCCGGAACGGCGCTGGCGCTGATGCAGGAAAGCGGCGTGCTGCAGGCGCTTTTGCCCGAAGCCGGTTTTGACGCCGACCGGTTTGACAGGCTGGTCGCCCTGCAGGATGCGGTGGCCCGGGACAGCGAGGTGCAGCCCGAGGTCTGGCCGCGGCTGGCCGTGTTGCTCTCCGTCGGTAATCCCGGAATCGCCGACCGGCTCCGCCTGTCTAATGCCCAGCGGCTCCGGCTCAACGGATTGCTGGCGCCGGCAGCTTTCGACGCGGCCGTCCTGGAAGACGACGCCGCGTTTGCCGAGGCCATGTACCGCCACGGCGCGGAGCGCTACAGGGATCAGGTGCTGCTGCTGGCCAGCGCGGCGCCGGAATGGCAGGAGCTGGCGGTCCGCCGCGCGGTGACGACGGCCACGTGGCAACGACCAGTCTTTCCATTGCGCGGCGCCGATATCCTGGCCCTGGGATTCTCGCCCGGCCCGACGGTCAGCGCTCTGCTCAATGAACTTGAATCCTGGTGGGCGGCCGGGGGATTTCAGGCAAATCGCGAGGCCTGCCTAAAACATTTGCGCACACGCGTGCAGACGACGGTCGAAGGACCATAATCCGAGCCGACGGAACGGACTAACTCTATAATTTTATTCTATTTTTCGCGAATGTTCGCCGTTATGCGGCAGGGGTGGGACGCTAGTCCGGCGCGAGAAATACATACCCCTGAAAAGAACTCGAGCTCCACGTCGGCGCCGTAAACCCGGACGTCGATGTGGAGCTCGAGGCCAAGAACTATGAAACGCTACGACTTACTTCTTGGCAGCCTTCTTCTTGGCGGCCTTCTTCTTGGCCTTCGGCGCCTTCTTGGCCTTCGGGGCCTTCTTCGCCTTCACAGCCTTCTTAGCCACCTTCTTCTTAGCGGCCTTCTTTTTCGCAGCAGCCATGTTCTCCTCCATGGATTTGAGTACGGTTTTCACCGCAACGAAGTTTCGGGAAATGTTTCCCGAACAAGCGTATCTGTAGCACAACGCCGCGGTATTAACCACTAAATCTTGCGTAGTACTAAAAAATCCTTAACTGCGTGGCGAATCCGCCACGCCGAGCAGCACGTCGCGCGAACGAAAAAGCATCGCTCAAGTAAAACGAAAACGAAGACTTGAGAATTTCACGACATTAAAAAAAGCCGCATGAATTGCGGCTTTTTTTAACTAGGGCCATTTCACCGTCGGCGGCATCGACATCAGGATTGCTTCGGTGTTGCCGCCGGTTTTTAGACCGAAAGTGGTGCCCCTGTCGTAGAGCAAATTGAACTCGACATAGCGGCCCCGACGGATCAGTTGATGCTCCCTTTCGGCCTCGGACCACGAATCATTGAGGTGTCGGAAGACGATTTTTGGGTAGGTTTCAAGGAACGATTCGCCGACCGATTTCGTGAACTCGAAATCGCGCTCCCAGTCGCCGCTGTCGAGTTGGTCGTAGAAGATGCCGCCCACCCCGCGTGGCTCTTCGCGATGGGGCAGATAGAAATACTCGTCGCACCATGTCTTGAAGCGGGGGTAGTAGGCCGGGTCGAAACGGTCGCAGGCTGCCTTCAGGGCGGCATGGAAGTCGCGGGTGTCGGTTTCATCCGGCACCATCGGCGTCAGGTCGGCGCCGCCGCCGAACCAGGCCTTGCTGGTGACCAGAAAGCGCGTGTTCATGTGCACCGCCGGCACTTTGGGCGACTGCATGTGGGCGACCAGCGAGATGCCCGAGGCCCAGAATCGCCCGTCCTCGGCGGCGCCGGGGATCTGCTTGCGGAATTCAGGCGAGAACTCACCATGTACGGTCGAGACATTGACGCCCACTTTTTCGAAGACGCGGCCGCGCATCACGCTCATCACGCCACCACCGCCGCCCGGGCGCTCCCAGGGCTTGCGCTCGAAGCGGCCGGCCGGCCGATCGCTGAGCGGACCGGTCAACCGATCTTCCAGGGATTCGAAAGCGGCACAGATGCGGTCGCGCAGGGATTCGAACCATTCGCGTGCCCGGGCCTGGCGCTCGGTGATCGGGGGGGGCGTCATGGCGGTGGGTCTCCTTAAATCAGGGGCGCTGCGGGAAGGCATCGAGCTGGCGCAAGGCCTCGCCCAATACCATGGCCGCCGCCGTGGCGACATTGATGGAACGCAGGCCGGGTCTCAGCGGGATCAGCAGGCGGGCATCGGCGGCTGCATGCACGTAATCGGGCGCACCTTTGCTTTCGCGGCCCAGCAGCAGAATGTCGTCCGGAGCGAAGCGGAACTCGGTATAGGGGATGGCCGCCTTCGTGGTCATCAGCACCAGCCGCCCGGCAGGGCGTTCGGCCATGAAATGCTCCCAGCTGTCATGCCGGCGGATATCGGCATGCTCCAGGTAATCCATGGCGCTGCGCCGGACCGCCTGCACCGAAAAAGGAAAGCCGCAGGGCTCGATCACATGCACCGGAACCTCGAGGCAGGCGCCGAGACGCAGAATCGTGCCCAGATTGGGCGGGATATCAGGTTCGAACAGGGCTAGCCGCATGGGGTGTTTCGATGGATCCGAGTTGAGCCGGTTTTTTCGCGGTTTGCCGGGGCGATTCCAACCCCAAGACCCCTGCGGCAACCTGTCGCATGCTTCGGGCTAAGTGCTGGACTTCCCCGACATATAGTGAGAAATATCCCCTCTCGTTTCCAAGTCCTTATTATCTATCGAGGGAGCTATGGCAGGGACAGCGACCCAAAAGGCCGGCACTGAGCCGACCCGCCGCGACTTTATTGTCGTCGCCGCGGGGGCATTCGGTGCCGTAGGGGCGGCGGCGGCCGTCTGGCCATTCATTCACCAGATGAACCCGTCGGCCGATGTGCTGGCGCTCTCGAGCACCGAGGTCGATCTGAGCCAGATCGCCGCCGGCCAGAGCGTCACCATCCTGTGGCGCGGCAAGCCGGTGTTCGTGCGGCACCGCACCGCGGCCGAGATCGAACAGGCCCGCAAGGACGACACGGCGGCTCTGCCGGACCCGCAGAAGGACGCTGATCGCGTCCAGAAGCCCGAATGGCTGGTCATGATGGGCGTTTGCACCCATCTGGGCTGCGTGCCGCTCGGCCAGAAGGGTGAATACGGTGGCTGGTTCTGCCCGTGCCACGGTTCGCACTACGACACCTCCGGCCGTATCCGGAAAGGCCCCGCTCCGCTGAACCTGCCGGTTCCGGAATACGCCTTCCTGAACGACACCCGCATCCGCATCGGCTAAGGACCCCAACCGATGGCTGACAATAATTCCGGCTTTTTCGCCAACCCCGTCGTCAAGTGGATCGAATACCGCCTGCCGGTCTTCTCCACGCTCGACCACATGGTCGGTTCGCAATATCCGACCCCCAAGAATCTCAGCTACTGGTGGAACTTCGGTTCCCTGGCCGGTCTGTGCCTGGTGATCCAGATCCTCACCGGCATCGTGCTGGTGATGCATTACACGCCGCATACCTCGATGGCCTTCGACTCCGTCGAGCACATCATGCGCGACGTGAACTATGGCTGGCTGCTGCGTTACATGCATGCCAACGGCGCCTCGATGTTCTTTATCGTGGTCTACATCCATATCTTCCGCGGCATGTATTACGGCTCCTACAAGGCGCCGCGCGAAATCCTGTGGTGGCTCGGCCTCATCATCTTCCTGCTGATGATGGCGACCGCGTTCATGGGCTACGTCCTTCCCTGGGGCCAGATGAGCTTCTGGGGCGCCACCGTGATCACCAACCTGTTCTCGGCCCTGCCGCTGGTCGGCGAGCCGATCGTGACCTGGCTGTGGGGCGGCTTCGCCGTCGACAACCCGACACTGAACCGGTTCTTCTCGCTGCATTATCTGCTGCCGTTCGTGATCGTCGGCATCGTTATCCTGCATGTTCTGGCCCTGCACCAGCATGGCTCGAACAACCCGCTGGGCATCGACACCAAGGGCCCGCAGGACCGCATTCCGTTCCATCCCTACTACACGATCAAGGATGCGTTCGGCGTTGGCGTGTTCCTGATCTTCTTCAGCTTCTGGCTGTTCTATGCCCCGAACTTCCTGGGGCACCCGGACAACTACATCCCGGCCAACCCGCTGGTGACGCCGGAGCATATCGTGCCGGAATGGTACTTCCTGCCGTTCTACGCGATCCTGCGCTCGGTGCCTGACAAGCTGGGCGGCGTGCTGCTGATGTTCGGCGCGATCCTGATCCTGTTCGTGCTGCCCTGGCTGGATACCAGCAAGGTGCGGTCGGCCAAGTTCCGGCCGATCTACAAGCAGCTGTTCTGGATCTTCCTTCTGGTTTGCATCGGCCTGACCTGGGCGGGCGGCAAACCGGCGGAGGGTTACTACCTGATCCTCGCCCGGTTCTGCACGGTGTATTACTTCGCGCACTTCCTAGTGTTGCTGCCGCTGGTCGGCTGGTTCGAAAAGCCGCTCAAGCTGCCGGCTTCGATCAGCGAACCGGTGCTGAAGGCTTAAGGCGGGGGATCGGACAATGAAAATGACAAAACTGCGTGCGATCCTCGCCGCGCTGGCACTCGGCGTGTCGGCTCCGGCTTTTGCGGCCGGCGGCGACATCGCAATCCCGCCGCATGACTGGAGTTTCGAAGGTCCGTTCGGCACCTTCGACCGCGCCGAACTGCAGCGCGGCTATCAGGTGTACAAGGAAGTCTGCGCCGCTTGTCATGCCATGAAGTATGTGGCGTTCCGCAATCTGCGCGACATCGGCTTCACCGAGGCCGAGGTCAAGGCCCTGGCGGCCACCTTCGAGGTGACCGACGGCCCGAATGACTCTGGCGAGATGTTCCAGCGTCCCGGCCTGCCGCAGGACAAGTTCCCGTCGCCGTTCCCGAACGAGAAGGCGGCGCGTGCGGCCAATGGCGGTGCCTATCCGCTGGATCTGTCGCTGATCGCCAAGGCGCGTGCCGGCGGCCCGGAATATCTGCGGGCTTTGCTGATTGGCTATCAGGATGCCCCGGCCGGCGTCGAGGTTGGCGAGGGCCTGCAGTACAATGCGTATTTCCCGGGCCATCAGATCGCGATGCCCAAGCCGCTGAACGAAGACCAGGTGACCTATGCCGACGGCACCAAGGCCAGCGTCGAGCAGATGGCGCATGACGTCTCGGCCTTCCTGATGTGGGCCGCCGAGCCCAAGCTGGAGGACCGCAAGCGGATGGGCCTGAAGGTCATGATCTTCCTGGTCGTGCTGACCGGCCTGTTCTTCGCGGCCAAGAAGCGCATCTGGGCCAAGCTGCACTAACCGGTTCTTATCCGGGCAAAAAGGCCGCCGGAAATGGCGGCCTTTTTTGTTGCGCCCGGTGGGGGGGTTTGCTTAAGTCGCGCGCGGCATTCCGGCCTTTCCGGGCCGATTCAAGACAGCAGGAGCAGCAGCCATGGCGCTCAAGGCAAAGAAGGCGGGCAAGGCGAAAAAGACGGCTGCGCGCCGCAAGGCAACCGTTTCGGCCAAAACCCGGGCATCGGTAAAAGCCAAGGCCAAGCCAGCAAAAAAGACCACCAGACGCCGCGCGATTGAACTGGAAGGCGCCAGCGCGGCAGCGGTTGGCATCGCCAAGGCAGCGGCCCGTTCGGTTCGCGGTGGTGCGAAGGCGGCTGGCATCCCCAAGCCCTATATTGTCCGGCCTGGCGAACCGGTGCGTATCGGTGTGCTGGGGGGCAGCGGTATCTATGGCATGGCTGGCCTGAAGAACACCAAATGGCGCAAGGTCTCCACGCCATGGGGCGATCCGTCGGACGAATTGCTGTTCGGGTCGCTTGATGGCGCCGATCTGGTCTTCCTGCCACGGCATGGCCGTGGCCATGTCCACTCGCCATCCGAGGTGAATTACCGCGCCAACATCGATGCGTTGAAGCGCGTCGGCTGCCACGATGTGATTTCGGTCTCGGCCTGCGGTTCGTTCAAGGAAGCCCTGGCGCCGGGCACCTTCGTGATTGTCGACCAGTTCATCGACCGTACTTTCATGCGGCAGAAGAGCTTCTTCGGCACCGGCCTTGTCGCTCATGTCTCGGCGGCGCATCCGGTCTGTCATCGGCTCGGCGACGCGCTGGAGGCAGCCGCCAAGGAAGCCGGCATCACCGTGCAGCGCGGCGGCACCTATCTGTGCATGGAAGGGCCGCAATTCTCCACCCAGGCGGAAAGCTTCCTGTACAAGAGCTGGGGCTGCGACGTGATCGGCATGACCAATGCACCCGAAGCCAAGCTGGCCCGTGAAGCCGAGCTCTGCTACGCCTCAGTCGCCATGGTCACGGATTACGATTGCTGGCACCCCGACCACGACCATGTCGATGTCGCTTCGGTGATCCGGGTTCTGCTCGACAATGCCGAGAAAGGCCAGAGCCTCGTGGCCCACGCCGTGCCATATCTGAAGCAGCGGCCGGAGCATTGCCATCAGGGCTGCGACCGTGTGCTGGACACCGCGTTGATCACTGCGCCGGAAAAGCGCGATCCGGCGGTGATCAAGAAACTCGATGCGGTGGCCGGCCGCATCCTCAAAGCCTGATACCAGGAAGGATTCCGATAATCATGCAGGGCATCAAGGACAAGATCCGTACCATCCCCGACTACCCGAAGCCGGGCATCATGTTCCGCGACATCACCACGTTGCTGCAGGATGCCCGCGGCTTCCGCAAGACGGTCGACGAAATGGTGCAGCCCTTCGCCGGCACGCGCATCGACAAGGTGGTTGGGATCGAGGCGCGTGGTTTCATCCTGGGCGGCGCCATCGCGCACCAGCTTTCGATCGGCTTCGTGCCGGTGCGCAAGCGCGGCAAGCTGCCTTCCAAGACCATGGCGCAGGAATACCAGCTCGAATACGGCATGGATGCGATGGAGATTCACGTCGATGCCATCCAGCCGGGCGAGCAGGTTCTGCTTGTCGACGACCTGATCGCCACCGGCGGCACGGCCGAGGCGGCCGTGAAGCTGATCCGGGCCCATAAGGGCGTGGTGATTGGTTGTTCCTTCATCATCGACCTGCCCGAACTGGGCGGCCGCAAGCGCCTGGAAGCGCTGGATGTGACGGTGCTGTCGCTCTGCGAGTTCGAGGGGCACTGACGGTCCTGCCATGGCGCACCATCTGACCGGGATCGATCATACCGTGCTCGCCGCCGCCGACCTGGAGGCGGCGCGGGCGACCTATACCCGGTTGGGCTTTACGCTCACGCCGCGCGGGCGACATATCGGCTGGGCCACCGGCAATTACTGCATCATGTTCCCGGGCAATTATGTCGAACTGCTGGGTATCGCCACGCCTGGGGGTTTCACCGCCGGCCTGGAAGAGACACTGAAGGCGAAAGGCGAGGGTGTTCACAAGCTAGTGCTGGGAACCGACAATGCCGAGGCGGCGCGGGTCGCCCTGGCAACTTCGGGGTTCAATCCATCTGAGGTGCAGAGCCTGAAGCGCGAGCTTGAACTGCCCGAGGGCACGGTGCTGCCGGCCTTTTCACTGGTGCATCTGCCGCCGGAGGCCACGCCGCAGGCTTCCATCTTCCTGTGCCAGCACCTGACCCCGGAATTGCTGCGGCGGCCCGAATGGCTGGTGCATCCGAATGGTGCCGAGCATCTGGCCGGCGTAGTGGTGGTGGTCGATGACCCGTCAGCGCTGGAACTGCCCTACGAGCGCCTGCTGGGTGCCGGCAGCGCCGTGCGCACCGACCGGCTGGTGGCCGCCCGCGTCGGCGATGAGACGATCCTGTTCGCCACCGCAGACGACCTGGCGACGATGTTTCCCGATCTGAACCATGCGGCCCGGCTGACGCCTTACGTGGCGGGCATGAGTTTCCGTGTGCACAACACCGAAGCGGTGGCGACCTATTTCAAGGCCGCGGGCATCGCCCATGAGCGCAGTCTGGACGGCACCGTGCTGGTGCCGGCAGAAGCCGCCCATGGCTGCTTCCTGGAATTCTCCAGCCGGCGCTAAACCGGCCTCAGAGGATCGCCTCGAAGAAAGCGAGCGTGCGGCGTCGCGCCACCGTGGCGGCACGGGCATCGTAAGTGCCGCGCTGGTCGCAGTTGAAGCCATGATCGGCGTCGTAGATATGGGTCGTGATGGCGGGATGTCTGGCCTTCATGCCCTCGGCGAGGCTAAGCGGGATCATGGCGTCGCGCGCGCCGAAATGCAGCAGGGCGGGGCAGAGCGGAGTCCGCTCGATCAGTTCGGCCCACGGGCCGCCGTAGTAGCCAACGGAAGCCGCAAGGCCGGGCACCAGCGCGGCCGCAAGCCAGGTCACGCCACCGCCATAACAATACCCCACGGTGCCGACACGCCCGGCACTGCCGGCGGAAGCGACCGCAGCCGTCACATCCTTCATGCAGTCCGACCAGTTCATCTTGCCGCGCCATTCGCGTCCCTTGGCGATGTCCTCAGGCGTATAGCCCAGGTCGATGCCAGGCTGCAGGCGGTCGAACAGGGCCGGCGCGACGCTGTAATAGCCATCGGCGGCAAAACCGTCGGTCACCGCCTTGATATGGCCGTTCACGCCGAAGATTTCCTGGATCACCACGATGCCGCCCTTGGGCGTGCCCTTCGGCTCGGCAATATAGGCGCCGAAACGATGGCCATCGGCGGCGGTGAGGCTAATCATTGCGCCCATAATCTGTCTCCTCAGGCGGGATTGCGAAACCGCATGATGCCGATACTGGTGTAACGCATCACCAGTTCGTCATTCTGGTTGAAGGCTTCGATCAGGAAGCGGCCGGAGCCGATGCCGGGTCGGCTGCGCGACGGCGTCTTCTCGACGCAGGTCATGCGCGCCCGAATTGTGTCGCCCGGCCGCACCGGCTTCAGCCAGGCCAGGTCGTCGAAGCCGGGCGAACCCAGACTGGCGTCGATATCCACCGCGGCATCGACCAGCAGGCGCATGACCGTTGCCGCCGTATGCCAGCCCGAGGCGACCAGCCCGCCGAAAGACGAACGCCTGGCGGCTTCCGGGTCGATATGGAAGGGCTGCGGATCGAATTGTTTCGCGAAGGCGATGATGGCGTCCTGGGTAAAGATGTGGCTGCCCAGATCGCGCGTGGCGCCGATTTCGATATCCTCGAAATATTGCATCCTTGCCCCTCAGGCCTGCGCCGGCCGGCGGCCATACATGCCCTTGGCCTGCATGGTCAGCACGACTTCGCCCTTCTGGTTGCGCATTTCATAGCGCGAGGTGATCACGCCGCGGTCGGGTTTGGACTGCGAGGGGCGAACCTCCAGGACCTCGCCGCGAAGCTGCAGCGTGTCACCGGGAAAAACCGGTTTTACCCAGCGCAGCTGATCGACGCCGGGCGAGCCCATGCTGGCATATTTGCCGATCATGTGGTCGACCAGCATGCGCATCATCAGGCCGGCAGTGTGCCAGCCGGATGCGCAAAGGCCGCCAAACAGCGACTGCTTGGCGGCCTCCTTGTCGAGATGGAAGGGTTGCGGATCGTAATCGCGCGCAAAGGCGATGATCTCGTCCTCGCTCACCGTGCGGGGCGGAAATTCCAGCACCTGCCCGACAGCGAAATCCTCCAAGTATTTCATGTGTTTTCTTATGTGTTAAAGCGGAAGTGCATGACGTCGCCATCCTGCACGATGTAGTCCTTTCCTTCCAGCCGCAATTTGCCCGCGTCGCGGGCGCCGGCCTCGCCCTTGCCGGCAACATAATCGCCATAGGCGATGGTTTCGGCGCGAATGAAGCCCTTCTCGAAATCGGTGTGGATCACGCCGGCGGCTTCCGGCGCCCTGGCGCCTTTGCGCACGGTCCAGGCGTGGGCTTCTTTTGGCCCGACGGTGAAGAAGGTGAGCAGGCCAAGCAGGCCATAGCCGGCGCGGATCACGCGGGCCAGGCCGGTCTCCTTCAGGCCCAGATCGGCCAGGAAAGCCTGCTTCTCCTCATCGGAATCGAGCTGGGCCACTTCGGCCTCGATGGCGGCCGAGATCACCACCATGGCAGCGCCTTCGGCATCGGCCTTGGCCTTCACGCGGGCCGAGAAGGCGTTGCCTTCAGAGGCCGAACCTTCCTCGACGTTGCAGACATACAGCACCGGTTTGGCGGTGATCAGCATCAGCTCCTTGTAGAGCCTGGCCTCGTCTTCGGTCGGCTTGACCGTGCGGGCGGGCTTGCCTTCGCGGAGTGCGGCCAGAACCTTTTCCATCACGGCCAGACGGGCCTTTTCTTCCTCGTTGCCCTGCTTGGCGCGCTTGGCGGTCTGGTCGACGCGGCGCTCCAGGCTTTCAAGGTCGGACAGCATCAGTTCGGTTTCGACCGTCTCGGCATCGGCAATCGGATCGACCTTGCCTTCCACATGGGTGATGTCGCCATCCTCGAAACAGCGCAGCACATGGCAGATCGCATCCACCTCGCGGATATGGGCCAGGAACTGGTTACCCAGGCCTTCGCCCTTCGAGGCGCCACGCACCAGGCCGGCGATGTCGACGAAGGTGAGCTGGGTGGGGATGATCTTCTGCGAGCCGGCGATCTGGGCCAGCACGTCCAGCCGCTCATCCGGCACGCCGACCAGGCCGGTATTCGGCTCAATGGTGCAGAACGGATAATTGGCGGCCTGCGCGGCGGCGGTCTGCGTCAGGGCATTGAACAGGGTCGACTTGCCCACATTGGGAAGGCCGACGATGCCGCATTTGAAACCCATATCAACTTTCCTTCGTTTTCTCTGCCTTGGGCGGCTGCAGGCGCAGGGCCACCTTGGTCATGAAGCCGGTGTCGTCGCCGCGGGCCAGATAGCCGGCTTCGGCGGCGATGGCGGTCAGCAGCGGATCGAGCCAGTCATGCTCTTCCGCTGCGAAACTCTGCAAAACGTAACCCAGCACGCGGTCCTTGCCGGGGTGGCCGATACCGATGCGCAGCCGGCGATAATCCGGGCCGATGGCGGCATCCACCGAGCGCAGACCGTTATGGCCGGCATGCCCGCCGCCGGTCTTCATACGGATCTTGCCGGCGGCCAGATCCAGCTCGTCATGCACCACCACCACCTGGGCCGGCGGCAGCTTGTAGAAATGCGCGGCTTCGCCCACCGATTTGCCCGACAGGTTCATGTAGGTCTGCGGCTTGAGCAGCAGGGTTTTTGTGCCGTTCAGCACACCCTCGGCCAGTTCGCCCTGGAAGCGTTTTTTCCAGGGCTGGAAATTATGCTGCTCGGCGATGGCATCGATTGCCATGAAGCCGACATTGTGGCGCTGGCGTTTGTGTTCGCTGCCCGGGTTGCCCAGTCCGACGAGAAGCAGCATGGCGGTTCAGCGTCCGGATGAAGATCGTGAGCGGGCCAGGGAATACCGGGTGGCGTACCAGAGGCACGCCACCCGGAGCAGGGCTTACTTCTTGGCGGCCGGCTTGGCCGCAGCAGCCGGAGCGGCAGCCTTGGCGGCCGGGGCCGCAGCACCGGCAGCCGGGGCCGCAGCAGCGGCTTCGGCCTTCGGCGCGGCTTCGTCTTCCTTGGTCGGCGCGGCGATGGTCGCGACAGTGAAGTCACGATCCTGGATCACCGGCTTGATGCCGCTGGGCAGCTCGAAGGCCGAGATGTGGATCGAGTGGCCGATTTCCATGCCGGCAAGGCTGATCGACAGCGCTTCCGGAATGTTGTCGGGCTGGCAGAAGAACTCGACTTCGTGGCGCACGATGTTGAGCACGCCGCCCTTCTTGATGCCCGGGCTCTGGTCCTGGTCGAGGAAGTGCACGGGAATGAAGATGCGGACCTTCGAGTCCTTGCCGATGCGCTGGAAGTCGACGTGGATCGGCCGGTCGCTGACCGGATCGAGCTGCACGTCGCGCGCCAGAACGCGTTCGGTCTTGCCGGCAATGTCGATGGTGAACAGGCGCGAGAAGAAGCTGCCCTTGTGCAGTTCCTTCAGCAGTTCACGGGAATCAACCGAGATCAGTTCCGGGGTCTGCTTTTCGCCATAGATGACCCCCGGCACACGACCCTTCAGTCGCGTTGCACGGGCGGTCCCCTTGCCAGCCCTCGACCTCGCCTCGGCGGCGATGGTGGTTACGTCACGCATGATTGCGCTCCTTACTTAAGTACGGCCCCGGCACCACGCCAGGTCCGTTTCCGACGCCGGCCTCCAGGGGTGCCGCGCGCCGAAACTCTGAAACTGTTTAATCGAACAGGCTGGAGACCGAAGCCTCCTCACTGATCCGTCGCATCGCCTCGCCAACCAGCGGCGCGATCGACACCTGGCGGATATTGCGCGCCAGACGGACCGCTTCGGTCGCCAGGATCGAGTCGGTGATGACCAGGCCTTCCAGCTGGCTGGCGGTGACGCGGGCCACCGCGCCGCCCGACAGCACGCCATGGGTCACATAGGCATAGACCGACTTGGCGCCATGCTTCTTCAGTGCCTCGGCCGCGTTGCACAGGGTGCCGGCGGAATCGACGATGTCATCGACCAGGATGCAGCGGCGGCCTTCAACGTCGCCGATGATGTTCATCACTTCCGACACGCCGGCCTTTTCGCGGCGCTTGTCGACGATGGCAAGGTCGGCATCCAGGCGCTTGGCGATGTTGCGGGCACGCACCACGCCGCCCACGTCGGGCGATACCACCATCAGGTCGTCGCCCTGCAGGTGCTGCTTGATGTCGGCGGTCAGCACCGGACCGGCCATCAGGTTGTCGGTCGGGATGTCGAAGAAACCCTGGATCTGACCGGCATGCAGGTCCAGCGTCAGCACACGGTTGGCGCCGGCGGCCGTGATCAGATTGGCGACCAGCTTGGCCGAGATCGGGGTGCGCGGGCCGGGCTTGCGGTCCTGCCGGGCGTAGCCGAAATAGGGCAGCACGGCGGTGATGCGGCGGGCCGACGAACGCTTCAGTGCGTCGATGCAGACCAGCAATTCCATCAGATGGTCATTCGCCGGATACGACGTCGACTGGATCACGAAAACGTCCTCGCCGCGGACGTTTTCATGAATCTCGACGAAGACCTCCATATCGGAGAAACGACGCACGCTGGCTTTGGCGAGCGGAACCGATAAATAAGCCGCAATGGCTTCCGCCAGCGGACGATTGGAATTACCCGCCAAAACTTTCATGACAGAGCTCTGTGGATGCGCCGGAGCAGGGGAGAAAAACCGCGCGGACTATAACCGCCGGTTACACTGCTGTAAACCCGGAATTATCCTTTAATTTCAGGATTTTGTGGGCGGCAGGCTGGGTGGGACGCGGCGCCGGCTCTCGATGATCTGGCTTAAGCCCTGCCAGCCGCCCTGGGCGATGATATGCGCGGTATTCCCCCAGGCCTGGCTAAGCTGGCCTTTGGGGATGCGGTTGGCCTGTTTCACGTCCCCCAAGGGGCTGCCGGCGGCATCCAGCAGAGCCCATTCGATACTCACCCGTTCCGAGGCCGGACCATCGGCCCAGACCCGGACCTTGCAGGTGATCACCAAATCCGCCCCGGCCGGATCGGGCAGCGGCGGCTGGCCAGCCAGGATGAGGATTTCCCGCATGGCCTGGCGCAGGCTGCGGTTGCCGTCGCCCGGCGCGCCTTCGCATTCCCGCACTGCCAGTTTGGTCGGGGCGGGTTCCGCCCCCTGGGCCGCGGTGAGCGTGCTTTCATTCAGGCGGGCGGCAATCGCGGCGGCCATGGTTGCGGCGGCCTGCTTCTGGGCAGCAGCGTCGCCGACCGCGAGCCGGTCGGCAGATATGCCAAGCGGACGACCGCCGGTCTGGGGCCGGCCGCCATCCAGCGAGCTTTCGCTCCAGCGCCACAGGGTATCGTTGCCGCGCGGCTCCAGGCTGACACTGAGGGTGGATGACAGCCGGCTGCGTGCCGTGGCGCTGGCAGCCACCTCCTTTTCCGCCAGGGCATCGGCCAGGGCGTCGGCCAGGGCAGCGCCTTGTCCGGCCGGCAGGCCGGTCACCGGCGGCACGAAGATGCTGGTCTCGCCGATCGGGCGCACCAGGGGGCTGGTCGCCTTGGTGCGGGAATCGGCCTGGAATGGCTGTGGCAACGGCTGGCAAGCCGCCAGGCCGGTCAGGATCAGCAGCAGGGGCAGGGCTTTAACCGAGGACACAGCTCACCATCATCGCCAGAAGGAACATCGCTAGAAAAATAAACAGGTGCGGCATGCCGTTCAGCCCGGATGTCAGACCGCCCGGATATCAGACGGGTAGTGCGATGGCCGAAACCTGCCGGCCATAATCGGTTTCTCCGGCCAGCGTCATGCGACGGTAGCTGTAGAAACGATCCGGGTCGCTGCAGGTATCCAGGTTCAAATTCTCGGCTTGCACGCCCATCCGATCAAGTCGCTGCAGCAGATAGCGCGGCAGGTCGAACTGCCAATGGCCGGCCCGCCTGCCATCGGCGAAGAAGAGTGCATTCCGCGGATCGGCTTTCAGGAATTCCTCGCGGAACGGGTCGCTCACTTCATAGGAGGCCTGCCCGATGCAGGGGCCGATGGCGGCGCGGATACGGCCACGCCGTGCACCGAGCCTTTCCATCGCCTCGATGGTGGCGTCGGTCACGCCGGCCAATGCACCGCGCCAGCCGGCATGGCAGGCACCGATCACGGCGGCATCCGCATCGGCAAACAGCACCGGCGCGCAATCGGCCGAGAGAATGCCCAGTGCGATACCGCGCTGCGTGGTCGCCATGCCATCGGCTTTCGGGCGCTGTGCGATATCGTAACCGGCATCGACCGTCACGACATCGTTGCCATGCACCTGATACAACGACGTCAGTCCCAGCGGCGCCTGCAGGTGGACGGCTACGCGGCGGCGGTTTTCCTGCACTGCCGCCGCATCGTCGCCCGAGCCGGGGCCGCAATTGAGCGAAGCATACAGCCCGGTCGAGACACCGCCTCGCCGGGTGAAAAAGCCATGGGGCAGGCCAGCCAGACTTGTGGCCATGATCGGCGCAATACCGCCGGTTGTCTGATCCAACATGGGACGATTCATGCAAATCCTGCGGGCATCGGCGACTCCGGCGGCAACAGCGCCAGGGCCTTGAACAGGGTGCCCATCGCTTCCGGGCCGGTCAACCGCTGCATGGCGCGTTCGATATCGCCATGCACGGCCGGATTGGCCTGTTTCAGCGCCGCCGCGCGCTGCCGGATGCCCAGTGTTTCCAGAAACGCGCCCTGGCTGACGGGGCCATAGACAGCGGCGCTGGCACGGCTGGCGGCCAGGGCGAAAGACGCGAAATCGACATGCGCGGTCAGATCGGCCATGCCGGGATCGCTCAAGGGGTCGGCATAAGCATGGCGATAGACCGCCTGCAGGGTTTCGCCGATACCGGGAACTGCATAGCCGTAATCCACAAACAACGCCGCGCCGCCCTGCAGGCGCAGGCGTGCGGCGATATCGGCGGCCACGGCGCGCACGGCAGGGCTCGATTCCACGATGGCGCCAGGCGGTGCATCGCGCAGAGTCGGCGGCAGCAGGTCGTCGAAGGGCAGGGCGCGCGGATCGAGCAGGAAACAGAGATTGCCGGAATCATCGAGGCCGACGCAGCGCTCATGCCAGGCGCCGTCGTCGCCGCGCTGGAACTGCCGCACCGGCAGGGCATCGAGGAATTCATTGGCCAGCACGAAGACCGGCGCATCCTTAGGGACCGCCGCGATGTCTTCGTGCCAGACGGCATCCTCGCCTTCCAGCAATTCGGCCTGCATGCCGCGCAGCCGCGCCGACGCTTCGATCAGCACCGGCCGCAGAGCCTTGCGGAACGGCGGCAGAGCGCGGATGGCACGCAGGGCGTCGCGCATCAGCGTGCCGCGACCCGGACCGAGTTCGACTAGATAACACTTCGACGGGGCACCCTGCTTCAGCCAGCAATCGGCGGCCCAAAGGCCCAGAAGCTCGCCGAACATCTGGCTGATCTCTGGTGCCGTGGTGAAGTCGCCGCCCAGGCCAATGGCCTGCTGGGTGCGGTAATAGCCATGTTCCGGATGCAGCAGACAGTCGGCCATGTAGGCCGCCACCGTGATCGGTCCCTCGGCGGCGATGCGCTGCCGCAGGATGTCGCGCAGCGGCGCGTCGGTCATGCCGCCTTGAGCCGCCGCGACCACCAGATCACGCCAATGCCGACCAGCACCATGGGCAGCGACAGCCACTGCCCCATCGTGGTGTCGCCGACCAGATAGCCGATCTGCGCATCCGGTTCGCGGAAAAGCTCGCCGACGATGCGCGCCGTGCCGTAGCCGACCAGGAACAGGCCCGACAGCAGGCCAGGCCGATCCATCGCCCTGGAATTCCAGCGCACGATGTTGAGCAGCAGGAACAGCAGCAGGCCTTCCATCGCAGCCTGATAGAGCTGGCTGGGATGGCGCGGCAGCGGTCCGCCAGTGGGGAATACCATGGCCCATGCGACATCCGGCGCGACGCGACCCCAGAGTTCGCCGTTGATGAAGTTGGCGATGCGACCGAAGAACAGGCCGATCGGCGTCACGCAGGCGATGACATCGGTGAAAGCGAGGAAGGGAGTTTTGCCGAGCCGGCAATAGGCGATCATGGCGATGATGACGCCGAGCATGCCGCCGTGGAACGACATGCCGCCCTGCCAGACCGCAAAGATTCCGGTCGGATGCTGCAGGTAATAATCCAGATTGTAAAACAGCACGTAACCCAGCCGGCCACCGAGCACGACACCCAGGGTGGCCCAGAGCAGGAAGCCGTCGATCTGCTGCGGCGTCACCGCGCTGCCCGGCCTTTGCGCGATGCGCATGGCCATGCGCCAGCCCGCCACCAGGCCGACGATATAGGCGAGCGCATACCAGCGGATCGCAAAGGGCCCGATCTCGACGATGACCGGATCGATCACCGGAAAGGCGATGGCGGGCAGGATGGTGAGCATCACTCGTCCTGGGCCTCGCCCGCGCCGCGTGGACGCAGGGTCGGGAAGGCGATCACTTCGCGGATGGTGGGCGAATTGGTCAGCAGCATCACGAGGCGGTCGATGCCGATACCCAGGCCGCCCATCGGCATCATGCCGGCCGACTGGGCTTTCAGGAAATCCTCGTCGATGCGATGCGCTTCGTCGTCGCCGCCATCGCGCTGGCTCTGCTGGTCCTCGAAGCGAGCACGCTGCTCCTGCGGATCGGCCAACTCGGAGAAGGCGTTGGCGATTTCCCAGGTATTGCAGAATGTCTCGAAACGTTCGGCGATATCGGGGTTCGCGTGATTGGCTTTGGCTAGCGGCGAGATCGCCTTGGGCAGGGCCACCACATGGGTCGGCTGGATCAGGTTGGGCTCGACGAAATGCTCGAAGCAGGCCTCCACCACCTTGCCCCAGCTGGCGCCATCGGCGATCGGGACGCCGGCCGTCTTCGCGGCGGCGCGGGCCTGCGCATCATCCAGGCCTTCCAGCTTCACCTTGCCATGCTCCTCGATCAGGCCCAGCATGGTGGCGCGCCGGAAGGGCGGCGTGAAGTCGATTTCGTGTTCGCCAAACTTCACCTTGGTGCTGCCGGTGGCGACGATGGCCGCATTGGCAATGGTGCGTTCGGCGATATCCATCATGTCCTCGTAATCGGCGTAGGCCTGATAGAGTTCCATGGTGGTGAATTCAGGATTGTGGCGCGGCGAGATGCCTTCGTTGCGGAAGCAGCGGTTGATCTCGAACACTTTCTCGCTTAAGCCCCCGATCACCAGCCGCTTGAGGTGCAACTCGGGTGCGATGCGCATGTAGAGCGGGATATCGAGTGCATTGTGATGCGTCACGAAAGGCCGCGCGATGGCGCCGCCCGGGATCGTGTGCAGCATCGGCGTCTCGACTTCCAGAAAGCCCTCGCCGCTGAGGAAGTTGCGCACCGACTGGATCACGCGGAAGCGCGCGCGCAGGGTGGTGCGGCTTTCTTCGTTGCCGATCAGATCGTATTCGCGGTGGCGGTAGCGCTGCTCGACATTTTTCAGCCCGTGCCACTTTTCCGGCGGCGGCTCCAGCGCCTTGGCCAGCACGACCACCTCGGTGCTGTCCACCGTGATTTCGCCGCGCTTGGTGCGGCGCACGGTGCCGCGCACGCCGATGATGTCGCCGAGATCCAGCGCCTTCATCACGGTGGCGAGCTTGCCCTGCACGTCTTCCTTGGCGGTATAGACCTGCAGCTTCACGGTATCGTCGACCAGGTCGATGAACATGCCGCTGTTGCGCATCGCCATCACGCGGCCGGCCACCGCCACGCTGTCGTCGGTGCGCTCGTCGGGCTGCAGATGGGCATAGGCCTCATGCACCGCCCCGTTCTTGTGGGATTTGGGGAATTTCGGCGCGGCATAAGGATCCAGCCCCTGCTGGCGCAGTTGGGCCAGCTTGGCTTCACGATTGGCGCGTTCGCCGGAAACGTCGACGGGGGTCTGCTCGGTCACGGTAATTCTGCCAGTAAATCTGTGCGTTGGGGGCGGAACCTAGCACCCGCCCCCCGGCTTTCCAACACTTCGGCACCGGCTATCTGGGTGCGGAATAGCTGTGGAAAAGGGCTCCCGGCGCTTGCGGCTCATGCCCTGGCCCGCCATATCGGAAGGAGACATTCGCCACGGAGTCGCGCCATGCAGACCGATAACCGCCTGCTCGACGATCTCAGCCGCATCGCCACCGGTGCGCTCGGGGCATTGCATGGCGTGAAGGGTGAGGTGGAGCAGGCCTTCCGCCAGAGGTTGGAAAAGGCGCTGGCCGACGTCGACCTGGTCACCCGCGAGGAATTCGAGGCCGTGAAGGCCATGGCCGAAGCGGCTCGGGAGGAGAATATCCGCCTCGCCGAACGGCTGGCCGCGCTCGAATCCAAGCAGAATGGCTGATTCGGCGATCAGTCCTAACTCTCGCCCGGATCAGGCGAATTTCATGAATTTTTCGTAAATACGCCCTTGCACAGTGGGATTCCACCGCATACTCTAAATCTATGGTGCCTACTGTTTCGCGACACCTACATATATGGTCAGCCGAGGGGATGGGGGCTTGCTCGGCGAAGGCCGGTGTTGTCCCCGCCTGGGGTCAAATTCCCAACCTTGTCAGCCGTTTCGGAGTACCTGCCGAGAACCGGCACGCCGCAGAGGGGGAGCGCTAGCGCATGCGGACACTGATCGAAGCCGAAACCACCAGCCGCCTCAACCCGCTCGACTTGGTCGAACAGATTGTTGGCGAACATGAATGGCCGTTCGACCGCCAGGGTTCCGATGAACTCACCGTTGGTGTGTCTGGCCGCTATTGCGAACAGCAGATGTGGTTCTCCTGGCGCGACGAACTCGGCGCGCTCAGTTTCACCTGCGCCTTCGACATGAAGGTGCCGGCCAATCGGCGGCGCGACCTGCATTCCCTGCTGGCCTATGTGAACGAGAAGGCCCTGATCGGGCATTTCGATTACTGGGTCGAAGAAGGCATGGTGGTGTTCCGCCAGGCCCTGCTGCTGCGTGGCGGCCATGGCGCCACCACCGAGCAGATCGAGGATCTGATGGAAATCGGCCTGTCGGAATGCGAGCGCTTCTATCCGGCCTTCCAGTTCCTGGTCTGGGGCGGGCGCACGCCGGAAGACGCTGTTGCCGCCGCCATGTTCGAATGCGTCGGCGAAGCCTGATCCGCACGGATTGAATTCCAGCGTCTGATTTTCAGGGCCAGCCCTTAACCCGGCCCCGGCATCCGGCTACTTTTCCCGCATCGTTTCTGGTGCTGGCGAGGAGAGCGGGATGAACCGAGGCATTCTTTTGGTTGGTTGTGGCAAGATGGGCAGCGCTTTGCTGGCCGGCTGGCTGCGCCAGGGCATCGCCGCCACCGATATCGTGATTGTCGAACCAAATCCCGTCCCGGATCTACCCGCTGGCATTCGTCAGGTCGGCGCAGCGGAAACCATTCCCGCCAATTTTTCCCCAACCTTGGTGATGCTGGCAGTCAAGCCGCAGGTGATGGATGCAGTGGCGCCGGCCTATGTCGGCTATGCCAACCAAGGCGCCTGCATCCTGTCGATCGCTGCTGGCAAGACGACTGCCACATTGAACCGCCTGCTGGGCGGCCAGGCAGCTGTCGTTCGCGCCATGCCCAATACGCCGGCCGCGGTTGGGGCCGGCATCACGGTCTGCTGCCCCGGTGTCGGAGTCTCTGCGGATCAGAGGAACTTCTGTGGCGACCTGCTTGCCGCCGTGGGCGAGGTGGCCTGGGTGGAGGATGAAGGACTGATCGACGCCGTCACCGCCGTGTCCGGTTCGGGTCCTGCCTATGTCTTCTGGCTGACCGAATGCATGGCTGCTGCCGGTGAAAAGGCGGGGCTTGATAAGTCCCTGGCGGCCCGCCTGGCGCAGGCCACGGTCGTCGGCTCCGGCCTGCTGATGCGGCAGAGCCCGGACAGCCCGACGCAATTGCGCAATAATGTGACCAGTCCGAACGGAACCACGCAGGCGGCCCTGGACGTTCTGATGGCGCCGGACGGCTTGGCTCCGCTGATGGAGCGCGCCGTGGCCGCGGCGGCGAAACGATCGCGGGAATTGGCCGGCTGAGGCACCTTGCCGGTCGGCAGCGCCGACACCAGATTAGACCCATCCGAACGGGAGACGGCCATGGCCAAGGCGACGAAGCAGTCCACCCGAAAACGTTCCGCAGGCAAGGCCGGCAGCGCGGCAGATGCTGGCCGCGACCCGGTTGATGCGATGCTGGACCTCGTTGCCGAGCAGGGCTGGCGTCAGGTCACGTTGACCCGCATCGCCGAGGCGAGCGGCATGAGCCTTGGGACGCTTTATCAGAAATATACCTCGAAAACCGACATGCTGACCGAATATGCCCACCGCATTGATGCCGCGATGCTGGCGGGGCTGGGGGATGCTGTCCCCCACGAGTCGTACGATGCCGCCTTGGCGAAGGATCGGCTGTTCGAGGCGGTGATGGCGCGGCTCGATGCCCTGACGCCGCATAAGGCCGCGATCCGCGTCCTGATGCGGGAATTGCCGGCCGACCCAGCGGCGCTCGCCTGCTTCCTGTATGGCGGCTTGCGGCAGGGTCTGGACTGGACCCTGGCCTCCGCCGGGCTCGACCAATCCGGTCTGGCCGGGATTCTGCGCCGCAAGACGCTGGGCGCTGTCTACCTGGATACCCTTCGGGTCTGGCTGAAGGACGAGAGCGCTGATCTTTCTGCCACCATGGCCCATCTGGACAAGCGGCTGGGCCAGGCAATGCGGTTCCTGACTGCCCGGAGTCCGATTTCGCATATGCGAGATAAAGCGACGACATAGAGCGCTATAGTATTGTTTCTACAAGATAAGAATTTATTGTGCAGTGCACAATAAATTCTTGACGCCGCCGGCAGCCACCGGTATGCTGGCTTCGATTTCCAGACACGCATCACGGGAGCAAGTCATGAGCAAGAGTGCCGAGAATCCTTTCGCCGCCTTCGCCGCCTTCGATCCGGCTAAGCTGTTCTCCGACCTGAAACTGCCGGGCATCGATCCCACTTCCCTGGCGGCGACCCAGCAGAAGAACCTTGAGGCGATCACTGCTGCCAACAAGCGGGCGCTGGAAGGCTATCAGGCGGTGGCGAAGCGCCAGGCCGAGATTTTCCAGGAAGCCGCTGCCGAAGTGGCCAGCCTGATGAAGGGTGGTGTTTCCCCCAACATGCCGGATCCGAATGCGGCCAAGCAGGCCATGGAAAAGGCTATGGCCAACCTGCGCGAACTGGCCGAGATGATGTCGAAGACCAACAGCGAGGCCTTCGATCTCATCAACCAGCGGATGAACGAGAACCTGGAGGAATTCCGCAAGGCGTTCGGCAAGCCGAAGAAATAAGCCATCCCGGGACGCCGTCTCCGGACGTCTCCGAGCCTGCAATTTGCCAGATACACAACGGGCGGGTAAAAATCCCGCCCGTTTTCTGTTTTTGGCATTCTCGGCATAAAAGGGAGGCGCGCAGGTGGGCGAGATTACCATCGACGATTTTCATCGGGTCGACATCCGCGTTGGCACAATCATCCGTGCCGAGCCTTTTCCGGAAGCGCGCAAGCCGGCGATCAAGCTGTGGGTCGATTTCGGCGACCCGCTGGGGGTGCGGAAATCTTCTGCCCAGATTACCAGGCACTACACGCCCGAAGCCCTGCCGGGCCGGCAGGTTCTCGCCGTGGTGAATTTTCCGCCCCGCCAGATCGGCTCCTTCATGTCGGAAATCCTGGTGCTGGGCCTGCCTGACCCGGACGGTCAGGTGGTGCTGATCGGCCCGGACCAGCCGGTGCCGAATGGCGGCCGGATGTATTGATACTCCCAATGTCTGACTTGCAGCGTATTGACCCCGGCCGTGCCCTCGGCCGACAATCCCGTCACGGACCAGCCCAATGACAAAAAACACTTTTTTCCTGGCCACCGCGCTGCTCGCGCTCCTCATCAGCTTTGCTCCTACCGCCGGCGCGCAGGAGCATGACTGCGTCGTGCGCCAGTTCGCCATGACCCGCAACGTGATCAACCTAGAGCCGCAAGGCATCCTGGAAGGCGATTATCCGCCGGGTACGGAGCGGGCCTATGCCTTTGCGCGGCTCGACTGCACCCAGGTCGTTGCGGGCGGGGAAATGTTCTGGTTTCACTGGATGCGCAACGACGAGGAAGTCGGGCGATCGAAGGCCCGTGTGGATGTCAGCCGCAACTGGCGCATCTGGTCGCAGTCCCGCATTTTTCCTGGTGAATGGGCCGTGCTGCTGAAAGACAGCAAGGGGCGGCTGCAGGGGGAACGGCGCTTCACCGTCGCTGAACCGAAAAAAGCCATCGAAGAATAGGCTCGCCTAACCGGGCAGGCGGATCACCACACGCAGGCCGCCCAGCGGCGATTTATCCAGGGCGATCTCGCCGCCATGGGCCAGCACGGCGTCACGCGCGATAGTCAGGCCCAGGCCGACATTGCCGCTGCCGTGGCGTGCCTGATCCAGGCGGTAAAATGGCCGGAACACCCGGTGACGCTCTTTTTCCGGCAGGCCGGGGCCATCATCATCGACATGGATTTCGACGCTCTTTTCCATGCGGATAACGCTCAAGCGTACCGTCCGACCAAAGCGTAGAGCATTCTCTATCAGATTTGCCAAGGCGCGCTTCAGGCCCAGCCGGCGCAGCGGCAGGGTCAGGTGCTCGGGCATATCGATCTGCAATTCGCGACCGCGCCGGCGTACGTCATCAGCCAATTCATTGACCAGATGAGCAAGATCAGTCGGTTCGGCGGGCTGTTCGCTCTGGCCGCGTGCAAACGCCAGATAGGCACTCACCATCCTGTCCATTTCATCGATGTCACGTTTCAGTTCATCGATTTCCTCGTTCGCCGGCATCAGCGATAGCTGCAGCTTCATGCGTGTCAGCGGTGTGCGAAGGTCGTGGCTCACACCGGCCAGCATATCTGTACGTTCGCGGATATGGCGGCGGATGCGGTCGCGCATGGCCAGGAAGGCGCGGGCGGCGGCTCGAACCTCATCCGCACCGCTGGGGCGGAAATCCTTGATCTCGCGGCCCTTGCCGAAAGCATCGGCTGCCTCTGCCAGTCGGCGGATCGGCTTGATCTGATTCCGCAGGAACAGCACCGCGATACCCAACAGCAGCGCGGAGGCTGCCGTCATCCAGATCATGAAAGCATAGGTGCTGGCCGAAAAAACGCGGCTTTCCTGCGCGGTGACCATCAGCAGCCCATCAGCAAGCTGTACATAGACGATCACCGTGCGATCATCGCGCTGTGCATCGATTTGGTAGGGCTGTTTCAAGCGCTCTCCCAATGCCTGAACCAGCATCCGGTCTAGAATCGAGAAACGGCGCAGGGGCGGGATATCGGGCGGGAAACTCGTGCCAGGCCGGAAATTGATCTGGAGTTCCAGCGTGCGGCCCATGCCGAGCACGAGATCGGTCAGTGTGGCGGGATCGGTGCCAGCTTCGCGCATTTCGACCAGCAGAGCGATTTCGCCGGCAAGGCCAAGGCCCAGCCGGCGGGTTACGGTGTCCCAGTGGCGTTCATAAAAGATATAGGCCAGCAAAGCCTGCAGAACGGCAATCGGACCCACCAGCAGCAGAAGCCAGCGACCGAAGAGACTGCGCGGCAAAAAGCGTTTGAGCCACATGCCGCAACCTAAAGCGCTTTATTCCGCCCAGAGCACATAACCCTCGCCCCAGACTGTCTGCAGGTAGCGCGGGTTGCGCGGATCGGTTTCGATCTTGCGGCGCAGGCGGGTGATCTGCACGTCGACAGCGCGGCTTTCGCCGCCGCTGGTCGGATCGGCCAGCGCCGCACGCGGCACGGTGGTGCCCGGGTTGCGCGCCAGGACACGCAGTAACTGAGCCTCGCCAGTGGTCAGCGGGATGATGTCCTCGTCCCGTTTCAACTCGCCACGGACCGCGTCAAAGGAAAATTCGCCGAAGCGTATTGCCGCACTGGGCGGTGTTGGCGCGGGCCGAGCTGCACGTTTGAGGATAGAGTTTATCCGTAGTGTCAATTCACGCGGCTCGAATGGCTTGGGCAGATAGTCGTCCGCGCCGGTTTCCAGGCCCGTGATGCGATCCTCGGCCTCACCGCGCGCGGTCAGCAGAATCACAGGCACATGGTTCTTCTTGCGCCGCAATTCGGCCACGAAGTCAAAGCCATTCTGCCCCGGCATCATGACGTCTACGATCAGCAGGTCGAAACTGACAGATGCCAGCTTGGCGGTCGCATCGGCGGCGTCTTCGGCGCCGGTAACGCGGAAGTTTTGGCCGGCAAGATAGCGGGTCAGCAAATTGCGGATGCGTTCGTCGTCATCGACGATCAGGATATGCGGTTCGGCCAGATCCATGGCAGGTTCAGCGCCGCTGTATGGCGCGCAGAATGGCCGGCCGGTCCTGCTCGTCGATCAGGCCGGCCAGAACCTTGCGGTAGCCGGCGACGGCTTCGGCACCGGCCTCGCGATAGGCCTGCGCCACCTTGGCCTGCTGCACCATGCTGATTTGCTTTTCCAGATTCTTGCCCTGTTCAGTGAGAAACAGCTGACGCTGGCGGCGGTCCCGTATGCCCTGCTGCTGGCGGACAAAACCGCCTTCGATCAGTGCCGAAAGCACGCGCGACAGGCTCTGTTTGGTGATCCGCAGGATGGCCAGCAGTTCGGCCACCGTGATCCCCGGATTGCCGCTGATGAAATGGAGGGCCCGGTGATGGGCGCGGCCAAAACCGTAGCGGTCGAGGATTTCATCCGGCCCGCGGGTAAAATCGCGATAGGCGTAGAACAACAGCTCGATGCCCTGGCGGAGTTCATCCTCACGCAGGAACAGGGGGTTCGCCAGCGATTTCAGGTCAGTCATGATGTTCTATATGGCGCAAAGGGATAGCCGGCTTCAAGCTGACCTTTGCCAGCAACAGTAAAATCGGCAACACAGCAATGTACGAAAAATATGGCAGTAGTATTGACATATATCGATCATATTGTTACTTATGCGCTATCCAAATAGTAATAATAATACCTAGTTCCGTTTTCGCCCAAGGAGCAGCCGATGTCCCTGATCCCATATGATGACCGCGATGGCCTGATCTGGCTCGATGGCAAACTGATCCCGTTCCGGGATGCCAAACTGCATGTCCTGACCCATGCGCTGCATTATGCGTCCTGCGTTTTCGAGGGCGAGCGGGCCTATGACGGGGAAGTCTTCCACCTGACCGAACACAGCCAGCGGCTTTATGACTCCGGCAAGCTGATGGACTTTACCATCCCGTATTCGGTCGAGGAAATCGATCGCGCCACACGCGAGACCGTGGCTGCGAACAAGATGCCGAACTGCTATGTGCGGCCGGTGGCCTGGCGCGGCTCGGAAATGATGGGCGTGTCGGCGCAGCAGAACAAGATTCACCTCGCCATCGCTGTCTGGGAATGGCCGAGCTATTTTTCGCCGGAAGCAAAGATGAAGGGGTTGCGGCTGCAGATCAGCGACTGGCGTCGCCCAGCGCCGAATACCGCGCCGACCAAGGCAAAGGCTGCGGGGCTTTACATGATCTGCACGCTGTCGAAACACAAGGCGGAGCGCGAAGGCTATCAGGATGCCCTGATGTTGGATTGGCGCGGCCAGGTCGCCGAGGCTACCGGAGCCAACATCTTTTTTGCCAAAGACGGCAAGCTGCATACGCCGACGCCGGATTGTTTCCTTGATGGCATCACCCGGCGGGCCGTGATGGCGATGGCGAAGGCGCGCGGGATCGAGGTGATAGAGCGGGCGATCATGCCGGAGGAAATGAGCGGTTTTCAGGAATGCTTCCTCACCGGCACCGCTGCCGAAGTCACCCCGGTTTCGGAAATCGGCCCCTACAGCTTCAAGCCGGGTAATATCTGTCAGGCGCTGCTGGCCGACTTCGATGCAGCCACGCGCCGCAAGGCGGCCGCTTAATCCAGACAGAAATTCGGATGAATGCCGGACGGCCGCGCTTAAGGCGCGGCCGTTTGCACGAGCGGCGAAAAGAAATCGTATTGGAAGCCGCAGATTTGTTCGTCCCGTTGAACGCGCTCACCCACTAGGCCGCCGAGTAACATGTCGATCGCCGTACCGTCGCTCGACAGCGGCAGCAATAACGTCTCGAAAGCCAGTGTTCGCCCGCTGGGGGCGATGGTGTATTGGCCGGTGGCATAGGCGGGCCCGCGGTTGTCGAGAGGCATGCTGAAAAAGGTCTCAACATTGGGGGCGTTGGCCCCGAACAAGGCCTCATCGACATTCCGGTTGGTGGTTTCGCGGCCCATGGCGCCAACGATCCCGGTACCGACCAGACGAAACTGAAAACGCGGCGGACCCGCCTGCACATTGATCAGGGCGACGAAGGGCAGGAAGGGCACCATTTCGTCCGGCTGCAGATCGGCGCGCGATGGCAGACGCTCCAGCTGGTGGGCCTTTGAGTCCCAGTAATTAAGCAGATTCCTCAGGGATTTGCTGCGGATACGGTCAGGCGCAACCGGTGCAATATCGCTGGTTGATGAAGAATCCGGGGCGCGGGGGATGATCATGGGCCGCAATGAATCGTGGAAAGATTTGCTTTACGCACATCACACTTTATGCGGCCGGCACCATGACAGGGCTGACCTATGACAAATACGACATGCCACACGGAAGGGCGGTAGTAAACTGATATTCTTACAGTTCCAGTAGTGTAAAGGTCGGCTCAGCGCTGCCAGCGGGCTGCGGCCGTATCGTCACTGGTTTTCGCTTCAACCCATCGGCGTTTGCCGCCAGTCTGTTCCAGCTTCCAGAATGGCGCCTTGGTTTTCAGCCAGTCGATCAGAAAGGCATTGGCTTCAAAGGCGGCCTGACGATGAGCCGAGGCCGTCACGACAAGCACGATACGATCACCCGGCGCCAACTCGCCGTATCTGTGGATCACCAGGGCGGCCTCCAGCGGCCAGCGGCTTTCCGCCTCCGCCAGGATTTCCCCTAGCTGTCGTTCGGTCATGCCCGGATAATGTTCCAGGGTCATGCTCTGCCCGGGGTCGCCCGATCCGCTGAAATCCCGGACCAATCCGGTAAAGGTTACCACCGCGCCAATCCTGGGATTGCCGGCTGACAATCGTTCCAGTTCGGCCGCCGTGTCAAAATCCTCACGCTGGACCCGAACCGTCATGGCCTAGCCTCCGGTCACCGGTGGGAAAAAGGCGATTTCGTCGTTCGGCGCCACGGCATGGTCGGGTCGGGCATAATCCTGGTTGACCGCTACGCGGACCATCGCCGGATCGGCCAGGGCGTGATCGTGCTGCGGGCTTTGCCGGCGCAGCCAGTCGACCAGATCGCCAACGGTACGGATTTCCGAGGGTGGGCTGACGGTTTCCTCTGCCACACCGACGCGTTCGCGAAGCAGGGCAAAATACAGCACACGCATCACTCCGCCCCTTTGCTCTGCACGGCAGTCGCCTGGGAGCCTGTCTTGGCCGGCTCGGCGGCCATGTGACGCAGGCCGGTCTGCAGGTAATCCCATCCGGTGTAGATGGTCAGGATCGCCGCCAGCCACAGACCGATTTCTCCGAGTAATCGGACCGGGATTTCAGCAGGTCCATGATCGCCCACAATAAGGATCGCCAGCGCGATCAACTGCACGGTGGTTTTCCATTTCGCCAGACGGGAGACCGGGACCTTGACCCGCAGCTCGGCTAGAAATTCACGCAAGCCCGTTACGGTGATCTCGCGGCACATGATCACGACGGCAGCCAGGCAGGTGATGCGGTCGATCCGCTCGAAAGCGATCAGCATCAGGATGACGGCGGCTACCAGCAGTTTGTCGGCTACTGGATCGAGGAAACGACCCAGGTCCGACATCTGGCCCCATTTCCGCGCCAGATAGCCATCGAACCAGTCGGTGATGCCGGCCGCTGCGAATAGGGCCAGCGGAACCCACGCGCTCCAGGCGCCGGGCAGGAAGAATGCCGCGCAGATCGCCGGAATCGCCAGGATGCGCGAGACGGTCAGGATATTGGGAAGGCCGTTCAGCATGGCAGTTGAATTATCGCATGGGCTGGAGCGCAGGGCCAGAGTTGGGCCCGGAATGGGAGCGGGTTTCAGCCGCCGTGGAAATGGTCATAGATGCGTTTGGCAACAGTTTTGCTTACGCCCGGCACCCCCTCCAGATCGGGCAATCCGGCCCGCGAGACGGCCTTGGCAGAGCCGAAATGCAGCAAGAGCGCTTTCTTGCGGGCGGCGCCGATGCCCGGAATCTCGTCAAGCGGGGATTTGATCTGGTCCTTGGCCCGCTTGGCGCGATGCGTGCCGATGGCGAAGCGATGCGCTTCATCGCGCAGCCTTTGCAGGAAGAACAGCACCGGATGGCGTGGTTCCAGCATGAAGGGTTCGCGGTTCGGCAGGAAAAACTGCTCGCGACCGGCATTGCGGTCCGGCCCCTTGGCGATGCCCACCACCGGTACGTCATCGACGCCGAGTTCCTCCAGCACTTTGAGCGTGGCGCTGAGTTGGCCTTTGCCGCCATCGATCAGCAGCAGGTCGGGCCAGTCGGCGGCATTCTCGTCTTCGGCATCCTCTTTCAGAAGGCGCTGGAACCGACGGGTCAGCACATGCTTCATCATAGCGTAGTCGTCGCCGGGCTCGATGTCTTCGCCCTTGATGTTAAACTTGCGATAGGCGTTCTTGCGCAGGCCTTCCGGTCCCGCCACGATCATGCCGCCCACGGCATGGCGCCCCATGATGTGGCTGTTGTCATAGACTTCGATGCGCTGCGGCGGCGCTTCTAGGCCGAACAGTTCCGCCACACCGGCAAGCAACTGCTGTTGGGTGCTGGTTTCCGCCATGCGGCGACGCAGGGCATCGCGGGCATTGTCGGCGGCCAGTTCGACCAGATGGCGTTTTACGCCGCGCTGAGGGCAATGCAATTCGACGTGATGACCGGCATGCTTGCTTAAGGCCTCCTCTATCAGCGGCGCATTCTCGGCGGCATGATTGACCAGGATCAGGCGCGGCGGTTCACGTGTGGCATAAAACTGGCCAATGAAGGCATCCAGCACTTCATCAATCTCCACGTCACGGGCATGAGCAGGGAAATAGGCGCGGTTGCCGAAATTCTGGCCGGCGCGGAAAAAGAATATCTGCACACAGACCAGGCCGCCTTCCGCATGGATGGCGATCACGTCCGCATCGTCGATCTCGGACAGGTTGATATCCTGTTTCTGCGTGATGTGGGCGAGCGCCCGTATGCGATCGCGCAGTTCCGCGGCGGCCTCATAATCAAGGGCATCGGAGGCGGCCTGCATGCGCCGGCCCCAGTCTTCCAGCACATGCCGGTTGCGATTGCTCAGGAAATCCCGGGCCTCATCGACGATGGCGGCATAATCGGCTTCGTCGATGCGGCCGACGCAGGGAGCCTTGCAGCGCTTGATCTGGTATTGCAGGCAGGGCCGGGTTCGGCTGGCGAATTCGCTGTCGGTGCAACTGCGCAGCGGAAAAGCCCGCGACATTGCATTCAGGGTGACATGCACAGCACCGGTGGAGGCAAAGGGGCCGAAATAATCGCCCGGCACGTCGCGGGCGCCGCGATGTTTGGTGATGCGCGGGAAGGGATGGTCGCGCGCCACCAGGATATAGGGGAAGGATTTGTCGTCCTTCAGCAGCACGTTGAAGGGCGGCTGCAGCTTCTTGATCAGGTTGGCTTCGAGTAGCAGCGCTTCGGCCTCAGTATGTGTGGTGGTGATCTCCACCGTCGCCACTTGGCGCACCATGCGCTGGATGCGGACGCTCAGCGCCTCGGTTTTGGTATACGAGGTGACCCGCTTGCGTAGGGAACGCGCCTTGCCGACATACAGCACCTCGCCCCTGGCATCGATCATACGGTAGATGCCAGGGCCCAGAGGCAGAGTAGGCAAATGGCGGGCAATCACGGCAGCGCCGATATCCGCCGGCGTCGCACCCGTCGCAAGAGAATCAGCCTGCGGATCGCGTTCAGTCATTCACCTGACCATACTCATAAAAACCCAATGATTACACGGCGTTGAGAAAAGCGTCCCAAGGCTGTGGATAACTTTGTGGGGAAACTCAGGGCAGATTGTCGCATTGGATAACAATACCGAAATCTCGCCCTAGGCGCGAAGTTGCAGACTCCATATAAGTAACTGATATAAATAACTAATATGAATTATTCACAGGGTTATTGCCAAAAAGCGCGCAGTTAAGACCAGTTCCGAGTCGCTGAATATCCCTGTGCACAATTCGGCCTGCAACAGAAGACGGTTGCAAAAGTCAAGACTGACACGCCTGGGCTCGCCGATTGCAACCTCAACGGCGGCTGCGCTCGATTTCCACCCCGACTCCGGCAGCTTCCGCGATGGCTTCGGGTTTCTCAACGCGAACCCGGGTCCGCAGTACCCGCTCATCGGCCAGGCAGAGTGCCGCCAGACGTTCGGCCAAGGTTTCGACCAGATCGATATGCCCCTCGGCAAGCAGCATCTTGGTACGTTTCACCAGCTGCTCGTAGCACACCACCTCGTCATACGAACGCGGCGACTCGCCCGGTGTCTCGGCTACCCAGAGTTCCAGATTGATCAGGATTTTCTGGGATTTGACCCGCTCCTCGGGATAAATCCCGATCAGGGCGTCCAGCAGCAGATCGCGCACGAAAACGCGGCGGGCCGGCTGGCTGGCCTCGGTGAAGGCGGGAACCGGTATTTCCGCCCAGGCGGCACGGGCGCGGGCATGGATCGTCATGTCACTCCTCCGGCTCGCCGGTGCCTGCTGTGAAGGGCCGGCCGCTCTGCTGCCAGGGCAGGTGCTGGCCGCCATCCAGGGCGATCATCTGGCCGGTCATGGCCGGGGCGTCAAGCAGGAATCCCACGGCTGCGGCAATCTCGCCCGGTTCGGCGCCGCGCTGCAGCGGGGTGCTGTCCCATTGCCGGCGGAATTGCTCTTCGGTCTGGCGTGGGCTGGGCAGGACCGGCCCGGGGCCGATCGCATTCACCCGGATATTGGGAGCCAGCGCCATGGCGAGCGTCTGGGTCAGGGTCCACAGGCCGGCCTTGGCCACGGTGTAGGAGGCGAAATGCGGTGTCAGGCGCCAGACCCGCATGTCGACCAGGTTGACGACGTTACCTTGCACACCATGAGGCAATTGACGGGCGAAGGTCTGCGACAGGAAGAACGGTGCCTTCAGGTTCGTGTCGAGATGGCGGTCCCAGCTTTGCTCCGTGGCTGTTTCGACATGGTCGTAGTCGAACAGCGAGGCATTGTTGACCAGCACGCAAAGCGGGCCGAGGGCGGCGGCTGCTTCATCCACCAGCCGCATCACATCGCCATGGCGCGCCAGATCGCCCTGGACAATGGCGGCCTTGCCGCCGGGTGCAGCTATCTCGGACCGCAGGGCCTCGGCAGCATCCCGCGAACGGTTGCAATGCAGGGCAACGGCATAGCCTCGCCCGGCCAGGTACAGCGCGATGGCGCGGCCGATACGATGGCTGGCGCCGGTGACCAGCGCGGTGGGGGCGGACGACGGAACCGGCATCAGCGTTTCCGTCCACGATAGGCTCGGCGCGAGCCGGCCCGGCCCGCCGTCGAGCGACCGGCCGGCCGTGGCGCGGCGGCAGCATCTTCCGACAAACCCAGTGGCTTGCGCGCGATCGAACCGGGTAGTTCCAGTTCGTTCATTTCCAGCCGTTTGATCTCGTCGCGCAGGCGGGCGGCTTCCTCGAATTCCAGGTTTCCGGCCGCATCATGCATGCGCTTCTCCAGATCGGCGAGATAGGCCTTCAGGTTATGGCCGACCAGATGGCCCTCGCTCGCGGCACCTGCATCCACCGTGTAGTGATCCTGTTCGTAGACCGATTGCAGAATGTCGCCGATCTGCTTCTTCACGCTTTCTGGCGTGATGCCGTGCTCCTGGTTATAGGCCTGCTGCCGCGCACGGCGACGGTCCGTTTCGGCGATGGCACGTTGCAGGCTGTTGGTCATCTTGTCGGCATAGAGGATGACGCGGCCGTCCACGTTGCGGGCAGCGCGGCCGATGGTCTGCACCAGCGAGGTTTCCGAACGCAGGAAGCCCTCCTTGTCGGCATCCAGGATGGCGACAAGGGCGCATTCGGGGATGTCGAGGCCTTCGCGCAGCAGGTTGATGCCGATCAGGATGTCGAACACACCCAGACGCAGGTCGCGGATGATCTCGATACGCTCAAGCGTGTCGATATCGGAATGCAGATAGCGCACCTTGAGGCCGACATCGGTCATATATTCGGTCAGGTCTTCCGCCATGCGCTTGGTCAGGGTGGTGACCAGCACGCGATAGCCCTTGCGTATCACCTCGCGGCACTCGGCCAGCAGGTCGTCGACCTGGTGTTCCACGGGCCGAATTTCGGTGACCGGGTCGATCAAGCCGGTGGGCCGGATGATCTGTTCGACGAAGACGCCGCCGGTGCGCTCCAGTTCCCATTTGCCCGGTGTGGCCGAAACGAAGACGCTCTGCGGCCGCAGGCGATCCCATTCGCGGAAGCGCAGCGGGCGGTTGTCGATGCAGGAGGGCAGGCGGAACCCGTATTCTGCCAGCGTGGCCTTGCGCCGGAAGTCGCCGCGGAACATGCCGCCGATCTGCGGCACCGTCACATGGCTTTCGTCGACGAACAGCAGGGCGTTGTCGGGCAGGTATTCGAATAGCGTGGGCGGCGGCGCACCCGGGCCCCGGCCGGTCAGATAGCGCGAGTAATTCTCGATGCCGGCGCAGGCGCCGGTGGCGATCATCATCTCGATATCGAAGCTGGTCCGCTGTTCCAGCCGCTGGGCTTCCACCAGGCGGCCCATCTTGGTGAGCTGGTCGAGGCGAAGCTGCAGGTCCACCTTGATCTGGTTGATCGCCTGATTGAGCGTCGGTTTTGGCGTCACATAGTGGCTGTTGGCATACAGTTTCACGGCTGTCATGTCGCCGGTCTTCTGGCCGGTCAGCGGATCGAATTCGACGATGCTCTCCAGCTCGTCGCCGAACAGCGAGAGGCGCCAGGCCCGGTCCTCCATATGCGAGGGGAAGATTTCCACGCCGTCGCCGCGCACGCGGAAGGCGCCGCGGGCAAAGGCCACGTCATTGCGCTTGTATTGCAGGTCGACCAGGCGGCGCAGCAGGGCATCGCGTTCGATCACCTGTCCGGCCTGCAGCGGCAGGGTCATTTCCGAATATGTCTCGACCGAGCCGATACCGTAGATGCAGGATACCGACGCAACGATGATGACGTCGTCTCGCTCCAGCAGGGCTCGCGTGGCCGAATGGCGCATGCGATCGATCTGTTCGTTAACCGCTGAATCCTTTTCGATATAGGTGTCGCTGCGCGGCACATAGGCTTCGGGCTGGTAGTAATCGTAATACGAGACGAAATATTCCACCGCGTTGTTGGGGAAGAAGGCTTTCATCTCGCCGTAAAGCTGGGCGGCCAGGGTCTTGTTCGGGGCCAGTATCAGGGCCGGTCGACCCGAGCGCGCAATGATCTGCGCCATGGTGAAAGTCTTGCCCGAGCCGGTAACGCCCAGCAGCACCTGATCGCGCTCGCCAGCCTGTACACCGCCGGTCAGTTCAGCGATGGCCTGGGGCTGGTCGCCGCGAGGCTCGTAAGGGGCTTGCAGGTCATAGGCGATGCCGCCCTCGCTTTTTTCCGGACGGGGCGGGCGATGGGGCACAAAATCGGGGAAATTGGCGTCCGCAAAGCGGTCCGGATCCTCGATTTCGCGTTCCATGCTCTTGGGGGCGGGGGACTGGCTCATGGCTGCCAATATGGGGTGGGACGGAGCCAGCGCCAAGCGGCAGGGCGGGTCTGGTTGCCACCCTGCTGCCATCTTCTGGCAGCACCGGCAGCCCGGACCTTCCGGGGCATCCGGGGGTCGGTTATACAGGGCCCCGCTATACAGGGCCTAGGGAGACCCAATCCATGACAGTCATCGTTACCGGCGGCGCCGGTTTCATCGGCTCCGCCCTGGTCCGCCGGCTGAATGCGCAGAAGCGCCGCGTCGTTACCATCGACAAGCTGACCTATGCCGGCAACCCGGACAATATCGCCGCTCTGCCGAATCCGGATTTGCACCGTTTCGAGCAGGTGGATATCTGCGACCGGGCGTCGATCAAGCGGATTTATGCCGAGACCCGGCCGGTGGCGGTCTACCATCTGGCGGCCGAGAGCCATGTCGACCGTTCCATCGACAGCCCGGCGCCATTCATCGAAACGAACGTGACTGGCAGCCTCGTCCTGCTCGAGGCGGCACTGGATCACTGGCGCGGTCTCGATGCCACGGCGCGGGGCCAGTTCCGCCATCTGCAGGTCTCGACCGACGAGGTGTATGGCGAACTGGGCGCCAGCGGCCTGTTCGACGAAAACAGCCCCTACAAGCCCAATTCACCCTACGCGGCCAGCAAGGCGTCCGCCGACCATCTGGCCCGCGCCTTCGGTCGCACCTATGACCTGCCGGTACTGGTCACCAATTGCGGCAACAATTACGGGCCGTATCAGTTTCCGGAAAAACTGATCCCGCTCACCGTCCTGAATGCCCTGGAAGGCAAGGCCCTGCCGATCTATGGCCGGGGTGAGCAAGTGCGCGACTGGATTCATGTCGAAGACCATGCTGCTGCCTTGCAACTGGCTGTCGAGAAGGGCCAGGCCGGCGAGACCTATCTGGTCGGCGCACGCGGGGAGCAGCGCAACATCGATCTGGTACACCGCCTCTGCGCCATCCTCGACGATCTGGTGCCACGCCAGGGCGGCAGCAAGTATGCCGAACTGATCACCTTCGTTACCGATCGACCGGGCCACGATGCCCGCTATGCTATCGACCCGTCAAAAGCCGAGCGGGAACTGGGCTGGCGTCCGCAATACGATCTGGCAGCTGGCCTGAAGGCGACCGTGCAGTGGTACCTTGACAATTCGACCTGGTGCCGGCGGGCAACCCAGGCTTATGACCGAGGGCGGATAGGGCTGGGCAGCAAGGCCGGCTGAGCCGGCCCTGCCACTCCTCAGGCCTGGCGGTTACGCCGCTGCCACCAGGCCTGGATTTCGCCGACGATGCCTTTGCGGAAGGCCATCACCACCACCACGAAGATGGCGCCCTGGATCACCAGCACCCATTCGCCGAAGCCGGCGAGGTAGTTCTGCATGGTGATGATCACGCCGGCGCCGACGATGGGGCCGAATACCGTGCCCATGCCGCCCACCAGGGTCATCAGCACCACTTCGCCCGACATCTGCCAGGTGACGTCGGTGAGTGAGGCGAGTTGGAACACCAAAGCCTTGGTGGCGCCCGCCATGCCGGCCAGCGAAGCCGACAGCACGAAGGCCAGCAGCTTGTACTGGTCCACCCGGTAGCCCAGCGATATGGCACGCGGCTCGTTCTCGCGGATTGCCTTCAGGACCTGGCCGAAGGGTGAATGAATGGCGCGCCAGATCACCAGGAAACCGAAAGCGAAGACGACGAGTACCAGATAGAAGAAGCTGAGATCGTCCTTGATATCGAACACGCCGAACAGCGGCCGGCGCGGGATCGCCTGGATGCCATCCTCGCCGCCGGTGAAGGGGGCTTGGACGCAGAAGAAAAACACCATCTGCGAGAGCGCCAGCGTCACCATGGCAAAGTAGATGCCCTGACGGCGGATCGCCAAGCTGCCGGTTACCAGTCCCAGCAGGGCGGCGGAGGCGGTGCCGGCCAGGATGCCCAGTTCGGGCGACCAGCCCCAGGCCTTCACGACATAACCGCTGATATAGGCAGCGCCGCCGAAGAACATGGCGTGGCCGAAGGACAGCAGGCCGACATAGCCGATGAGCAGGTTGAAGGCGAGCGCAAACAGCGCGAAGCACAGCACCTTCATCAGGAAGACGGGATAAACCACCGCCGGGGCAATGGCGGCGATAACGATCAGTACGGCAAAAACCAACAGGTCGCGGTTCTTGGTGACGCCGGGGGTCATCATGCTCATGATCCAGCCCTCACTTCGGCGTGCCGAACAGGCCGGCCGGCTTCAGCATCAGCACAATGGCCATGATGATGAAGATGACGGTGTTGGAGGCTTCTGGATAGAACACTTTTGTAAGGCCCTCGATGATGCCCAGACCAAAGCCGGTGATGATGGCGCCCAGAATCGAACCCATGCCGCCGATCACCACCACGGCGAAGACGATGATGATGAGATTGGAACCCATCAGGGGGTTCACGCTGTAAATCGGCGCGGCCAGCACGCCGGCCAGCGCGGCAAGGCCAACGCCGAAACCATAGGTGAGCGTGATCATGCGCGGTACATTGATGCCAAAGGCCTGCACCAGGTCGGGCCGTTCGACCGCGGCGCGCAGGTAGGAGCCCAGCTTAGTGCGCTCGATCAGGAACCAGGTGCCGAGGCAGATCACCAGCGAGGCGACCACGACCCAGCCGCGATACCAGGGCAGGAACATGAAATCGAGCCGCGTGCCGCCGGGGATCGGATTAGTGTATGGCAGGCCGGACGAGCCGAACTGCTTGCGGAAGATGCCCTCGATGATGAGGGCAAGGCCGAAGGTGAGCAGCAGGCCGTAGAGATGGTCCAGATGATACAGCCGTTTCAGGAACACCTTCTCCAGCACGATGCCGAAGGCGCCGATGATGATGGGGGCGATGATCAAGGCACCCCAATACGGAATGCCGGCCCAGTTCAGCAGCATCCAGGCGCAGAAGGCGCCCATCATGTACTGGGCGCCATGGGTGAAATTGATGACGTTGAGCAGGCCGAAAATCACGGCCAGGCCCAGACTGAGCATGGCGTAGAACGCGCCGTTGATCAGACCAAGCAGCAGCTGGCCGAACAAGGCCTGCGGCGCTATGCCAAGCAGCTCGAACATCGCTGGAATGCCCCCTCTTTACGCAATCTCTTTAAATTCGCCGTATCCGGCAGTCTTTGAGTTTACGGCCCCATCGGCCGCAAACTGCAAGGCTGCGGGCCGCTCGCCGGAGCCGCCCTGGGGCGGCTCCGGGTTGCGGTTTACGCTCAGCTCTTGACCAGCGGGCACTTGCCGTCGGCCAGCGGGCGGAAGGCTTCGTTGGCCGGAATGGTCTTCTTCACGGTCAGGTAATCCCAGGGCTTCTTGGACTCGCCCGGCTTCTTCACCTCGACGAGGTACATGTCGTGCATGTGGCGGCCATCCTGGCGGATGGTGCCCTTGCCGAACAGCTTATCCTCGCTCGGCATCGACTTCATCTTTTCCACCACCTTGACGCCGTCGGCATCGCTCTTCAGCGCTTCGACAGCCTTCAGGTAATGGGTCACCGCCGAGTAGATGCCGGCCTGAACCATGGTCGGATACTTCCCGCCATTGGCCGCGGCAAAGTCCTTGGCGAAGGCGCGGTTGTTGTCGTTGGCATCCCAGTACCAGGCAGTGGTGAAGTTCAGGCCCTGGGCGGTCTTGAGGCCCAGCGCATGCACGTCGGTGATGAACATCAGCATGCCGGCCAACTTCTGGCCGCCTTCGACGATGCCGAACTCAGATGCCTGCTTGATCGAGTTGATGGTATCGCCGCCGGCATTGGCCAGGCCGATGATCTGCGCCTTCGAAGCCTGCGCCTGCAGCAGGAAGGACGAGAAATCGGTACCCGGGAAAGGCGTGCGGACAGCGCCGAGCACCTTGCCGCCGTTCGATTCGACCACCGCCTTGGTGTCGCGCTCCAGCGCATGACCGAAGGCATAATCGGCGGTCAGGAAGAACCAGCTCTTGCCGCCGGTCTGCACGATCGCCTTGCCGGTGCCGTTGGCCAGCGCCCAGGTGTCGTAGGTCCAGTGCACGGTGTTGGGCGAGCAGGCCGGGCCGGTCAGATCGGCGGTCGCGGGACCGGAACCGAGGAACACCTTGTTCTTTTCCTTGGTGATCTGATTGATCGCCAGCGCTACCGACGAGGTCGGCACGTCGACGATCACGTCAACCTTGTCGACATCGTACCACTGACGGGCGATGTTGGAGCCGATATCGGGCTTGTTCTGGTGGTCGGCGAAAACCACTTCCACCTTCAGGCCCTTGGCGGCGGCGCCGTAATCCTCGACCGCCTTCTTGGCCGCCCAGGTGCCGCCCGGGCCCGACACGTCGGCATACAGACCCGACTGGTCGTTCATCACGCCGATCTTGATCACGCCGTCGGACATCTGGGCATTGGCCGCCCCGGCTGCCAGCACGGCGGCCGTCGTCACAAACAAATGCTTGAATCGCATGGTGCTTCCTCCTGGTTGAACTTATACCCCGAGATAGGACTCGAGTTTCTGGGTATTGGCGGCGATCTGATCGTTCGCAATCATGTCGATCACCTTGCCGTGCTCGACCACGTAGTGGCGGTCGGCAACGGTACTGGCGAAGCGGAAATTCTGCTCCACCAGCAACACGGTATAGCCTTTGGATTTCAGCAGCCGGATCATGGCGCCGATCTGCTGCACGATCACGGGTGCGAGGCCTTCGGTCGGTTCGTCCAGCAGCAGGAAATTCGCGCCCGTGCGCAGGATGCGGCCGATGGCAAGCATCTGCTGCTCGCCACCCGACAGCTTGGTGCCCTGGCTTTTCAGGCGTTCCTTCAGATTGGGGAATATCTGATAGATCTCGTCCAGGCTCATGCCGCCCGGCCGCACGGCCGGCGGCAGGGTCAGGTTCTCATAGACGTTCAGACTTGAGAAAATCCCGCGCTCTTCCGGGCAGAAGGCCAGGCCACGCTTGGCGATCTTGTTGGAGGGCAGGTGGATCAGTTCCTCACCCTCGAACAGCACCGAACCCTTGCGGTTGGCGATCATGCCCATCAGGGCCTTCATCGTCGTGGTCTTGCCGGCGCCGTTGCGGCCCAGCAAAGTGACGACTTCGCCCTTCTGCACTTCGAACTGCATGCCATGCAGGATATGGCTTTCGCCATACCAGGCATTCAGGTCGCGGACCGCCAGTTCCGTGCCGCTCGTATTGCCGCCGTTATGCATGGCCGGTCCCCATATACGCTTCGATCACTTCCGGGTTGCGCGACACGGTCTCGTAATTTCCTTCCGCCAGCACTTCTCCGCGGCGCAGCACCGTGATCGTGTCGGACAGTTTGGCAACCACGCTCAGGTTATGCTCCACCATCAGCACGGTGCGGTTGGCCGCCACGCGCTTGATCAGGTCGGAAATCTTCTCGATATCTTCATGCCCCATACCGGCCATCGGCTCGTCCAGCAGCATCATTTCGGGCTCCAGCGCCAGGGTGGTGGCGATTTCGAGCGCGCGTTTGCGGCCATAGGGCAGTTCGACGGCGGTATGTTTGCGGTATTCGATCAGGCCGACGGCTTCCAGCAGTTCTTCGGCGCGGGCATTCAGCGCATTCAGGCTGTCTTCCGCCTTCCAGAAATGGAACGAGGTGCCCAGCGGCCGTTGCAGCGCGACCCGCACATTCTCCAGCAGGCTGAGGTGCGGGAATACCGCCGAGATCTGGAACGAACGCACCATGCCGCTGCGGGCGATATCGGCCGGCTTGTGGCTGGTGATGTCGCGACCGTTATAGGTGATCCTGCCCCGGCTGGGGGTCAGGAACTTGGTCAGCAGGTTGAAACATGTCGTCTTGCCGGCGCCATTGGGGCCGATCAGCGCATGAATGCTATGCCTGCGGATTTTGAGATTGACGTCTTTGACGGCGATGAAGCCGGCAAACTCCTTCGTCAGGCCTTCAGTCGCGAGAATATATTCTTCGGCCATATCCGGACGTGTGTTGTTTGCTCCCTGGCGTCGGTATTCCGAACGCGGTGCAAATCAAACGGGATTCGGCCGGACTTGTAAATAGCCCTGCGCTGACAACATTTTGAGCGGCGGTTAACGAAGTTAATGCCCATCTTCGCGGCATTTAGCCCGGCGATCCGCCTTCCGCCGCGTCCCGCGCCTTGCGACGGGCCAATTGATGCTCGCGATAGGATATATAAGTGGCACTCGCAAAGATGACGGTGCCACCCAGCCAGGTCCACATATCGGGAACCTGGCCAAAGATCAGGAAGCCGATTGCCGAGGCCCAGATCAGCTTGGTGAAATCGAGAGGCATCAGCACGGTGGTGTCGGCATGACGGAAGGATTCGGTGAACAGCATGTGCCCGGCCGAACCGCAGGCGCCCAGCAGCAGCAGCCATCCGAGCTGTTCCCAGGTCGGCCACTGCCAGACGAACAGCGCCGCCACCAGGGTGATCGGCATCAGGAACACCGTCATGTAGGTCGCGATGGTGAGGCTTGAATCGGTGCGGGCCAGAATCTTGATGTCGATCATCGAGCCGGCCCACAGCACCGTCGAGGCTAGCACCAGCAGCGGACCAAGCCCGATTGGTACGAAACCCGGTCGCAGCACGATCAGCGCGCCGATGAACCCGATCACCAGGGCCGTGATGCGCCGGGCATGCAGCGTCTCCCCCAGAATGAAAACGGCGCCGATGGTCATGAACAGCGGCGCCGTATAGGACAGCGCGGTGGCCTCGGCCAGCGGCGTGATGGCCAGCGCCGTGAAGAACATCATCATCGAGGTGCTGTTCAGCACGCCGCGCACGGCATGCAGATGCAGCTTGGTGGTGCGGAAGGCCGTGAAGCGGCTGCGCGCGATGGCCGGGAACAGCACCAGAAAGCCGAAAAGGTTGCGGAAAAAGGCCACTTCCACCGGGGGCAGCCCTTGCGACACCTTGGCGACCAAGGCATGCATGACGACGAAGCAGAGGGTGGACCCCACCATCATCGCCATCGCTTTCAGGAGCGTCGAGGAACTGGAGGCGGCGGCGGGAAGTGGGATTTCTGACATTGCTCTGGAGTGGCTCTAAAGCGTTAACATTTCAGGTTGCCGGACTCGCGAACATTGCAAAAATTGCAACTCACCCATGCGCTGCCGATCCAGGCCGTACTGCCAGCTGTCACCGAGGCCCTGAACCAATCAGCGAACCTTGTGGTGCAGGCGCCGCCGGGATCGGGCAAGACGACGCTGTTGCCGCTTGCCCTGCTGGACGAACCCTGGGCAAAGGACGGCCGCATCATCGTGCTCGAACCGCGCCGGCTGGCGGCCAGGCTGGCGGCGCGGCGCATGGCCAGCCTGCTGGGCGAAGGCGTAGGCGAGACGGTCGGTTACCGCGTCCGGCTCGACAGTAAGGTGGGGCCTGGGACGCGTCTTGAACTGAATACCGATGGCGTTTTCCTGCGGCGGCTGCAACGCGATCCGGAACTCAAGGGCATCGCCGCAGTCCTGTTCGACGAATGTCACGAACGTGGACTGGAATCCGATGTGGCGCTGGCCCTGTGCCTGGAATCCCAGGGCGCTTTACGGCCCGACCTGAAGTTGATTGCCATGTCGGCCACGCTGGACGCCGCGCCCTTTGCCCGGTTGATGGGCGATTGTCCGGTGGTGACGGGGGAAGGCCAGAGCTATCCGGTCCAGACTCGCTGGCTGCCCATGGCGCCGCAGGGGCGGATCGAGCCTGCCGTGGCCGATGCCGTGTGTACTGCGCTGGATGAAACCGAGGGCGACATTCTGGTCTTCCTGCCCGGCATCGCCGAAATCCGACGGGTGGAAGCCCTTCTGGCCGAGTCTCGGCTGCCGACTCAGACCACGGTGATGCCGCTCTATGGCGATCTGGCCGGCGAGGAACAGGATGCCGCCCTGCGGCCCAGTCCGTCCGGCCGACGCAAGGTGGTGCTCTCTACCTCGATTGCCGAAAGCTCACTCACCATTCAAGGCGTGCGGGTGGTGATCGACAGCGGTTACATGCGCCAGCCGCGTTTCTCGCCTGCCACCGGCATGGCAAAACTTGAAACGCTGCGCGTCAGCCAGGCCTCCGCCGATCAGCGGCGCGGCCGCGCCGGCCGCCTGGGGCCGGGCGTCTGCTATCGTCTTTGGGCCGAAGCCGCCCATGGCGGGTTGGCGAAATTCACGGCACCTGAAATCGCGGTCACCGACCTTACCCCGCTGGCGCTCGACCTGGCGGCCTGGGGCGTGCGCGATGCGAAAACCTTGCCCTGGCTCGATCCACCACCGGATGCGGCGATGGCTTATGCGCAGGAGCTGCTGCGCGAACTGGGTGCCATCGACAAGACCGGCCTGATCACTCCGCACGGCAGGGCGATGGCCGAATTGCCGCTGCATCCGCGTCTGGCGCATATGGTGATCCGCGGCAGGGATCTGGAACTGGGCGGTCTGGCCTGTGCACTGGCGGCCCTGCTGGGCGAACGCGACATCGCGCGGGTTCCGAAAGGCGCACCGCGCGATACCGATCTGCGCTGGCGCCTGGAAATCGTAGCCGGCAAGAGCGAGCGCAACACCGCGCCTCACGGGCTGCGGGTGGATATGAATGCTGTTCGGCAGATCCGGCTGCTGGCGTCCGACTGGCGGCGGCAGATCGGCGTGCCGCCGCATGCAGGACTGGTGGAGGATGCCGGCCGGTTGGTGGCGCTGGCCTACCCCGACCGTATCGCGAAAAAACGCGGCGCGGCCGGCAGTTTTCTGCTCAGCGGCGGGCGCGGCGCAAAACTCGATCCGATCGATCCCTTGAGTACTGAATCTTATTTGGCGGTGGCGGAAGTGGATGGCGCCCAGGCGGATGCGCGGGTTTTCCTGGCGGCGCCGATTGCCGAAACCGATCTGGAAGAATTGTTCGGCGATCTGATCGAAAGCATCGATACCGTGGAATGGGACGAACGCAGCCAGGCCGTCGCGGCGCGCCGTCAGAAACGACTTGGTGCGCTGGTCCTGCGCGAACAGCCGCTGAAGGAACCACCGCAGGATGCTATCCGCGAGGCATTGCTGCAGGCCATTCGCAAATCCGGCCTCGATGTGCTGCCATGGACGCCGGCGCTGCGGCAATGGCAGGCCCGCGTTGCCATGTTGCGCCGCCACCTGCCTGCTGCGGCGGAGTGGCCGGATATGAGCGATGCCGCATTGCTGGATCGTCTTGGGCAATGGCTGGGTCCTCATCTCGATGGCGTGACAAAATTCTCGCAGCTTGAAGGCATCGACCTGCATGCGGCGCTGACGCATCAACTGGATTATGCGCAGCAGAAGATTCTGGATGCGGAAGCCCCCACGCACTGGCATGTGCCATCGGGTTCGAACATCCCGCTGGACTACACCCATGGCGATGTGCCGGTGCTGGCCGTGCGGCTGCAAGAAATGTTCGGTTATGCCGATACTCCGGCGATTGCCGGCGGGCATATGAGGCTGGTGCTACACCTGTTGTCGCCAGCGCGTCGACCGCTGCAGGTCACCAGCGATCTGGCGGGTTTCTGGCAGACGAGTTATCGCGCTGTGCGGGCAGAAATGCGTGGCCAGTATCCCAAGCACGATTGGCCAGAAAATCCGCTTGCGGCCCAGCCGACCACCCGGGCCAAACCGCGACCCAAATCCTAAGCCTGACTCTTGTTGCAGGCGCGAAGGCTTCGTAGGATCGCCACATGATACCTGCTGAGCGGCGCGCTGAAGTGCGGATTTTATATGGCGATCCCGCTCTGGGTACGCGCCGGCTGTACCGTCAGGCCCTGATGAGTGCCGGCTATACGCATCTTCGTGAATTCGAAAGCCTGGAAGGTTTCTCCGATCTTCTGCACGTGGCGCAGCCGGATCTGGTTTTCATGGCAGCCGAGATGCCAGGCGGGGATGCGATTACCCTGACCAGCGAACTGCGTCACGGTCAATTGGGCGTGAACCCCTACCTGCCGGTGATCCTCACCGTATGGGAGCCGCCTCAGTCTCTGGTGCGCCGGATCATCGATGCCGGCGCTGATGACCTGCTGGTCAAGCCGCTTTCCACGCGGGCCCTGTTGGACCGCGTGGAAGCCGTCGGTCTGAACCGCAAGCCCTTTGTGGTGACGTCGGACTATATCGGGCCCGATCGCCGCCGCAGCGATGCGCGCGGTGGCGGTTCGGTTCAGCACATCCATGTGCCCAATCCGATGCGGGCAAAACTGACCGGCGAGACGATTGATCCGCACAGCCTGCGGCACGAGATCATGGTGGCGAACGAGGAGATCAACCGCCAGCGCCTGCGCGCCTCGGCTTTCCGCATTGCCTTCGTCGCCGAGCAGATCGTTCCGGTCTATCAATCCGGCCTGTCGCCGGATGACGGTACGCTGGCCATGCTGAGCGATCTGATCAGTTCAACCGAAGACATCCAGCGCCGCGTGGCCAATACAGAATTTGCCCATGTGGGCCAGATTTGCGACCGTCTGCTGCAGGCGGCCCGACAGATCGCCGAGCAGGGCGTCAGCTTTGTCTATGGTCCGGATTGGCAGAAGCAGTTGGACCTGCTGAAAACGCTGGGCGAGGCCGTGCTGGCCTTTTTCAACCCCGACCGCGATGCATCGGCTTTGGCCGGCGAGGTGGCCGAAGCGATCGATCGCTTCCGCGCTCGCAAGGCGGCGCAGAGTGCCGGCCAGATTCCGGCCTAGGCCGCTCAGCGCAGCATTTCGTCCGGGCGCAGCACGAACCCTGCCATCAGCCGGTCGACCGGCGCGAAATCGTCGGTCAGGACCGGTACATCGGCCGCTGCGATGCGGGCATCGAGATCGTCTTGCGGCCAGCGCAGCCAGGTGCGGCGGAATGGCTCGGATGCACGCAGCGTTGCGGCTTCGCTCGGTTCCAGCAGACCCAGCACCACGAAAGTCACGCGCCCGCCGCGTCGGCGGCTTTCGTCGTCCAGCCAGACCTCCACAGCGGGAAAATCGCGCTGCATGGTTTTTACCAGCGCGAAGGTGAACCGCGGGCTCTCGCTCTGGTCGATCACGTTGATCGCGTAGGCACCGCCGGGCGCCAGGCGGCGCAGCAGCAACTGGTGGAATTCACGCGTCACCAGATGGGGCGGAATCGCGTAATCGTGGAAAGCGTCGCCCAGGATCAGGTCGAAACGCTGCTGCTCTGGAAGAATGTCCAGCGTGCGGCGCGCGTCGGCGTGGCGGATATCCAATGCTGGCGCAGCCGGATCGAGCCACATCGCTTTGGCGGCCATGGCTGTGACGGCCGGATCGATCTCGGCCACCGTCAGTTTCGCCTCAGGAAAGCGTGCGGCCCAGGCGCGTGGCAAAGTGAAGGCGCCGCCACCAATGAAATAGGCCTTCGGCGCGCGGCCCTGCAGCAGTCGTTCGGTACGCAACGCCACGAAATGCAGATAGGGGCTGTAGAGCAGGCCGGGATCGTCACGGTCGTTGATGCTGTGAGCCAGATGGTCCAGCACCATGGCGGCAGAGGCGCGGCCGCTCTGGGGGGCGAAATCGACTATGCGGATGCAGTAGTAATCGCTTTCCCGTTCGCATGGCGCGGCGAAGCCGGGCATCTGTGCCAAGCCGAAACCGCCGGCGAGAACCAGCGCGGCAAGGGGCAGGGCGATCTTGGTCTTCGTGCCAACCCAGAACAGGATGGCAAAGACCAGATACAGCGCCGCCACGGCCAGCAATGTGCCGGTCGACCCGATCCAGGAAATGAACAGATAACCCGCGCTGAGTGTACCCAGGATGCTGCCCGCCGCGCCAAGGGCGAACATGCGGCCGATGATTGGGCCCTGGCGGTCTGGGGCATCGTCGATGGCCAGTTTGGTCAACACCGGCGAAACGATGCCGACGAACAGGCTGGGCAACAGGAAGACACCGCCGGCGAGCAGGGTGATGAGCAGCAATGGCGAAGTATTCCCGCCCAGCAGCGCGGCTAGGCCTTTCAGCAGCGGCGCCGCGCCGCCGGCGGTCAGGCCCGAGAGCAGCAGGGCCAGCGCAATGCCGCGCAGGGCGGTCTGGTGCGCCACCTGCGGCGCCGCCAGCCGGCCGCCGATCCAGTGGCCGACCGACAGGCCGGCCAGCACCACGGCGATCACGGCGGTCCAGGTATACAGGGACATGCCGACATAAGGCGCGAGCATGCGCCCGGCCACGATCTCGACGACCAGGGCGGCGGCGGAAGTCAGGAATAAGGTAAGGCCGTAGGCGGCCTGTCGCGTCAGGGTCACGCTGTCAGTCTAGTTGATCGGCGTGCCCGCGGCGATGGCCTTGGCCAGCTCGGCTTCATGCTGGCGTGCGTAAGCCGGAAATTCGCCCTTCTCATAGGCCTTCTCGGCCACGAAGCGGAACATGGCCAGAAAGGCCGGCGGCGGCAGCAGGCCGCGCATGCGGGCTGAAGCCGCATCCTTCACCGAGGTGCTGCCCGGCGCGGGCGGCAGGAAAAACAGCGTGGGCGCGGTGGTCACCGCCCATTTACGGGCCATGTCCTTCTCGGGCAAGGCCTTGCCGTCCAGATCGGTGATCTCGCGGCCACCGAACAGGTTGACCTGGATCATCTCGAAATGTTTGCGGATGTAACCGCTGATCACCGGACTGGCCAGGTGCTTTTCGTGCATCTCGGCGCAATAGATGCAACCGCGCTGCTCAAAGCTCAGCACAACGCGTTTGCCCTTGGCGGCGGCGTCCTCGATATCCTGCTTCAGGTCGAGGAAGCTCTCCAGCCACCAATCCTGCACATGCAGGCCGTCGTCGTTCAGTCTGGCCGCGCGCGCCAGAGCGGGCATAAGGATGCCGGCAGCTATGGTTGAGCGGAGCAGGGTGCGGCGCGACAGCATGGCGGGCCTCCGGGTCACGGGCGCAGATGGATCCAGCCGCGCAGGCTGCGCTCAACGATTTCGGGCAGGCCATTGGGCACCACCGTCACATCGGGCAGCAGGTCGGCTTCGGTCTTTTTCATGGTATCCAATGTAGCTCCGCAGGCGAGGAATTCGACCTCCAGGTCCTGCAGGGCGGCAATGCGCGGTGCCGCCGGGCTCTGGCCTTTCAGCACGGCAACCAGGCCGGGTCCATAGGCGACCACGGCCAGCTTCACCTGGCTGGCATCGTAATATTTCTGGATATTGACGATGTTGCTGATCACGGCATTGATCCGTTTCGGATCGTCCTCCGCCAGGCTGATGACGATCTTGCGTGGATTGTCGATGCTGGGCTGTGGATCGGCGAACTTCTGTGCCTGCGCCAAAGCTGCACCCGGCAGCAGGGCCAGCGCCGCCAGCAGCAGGCTGCGCCGCCGCACCGCTCGGCGCATGCTCAGTCGCCTGTTTTCTGCGTCGGCGTCACGCCCAGACGCGCGGCCAGGTCGCTGGTGATCTTCGGCGGGTCCTTGCGGCAGTTGGTCATGCATGTATCTGGCTTCACGTCTGGTCTCGGATCGCCGCCGGCGATGAAGCCGTCACGGTTGGGCAGTTTCACCTGGCGCAGGCCGGCCGCATCGAGTTCCTTATCGGCGGGCCACAGGTCGGCCTGGTTCAGCAGCCAGGCCACGATGGAATAGACTTCATCCGGCGACAAGCTCTGCGGTGCGCCAAACGGCATGGCGCGGCGGATATAATCGAACAGTCCGGGGCCATGCGGCCAATAGCTGTCGATGGTCTTGCGCGGGTCTTCCGATGTCAGCGTGCCCTTGCCGCCGATCAGCTCAGGATAGCGCCCGGCTCCCTCGCCGAATTCACCGTGGCATGCGGCGCATTGCGCCATATACAGCTCCTCGCCGGCAGCCACGCCGCCCTTGCCGGGCGGCAGGTTGGCGCCGTCGGGTCCGCGCACGTCGATATCCCAGCCGGCAATCTGTTCCTTCGTGGCAGGTTTGCCGAAGCCGAAGGGTTTGGCCGGCGCCTTGTCCTGGGCCAGGACGGGGAAGGCGAGCCCGCAGATCAGGGCGAAGGAGACCAGCTTAAGCGACTTGGACATTCTGCACCTCGCCGGTCGGCAGCACGCGCCAGGTATGGATCGAATTCTTGTGATAGATCGAGTTCAGGCCACGCACCTTGCGCAGGGCCTCGATGGTCGGCTGTACATAGCCGCTTTCATCGGTGGCGCGGCTTTGCAGCAGCATCGGTCGCCCATCCCATTGCAGCGGCAGCCGGAAGCGCGTCAGGCTCTTGGAGAAAACCGGCGACTGCAGCTCGGCGGTCCTCCAGTTGATGCCGCCATCGATGCTGATATCCACCTTCTTGATCTTGCCGTAACCCGACCAGGCGATGCCGCGGATTTCGTAGAAGCCCTTACCGAACTTCATCGGCTTTTCCGGGCAGGGTGAGGTGATCACCGAATTGGCTTCCTGCACGAAGGTGAACTGCCGCGCTTTGCCGTCCGGCATCAGGTCGGTGTATTTCGAGGTTTCCTCGCGATGATGCCAGGGCTGGTCGCCTACCTTGATGCGACGCAGCCATTTGATATTGACGTTGCCTTCCCAACCCGGCACCAGCAGCCGCAGCGGATAGCCGTTTTCCGGCCGGATGCGCTCGCCGTTCTGCGAATAGGCCACGATGATGTCGTCCATCGCCTTGTCGAGCGGGATGCTGCGGGTCATGGCCGAGGCGTCGGCGCCTTCGGCCAGCAGCCATTTAGCCGCCTTCTGCACACCCACCTCGGCCAGCAGGGTGGAGAGCTTCACCCCCGTCCATTCGCAGCAATGCACCATGCCGTGGCTGAACTGAACGCCGGCCATCTGCGCACCCTTCCACTCCATGCCGCCATTGGCCGGGCATTCCAGGAAGTGGATGCGGCTGACGGACGGGAACCGCATCAGCTCGTCCATGGTGAAGATCAGCGGCCGGTCGACCAGGCCATGGATCATCAGGCGATGCTGCTCCGGATCGATTTCCGGCACACCGCCATGGTGGCGCTCGAAGCACAGGCCGCTGGGCGTGATGATGCCATCCAGTTCATGGATTGGCGTGAAGTTGATCGAGGATTCTTCCGTCGCCGTCAGCCAGCCGACATTGCGGCGGATCACATTCTTTTCAAACGGCGAGGGTGAACCATAGGGATTGGCGGTAACGCCCGAACCCAGGGTCTTCATCCATTCCGGCACGTTCGGCGGCAGGTTGTCGTCGCCGGCGGCCATCGCCTCGCCCACGCCAGCCCCAGCCAGCAGGGTCAAACCGCCGGCGGCCGCGGATTTCTTCAGGAAGCTGCGTCTCGAAGGCTTGTCTTTCGTCTCGGTCATTATCGTTTCCTCCTCCGGGGTCGGTTCAGCCAGCGATGCCACGCTGGTCGGCGCCGACGACTTTCACGCTGCGGTTTTCTTCGATCTTCACCGTCTTTTGCGTGGCGAGATATTTGCCGACTAGATCATAGATCGGCGGACCTTCGGTACCCTCGTTGATCGAAGCCCAGCCAGCCACGGTGTAGGATTTGGCGGGATCGATCGGCTGGCCGGTGCGCAGCAGGGTCATGTTCGAGATACGCTGGCCGATCGGCTTGGCCACGTCGATGGTGTAGGCCATGCCGCCGACGCGCACCATGTCGCCGCCCTGCTGGTAATAGGGATCGGGGTTGAACAGGTTGTCGGCCACATCCTCCAGCACGGTCTTGATGAATTCGCCGGTCATCTGGTTGCGATAGACGTTGGGGTAGGTGATCGCGGTCTGCGAATAGAGGATGTCGCCGGTGATGTCCTGACCGGGCAGCAGCGTCGCGCCCCAGCGGAAACCGGGTGAGAGCGCGATTTCCGCATCGCGCTCGGCCAGCATCGCCTGGCAGATCAGGTCGTCGAAGGTGCCGTTGAAGTTGCCGCGACGATACAGCAGCGAGTCGGCGCGGCCATGCACCTTGTCGAGCACCGCCTTGTGCGGCGCGCGGATATCGTCCACCAGTTTCGCCATCGTCGGATCGGGCGTGATGACATCCGAGAACACCGGGATCAGACGGAAACGGTAATCCGTGATGCGTTTATCCTTCACCTGCAGGTCAAGGCGGGCCAGAAACTTGCCGTGGCTGCCCGGCGCGATCAGCAGCGTGTTGCCCACCTTCACCGGTGCCGGAATGGCATCATGGGTATGGCCGGTGAGGATGACGTCGATCCCCTTCACGCGGGCGGCCAGCTTGCGGTCGACGTCGAAGCCGTTATGGCTCAGCAGCACGACGAGATCGGCGCCCTGGGCGCGCGCGGTCTCCACATGCTCCTGCACTTTCTCTTCTTCGATACCGAACGACCATTCCGGGATCATGTAACGCGGATTGGCGATCGGCGTGTAGGGGAAGGCCTGGCCGATCACGGCAATCTTGATGCCGCCGCGCTCGAACATCTTGATCGCGTCGAATACGGCGTCGCCGAAACTGTTGTCCTTCACATTCCCGCACAGGAACGGGATTTTCATTCCCTCGGCCAGTTCCTTCACCCGTTCGGCACCGTAGGTGAATTCCCAGTGCGCCGTCATGGCATCGACGCCCAGGGCCTCCATCACTTTCACCATGTCGGCGCCCTTGGTCGCCAGCGAGGTATAGCTGCCCTGCCAGGTGTCGCCGCCATCCAGCAGCAGCGTATTGTTCGGTCGTTCGGCGCGGATCGCCTTCACCAGCGTGGCCAGATGCGCCATGCCGCCCAGCTTGCCGTAGTCTTTCGCCAGCTGCACGAAATCGGGATAGGCGAGCGCATGGGCTTCCGGCGTACCGGCCTTGATGCCGTATTGCTTCAGCAGGTGCTGGCCCACCAGGTGCGGCGGCAGGCCAAGCGCCTCACCGACGCCGATATTGACGCTGGGTTCGCGGAAATGCAGCGGCACGATCTGGGCGTGGATGTCGGTAAAATGCAGTAGCGTGACCTGGCCCAGCGGCTGGAACCGCAGCAGTTCGGCCTGGGTAATCTTCTGCGTAGCTGCGGCGGCACCCATCCGAACTCCGCCGCCAAGCAGGACGGCAGCGGCAGCGGAGGCCTGGAGAATATCGCGACGACTCAGCATGGGGCGCTCGTTTCCTGTTTAAATCCCTGCATTTTCAGCAGTTTTTTTATGTACAAAATACGCAAACGGCCACTCCAAAAAACGGAGTGGCCGTGGTTCAGCGGCGAACGCTCGGCGCTTCGGACTTCAGCCCGTTGCCGCGCCAGGCGACGTAGAGTTCAAGATTCGTGTACTCGTCGGAACCGCGCGGATAAGGCTCGGCCCTGACTTCCTGGTTGCAGCCTTCGAAGCGGCGATGCAGCGAACCGAAAGACTGCCATTTCAGGCGATAGGTCGGATAGCCGTTCGACTGGCCCTGGCTCAGGTTCTCCACGCCGATATTCATGCCGGCATTGTTCTCGTGGCACTGGGCGCAGGCGATATCCATCTGGCCCCGGCGTGTATAGTAGAACTTCTTGCCTTCCTCGAAGAAGGGGGCGGCAGGACCGTCCACCTTCACGTTGATTGGCATGCCACGCGACTGGTATTCGACATAGGCGGTCAGGCCGAGCAGGGGCTTGGACTCCCACTTCAGTTCCGGCGCCTTCATGTTCTCGGTGCGGCAGAGATTGATACGGTGTTCGATGTTGGCCAGCTTGCCGCGCTTGGGTTCGAATTTCGGATAGGCTACGGCGACGCCCTTCATGCTTTTCGCCGCATCCTGGTGGCAGGAGGCGCAGGACTTGCCGGCGGCGCCTTCCACCTTGCTCCATTCTGCTTCGCCATCCTGCACGGCCAGCATGCCCGGGTTCTCGAACTCGTCATCCTGCATCGCCTGGGTTTCCGGCGAGGCGAAGACATAACCCGACATTTTTTCGCCAACCATGAAATCCTTGTATTTCGGATTGGCGCGATATTGGGCCAGCGGATCGCCACTATCGGCGGTGGCAGCTGATTTCGACTTGTCGCCGTCGCAGGCAGACAGGCCACCGACCAGGAGCAGCGAGGCGGCAGCGGTGAGCAGGGAGCGGCGCAGGCGGGGCATCTGCGCCACCTCAGGACACGGTGATGGCTTGCGTCGCCTTGTAGACGCTGCCGTCATCGTCGGTCCAGGCGAAATCCAGGTTGCCGCTCGTAGTGCATTTCACGAAGAACGACAGATACGGGTTCGCCGAAATTGCGGGCTCCAGCTTGGCCTCGAAAATCTGCTTGCCGTTATAGGCGACGGTCATCTTGTTGATGATCTTGCGCGGGATGATCTTGCCCTGCGAGTCCTTGCGCTGTCCCGATTCCATCGGATGCGAGATCAGGGTCTTGATCTCGATCACTTCATCCTTTTTCGCCGTCTGCGGGACGCGGATGCGCGGCTTGATGTCTGCGGCCATGGTTCGATCCTTTCCTGTGTCTGTGTGCCTGGATGCCGCTGCTTCAGCCGCCGCAGCCGCCGATGGTGACCTTGACCTCGCGGGCCGCGGTCCAGGCGCTGCCGTCGCTCATCAGGGCGACGGCGATCACATTCTGCGTTTCTGCCATGCGCATGCGGAACTGCACTTCCGCCTTGCCGTTGGCCGGGGTCAGCATGAAGCTGGCGACACCCGGCTGGGGGTTCTTGTCGGAAACCACGTGGATTTCCTTCACGTAGTCCTTGTCGGTCATCGGGCTGTCCACCGCGATGGTGACCGGAACGGTGTTGCCGTTCTCGGCGATTTCCTGGGTCTTGATCTGCACCTTGCCGGCTTTCGGCGCGGCCTTGACCAGCTCGCCCAGCAATTTCTTGGCGCTTTCCGGCGTCGCTTCGGCGCTCAGGGGCACGAGCGTGATCGCCACGGTGCCCGCGCCCAATGCGGTGACGGCCTGGCGACGGCTCAGGCCGCGACGGGGCAGGGCTTCAGAGGATGCAGTCATATCGGATACTCCTGTTCCAGATCCGGGGGCGTTACTTGAGGGCGGAGAGATAGGCGACCAGGTCTTCCACCTGCTCGGCGGTCAGCATCGGTTTGCCCTGGGCTTTCTTGTCCACGCGGTTGAGCCCGGTCACGCGGTAATAGGCCGGCATGATCGTCTCTTCATTCAGCAGTTTGGGATTCACGATGCGCATGCGGATTTCGGCAGCCGTCAGCCGGCCGCCCACCTCAGTCAGGTCGGGACCGACATTGCCGATGCGGAAGGCAACTTCGGGAATGGGCAGTTTGTGGCAGATCACGCAATTGCCCTGGCCACTGGTGATGGCCAATTGCCGACCCTTGGCAGGATCGCCCGGCTTGCCGGTCAGGGATTTTTCAATGGCGTAATCCTTGACCGTATAGGGGGTCAGGTTGGCGTCGCGGATGTCCTGGGCCGGAGCGGGCGCGGCCAGCAGCATGATTGCTGACCCGGCGATGATGCCGGCAGAAAGGCGAATATCGGCAAGGCGCGTGTGGCGCATTGTTCCTCCCAATGTCTCTGCCGGTCTTTGGCCGGTCAGGTCAGCTTCTGAGCTGCGTGTTGTTGTGTCCATAGCAAACTCTTTTCACACATGGCAAGTGGTATTCCGTGGCGGTAAATTTAACCGCAGTTTCCCGGCGATTTTCCCTCTTTCTGCGATTCCACCAAAAGGGCCTCTACCTTGGGATAGAAGAAATCAGCGCCGGGATACCCAATGAGTCGGCCCGACTCGTGCCCACACAGCATCAGCACGAAGGTTGGTGTGTAGCGGATTCCAAGCCTCGGCAGATCGGCCGGCCAGGGTCCATCCAGGTCGACCCGGCGTAGAGGGGCAAGGTGGCCTTCCGCGGATTTGTCGTAACCGGGGCCGATGTCCCGGTGCCAGGCCCGGCACCAGGCGCAATCCGCGCGCTCGAACATGATCAGTTCCATGGTCTGGGCACGCGGCGAGGCGGCGGCGGCCAAGGCAATCATAATAACACAAATGAATTGTGTAACGCGGATAAATATCATACTCTGACGTTATTTCAGGCTCCGCATGCGATCAATAGCCGGGCCGGCCAAAGGGGAGAGAAACAGATGTCGCTTCGTCACAGTCTTGCATTCAGTCTGGCCGTGATTCTGCCGCTCGTTGGTTTCACCGCAGTACAGGCCGAGCCGGTGCGTCTGGTCCATGAAGGGCGTGGTCTCGATGGCGAACTGAAGCTGGCTGCCGGCAAGGCGCCGCGGGACGGCATCATGGTCCTGGTGCACGGTACGCTGGCGCATAATCGCATGGAGATCATGCAGTCCCTGCAGGAAACGCTGGCCGAACGCGGGTTATCCACCGTCGCTGTGACGTTGTCGCTCGGCGTCTCGGATCGCAAGGGCATGTATGATTGCGCAGTACCCCATCGTCACAGCAATACGCAGGCCATTGCCGAAATCGCAGCCTGGATCGACTGGGCCGGCAAGGCGGGCGCAGGCAGGATCGGCCTGCTGGGCCATTCGCGGGGCGGCGCGCAGGTGGCGTATTACGCGGCGCAGAAAGGCGAGGCCCTGCCGCCGGCCTTGCAGAAGATCGTGCTGGTGGCGCCCACCACCTTCGACCGCGCCGCGGCGCCGGCGGAGTACAAGGCGCGCTTTGGCGGCGACTTCAACGCCGTGATCGCAAAGGCGGAAGCGTTGCAGGCGGCAGGGAAGGGCGATGAGCTGCTGACCGGTACCGATTTCATGTACTGTCAGAAAACCAGCGTCGCGACGGCAACTTTCCTTGATTACCACAACGGCGACGGCCGCAACGATGCACCCAGCTTGCTGCCGCGTATCCGCCGCCCGGTATTGCTGGCGATTGCCGGCGGCGACGAGGTGGTGAAGGATCTGCCGCAGAAACTGCGGGCGGTTTCGGGGGCAGAAAAAATCCGCACCATCACGGTGGATGGTGCGGATCATTTTTTCCAGGATCTCTACGGCGAGGATCTCGCCGATGCGATTGCCAAGTTCTGGGCCGAGTAAGGCTAATTGCCGTTTATCATGGCCTCCAGCCCGGTCGCATCGATCACCTGGTATCCACCGTCCCAGATCATGCGCAAGGCGACATAACCGATGATGAGCAGGCCGATATAGGCGATCCAGTGATAGCGGTCGAGCAGGCGGGCGATAAATTTCGACGCCACCGCCATCAACGCGATCGACAACACAAGGCCGAAGCCGAGGATATAGGGATGCTCGCGGGCGGCGCCGGCCACGGCCAGAACATTGTCCAACGACATTGAGAGGTCGGCAATGATGATCTGTGTAACCGCCTCGCGCTGGGACTTGGGCGCCGGTTTGCCGGTATCGCCATCATGGCCGCCTTCGCCTTTGGCCTGCGCACGCAATTCGCGCCACATCTTCCAGGCCACCCACAATAGCAGGATGCCGCCAGCGAGCGTCAGGCCGATGATCTGCAGCAATTGTACCGCGATGCCGGCAAACAGTATGCGCAGCACCGTAGCGGCCAGGATGCCATAGACGATGATCTTGTTGCGTTGCTGCGGCGGCAGGCCGGCAACGGCCAGGCCGATAACGATGGCATTGTCACCCGACAGGATGACGTCGATCATGATCACCTGCAGGAATGCGCTGATATGGGATGCGGTGATCGTGTAGCCGAGCAGGGTAATGTCCATCGGACTGCCTTGGTTTTGTGCGACTCGATTTGTAGGCCTGGGAGGCGGAAAGCTGCCGCACTTTAGGGTAAAGCGCCTAAACGCTCAAATGCCGCCCCTGTTTCCGGTGCTTGCCCGTGAAATATAGATGTCGGCAGGCAGCGCGGCTTGGCGCGGGCGGTGTGCTTTGTTACCTATGTCGACCCGCATTCGCCAGACTGCAGACATGACCGATAACGTCGCGCTGTTCACTCTTGTTCCCGGCCGCACGTCGCTGCTGATCGATGTGCCTCATGCCGGTCTGGGCCTGAGCCCCGGCCTGTCCGGCCGCCTGACCGACTCTGCCTTGGGTCTGGCCGATACCGACTGGCATGTCGAGAAGCTCTATGGCTTTGCCGCCGAACTGGGTGCCGGCCTGATGGTGGCGACCCATTCGCGCTATGTGGTCGATCTCAACCGCGACCCACAGGGCCGCGCACTGTATCCCGGCGCCGACAATACCGAACTCTGCCCGACCCGTGGCTTTGACGGCGCGCCGCTCTACCGCGAGGGCGCCGAGCCCGACGCGGCGGAAGTGGCGGCTCGTGCCGTTGCCTACTGGCATCCCTATCACCAGCGACTCGAAGCCGAATTGCAGTCCATCCGTGCCCGCCATGGTTATGCCATCCTCTTGGATGGCCACAGCATCGCCGCCGAGGTGCCGCGCTTCTTCGCCGGCCGGCTGCCCGATCTCAATCTCGGCACCAATGACGGCGCCAGCTGCGATCCCGACCTTGCTGCCCGGGCCTATGCTATACTCAGCGCGGCCGAGGGCTTCAGCCATGTGCATAACGGCAGGTTCAAGGGCGGGTTCATCACCCGCCATTACGGTCGTCCGGCCGAAGGTCTGCATGCCCTGCAGCTGGAGATCGCGCGCGATTGCTACATGGACGAGGCGCGGCTTGACCATTGGGATCCTGCCCGCGCCGCGCCGCTGGTCGCCGTGCTGCGGCGGTTGGTGGAGAACCTGTCGCAGTGGCGGCCGGCTGACCATCGCTGAACGGCCATGGCGGTGAAAGGCGGATCATGAGCGAGCCACCGAATGCAGGCCGAAATACTCCTCCATCTGCCTCCAAAGGCAACGGGGGCCGCTTCCCTGCCACCCGCTGGCTGGCGCTTTTCCTTATGCTGGGCCTGCCCCAGGCGGCCATCGTGTTCCTTGCCTGGGTGGGCGGTGCGCTGACCGACGCCTCGGCCTGGCTGATGGCCGCCGCTCTGCTGGCTGTCTCGGCATTGTTCGCTGGCTGGCATACGCGTGCCGCCTGGCGTGTGTTGCGTCGCACCGACGAGATCCTTGGTGGCGAACCGCGCAAGAGCGGCGAATGGGACGCGCTCACCATGATCGGCGAACTCGGTGCTACGGTGGAGCGGCTGCGCCAGACCCTGCTGGACGAGCAGGGGCAGGTGGCGCTGCACAGCACCACCTCGGATGCCATTCTTAATGCGCTGCCCGATCCGGTGCTGTTGCTGGATGGTGGCCGTAACATCGCCCGTGCCAATTTCGCCGCCCGCAAATTCTTCGGCAACGATATCATCGGCAACGATCTGGCGGTGGCCATGCGGCATCCGGCCGTGCTGGATGCCGCCGATACCGTCCTGCGCGGCGAGACGGGCATGGCCTCGGCCGACCTGACCCTGCCGGTGCCCGATGGCCGCAGTTTCAGCCTGCGCGTGGTGGCCCTGCCCGCCAGCCGCGAGGGCTCGGCCGCGGTGCTGGCGCTGCATGACCTGACTGCGCTGCGCAAGGCCGAGAAGATGCGCGCTGATTTCGTGGCCAATGCCAGCCATGAACTGCGCACGCCGCTCGCCTCGCTGGTCGGTTTCATCGAAACACTGCTGGGCCCGGCCCGTGACGACGAGGCGGCGCGCATCCGCTTCCTCGGCATCATGCGCGACCAGGCCGCGCGCATGTCGCGGCTGATCCAGGACCTGCTGTCGCTGTCGCAGATCGAGATGCGCGAACATGACCGCCCGTCGGAGAGCATCGCGCTGGCGCCGCTGCTGCGCGATGTCGCCGCCGCGCTGGAGCCGCAGGCCAAGGCCAAGAACATGCCGATCCGGCTCGATCTGGATGAAAGCCTGCCGCCGGTGCGCGGTGCGCGCGACGAACTGATGCAGGTTTTCCAGAACCTGATCGACAACGCGATCAAATACGGCCGGCCGGAAACTGCCGTCGAGGTCACCCTGCTGCCGATGGACGGCGAGTGGCTGGAAGTGGGGGTGCGCGACCATGGCGAGGGCATTCCGCGCGAGCACCTGCCGCGGCTGACCGAACGATTCTATCGGGTCGACTCGGCCCGCAGCCGCGACCTGGGCGGCACCGGTCTGGGCCTGGCGATCGTGAAGCACATCATCAATCGCCACCGGGGGCGGCTTGTCATTGAATCCGAGCAGGGCAAAGGCAGCAAGTTCGCTATAAGGCTGCCATTTGTTCGTATTTAGAACCCGACAAGCGCTAGCGCGGTCTAGCGCTGTCATATGATTGCAACACAAATGCAATAACCATGTCACCCGGTCGGCATAGGTCTTCCGCCGACCGGACGAGGTGGGCGGGGCGTCCCGATTGATGACCCCCTTCGTCCCTGCCGGTTGATCCCGGGCGCTGTTGGCGCCCTTGGCAAACACGAGAGGGAAACCGTGACCAAGAAAGCTCTTCTCCTTGCGGGTCTGGCGGCGATGGCGTCGCTGGCGCTCGCCGAACCGGCCGCTGCCCAGCAGGCCCGCGACCAGATCCGTATCGTCGGCTCCTCGACGGTCTATCCGTTCACCACCACCGTTGCCGAACGTTTCTCCCAGACGGGCAGCTTCAAGGCGCCGATCGTGGAAAGCACCGGCACGGGCGGCGGCATGAAGCTGTTCTGCGGCGGCGTCGGCACCCAGCATCCCGACCTGACCAACGCCTCGCGCGCCATGACCAAGGCCGAGTTCGACACCTGCGCCGCCAACGGCGTGAAGGAAATCGTCGAGATGAAGGTTGGCTTCGACGGCATCGCCATCGCGCTGAAGAAGGGTTCCACCCCGGTGAACTTGAAGCGTGAGGAAATCTGGCTGGCCCTGGCCGCCCAGGTGCCGCAGGGCGGCAAGCTGGTACCGAATCCCTACAAGACCTGGAAGCAGATCAACGCCAGCCTGCCGGACTGGAAGATCGAAGTGATGGGCCCGCCCCCGACCTCGGGCACCCGTGACAGCTTCGTCGAACTGGTTATGGATCACGGCTGCAAGGCCTTCCCGGAGATCAAGGCGATCACCGACAAGAAGGCCATGGGCGCCGCCTGCGCCAAGATCCGCGAGGATGGCGCCTTCATCGAGGCCGGCGAGAACGACAACCTGATCGTGCAGCGTCTGGCCTCGGGTCAGACCGGCGTGATGGGCGTGTTCGGCTATTCCTTCCTGGAAGAGAACGCCGACAAGCTGATGGGTGCCAAGGTCGACGGCGTCGAGCCGGATTTCGACACCATCTCGAGCGGCAAGTATCCGGTGTCGCGTCCGCTCTTCGTCTATGCCAAGAAGGCCCATATCGGCGTCGTTCCGGGCATCAAGGAGTTCCTGGCCGAATACACCAGCGACCGTGCCATGGCGCAGGGCGGCTACCTTGAGAAGAAGGGCCTGGTTGCCATGCCGAAGGCGGAAATGGAAAAGGTCCGCTCGCAGGTGCTGAGCCTCACCAACCTGGCCATGTAAGCCAATCGCCGGCGGCCGGCCAGCCCGGCCGTCGGCACCTCTTTTGACTATGTGTTTTTTGATTAAGCGCGCATAACCGCCGGGGAAGACCGATGTCGCTGTCGCTGCTGTTAGTCGTCTTGCTCGGCCTGACTATCGCCGGCTATTTCCTCGGCAAGTCGCGCTCTCTCGCTCTCACCGGCGGCCAGGTCCGCGGGCTACATTCCCTGCCGATGTTCTACGGCTGGTATGTGGTGCTGTGGTGCGGTCTGCCCACATTGCTGCTGTTCGGGGCCTGGGTCGCTTTGGAAGACTCGGTGGTGCGCAGTCTGGTGGTGGCCGAACTGCCCGAGGCGATCCGCAGCCTGCCCGCCGACCGCCTCGGCCTCGTCATCACCGATATTCGCAATTTCGCCTACGGCAATATCCCGCTGGACAAGGCCGACCCGGCGATCCGCCCCGTGGTGGATCACTACATCTCCCTGCACCAGACCGGCAATGCCGCGCTCTGGGTCATCGTTCTCTGTCTCGGTATTGCGGGCATCCTGTTCGGACGCAGCCGCATCGCGCCGGATTTCCGTGCCCGCAACCGGGTGGAAAGCACCGCCAACGTCCTGCTGATCGTCAGTTCCACCATTGCCGTGATGACCACCATCGGCATCGTGTTGTCGCTGGTCTTCGAGGCGCTGCGTTTCTTCGCCGCGGTCAATCCGCTGGAATTCCTGTTCGGGCTGACCTGGTCGCCGCAGATGGCCATCCGGGCCGAGCAGGTCGGCTCGTCCGGCGCTTTCGGCGCCGTGCCGCTCTTCGCGGGCACCCTGCTGATCGCGGCCATCGCCATGATCGTGGCGGTGCCGGTCGGCCTGATGGCCGCCGTCTACATGGCGGAATATGCAGGCCCGAAGGTGCGGGCCTGGGCCAAGCCGGCGCTGGAAGTCCTGGCCGGCATTCCCACTGTGGTCTACGGCTTCTTCGCCGCGCTGACCGTGGCGCCCTTTATCCGTGCGGCCGGTGAAAGCATTGGTCTTGAAGTTGCCTCGCAGTCTGCCCTGGCTGCCGGCCTGGTGATGGGCATCATGATCATCCCGTTCGTCTCCTCGCTGTCGGACGACGTGATCAATGCCGTGCCGCAAAGCCTGCGCGACGGCTCCTATGGTCTGGGTGCAACCCACTCGGAAACCATCAAGCGGGTGATCCTGCCGGCCGCGCTGCCGGGCATCGCCGCCTCGGTCATTCTCGCTTTCAGCCGCGCGCTGGGCGAAACGATGATCGTGGTGATGGCCGCCGGTCTGGCGGCAAACCTGACGGCGAATCCCTTCGCGGCGGTAACCACCGTGACCGTCCATATCGCCTCGCTTCTGGTCGGCGACCAGGAATTCGACAGCCCGAAAACCCTGGCGGCCTTTGCGCTTGGTCTGGTGCTGTTCGTCGTCACCCTGGCGCTCAACATCGTTGCCCTGCGCATCGTCAAGAAATATCGGGAGCAATATGACTGATATCCTCATCGACAATATTGCCCCCGCCGCGCCGGCCCAGACGGCGGGCATCCATATGAGCGAAGCTGCGTCGCGGCGCCTGAAGGGGCGTTATGCCGCCGAACGGCGCTTCAGGCTGTGGGGCATCGCTGCGATTGTGTTTTCGCTGCTTTCCCCGGCGATACTGCTGTTCACCATCCTGAGCAGTGGCTTCACCGCTTTCCGCCAGACCCATGTCCGGCTGGAACTCGATCTGAAAGCCGAGCAGATCGCACCGGTCGGCACCACCGATCCCCGCCAGATCATGCAGGGCAATTACGGCACGATCATCCTGCAGGCGCTGCAGCAGCGCTTTCCTGAGGTGCAGAGCCGTGGCGAGCGCCGCCGGCTGCAGGCTTTGGTCAGTTCTGGCGCCGAGCCGCAGGTCGGCCGCATGGTGGTGGAAAACCCGGCCCTCATAGGTCAGAAGGTGGCCATGTGGTTGCCGACCTCCTCCGACATCGACATGTTCGTGAAAAAGCAGGTCGATACTGATGCGCCTGAGGATGAACGTCGGGTCAAGGACAACCAGGTCGGCTGGATCAACGCCCTGAAGGCCAGCGGCGACCTCGAATTGCAGTTCAATACCCGCTTCTTCACCGGCGCCGACAGCCGCGAGGCGGAGCTGGTCGGCATCTGGGGCGGCGTCGTCGGCTCCTTCTATACCCTGCTGGTGACGCTGCTGGTGGCATTCCCGCTTGGCATTATGGCGGCGATCTATCTTGAGGAATTCGCCCCCAAGAACCGTTGGACCGAGATGATCGAGGTCAACATCAACAATCTCGCCGCGGTGCCATCCATCGTCTTCGGCCTGCTTGGCCTGGCCGTCTTCATCGGTTTCTTCGGCATGCCGCGCTCCGCACCGATGGTCGGCGGCCTGGTGCTGGCGCTGATGAGCCTGCCGACCATAATCATTGCCGCCCGTGCGGCGTTACGCGCCGTGCCGCCATCCATTCGTCATGGCGCGCTGGCGCTGGGGGCCTCGCCGCTACAGGTGGTGCTGCATCATGTCCTGCCGCTTGGCATGCCAGGTATCCTGACCGGAACGATTATTGCCATGGCGCAGGCGCTGGGCGAGACCGCGCCGCTGCTGATGATCGGCATGGTGGCCTTCATCGTCGACATTCCGGCCACGCCGGTGGATGCGGCCACGGTTATGCCGGTGCAGATCTTCATGTGGGCGGATAGCGCCGAGCGCGGCTTCGTCGAGAAGACGTCGGCCGCCATCATAGTCCTGCTGCTCTTTTTGCTGGCGATGAACCTGATCGCCATCCTGCTCCGCAAGAAGTTTGAGCGGCGCTGGTAGAATCAATCGAAAATCTTGCCTCCCCAGGATCAACAAGGATCTGTTATGCAGAACGCTAGTCGTATCGATCCCCGCCAGTCGGAAATCGACATCAAGATGTCGGCGCGCAAAGTCGGCGTATTCTATGGCGAGAAGCAGGCGCTGAAGAATGTCGATCTCGATATTCCCGCCCGTTCGGTCACTGCTCTGATCGGCCCGTCCGGTTGCGGCAAGTCCACTTTCCTGCGTTGCCTGAACCGCATGAACGACACCATCCGGGATTGCCGTGTGGTGGGCGACATCAAGCTGGATGCGCTGGATGTTTACGATACGAAAGTGGATGTCGTGCAGTTGCGCGCCCGGGTCGGCATGGTGTTTCAGAAGCCGAATCCATTCCCGAAATCGATTTATGAGAATGTCGCTTACGGACCGCGCATCCATGGTCTGGCCGAGAACCAGGACCAGCTCGATCATATCGTCGAGACCTCGCTGAAGCAGGCGGGCCTGTGGAAGGAAGTGGGAGACCGGCTGAACGAGTCCGGCACCGGTCTGTCCGGTGGCCAGCAGCAGCGCCTGTGCATCGCCCGGGCCATTGCCGTGTCGCCCGAGGTGATCCTGATGGACGAGCCCTGTTCGGCGCTGGATCCGATCGCCACGGCGCATATCGAGGAACTGATGGACGAACTGCGGGAGCAGTATACGATCGTGATCGTCACTCACTCGATGCAGCAGGCGGCCCGCGTGTCGCAGCAGACGGCATTCTTCCATCTCGGCGAGTTGGTCGAGACCGACGATACCAAGGTGATCTTCACCAAGCCCAAGGACGAGCGAACCCAGGGTTACATCACCGGGCGCTTCGGCTGAGCAGAGCGAGGACATAATCATGCCGCAACATATCGTCCAGAAATACGACGAAGAACTGAAGAAACTCTCCACGCTCATCGTGCAGATGGGCGGGCTGGCGGAGTCCCAACTTGCCTCTGCCGTCGAGGCCATCGTCAAGCGCGACAGCGAACTGGCCGGCAAGGTGGTGAACAGCGACGTCAAGATCGACGCCCTGCGCAGCCAGGTGGATGACTTCGCCATTGAATTGCTGGCCCGTCGCCAGCCGATGGCGGCCGACCTGCGCGTTATCGTCGCGGCCCTGCGGATTTCGTCAGAAATCGAGCGTATCGGCGACTATGCCAAGAATGTGGCCAAGCGGGCCGTGGCGCTGAACCAGGCGCCGCTGGTGCGGCCGGTGCATGCCATCCCGCGCATGGCCGCACTGGTACAGGCCCTGATCAAGGATACGCTGGATGCCTATATCACCGACGATGCCGGCAAGGCCGATGCGGTCTGGGCACGCGATGAAGAAGTGGACGAGCTGTACACCAGCCTGTTCCGCGAATTGCTGACCTACATGATGGAAGATCCGCGCTCCATCACGCCGTGCACGCATCTCCTGTTCATCGCTAAGAATATCGAGCGTATCGGCGACCATGCCACCAACATCGCCGAACTGATCCATTACGCGGTCAAGGGCGAGGTGATGAAGGAGGATCGTCCCAAGGGCGACGACACCGCCTATGCCGTGGTCAACGCGCCGGGAGGCACGCGATGAACGTGACGATCAAGCCGCGCGTCCTCGTCATCGAGGATGAAGCGGCTCTGCTGGCGCTGCTGCGCTACAACCTGGAAAAGGAAAATTACATCGTCGACGAGGCGATGGATGGCGAGCAGGCCCTGCTGAAGGTGGCTGAGCATATGCCCGACCTGATCCTGCTCGACTGGATGCTGCCGCGCCTGTCGGGCCTTGAGGTCTGCCGCCAGTTGCGGCGCGATCCCAATGCCCGCAACGTGCCGATCATCATGCTGACGGCACGCGGCGAGGAGGCCGACCGCGTGCGTGGCCTGGATGCCGGTGCCGATGACTACATCGCCAAGCCGTTTTCGCCCAGCGAGCTGCTGGCTCGTATCCGTGCCGTGCTGCGGCGCATACGGCCGGCCCTGGCCGAAGAGGTTCTGACCTATGGCGGTCTGGTGATGGACATCGCCACGCACAAGGTCACCCGCAACGGCCGCGACATCCATCTTGGCCCCACCGAATTCCGTCTGCTGCGGTACTTCCTCGAACATCCCGGCCGCGTGCTGTCGCGCGACCAGTTGCTGGACGCGGTCTGGGGCCGCGACATCTATGTCGAGCAGCGCACGGTGGATGTCCATATCCGTCGCCTGCGCAAGGCGCTGAATGCCAGCGGCGAGTCCGATGTGATCCGCACGGTGCGGTCGGCCGGTTATGCGCTGGAACTGACTTCAGCGGCCGCTATGGCCTGATTGCCAATAGCCTGATTGCCCGTACGACAGACAATAAAAAAGCCCGGCCGATGCCGGGCTTTTTTGGATGACAAAATCAGCGGCGACCGGAAATCTGCTTCCGCATCGCGGCGAACAGCGCGTCAATCTTGCCGCCGTTATTCTGGATCACCGATTCGAACTGCTGGCGCTGGGTGAAGGCCATCGATACGCCTTCCACCACCACATCGGTGAGTAGGGGCTTGCCGTCCTTCTCGTGCGTCTTCCATTCCACGCGGATCGGCGGGCCGTTCGGGCGGTTGATCTGGGAATCCACGATCGTTTCATTGCCCACCGCGCGGGCATTCTCCCGCACATCCAGGGTCTCGCCGTTATACTGCGACAGCAGCTGGGCATAGACCTTGACCAGGTAATCCTCAAACAGCTTGGCGTATTCTTGTTTCTGGGCATCGCTCAGGCCACGGCTGTAACGGCCAAGGCAGAAGCGGCCCACCGCCTCGAGGTCGAGGTGGGTGGTCAGCAGGTCGCGGACCAGCGCCTCGCGCTTTTCCGTGGTCAGCGAGCGGTTGCTCAGGGCCTGCAGGGTTTCGGTGCCAACCTGGCGGATGAACTGGTCGGCCGGAACGGCGGCTGGCGCTGCGGGCGCGGGCAGGGCCGTCAGGCCCAGCACCAGGCCAAGGCTGGCAATGGCGGCAAGGATATGCCGGCGGGATGAGACGATCAGGGAAAGCTGCATGAACGGGTCTGCCTGAAGAATCGATTTACGAGGGGAGATTGTATTTAAGCCATGGAAACAAATGGCTTTTCGGTTCGGGTACAGCTTATAACGGCAGAATACATAACTGGTTGCAGGCCGGAAGGCCATGTTCTTTTTTCATCACATTTTATTTGCTCCTATACAAATAGATAAAGATATGTTTATGTTTTCTCCAGTCATGCAAACCGATCCAACCCAGACCCTCGATACCCTCATGGCCGCCCTGCGGGCGGCTGCCGAGCCTACCCGGCTGCGGCTGCTGGCGCTTTGCGCCCAGGGCGAACTCACCGTATCCGAACTGACCCAAATCCTGGGCCAGAGCCAGCCCCGGGTGTCGCGACACCTCAAGCTGCTCTGCGAGGCCGGCCTGCTCGAACGCGTGCCGGAAGGCACCTGGGCCTTCTATCGCGTGGGTGAGCGATTGGCCGGCGCGCCGCTGGTGCGTGCGCTGAGTTCGTTGCTGCCGGCGCAGGATCCCACGCTGGCCCGCGACGCTGAACGCCTGGCTGCCGTGAAGCGCGCCCGTACCGAAGCCGCCGAACAGTATTTCCGCGACAATGCCGCGCAATGGTCGGCGATCCGCTCCCTGCATGTCGACGAGGCCCAGGTCGAGGCCACCGTGCTGCGCCTGCTGGGTGATGCACCGATCAACGACCTGCTCGATATCGGCACCGGCACCGGCCGCCTGCTGGAAGTGCTGGCTCCGCATATCAAACGTGGTCTGGGTGTCGACCTGAGCCGTGACATGCTCAGCATCGCGCGCACCAATCTGGAACGCGCCAATATCCGCCATTGCCAGGTTCGTCAGGCCGACATGTACGCCCTGCCGCTGGATACGGCCAGCGTGGATGCGGCGGTGATCCACCAGGTGCTGCATTTCGCCGACGAGCCGCAGAAGGCGATCCAGGAAGCTGTCCGCGTGCTGAAGCCCGGCGGCCGACTGGTGATTGTCGACTTCGCCCCGCATGACCTGGAAGATCTGCGTGCCCGTCACGCCCATCGCCGGCTCGGGTTCTCGGATGCGGAACTGCGCGGCTGGTGCATGGCCGCCGGCCTCGATCTCGATCCGGTCACGGCCCTGCCTGGCCAGCCGCTCACCGTTCATGTCTGGCGCGCCACCAAACGCGCCGCCCAGCTATCCCCCGCAGCGCAGAAGAGTGCCGCCGAATGACCAGCCCGGATTTCAACGCTTATGCCGCCCGCAGGCCTGGCCCGCTGAAGGTTTCCTTTGAGTTCTTTCCGCCCAAGACGACGGAGATGGAGGAAAGCCTGTGGCGCAGCGTCACGCGGCTGGCGCCGCTCAATCCGCGTTTTGTCTCTGTCACTTACGGTGCGGGTGGTTCGACGCGCGAACGCACGCATAACACGGTTGTCCGTATACTCAACGAAACCGGGCTCAAGCCTGCCGCTCATCTCACCTGCGTCGGCGCATCGAAAGATGAAGTCGATGAAGTGGCGCGGCATTACTGGCAGGCCGGCATCCGTCATATCGTGGCATTGCGCGGCGATCCGCAGGAAGGAACCGGCGGTTTTGCGCCGCATCCGCAGGGTTATGCCAATTCCACCGACCTGATCGCCGGTTTGAAGAAGATCGGCGATTTCGAGATCAGCGTCGGCTGCTATCCCGAAGGCCATCCAGACTCGACCTCGCCCCGCGTCGAACTGGAGCATCTCAAGCGCAAGGTCGATGCCGGCGCCACGCGCTGCATCACCCAATATTTCTTCGACACCGACGTGTATTTCCGCTTCCTAGACCGTGCCCGTTCGGCTGGCATCACCGTGCCGATCGTGCCGGGCATCCTGCCGGTCACCAATTTCCGGCAGGTGGTGAAATTCTCCGCCGCCTGCGGCGCCAGCGTGCCGGCCTGGATGGCCGACATGTTCGACGGACTGGACGAGGATCCGGAGACGCGTCGTATGGTGGCTGCCCATATGGCGGCCGAGCAATGCCGCCGCCTGCTGGCTGCGGGCATCGATGAATTCCATTTCTACACGCTGAACCGTGCCGATCTCACCTATGCGATCTGCCATGTGCTCGGCGTGCGCCCGAAGCCGACGATAACTGGGGAGGTGGCAGCCTGATGCTCGATACGCCCGAACAACGCAAAGCGCGTCGCGCCGCGCTCAAGAAAGCCGCCAGCGAGCGTATCCTGGTGCTGGATGGTGCCATGGGCACCATGCTGCAGCGGCGCAAGCTGACCGAGGCCGATTACCGCGGCGACCGTTTCAAGGGCGCCAACAGCGACCTGAAAGGCAATCACGATATCCTCAACATCACGCGCCCCGATGTGATCCTGGCCGTGCACAAGGAATATCTCGATGCCGGCGCCGATCTGATCGAGACCAACACCTTCAGCGGCACCTGGATCAGCCAGGCGGATTATCATCTTGAATCCGCCGTGCGCGATATCAACGAGCAGGGCGCGAAACTGGCCCGCCAGGCGGCTGACGAATACACGGCGAAAGATCCGTCCAAGCCGCGCTTCGTCGCCGGCGCCATCGGCCCGACCAACCGCACGGCCTCGCTGTCGCCCGATGTGAACCGGCCCGATTTCCGCAACATCACCTTCGACGAGCTGAAGGACGCCTACAAGGAACAGGCGCGCGGCCTGGTCGAGGGCGGCGCCGACCTGCTTTTGATCGAGACCATCTTCGACACGCTGAACGCCAAGGCCGCCGTGTTCGGCGTCTACGAGTTGTTCGACGAACTGGGCGAGGAATGGCCGCTCATGATCTCGGGCACCATCACCGACCTGTCCGGCCGTACGCTGTCGGGTCAGACCACCGAAGCCTTCTGGAACAGCCTGCGTCATGCCAGGCCGTTTTCGGTTGGCCTCAACTGCGCCTTCGGTGCCCAGCAGATGCGGCCCTATGTGGCCGAACTCAGCCGCGTCGCCGATGTGCCCGTCAGCGCCTATCCCAATGCCGGCCTGCCCAACCAGTTCGGCGAATACGACGAGCCGCCGCATGCCACGGCCACGCATCTGCGCGAATGGGCCGAAGCCGGCCTGGTCAACATCGTCGGCGGCTGCTGCGGCACCACGCCCGACCATATCCGCGCCATCGCCGAGAGCGTGAAAGGCGTCAAGCCGCGCCGCGTTCCGACGATCCCGCCGCAGCTTCGCCTGTCCGGCCTCGAACCCTTTGCCGTGCCTGCCGCATGACTGATATCGACGACTCCTTTTCACCTGAAGCCGAGAACCGTGGGTTCAACGGTCCCATCTTCATCAATGTCGGTGAACGCACCAACGTCACCGGCTCAGCCAAATTCCGCAAGCTGATCGTCAGCGGCGATTACGAGGCTGCGCTGGCGGTCGCGCGCCAGCAGGTGGAAAACGGCGCCCAGATCATCGACGTCAACATGGACGAGGGCATGCTCGACTCCAAGGCGGCGATGGTGAAATACCTGAACCTGATCGCCTCCGAGCCGGATATCGCCCGCGTGCCGATCATGATCGACTCCTCAAAATGGGAGGTGATCGAGGCCGGCCTGAAATGCGTGCAGGGCAAGGCCATCGTCAACTCGATCAGCCTGAAGGAAGGCGAGGCTGCCTTCCTGGAGCAGGCCCGCAAGATCCGCCGCTATGGCGCCGCCACCGTGGTGATGGCCTTCGACGAGCAGGGCCAGGCTGATACGGCCGACCGCAAATACGAAATCTGCGCCCGCGCCTACAAGCTGCTGACCGAGAAGATCGGCTTCCCGCCGGAAGACATCATCTTCGATCCCAATATCTTCGCGGTTGCTACGGGCATCGAGGAGCACAACAACTACGCCGTCGAATTCTTCGAAGGCGCCCGGCGTATTCGCGAAAACCTGCCGCATTGCCACATCTCGGGTGGCGTTTCCAACGTGTCATTCTCGTTCCGCGGCAACGAACAGGTCCGCGAGGCCATGCATGCCGTGTTCCTGTACCACGGCATGCAGAACGGCATGGATATGGGCATCGTCAATGCCGGCCAACTGCCGGTCTATGAGGATATCCCTGAGGAACTGCGCGAACGCGTCGAAGACGTGCTGCTCAACCGCCGGCCCGATGCCACCGAGCGCATGCTTGAGATCGCCGAACGCTTCAAGGGCGGCGCGCGCGCGCAGGAAATCGACATGTCCTGGCGCGAAAAAGAGGTGCGGGAGCGCCTGACACATGCCCTGGTGCATGGCATCGCCGACTTCATCGAAGAGGATACCGAAGAGGCCCGGCACATCGTCTCGAAACCGCTCGAGGTGATCGAAGGTCCGCTGATGGACGGCATGAATGTGGTTGGCGACCTGTTCGGCGCCGGCAAGATGTTCCTGCCCCAGGTGGTGAAATCCGCCCGCGTGATGAAAAAGGCGGTGGCCTACCTGCTGCCCTTCATCGAAGCCGAGAAGGCCTCCGGTCCGGCGCAGACCAACGGCAAGGTGCTGATGGCCACCGTGAAGGGCGACGTGCACGATATCGGCAAGAACATCGTCGGCGTCGTGCTCCAGTGCAACAATTACGAGGTGATCGACCTCGGTGTCATGGTACCCTGCGCCCGCATCTTGGAGGAGGCGAAGAAACACAAGGTTGACATCATCGGCCTGTCCGGCCTGATCACCCCCAGCCTGGATGAGATGTGTTATGTGGCCAGCGAGATGCAGCGCGAGGGTTTCGAACTGCCACTGCTGATCGGCGGCGCCACCACGTCGAAGGTGCATACGGCGGTGAAGATCGCGCCCAACTATAAGGGCCCGGTGGTTTATGTCACCGATGCCTCGCGCGCCGTGGGCGTGGCCGGCAAGCTGGTCTCCGCCAACGACAAGCCGGTCTATGCCGGCGAGATCGCCAACGAATACCAGAAAATCCGCGACATCCATGCGCGTGAGCGCAACACCGGCCCGCGCCAGAGCATCGAAGATGCCCGCCGCAACAAGCAGAAGCTGGACTGGGCCGGCTATGTGCCGCCGCGCCCCGGCTTCCTCGGCCTGAAGGTGTTCGACGATTATCCGCTGGCCGAGTTGATCGACCGCATCGACTGGTCGCCCTTCTTCGCCTCCTGGGAGTTGCGCGGCAAATATCCTGACATTCTGCAGGATGCGACGGTGGGCGAGGCGGCCCGCAACCTGTTCCGCGACGCCCGGGCGATGCTCGACCGCATGGTGAAGGAAAAGCCCATCAAGGCCCGCGCTGTTATCGGCTTCTGGCCGGCCGCGCAGGTCGAGGACGATGATATCGCGCTATATGCCGATGAGGCCCAGGGCGAGGAAGTGGCGCGGCTGCATATGCTGCGCCAGCAGATGAAGCGCGATGGCGGACGAGCGAATTTCAGCCTGGCCGATTATGTTGCGCCGAAGGAAAGTGGCCTGGCTGATTATGTCGGCGCCTTCGCCGTCACTGCCGGCATCGGCCTGGACGACTGGATCAAGCGGGAATTCACGGCCAGGCATGACGATTATTCCGGCATTCTGGCCCAGGCCCTGGCCGACCGCCTGGCCGAGGCTTTCGCCGAACGCCTGCATGAGCGCGTGCGCAAGGAATTCTGGGGCTACGCCGCCGACGAGACGCTCGCGAACGACGACCTGATTGCTGAGAAATACCGTGGTATCCGTCCCGCACCGGGCTATCCGGCCTGCCCGGATCACACCGAGAAGGCGACGCTGTTCAAGCTGCTGGATGCCACCGATAAGGCTGGCATCACGCTGACCGAAAGTTTTGCCATGTGGCCATCAGCGGCGGTCAGCGGCTGGTATTTCAGCCACCCGGAAGCGCGCTATTTCGGCATTGGCCGCATCGAACGCGACCAGGTGGCCGATTACGCCAGGCGCAAGGGCATGGATCTCGCCACGATGGAGCGCTGGCTGGCGCCCAACCTGGCCTACGATCCTGCCCGCGCGGATGCCGAGGCGGCGGAGTGAAGTTCCGCACGGCCACCAGAGCCGATCTGTCCGAGGTCGTGCGGCTGCTGGCCGATGATCATCTGGGCGGCATGCGCGAGCGCTACAGTTCCCCGTTGCCCGAAGAGTATGGCATCGCCTTTGACGGGCTACAGCGGATCGGCGCCGAGGTGATCTTGGCGTTGGATGATTCAGATCGCATTATCGGTTGTCTGCAGCTTCTGATCCTGCCTGGTCTGGGCAGCCTGGGCAAACAGCGTGCCCAGATCGAGGCGGTGCGTATCGAGTCAAGCCTGCGCGGCAAGGGATTGGGATCGAAATTGATCCGGCATGCCATCGAACGGGCAAGGCAGCGTGGCTGCAGGCTGGTGCAACTCACCTCCGACAACAGCCGCCAGGGCGCGCATCGCCTGTATGAGCGGCTGGGGTTCAAGGCCAGCCATGTCGGCATGAAGCTGGCGTTGGATTAAGCGCAGGCCCTGCCTGCCGGCCGCGGGCGTAACGGTTTCTTTACGTGGCCAATGGCTGAATATGATATATTTACGGCCATGGAATGCCTGCCGTGCCAGGTTTTGGAGACCGGATGATGACGTACAGCCGCGCCAATCCCAGCCCGCGTTACGACGAGCTGGTCGGCTTTTACAAGCAGATGCATGCTGAAGGTACGCTGGAACAGAACAAGGCGCTGTCGGCTGCTGAAACCTTCACGGGTATGAGTCTGCTGCCCCACATCACCACGATCAAATCGCTGATTGACAAATTCGGCATCAGGACGGTGCTCGATTACGGGGCCGGCAAGGCCAAATTCTACAGCGAACCGTTGTTCCCTTCAGCCGATGGCACCCGCAAGGTCGATCTGCGCACCTTTTGGGGCGTTGATGAAATCCGGTTATACGATCCTGGCTACGAGCCCTTGTCCAAACTGCCGCTGGGCGAAACATTCGATGCCGTGATCTGCACCGACGTGATGGAGCATATCCCGGAACAGGATATGGACTGGGTCATCGACGAGTTGTATGGCTTCGCCAGAAAGATCATCTATGTCTGTATCGCGACCTACCCGGCCGGCAAGGCCTTCCCGAATGGCGAGAATGTGCATGTTACCTTGAAAAATGTGCGCTGGTGGGTAGAGAAATTCGAGAACCGCCGCGTGGCTCTCGGCACCAAGGTTGATTACTTCATGCTGGTGTTTGCCGAGAACAATGATCCCAAGCCGATCCTTGTTACCTCAGCTGGCAATTGAGCATCAGCGTCCACCGGCCACATCCAACAGGGCGCCGCTCACATAACTGCTCGCATCGTCCAGCAGCCAGATGATCGCCCCGGCGACTTCCTCTGCCGTGCCCGCGCGGCGCAGCGGCACGGTCGGAGCCAGACGTTCGGCACGATCAGGTTCCCCGGCGCTGGCATGGATATCGGTCTCGATAATGCCCGGGCGCACGGCGTTGACGCGAATACCCTCAGGACCAAGTTCCTTCGACAAGCCGATGGTCAGCGTGTCGATGGCACCCTTCGAGGCGGCGTAATCGACAAACAGGTTGGGCGACCCGAGTTTGGCCGCCACCGATGACAGGTTGACGATTGCGCCTCCCTTGCCGCCGCGCCGTAATGACATCCGCCGCGCCGCCTCGCGGGCGCAGAGCACGCTCCCCAGGATGTTGGTATCGAACAGACGCCTCAGCCGGTCGATCGACATGTCGGTCAGATCGGCGGTGGGCGCTACGATGCCGGCATTGTTCACCAGGCCGTCCAGCCTGCCGAAAGCCTGTTCGACCGTATCGAACATGGCGATCACATCGGTTTCCACCGCCACATCGCCCTTGATCGCGATGGCCTTGCCGCCGGCGGCTTGCACGGCCTGCACGGTATCCTGCGCGGCCTGTTCATTGTCGACATAGTTCACGCCCACCGACCAGCCGCGCTGCCCGGCCATGATCGCGGTAGCCCGGCCTATTCCCCGACTGCCGCCGGTGATCAGGATCGTCTTCACCATGGCAGTTCGCTGCCGTCGTAGTTGAAGAACTTGCCGGTGTCCTTCAACTCGGCGCCATCGATGGCTTTCTTCAGGCCGGTCACACTGGTTTCCACGGTGATATCGGCACCCTGGCCGCCCATGTCGGTTTTCACCCAGCCTGGATGAAGAACGATGCAGGTGATGCCGGCCGGTTTGAGGTCCAGTGCCAGGTTATGCATGGCCGCGTTGATGGCGGCCTTCGAGGCACGGTAGACATAAGACCCGCCCGCGCCGTGGGTGATCGAGCCCATGCGGCTGGAGATGGTGGCGATCTTCGCGGCTTTGGCTTTTTTGAGGGATGGCAGCGTGGCGAGCGCCAGCTTCATCGGTGCCACGCTGTTCACCTGCAGCACTTTCAGATAGGCATCGAAATCGCTGATGTTCAGGGCGCCGTCGCGATTGCCATAGATGCCTGCATTGTTCAGCAGCAGGTCGATGGCGGTATCGGCATAGGCCTTGGCCAGCCTGTCGACGGCGACATAGTCGGCCACGTCCAGTTTTTCCATCACCACTTTGCCCGGCACGGCCTGCAGGGTGGAGGCGGACTGCGGATCGCGACAACAGGCGATCACCCGCCAGCCATCAGCGGCATACCGCCTGACGAACTCCAGCCCGATGCCGCGATTGGCGCCGGTAATCAGCAGGGTGGGCATGAGGCTCTCCTCTTCAGCGTCTTACCGGCCGTATGGCCAGCTTACGATAGACCGGCTGCAGCAGACCGGGCAGCATGTACATCGGCAACTGGCCCATGGCGAAGAATACCACCATGTCGAACACGGCGCGGTCCGCCAGCGACACCATCACCAGGCCCATGTTGCAGTTGCCGGTGAGGATGCCGAGCGTAAGCGCCGCTGCCTGGCCGAGGCGGAAGATATGACGGCCCACCATATAGCCAAGGGCCTGCAGCAACAGGTTGGCGATGAAAGCCGAGGCGGTGGCAAGGATGACATAACCGGGTTGCGCCATCAGCTTTGTGGCGACACCGTCCATGATGGCGATGGCAAACAGCACCAAAGCCACCACCGAGCAGCCATCGATCAGCCGGCTGTTCGCGCGCAGCCATTCGGGTTTCACGCGCCAACGCACCAGTAGCGCGCCGCCGAAGGCGACGCCCACCATCAGCGCCAGCCGGCCCATGAATTCGAGCAGCGACATCTGGATCTCGATATCGAGCAGCATCAGCGCCAGCGGCGGCAGGGTGAAGGGCACCAGGGCCGTGGCGATCACCATCACGATCACGGCCAGGGCGGCATCCAGGCCCAGGATCAGCGAGATCGCCACCGTGCCGGTGATCGGCGGCGCGGCGGCCATCAGCACGATGGCTTCCATCAGCGGGCGTGGCAGGCCGAGCGGCTCCAGCACGGCGAAGACCGCCAACGGACACGCCAGCAGCAGGAATATCACCATCGGCAATACCAGCAGCGGCCGGCGCGCATAGGCGTGGAAGGCGCTCCAGTCCAGCCGCATCAGCGCCATGGTCAGCGGCAGCAGCAGGAAGACCACCAGGCCGGGCCGCAGCAAAGCGGCCAGCGGCGGCACGGCCAAACCGACCAGCACACCGCCGAACAGGAATTTGGTGGCGTGGCGACCGACATAATCCAGCGGTGCGAGCAGCAGCGCCTGGATCATGTAGCCGGGCTCAGGGTAAGGAGGTCGGGAAAGATGGGCTGGGGCATTGGCGGATCGACCGGTTTATCGTTTTGGAACCGTAGCATAGTCCGGATGTGGGGGGCGGGCGAGGCGGCAATTGTCCCGATTGTCCCGATTGTCCCGATACAGAGCGTAGCCCTGATTGACACGGCATCTGAAAATATTTAAATAGATGTTTAAATGTTAGCTTCAGAGCCTATCGCTGACCACCGCGCCGACCTGCTCGCCGATATGTTCCGCCTGCTGGGCGATCCCAGCCGGCTGAAACTGGTGCTGATCCTCTGCCAGGGGCCGAGCGCCGCCACGGCTGCTGCGGTCAAGGCCGGCCTGTCGCCGCAACTCGCCAGTCATCACCTGCGGCTGCTGAAGGCGGCGCGGCTGGTGCGGGCGATGCGCAAGGGCCGGGAGATTCACTACGACATCGCCGACGACCATGTGCGTCACATGCTGGCCGACATGGTGGCGCATGTCAGCGAACCGCATCACGAGGAAAGGAACTGAAGCATGGGCGCCTCTTGCTGCCATCACGACGATCATGGCCATCACGGTCGTCATGGTGGGCATGACCACGATCACGGCGCCGGCAGTCCGCGCGCCGTGCTGTGGATTGCACTTGTTCTGAATGCCGCGATGTTCGTGGTCGAGATCGGCGCCGGCCTGGCTGCCGGTTCCACCGCGCTGCTTGCCGATTCCGTGGATTTCCTGGGCGATGCGGTGAACTACGCCCTGGCGCTGGCGGTATTGTCGATGGCGCTGGTCTGGCGGGCCCGCGTCGCACTGCTGAAAGGCATCGCGATGGGCCTGTTCGGGCTGTGGGTCGCGGCCATGGTGCTGCGCCACCTGATCGCCGGCACGGTGCCCGAACCCTTCACCATGGGCGTGGTTGGTTTTGCCGCCCTGGCGGTGAATGTGCTCGTCGCGCTGCTGCTCTATCGTTTCCGTACTGGCGACAGCAATCTGCGCGCAGTCTGGATCTGCAGCCGCAACGACGCCCTGAGCAATCTCGCCGTGCTGCTGGCGGCCAGCGGCGTATTCGCCACCGGCACGGCCTGGCCTGACCTCGCTGTCGCCGTCTTCATGGCCGCTCTCGCACTCTGGGGTTCGGTTCAAGTGCTGCGCCATGCATGGAGCGAATTGCGCCAGTCGGCGGCCGCTATTGGTGCGGCGGACTGATTCGGGCTTGAAATCCGCATAATCCGGGGTAGATTGCCGCCACGTCCGGGCCCCTCTGGCTGCCATGAACGGGATGGCAGTGATGTCGGACGGCTTCCTTAAAAAAAGCCCCGCCCAGGATAATTAATATGGATCTCTCGGTTTTCCTCGAACCGGCGGCCCTGCTGGCTTTGGCCGGCCTCGTCGCGCTTGAACTCGTCCTTGCCGTCGACAACCTGATCTTCATCACCATCCTCACCGGGCGCCTGCCGCCCGAACAGCAGAAGATGGGCCGCCGCCTCGGCCTGCTCGGCGCGGTGATCACCCGCATCATGCTGCTGCTCTCGGCCGCCTGGCTGATCACGCTCACCGCGCCGTGGTTCACCGTGTTCGGCGTCGAGATTTCCGGCCGCGACCTGGTGCTGATCCTCGGTGGCCTGTTCCTGATCTGGAAGGCAACCATGGAAATCCATGAGCGTGTCACGCCGAAATCGGCCGACGAGATGGAAGACGAAGGGACTGGCGCGGGTGAGCCGGCGAAAAAGAAATACCCGGCCTTCTGGGCTGTGATCGGCCAGATCGCCGTGCTCGACATCGTCTTCTCGCTTGATAGCGTGATCACCGCGATAGGCCTGTCGCGCCAGATCGAGATTATGGTGGTGGCGGTGCTGCTGTCGGTCGCCATCATGGTGGCGCTGGCCGAACCGCTGGCCCGCTTCGTCAATAAAAATCCCAACGTGGTGATGCTGGCGCTGTCGTTCCTGGTGATGATCGGCATGGCATTGGTGGCCGAGGGCTTCGACGTCGAGATCCCCAAGATCATGATCTACGGCGCCATGGGCTTCTCGGTGGCTGTCGAGGCACTCAACATGCTGTCGCGCCGCGCCCAGCTCAGCCGCACCTTCCGCGGTATCCGCGATCCCGAAGGGCGCTCGGAAGCCGACTGAAATCTTGCCATTACAGGCAAATGAAAAGAGGCGGGTCTGACCCGCCTCTTTTTTTGCTCAGACGGCCTTGACGGCGGCGGCCGGCTTCCTAGATCGATGGCTGCATTCGGGCCCCTCTGGTTGCCGTATCCGGACGGCAGCGATGTCGAATGCCGTCGCCGCCATATTCCGGGTACGGAGAACCAGCATGGACATGCTCCTCGCGGCCTGGACCGCGTTCCTGTCAACCGAATTCCTCGCCAAACCGCTCTGGGTCTGGACCGCCTTCATGGTGCTGGTCGCGACCCTGCTTGCTTTTGACCTGGGTGTCCTGCATCGCAAGCAGCGCGAGATCGAGGTGGGCGAAAGCCTGATGCTCAGCGCCGGCTATATCGCCATGGCCTGCCTGTTCGGCGGCTGGGTCTGGTGGCAGTTCGGCGCCACCGCCGGCATGGACTGGTATACCGGCTTCTTCGTCGAGAAGAGCCTGTCGCTCGACAACGTCTTCGTCATCGCGCTGATCTTCGGCTATTTCGCCGTGCCGCGGAAATACCAGCATCGTGTGCTGTTCTGGGGCATCCTCGGCGTCATCGTGCTGCGCGGCATCATGATCGGCCTTGGCGCCGCCCTGGTCGCCGAGTTCGACTGGATTCTTTATGTCTTCGGCGCCTTCCTGGTGCTGACCGGCATCAAGATGCTGTTCGCCTCCGACCAGCCGAAGGATCTGGGCGACAACTGGCTGCTGAAATTGCTCAAACGCCGCATGCGCGTGACGCCGGAGTTGCATGGCCAGAAATTCTTCGTGCGCCAGCCGAAGGTTCCTGGCGGCAAGCCGGTGCTGTGGGCCACGCCGCTGTTCCTCGCGCTGATGCTGGTGGAAGCCGCCGACCTGGTCTTCGCGGTCGATTCCGTGCCGGCGATCTTCGCCATCACCCAGGATCCCTTCATCGTCTATACCAGCAACATCTTCGCCATACTGGGCCTGCGCGCGCTGTATTTCGCGCTGGCGGCGATGATTCATCGCTTCCATTACCTGAAATACGCCCTGGCGGCGGTGCTGGTCTTCATCGGCGGCAAGATCTTCCTGGTCAATATCATCGGCAAGATTCCCGCCGGCATCTCGCTGGGTGTCACGCTGGGCCTGATTGCGGCGGGTATTGTCGCATCGCTGGTGCTGACGGCGGAAAAGCGGGAATCCGGTCAGCAGGCTGGATAAAGGCGGTTGCGCGGCGGCAATATGGTCGCCGCGCTTTCGCCGTATTCCTCCGGCAGGGTCCGCGCATGAATAGCGAGTTCCCCGGCATGCCGTTTTCCGCGCCGCGCCCACTGCCCTCGGCCAGTATCGCCCGCGATCTGTCGCGCCTGCGCCGCCTCGGTCGCGTCGATGGCCTGACGCTGCACGAGGTCGCGCAGTCCCTGGCCGACCGCTCCACGCCGCTGATACTGCTGTTTCTCGGACTGCTGGGGCTGGTGCCGTCGCCCGGGCTGCCGCTGGGCATGATCACCGGAACCCTGGTGATCAGCGTGGCCATCGGCATGCTGCTGCGGCCACGGCAGCCGATGATCCCGCGCAGCCTCGGCCGGCGCCGGCTGTCGCCCGACCTGCTGAACCGGTTCATGGCCTTTGCCATTCCTTTCGTGCGTCGCCTGGAACGGAGATTCCGGCCGCGCCTGTCCTGCCTGGTCAGCGGCGTCGGACTTGTGGTGGCGGCGGCAGTGATCATCGTGCAGGGCATTGGCCTGGCGCTGCCTCTGCCGTTCGGCAACCTGCCGTTCGCGTTTGGCATCGTGCTGATTTCCCTCGGCCTGCTCACCGGCGATGGGCTGGGTGCCCTGGCCGGTCATGTCATCGGCTTGGCCAGCACTGCCGGTTTCGTGTTGCTGGGCGTGGGCGCGGTGAATGCCGGCGGTTCGCTGACCGCCATGCTGCCCTGGTAGAAATGCTGTCGGTGGTGATCAACGCGGCTTCGGGCACAGCACGCCAGCATGGTGCAGAGGCGCTGCATGACCTGATTGCGGATTCTGCCGCCGGTGCCGGACTGGGCGCTGTCGATGTGCAGGTGGTGCCGCCGAAGCTGTTGCCCCAGGCGCTGGTTCAGGCGGCGGAAAACAGTGACGAGATCTGGGTCGGTGGCGGCGACGGCACGCTGCGCTCGGCCGCCGAACTGATGCAGCGGCGCGATGGTGTGCTGGGCGTGTTGCCGCTGGGCACCATGAACCTGCTGGCGCGCGACCTGAACATCCCGCTGGAAGTGGACGCGGCGGTATGCGCCCTGGCACAGGCCGATATCGTTGCCATCGACGTCGGCCGGGTCAACCGCGGCATCTTCCTCAACAAATCGGCGCTCGGCCTTTATCCCGAGATGATCGTCGACCGCGAACGCCGCCGCCTGTTCGGCTTGGCCAAATGGCCGGCGATGATGAAATCGGCCTGGCGCGCGTTGCGCCGGCACCGCCTGATGGAAATCACCCTGGATTATGGCGGACAGACCCGCGAGATCGTCTCGCCGGCCATCGTGGTGGCAGTGGGGGAATATGAATTCCGCACCGCGCGCCTGTTCGGCCGGCCCGATCTGCAGAGCGGCGAACTCACCGTCTATGTCAGCCACGAGAAACGCTGGTTCGGTTCCGCCGGTCAGCTGGCGCGGCTTTTCCTCGGCACGCTGGACGGCGATCCCGCGCTTGAAATGATCAAGGCGCATAGCCTGCGCATCGGCTTCGACCGCGTGAAGCCGGTGGCCAGCGACGGCGAGGTGGAAATGCTGCCTGGCCCGATCAGCTACAGCGTGGCGCCCCGCGCGCTTAAGGTCCGCATGCCCGGCGAGGTCGCGGACTGAATCAAATCACACCGGCCTGAATCAGCCCGGCCGAATTAGACCGGCCTGGCCCGCTCGGAGATGGCGCGTGCATCCACGCCCTTGGGCAGGGTGCCGAAGGCCTGGCCCCAGTCGCCGCCCAGGCGGCTGGCGCAGAAGGCGTCGGCCACGGCCGGTGTGGAATGCTGCACCAGCAGGGCGGCCTGCAGGGTCACCATCATCTTTTCCACCACGCGGCGGGCACGATGCTCGATCTCCTGCAGGTCGGCGAACTCGGCCTGCACGCCGGCGATGGCCGCGTCCAGCCGGCGGTCGCCGCCACGGGCCGAAGTCAGCTCGGTGAAATAGGCATCCAGCCCGTCCTGATTTTTCTGCAGGGCGCGCAGCACGTCCAGGCACATCACGTTGCCCGAACCCTCCCAGATCGAGTTGAGCGGGATTTCCTTGTACAGCATGCCCAGCGGGCCCTCGTCGACATAGCCGTTGCCGCCATGTACCTCCATGGCTTCCACCACGGCATTGGGTGCGCGTTTGCAAACCCAGTATTTCACCGCCGGCGTGCACAGCCGGCGGAAGGCGGCCTCCTGCGCATCATGCTCGGCGCGATCAAACGCGCGGGCCAGCCGCATGGCCAAAGCCGTGGCGGCTTCCGACTCCACCGCCAGGTCGGCCACCACGTTGGTCATCAGCGGCTGGTCGATCAGGTGGCGCTGGAAGGCGCGGCGATGGAACACGTGATGCAGCGCCTGAGCAACCGCGCCGCGCAGCAGGCCGGCCGAGCCCAGCGCGCAGTCCAGCCGCGTATAGGTGCCCATCTCAATGATGGTGGGCACGCCGCGGCCTTCCTCGCCCAGCAGCCAGCCATGGGCGTTGTGGAATTCCACTTCCGACGATGCATTCGACTTGTTGCCGACCTTTTCCTTCAGGCGCTGGATATGGATGGCATTCTTGGATCCATCGGGCAGCCAGCGCGGCACGAAGAAGCAGCTTAATCCCCCCGGCGACTGCGCCAGCACCAGATGCGCGTCGATCTGCGGACAAGAGAAAAACCATTTATGCCCGCTGATGATGTATTCCGCGCCCGGCCCGCCGGTACCGACGGGGGTGGCCTTCGTGGTGTTGGCGCGCACATCCGAGCCGCCCTGCTTCTCGGTCATGCCCATGCCGATCAGGGCATTGCTCTTCTGCGCCACCGGTTTGTTGGCCGGATCGTATTGCCGCGAATAGATCTTGGGCAGCCATTCGGCGGCAATCGCCGCATCGCGTTTGATCGCGGGCACGCAGCCATAGGTCATCGTGGTGGGGCATTGGCTGCCCGGTTCGATCTGCGCATGCATGATATAGGCGGCCGCCCGCGCCACATGGGCGCCGGCTTTCGGCTCGGCCCAAGGCGCGGAATGCAGACCCTCGCCGATGATCAGGCTCATGATGCCGTGCCAGGCAGGATGGAATTCCACTTCGTCGCGACGATGGCCGAAGCGGTCGAACAGTTTCAGTTGCGGCGGGAATTTATGCGCCAGCCGGCCCATCTCGATGGTTTCGGCATCGCCCAGCCGGCTGCCGTAAACCGTCAGGCGATCCTTCGCCCAGGCAGCGCCGTCGCGTTCGGCCGCGTCCATCAGCGCGCGGTCGCTGGTGAAGAGGTTGTAATTCTCCAGCGCGGGCGGCTGGTTCAGCACCTCGTGAGTCTCGTAGGCGGCGGTACTCATGGCGTTTCCTTTCATTCTTATAATTTTCGGCCCGGCATCGGCCCTAAAGCCTGCACGCAGAACAGCGCCAGGCCGTTGATCAGTTTCTCCTGGTCGGTCTTCTTCGCCTGCGGCGCCAGCGGGCCGATCAGGGCTTCGTTCAGGGCGCCGACGATGGCCGAGGCGGTCAGCAGCGCGTCCTGCTCGGCGATCTCGCCTTCGCGCATGCCATCCTCGATGATGCCGATGAAGATGTCGCGATAGGGCAGGCGATAGCGCAGGCGCTCGGCCTCGATCAGCGGATCGACCGGCTCGGCCAGCAGGGCATAAGCCAGCCGCCGGCCTTTCAGGGCGCGGCGGGCGAACACCTCGACCACGCGGGCTAGCCGCTGCCGGGCCGGGCCGGGCTGGCCGGCGGCGGCTGCGCAGACGTCGATCTCGCGCTGCGATCCGCGACGGAACACCTCGTCGAACAACTCGGCCTTGGAGGGGAAATAGCGATACAGCGCTCCGGTGCTCAGGCCCGCCTCGGCAGCAATCGCCGGAATGCCCGCGCCGCCATAGCCTTCCTTCGCCACCAGCTTCAGCGCGGCGGCAACGATGCGCTCCCGCGTTTCCGCCAGGCGCGCCACCACGGTCTCGGTACGGCGATAGGCCATGCCCTGTGTCTCCTCCGGCAAAGAAGTGAAACACGTTTCACTTCTTTGATCAAGGCCGAAAACTCAGAACTTCATCGCCAGATTGATCCGCGCCTGGGTCAGGTAGGGATCGGCCACACCGTCGGCGGCTTCCTGGCTCAGGCTGTAGCCTGCCATCAGGGTCATGGCGCGGCTGGCCAGCGCCGCTGGTGTCCAGTGCAACTGCAGATCCAGGCTCTGGCGGCTGCCGGCGATGGGCAGGGCGCTGTCGGTGCTGAGATCGCGTTTCTCGGTCAGGCCGAATTCATGGCTGGCGGTCAGCACGATATCCTCACCGAGTGGCACACCCACCAGCAGGCCGAGGATGTTGAGGTCCTTTTCCTGCTGATAGCTGTATTCGGTACGCCGCTGCACGGAAGTGCCCAGGCGCCAGCCACTGGCGAAATGCCGGGCCAGCGCGATGCGATGGCGCTCGGTGCTGTTGTCGGCGGTTGGGTTGCCGGTATGGAACTGCGCGTCGTAACCCGACGACAGCGTCAGAGTCAGGTCCTGCGCCAGCGTCGTGGAGGCCTGGTTGTCGATGCCAACCCGGCGACTGGCGCTGCCGGCCAGTTCACCCCAGTTGAGGGCCGCTGTGGGGTTCACCCTGAAACGGACGCCATATTCCTCATAGGCCAGCCCGAAGCGGCTGTTGAATGACGCCGTGTCGGCTTCATTGCCAGTCTCGCCTTCGCTCAGTGCACTGGTATTGGTGAGGTGCAGGCCGTCGAAAAACGGCAGATCGTAATCGGCGGTAATCGCGCCGGGCTGCAGCGCCGCCAGGTCCTCGCTGTAGACGCGCAGTTTCAGGTCGCCGTCGGGATCGCGGTTATAGAAGGGCTGCGGACTGGCCAGCCGGGCGATATCGCCGGGGCCGAAAATCGGTCGCCGGGTCAGGAGACGCAGGCCGACATCGGGATCGAAGCTCAGCGGCGAAAAAGCCGTGACCAGGGCCAGATCAGATGGGGCCAGATCGGATATTGGCGGGGGCAATGTCGGCTCGACACTGCAATAGGCCGGTGCGGCTGCGTTGATGAAAAGCGGACAATCGGGCAGGGCGGTTTGTGCGCCCGCATCGCTGGCGGCGAATGCGAGGATCAGAGCGATGATTCCCGAACCGCGGACCAGGACAATTCCCCCTCATATTCGAAGGGTTCCGATTTTGCAGAGTCTTGTGGCAAGATTGCGGCGCCGCAGCCAGGCAGGACGCGGCAGCCAAGAGCGAAGCATGACAGGGCCATGAAACTGGTATTCATCTACGGCAAGCCGGCCACCGGCAAACTCACCGTCGCCCGCGAACTGGCGGCGCTGACCGGCTACAAGCTGTTTCACAATCACCAGACCGTCGACATGCTGTTGTCCGTCTTCGAGTTCGGCAGTCCGCCTTTTGTGGAATTGCGCGAAAAAATCTGGCTGTCCGTCTTCGAGCAGGCCGCCAAGGCCAGGCTGCCCGGCCTGATCTTCACCTTTGCCCCAGAAACCACCGTGCGGAAGAATTTCGTCGACCGCGCCATCGACACCATTGCCGGCGCCGGCAGCCGGGTGCATTTCGTCGAACTGACCTGTCCGATGAAGGAGGTCTACCGCCGCATCGACAACAAGTCGCGCCGCAATACCGGAAAACTTACCTCGCACGAGGAATACGAAAAGCTGGAAGCGGCCAATGTGTTCAGCACCGCCCATATGCCCAAGGCCGACCTGACCATCGATACCGCCAAGCTCAAACCGGCCGAGGCTGCTTTGCAGATCGCCAAGGGCCTGAGCCTGCCGCGTCTGGCAGGCTGAAGCTTAGAGGGCGAGGTGGAATTTGCCGTCCGCCACGCTCTGCCCGTTCACCAGGATTTCCACCTTGTGCTCGCCGGCATAGTAGCGCCGCGTGGTGATGGGTTTCAGCGAATGGGCTTTTTCCAGCATCACGGTTTCACCAGCGCCCAGTTGCGGCTTGGCCAGCTTGAACACCTTGGCTTGCCACCCGCCGCGGGCATTCCGCCAGTGGATGGCATAATCTACTGACAGCTTCGCCGGCTTCTTGCCGTCATGGCGAAGGCTGACATGGAAGGCCAGCCGGTCGCCCACGCGATAGCGCTGTTTGGTGATGGCGAAATCCAATGCAGTCACCGGCGCCTTGTGGTCAAAACCCAGCAGGGTCAGCGCCCGGCGGTCGCCTTTTTTCACTAGCGTGCGCAGGCCATGGCGCACGGCGTCGGCCGTACCGTCGCGATCCTCGGCCTGCCAGCGTCGCATCGTGGCGATCACGGCGTCCGGATTGTCCTTGGCGATGTCGTTCAGGTTGTTGGCCACCGAGCGCCGCACCGAATCATGCGGATCGGCGCGCAGGCGTTCGATGATCTCCAGCACCGGCGCGGGATCGGCGATGAAACGCTTCAGGCGCAGGCCCCAGGGCAGGCGCGGCCGCAGCCCCTCCGAACACAGCCGGCGCACCGCCCAGTGCGGGTCGCTGGTCCAGCTTTGCACGGTCGCCATGGTCAGGTCGTAATGCCGCTCGATGAAATAGCGTATGTCGAATTCCGCGCTGAAATGTTTGGTCATGTCGCGCAGGGCGTTCAGCGACAGCTCGGGATGCTCCAGCCCGTAGGCGCCGACGAAATTCAGCAGCGGCAGGTGGCGGAAACCGCCCATGCCGTCGATACCGCCCTTGCTGTCGTCGGGGCCCAGGCTGTTCAGCAAGATTTCCAGCGCCTCGGGATAGTGTGGCGGCAGGTGATGGTGCAGGGCATTGGCGATGGCCCGCGCCCGCTGCATCAGCGACAGCGGCGGCAGGGTGGCCATCACGGCCTTGCGGAAACGGTCGGTGGGGAAGCCTGGATGCGCCATGGTCACCCGTTCGGCGATGCCTCCCACGACGGCGGCGTTATAGAAATCCTTTAGGGCGTCGGCCATCACTCGATCCGGGTTGATCAGGGCGGGTAAAGTTCCATATATGTTCCATTGTGGCCTGTCCAGCGGCTTTGATGCTGGTAGGCGAAAATCCTGCAAAACGACACAATTTGATGGAAAACGGATCATGCGAGACGGCAAGCGGCGGCTTTCGCCGGCAACTGCCCAGGAATGCCCAAACGCGTCGAAAACCGACGCAAAAGGGTCGAAATGATATCAGCGATATCATTGATATCATTTCGGGCATCCGTCTTGTTATTGCGGCAACGCGCCGCAGGCCTGGTCGCGAGACGGCAACGGTTTCCATATATGCTGGATCAAACATTGGAGTATTCCCATGAGCCAGCCTCAGGCCACCATGGCGCCGGTCGCGACAGGCGCCGCCGGGCAGCACGACAACCTCAGCCATGTCCAGCGCCGCCGGAAGCAGTTCGCGGGCGGCAGCGGCGTGCTGATGCTGTTCGTGCTGCTGTTCACGCAGTCCGTCTGGTCACCCGACACGATGGCGCATGAAGGATTCGAGTGGGTGGGTTATGCCCTGATCCTGGCCTGCATCGTGGGGCGCACCTGGTGTTCGCTTTATATCGGCGGCCGCAAGAAGCAGATCCTGGTGCAACAGGGGCCATACTCCCTGAGCCGCAATCCGCTGTATCTCTTCTCGGTGCTGGGCGCCGCCGGCGTGGGCTTCCAGGCCGGCAGCCTGATCACCGGGCTGGTGCTCGGCCTGTTCGTCTTCGCGCTGTTTTCCGTGGTGATTGCGCAGGAAGAGGTTTTCCTGCGCGACCGCTTCCCGGCCGAATTCAATTCTTATGCGGCGGCGGTGCCGCGCTGGGGCCCGCGCTTCTCGGCCTGGCGCGATGCGCCCGAGGTGATGATCCGTCCCCGGCTGGTGCTGGTCACCTTCCGCGATGCCCTGTGGTTTCTGCTGGCGATCCCGCTGCTGGAAGGCATTGAGCTGCTCCAGGAATCCGGCTGGCTTCCGGTCCTGCTGCAGCTGCCCTGAGGCCTAAGGCGGGCGACGGATTACTCCGCTGCCCTGCCGAAACCACCGCCTGAAGGCGTGGAGATCACGAAGACATCGCCCGGCTGCATCGGCGTCGAGCAGCGGCCTTCCATTGGCTCCTTGGCGCCGGTCGCGGCGCGCTCCACCCATTGCCGGCCGGTCTCGCCGTTGCCACCGCCTTCGAGGCCGAAGGGCGGCACCGCGCGATGGGATGAAAGCAGCGTGGCCACCATGTCGGTGAGGAAGCGCATGCGCCGGATGGTGCCGTCGCCACCCCTGTGTTTGCCCTTGCCGCCCGAGCCGCGCCGGATGCGGAAGCTTTCCAGCAGCACGGGGAAGCGGAATTCCAGCACTTCCGGATCGGTCAGGCGCGCATTGGTCATGTGGGTATGCACGGCGTCGCAGCCGTCGAAATCCGGGCCGGCGCCGCTGCCGCCGCAGATCGTCTCGTAATACTGGTAGTCGTTATTGCCGAAGGTGAAGTTGTTCATCGTGCCCTGGGCTGCCGCCATCACGCCCAGTGCGCCGAACATCGTGTCGGTGATGCACTGGCTGGTCTCGACATTGCCGGCCACCGTGGCGGCCGGATAGACCGGATCGAGCATCGAGCCTTCGGGGATGACGATCTCCAACGGCTTGAGGCAGCCGCCATTCAGCGGGATGTCTGCATCCACCAGGCAGCGGAAGGCATACAACACGGCCGCCACGCAGACGGCCTTGGGCGCGTTGTAGTTGGTCGGATGCTGGCCCGAGGTACCGGTGAAGTCGATCTTCGCCGTGCGGTCCTTGTGATTGACCGTCACCTTCACCTTGATCTCGAAGCCGTCGTCCATCGGGTAGGTGAATTCGCCGTCCTTCAGGCGGCTGATCACCCGGCGCACGGATTCCTCGGCATTGTCCTGCACGTGGCGCATATAGGCGCGCACGACATCCAGGCTGAACTGGTCCACCATCTTGCGCAATTCCTGCGCACCCTTTTCGCAGGAGGCGATCTGCGCCTTCAGGTCGGCGATGTTTTGGGCCGGGTTGCGCGAGGGATACTTGCCCGATTTCAGGATGGCGATGGTCTCGGCTTCCAGGAATTTTCCGCCATCCACCAGCAGCACGTTATCCAGCAGCACGCCCTCGTCTTCCACCGTCTTGCTGTCGGGCGGCATCGAGCCCGGGGTGGTGCCGCCGATATCGGCGTGGTGGCCGCGGCTGCCCAGATAGAACAGCACGTCACTGCCGGCCTTGTCGAAAACTGGCGTGATGACGGTGACGTCGGGCAGATGCGTGCCGCCCGCGTAAGGCGCGTTCAGCATGTACACGTCGCCAGGCTTCATCTGGCCGGCGCGTTTGCGCATGATGGTCTTGATACTCTCCGACATCGACCCCAGATGAACCGGCATGTGCGGGGCGTTGGCGATCAGTTCGCCGTCCAGGTCGAAGATGGCGCAGGAGAAATCCAGCCGTTCCTTGATATTCACCGAATAGGCGGTCTTTTCCAGCACGGAACCCATCTGTTCGGCGATCGACATGAACAGATTATTGAAAATCTCCAGCATCACCGGATCAACGTCGGTGCCGATCGCCTTGCGTGCCGGCAGGGCCTCGATGCGCTTCAGTACCAGATCGCGGCGTTCGGTCAGGCGGGCCTGCCAGCCGGGTTCGAGCACGATGGTGCTGGTCGGCTCGATCACGATGGCCGGGCCCTTGATCGTCTCGCCGGGGCGCAGCGCGGCGCGATCGTAAACCGGCGTGTCGCGCCAGGCGCCGGCCATATAGGCCTTGCGGCTGGCCAACGTGGGGATCGCGGTCTGCGGGCGTGGATCGGTGATCGTCTCCACGGCATCCGGGGCGCGTTCGCCCTGGCCCACCACCTCGACGGCCACGGAAGCGGCGATCAATGCTTTTTCCGGGCTAATGAAACCGAAGCGCTGGCGATGCGCCGCATCGAAGGCAGTCTTGATCGCGGCCATGTCGCCGAATTCGACCTCCAGCGCGGAGTCCGAACCGCCATAGCGCACATGCAGCTTGCGGATCACCGTGATCTTCTCGGCCGGCACGCCCTGTTTCAGCATGTCGTTGCGCGACTCGTCTGCCAGCGTATCCAGTTCCTTTGCCAGATCGGGCAGGGCGGCGGGTTCCAGCGTCACCTCGGCCGATTTCTCCTTCAGCACACGCTGGTCGGCCAGGCCCATGCCATAGGCCGACAGTACGCCGGCCAGCGGATGCAGCAGCACTTCGGTCATGCCGAGCGCATCGGCCACCAGGCAGGCATGCTGGCCGCCGGCGCCGCCGAAGCTCGACAGCACGTATTTCGTCACGTCATAGCCGCGCGCCACCGAGATCTTCTTGATCGCGTTGGCCATGTTCTCGACGGCGATGGCAAGGAAGCCTTCCGCCATTTCCTCGATGCTGCGTGTATCGCCGCTTTCGGCTTTCACGCGTGCCTGCAGTTCGGTGAATTTCCGTTTCACCACCTCGGCATCCAGCGGCTGGTCGCCATTGGGGCCGAACACGGCGGGGAAGAAATCGGGCTGCAGCTTGCCCAGCACCACGTTGCAGTCGGTCACGGCAAGAGGCCCGCCACGGCGGTAGCAGGCCGGGCCGGGATTGGCGCCGGCCGAGTCAGGCCCGACGCGATAGCGTGCCCCATCGAAATGCAGGATCGATCCGCCGCCAGCCGCCACGGTGTTGATCATCATCATCGGCGCACGCATGCGCACGCCGGCCACCATGGTCTCGAAGGCGCGCTCGTATTCGCCGGCATAGTGGCTCACGTCTGTCGACGTGCCACCCATGTCGAAACCGATCACCTTGTCGAAGCCGGCCCGTGTCGAGGTCTCGACCAGACCGACCACACCGCCGGCCGGACCGGACAAGATGCTATCCTTGCCCTGGAAAAAATGCGCATCGGCCAGGCCGCCATTCGACTGCATGAACATCAGCCGCAGGGCCGTGTTGGCGGCATCCAGTTCGTCGGCCACCTGGTTCACGTAGCGGCGCAGGATCGGTGAAACATAGGCATCCACCACCGTGGTGTCGCCACGGCTGACGAATTTGATCAGTGGCGAGACCTGGTGGCTGGCCGAGACCTGGGTGAAACCCAGCTTCTTCGCTAGTTCGGCCACTTTCGCCTCATGGGCGGTATAGCGGTAGCCATGCATGAACAGGATCGCCACGCTGCGGATGCCATCGGCATAGGCGGTCTTCAGCGCTTTCTCGGCCGCAGCCAGATCCAGCGGCGTTTCGATACTGCCATCGTTGCGTACGCGCTCTGGCACTTCCACCACGTGCTCGTAGAGCATCTCGGGCAGCACGATATGCAGGGCGAACAGTTTGGGCCGGGTCTGGTAGCCGATGCGCAACTGGTCGGCGAAGCCTTCCGAGACCAGCAGCAGCACGCGGTCGCCCTTGCGCTCCAGCAGCGCATTGGTCGCCACCGTGGTGCCCATCTTCACCGCAGCGATTTTGCCTTTGGGCAGCGGATCGCCGGCCTTCAGGCCCAGCAGGTCGCGGATGCCCTGCACGGCGGCATCCTTGTATCGCTCCGGATTTTCCGACAGCAGTTTGTGCGTGACGATGCCGCCATCGGGTTTGCGGCCGACGATGTCGGTGAAGGTGCCGCCGCGGTCGATCCAGAATTCCCACTGGCCGTTGGTGGAGGCGGGGGACGTCGAGGGCTGGCTCATGAAAGGCTCCGGAAGGCTCGCCCGAGATTAGGGCAGGGCCACACGCTTACAAAACGTTGATAAATTGTCAACGTATTCGAGGGGAGTCACAGCGACGCGGCCGCGCGACTGGCCTGGTCATACATGCCGGACAGAATCCGCATCAGGTCGGCGATCCTGGACAGGTCGGCCTGGCTCTGGGGCTGGCCGAGCAGGGCATAGGCTTCGCCCAGCAGTTCCTCGCGGATCTTGCGGTATTCCAGGCACAACGCCCGGCCTTTGGCGGTGGTGGAATAGAAGATCTCCTTGCCGCGGCGCTCGCCGCTGACCAGGCCCAGGCGTGCCATTTTCTTAAGGCCGTAATTCACCGTGTGGCTGTCCTCGACATTCAGCACGAGGCATAGATCGGCCAGCCGTTTCGGGCGGTCGCGGTGATTCACGCTGTGCAATACCATGACATCCAGCGCCGCCAGATCGGGCTGGCCGGCCGCCGTCATGCAGCGCACGATCCAGCGCGCGAAGGCATTGCCGCTCATCATCAGGGCGAATTCAAACTCGCTCAGGGCGGTCAGCTTCTCGCTGGCCAGATGGGCGGAGGAGACGATAGGGCGGCGTTGTTGCGGCTTGGTACCGGTCCTGGCTGGTTTAGCGGGTGCTCTGCTTTTCGTCATATCTTGCCTGTTTGCTGTTCTGCACTGCCGCAAAGGCGGGCAACGCGCGTCGGCGGGAAAGCCCGCGCATACCCCCCTTGCATCCGGCGCATAACCATATCGGAAAGAAGCGTAGCCCCTGACCGGTCGGGTTTGCTAGGGTCCCCGCCCATGAAGCCCCAGCACCTTGCCCTGATGCTGCTGATATGCGCCATCTGGGGCTACAATTTCGTCGCCTCGAAGATCGCGGTGTCGCAGTTCCCGCCTGTCTTTTTCACCGGACTGCGCTTCCTGGGGCTCGCCCTGCTGATGGCGCCCTGGCTGAAGTGGCAGAAGGGGCAGATGCACCTGGTCCTGCCGGCCGCGCTGTTCATGGGCACCCTGCATTTCGCGCTGATGTTCAACGGCATCGCCCTGGCCGACGATGTGGCGGTGGTGGCCGTGGTGGTCCAGCTTGGGGTGCCGATCTCAACCCTGATGGCATGGGCCATGCTGGGCGAACGGGTACGCTGGAAACGCGGTGCCGGCATCGCCCTGGCTTTCCTGGGCACCATGGTGATCAGTTTCGATCCGAAAGTGATGGGCTATCAGGGCGCCATCCTGTTCTGCATCGGCAGTGTGCTGGTGATGTCTTATGGCCAGATCCTGGTGCGCCGAATCCGTGATGTCGATACCTTCTCCATGCAGGCCTGGGTTGGCATGGTCAGCGCGCCGAGCCTGCTGCTGATCTCCTTCGTGGCGGAAAGCGGTCAGGTGCAGAGCGCGCTGGAGGCCGACTGGGTGGGCTGGGCCACCGTAGGCTACGCGGTGCTGGGCGTTTCGCTGGTTGGTCATGGTGGCGCCTATTTTCTGCTGCGACGCTATCCGGTCAGCGTCGTCAATCCCGGTTTCACGCTGGCGCCGATCCTCGGCATCGTTTCGGGTATCGTCTTCCTGGACGAGAGCCTGAGCTTTCGTGTGCTGATCGGATCGGCCATGACCATAGCCGGCGTTCTCATTGTGACATTGCGCGAAGCCAAGGTCGCGGAAGCACGTGGCCTGACCCCGGCGGAAGCGCCTGACAAGGCCATTGGCAAGATAGCGGGCGAGTAGTTGGTTATGCGTATGATCGATCATCCTTCGCCAAATTTTGACGAGCGCACGGGGCGGCGCCCAGTCAACATGGTGGTTCTGCATTACACCGGGATGCCGAGCGCGGCTGTGGCCTTGCAGCGGTTGAGCGATCCCGAGGCCAAGGTGAGCGCCCATTACATGATCGACGAGGACGGCAGCACCTACCGTCTCGTGCCGGAAGATAAACGCGCCTGGCATGCCGGCGTGTCGTTCTGGCGCGGTATACGGGATGTGAATGCGCGTTCGATCGGCATCGAACTGGTCAATCCCGGCCATGAATTCGGGTATCGCGAATTCCCGGCCGTGCAGATCGATGCACTGCTCGAGTTGCTGCACGATATCGCTGCCCGGCACGAGGTGATGCCGGGCAATTATGTCGGCCATTCCGATATCGCGCCGCAGCGCAAGGAAGATCCGGGTGAGCTGTTCCCCTGGCATCGGCTGGCGGCAGCCGGATTCGGCCGCTGGCCGGCCTGGGATTTCACCGTGTCGCAGCATGCCCCGGCCCTGCAGCCTGGCGATCGCGGCGGCGCCGTGCTGGAACTGCAGGTGGCACTGGACCGCATCGGCTATGGCATCGAGGGCAGCGGCGTCTACGATCCGCTTACCGAGGCGGTGGTGCGCGCCTTCCAGCGGCATTACCGGCAGTCTCAGGTGGACGGGGTCAGCGATCCGGAAACCACCAGCCTGATCCACCATATCTCGACCCTGGTCAGCATGCGGCGATCCTGTTCGGAAAAGAACGCCTGACGCGCTTTCGCCTTGACGGCGGGGTTGGCTGAGCCTACCTCTGCGCCGTGCCAGACGGCTGGACGGCTGCGGCATCTGCCCTTCTGGGCAAGATGTCGAGGAAAGTCCGGGCTCCACGGAAACACGGTGCCGGGTAACGCCCGGCGGGGGCGACCCCAGGGACAGTGCCACAGAGAGCAGATCGCCATGACATCTCCGGATCTCATGGTAAGGGTGAAAGGGTGCGGTAAGAGCGCACCGCGCGACCGGTAACGGAAGCGGCACGGCAAACCCCACCGGGAGCAAGACCAAATAGGGATGGCGGCAGGCGCAAGCCTGCGGGGCGGTTTTCGGCTCGCCATCCGGGTCGGTCGCGCGAGGTGTCCGGCAACGGGCATCCCAGAGGAATGGCCGTCCATCCTGCGCAAGTAGGGGGACAGAACCCGGCTTATAGGCCGTCTGGCGCTTTTTCTTTGCATGTTGACAGGCCTCACCTTCTTCGCCACGTTCGTCGATGATGGTGCCCCAACGGGCTTAATAGGGAACGCGGTGCGAGCTCTGCTCAATGCCGTGGCTGCCCCCGCAACTGTAAGCGGCTAGCCATCCGTCACACAGCCACTGGCCCTGGATGGACCGGGAAGGCGACGGAAGGCATCGATCCGCGAGCCAGGAGACCTGCCGTCAGTCGTGGTCACACGCGAATGCATCGGGCGGGGTGTCTCGGTGGGCGGATGTTTCTGTGCGGGCGATCAAGGCCCGACGGACTGAGCCGTGTTCGCGGTGACGTGCCACCACGTTGCCAGGGGTTCATCCCATGTCATGTCTCATGCATTTGAAATCGGCAGATATGCCGATGGTCTTTTCGTCATCTGCCTTCAGGCGATCCCGGGCGGCGATCCCATGAAAGGGGTTGCTGAATACTAAATATGTTATGTTATAACATAACATATTTTCAGACCGAAAGATCAATAACTTCGCTTTGGGGGTTCGAAATGAAAATCCGTCAACTCCCCGCCGTGATCGGCGGGGCTGCAGTGCTGTCTGCTGTTTTTCCCGCGGTTGCCCAAGAACCGACAACCCAGTTGCCGGCCATTACGGTTTCCGCCGAGAAGCCATCCGAGGAAACGCAGGAGGGCCTCGGCCTCACCGTGCCAGCCAGCACCGGCAGCCGTCTCGGTCTGACGCCGATGGAAACGCCGGCCAGTGTGGAAATCATACCTGGCGACGCGATCCGTGAACGCGGTGCCTTGTCGGTGAACGATGCCGCATCGCGGGCCGTGGGTTTCAGTTCGGCGGCTTCGCCCGGCAATGGCGGTACCGCATTGTCGGCGCGCGGCTTCAGCGGCCACAGTTCGGTCGTGCAGCTTTATGACGGCACCCAATTTGCCGTGGGCGCCGGCACGGTCACTTTTCCCTTCGACTCCTGGACGCTGGATCGTATCGAGGTCCTGCATGGCCCCGCCTCGGTGATGTATGGCGCCGGCGCGGTTGGTGGCGCCGTGAATGTGATTCCTAAGTCACCGAACCGGACGCGTTTCGAGCATGAAGCGGCACTCGCCTTTGGCGCTGACATGACCTGGCATGCCGCAGCCGGGAGTGGCGGCCCGATCAGCGATAAGTTGTCGTACCGGGCCGATATTTCAAGACGTGAGTCTGATGGCTGGATCGACCGCGGCGAGTCCGAAAGCCTGGCTCTGTCGCTGGCGCTTCGCGCCGATATCTCTGACAGCTTCGCCGTCACTCTGCGCAACGACTACGGAAATCAAGAGCCGATGCGGTATTTCGGAACGCCGCTTGTGAATGGCGTTCTGGACGAATCGCTGCGCAAGAAGAATTACAATGCGCGCGACAGCGTGATCTCATATCGCGACAACTGGACCCAGTTGAAGATGGAGTGGGAAGCAACCGACGCGCTGAAGCTCGCCAATACCAGCTATATGCTGGTTTCCGACCGGCACTGGCGCAACATTGAGGACTACACCTACAACACCGCCACCGGACGGATCGACCGGGCCGATTACTTGGAAATCCTGCATGCCCAGGAACAATACGGCAATCGCACGGATGTCAGTCTCGACAACAGCCTGTTCGGCCTGCGCAACCGGACGGCGGTCGGGGTCGATGTGAGTCGGATCGATTTCCGACATACCAACAATTCGCCTTATGGCGGGTCGTCATCGGTCGATCCATACAGCTTCGATCCGGGAGTGTTCAGCAGTCCGGACGTCACCAAGCCGAAATATGACACCGATACGACGCAGTATGCCCTCTATGCCGAGGATCGGATCGATCTGACCGACCGCTGGTCGGTGATCGGCGGCCTGCGGTACGACAATGTTCACATGACGCGCGAAGACCTGATCACGCCATCCAGCGGTTTCAGCAAGACTTTCGCCAATGTCACATGGCGGGTCGGCACGGTTTACGACCTGACCGAGACCGTCGCAGTCTATGGCCAGTATGCCACGGCGGTCGATCCCGTCGGCGGGATCATCACGCTGCCGGTCTCCAGCCGTGCCTTCACGCTGGCGACGGCGGAGCAGACGGAAATCGGCGTGAAGCAGTCGGTCCTGAACGGGCGCGGCGAATGGACCCTGGCCGGATACCATATCGTCAAGCACGATCTGCTGTCGCGCGATCCCGCAAACCCGAGCGTCACGCAGCAGGTGGGGCAGCAATCCTCGCAGGGCGTGGAACTGGCATTCGCTTTCGATGTGCTGGAAAATTTGCGGCTTGAGGCCAATGCCAGCCTGCTGGATGCCCGCTTCGACGATTTCAGGGAAAGCTCCGGCGGTGTCGCCGTCTCGCGTACCGGCAATACGCCACCGAATGTGCCGGAGCAACTGGCCAATCTCTGGCTCACCTGGGGCTTTGCACCCGAGTGGAAGGCACTGGGCGGTCTGCGTTATGTGGGCGAAACATACAGCAACAACGCCAACACCCAGAAGCGGCCGGCCTATGCCGTAGTCGATCTGGGTATCGCCTGGGCGCCGGTGGAGCGGGCCAGCATTGCCTTGCAGGTCTTCAATCTCCTTGATGAGGTCTATGCCACGAATGCTTATGGCGGCGACCAGTGGCTGCTCGGTCGACCGCGCACGTTGATGGTCTCGACCAGCATCAAATTCTGATGCGTAGGTTGACCCGTCAGTTCCAGCGGTGGCTGTATCTCAGCCACCGCTGGCTCGGCATAGGCAGCTGCATCCTCTTCGCCGCCTGGTTCGCTTCCGGCGTGGTGATGATGTACGTCCAGTTCCCCTCGCTGAGCGATATCGAGCGCCGCCGGCTTCTGCCGGCCATCGATTTCGACAGGCTGCATGTTTCGCCGGCCGAGGCGCTGGCTGCAGCGGGGCAGTCAACATATCCGCGGCATCTGCGTATCGAGATGCTCGGCGCCGAACCGGTCTATCGGATCGCCGATTGGGATGGCAGCCGTCATACCGTGTCTGCGCTGAACGGAAATCGCATCGAGGGCGTTTCCGCCGATATGGCTCTGTCCGCGATCCGGCAGACGGAAGGAAAAGCCAACCTGATCGGCAAGGTGGATCGCGACCAGTGGTCGGTAACGGCCAGGTATGATCCATTGCGGCCATTCCATCTGATTGCCCTGAGTGATGCAGCCGGAACGATTGTCTATGTTTCCGCGCGCAGCGGGGAGATCGCGCTCGACACGACACGGATCGAAAGGTTCTGGAACTGGCTGGGCGCCATTCCGCACTGGATCTATTTCACGCCATTGCGCGCCGATGCGCCACTCTGGCGCGATGTTGTGCTGTGGCTGTCCGGGCCCGCCATCGTGGTGGCAGTCAGTGGCATCTGGATCGGCATACAGCGCCTGCGCCTGCGGCGTCGATATGCACGGAATGCCATCACGCCGTATCGCGGCTGGATGCAATGGCATCATCTTTCCGGCTTGATCGGCTGCCTGTTTCTGCTGGCGTGGATATTCAGCGGCTGGCTTTCGATGAATCCGAACCAGTGGTTCAGTCAGTCGCCGCCGGCAAAAACCGCTTTGCAGGATTACGCAGGATACGCCTTGCCGCATTTCCCCCTGCAGGCCGACACGCACGGCAAGGAAGTTTCCGAATTGCGCCTTGTTTGGCTGGCCGGACAGCCGCTCGCCATCAGGTATGACAGGGAAGGATTTCTGCTGTCCGCCGATCAGGCGTTATCGTCCGAGCAGATATTTGCCGCCGCCCGCAAACTGATGCCCGCCGCGCCCATGGCGCTGGCGCAACAACTCGACGAAGAGGACGCCTACTGGTATTCCCATCATCACCGGCGGGAATTGCCCGTGTTACGCATCGGTTTCGATGATGAACGCCAGACCTGGTTTCACATCGATCCGCGGACAGGCGATATCCTGGGGCAGAGCAGCGAAACCCGAAGGTTGTACCGATGGCTGTTCAACGGCCTGCACAGTTTCGATTTTGCATTCCTGCTGCGCTGGCGGCCGGCATGGGATGTGTTGCTGGTGACGATGTCAGTCATCGGCCTGATCGCGTCGCTGAGCGGCATTGTCATAGGCTGGCGGCGGCTGCGGCGGAAAGCGGCGCGGTCCTTCCCGCCGGCGAAGCGGTGAACCGGATCGCGGCTAGCGGTTCACGCGCAGCAGGAAGGCATCCGGAATCTGTTCCGGGCATTCGGTGAAATGCGGCTCGAAGATCGCCGAGAAACCCTGCTTGGCGCGGGTGTCGAGGCACCATTTCTTGCCGTCGGTGCCTCGCAGCGACAGGCCGCCGCCCTTGATGTCCCACAATTGCGGCAGCTGTTCGAGCATCGCCGTGTTCAAGGCGCAGGCCGACACCACCAGCAGCTGGCTGCGCGGTTCCATGGCCAGGCAATAGGCCGGATTGGCGGCGAAGAAGACCTGGTAGCCGCCCGGCTGCAGCGGCCGGCTGATGAAAAAGCCCTGGCTCTGGTTGTCGATGTTGAATTCGCAGGGCGAGAGCAGGGCGGCCGCGCGGATCCGCTTGGGATCGTTGTTCACCAGCTGGGCGGTGAAGCACTGGTTGTTGGCGGTGCTGGCCACGATGGCGAAGCGTTTGAGGGCCGGAACATCGCGGGGCAGGAACTCATTAACCGCCCCCTGGGCAACGGCCCTGTCGGAGGCAGCCAGGATGGCCAGCAGCGCTGCACATAAAAAGAGAATTGCCCGCATTTATGCTTTCTTTGGGTTGTGTGGCCGCAATCGAGCGATCATTGCCTGCCGGTGGCTCCCTGCATCGATGTGTAAACGGAGCGGCGACGGGAGACAAGAAAAGATCGAGCGAATATTAAGTGAACATAAGTGGTATTTAATAGGATCGAACTCAGTGCAAGTGTCCGTGATCATTGGCAGGAATCGCCATTGCAAACCGTTAAAATCCATTGACGCCCATGTAGGCCCATGTTATCCCATCTTGTCCCAGGCTATGGCCACCCAAGGGGGGTGTACGGCCGGGGAGGGAGCATGGGGGCGGCTGAGTGGAATTCTTCCTCTCAACCTTTCGGAACCGGATTGACGCGAAGGGACGAGTGTCCGTTCCGGCGCCGTATCGTGCCCTGTTGTCCCGCAAGCAGCCCGAAGGCGGCCTGATCCTCGGCCCCGATATCACCGCGCCGGCCCTGGTGGCTGGCGGCCGTGACTATCTCGACGGCGTCAATCGCCGCATCGATGAACTGCCGGACCTGCATCCCGAACGCGAAATGCTGATCGATGGCCTGCTGCCGTTCCTCAGCGAACTGAATCTCGACCAGGAAGGCCGCATCCAGCTTGGGCCGCAATTCCTGGATCACGCCGGCCTGGCCGCGCCGGGCGAAGCGGTGTTCGTCGGTCGCCGCCATTCCTTCCAGATCTGGGAACCCAAGGCCTGGGATGCCCGCGCCGCCGAGGCGCGCGCCAAGGCCGCCGCCTATTTGCGCGGGGAGGGCAAGTCGTGAGTGCGGCGGATCGCTCCCGCACCGCCACGACAACCGGCCACGAAAAAGCCGCAAGCACAGCGCATCTTTCGGTGATGTGTGCGGAAGTGGTCTCGGCGCTCAATCCTCGTGCCGGCGACCTGGTGGTGGACGGTACGTTCGGTGCGGGTGGTTACAGTTCAGCCCTGTTGGCGGCGGCGGAGTGCCAGGTGATCGGCATCGACCGCGATCCGCGCGTCCGCGTCCATGCCGACCGGCTCAGCGCACAATACCCTGACCGTTTCCGTCTGCTGGAAGGCTGTTTCGGCGACATGGCCGATCTGCTTGCTGGCATCGGCGTGACGACCGTGGATGGCGTGGCGCTGGATATCGGCGTGTCGTCCATGCAGCTCGACCAGGCCGAGCGCGGTTTCTCCTTCCAGCAGGATGGTCCGCTCGACATGCGCATGGGCGCCACGGGCGAGACGGCCGCCGATATCGTGAACGGTCGCGACGAAGCCGAACTGGCCGATATCATCTTCCTCTACGGTGAGGAGCGTCGTGCCCGCGCCGTGGCGCGCGCTATTGTCGCCGCCCGCGCCGAGGCCCCGATCACCCGCACGCGCCAGTTGGCCGAGATCGTGGCCCGCGTGGTGCGTGCCGTGCCCGGCATCCATCCGGCCACCCGCACATTCCAGGCGTTGCGCATCGTGGTGAATGATGAACTGGGCGAGCTGAGACGCGGTCTGGTGGCGGCGGAGACGCTGCTGAAGCCCGAAGGCCGCCTGGCCGTGGTGTCGTTCCATTCGCTGGAAGACCGCGTGGTGAAGCGTTTCCTCGACCGCCGCAGCGGCAAGCAGGCCGGTGCATCCCGCCATCTGCCCCAGGCGGCCACCGAGGCGCGGGCGCCATCCTTCACGCCGCTGCACAAGGGTGCGCTGGCCGCCGGCGAAGCCGAGATCGCGGGCAATCCGCGCGCCCGTTCAGCCAAGCTGCGTGCCGCCAAACGCACGGCGGCACCGGTCTGGCCTGACGACGACATGCGGGAGGCAGCATGAGTCGCGGCCTTTCGCTGATCGCCCTGCTGCTGCTCGCCGTTGTGTCCTTCGGCCTCTACCAGCTGTCTTACGAGGTGCAGCGGCTGGAAGAAGAACTGATCGAGATGAATCGCGCACTCAGCCAGGAGCGCGAGACCATCGGTGTGCTGCAGGCCGAATGGAGTTATCTCAGCCGGCCGGAATACCTGCAGGACAAGGCCCAGCGCCTGCTGGAGATGCGTCCTGCCACGGCGCGCGACATCATCGCCATCGATGCTTTGCCCTGGCGTCAGGATCGCGGCCAAGAGCGGGGCCAGCCGATGGCCGTGGCGCCCGGCACCTCGCCGGCTCAGCCGGTTGCAGCCATTCCTGCGCCGGCGCCGGCTGGTCCTTCGATGCAGGTCGCCGCCAAGCCTGAGGCAGCGCCGGCTGCCGCCGCGCCAGTCGCGAATTTCGATGCCGAGGTGGCGGCCGTGCTGGGCGCGATGCAGCGTCCGGCCAATGACAAGCGGAGGGCCCAGTAATGGCGCTGTTCCGCCGCCAGCCGAAAGCGAAACCGCCCTGCACGCCGGCCGACATCCCCGGCAATCCGGGTCTTGTGCGCCTGGAAGGTGCCGCCAAGCAGGCGCTGGAGGCCAGCCGCGGGCGCCTGGTGATCGGTATCGGGCTGTTTTCGTTGGCCTTCATCGTGCTGGCTGGCCGTCTGGTGGAACTCACCGTGCTGCGCGGTGCGAACGAGCCGGTGGTGGCGCGCGGGATCAATCCGGAACTGATCGCCAAGACCGCGCTGATGGAGCGCCAGCCCATCGTCGATCGCAACGGCAATATCCTGGCGACCAATCTGAAGATCGCCTCGCTTTATGCCGATCCGCGCAAGGTGCAGAACCCGATCGAGGCCGCCACCCGTCTGGCCCAGGCCCTGCCGGAACTGCCGGCCGGCGAGGTGCAGGCCAAGCTGGCTTCGGGCAAGAGCTTTGTGTGGCTCAAACGCGGGCTGACGCCGCGCGAGCAATACGAAGTGAACCGCCTCGGCATTCCGGGCCTGTACTTCCATAGCGAGCAGCGCCGCGTATATCCGCAGGGTTCGCTCGCTGTGCATGTGCTGGGCTACACCGATATCGACGGCAAGGGCATTTCCGGCGTCGAGCAGCATTTCGACGAACAGCTGCGCGATCCGTCGCGCACCGGCGATCCGCTGGAACTGAGCATCGACATTCGCGTGCAGCACGTGGTGCGCGACGAGATCGCCAAGGCGGTCGAATTCTTCAATGCCATCGGCGGCGGCGGCATCGTGCTCGATGTTTATACCGGCGAAGTGATCGCCATGGTCAGCCTGCCGGATTTCGATCCGGCCGAACCCGGCAGCGCCAGCAAGGAGTCGCGGTTCAACCGCATCACGCTGGGCGTCTATGAAATGGGTTCGACCATGAAGACGCTGAACACGGCGATGGCCCTGGATTACGGCACCGTCAAGCTGAGCGGCGGCTACGACGCCACGCATCCGATCCAGATTTCGCGCTTCACCATCAAGGACGATCATCCGAAAAAGCGCTGGCTCAGCGTGCCGGAAATCTTCATGTATTCCTCCAACATCGGTTCGGCCAAGATGGCCGTCGATGTCGGGCCCGAGCGCCAGCGCGAATTCATGCAGCGCATGGGCATGCTCAACAAGCCGACCATCGAACTGCCGGAAGTGGGCGGGCCTCTCATCCCGCGCAACTGGAAGACCGTCGAGACCATGACGATCTCGTTCGGTCACGGCCTGTCGGTCACGCCGCTGCAGCTTGCCTCCGCCACGGCCGCCATCGTCAATGGCGGGGTGCTGCATCCGCCGACGTTGATCAAGCGTCCGCCCGGCCTGCCGGCACCCGGCCGCCAGGTGATCCGCCGCGAGGTCAGCGACGTGATGCGCAAGCTGATGCTGCTGGTCGTGGAAGACGGCACCGGCAAGAAGGCCGAGGTGGACGGCTATCTGGTCGGCGGCAAGACCGGTACATCGGAAAAGGTCAACGAACGCGGCGGTTACAACAAGAAGGCTTTATTTAATACCTTCGTCGCTGGCTTTCCGATGCACAATCCGCGCTACATCGTGCAGGTGATGATCGACGAGCCGAAGGGCAATAAGAGCACCTACGGCTTCGCCTCTGCCGGCTGGACTGCGGCTCCGGCCGCCGGCCGAATCATCAGCCGTGTCGCGCCGCTGCTTGGCGTGCCGCCGGTGGACGAGGCATCGCCGGCGCTGAAGCAGGCGATGTACGTGCCCATCCCGGGCCAGCCGATACCCAATTTCAATAACCCGAATGCCACTGTCACCGGCCGGACGCAGGAGAAGAAACTTGCGTCTCAGTGATCTCTGCGCCGACCTTAACCTCGACCCACGCGCCGCCTCGCTCGACGTCGCCGGCCTGACGGCCGACAGCCGCGCGGTGCGTCCCGGCTATGTGTTCGCCGCCCTGAAGGGCACGCAGGCCGATGGCCACCGCTTTATCCCCGATGCGCGTGCCAAGGGTGCCGTGGCGGTGCTGAGCGATCATGTCGATCCGGCCTTCGCCGACCAGATCGCCTTCGTAACCGATGCCAATCCGCGCCGTCGTCTGGCCCTGATGGCGGCCGCCTTCTTCAACGACCAGCCCCGGCATATCGCCGCCGTCACCGGCACCAACGGCAAGACCTCGGTGGCCAATTTCACCGCCCAGATCTGGCAGCGCCTCGGCCTGAAGAGCGCCAGCCTCGGCACGCTGGGCCTGCATGGCGCAGGCCTGGCTGAATCCGTTGCGCATACCACGCCCGATCCCGTGCGGCTGCATGAACTGCTCAGCATCGCGAGCCAGGCCGGTGTTGAGCATCTGGCGCTGGAAGCCTCCAGTCACGGTCTCGACCAGTTCCGGCTCGACGGCGTGACGGTGGAGGCGGCGGCCTTCACCAACCTGACCCGCGACCACATGGATTACCATCCGACGGTCGAAGCCTATTTTGCCGCCAAGCTGCGGCTGTTCGACATGCTGCTGCCCGAGAAGGGCGCGGCGGTGATCAACATGGACAGCGAATTCGGCAAGCAGGTGGAAGAGATCTGTCTGCGGCGCGGCCACCGCCTGATCCGCTATGGCCTGCTGGGCAGCGAGCTGAGGCTGCTCTCAGCTTTGCCGCATGCCGGCGGCCTGCATGTTGAGGCGGAAGTTTTTGGTGTGCGTCGCTCGGTCGATCTGCCGCTGATCGGCGGTTTTCAGGCCGGCAACGTGCTGGCTGCCTATGGCCTCGTGGTCGGCTGCGGTGCCCATCCGGCCGCGACCTGGGAAACCCTTGCCGGCCTGCAGGGCGTGCCGGGTCGCATGCAGCAGGCCGCGCGTCGCGCCAATGGCGCCAGCATCTATGTCGATTATGCCCACACGCCCGATGCGCTGGAGACGGTGCTGAAAGCCGTGCGGCCGCATGCGGCGAAGCGGCTGGTGGTGGTGTTTGGCTGCGGCGGCGACCGCGATCGCGGCAAACGCCCGCTGATGGGCGAAATCGCAACGCGCCTGGCCGACCGCGTCTATGTCACCGACGACAATCCGCGCAGCGAACAGCCTGAAACCATTCGCGCTGCGATCATGGCGACGGCAAAAGGCGCCACCGAAATCGGCGACCGTCGCGCCGCGATCTTCGCCGCTGTGAATGAACTCGACAGTGGCGATCTGCTGCTGGTTGCCGGCAAGGGCCACGAGCAGGGCCAGATCGTGGGCGGTGAAACGCGCCCCTTCGACGACCTCTCTGTTGCACGCGAAGCCGTGTCTGCGGCGGATGCAGGGTCTGCTTCGGGCAGCGCACCATACGGGGGTAAATATTAATGGAAGCTTTCGCGCTCTGGACCTCCGCCGAAGCCGCCTCCGCCACCCATGGCAACAGCGACGGCTTCTGGACCGCAAGCGGTGTCTCGATCGACAGCCGTAGCGTAACCTTCGGTGATCTCTTCATCGCCCTGCGCGGCCCGAATTTCGATGGCCATGTCTTCGTTGCAGATGCGCTGGCTAAAGGAGCCGCCGCGGCGATGGTGGATCGTGATCCGGAAACGCTGCAGCCCGGCGCCAACCTGCTGCGCGTGAAGGATACCTTCCAGGGACTCAACGATCTGGCGGCGGCGGCGCGCCAGCGCTGCGCGGCGAAGGTGATCGGTGTCACCGGCAGCGTCGGCAAGACCTCGACCAAGGAAATGCTGCGCCATGTGCTGGCCGAGCAGGGCGCCACCCATGCCACCACCGGCAACCTGAACAATCACTGGGGCGTGCCGCTGACGCTGGCGCGCATGCCGGTCGACAGCCGTTTCGCCGTGATCGAGATGGGCATGAACCATGCCGGCGAAATCCGCCCGCTGTCGCTGCTGGCGCGGCCGCATATCGCCATCATCACGGCGGTGGAAGGCGTGCATCTGGAGAATTTCGACAGCATCGAGGGCATCGCCGATGCCAAGGCGGAAATCTTCGCCGGCCTGGAGCCGGGTGGCATCGCCATCATGAATCGCGACAACCCGCATTTCGAGCGCGTCGCCGCCGCAGCAAAGGCGGCGGGCGCATCCGAAGTGATCGGCTTCGGCGAGCATCCGCAGGCGCAGGCTAAGCTGGTGAAATACGCACCGCATACCTCCTGCTCCTGTGTCGCCGCCGATATCCTCGGTCATCCGATGACCTTCAAGATCGGCGCGCCGGGGCGGCACTGGGTGCTGAACGCACTGGCCGTGCTGGCGGCTGCCGAACTGGCCGGCGCCGATCTGGCCGAGGCCGGCATGGCGCTGGCCGGCGTGACCGCACCGAAGGGCCGCGGCGAGCGACACACCATCGACTGGCGCGACGGCGGCAGCATCGACCTGATCGACGACAGCTACAATGCCAGCCCGCCCAGCATGCGCGCGGCCTTTTCGGTGCTGGCCATGGCCAAGCCGGGTGCTTCGCGTGGCCGGCGCATCGCCGTGCTGGGCGATATGCTGGAACTCGGCCCCGATGCCGAGGCCGCCCATGCCGGTCTTGCCGCCGACCTCGTGGCCGGACAGATCGATCTGGTTTTTGCCAGCGGGCCGCTGATGCGCGCGCTCTATGATGCCCTGCCGCCACAGATGCGCGGCCACCATGCCGCCAATTCGGCCGAACTGGTCCAGCCTTTGCGCCGTGCCATCCGCAGCGGCGACGTGCTGCTGGTGAAGGGTTCGCTGGGCAGCCGCATGCGCCTCATCGTCGACGATCTTCTGACTCCGGCGCCGCAGCCGCGCGCCGCCAACGGCTGGTGACAAGGACACCTGTAGAATGCTGTATCACCTGCTGTATCCCCTGGCGGACGAGTTCAACATCCTGAACCTGTTCCGCTACATCACCTTCCGCACCGGCGGCGCGATCCTCACCGCCATGGTGCTGGCGTTTGTGATCGGCGAGCCGCTGATCAACTGGCTGCGCACCAAGCAGGGCAAGGGGCAGCCGATCCGCGAGGATGGCCCGGAAGGCCACCTCATCACCAAGCGCGGCACGCCCACCATGGGCGGCTTCCTGATCCTGCTGGGCATCGGGGCGGGCACGCTGCTGTGGGCGGATCTGACCAACCGGTATGTGTGGGTCGTGCTGCTGGTCACCTTCGGTTTTGGCCTGATCGGCTTCTATGATGACTATCTCAAGGTCACCAAGCAGAATCCGAAAGGCGTGCCGGGTAAGCTGAAGCTCGGCCTGCAGATCATCATCGCCGGCGTTGCTGCGGTGTGGATCAACCAGATCACCGCCGCACCGCTGAATACCAGCCTGGCCGTACCGTTCCTGAAGGATGTGCTGCTGAATCTCGGCTGGTTCATGATGCCCTTCGCCGCCTTCGTGATGATCGGCGCCTCCAACGCCGTGAACCTCACCGATGGCCTGGATGGCCTCGCCATCGTGCCGGTGATGATCGCGGCCGCGAGCTTCGGCCTGATCTGCTACCTCGTCGGCAACGTGGTGTTCGCCAATTACCTGCAGATCCATAACGTGGCGGGCGCGGGCGAATTGGCGGTGTTCTGCGGCGCGCTGGTCGGTGCGGGTATCGGGTTCCTGTGGTTCAACGCCCCGCCGGCGATGGTGTTCATGGGTGATACCGGCTCGCTCAGCCTCGGCGGCGCGCTCGGCACTGTCAGTGTGATCGTGAAGCATGAGCTGGTGCTGGCCATCATCGGCGGTCTCTTCGTGCTGGAAACCGTGTCGGTGATGGTGCAGGTGGCAAGCTTCAAGCTCACCGGCAAGCGCGTCTTCCGCATGGCGCCGCTGCATCACCATTTCGAGAAGAAGGGCTGGAAGGAGCCGACCATCGTGATCCGCTTCTGGATCATCGCGGTGATCCTGGCGCTGGCCGGCCTATCCACATTGAAGCTGCGGTGACACTGGCATGATCGCACTCACGCATACTCGCGGACAGACCTGGGCGGTGTTTGGCCTCGCACGCAGCGGGCTGGCCACAGCGCAGGCGCTTGTCGCCGGCGGTGCGGAGGTGCGCCTGTGGGATGATAACGAGGCCTCACGCGCTGCGGCAGAGGCAGCCGGCTTTCGCGCCACGCCGCTGGACGATGCGGCTTTGGCCGGCTGTGCCGGTCTGGCATTGGCGCCGGGCGTGCCGCTGACCCATCCGATGCCGCATCAGGTGGTCGCTAATGCGCATCGTGCCGGCGTGCCGGTACTCGGCGATATCGAACTGCTGCTGCGCGAGCTGAAGCCGGTGGTTTACGGCGTGACCGGCACCAATGGAAAATCCACCACCACGGCCTTGCTGGCGCATGTGCTCTCCGCCACCGGCCGGAATATCGCGCTCGGCGGCAACATCGGCACGCCGGTTCTGGCCCTGCCGCGCCACGCTGCCGGCGAGGGCGTCTATGTGCTGGAGATGTCGTCCTACCAGCTCGACCTGACGCCCGGCTGGCAGGCGAAGATCGCGATCCTGCTCAACATCACGCCCGACCATCTCGACCGCCATGGCACGCTGGAAAACTACGCCGCCATCAAGGCGCGGATCTTCGCGGGCCAGGGCAGCGGCGATACTGCCGTGATCGGCGTCGATGACGATCACTGCCGCGCCATCCATGCCGAACTGGTACGCAAGAATACTGGCCGCAAGATCGTGCCGGTTTCCATCGCGCGTATCCTGAACGATGGCGTCAGTGCAGTGGACGGCAAGGTATACGATAACGGCCGCGAGGTCTTTGCGCTCGATTTTCCGGCCCTGCCCGGCGCCCATAACGGCCAGAACATCGCCTGCGTCTATGCCGCGGCCCGTGCTGCCGGGCTGGATGTCGCCACGATCCGAGCCGGCATTGCGTCTTTCCTCGGTCTGAAGCATCGCCTGCAGCGCGTCGGCATGGTCGACGGCATTCCCTGCATCAACGACTCCAAGGCCACCAACGCCGATTCCACGGCCAAGGCGCTGGCCTCCTTCGAGACGATCTACTGGATCGCCGGCGGCAAGGCCAAGGAAGGCGGCATTGCCAGCCTGCGGCCGTTCTTCCCGCGCATCCGCCATGCCAGTCTGATCGGCGAAGCGGCAAAGGATTTCGCCGTCACGCTGGGCGATGCCGTATCGCATACGCTGTGCGGCACGCTGGACAAGGCGCTGGACGATGCACTGGCGGTGGCGCGGCGCGAGAAGCTGAAAGGCGCGGTGGTGCTGCTGTCGCCGGCCTGCGCCTCCTTCGACCAGTTCAAGAGCTTCGAGTATCGCGGCGATGAATTCATCCGGCTGGTGGGCGAGCGCGGCGGCCTCAACGAACAAGGGGCGGCGGCATGATCACCTTCTCCCGCACTGACACCTCCGTACTCGGCCGCTGGTGGTGGACGGTCGACCGCTGGCTGCTGGTCGCCGTCGCCGTACTGATCGCCGTGGGCACCGTCCTCACGCTGGCTGCGTCGCCGGCCGTGGCCAATCGCATCGGCCTCGCCAACTTCCATTTCGTGCAGCGCCAGCTGGTATTCCTGGTGCCGGCCCTGCTGATCATGATGGGCACCTCGCTGCTCGATCCGGTTGGGGTGCGCCGCGTGGCCACCATCGTTTTCATAGGCGCGCTGCTGGGTGTGATGCTCACCTTCTTCATGGGCATTGAAGTGAAGGGTGCCCATCGTTGGATTTCCTTCGGCGGCCTCTCGCTGCAGCCATCGGAATTCGTCAAGCCGGCTTTCGCCGTGGTGGCCGCCTGGTTGTTTTCCGAATGGCGCAAGGGCACCGGCTTCCCAGGCTGGGCGATCTCGACCGCGCTCTGCGCCCTGGTCGTCGGCCTACTGCTGATGCAGCCCGACCTCGGCATGGCGGTGGTGGTCTGCGCCGTGTGGCTGGCGCAGTTCTTCATTGCCGGCCTGCCGATCGTGTTCGTGCTGGCATTGGGCGGACTGGGACTGGCCGGCATCTTTGGCGCCTATCTGATCTTCCCTCATGTCGCCAGCCGCATCGACAAGTTCATCGATCCGGCGAACAAGGAGAATTACCAGATCGAGCGCGCCATGGAGGCCTTCGCCACCGGCGGCATCTGGGGCCGTGGCCCGGGCGAAGGCGCGGTGAAAAGCGTGCTGCCCGATGCCCATACTGATTTCATTTTCGCGGTGGCGGGCGAGGAATTCGGCCTGTTCGCCTGCTTGTTCATCGTCGGCGTCTTCGCCTTCATTGTGCTGCGCTGCTTCTCGCGCCTGATGACCGAAAGCAACCTGTTCGTGCTGCTGGCTGCCGCCGGACTTACCACGCAGTTTGGACTGCAGGCGGTGATCAACATTGGCGTGAACCTGCATCTGCTGCCCACCAAGGGCATGACGCTGCCCTTCATCTCCTATGGCGGCTCGTCGCTGCTGGCGCTGGCCTTCGCCATGGGCATGCTGCTGGCGCTGACCCGCTGGCGGCCCGATAGCGGAGCGGTGCGATGACGGCGGCCTCCGAAACCACGATCCTGCTGGCTGCGGGCGGCACCGGCGGCCATGTGTTTCCGGCCGAGGCGCTGGCGGCCGAATTGCTGCGCCGCGGCCATCGCGTCGGTCTGGTCACCGACACGCGCGGCAAGGGCTTCGGCCAGTCGCTGCCCGAATTGCCGCTGTATCGCATTCCGGCCGGCACGCCGAGCGGCCGCGGCATCATGGGCAAGTTGCTGAGCGTCGTGGAGATCGCGCAGGGCGTGCTGGCGGCTCTGTCGCTGCTGGCGCTCACCCGGCCGGCCGCCGTGGTCGGTTTCGGCGGCTACCCCTCGCTGCCGCTGCTGCTGGCCGCGCGGCTGAAAAAGATTCCGATCCTGATCCACGAACAGAATGCCGTGCTGGGCCGCGTCAACCGCCTGGTGGCGAAACGGGCGGCGCGCATTGCCACGTCATTTCCCGCCACACATTTCCTGCCGGCCCAGGCGGTAGTCACCGTCACCGGCAATCCGGTGCGGCCAGCGATCCTGGCGGCGGCCGATGTGCCATATGCAACGCCCGATCAGAATCTGCGCCTGCTGGTGATGGGTGGCAGCCAGGGGGCGCGCGTGCTGTCCGATGTGGTGCCGGCCGCGCTGGCGCAATTGCCGGCCGAGGTGAAGCGCCGCCTGCGTGTGCAGCAGCAATGCCGCCCGGAAGATCTGGAGCGCGTGCGCGAAACCTATGGCGCTGCCGGCATCGCCGCCGAGACGGCAAGCTTCTTCAGCGATGTGGCCGAACGCTTGGCCGCTGCGCATCTGGTGGTCAGCCGTTCCGGCGCCAGCAGCACGGCCGAGATCGCCGTAGTTGGCCGGCCTTCGCTGCTGGTGCCTTATGCCCATGCCACCGACGACCATCAGACCGCCAATGCCCAGGCCCTGGCCCTGGCCGGCGGTGCCGTGGTGATCGCGCAGGACAAGTTCACTGTTGAGCGCGTCTCGGCTGCCTTCGCCGATCTTCTGGCCGATCCGGCCCAGCTTGCCGCCATGGCCGCCCATGCCCGCAGCGTCGGCCGGCCGCTCGCCACCCAGGCGCTGGCCGATCTGGTCGAGCGCGCCGTGGCCGAACAGCACAATCAACAGCCGAGGCCGGCTGTTGCCAAAGACCAGTCAACGACCCCGTCAGTGAAAAGGACCGCGGCATGAGAGCGTTGCCGCTCGATATCGGTATCATCCATTTCGTCGGCATCGGCGGCATCGGCATGTCGGGCATCGCCGAGGTGATGCATAATCTGGGCTACCAGGTGCAGGGTTCCGACCTGTCGGCCAATTACAACGTCAAGCGCCTGCGCGATCTCGGCATCACGGTGTTCGAGGGGCATCGCGAGGAGAATGTCGCCAAGGCCGAAGTGCTGGTGATTTCCTCGGCCGTGAAGCCCGACAATCCGGAAGTGAAGGCGGCCCGTGCTCGCCTGATCCCGGTGGTGCGCCGCGCCGAGATGCTGGGCGAGCTGATGCGCCTGAAATGGGCCATTGCCATCGCCGGCACCCATGGCAAGACCACCACGACTTCGCTGGTCGCCGCCCTGCTGGAAGCCGCCGGCATGGACCCCACCGTGATCAACGGCGGCATCATCAACGCCTATGGCACCAATGCCCGCCTGGGCGCTGGCGAATGGATGGTGGTGGAAGCCGATGAAAGCGACGGCACCTTCCTGAAACTGCCGGCCACCATTGCCGTGGTCACCAATATCGACCCCGAGCATCTCGATCATTACGGCACCTTTGACCGCGTACGCGAGGGCTTCAAGCAGTTCGTCGAGAGCATCCCGTTCTACGGTTTCGCCACTTTGTGCATCGATCATCCGGAAGTGCAGGCGATGATCGGCCGCATCACCGACCGCCGTGTCGTCACCTACGGTTTCTCGCCGCAGGCCGATGTGCGTGCCGTGAATGTGCGGTTTGACAACCGCGGTGCCCATTACGACATCCTGATGGCTGATCGTGCCCGTGGCGAAAGCGACATCGTGGCTGGCGTGCATCTGCCGATGTTCGGCCGCCACAATGTGCAGAATTCGCTGGTCGTTGCCGCCATTGCCCGCGAGATGGGCTTTGGCGCCGACGTGATCAAGCGCGCGCTGGGCGGTTTCCGTGGCGTGAAGCGCCGCTTCACCATCACCGGTGAAGCGGGTGGCATCACCGTGGTGGACGATTATGGTCACCATCCGGTGGAAATCTCGGCCGTGCTGGCAGCGGCGCGGCTGGCGGTGGGCGACCGCCCCGAGGCCAAGGTGATCGCCGTGGTGCAGCCGCATCGCTACACCCGCCTGCGCGACCTGTTCGAGGATTTCTGCGCCTGCTTCAACGACGCCGACACGGTGATCGTGGCCGATGTCTATGCCGCCGGCGAAAGCCCGATCGAGGGTGTCAGTCGCGACGCCCTGGTGGAAGGCCTGCGCAATCGCGGCCATCGCCGCGTGCTGCCGCTGCCGGCGCCGGAACAGCTTGCCGGCATCATCAAACAGGAAGCGGTATCGGGCGACCTCGTGGTCTGCCTCGGCGCCGGCAGCATCACCACCTGGGCCAATGCCCTGCCGGCCGAATTGCAGGCCCTGCAGGCGAAGGAGCGGGCATGATGACGGCCGAACAACTCCGGCATGACGACCTGATCGCGCGGCTGCCCGCCGTGCGCGGTCGGCTGTCGGCGCAGGCCGGCCTTGCCGATATCACCTGGTTCCGCGTCGGCGGCCCGGCGGATGCGATGTTCCGTCCGGCCGACCGCGACGACCTGGTAGCCTTCCTGAAGGGCAAGCCCGCCGATGTACCGGTCATCGTGCTGGGCGTTGGCTCCAACACGCTGGTCCGCGATGGCGGTGTGAAAGGCGTGGTCATCCGCCTGGGTCGCGATTTCGCCGGTATCGCCGCCCGCGACAATCACGAAATCGAAGCCGGCGCAGGCGCGCTGGATGTGAATGTTGCGCAGACCGCGCAGATGCATGGCATCGCCGGGCTGGAATTCCTGCGCGGCATTCCCGGCACCGTGGGCGGTGGCCTGCGCATGAATGCCGGCGCCTACGGCACCGAGTTCAAGGATGTGCTGGTCTGGGCCGAGGCGGTGGATACACAGGGCAACCTGCACCGCCTGACGCCGGCTGAGATGCAATTCGGCTATCGCAATTGCGGCGTGCCAGAGGACTGGATTTTCCTGGGTTGCCGCCTGAAGGGCAAACCGGGCGACAAGGTCGCGATCCAGGCGCGCATGGACGAGATCCAGGCGGCGCGTGAAGGCAGCCAGCCGATCCGTTCGCGCACCGGCGGCTCCACCTTTGCCAATCCGGAAGGGTATAAGGCCTGGCAACTGATCGATGCCGCCGGCTGCCGTGGCCTGGTCGTGGGCGATGCGCAGGTTTCCGAGCAGCATTGCAACTTTCTGATCAACCGCGGTAGCGCCACGGCCGCCGATCTCGAGACTCTGGGCGAAACGGTGCGTCGCCGGGTGAAAGAGACTAGCGGCATCGAGCTGCGCTGGGAGATCAAGCGTATCGGCAAGACGAAGGAGTCCGCGCATGGCTAAGCATGTTGCGGTCCTGATGGGCGGCTGGTCGTCGGAACGCGAGGTTTCGCTCACCTCCGGCCGTGCCTGCGCCAAGGCCCTGCGCGAGGAAGGCTTCAAAGTCACCGAGGTCGATGTCGGCCGCGACCTGGCCGAGCAGTTGGCGCAGATCAAACCCGACGTGGCCTTCAATGCCATGCATGGCCCCTATGGCGAGGATGGCACGGTGCAGGGCCTGCTCGAGATCATGGGTATTCCTTACACCCATTCAGGCGTGCTGGCCTCGGCGCTGGCGATGAGCAAGCCGATGGCCAAGGATGTCTGGCGCGCCCATGGTCTGCCGATGGCCGAAGGCAAGGTGGTGCACCGCTCGGCCTTCACCGGTGGCGCGGTGATGCCGCATCCTTACGTGATCAAGCCGCTGAACGAGGGTTCCTCGGTCGGCGTGCATATCGTCATGAACGGCGACAATTATCAGCCGCAGGATGATGCCGGCTGGTATTTCGGCGAACATGTACTGGTCGAGCGTTATATCCCCGGCCGCGAGATCCAGGTGGCGGTGATGGGCGATCGCGTGCTGGGCGCCATCGAGATCCGCGCCCATGGCCGCTTCTACGATTACGAGGCCAAGTATACCGACGGCAAGGCCACGCATCTAATGCCGGCGCCGATCCTGAAATCGGCCTATGAAGAAGTCTGCGCGCTGGCGCTGAAGGCGCATCAGGTGCTGGGCTGCCGTGGCGTGACGCGCTCCGACTGGCGCTATGACGACACCGCTGGCGAGCCCGGCAAATTCTACCTGCTTGAGATCAACACCCAGCCGGGCATGACGCCGCTGTCGCTGGTGCCGGAAATCGCCGGGCACCATGGCATCTCGTTCGGTCAGCTCGTGCGCTGGATGGTGGAGGATGCCTCATGCGGTCGCTAGTCGTGCTGCCCGATGATCGTCCCTGCGCGCCCTGTGCGCCGAGCCTGCCGCCGGCACGGCCGAAAGGATATTGCCGGCCGCTGCCGCCAGCGCGTCGCAAGCCGAAATCGGTGCTGTGGCGTCGGCTGAAATGGGCCTTGCTCGGCGCCGTGGTGATCGGCCTGTCGGGCAGCGCCGGTTATGTCTGGTTCCGCACCGATCTGCCGGCGCAGGCCCAGCTCGCCGTCCAGGAATTCGCTGGCGAGGCCGGCGCCACGGTCGACATGCGGCTGGGCGACGTGAACCTGCAGGGGCGGGTGCATGCGCCGCTGGAAGCTCTGGCCGAGGCCGTGGCCGTGGAGCGCGGTGATCCGATGCTCTCGCTCGATCTGGATGCCATCCGCCGGCGCGTCGAGGCGATCGGCTGGGTTCGGCAGGCCACGGTATGGCGCCAGTTGCCCGATACGCTGCATATCGAGATCGTCGAACGCGAGGCTTTCGCGCGCTGGCAGATCGACGGCCGCGTCTACCTGATCGACGCCGAAGGCAAGGTGCTGGAAGAGGGCGACCGCGCCGAATTCCATCATCTGTTTCTGCTGGTGGGCGCTGGGGCGTCCGACAAGGCGCATGACCTGCTGGCCATGCTGCAGACCGAGCCGACGCTGGCCGGCCGCGTGGTGAACGCCATCCGCATCCGCAACCGCCGCTGGGATATCGAATTCGACAACGGCATCGTCGCTCGCCTGCCGGAAGACAATCCGGCGCAGGCATGGCTCCGCCTGACCGAGCTGGAGCGGCAATACGGCCTGCTGCGTCGGGATATCAAGGCGGTCGATCTTCGTCTGGAAGACCGTCTGACCGTTCAGCTCAACCCGGAGGCGGAATCGCCGGTGCCGCAGGTGGCGCCAGGCAAGAAGCCCGCCGGCAAACGTACATAGGCGCGAGGGGAAGTAAGCCATGGCTGTGTCGCGTAATGGATTGATCGCTGCCCTGGATGTGGGGTCGTCCAAGGTCTGCTGCTTCATCGCCCGCGCCGATGGCGGCACCCTGCGGGTGATCGGCATCGGGCACCAGCTCTCGCGCGGCCTGCGCAACGGCAACGTGATCGACATGGATGGCGCCGAGCAATCGATCCGTGCCGCGGTCGAAACCGCCGAGCGCATGTGCGGCGAAACCATCCGCGACGTCTATGTCAGCGTGAATGCCGGCAATCCGCAGTCGCACAGCGTCGGCGTCGAGGTCGACCTGGCGGGCCACGAGGTGACCGAGCATGACGTAGCTCTCGTGCTCGACCAGGGTCGCCGGCACGAACATCCCGGCGACCGCGAGATCGTCCATTCCATCCCGGTCGGCTACACCATCGACGGTTCGCGCGGCATCAAGGATCCGCGCGGCATGGCCTGCGAGCGGCTGGGCGTGAACATGCATGTCATCACTGCCGGTTCCGGTCCGCTGCGCAACTTGGCCACCTGCGTCGCCCGTGGTCATCTGCGCATCGCCGGCCGCATCGTCGCGCCATTCGCCTCCGGCCTGGCCTGCCTGGTCGAGGACGAGATGGATCTCGGCGTCACCCTGCTCGATATGGGCGGCGGTACCACCAGCCTGGCGGTGTTCTATGACGGCCAGTTGGTCCATGTGGATGTCGTCCCGCTGGGCGGCGGCCATGTCACCAACGACATCGCGCGCGGGCTTTCCACGCCGCTGGCCCATGCCGAGCGGCTCAAGACGCTTTACGGCACGGTTCTGCCCAGCCCCTCCGACGATACCGAAACCATAGATGTGCCGCAGGTGGGCGAGACCGACGACCACGCCCATAACCAGGTGCCGCGTTCGATTCTCACCGGCATCATCAAGCCGCGTCTGGAAGAGACGCTGGAACAGGTGCGCGAGCGACTCGCGCAATCGGGATTCGAGAAGCTGGCCGGGCGCCGCGTCGTGCTGACCGGCGGTGCCAGCCAGCTGCAGGGCGTTCGCGAACTCGCGGCCCGTATTCTCGACAAGCAGGTGCGACTGGGCCGGCCGATCCGAGTCGGCGGCCTGGCCGAAGCAACCGGCGGTCCGGCCTTCTCGGCCTGCGCCGGCCTTCTCTCTTATGCGCAACAGCAGGCGGCTGAACGCACCATCCGCCTGCCCGAACCAGAGCCCGCACCCAACGGCGCGATTTCACGAATCGGCCGCTGGTTGCGGGCCAATTTCTAACCGAGTGGCAAAGACGATGAACACAGCATTCAAAACAACCAGCATCCACGCGGTTTTTGCATTGTCGCTTGCATCGCAACGCGACTTTGGTCATTGCAACAGTTAACCCTGGAGGAGAACATGGGTATCAATCTCACCATGCCGGCCACGCGGGAGCTGAAGCCCCGCATCGTCGTTTTCGGCGTTGGCGGCGCCGGCGGCAATGCCGTCAACAACATGATCGCCGCCCAGCTCGAGGGTGTCGAATTCGTCGCCGCCAATACCGACGCGCAGGCGCTGAACATGTCGCTCACCGAGCGCCGGATCCAGCTGGGCGTGTCGCTGACCCAGGGCCTGGGCTGCGGTGCCAAGCCTGATGTGGGCCGGGGTGCTGCTGAAGAATCGCTCGACCAGATCCTGGAACACATGCAGGGCAGCCACATGGCCTTCGTCGCCGCCGGCATGGGCGGTGGCACTGGCACCGGGGCCGCCCCTGTCATCGCCCGGGCGGCCAAGGAAATGGGCATCCTGACTGTTGGCGTGGTGACCAAGCCCTTCTCGTTCGAGGGCAGCCAGCGCATGAAACTGGCCGAGGCCGGCATCCGCGAACTGCAGCAGTATGTCGATACCCTGATCATCATCCCGAACCAGAACCTGTTCCGGGTGGCCAACGAGAAGACCACGTTTGCCGATGCCTTCAAGATGGCCGACAATGTCCTGCAGTCGGGCGTGCGCGGCATCACCGACCTGATGGTCATGCCTGGCCTGATCAACCTCGATTTCGCCGATGTCCGCTCGGTGATGAGCGAGATGGGCAAGGCGATGATGGGAACCGGCGAGGCCGATGGTGAGCATCGTGCCATCGAGGCGGCGGAGCGGGCGATTGCCAACCCGCTGCTGGACGACATCTCGATGAAGGGCGCTCGCGGCGTGCTGATCAACATCACCGGCGGGCCGGACCTCACCCTGTTCGAGGTGGACGAAGCCGCCAACCGCATCCGCGAGGAAGTCGATCCCGAGGCCAATATTATCGTCGGCTCGACGCTGGACCAGAACATGCAGGGCAAGATGCGGGTTTCGGTGGTTGCCACCGGCATCGATGCCGCCGCGCAGCAGATGCCGCAGCCGCAGACCAGCCCCTCGCTGCGTCTGGTGACGCCGCCGCAGGCCAAGCCGATCGCTTTCGGCGCCATGCCGCGCCCGGCCCAGGCACCGGCCATGCAGCCTGCCGCCACCATGGCGACCCAGCCGATGACGGCCGGCGCCACGGCACTGGCCATGCCGGAAGCCGCGCCCGCCGCGATGGAAGCCAGCATCGAGCTGCCGGCACCGGCCGAGCTGCCGGAAGTGCAGTTCGCGCCTGTTGCCCAGCCGGTGGCCCAGCCCGCTGCTGCGGTCGCCGCCACGCCGGCTGTCGAGCCGGCCGCGCGGCCGTTTGCCGCCCAGTTGGCCGACGCGCAGGCTGCGGCACCGCAATTCGTGCCGCCGGCGGCCCAGCCGCTGCCGACCCGCGCGCCGGAAGCGATGCGTCAGCCCGACCCCTTCGCTGAAGCTGACATGGTCAACAAGCCGGCCGAGCCGAAGAAAAAGGCCAGCCTGTTCGACCGCATCACCGGTGTGGCCCGTGGCCGCGCCGCCGATGCCGAACCGGCCCCGATGCGCCAGGCCGAACCGCAGTTCACCCGCGTTCAGGCTCCGACGCCGCAGGCTCCGGCCGCTCCGGCTGTTGCGACGCCGACCGTCACCCGCACCGAGGCACCGCGCCAGGCCGACCTGGGCCTGATGGCGACCGCCGAACGTCCGGTTCAAAGCCGACCGCAGGATGATCTGCTGGACATTCCGGCCTTCCTGCGCCGACAGGCCAATTGAGGGTTAAAAAGTACAGCTGATACAATGATTTAATAGGTATCGGCGGCGTTACAGTTCGAAACACAGAGTGATTTGTTGTTGCCGGGGGTGGTTGGTACAACCATCCCCGGTTTTGTTTTTGCGCGGGTCACCCGATTCGCCATTTCGGTTCAAGGAGTTCGATGCGTGCTCACCGCTGGTAAAATCGCCCAGAAGACGCTGAAGAACCGCATCAAGTGCTCGGGTATCGGCCTGCATAGCGGCGCCAGGGTCCATATGGTGCTGAATCCGGCGGCGCCGGATACCGGTGTGGTGTTCCGCCGTACCGATCTGCCCGGCCAGCCGCTGATCCGCGCCCGTTTCGACCAGGTCACCGATCTGCGCATGTGCACCACCGTTGCCGCTGGCGAAGGTGTGTCGGTCGGCACCGTCGAGCATCTGATGGCCGCCCTTTCGGGCATGGGCGTCGACAATGTGCTGATCGACATCGATGGTCCTGAAGTTCCTGTTATGGATGGCTCCTCGGCGCCCTTCGTGTTCCTGATCGAATGTGCCGACGTGATCGAGCAGGTGGCGGCGCGCCGTTACCTGAAGGTGCTGAAGAGCATCCGGGTGAGCGAGGGCAACGCCAGCGCCGCGCTCCATGCCGATGACGGCTTCACCATCGATTTCGAGATCGAATTCGCCAATCAGATGATCGGTCGCCAGAGTGCCGAGTTCCAGCTGGAACCGGGCCGTTTCAAGGCCGATATCGCCCGCGCGCGCACCTTCGGTTTCGTACAGGAAGTCGAGCAGCTGCGTTCCATGGGCCTCGCCCGTGGCGGTTCGCTGGAGAATGCCGTGGTACTCGGCCACGACCGTATCCTGAACGACGATGGCTTGCGCTACGACGACGAATTCGTGCGCCACAAGATTCTCGATGCGCTGGGCGATCTCTATCTGGCCGGCGCGCCGATCATCGGCCGCTACGAAGGCCGCCGCTCCGGCCACGCGCTGAACAACAAGCTGCTCAAGACGCTGTTCGCCGATCAAAGCGCCTATGCCTGGACGACCCATGCCAAGGGCCGCGATACCGCGCGCCTGATGCCGGCTGTGGATTCCGGCCTGCGCCAGCGTCCTGCGGCGGTCGCAGAAGCCGCGCTCTGATATCCGGCAACCAAAAAACCGGCCACAAAAAAAAGCCCCGCTTATGCGGGGCTTTTTCATGTCTCGATAATGGTCAGGCTTCAGTCGGCAGCGGTGGCTGCCTCTTCCTCGTCCTTGTAGCGGCTGGCGATGCTCTTGATCAGGCCAGCCACCGCCGAGCGGATCGTGGTGTCCTCGATATCGCTGAAATTGCGGACCAGTTCGATGGTCGAGCGGTTCTTGCCGCCATGTTCCAGTGGCTTGCTTTCCAGCTTGGCTTCCAGGCCCTCGAAGAAATAGGCCATATCGACCTGCAGGCGCTGGGCGATCTCGAACAGACGGCCGGCGCTGACGCGATTGGCGCCGGTTTCGTATTTCTGAACCTGCTGATAGGAAATCTTCAGCGAGTTCGCAAGTTCTTCCTGGGTCAGGCCGAGTTCCGTACGGCGGGCGCGAATCCGCTCGCCGACATATTCATCAACACGCGTTGCGATCTTGCCCATAGTCTCACCTCATGGCGGGGCCGGGCGAACCGGCCTTGGATACTGTAGGCCGGCCAAAGCCGGCGCCCTGTGCTCTTTAACCTTCGTCAGGCGACATCCGTCACATGACGACTGTATCACTGGATTACTGTCTTACTGGACAACGATCCAGCCCGCCGGTTGTGGCGGTCAGGGGGAGGAGGTAGACCCATCCGTACCCTGATTGAACGCTTGGCCTATTCTAGCCGTCTTTCGGGCCGGCGCTACTCGCGGCGCGCGATTAAACCTATATGGAAACTGTCCGAAACCGGGTGTGATACCTCTAATACGAGAATTTACAGATAGTGGAAATCGTTCAGAAGTATAGGTTGTATTGCCCGGAAAAAACTTCAGGAATATTGCATACATAGGCGGCGGAAGCCTTGAGGGCTATCCCAAAGGCGTAGCCTGGCAGGGAGTTATCCCGAAGCAGGTGGCCGAATCAGGCGGCAACCTTGATTTTCACAGGCCCCCATGCGACAGAATTCCGCCATGCCGATGCTTCGCCGATTGGATTCGTCGCGGGTTGTGCCTTCCGCGCGCCGCGATCTTGCCGCCCCGGTCCCGAACCGGACACCGGATCGGAAAAGCATGGCGGCCAAACTGCTTCTGCCCTTTGTTCTCGTGCTGGTCCTGTCGGCCTGCGGCGGAGCCAAGGATCCACCCTATGTCGAGCGCCCGGTCGAGGAACTCTACAACGTTGCCATGGATGCCATGGCAGCGGGGGAATGGGAGGCGGCGGCCCGGGGTTTCGATGAGGTCGAACGGCAGCATCCCTATTCAGTCTGGGCGACCAAGGCCCAGCTGATGGCGGCTTATTCCTACTACCAGAGGAATGCCTATACCGATGCGATTTCGGCGGCCGACCGCTTCATCCAGTTGCATCCCGGCAGCAAGGAAACGCCCTACGCATATTATCTGCTGGCGATCTGTTATTATGAACAGATCACCGATGTCGGCCGCGACCAGAAGATTACCCAGCAGGCGCTGAGCGCGCTGGAAGAAGTGGTGCGCCGCTATCCGAACAGCGAATATGCGCGCGACGCCCGCCTGAAAATCGACCTGACACGCGATCACCTCGCGGGCAAGGAAATGACCATCGGTCGGTATTACCTGCGTTCAGGTCAGCAGATCGCTGCGATCAACCGCTTCCGTGCGGTGGTCGAGAAATACCAGACCACCACCCATGTGCCGGAAGCGCTGCATCGCTTGGCCGAGGCGTATATGTCGCTCGGCGTGCTGGACGAGGCGCAGAATGTGGCCGCCGTGCTTGGTTACAATTATCCGGGCAGCGAATGGTATGTCGACACCTATACCCTGGTGACAGGGCAGACCGTGCCCGGCGCCAAGTCGGCCGAAGGTGACGACAAGGGCTGGTTCAGCCGCACCTGGAATTCGATTTTCTGACGCCATGCTGACCGGCCTGAGCGTCCGCGACATCGTGCTGATCGAGCGGCTCGATCTGGCCTGTGGCGACGGCCTCGGCGTGCTGACCGGCGAAACCGGCGCCGGCAAATCCATTCTGCTCGATGCTCTTGGTCTCGCGCTTGGCCGCCGCGCCGATGCCGGCCTGGTACGCAATGGCGCAGGCCAGGGTGTGGTCTCGGCCGTGTTCGACCTGCCCGCCAAACATCCCGCCCACGCCATCCTGACCGAACAGGGCCTCGATGCCGCCGACGAACTGGTGCTGCGCCGTGTGGTCGGCGCCGACGGCAAGAGCCGCGCCTTCGTGAACGACCAGCCCATCAGTGTCGCCCTGCTGCGCCGCCTGGGCGATACGCTGGTGGAAATCCACGGCCAGAATGACGAACAGGGCCTGACGGATGCCACCATCCATCGCGCCCTGCTGGATGAATATGCCGGGCTGGAAAAGGACGTAAGCGGCCTGCGCGATGCCTATCAGGCGATGCGCGATGCCGAGAAGGCCCTGATTGATGCGGCGCAGACCGCCGAACAGGCGCGACGCGAAGAGGATTTCCTGCGCCATGTGGTGAACGAACTGCAGGAGTTGTCGCCTAAACCGGGCGAGGAGCAGGAACTGGCGCAGCAGCGCAGCATGCTGCAGGCTGGCGAGAAACTGGCCGCGGCCATGCAGGAGGCACAGGGCGCGCTGGAACAGGGCGGCGGCGTGGATGCGCGCCTGCGTGCCTGCCTGCGGGCGCTGGAACGCGTGGCCGAGAAGGCGGGCGGCAAGCTGGATGCCGTGATCGCCCAGGCCGATCAGGTGCTGCTGCAGGCCGGCGAACTGGCCTCGGCGCTGGATCGTACGGCACGCGACCTCGATCTTGACCCGCAGCGGCTCGACAAGGTGGAAGAGCGGCTGTTCGCCCTGCGCGCCGCCGCGCGTAAACATAATGTCGCGGTCGATGATCTGGCTGCCATGGCCGACCGCTTCGCCGAACGTCTGGCGCTGATCGACAACCAGGCGGCCAGCCTGGGTAAACTGGAAAAGGCCGCCGCCGCCGCCAAGACAGCATATCAGGCGAAAGCCGAGACCATCTCTGCCGCACGCCGCAAGGCGGCCGCCAAGCTCGACAAGGCGGTGGCGGCGGAACTCGCCCCCTTGAAACTCGGCGCCGCCAAATTCTCCACATCGGTCGAGGCGCTGCCGCCCGAGCAATGGAGCGCCGAAGGCGCCGACCGCGTGCAGTTCCTGGCCAGTACCAACCAGGGCACCGCGCCGGGCTCATTGGCCAAGATCGCCTCGGGCGGTGAACTCAGCCGCTTCATGCTGGCCCTGCGAGTCGTGCTGGCCGGCCGCGGTTCGGCCGGCACGCTGATCTTCGACGAGGTGGATCGCGGTGTCGGCGGTGCGACGGCCGCCGCCGTGGGCCAGCGTCTGGCCCGCCTGGCCGAGCGCGTCCAGGTGCTGGTGGTCACCCATTCGCCGCAGGTGGCCGCCAAGGGCAGCCATCACTGGCGCATCGCCAAGCGCGAGACCGGCGCGGCGAAGAACCGTACGACGCTCACCGAGGTCGCACCGCTGCAGGCCTCCGAACGGCGCGAGGAAATCGCCCGCATGCTGGCCGGCGCGACGGTCACCGACGCGGCCCGCGCCGCGGCCGACAGCCTGCTGGCTGGGCAGGAGGGCTGACCATGAGCCGCCAGCGCGCCAAGCCGGTGGCAGAGCTGGGGCCGCGCCAGGCCAGGCTGGAGCATGCCCGGTTGGAACAGGAAATCGCCGAGCACGACAAGCGCTATCATCAGCAGGATGCGCCGGTCATCTCGGATGCCGATTACGACGCGATGAAGCGTCGCCTGCTGGAGATCGAGGCACAGTTTCCCGATCTCGCCACGCTGGGCGGCGTATCCAGCCGGGTCGGCGCCGCGCCAGCGGCGGGTTTTGCCAAGGTGCGCCATGCCAAGCCGATGCTGTCGCTCGACAATGCCTTCGCCGAGGAAGACGTTGCCGATTTCCTCGGTCGTATCCGCCGCTTCCTCAACCTGAAAACCAACGACGACCTCACCCTGATCGCCGAACCGAAGATCGATGGCCTGTCAGCCAGCCTGCGCTACGAGAATGGCGAGCTGGTGCGGGCGGCGACGCGCGGCGATGGCCAGGAAGGCGAGGACGTCACCGCCAATATCCTGACGCTCAAGCATGGCGTGCCGCACAAACTGCATGGCAAGGGCTGGCCCGATGTGCTGGAGGTGCGCGGCGAAGTCTATATGACGCGCCAGGATTTCCTGGCGTTGAACGAAGCGCAGGAAAAGGCCGGCGCCAAGATCTTCGCCAATCCGCGCAATGCCGCCGCCGGCAGCCTGCGCCAGCTTGATGCCAGGATCAGCGCCCAGCGACCGCTGCGATTCTTTGGCTATTACTGGGGCGAGGTTTCCGCGCCGCTCGGCAAGACGATGCAGGAAGCGCGCGCGAGGCTGGCCGACTGGGGCTTCACGCTGAACGATCCGGTGCAGGCCTGTCACAGCTTCGAGGAGCTGATAGCCTATTACCGCAAGGTCGCTGCCCAGCGCGCTACCATGGCTTTCGATATCGACGGCGTGGTCTACAAGGTGGACCGGCTGGACTGGCAGGAGCGGCTGGGCTTCATCAGCCGTTCGCCCCGCTGGGCCATCGCCCATAAATTCCCGGCCGAGCAGGCCCAGACCATCCTGGAGAATATCGACATCCAGGTCGGCCGTACCGGCGCGCTCACACCGGTGGCCAAGCTCAGGCCCGTGAATGTCGGGGGCGTGTTGGTCTCGAATGCCACGCTCCATAATGAGGACGAGATCGCCCGCAAGGACGTGCGCATCGGCGACACCGTGATCGTGCAGCGCGCCGGCGACGTGATTCCGCAGATCGTCGCCGTGGTGCTGGAGCGTCGCCCCAAGGAAGCCGCGCCGTTCGAGTTTCCCACCCACTGTCCCGTCTGCGGCGCGCCGGCCGAACGCGAAGCCGATCCGAAATCGGGCGTGGAGGACGCGGTGCGCCGCTGCACCGGCAGCATCAGCTGTCCGGCCCAGGCGGTGGAAAGCCTGCGGCATTTCGTGTCGCGCAACGCCTTCGATATCGAGGGACTGGGCGAGAAGCAGATCGCCGCCTTTTTCGAATGGGGCTGGCTGAAGGAACCGGCCGACATCTTCCGCCTGCACCGCCATGCAAACGACCTGCAGCGCAAGGAAGGATTCGGCGAAACATCGGTGGCCAAACTGATGGTGGCCATCGAGCAGCGCCGGGTGATCGGTTTCGACCGTTTCGTGCATGCCCTGGGCATCCGCCATGTCGGGCAGGAACGCGCCCGGCTGGTGGCGATGCATTACGGCACGCCGCAGGCCTGGCTGGAGGCGATGGATGCGGCGAAGGACCGCGAGGGCGAGGCCTGGGGCGATCTCAACAGCATCGACAAGATGGGCGACGTGGTGGCCGATGCCATCGTCACCTTCGCCACCCGCCGACATAGCCGCGCGGTGATCGACCATCTGCTGAAAGAGCTGACCGAAGTCGTGCCACCGGAAAAGCCGGCGCAGGATTCGCCGGTGGCCGGCAAAACCGTGGTGTTCACCGGCTCGCTGGAACGTTTCACCCGCGACGAAGCCAAGGCGCGCGCACTCAGCCTGGGTGCCAAGGTGGCCGGCTCGGTTTCGAAAAAGACCGACTACGTGGTGGCCGGCCCCGGTGCGGGTAGCAAACTGGCCGAGGCGCAGAAACATGGCGTTGCGGTGCTCACCGAAGACGAGTGGCTTGCGCTGATCGGCGGCTGATCATGCTGGTGCAGCAGGCGATTCCGTCTCTTGATGTCGTTGCCGGCGCTTCCGCCATCGCGCTGGATTTCGAAACCGCGAGCCATAGTCCGGGCAGCATCTGCTCGATCGGCCTGGCCTGGGTCGCCGGTGGGCGGGTGACCCATACCGCCCATCGCCTGATCCGGCCGCATGACATGCGCTTCGATCCCTGGCATGTCAGCATCCACGGCATCCAGCCCCATGACGTGGAATTCGAGCCGGAATTCCCTTCCGTGTGGGAGGAATTGCTGCCGCATCTGGAAGCCACGCCATTGCTGCTGGCCCATAACGCGCCATTCGACATTGGTGTGTTGCGCGCGGCGCTGAAGCATTACGATCTGGCGCAGCCGACTCTTTCTTATCTCTGCACGGTGAAGATCGCGCGCGCGGCCTGGCCTGATCTGTCGAGCCACGGGCTCGGCAACATGGCCGCGCACCTTGGCCTCGACCTGCAGCATCATACGGCCGACAGCGACGCGGCGGCCTGCGCCGGCATTGCCCTGCGCGCCATGCAGGAGGCAGGCAGCGCCGACCTGACGGACCTGCTGACGCGTTTTGGAATCAGGCCCGGCCGGCTGGAGCCGGGATACCACGAAGCCTGTTCGTCAGCGGCGGAACGGCGTTCAGCCTTCCGTCGTCACCGCCCGCCACCGTGGTTGCGGTGAAAGTTCAGCCGCCCTTCTTCATCTCGGCCTCATAGCGGGCCTTGGTTTCGGCATTGGGCGGATAGAGGCCGGGCAGCGGCGTGCCTTTATCGACTTCGCCCATGATCCAGGTTTCCAGCTTTTCCTGCTCCACGGCTTCCGCTGTCACCTCGGTCACGAGAGCCTGCGGGATCAGCACCGCGCCGTCGCCATCCAGCACGATCACGTCGCCGGGAAATACCGCCACGCCGCCGCAGCCGATCGGTTCCTGCCAGTTCACGAACGTCAGCCCGGCCACGCTGGGCGGCGCCGCCACGCCATCGCACCAGACTGGTAGGCCCGTGCCGATCACGCCGGCGCCGTCGCGCACCACGCCATCGGTGACCAGGGCAGCCACGCCGCGTTTCTGCATGCGGGCGCAGAGAATGTCGCCGAAGATGCCGGCATCCTTGATGCCCATGGCATCCACCACGGCGATGCAGCCTTCCGGCATATCCTCGATGGCGCCGCGCGTGCTGCGCGGGGAGGCCCAACTGGCCGGTGTGGCGAGGTCTTCGCGCGCCGGCACGAAGCGCAGCGTGAAGGCTTCGCCGACGATGCGCCTGTCCTGCTGCGTCAGCGGCTTGGCGCCGCGCAGCCAGACGTTCCGCAGGCCCTTCTTGAGCAGAACGGTGGTCAGCGTCGCCGTCGTGACCAGTTCCAGGGCCGCCTTGATCCGCGCATCCAGCATCGTCGTCTCTCCTTGCAGGGGACGACAGGCTAGGCAGGGCGGGGCAGGACTGGCAAGCAGGCGGATGGAATTTTCCGGGCCCGCTTGCGCTGAATCAAACCTTCAGGCCCCCAATGGAGCCGTCGCCTGTTTCAGCCAGGCGCGCGTCTCGTCGTCCAGCAGCGGCGCGATGTCGTGCCAGACCAGCGCATGATAGGCATCCATCCAGGCCACCTCGGCCGGTGTCAGCAGGCCGAGGTCGATCAGGCGGCGGTCGATGGGTGCGCGGGTCAGTGTCTCGAAGCCGAGCCAGCGTTTGCCATTTTCCGCCTTCTCGGTCTCGACGCGCACGGCGACCAGATTCTCGATGCGTATGCCATAGGCCCCGGTCTTGTAATAACCCGGCTCGTTGGAAACGATCATGCCGGGCTTCAGCGGCACCGCGCTGCCGGCCTTGGCGATGCGCTGCGGGCCTTCATGCACCGACAGGAAGCTGCCGACGCCATGGCCGGTGCCGTGGTCGTAGTCCAGCCCGATTTCCCATAGCGGTTTGCGTGCCAGGGCATCGAGCTGCTGGCCGGCGGTGCCTTCGGGGAATTTCGCCGTCGCGATGGCGATATGGCCTTTGAGGACGCGGGTGAAACGGTCGCGCATCTCCTCCGTCGGCGTGCCGATGGCGACCGTGCGGGTGATGTCGGTGGTGCCATCGGGATACTGACCGCCGGAATCGACCAGATAGAGGCTGCCGCTTTCCAGGTTGCGATTGGTGGCCTTGGTGACGCGGTAATGCACGATGGCACCGTTGGGTCCAGCCCCGGAAATGGTGCTGAACGACAGGTCGCGCAGGCCGTTATCCAGCCGGCGGAAACTCTGCAGTTTGTCTGCCGCGCCGATCTCGTCGACCACAACGCCTTTCGCCGTCTGCCGGTCCAGCCAGGCGAGGAACCGCGTGATGGCGGCGCCGTCGCGGCGATGGGCGGCGCGAGTGCCATCCAGTTCAGCCTGCGTCTTGCAGGCTTTCGGCAGCAGGCAGGGATCCTCGGCGCGGATCAGTTTCGCGCCCGCCTGTTCCAGTGCCTGCAGCACAAAGATGCCGCTGGTGGCCGGGTCGACCTGCACGGCCTTCTTGCCGCGGCCAAGGGCTGCGAGCGCGGCGGGGAAATCATCCGGTCCATGCAGCCGCACATCGCTTAAATGCCGGCGCACGGCATCGTCCAGCTTGCGGTCATCGATATAGAGATCGACGCCGCCAGTCGCATCCAGCACGGCCATGGAGAGTGGCAGAGGGGTATGCGGCACGTCGCTGCCACGGATGTTCAGCAACCAGGCAATCGATTCCGGCAGGGTCAGTACCACGGCATCTGCGCCGCGCGCTTTGATGGCGGCGGCGATCTCGGCGCGTTTCTCGGCGGCGCTGCGACCGGCCAGGTCGGTCGGCTGGATCGCCACCGGGCCCAGCGGGGGCGGCGGCTGGTCGGCCCAGACCGCGTCGATGGGATTGCCCTCGGCTGCCACCAAGGTGGCTCCGGCCGTTTCACAGGCGGCGGCGAAACGCTTCACGCCGTCTTCGACATGCAGCCAGGGATCGTAAGCCAGTTTTTCACCGGCCTTCATGTTGGCCTTCACCCAGTCGGCCGGCGGATTGTCGATGCTGTGCAGGCGCTCGAACAGCGCGCCATCCACCTGCTGGCTGAGCTGCAGGGTATAGCGGCCGTCGCTCCAGATCGCTGCCTTCTCGGCCAGCACGATGGCCAGCCCCGCCGAACCGGTGAAGCCGGTCAGCCAGCTCAGGCGCTGGGCGCGCAGCGGCACATATTCGCTCTGGTATTCGTCGGTCAGCGGCACGATCACACCCGCCAGCCCGCGCTTGGCCAGTTCGGCGCGTAAACTCGCCAGACGGCCGGCCACGGCGGTACGGTCTTCGATGGCGGCCGCAAAGCGTGCAGCCAGTTCGGCCACCAGGGCCGCGGCCTTGTCGGCGGGCAGGGCGGCATCGGCCGGCAGCAGGGCGAGGCCGGGAAAGCCGTCGAAGATCCGCGGCGCTGCGGCGATTCCACGTAACCAATTTGTAAGCACGGGCGGCAGACCGGCGGTGAGGGCGGATAGCGGGCCTGGCTGATGCAGTGTCATGGGATAACCCGTTGCTGTGTCTTTGAAATTATGGGGCGGCGCGGGGCGTTCGTCCAGACCAAGCTATGCAGTTTCTGCAATACTGCGTAAGCAAACAATCATGGGTAAGTCATTGTTTTTTCATAGGTGCAGTGCAATATTCTGCCCGTGGCCGCGATGCACAGAGAAGCCCGGACCACAGAACGGAGACTACCATGAACACCCTGCGCACCCAGACCGCTTTTGCCATCCCGGCCAACCTGGCGCCCATGAGCGCCGCCGAGATCGAGGCCTATGCGCGTCGTATCCGCGCCGAAGCCCTTGCCAACCTGATCGTCGGTGGCTGGACCGCCCTGAAGGGCGTCGCCGCCCGCGTGAAGGCCCATCTCGACCAGCGTCGCGCCATGGAAGAGTTGAACAACCTCGACGACACCATGCTGCGCGATATCGGCCTCAGCCGCTCGCAGATTCCGGCCGCCGTGGCAGGCCTGATCGAGCGTCCGGCCCCGGTCGCCCATGTGAACGAGAACGTCGCCACCGCCAAGGTGACCCGTCTGGTGCCGCGCGAAGCGGCCTAAAGCGGCAAGAGTTCCTCCCCGCCGGTACCGGCTGAGTATCGCGTCCGTCTCCAAAGTCTCCTCCCCCTGAGCGGAGACGACGCACCGGTCACCGACAAGAACGCGCGGCCCAGGGCATTGCCCTCAGGCCGCGCGTTTTTTTATGTCCGCCTCTGAAACCGGCATGCGCCGCGCCGTCATGCGTTAGTAACATGGCTGCTTTCGAGTCGGCGCAAGTCACCGTATAACGCCTTGATTAATCAGCAGGCGGAAAAATTAGGCAGCGGGTTATTTTTTATACATCTTTGAAATTACTCAAAAATTTAATCATTTCGCTCTTGCAAAAATAAATGGTGCGACGCAATATATGTGGCAGCGATACTGACGTAGTTCACAGGTGGCGTCATAAGTGACGCAGTCTCGCTGAGGAACACCCGGGGCGGCTTATCCAACGTAAGGAGATAGCCATGCAAACCCCGCGCTTGAACAAGATGCCCTCCACCCTCGACAGCCCGGCCTATCACTATCTGGGCCTGACCGATTACGTGCAGCTCGAAATGGAAGCGCGCCGTGCCCGTGCGCGCCTGATCGCGTCTTACCTGACGCGCGGCTTCAAGGCCCTGATCGGTCCGCAGCCGGCGCCCAGCAAGGTGGCCGATTTCACCGCCGACGACCTGATCGCCATGGGCGTGCCGCGCAAGGATCTGCGCGTCGCCCTGTTCGGCCAGTCGCTGGGCAATCTGATCGCGGCCGGCCTGAAGCGAGTAGCTGCCACGATTCAGCGCGCCTCGGCGGAAGCCGAACTGCGCAACCTGGATGACCGCACCCTGCACGACATGGGCCTGAGCCGTTCCGACATTCCGGCAGCGGTGGCCGGCGATATCTATCGCCCGGGCCAGCCGTCTAACGAGAATGCCGGCGAAGCCAAGGTGCAGGTGCTGAGGCAGAAGGAAGTCGTCGCCGCCTGAGGCGACGGCACCTCCCGCTGCGGTTATCCGCGGCGGTGGAAGATCAGGGTATGCCAGCCTTCGCGCGGAATGCGCCGCGCGACGCTGAGCCCGCCAGCGTGTTGTCCCGTCGCCCGGTAACGGGCGACGATGAGGCGCTCCTCGCGCGCCAGCAGGCCCGACAGCACCAGATGTCCGCCGGGCGCCACCAGATGGCTCAGGCCTGTCGCCATGCGGCAGAGCGGCTCGGCCAGGATATTCGCCACCACCAGATCATAGGGGCCGCAGGCCTTCAGCCGCGGATCGTCCGGCCGGCTCGCGGTCAGCGCTTTGATGCGGTCGCTCAACCCGTTCAGCCGGATGTTATCGCGCGTCACGGCGACGGCCACGGGATCGATATCGGCGGCCAGCACCTGCCGCGCGCCGGCCTTTGCCGCCGCCATGGCCAGCACGCCCGAGCCGGTGCCCATGTCGAGCATGCGGCGCGGTGCACGGACGCGGCAAAGATCGTCGATCGCCAGCAGGCAGCCATAGGTCGATGGCGCACGCCCGGTGCCGAAGGCCAGACCGGCATCCAGCAGCAGGCTTAAACTGCCCGGCGGAATCGCGTCGGCATCATGGGCGCCGTAAAGGAAAAACCGTCCGGCGTGGATCGGCGCATTCAGCTTGTTGGTGTGGCGCACCCAATCCTGTGCCGGCAGGTGGTCGAAACGGATCGCGGCGGGAATGCCCAGGGCATCGGCGATTTCCCCCAGCCGCTTGCGCCACAGCTTCTGATCCGGCGGCGCATCGAACAGCACCTGCACGCGCCAGTCGGGGCTGACCGCCACGCCGGGTTTCAGCACTTCATAGGATGTGACCGCCAGAGCCTCGTCGCCCAGCATCTCTTCGGCAGCGGGCACCAGGTCGACCGGCACATCCAGTTCGACCGACCAGAATTCGGGGGAGAGCGGCATACTCAAGCTTTCTCAACGAAAGAGGCGATCACGCGTTTCTCGCCGGCCTTCTCGAAGCCGATCAGCAGCTTGTTGCCCTCGATGGCGCGGATTTTCCCATAACCGAATTTCAGGTGGAACACGCGGTCGCCGAGATTGAATGCGGCATCGTCGGGGCTGCGCTGCACGATATCGTCGTCGTCCACGCGGCGGGCACGGCCCTCGATCAGGCCGCTTTTGCTGCGCGGGTATTGCGGCGAGAAATCCCAACTCGTGCCCTGATAGCCGCCACTGCCGGCCGCGTTTTCGCTGAAGCCGCCGCCGATATAGCCGGTGCGCTGGTTGCCGCGATACAGGCCGGGCTGCGCGCGTACCTCCACATGCTCGGCAGGCAGTTCATCCAGGAAGCGCGAAGGGATCGCCGATGTCCACTGGTTGTAGATGCGACGGTTGGCGGCAAAGGTGACATGCGCGCGTTTGCGCGCCCGGGTCAGGCCCACATAGGCCAGTCGTCGTTCTTCCTCCAGGCCTGCCGTGCCATTGCTTTCCAGCGAGCGGCGACTGGGAAACAACTCTTCTTCCCAGCCGGGCAAGAACACATAGTCGAATTCCAGGCCCTTCGCCGCATGCAGGGTCATCAGGCTAACCATCTCGGCGTCTTCGCTGTTCTCGGTATCCATCACCAAGGCGATGTGGTCGAGGAAGCCGGCGAAATTTTCGAACTCGGCGAGCGCGCCGATCAGTTCCTTCAGGTTCTCCAGCCGGCCTGGCGCCTCGGGCGACTTGTCGTCCTGCCACATCTGCATGTAGCCGGATTCCTCCAGGATGATCTCGGCCACTTCCATATGCGGCAGTTCGGCCGCCTGGCCGCGCCAGCGTTCGAAATCGCCCATCAGTTTCTTCAGCGTGTTGCGCTGTTTCGGCTTGATCTCGTCGGTCTGCAGAAGGTGAAGCAGAGTGGCCGTGAGTGACTTGCCGGCGGCACGCGCCGCCTTATGCAGCATTTGCAGCGTGCTTTCGCCAAGGCCACGCTTGGGCACGTTGACGATACGCTCGAAGGCCAGGTCGTCATCGGGCTGCATCAGCACGCGGAAATAGGCGATGGCATCGCGGATTTCCCGGCGTTCATAGAAACGCAGGCCGCCCACCACGCGGTATTTCACGCCGATGGTAAGGAAGCGTTCCTCGAAGGCGCGGGTCTGGTGGCCGGCGCGCACCAGGATGGCAACCTCGTTGGGCGAAATCTTCTCGCGCTCCAGTGCCTCGATTTCCTCGCCCACCAGCCGGGCTTCCTCGTCGCCGTCCCACACACCCTGCACGATGACCTTGTCGCCCTCGTTCAGGTCGGTCCACAGCGTCTTGCCCAGCCGGCTTTCGTTATGGGCGATCAGGCCGGAGGCGGCGCCCAGGATATGCGGCGTGGAGCGATAGTTGCGTTCCAGCCGCACGATCTTGGCGCCGGGGAAGTCCTGCTCGAAGCGCAGGATGTTGCCCACCTCTGCGCCGCGCCAGCCATAGATCGACTGGTCGTCGTCGCCCACGCAGCAGATGTTGCGATGGGTCTGTGCCAGCAGCCGAAGCCACAGATACTGCGCCACGTTGGTGTCCTGGTATTCGTCCACCAGGATATAGCGGAACTGGTGCTGGTATTTCTGCAGCACCTGTGCATGCTCGCTGAACAGCGTCAGGTTATGCAGCAGCAGGTCGCCGAAATCGCAGGCATTGAGCTGAAGCAGGCGTTCGCAATACTGGCGATACAGGCCGGCGCCCTTGCCCTCGGCGAAGCCGCTTTCGCTGTCGGGGACTTTTTTCGGCCCGAGGCCGCGATCCTTCCAGCGGTCGAACTGCGCTTTCAGCAGGCGCGGCGGCACCTGCTTCTCGTCCAGGCCCTCCGCCTCGATCAACTGCTTGATCAGGCGCAGCTGGTCGTCGTCGTCCAGGATGGTGAAATTCGGTTTCAGGCCGACCAGTTCGGCATGGCGGCGCAGGATGCGGTTGGCGATGCCGTGGAAGGTGCCCAGCCACAGGCCATCGACCGCGTTGCCGACCAGCTTCTCCACGCGTTCGCGCATCTCGCGCGCCGCCTTGTTGGTGAAGGTGACGGCCAAAATCTGGCTCGGCCAGGCCAGCCGGCGGTAGAGAATATGCGCCAGCCGCGACACCAGCACGCGGGTCTTGCCGGTGCCGGCGCCGGCCAGCACCAGCAGCGGGCCGTCCAGCTGGTTCACCGCCGCGCCCTGCGCCTCGTTCAGCCGCGTCAGCCAGTCCGGCGGCGGCAGGTTCGCAGCCGTGGCCGGGTCGGCGGGAGGACTATTTTCCGGCTCGAATCCGGACAGGTCGAAAGGGTCGGCGGACATGGGGTCTACATAGCCCAATGGGGCAGGGCTGGCCACCCGCACAGCCTCACTCCAGAGCATGTCCGGTAGGCACTGCCGATTGCCCTGCCTGCGCCAACGCGTTACCTCTATTGGTATTCCAAGGAGAGAAACGCCATGGCCCCCGTCGCCGTCCAGCCCCGCCTGACCCCTGCCGCCACCGAGACGGCGCTTGCCGCGCTGAAGCAGCTGCTGGGCGACCGGCTCACCACGGCTCAGGCGGTGCGCGACCAGCATGGCCGCGATGAATCCTGGAACCCGCCATTCCCGCCCGATGCCGTGGCCTTTCCCCATTCCACCGAGGAAGTCTCGGAAATCGTGAAGATCTGCGCCGCCCATGGCCTGCCGATCATCCCCTATGGCGCCGGCACCTCGCTGGAAGGCCATGTCACCGCGCTGCAGGGCGGCATCAGCATCGACCTGATGCAGATGAACAAGGTGCTGCAGGTGAATGCCGAAGACCTCGACGTGGTCTGCCAGCCCGGCGTCACCCGCAAGCAGCTCAACGAATACCTGCGCGATACTGGCCTGTTCTTCCCGATCGATCCCGGCGCCAATGCCTCGATCGGCGGCATGGTCTCCACGCGAGCCAGTGGCACCAATGCCGTGCGCTACGGCACCATGCGCGAAAACGTGCTGGCGCTGACCGTGGTGATGGCCGATGGCCGCATCATCCGCACCTCCAAACGCGCCAAGAAGTCGGCGGCCGGCTACGACCTGACCCGCCTGTTCACCGGCTCGGAAGGCACGCTCGGCATCATCACCGAAATCACCCTGAAGCTCTATGGCATCCCCGAGGCGATGTCCTCGGCGATCTGCTCGTTTGCCACCCTGGAAGGTGCGGTGAACACCGTGATCCAGACGATTCAGGCCGGCATCCCGGTGGCGCGCATCGAACTGCTCGACGACGTGCAGGTCGATGCGATCAACAAATATTCAAAACTCGACATGCCGGTGCAGAACCTGCTGATGCTGGAATTCCACGGCACCGAGGCCGCGGTTGCCGAGCAGGCCGAGATGGTGCAGTCCATCGCTTCCGACCATGGCGGCAACAATTTCCAGTGGACCACCAAGCCCGAGGAACGCGCCAAGCTGTGGCAGGCGCGCCATGATGCGGCCTATGCTTCGAAGGCTTTGCGCAAGGGCTGCGAGGTCTGGGCCACCGATGTCTGCGTGCCGATCTCGCGTTTGGCCGAATGCATCCTTGAGACCAAGGAGGATGTGGTGAAGACCGGCCTCACCGCGCCGCTGGTCGGCCATGTCGGCGACGGCAATTTCCACCTCGCCATCGTGCTCGACCGCAACAATCCGGCCGAGATCGAAACCATCGAGGCCTTCAACGAGCGCCTGGTGCATCGCGCGCTGCGCATGGACGGCACCTGCACCGGCGAACACGGCATCGGCCGCGGCAAGATGAAGTACCTGACCGCCGAGCATGGCGAGGCGGTGGCGGTGATGCGCGCGATCAAGAAGGCGCTGGATCCCGACAACCTGATGAACCCGGGCAAGATATTTAGTATCTGAAGCAAATCCGGCCAAAACACTGGCCGGTTTGGCTTTTCTGATCCGAAGGCTGCCAAAATCTGCTCAGGTGGGGCTCGGTCTCAGGTGCCGCTGGAAAACCGCCCGTTCAGGACCTATTATTTGCAATTCCTGAAAACCTGTAAGTCTACAAGCAGTTAGGACGAAGGCGATGAGTGCGCGGAAATGGTCCCCCGATAGCTGGCGCGGCAAACCGATCAAGCAGGTGCCGGATTATCCCGACGAGGCTGCCCTGGCGGCGGCCGAGGAGAAGCTGTCGAAATACCCGCCGCTGGTCTTCGCCGGCGAGGCCCGCAACCTGACGGCATCGCTCGGCAAGGTGGCCGAGGGCCGCGCCTTCCTACTGCAGGGTGGCGACTGCGCCGAGAGCTTTGCCGAATTCAGCGCCAACAACATCCGCGACACCTTCCGCGTGCTGCTGCAGATGGCCGTTGTCCTCACTTTCGGCGCGGCCCTGCCGGTGGTGAAGGTCGGGCGTCTGGCCGGCCAGTTTGCCAAGCCGCGTTCGGCGCCGACCGAAAAGCGTGGCGATGTCGAGCTGCCGAGCTATCGCGGCGACATCATCAACGGCATGGATTTCGATGCCGCCGGCCGTCAGCCCGATCCGGGCCGCCTGCTGCAGGCCTACAGCCAGGCGGCGGCGACGCTGAACCTGCTGCGCGCCTTCGCCTCGGGCGGTTATGCCGACCTGCATCGCGTGCATGGCTGGAATCTCGGCTTCGTGGCGAAAAGCCCGGAGGCCGAACGCTGGCAGGATGTGGCAGCCCGCATCACCGAGGCGCTGGACTTCATGGAAGCCTGCGGCATCAGCCCGGAACGCACGCCGGAAATGCGCACGGTGGATTTCTACACCAGCCACGAGGCCCTGCTGCTCGGTTATGAGCAGGCGATGACCCGCGTGGATTCCACCTCGGGCGAGTGGGTCGATACCTCGGCGCATATGCTGTGGATCGGCGACCGCACGCGCCAGCCCGATGGCGCCCATGTCGAATTTCTGCGCGGCGTGCTGAATCCGCTGGGCCTGAAATGTGGCCCGACCACCGATCCGGACGAACTGATCCGCCTGATCGACATCCTCAACCCGCAGAACAAGCCCGGTCGCCTGACGCTGATCGCCCGCATGGGCCACGACAAGGTGCAGAAGCATCTGCCGGCGCTGGTGCGCAAGGTGGCGCAGGAAGGCCGCAGCGTGGTGTGGTCCTGCGACCCGATGCATGGCAACACGCTCACCTCGGCCTCGGGTTTCAAGACCCGGCCGTTCGACCGCATCCTGTCGGAAGTGCGGCAATTCTTCGAGGTACATCTGGCCGAAGGCACCCATGCCGGCGGCATCCACCTGGAACTGACCGGCCAGGACGTCACCGAATGCATGGGCGGAGCCCAGGCTATCGGCGACGACGACCTGTCCAGCCGGTATCACACCCATTGCGACCCGCGGCTGAACGCCTCGCAGTCGCTGGAGCTGGCTTTCCTGATCGCTGAGATGCTCAAGCTCGAGCGCATGAACCGCGGCAGCCAGCGCCATGCAGCCCAAGCCTGAGAACGGCAAGTCTGTAACTCCACTCGTGCCGCCCGCCCAGGCGGCCGAGCTGGAGCGCCAGATCGCGACGCATACCGATACCTATTTCAAGAAGACCAAGGAAATCGTCCAGCGCCACGGCGACAAGACGGTCACCTATGCCGTCTTCATGCGTCGCCCGGTGATCCTCTGCCCGCGCCTGATGGTGGAATGGATCGAGAAGGTGGCTGCCGCGCGCGGCGTCAGCATCCGGATCGATCTGCTGCATGAAGAGGGCACCTGGGTCGGTGCCGGCGAGCCGCTGCTCTACATCACCGGTCCGATGTCGCAGCTCGTCGACCTCGAAACGCTGTACCTGCAGAAGCTCGGGCCGGCCTGCGTCGCCGCCTACAACGCCTATTCTATGTGCTGCGACATGCCGAATGCGCGCTTCCTGGCGATGGATGCCCGCCATTGCGCCGGCGCCGAGATGGCCGAGATGATGGCCTATGCCGCCAGTGTGGGCGGCAAGGCGGCGCGGCGTGATGTCGGCGCCGCCGGCTTCATCGGCAACGCTACCGATGCCACAGCGCATTATTTCGGCAACGACAAGGGTTTCGGCACCATGCCGCATGCCCTGATCGGCTATGCCGGCTCGACTCTGCGCGCCGCCGAGCTGTATGCCGAGACCTTCACCGGCGAACAGCTCACCGTGTTGGTCGATTACTACGGCCAGGAAGTGACCGATGCCTTGGCCGTGTGCAACCGCTTCCCCGACGCCGCCGAGGAAGGCCGGCTGGCGGTGCGGCTCGACACTCATGGCGGCCGCTATATCGAGGGGCTGGACCCGCAGGCATCCTATGCCGTGCTGGAACGCCATGTGCCCAACGCGATCCGGCAATACCGCACCGAGCAGGAATTGCGCTGGCTGGTCGGCACCGGTGTATCGGCGGCGGCGATCTATCACATGCGCGCCACGCTCGACAGCGCCGGCTTCCCGAATGTGAAGATCGTGGCGTCCTCGGGTTTCAACGCCGCCAAGTGCAAGGTGATGGCCAGCGTCTCGGCGCCCATCGATATCGTCGGCACCGGTTCCTATCTGCCCGACAGCTGGACTGAAACCTATGCCACCGCCGATATCGTCGCCTATGACGGCGTGCCGAGCGTGAAGGTCGGTCGCGAATTCCTGTTGCGCAAATAGGCCGCGTCGGCAACACTGTTCGTCTACATCCGAATTCCTGGGGAGGAATCATCATGCGCCGTCTGGTCGCACGCCTTGCTATTGCCACTGCCCTTGCCGCCGTTGCGGCCGCGCCTGCCATCGCGCAGACCCGCGTCACGCTGAAATCCGCCACCGCGTCGTCGTCCTATTACGTGATGATGGTGCAGTTGGGCGAAGTGCTGCGCGGCGAGACCAAGGGCCAGATTCAGGCTACCGTCGAGGAAAGCCAGGGTTCGGTGCAGAACGTGAAGGAAGCCGCCAAGCGGCCGGGCAATTTCGTCTTCACCACGCCGCCCAGCCTGATCGCCAGTGCCCGCGAGGGCAAGAAGCCCTTCGAGGGCGAGACCGGCTACGACGATATCCGCACCCTGTTCGTGATGCCCTATGTGACGGTGCATTTTGTGGTGCGCGAGGATAGCGGCGTGAAGCAGATCGCCGATCTGGCCGGCAAGGATTTCATCTCCGGCGGTCGCGGCACCTTCTGCGATGGCCGCACCCGCACGATCTTCAAGCTGCTTGGCCTTGAGGACAAGGTGAACTTCGTCGATGTCGAATTGGCCTCGGCCGACAACGCGCTGAAGAACCGCAAGATCACCGGTTATGCCACCTGCTCGTCGCATCCCACGCCGCAGTTGCAGGAGCTGGCCACCACCACCGCGATCCGCATCCTGCCGATCAGCGCCCAGCAGGCTGAGACGCTGGCCAAGAACGATCCGTCCTCCAGCCCGATCACCATCGCCAAGGGCACCTACAAGGGGGTCGATGTGGATGTTCCCACGGTGGGCGTGCCGGTCGGCGCCTATGCCACCACGCGCATGGACGATGCCACCGCCTATGCCATCGTGAAGGCCTTCTGGGCCAAGAAGGACGAGATGGCCAAGACCAATCCGTGGTGGGCGGCGGTGAAGCCCGACTTGATTGGCGCGCTGGGCAATACCAAGCTGCATCCGGGTGCGCTGAAGTATTACAAGGAAGCCGGCGTCACCGTGCCGGCCACGATGCAGTAACGCGCCGGCCATTGCCGGGGCATAGTCAGGGTTAGTCATGCAGGTACAGGATGCCGGCGCGCGGCCGGGTTGGATTCTCATTGTCTGCACCGCGATCACCGTCGGCATCCATATCTGGCTGATCTTCACCGGACTGGTGCCCAACCTGGTCAGCCGGCCGCTGCATTTTGCGGCCGCGCTGCCCTGGATTTTCCTCTTCGTTCCATACCGTAACCGGGTCGAACGCTGGATCGGCTATGCCGCCTGCGGTTTCGGCCTGTTCGGCGTGGCCTATCTGACCCTCGGCCGCAAGGCGATCCTGGACCAGTATGGTTCGCTGGATGGCAGCCTGTGGCAGGTCGTGCTGGCCTTCGGCCTGATCGCCGTGGCGCTGGAGGCGGCGCGCCGCGCCGTGCAGCCGGTGCTGCCCGCCGTGGCCGTGCTCTGCTTGCTCTACGGTTTCTACGGTGAACATCTGCCCGGCAGCCTGGGCCATCCCGGCCTGCCGATCGATTATTTCCTCGGCAGCCTCGTGCTGGCCGAAGGCGGCCTCTGGGGCCAGCTCACCGGCATATCCATCGACCTGATCGTGCCCTTCATGATCCTGGGTGCCGCCGTGTCGGCCGGCGAGGCGGGCAGGGGCTTCATGGCGCTGGCGACCCAGCTGGCCGGCGGCTATCGCGCCGGCGCTGCCAAGGTCTCGGTGCTGGCCTCGGCGCTCTATGGCACGATTTCCGGCTCGGCCTCGGCCAACGTGGCCTCGGTCGGCGCCATTACCATTCCCGGCATGATCCGCATGGGCTATCCGCGGCCGTTATCGGCTGCCGTCGAGGCCGTGGCCTCCACCGGTGGCCAGATCATGCCGCCGGTGATGGGCTCGGCCGCCTTCATCATGGCCGAGCTGATCCGCAAGCCCTATGCCGATATCGCCGTCGCCTCGATCCTGCCTGCGGTGTTGTTCTTTTTCGTCGCTTGGATCGGCGTGCATTATTTTGCCCTGCGTTTCGGGCTGAAGGCCCTGCCGGCCGACCAGCTGCCCGGCTGGCGCCAGGCCTCGGCGACCGCGCCGTTTTTTGCCGCCCCGCTGGTGGTGCTGATCGTGATGCTGCTGGTGCTGGCTTATTCGCCGGCCTATTCGGCGATGATGGCCACCGCCGTCACGGTCGTGATGCTGCTGTGGGATGGTTCGCGCCGGCAGGTATCGGCCAGCCTGTTTGCCAGCCGCTTCATGATCGGGCTGGTCGACGCGGCACGGCAGATCGCCCTGATCGCGGCCATCATCATCTGCTCCGGCCTGATCGTAGGCGTTTTCCATGCCACCGGCCTGGGCGTGAAGATCACCGGCCTGATTCTCGATCTCTCCGGTGGCAAGTTATGGGCCGCGCTGGCGCTCACCGCGCTGGCCTGCATCATCCTGGGCATGGAGCTGCCCACCACGGCCGCCTACCTAATCTGCGTGGCGGTCGCCGGCCCGGCGCTGGTCAAGCTGGGCCTGCCCGAACTGCATGCCCATATGTTCGTGTTCTGGTATGCGCTGCTCTGCACGATCACGCCGCCGGTCTGCGGCACGGTATTCGTCGCCGCGTCCATTGCCGGCACGCCCTGGATGCCGGTGGCCGGCATGGCCATGCGCATCGGGCTGGGGCTGTTCATCATCCCGCTCGGTTTCGTCGCCAATCCCGCTCTGATGCATCTGGCGGAAACGCCGTGGCTGGCGCTGCTGGCCGCCGCCAAGATCGGTGCCGGGCTCACGCTGCTGTCCTATGCCCTGATCGGCGGTGCGAAACACTGGCTGGTCGGCATCGGCGCCGGACTCGCCGGCGCCGTGCTAGTCTTCGCTTACGGCGTCTAGTTTTCGCTCAGACGGTCTCAGGCGCGATCCGCACCAGCTGCTTGCCGAAATTCCTGCCCTTCAGCAGGCCGATGAAGGCCTGCGGCGCGCTGTGCAGGCCCTCGGCGATATCCTCGCGGTATTTCAGTTTGCCGGCCTTGATCCAGCCGGCCATCTCCATGATGGCGCCGGGCCAGTAGCCCATATGCTCGGAGATGATGAAGCCCTGCACCTTGGCGCGGTTGACCAGGATGTGGCGCATGCCGGTGAAGGGATAGGGCTGGCCGTTATACTGGCTGATGATGCCGCAGAGCGGCACGCGGGCGAAGCTGTTCAGCCGACCGAACACCATCTCCATGATCTCGCCGCCGACATTCTCGAAATAAACGTCGACGCGGTCGGGCGTGGCGGCCTTGAAGGCGCTCTGCATGTCGGGCGCCTTGTAGTCGATGCAGGCGTCGAAGCCCAGTCCCTTCACCACGTAGTCGCATTTCTCCTGGCCGCCGGCGATGCCCACCACGCGGCAGCCCTTGATCTTGGCGATCTGGCCCACCACCGAACCCACCGCGCCCGAGGCGGCCGAGACCACGACGGTTTCGCCTGCCTTGGGTTGGCCGATTTCCATCAGGCCGTAATGGCCGGTGACGCCCGGCATGCCCAGCACGCCCAGCGAGGTGGAGATCGGCGCCACCTTGGGGTCCAGCATGCGCAGTTCGTTGGCCTTGGCCACGGCATATGCCTGCCAGCCCAGCATGCCGTTCACATAGGTGCCGACCGGCAGGGCAGAAACGTTGCTTTCCACCACCTGGCCCACGGTGCCGCCGCCCATCATGTCGCCGGGCTTGAGGTGGGCGGCATAGGAGCGCACGGGGTCCATGCGGCCGCGCATGTAGGGATCGAGTGAGAGGTAGATATTGCGCACCAGCACCTGGTCCGGGCCGGGCTTCGGGATGTCGCGCTCGACGATCTCGAAATCCTCTTCGGTCACCCAGCCCTTGGGGTGCTGTTTCATCAGGACTTGAGTATTTTTCCCGGCCATTTGGCCCTCCCTTTGCCCGCTGCGGGGCTATCTAACGTGCCGTTGGGCAATGTAAACTGCGAATGGCATTGAGAGAAACCTGCCGTAGGGTTAACTCTTGCGCCCCGAACCCAGATCAGACCCGTCCGAAGATGTCCGCCGCCCCCGACCGCCTCAAGATCGCCATGGCCCAGATCAGCCCCGTGATGGGCGATATCGCCGGCAACCGCCGGCTGATCGAGGCTGCCCGCGTCCGCGCGGCCGCGGCCGGCGCCGATCTGGTGGTATTCCCCGAACTCTGCGTGGTGGGCTATCCGCCGGAAGACCTCGTGCTGCGCCCCTCGGTGCAGGAAGCCTGCGAGGCGGCTGTGCACGGGCTGGCGGCACTCACCGCCGATGGTGGTCCGGCCCTGCTGGTCGGCGCGCCCTGGCGCGACGACGGCAAACTCTACAACGCCGCGCTGTTATTGGATGGCGGTGCCATCGCCGCCACACGCTTCAAGCACGAGCTGCCCAATTACGGCGTGTTCGATGAGAAGCGCGTATTCAGTGCGGGTCCGCTGCCCGGCCCGGTGGCGTTCCGCGGCGTGCGGCTGGGCGTGATGGTCTGCGAGGATATGTGGCTGCCCGACGTGGCCGAATGCCTGGCCGAGACGGGAGCAGAGATGCTCGTTGTGCCGAACGGCTCGCCGTTCGAGGCCGGCAAATGGGATGTCCGCCTTAATCTTGGCGTCGCCCGCGTGGTCGAGACAGGACTGCCGCTGTTGTATGTGAACTATATCGGCGGGCAGGACGAGCTGGTGTTCGACGGTGGCGGCTTCGTGCTGAATGCCGACCGCCGCATGGTGGTGCGCCAGCCCGATTTCGTCGAGCATCTGCAGATCACCGAATGGCGGCGTGGCAACGACGGCTGGCGCTGCGAGCCCGGCCCGGTCGTGGAGCCGCTCGACCGCCTCACGGCCATTTACCAGGCCATGGTGGTCGGCCTGCGCGATTACGTCACGCGCAACCGTTTCCCCGGTGTAGTGCTGGGCCTTTCGGGCGGCATCGATTCCGCGCTGTCGGCCGCCGTGGCGGTGGATGCGCTGGGTGCCGACAAGGTCCGTTGCGTCATGATGCCCTCGCGCTATACCTCGCAGCAGAGCCTGGACGATGCCGCCGCGTGTGCCGATGCGCTGGGCGTGAGTTATGAGACGATCCCGATCGAACCCGCCGTGCAGGCTTTTGCCGGCATGCTGGCGCCGGCCTTTGCCGGCCGCGCGCCCGACGCGACGGAAGAGAATATCCAGGCTCGTGTGCGCGGCGTCACCGTGATGGCGCTCAGCAATAAGTTCGGCCATATGGTGCTTACCACCGGCAACAAGTCGGAAATGTCGGTCGGCTACGCCACGCTCTATGGCGACATGTGTGGCGGCTATTCCGTGCTGAAGGACGTCTACAAGACGACGGTCTTTGCACTGTCGCGCTGGCGTAACGCTCATGTGCCGGCCGGCGGCCTCGGGCCTGCCGGCGAGGTGATCCCGGACAGCATCATCGTGCGCCCGCCCACGGCCGAGCTGCGCGAGAACCAGCTGGATCAGGACAGCCTGCCGCCTTACGAGCAGCTCGATGCCATCTTGGAAATGCTGATCGAGAAGGAAATGCCGGTGCGCGACATCGTGGCGACCGGCCAGCCAGAGGATGTAGTGCGCCGCATCCAGCACATGCTCTATGTGGCAGAATACAAGCGCCGCCAGGCGCCGCCAGGCGTGAAGATCACCGCACGCAATTTCGGCCGCGACCGCCGCTATCCGATCACCAACGCTTTCCGGGATGTGAAGGCATGAGCAGCGTCGCCGTTCGTTTCGCGCCGAGCCCCACCGGTCGGCTGCATGTCGGCAACGCGCGCGCCGCCCTGCTGAACTGGCTCTATGCCCGCAAGCATGGTGGCACGTTTCTTTTGCGTCTGGACGATACTGATACCGGCCGCTCCACGGCGGAATTCGCCGCCGGCATCGAGGCCGATCTGCGCTGGCTCGGCCTGGACTGGGACAGGTTCGCCAGGCAGTCCGACCGTTTTGATCTGTATCGCACCGCTACCGAGAAACTCAAAGCTGCCGGTCGGCTCTATCCCTGCTACGAGACGCCCGAAGAACTGGAACTGCGCCGCAAGATCCAGCTCAGCCAGAGAAAACCACCAGTCTATGACCGTGCCGCGCTGAAGCTGACCGATGCCGACCGCGCGAAACTGGAGGCCGAGGGCCGCAAGCCGCATTGGCGCTTCAGGCTGGAGCCCGGCAATGTTGCCTGGGACGACCTGATTCATGGCCATACCGAGATCGACATGGCGAGTTTGAGCGATCCGGTTCTGGTGCGCTCCGACGGCTATCCGCTCTACACGCTCTCCTCCGTGGTCGACGATGGCGAATTTGGCATCAGCCATGTGATCCGCGGCGAGGACCACGTCACCAACACGGCGGCACAGATCCAGCTGTTCCAGGCGCTGGGCTGTGCCGTGCCGACCTTCGGGCATTTCTCCTGGCTGCTCGATGCCGAGGGCGCCGGCCTGTCGAAACGCATCGGTTCGTTGTCGCTGGCCGATCTGCGCGAGCAGGGTTACGAGCCGATGGCGCTGAATTCCCTGCTGGCGCGGCTGGGCTCCGCCGATCCGGTCGAGCCGCATTTCACGCCGGCCGAACTGGTGGCGGGATTCGACCTCGGCCGGTTCAGCCACGCGCCGGCCCGGCTCGATCCGCATGAACTGGACCTGCTCAATGCTCGCATCCTGCATGTCACGCCGTTCGCGGCCGTGTGCGACCGTCTGCCGGCAGGTGCAACAGAAGCCTTCTGGCTCGCCATCCGCGGCAATATTGGCAGGCTGGCCGAGGCCGCCGAATGGTGGCCGGTGGTGGCCGGTTCGATCAGCCCCGTCATCGAGGATGCCGTGCTGGTACAGGCCGCCATCGAAACCCTGCCGCCCGAGCCCTGGGACAGCATGACCTGGAAGGCCTGGAGCCAGGCGGTATCGGCGAAGACCGGCGCGAAGGGCAAGGCTTTGTTCCATCCCCTGCGTTTGGCCTTGACCGGGCGCGACAAGGGGCCCGAAATGGCGCCCCTGCTGCCCCTGATCGGGCGGGAGCGGGTGCTGACCCGCCTGCAGGGACACTAGGCGTTAGGCGTGAGCATCATGGCGAAGGACCGCGTATATCTGTTCGATACCACCCTGCGCGACGGCGCGCAGACCCAGGGCGTCGACTTTTCGGTCGAGGACAAGCGCCTGATCGCGCGCGCGCTCGACAAGCTCGGCGTGGCCTATATCGAAGGCGGCTGGCCCGGCGCCAATCCCACCGACAGCGAATTCTTCTCCGAGAAGCCGGCCCTGAAGCGCGCCAAATTCGTCGCTTTCGGTATGACCAAGCGGCCGGGCCGTTCGGCCGCCAACGATCCGGGCCTTGCCGCCATTCTGGATGCCAAGGCCGATGCCGCCTGCCTGGTCGGCAAGAGCTGGGACTTCCAGGTCGATGTGGCACTTGGCATCACCAAAGCGGAGAATATCGAGCTGATCGCCGACAGCATCGTCGCCGCGCATAAGCGTTTCGGCGAGGCGATGTTCGACGCCGAGCATTTCTTCGACGGCTACAAGGCCAATCCGGATTTCGCCACGCAATGCGTGAAGGCGGCGCTGGATGCCGGCGCGCGCTGGGCCGTGCTGTGCGACACCAATGGCGGCACCATGCCCGACGAGGTGGAGCGCATCGTCGGCGAACTGGTCGCAAAGCTCGGCTCGGGCGACCGGCTTGGCATCCATACCCATAACGACACCGAAAATGCCGTGGCCAACTCGCTGATGGCGGTGAAGGCCGGCGTGCGCCAGGTGCAGGGTACGCTGAACGGCCTGGGCGAGCGCTGCGGCAATGCCAACCTGATCGCGCTGATCCCCTCGCTGATGCTCAAGCCCTGGTTCCGCGACCATGTCGATATCGGCATGAGCGAGCAGGACCTGACACACCTGACCGCCACCTCGCGCACGCTGGACGAACTGCTCAACCGCGCGCCCAACCGCCATGCTGCCTATGTCGGCGCCTCGGCCTTTGCCCATAAGGGCGGGCTGCATGTCTCGGCGGTAATGAAGGACCCGCGCACCTACGAGCATGTGCCGCCGGAAAGCGTGGGCAATACCCGCAAGATCCTGATCTCGGATCAGGCCGGCCGCTCCAACCTGCTGGTCCGGCTGACCGAGGCCGGCATCAAATACGATCCGAACGACAGCCGGCTGAACCTGCTATTAGAGGATGTGAAGCAGCGTGAGGCCGAGGGCTATTCCTACGACGGCGCCGAGGCGAGTTTCGAAGTGCTGGCCCGCCGCACGCTGGGCCAGATGCCGGAATTCTTCAAGATCCGCAGCTTCCGCGTGATGGTCGAACGCCGCTTCAACGCCAGGGGCGAACTGGTGACGATCTCGGAAGCCACGGTGAAGCTGAACGTGGATGGCGAGACGCTGTTTTCGGTGGCTGAGGGCAACGGCCCGGTCAACGCGCTGGATCATGCCTTGCGCAAGGACCTCGGCCGCTACCAGGCCTATATCGACGACCTGCGGCTGGTGGATTTCAAGGTGCGTATCCTCAACGGCGGCACCGAAGCCACCACGCGCGTGATGATCGAGAGCGCCGACGGGCAGGGCAATCGCTGGTTCACCGTGGGCGTGTCGCCCAACATCATCGACGCTGCTTTCGTGGCGCTGATGGATTCGATCCAGTGGAAGCTGCTGCGCGACGGCGCCCAGCCCTCGAAGTAATCCGATGAGCGGCACCAATCGACCCAAACTCGGCAAATACGCCCCGCCGGGGCCGCTCCGTCGCGGGCCGGTGATTGTGCTGGTCGAGCCGCAACTGGGCGAGAATATCGGCGCGGCGGCGCGTGCCATGCTCAATTGCGGCATCACCGAACTGCGCCTGGTCAATCCACGCGACGGTTGGCCAAACCCCGCTGCCTATGTGCTGGCCAGCAAGGCCGATCCGGTGCTCGACGCGGTGAGTGTGTTCAAGTCCACCGCCGAGGCCGTGGCCGACCTGCATCGTGTCTATGCCACCACGGCGCGCCATCGCGACATGATGAAAGAGGTCGTCACGCCGCGCGAGGCCGCGCGGCGCATGCGGGCGGAGGAAGGTGAGGGTCACCGCGTCGGCATCCTGTTCGGCCGCGAACGCACCGGGCTCGACAACGAGGATGTGGCGCTGGCCCATATCGGCATCACCGTGCCGCTCAACCCCGGTTTTTCCTCGCTTAACCTGGCCCAGGCCGTTCTGCTGCTCGGGTATGAATGGTTCACCGCCAATGACGATACGCCGCCCAGCCGCATGGAAACCGTGCGCGGCGGCTTTGCGACGCAGGACGAGTTGCATGGCCTGTTCGAGCATCTGACGTCCGAGCTGGATGAATCCGGTTTCTTCCACAATGTGGAAGCCAAGCGGAACACCATCCTGCGCAACCTGCGCAGCCTGCTGCAGCGCGTGCCGCTGGCCAGCCAGGAAGTGCATACCTTCCGCGGCATGCTGAAGGCGATTGCGCAGGGCCGCCCCCGTCGTGCGCCCTATTCCCAGCGTCATAAAAAGCCCCCCGCAGACTGAAGGAGACCAGCCGTGACCCAGGCCGTACCGACCCAGCAAGCCGACGACGAACGCGTACGCATCACCCGGTGGGATTTTGCTCCCGGGGCATCAACGGGTTTCCATGTTCACGAATACCCCTACGCGGTGACCTACCTCACCGACGCGACGATGAGGCTGATCGACAAGGACGGCAAGGAAAGCATTATCGAGATGAAGGCCGGCGGCAGCTATTCGCGGCCCAAGGGCGTGGCCCATGACGTGATCAACGCGGGCAGCGCCCCGATGGCTTTCGTGGAAGTCGAGATCAAGCCGGCGGCTAATTCGTAGCCGCCGTCCCCGGGCTTGTCCCGGGGATCCACGTCTTAAAAGAAATCGTGGATGCTCGGGCCAAGCCCGAGCATGACAGTATGAGGTGCAGAGGGCTTAAGCCTTCTTCCCCAATCCAATACTCCGTCCCGCCTGCGCCGGTTTCGGCAGCCGGCCATGCCCGTCCATCATGCGCGTGAACAGGGCCTGGTGTTCGGGCGGGAAGGGGCAGGAGCGACGCGTGTTCAGGTCCACATGCACCAGCACCTGTTCCGAGGTGGCGGCGAGATAGCCTTTTGTCGCGTGGTGCATTTCCATGAAGTAATGGATGCGTTTCGCGTCATGGCCCAGAAGCTGGAAGGTGAAGCGCAGTTCGTCGCCTTCCACCACCTCCTGCAGGTAACAGACATGGGTCTCCAGCACGAAGGTGGAGAGGTTGGTGCGCTGCACGTAGCTCCAGTCGAGATCGAAGGGCTTGAAGAATTCGTCCAGTGCCTGGTCGAAGATCACGTTGTAATAGCCCACATTCATATGCCCGTTGGCATCGATATGCTCGGGCTTCACCCGCATGTCGGTCAGCTGCAGCGGTTGTGTGAAATCCAAGGCGGCTTGAGAAGAATTCATCGTTTTTCCCTTGTCGTTTCCGTTTCTCCCGGTAGCCTTTCCTTCCATGACATGGGACCCGACGCAATACCTGAAATTCGCCGGCGAACGCCTGCGGCCCGCCGTCGACCTGCTGGCGCGCATCCCGCTGGTGGCGTCCCCAAATGATGTGCTGCGCGTGGTCGACCTAGGCTGCGGTGCCGGTAACCTTTCGCCGCTGATCCAGCAGCGCTGGCCGCAGGCAGCCCTCACCGGCGTCGATTCCTCTGCCGCCATGCTGGAAAAGGCCCGACAGGATTATCCCGCCGCGACATTCGTGCAGGCGGACATCGCAACATGGCGGCCAGACAGCCCGGTTGATCTGCTTTATTCCAACGCCGCCCTGCATTGGCTGCCCGATCACGATACGCTGATCCCCGGCCTGCTGGAGTGCTTGAAGCCCGGCGGCTGGCTCGCCATCCAGATGCCGCGCAATTTCGGCGCGCCCTCGCATACCTGCATCGTCGATGCCATCGAGCTTGGTCCGTGGCGGGCTCGGCTGGAGCCGCATCTGCGCCGTCGCCCAGTGGCCGAACCGCAGGCCTACTGGCGCCTGCTGCACGAGCGCACGGCCAGCCTGGAAATCTGGGAAACCGAATACATGCAGGTACTGTCCGGCGCCAATCCGGTGGCGGAATACACCAAGGGCACCTGGCTGAAACAGTTCCTCGACCGGCTGGAGGAACCTGAACGCAGCGCTTTCGAGGCCGACTACCGCCAGCGCGTGGCGGCAGCCTACCCAAAGGAAGACGACGGCCGCACGCTGTTTCCCTTCCGCCGCCTGTTCATCCTCGCGCAGAAACCGCTTTAGGCTGGAAAGTAAAGATCACCACCGAAGTAGATGTGCAGCAGGGCTGCTGCTGAGCAGGCCTTTGCGGTTCTCGACGACGCCATATATCCATATCAGATTGCTTGCCGAAAACAGGATATACTGGTCGCCAATTTTATCAATGAGACGGATATTGCCCGTTGTGCATGCGAGGACCGGGTCGTTCGGATTTCGCGGCGGCGGCTTCGGAAGCTCAAAGATTATGTGAGGAGCCTCAAGCGCCTTGCTAACGGACAGTGTGTAGCCGTCAGTAATGACTTCAACAGATCCAGATAGCGTCATTTGTCGAATAGGCGGAGCAATCGAACAAAGCGGACAGTTAAATCCAATTTCGGTGCCGGCCTCAAAATACCAAGTACCGGAACGGGTCGGATCATCCTTGCTGAATTCGTGCCTGCTATCGATTGTGCGAAAGCGGCCTGTTTCGGGAGTGAGGGCCCATGCCCTGCCGTTTTGGATACGACCATAGGAGACGAGCAGGTCATTGCCATTGCTCGACCAGGTTATTCCCCAACCGGAGCCATCTTCGTTGGGATGGGAAAAACTGCGGCTTGTAAGCGTGGCGAGGTTAAGAACGTGTATCGCTTGCTCGGGCGCGCGGCGTGACAGGAAAGCGAGGGCTCAGGCGTCAGGTGAAAAGGAAAATGAATTTAAAGGATCGACTCTCCAATCCAATTCGAATGTTTGATCGGATTCTGAATTATATAATTTATATTTAGCGATACTCCATGGTTCCGTTCTGTATAGGAGCCAACGCTTGGTATCTGAAAGCAATACCGGAACTGTTCTCTGGTCGTTGTCTTCTGCCACATAGGACCGCGAATAATGACCAAGTCGCAACTTGATAATTTTCGCTTCATCTGAAGCTGAAATAAAGATAGTTGCATCTGCCTTGACCAGTTTAGATCAAGCAGATTGGCTTCCTGTTCAAGGCTCAGGCCGTGCCCACCACATGCCCGACCGCTGCTTGGTATCAGGAGAAGGGCTGCGGCGAAGGACAATACGGCGGCGCGAAGGAGCAACATTGAAGGAGCAACATTACGGACTGACGGGTTCGTACTGGTGAGCCTAGGCCTACTCTAGGCCTACTGCGAAATTGACCATTCTATTTGAAGTGTATCTTATGTTGGGAGGGCTATTCCACAGGTTTTGGATGCCATGATCGCCGCCTTTTCCGTCATCCTGCTCTGCCAGCTTGCCGGCGAGGCGCTGGCGTGTGGTCTGGCCGTGCCGGTGCCTGGTCCCGTACTGGGCATGGTCCTGATGTTGGGCCTGCTGGCCCTGCGCGACCGCTTCGCAACCCGCCTGTCGGTCGAGCTGACCAGCGACCGCCTGCCGGCCACCGGGCGCGGCATCCTAGCGCATCTTTCACTGCTGTTCGTGCCGGCCGGCGTGGGCGTGGTACAGCGGCTGGATGTCTTCGGTGCCTGGGGTGTCGCCCTGGCTGTGGCGTTGGTCGTCTCTACATTGTTGGCCCTGCTGGCCACCGTGCTCACCTTCCTCGCTGTCAGCCGCCTGCTGGGTGAGCAGGAAGACGCGGGTGCGTCATGACGCAGGCGGCATCCGATTTTGCCCAGACTGATTTTGCCTTGTGGGTTTACCTCTCGCGCACGCCGCTCCTGTGGCTCACCGTCACGCTCGGCGCCTATGCGCTGATGGACCGCCTGTCGGCTGCCACCGGCCGGCATCCGCTGGTCAACCCGGTGCTGCTTTCGGTTGTTGCCATCGCCGCGCTGCTGTACCTGACCGGCACGCCGTACCAGACCTATTTTGAAGGTGCGCAATTCGTGCATTTCCTGCTGGGGCCGGCGACGGTGGCGCTGGCCTTTCCGCTCTATGAGCATCGCAGGATCGTGCTCCGCGCCATGCTGCCCATGCTGGCGGCGCTGGTCGTGGGTTCGGTGGTGGCGCTGGCCTCCGCCGTTCTGGTGGCGCAGGCTTTCGGCGTGCCGCATGACGTGCTGGTATCGCTGGCGCCGAAATCGGTGACGGCGGCGGTGGCGATGGGCATTTCCGAAACGCTGGGCGGCGATGCTGCGCTCACCGCCGTTCTGGTGATGCTGACCGGCATCCTCGGCGCCATGATCGTCACGCCGCTGATGAACGCCTTCAGGATCCGCGACTGGCGGGCGCGTGGTTTCGCCGTTGGGCTGGCCTCGCATGGCATCGGCACGGCGCGCGCCTTCCAGGTGCATCCGCTGGCCGGCACTTTCGCCGGCATCGCCATGGGGCTCAACGCGCTGCTCACCGCGATCCTGGTGCCGATTTTGCTGTCGCTGCTGCTGCCGCGCTGAAGCAGGGTCAGGAGTCGCGCTTCAGTCCCAGCAGTCTGAACGCCATCGGTGCGGCGATCACCACCACGGCGATACGGAAGACATGCATCGACGACACGATGGCGACCTCGACGCCCAGGCCCAGTGCCACCAGGCTCATTTCGGCCATGCCGCCGGGCGACAGCACGAGGATCAACGCCTCGCGGTTGATGCCGACCCGCTCGGCGAAACCGACGGTCAGGCCAAGCGCCAGTGCAAGCATGATGAAGGTGGCGAAGGCGGCCCAGGCGGCGATACGTCCCACCTCGCGCAAAGGCGTGCCGACAAAACGGCAGCCGAGCGCGGCACCCATCACCACCTGCGCGGCGGCGACGAGTTCGGGCGGCGGCGATGCGCTTGACCAGCCGAGCAGGTGCACGATGGCCGAAACCAGCATCGGGCCGACCAGAACGGCGGCGGGGATGCGCAGCAGTCTGGCGAGGAACCAGCCGGCCGCGCCGCAGGCGATCAGCAACGCGCCTTCCAGCGGCAGCATCTGCCAGAGATGGGCGCCCTGGGCCATCGGCGGCACGTCCAGCCGCTCGATGAAGCGGAAATAGACCGGCACGGTCATCACCACCAGGAAGATGCGCAAAGCATGGGTCAGGATGATGCTGCGGCCGTCGCCGCCGTAATGTTCGCCCACCAGGGTCATTTCCTGCAGGCCGCCTGGCGTGGCCGAGAAATAGCTGGTCACTGGGTCGAGGCCGGCGAAACGGCGAAAGATCACGTAACACAGTGCGGTGGCCACCGGCACATAGACCAGCATCAGCGCGACAAGACCGAGCCATTCGCGCGCGCGCTCGATCATGTCTGGCTTGAAGGCGCTGCCCAGCATCACGCCGATCACCACGATCATGGCGGCGCGCAGATGGGGGTGCACGCGCAGCGGCAGGCGGCGGTTCAGCCCGGCCAGCACGGCGATGCCCACGAACACCATGCTGCCCAGCATCCAGGCCAGCGGCATGCGTAAGTAAAGGAAGACCGCGCCGCCCACGGCGCCGATCAGCAGCGCCGGCAGATAGGAGGCGAAGCCGCGCGCCGCGCTCACGCCGCGATATAGCGGCCCAGACGCACGGCGGTCTGGCCGGGTTTGAGTCGTTTGGTCGGCATGATCAGCACACAATCGTCATAGGGCGTGCGGATCGGCTTGGCGCCGTCATGGGCGATCACGGTGCCGGAAGCCGGAATCGTTTCCAGGCCGGTATAGGCCTGCTCGAAGCGGAAGCTGTCGCTTTCGATGGTGACGGCATCGGTCACCTCGACGAAACGCTGCGGCGCCGGCGCACCCTGCACGCCATGGCGCGCCAGGAAAGCAGCGTCGGCCATGCCGGTATGGTGCAGGAAACGCAGCATGGTCTCGACGGCCACGTCGCGGCTCGACTGTTCCCAATGCTGGCCGCATTCCACCAACAGGGCATTCTTCTCGCTGGCCGCATCGCCAAAGCCGCCATAGTCGCGCATGCGCAGCCCGGCCTTGTGGCCCTGATCGGCCACCACGGTTGCGGGTACGCCTACCTCGGCGGCGAAACGTCGGCCCTTGGCCAACGGACCCGACAGCATCAGCGGCGGCGAGGGCTGCTGCATAGAATGCAGGTCGAGCAGCAGGTCGACCTCGGCGATCAGCGGTTCGATCTCGCGCGCGCGGTCGAGTTCGATGGAGCGGCGCGGGCCGTCCAGCGCATCCGCGCCCCAGACGCGGTTCATGTCCTCGTCGACGAAGCGCGAGGCAGTCGGCTCGTTTGGATCGAAGCGCAGATAGGCGGCGACGTTGCAGAAGATCAGGGTCAGGCGGCCGCGCGCGGGGCGGAATTTTTCTCGCAGCAGCAGGTCCAGCGCATGGGCGCCGCAGACCTCGTTGCCATGCACCAGCGCGGTGATCGCCGCATGCGGGCCGGGCAGGCCGGAATCGAAGCTGTGGGCATAGGGAATGCCGGTATTGCCTTCGCGGTGATGAGAGATCGGGATCGGCAGCAGGGGATTGGGCGGGAGAAGGGCGGGCATCGGACCGGGCTTATGGGGAATCGAAACTGTCTGTGGATGACCGTTATAGCCTCATATCGGCGCCGCGGCCCAGCGGCCAACGCGGGTTGAATGCCGGGTTGAGGAAAATTCACCGCCGGTCTAGCCTGTCGCCATGTCGTCGATCAGCTTTTCCAGCGGCACCGCCATCGCCCTCGATGGCCTGCGCCAGGCCGAACAGGCCATGCAGCTTGCGCTTAAGGCCGTGGGCAGCGGCAGCCTCGATCCGGATGTGATGGCCCAGGCGGCCACGATCCTGCAGGGCGCCCAGGGCCAGCAGGGTGCCAACGCCGTCGCCCTGCGTGCCAGCCTGGCGCAGCAGAGCTATTTTATCGACATCCTCGCCTGATCAGGAGCTGACGGGGCGCCGCATCGCCACGCGGTTGGCCATGTCCAGGCCAGCGGCGCGCTGGCGTTCGATCACCATCCGCAGGTCCGGTCCGATTCCGGCAGCCGTCATGGGCACGAAGCCCAGCCGGGCGTAATAGGGTGCATTCCACGGCACATGGCGGAAGGTGGTGAGGGTTAGGGCGCGCAGATGCCGCTGCCGCGCCATGGCATCCGCCGCCTCGAACAGCCGCACCGCCAGCCGATGCCCGGCATGGTCGGGATGGACATCCAGCTCCTGCACATAGAGGCAGGCATCGAGTTCGGCGGCGAGCAGGAAACCGACCGGGCGATCATTGTTGCCCACGGCCACTGCCAGCATGCCCTCGGCTGCCGCCGCGCGGAATTCCTCGGCTGCCGTTGGTTCGCCGGTTGCCAGGGCGGGATAGCCCACAGCGCTGAAGGCCTGGGCGGCAGCGCGTTCGATCTCGCGCAACAGCCCGGCTTCATCGGGGCGGGCGGAGCGGATGGCGTAGGTCATTGGGGCATCATGAATGCAAATGGCCGGGCCTGAAATTTCCTTCCAGACCCGGCCATCGCATATCGGGATGCGTATTGCTTACGCGAAGGCGTCTTCCCAGTTGCCCTGGGTCGAGGCCTTGGAATATTCCGTGGCGCGGTTTTCGAAGAAATTGGTGTGCTCCACACCGTTCAGGATCGCGTCCAGCCAGGGCAGCGGGTTCTTCTCGATGCGATACATCGGCTGCAGTTTGAGCTGCAGCAGGCGGCGATCGGCGGTCCAGCGAACATAGTCCTTCACTTCCTGCGCGGTCAGGCCCTGCACGCCGTCGATGGCAAACGCCAGGTCGATGAAGGCGTCTTCATGCTCTACGATGGTCGAGCAGGCGACATACAGGTCGCGCTGGAACTGTTCGGTCCAGACTTCCGGGTTCTCTTCCAGGAAGGTATGGAACAGCTTGATGATCGAGTTGGTGTGCAGTGTCTCGTCGCGCACGCTCCACGAGACGATCTGGCCCATGCCCTTCATCTTGTTCCAGCGCGGGAAGTTCATCAGGATGGCGAAGCTGGCGAACAGCTGCAGGCCTTCGGTGAAGGCGCCGAACACGGCCAGCGTCTTGGCGATGTCTTCCTTGGTATCCACGCCGAACTGCTGCATGTAGTCGTACTTGTCCTTCATCTCCTTGTAGCGGAGGAAGGCCGAATATTCCTCTTCCGGCATGCCGATGGTGTCGAGCAGGTGGCTGTAGGCGGCGATGTGAACGGTCTCGATATTCGAGAAGGCCGACAGCATCATCTGAACTTCCGTGGGCTTGAACACCCGCGAATAGTTCTTCATGTAGCAGTTGTTCACTTCCACGTCGGCCTGGGTGAAGAAGCGGAAAATCTGCGTCAGCAGGTTCTTTTCGCCGGGCGTCAGCTTCTTCTGCCAGTCCTTTACGTCGTCGGCCAGCGGCACTTCCTCGGGCAGCCAATGCAGGCGCTGCTGGGTCATCCAGGCCTCATAGGCCCACGGATACTTGAAGGGCTTGTAGACCGGCTTGGCATCCAGAAGCGACATCGAATCCCCCATCACGACAACGAACAGCGACCGAGAATATTGCAACATCTTGTGGTCGGGACAAGGGGTTTATCCCTATATGTTGCGGCTGAGCGATGTGCGGGCTGTGGATATCCGCCTGTTTGCGGCGGGCCTGTGGATTATTTGCCGGCGCTGGCCTGCAGCCCGGCGGCCAGGCCGCGCAGCTCGGTGCGCAGGCGGGCCAGGTCCTGCAGGCTGAGCGGCAGCAGGCAGGCCATTTCCCGCTGGGCGGCGGCCACGGCGGACTCGAGTTTGCGGCCCTGCTCGGTCAGGACGATGGTGACCTGGCGTTCGTCCTGCGCGGCGCGGTTGCGGGTGATCAGGCCGGCCTGTTCCATGCGCTTGAGCATGGGGGTGAGCGTGCCGGAATCGAGATGCAGGCGTTCGCCCAGGCTTTTTACCGTATGCGGCCCGGCCTCTGCCCGCTGCTGTTCCCACAGCAGCAGCATGGTCAGGTATTGCGGATAGGTCAGGCCCAGCGGCTCCAGCCGGTCGCGATAGAGCCGCGTCATCGCATTCGACGCGGCATACAGCGCGAAACAAAGCTGGTGGTCGAGCTTGATCGATTCGTCGGCGGACATGGTCGGACCAAGGATAGGCGGCGCCGGATTGGTGGGCAATCCGGCGCCGCGAGGCTGTCAGCGTCGGTCAGACACGGTTCAGACCGTGGTTTCCAGCGCCACGTCGATATTGCCCCGGGTGGCCTTGGAATACGGGCAGACCTGGTGGGCGGCGGCGACCAGCGCCTCGGCCTGGGCCTTGTCCATGCCGGGCAGGGCGACCGCAATCTTGGCATTCAGGCCGAAACTGGTCTCGTCCTTGCCGATGCCGATGGTCACGCTCACCGTATTGCCCTGGGGCAGGGCGATTTTCTGGTTGCGGGCCACCAGGCCCAGCGCGCCCTGGAAGCAGGCGGCATAGCCCGAGGCGAAGAAGGTTTCCGGGTTGGCGGCATTGCCGGGTCCACCCAGCTCCTTGGGCATGGCCAGGGTCATGTCGATGATGCCGTCGGCAGAGGTGACCTTGCCGGCGCGGCCGCCAGTGGCGGTGGCGGTGGTGCTGTAAAGCGGGGTGATGGACATGGGATGCTCCTCTGGGTTCAACGGCCGGGTGGCGCGTCGTGAGAAAATTAATAGCACACAATTTAATTTTAGACAATTAAAAAGGGCGTGATGAAGATCACGACCAGGGCCGCAATAGCCGCAATGCCTATATTAATTGCGAATAATTCGCACTCGTAATAAACTGCGCCGGCAAGCAGAAGGGCGAACGGCGTTGTGTCTCCGAAGGATTTGAAACGGTTGTTCCTGGCCTACCGGGCCGAGATCCAGGCCTATCTGGTGCGCCAGCTGCAGGATATCGAAACCGCCGCCGACCTGACGCAGGAAACCTTCCTGCGCTTCGCCCAGCAGCCGGCAACCAGCACGGTGCTGCAGGAGCGCGCCTATCTGTATCGCACCGCCCGCAACCTGGCGATCGATCACATGCGGATGAAGCGGCGACAGCAGACCCAGGCCGTGTCGCATGACGGCATGGCCGCCATTCCCGAAAACAGGCCGTCGCCGGAAGACGCAACCGATGCGAAGGAGCGTCTTGTCCTGCTGCGCGGCCTTGTCGAGCGGCTGCCGGCCCGCACGCGCCAAGCTTTCATCCTGATCCGCATCGAGGGTTATTCCTATGCCGATGCCGCACTGCTGATGGACGTATCGATCAGCTCCGTCCAGAAACACATGCACCAGGCGATGGATTTTCTGACGAAGAAGTTGCGGCATTAGCCGGAACACAAATTAGGGCCTACTACTTCCCGCCGCTCAGACGTCTTATAGGTTAGACCCCACGCCAGACGACCAGCCAAGCAGCCCCGTGACGAGCAACGACGACAAAACCGACCAGATCGAGAGCGAAGCGATCGAATGGCTTGCCATGCAGGCGGCCGGTCCGCTTGAGCCGGCCGATGCGCTGGTATTCGAAAACTGGCTGCGGCGCGGCCCGCACCATCGTGCGGCTTATGAAAACATGCGCCAGACCTGGGACGCCCTAGCGGTGCTGCAGCAGGCACCGGGTGATCTGCTGCGACATACCACTGATTTGCATGAGCGTGGATTGCAGGGAAAACTGCGCCTGGCATCGGTACCGCCCATGCGACGCTGGCTGGCGCCGGCTTTTGCGATTGCGGCCTGCCTGCTGCTAGTGATCGGCCTGGCGACCGTCTGGACCGGCAATCCGGTCATTGCGCTGGTCGCCGACCACAGCACGGCACCCGGTGAAATCCGCCGCGTCACGCTGCCCGATGGCAGCCGTCTGGACCTTGGCCCGGCCAGCGCGGTGAAACTGCATTTCAGCACTGCCGAACGCCGGGTCGAGCTTCTCGGCGGCAGCGCCTATTTCAGCGCGGTGCCCCAGGACGTGGCGGCTGGCCGGCCCTTCATCGTCGATACCGGCCGGCTGTCGGCCCGCGCGCTGGGCACGCAATTCCTGGTCGAGCGCCTCTCTGATGGCGATGGCGTGGCCGTGGTCGAACACAGCGTCGCGGTGACGCGGTCGGACGGCGATCACCGCATGACGGTACTGTCGCCCGGGCAGGCCCTGCATTACCGCCGCGACCGGCGGTCGGAGCCCGACATGGTCAATGTCGATCCGCTGGAGATCGCGCCGTGGCGGGGCGGCAATCTTGTCTTCCACCAGGTGCCGCTGCGTGACGTGGTGGCTCAACTCAACCGCTATCGCCGCAGCCGGATCCTGCTGGCGAGCGACGACCTGTCCGCCCGCGTCGTCTCGGGCGTATTCCGCATCGGCGATCCGGACGGCGCCCTGAAGGTGATTGCCCAGGAACTGGGCCTGCAGGTTGTCACTCTGCCGTTCATCGTCGTCGTTCACAGCTGAAGCAGGCGCGGTAAATAGCCGCCGCAACGGAAAGCCGTCAGGCGGCACCATCCTGCCAATCCCGGCCCCTGCATAAAATTTTTATCAAAACTCTCCGGTGACGCGTCCTATTGGGATAAAGCGCGAATGATTGTCATTCGCGCAATATCTGGTTGCGTCACCTCAGGGGGATTTCAAGCATGAATACGACATTGGCGCTGCGGCCTGTCCGGCCGTGCTTCGGCGGTCGTCGTCTGTTCAGTCTTTCGGTCAGCGCGCTGGCCCTGGCCGCGGGTCTCGGTTTCGCCACAACCGCCGTGCAGGCTCAGGTCCAGAGCCCGGCCACGCCGGCAGCAGCGCAGCAGCGTTTGACATTCGACATCCCGGCCCAGGATCTCAGCCGGGCCGTGCTCGCGCTGGCCAACCGCGCGTCCCTACAGATTTTGTTCGATGGCAGCCGAATGCAGTCGCTGCGCAGCACGGCGGTCAGCGGCAGCCTGACGCCGCAGGAAGCGCTCGACCGGCTGCTGAACGGCACCGGCATGGGCTATCGCTTCACCGGTCCGGCCACCGTCACCCTGTACGAACTGCCGCGCGGTGGCGATGCGGCGGTCCTGCCACCGGTAACGGTGGAAGCGCGCAGCGGCCAGGCGGAAACCGCCACGGATTCGATCGCCGGTTATGTGGCTGCGCGGGCGCGGACCGGCACCAAGACCGATACGCCGCTGCTGGAAACGGCGCAGTCGATCTCGGTGATTCCACGCGACCAGATCGCAGACCAGAACGCGCAGACCCTGAACCAGGTGCTGCGCTATACCGCCGGCGTCACGCCGGAGACGCGCGGCGCGGTGGCCACGCGCTATGACATGTTCACCATCCGCGGCTTCGACGCGCATCGCTACTGGAACGGCCTGAAGCAGCAGGATCTGTACTATATCGCGCCGCAGCTCGATCCTTATCTGCTGGAGCGCGCAGAAGTCCTCAAGGGTCCGAATTCCACGCTCTATGGACAGGCAGCGGCTGGCGGCCTCGTCAATCAAGTGAGCAAGCGCCCGCTTGATGCGCCGCTGAATGAAGTGGGCATTGAGTATGGCACCAACAACCACTACCGCCTGACCTCCGATTTCTCCAACAAGGTGGATGCCGAAGGCAAGCTGCTCTACCGCATGACCATGGTCGGCCTCGCCGAGGACGGCCAGATCAACATGACGGAAAACCAGCGTGTCGCGCTTGCGCCGTCGCTGGCCTGGCGGCCCGATGAAGATACCAGCCTGACGCTGTTCGGCCTCTATCAGGTCGACCCGAAGGGTAATTCCTATGGCGGTATCCCGCCGCAGGGCACGGTGTTCAGCAGCCCCTTCGGTAAACTGCCGATGGACTTCTACGACGGCGATCCGAATTTCGAGAAGTTCGTCCGCCACCAGACCGCACTGGGTTACGAATTCGACAAGCGCCTGAGTGATGTGTGGAGCATCCGCTCGAATGCCCGCTCGCAGCATACTACGATGGCCTATGACAGCGTGTATGCGAATGGCGTGCAGTCTGACGGCCGCACCCTTAATCGCGGCACCGCGACTTCGCGCGAAGCCTCGACATTCAACGCGATCGACAATCAGGTCGAGGCGCGATTTGATACCGGCCCTGTCGCGCATACGGCGCTCGGCGGCGTGGATTACCAGACCATGCGTGGCCATTATGCCGTCGGTTTCGGGACCGCGCCGACCCTGGATATCTTTAATCCGGTCTATGGGCAGACGGCGATCACCGTTCCGACCCGCAATCGCACCAATATCGATGCCGAACAGTATGGCTTGTATCTGCAGGATCAGTTGAAACTGGGTGGCTTCGTGCTCACGTTGGGTGGACGGCATGATACCGCCGAACAGGTTGCCACGACTGCCAATACCGGAGCGCAGGAAAAGCGCCGGGACCAGGCCTGGACCAGTAAGGTCGGCCTGCTTTATGCGTTCGAGAACGGTATCTCGCCGTATATCAGCTACTCCGAGGCCTTCACGCCACTGGGTGGTACCGACCGTCTTGGCAAACCGTTCAAGCCGGAAGAGGGCGAGCAGTATGAGCTGGGTGTGAAATACCAGCCGCCGGGTACGAACAGCATATTTACCGCTGCGGTGTTCGAGGTGACGCGCACCAACGTGAAGACACCCGATCCGGTGAATACGAACTACTCGATCCAGACGGGTGAGGCGCGGTCGCAGGGCTTTGAATTCGAGGCGCGTCACAGCTTATCCAGACAGATCGACCTGATTGGCGCCTATAGCTACATCGATGCCGAGGTAACGAAAGATACCAATGCAGCGGCCGTGGGCCGGACACTTGGCGCCGTACCGGAACATCAGGCCGCTGCCTGGGTCATGTATCACATGCCGCGCGAAACCCAGTTCAAGGGACTGAGCATCGGCGGTGGCGTCCGCTATGTGGGTGATACCCGAAACCCGGACAATTCGATCACGGTGCCAGACTTCACCCTTGTCGATGCGGCGGTGACCTACGATCTCGGCGCGCTGTCGGACCGGTTTGCCGGTGTCGATCTCGCGCTGAACGTGAAAAACCTGTTCGACAAGGAGTATGTCGCATCCTGCTACTACGGCACCTGGTGCGCTTACGGCTATGAACGCACGATAACTGCCGGGTTGCGGTATCGCTGGTAATCCCGGCACCACCGAAGGCACGGTATCCCGGTTTACGGTCGCAGCCGGCGCGGGCCTGTTCAGGCCTGCGCCGGCTGTTTCGTTATTGCGCCCCTCTGGAGAAAAGGCCGGCCGCGCCCTATCTGAATAGGGACGCCGTGCGCCTGCACGGGGGAACAGTCAGCGCCCGGCCTGGATCGGGTCCCGGCTTTGCCGCGAGACCCGGAGGAGGTGCGTCATGGTTCATATCAGTCACGAGAGCCGCCACGGGCCCCGTCACGGGCCCCACCGCGAGCCGCATCACGAGCCGGAAGCGCGGCGCTGGCAGGACTGGGCCAACATGGCCTTCGGCATCCTGCTCGCGTCTTCGCCATGGCTTCTGGGTTACAGTGGCTTGGAAGCGGCGACGATGAATGCGGTGATCGTCGGTTTTCTGATTTTCGCGCTGTCCGCGCTGGCCCTCACGCTGCTGGATCGCTGGGAAGCCTATATCAGCGCGATGCTGGGCCTGTGGGCCGGCGCCTCGCCCTGGTTGCTGGGCTTCACAGGGTATGACGGCGCGATGATTGCCCATCTGGGCGTAGGCATTTGCGTCGTCACGGTCGCCAGCGTGGAGATCTGGCAGGGCGACCGGCGGGACTGACGGACGCTGCCGGGAAGCTCAGGCCGCCAGGCTGGTTTCCTCGTCGCGCATTACCAGCGACAGAACCCACTGGTCATAATCCATGCCCAGGCGGGCCATGATGCCTTCAAGATGCTGACGGCTGGCGGCGATGCCTTGTTCCAGCGTGCGGGTGTTGCGTTCGATCAGCCGCAACGCCTCGTAGACTTCGTCGGCAGCCGCGACGCTGTCCGCCGATACCGCGCGGCGGAAACACTGGTAACCGTCGATGCGGCGATTGCCGTCGAAATGCGGCGTCAGGTGCGACAGCGTCCAGTAGTATTCGCCGGTGCAGGCCATGTTCTTCACATAGGCGAAGATTTCGCGCCCCTCGCGGATGCGTTCCCAGATCAGGTGGAACACGGCGGCGGGCATGTCCGGGTGGCGCACCAGATTGTGCGGCTGGCCGATCAGATCCTTTTCGCCGCAGGCCTGGGCCTGGCAGAAATATCCATTGGCATAGGTGATGCCGCCCTTGATGTCGGCATGAGTGACCAGGAACTGATCGGCGGGAATGCTGCGTTCGCGATTGATCGGAGCGATGGTGATCATAACGGCGTCCTTCTGTCTGACGCCCCATCAAACGTCGTCAGCAGACGGATGTGAAATTAACAATGCGTAAGACGCACTAAAGATTTGACAACGGTCATACGTTACGGCCACGAAACGCACATTAAAAAAGCCCGGCATTGCCGGGCTTTTTTGCATCGGGTCGCTACTGGCTTTATTGGCAGGCCAGGCACTCGTCGTAATCGACCGCTTCGCGCGGGCCGCCCGAGGCGGCAGCGGCCAGCGGCAGTTCCGGCTCGTTGATCGCCGGCGCGCGCTGCGGCCGCTCGCCTTCGTTGATCTTGCCGACCAGCGGGATCGAGACCACGTTCGTGACGGTCTCCGATGCCGACTTGCCCGACACTGTCTCGGCGCGCTGGATGGAGAGCGAGCGGCAGTAATAGAGGCTCTTCACGCCCTTCTTCCAGGCCTGGAAGTGAATCTGGTGCAGGTCGCGCTTGTGCACGTTGGCCGGCAGGAAGATGTTCAGGCTCTGCGCCTGGCAGATATAGGGCGTGCGGTCGGCCGCCAGGTCGATCAGCCAGCGCTGGTCGATCTCGAAGGCAGTCTTGAACACGGCCTTCTCGTCATCCGACAGGAAATCCAGATGCTGCACCGAGCCGCCATTGGTGGTGATCGACGACCAGGTGTCGACATCGTTCTTGCCATACTGTTCCAGCGCCTTCTCGAGATAGCGGTTGCGCACCGAGAAGCTGCCCGACAGGGTCTTGTGCGTGAAGGCATTGGCCACGTTCGGCTCGATGCCGGGCGAGGCGCCGCCGGCGATGATCGAGATCGACGCGGTGGGCGCGATGGCGATCTTGTGCGAGAAGCGCTCCATGATGCCGTATTCGGCGGCATCGGGGCAGGGGCCGCGTTCTTCCGCCAGCTTGCGCGAGGCGGCGTCGGAAGCGTCCTTCACATGCTTGAAGATGGTGCGGTTCCACACCTTGGCCATCACGCTTTCCCACGGCACGCCATTGGCCTGCAGGAAGGAGTGGAAGCCCATCACGCCCAGGCCGACCGAACGCTCGCGCTGGGCGGCGTAGCGCGCCTTGGCCATGCTGTCGGGCGCCTTGTCGATGAAGTCCTGCAGCACGTTGTCGAGGAAGCGCAGGCAATCCTCGATGAACAGCGGATGCTCCTTCCACTCATGGAAGTATTCCAGGTTCAGCGAGGAGAGGCAGCAGACGGCCGTACGTTGCTGGCCATGCTGGTCGATGCCGGTCGGCAGCGTGATCTCGCTGCACAGGTTCGAGGTCTTCACCCGCAGGCCGGCCAGCTTGTGATGCTCGGGCAGGGCGCGGTTCACATGGTCGATATAAACGACATAGGGCTCGCCGGTCTCGATGCGGGCGGTGAGGATGCGGATCCACAGCGCGCGGGCCGACACGGTGCGCTGCACGGTGCCGTCATGCGGGCTGACCAGCGCCCACTGCTCGTCGGCCTCCACCGCGCGCATGAAGGCGTCCGAGATCAGGATGCCGTTATGCAGGTTCAGCGCCTTGCGGTTCGGATCGCCGCCGGTCGGGCGGCGGATCTCGATGAATTCCTCGATTTCCGGGTGGTCGATCGGCAGGTAGCAGGCGGCCGAGCCGCGGCGCAGCGAGCCCTGGCTGATCGCAAGAGTCAGGCTGTCCATCACGCGGATGAAGGGGATGATGCCCGAGGTCTTGCCGTTCTGGCCCACCTTCTCGCCGATCGAGCGCAGGTTGCCCCAGTAACTGCCGATGCCGCCGCCGCGGGCCGCCAGCCAGACATTCTCGTTCCACAGGCCGACGATGCCGTCCAGGCTGTCATTGGCCTCGTTCAGGAAGCACGAGATCGGCAGGCCACGGCTGGTGCCGCCATTCGACAGCACCGGGGTGGCAGGCATGAACCAGAGCTTCGAGATGTAGCTGTACATCCGCTGCGCATGGGCGGTGTCGTCGGCATAATGGCTGGCGACGCGGGCGAACAGGTCCTGGTAGGATTCGCCGGGCAGCAGGTAACGGTCATCGAGGGTGGCCTTGCCGAAATCGGTCAGCAGGCGGTCGCGGCTGCGGTCGACGTCGATGCGGATGCCGCGTTCGGTTTGCAGAGTGTTCAGCACGGTGGCTTCCCCTCGTTTTTGCGGCCCGGCCCCCACATGCGTGGCACCACATTTTGTGGCTGGCCGGCCCGGCCGTGTCTTATGAATCCCAGTATCGGCCCGCTTTCGACTGTCTGGCGGCTGCGCACCCCGCCTTTGCACCTTCGAAAACCCCGGAAAACACCCGGAAAACGGAATCCGAAGACGGCGCAGCGTCGACCCGAAACAGCTTCAGCGAACACAACATATGGTACTCAGGGTTAAGGGAGGGTCAATACAGTGTATGTGACACGACTGTAAAAAAACTTATTGACGGACTCATCGTAGCGTGAACCCCCTGATTTTATGCCGTGTCGCTGACGGTCGCTGCATTGCAAAAAGTGCCCTGTGGATAGCGTGGATAACTATTCCGGCCCTCCCATCCGCAAGCCGGTGTTAACCATTGCTCCCCTATCTGTTGTGCTACCGGGGCGGGATTTTCGCCTGCACCGGCCTTTGTGCCCGCATGAATCGGTGTTTCAATGCGGGCCTTAACGCGATCCGACCGGCCGGATGACGATCCGGCTTGGCGGGGGAGGTTGCGATGACGCTGATTAAACATCCGCGCGCCGACATGGCGGCGAATGCGGCCAAGGCCGCGAGCCAGGTGGCGGTCGACCGCGCCGAGGCGGAAGCCGCCGAACTGATCGGCATGCCGGCGCTGGAACGCCGCCGCCGGATCATGGTGGCGGTTGGCGCGGCGGTCAGCCTGCTCTGGATCGGCGTCTGTGCCCTTTATATCGAGAGCTCCATCGGCTGGCAGAATCTGTGGCACACCTTGCCGCATGAGGTCGGCGCCTTCATCGCCGGCATCGCCGCGCCGCTGGCTTTCCTGTGGCTGCTGCTGCTCAACCTGTGGCGCGGCAGTGCCATCAAGCGTCAGGCCGCCGCCCTGCACCAGGTGCTGCTTGACCTCACCTATCCCACGCCCGAAGCCGAACGCCGCGTTTCCGCCCTGGCCGGCGCGCTGCGTCGCCAGGCCCGCGAGATGGAAGAGGCCGCCCAGTCGGCTACCGACAAGATCGCCTCCCTGGGCGAGACCATGGCCAGCCAGCAGCAGGTGCTGATCAATGCCGCTGCCGGGGCCGGCGAACAGGTCGCCCTGCAGGCCAAGCAGATCACCGGCACGCTGAGCCAGTCCTCGCAGGGCCTGCTGGCCGCCGCCGAACAGGTGAACCGCGACCTCGATGCCACCGTGAAGGGCCTGGCCGGCCGCTTCGAGGAGCAGAGCAAGGCGCTGGTCGAGGCCGCCGACAAGGTTGGCACAGAAATGAATGCCAAGGTGAACGGCATCGGTCAGACCGTGTCGACCCAGGCCCAGGTGCTGCTGCAGGCCGCCGATGTGATCGTGCGCGAGGTGGAAACCGCGCGCGGCATCTTCCAGACCAAGGCTTCCGAGATTTCCCGCATCACCTCGGCGATCCAGTTCCAGAACGAACGCGTCGAGGAACTCTCGCGCCGCCATGGCGAGCTGATGGACCAGGCGGTGCAGCGCGCCGCCGAGGTGGCGCAGCAGATTGCCGCCCAGCTTGAACAGAAGATCGTGGCGTTGGAACAGGCGGTCACCCGCGCCGGCGGCGAGGCGGGCCGCATCGGCATGAACTTCGCCGAAGCCGCCCAGACCATCACCACCGCCGCCGAGGTCACCGTTGCCCGCGCCACCGCCGCCGGCGAAAGCTTCGGTCGCGAGACTCAGCTGTTCAGCAATGCCAGCCAGAAGGTGATCGACAGCGCCGAGGCCGCCGGCACCGTGCTGCGCGAACGCGTGCGCGAGATCGAGCAGGCCACCGGCACCACCATCGGCCGCATCCGCGATATCGGCGAGACCGTGCGTTCCGAAGTTGGCGCGCTGGACGAACAGGGCGCCCGTGTGGCTGAGCGCCTGCGTGTTGCCGCCGACGAGATGCGCGGCCGCACCGGCGCGCTGGAACAGGCCGGCGCGTCCGCCACCCGTCAGGCCGATGCTTTCGCCGAAGCCGCTACCCAGGCCGAACAGCGCCTGAAGCTGACCGGCGATCTGGTGCGCCATCAGGCCGACCAGCTTGGCGCCGCCGCCGAACTGGCCGACCAGCGTCTGGCCCAGGCCGGCGATGCGCTGCGCCGCGAAGGCGCCAACATGACCAGCACGCTGCAGCAGATCACCGACCGCGCCATGCGCGCCGGCGACGAGCTGAAGCAGCGCGCCGACATCCTGGACGAAACCTCGGGCCGCGCGCTGACCAAGATCGGCGAGGCCGATGCCAGCATCCGCGAGCGCGTCGAAAGCCTCGGCCAGGCTGGCCGTGATGCTCTGGCCATGGCGGCCCAGGTGCAGGAGACCATGACCCAGGCCAATGCCCTGCTGGCCCAGGCCGCGCAGCGCACCGACGACCAGATTTCGGCCGCCGGCGGCCAGTTGCGCCAGCATGCCGAGCAGTTCGTCGTCACCATCGACGGCGTCAGCCGGCGCATCACCGAAACCGGCGACAGCGTGCGCGACCAGATCGACGGCCTCGACCAGGCCGCCGCCCGCACTGCGCAGCGCCTGCGGTCGGCCGGCGAAAGCGCAGGCCAGGATGCCGTGCAGCTGCAGTCGGCCGCCGAGCGCGCCTCGCAGCGCCTGCACCAGGTGAGCGAGACCGCACAGACTCAGGCCCACGCCCTCAGCGCCGCCGCCGAACGGGCGGCGATGGAATCGCAGTTGGCCGGCAGCACGGCCCAGGCGCGTGCCAAGGACCTGCAGGATCTTTCGCTCGGCGTGGCCGAGGCGATGGCCCTGCTGGCCGAGAAGGCGGCGGCGCAAACCGCCGCTTTGGTGGAGATGAGCGAAAAGGCCCAGGCCGAGGCAAACGGCCTGAATGCCGCCGCCGAGAAGGCGACCGGCAGCATCAACACTGCCGGCGAAACCGCCCGCATCCGTTCGTTCGAACTGGGCGAGGCGGCGCAAGGTGTGGTCGACCGCACGCTGGAACTGCGCAGCACGATCCACGAGCAGGCCGGCGCGCTCACCGCGCTCAGCACCGAGCTCACCCGCCAGGCCGAGAGCATCCGCGAGAATTTCCGCGGCCGCGTGCAGGAACTGGCCGAGGCTTCCGATGCCGCCATCCTCAAGACGGCGAATATCGGCGACAGCTTCCGCCGCCAGGCCCAGGAGGTCTCGCGCGTGTCCGACGAAGCGGTCAGCCGCATCGAGCAGGTCGGCACCACCTTCGATGCCCGCGCCCGCGAGATCAACCTGGCGGTCGGCAACGCCTCGGGCCGCATCGACGACGCCTCGGAGGTGCTGCGCAACCGCACCCGCGAACTGGCGAATATCGTTGAGGACGCGATGAAGCAGACCGACCGGATGAGCGACGGTTTCCGCCGCCAGGCCGACGAGGTCGATACCCGTGCTGCCCGCCTGAGCGAGAAGGTGACCGAGATCGGCGAACGCCTCGCCCGCACCGGCAACGAGTTCAGTGCCGTCACCGACCGCGCCACCGCGCGCGCCGCCGAGACGGCCGAGACGCTGGGCCAGCGCGCCAAGGAACTGGCCTCGGCCGCCGCCCGCGCCGCCAGCGAGGCGGCGTCGGCCGAAGCCAGCCTGAAGGCCGATGCCCAGGCGCTGGCCGATGCGGCGCGCACCGCCAGTGTGGAGGCCGAGGCGCTCCGCAAGGCCACCCAGGCCCTGCGCGGCGAACAGTTCCTCAAGACCGCGGCCTTCATCACCGGCCACCTCAACTCGATGGCCATCGACATCACTCGCCTGCTCAACCGCGACCTGTCGGAAGAGTTGTGGCGGCGTTACTACAAGGGCGAGCGCGGCCTGTTCACCCGCAAGCTGATCGACCAGCGCGACCTCGACAAGATTCGCGGCAAATACCAGGAAGACGGCGAGTTCCGCGATTTCACCGACCGCTACATCGCCGAATTCGAGCGTGTGCTGGCCGGTGCCAAGGGCGTGGAACACGAGGAGCTGCTCACTTCGGCCTTCGTCACTGCCGATATCGGCAAGGTCTACCTGCTGCTGCGCGAGGCGGTTGGCAAGGCCCGCCAGTAAAGGCATATGGACAAGACATCGTTGCAGGACTGGATCGGCGGCTCGGAAACGGCCGCCGATCTCATTTCACCGGAACGCTGCATCGCGCTGGCGCGCGCGCTGGATCGCGCCGACAGCGGCCTGGTCGCGGGCGCGTTGCTGCCGCCGTTGCGGCACTGGCTGTATTTCTGGTCGATGGCCACACGCGCCCGGCTGGGCCGCGACGGCCATCCGGCTCTGGGCGAGTTCCTGCCCGATGTCGGCCGGTTATGGAACGGCGCGCAGACCAGGCGCATGTGGGCCGGCAGCCGCATCGCGTTTCATCATCCTCTGCCGCTCGGCCGGCCGGCGCGGCGCATGTCCACCGTCGAGGATGTGGTCGAGAAAAGCGGCCGCAGCGGCCGGCTCGCCTTCGTCACCGTGCGGCATGAGATTTATTACGGCGCCGCGCTCTGCATCACCGACCGGCATGACATCGTCTATCGCGAGGAAAAGCCCGGCGCGGCCCTGCCGCCGCCCGAACCGGCGCCGACCGACCAGCAATGGGACGAAGGCTTCGTCGCCGATCCGGTGCTGTTGTTCCGCTATTCCGCGCTCACCTTCAACGGCCACCGCATCCATTACGACCGCGACTATGCCCGCCATGTGGAAGGCTATGACGGCCTCGTGGTGCATGGCCCGCTGCTGGCGACCCTGCTGGTCGATTTCGCCGGCGATGCGATGCCGGACCGGCGGCTGACGTCATTCAGTTTTCGCGGCCGTCGCCCGGTGATCGACGGTCGACGCTTCAGCCTCTGCGGCCGCATGGACGGCGCGGATGCGCTGAAACTCTGGATCGCCGATATCGACGGCGCACTCGCGATGACGGCCGAGGCGCGGTTCGCCTAGCTTGGCGCCACGATCTTGCGCCCGCGCCGCCTGGGCGCGGTGAGCTTGGCCACATCCAGGATGTCGTCGAGCTGGTGTTCGGTCAGCCAGCCTTTCTCCACCACCAGTTCGCGCACGGTACGGCCGGTCTTCAGCGATTCCTTGGCCACGGCCGCCGATTTCTCGTAGCCGATATAGGGGTTCAGCGCCGTGACGATGCCCACGCTGGCTTCCACATGGCGCTTGGCCTGTTCGACATTGGCCTGGATGCCGGAAACGCATTTCTCCGACAGCGTGCGCGCGGCGCGGGACAGCAGCTGCATGGACGACAGCGTGTTGTAGACGATCAGCGGCTCCATCACGTTGAGCTGCAGCTGCCCGGCCTCGGCCGCCATGGTGATCGCCATGTCCTTGCCGATCACCTGGAAGCAGACCTGGTTCACCACCTCGGGAATCACCGGGTTGACCTTGCCGGGCATGATCGACGAACCCGGCTGCATGGGGGGCAGCGAGATTTCGCCCAGGCCGCCGCGCGGACCCGACGAGAGCAGCCGCAGATCGTTGGCGATCTTGGAAAGCTTCACGGCGATGCGTTTCAGCATGCCGGAATAGAGCACAAAGGCGCCCATGTCCCAGCTCGCCTCGATCAGGTTGGCGGCCCGCACCATTTCGATGCCGCTGATCCGCCCCAGTTCGTCGATCGCCAGGTTGGAATATTCCGGCTCGGTGTTGATGCCGGTGCCCACCGCCGTGCCGCCCAGATTGATCTCGCGGAACAGCTTCACGATCTCGTCGCCGCGCGCCACGTCTTCCTTGATGTTGATAGCAAAGGCCTCGAATTCCTGGCCCAGCGTCATCGGCACGGCATCCTGCAACTGGGTGCGGCCCAGCTTGATGATGTCGGCGAATTCCACGCCGCGCTGGCGGAACTCGTAGGCCAGCCCGTCCAGCGCCTTCATCAGTTCGGCATGGCTCAGGATCACGCTTAAGCGCACGGCGGAGGGATAGACGTCGTTGGTCGACTGCGACAGGTTGACGTCGTCGTTGGGATGCAGGTGGCCGTATTCGCCCTTGTGGAAGCCCATCAGCTCCAGCCCGCGATTGGCGATCACCTCGTTGACGTTCATGTTTGTCGAGGTGCCGGCGCCGCCCTGAAAGACGTCGATGGTGAACCATTGATGCAGCTTGCCGTCGATCAGTTCGTCGCAGGCCTGGGCGATGGCCTTGTATTTCTCCGGCTCCAGGTAGCCCAGCTTCTTGTTTGCCGAGGCGCAGGCCTTCTTCACCATGCCGAAGGCGCGGATCAGGTTGGGGTAGTGGTTGATGCCGATACCGGAGATGTGGAAGTTGTCGAGCGCGCGCTGGGTCTGGATGCCGAAATAGGCGGCGGCCGGGATTTCCATGTCGCCCAGGCTGTCATGTTCCAGACGGGTTGCGGTATCGCTGCTCATCGCTGCTGCCCCATGGCTGTTGCGGAAGCCGCATTCTGCGCTTCCGCAACGTCAATGCGAAGTCTTTCGGCGATGATATTTCGTTGAAATGCCTATGGTTTTACATGCAAACAATCAATCGGCGGTGATCAGTGCCGCTTATGGCTGTACCACGCGTTAGACAGTTCTCTGCGCCTTGTCCTTCGCATTGGTGGCCGCGATGTTGTCGCGGATTTCCTGCCATTCGGCATCGTTCAACTCGGTCAGGCCGCCGAAGCCGCCGGCGGTGTTCAGCCATTGCGCGCCGTCGATGGCGATCACCTCGCCGCTGACATAGCCGACCTCGTCGCTGAGCAGGAAGGCGGCCAGGTTGGCCAGTTCCGACATCTTGCCCACGCGCCGCATCGGTATGGCGCCGATCATCTGCTTCTCCAGCTTTTCCGTCGGCGCCAGGCGCTTGGTCATGCCTTCGGTGGGGAAGGGGCCGGGCGCGATGGCATTGAGCCGGATACCCTTCGGCCCCCATTCCACGGCCAGCGACTGTGTCATCGCGGCGATGCCCGCCTTCGACATGGCCGACGGCACCACGAAGGCCGAGCCGGTCCAGACCCAGGTGGTGACGATGGAAACGATGCTGCCGCCGCGCTTCTCGGCGATCCAGCGTTTGCCCACGGCCTGCGTCACGTAGAAGCTGCCATGCAGCACGATGTTGGCGATGGCATCGAAGCCGCGCGGGCTCAGCTCCTCGCTGCGGGCGATGAAGTTGCCGGCGGCATTGTTCACCAGGCCGTCCAGCGGGCCATGCTGCTGCCAGATCGCCTGCACCATCTCGTCCACCGCCTGGGCCACGCGGATGTCGCAGGGATGGCAGAAGATCTTGCCGCCGGTGGCGGCGGCCAGTTCCTGTGCGGCTTCCTGCAGCACGCCCTCGCGGCGGCCACAGATATGCAGCTCGGCGCCCAGTTCCATCAGGCGGTGGGCCATGGCCTTGCCCAGGCCGGTGCCGCCACCGGTGATCAGAATACGCTTGCCCTGGAACAGATCGCTGCGGAACATGTCGCCTCCCTTGCTTGTCGTTGCCGTTCAGATTAGCCAAAGGGTCGGAATCACGCCATCGGGAGAGGATGCTCGGATCATGGACCTTCAGTTAGCCGGCAGGGTTGCCATCGTCACCGGTGCCAGTCGCGGCATCGGCCGTGCCATCGCCGAATTCCTCGCTGCCGAGGGTATGAAGCTGGTGCTGGCGGCGCGTTCGGCCGACCAGCTTGAACAGCTTGCCGCCGGTCTGAAGACCGAATGCCTGGTGCAGGCGGTGGATCTGCGCGATCCCGCCGTGCCGGCCCAGGTGGTTGCCGCAGCGGCAGAGCGCTTCGGTGGCCTCGACCTGGTGGTGAACAATGCCGGCGCCACCAAGCGCGGCGACTTTCTGAGCTTGAGCGACGAAGACTGGGCCGATGGCTATGCCATGAAGTTCTTCGGTGCCATGCGTCTCAGCCGCGCGGCCTGGCCGCCGCTGATGCGGCGCCAGGGCGCCATCGTGAACATCGTCGGTGTCGGCGGCCGCACGGGCGCGGCCGAATTCGCCATCGGCGGTTCGGTCAATGCCGCCTGCCTCAACCTCACCAAGGTGCTGGCCGATCGCGGCGTGCAGGATGGCGTGCGGGTCAACGCGATCAATCCGGGCACCATCGCCACCGAACGGCTGCAGGTGCGAATCCGCAGCTTTGCCCAGGAAAAGGGCCTGAGCGAAGCCGAGGCCGCGACCCAGATGCCGAAGGCCATGGGGGTGGCACGATTCGGCGAACCCGTAGAAATTGCCCGGGCGGTGGCTTTTCTCGCGTCGCCGCTCTCGGGCTATCTGCAGGGGGCGATTCTCGACGTCGATGGCGGCCTGACGCGCACGCTCTAGGCGTAAAATAGCCACTGTCCGCTTGCTTTTTTGCGGCGGGGGTGCCACTCCCAACCCATGATGCGTAGACAGAATGTCGCCGCCACGACCGGGTCGGGGGTTCGATATTGAACAGGATTGCATGGGCGCCGCGCCTCTGCGTGTGGCACGCAATAGCCGCGTTTGTCATTTTGATCGTCCTGGCTGTCGGCCTGCCGGCCCATGCCGCTGAACCGCTGCCGCCGCCACAGGGCGAGGTGCTGCTGACAGTCACCGGCAAGATCGGTCGCGGCAATAGCAAGTCGGGCGAGGCCCGGTTCGACCGTGCCATGCTGGAAAAGCTCGGCATGACCGAAGTGGTCACCTCGACGCCATGGCATCCGAAGGTGATGCGTTTCGAGGGTGTGCTGTTGCGCACGCTGCTGTCCGCCGTTCAGGCGCAGGGCGGCAGCCTGCTGGCCACGGCGCATAACGATTACACGGCGCGCCTGCCGGTGCAGGATGCCGAACGCTACGATGTGATCCTGGCCCTGCGCGCCGACGACCGCGACCTGACCCTGCGCGACATGGGGCCGATCTTCATCATCTATCCCTATGATCATGACCGCTCGCTCAAGGCCGATGGCGTCTATGCGCGGTCGGTGTGGCAGTTGCGCCGGCTAGAGGTCCATTGATGCCACGCCGTTTCCTGCCGCAGCAGATCGCGGCTCATCCCGAGGCACTGGCCGGCGCCGGCCGCCGCTTCGTGCTGGTGCTGGTGGCCACGGTTGTTGGGCTCTCGCTGGTGCTGGCGGCCTATTTCTATGTCCAGCAGCGCGAATACAATCGCTTTTCCTTCCAGAACATCGTCTGGGAAGGCGCGCAGTTCCGCAATGAACACCAGGCCTTCCGCGCCGCGTTGCTGGAGTATTTGAACGGCACATCGGGCGCCACTGAAGACGAGGTGCGCCGACGTTACGATATCCTGCACAGTCGTCTCGACATGCTGCAGGTCGGCCGTGCATCCGCCACCTACATGGCCGACCCAGATCTCAGCATGTTGCTCACCCGGATCGATCCCGTGGTCCGGAACTGGGACGGCCAGCTGGACGCGCTCTTCGCCGGCAACCGCCAGGCCGGCGATGCGCTCGCCGTGTCGATGCGCCGGCTTGATGCTGATTTCAGTGCCTTCGCCGCCGGTGTGAACGCCATCGGCATCCGGCGGGTTGACGATGCTCGCGAAAGGCTCAGCGGCCTGTATGATGTGATGATTGTCGCCGGCGTTGCCACCTGGCTTCTGGTGATTGGGTTCGCTTACGCCCTGATGCGGCAATTGCGCGCCAGCGAGGCGGCCCATACCGAAATGCGCGCGATGACGGTGGACCTGGAGAATGCCCGCCGCCAGGCCGAGGAGGCCAGCCGCACGAAATCGAATTTCCTGGCCACCATGAGCCACGAACTGCGCACGCCGCTGAATGCCATCCTCGGTTTCGCCGACATCATGCGGCAGGGCATTTTCGGGCCGGTCGGCAATCCACGCTACGAGGATTATCTCGACGGCATCGTGAAAAGCGGCCAGCATCTGCTGTCGCTGATCAATGACGTGCTGGATATGTCGCGCATCGAGGCAGGCCGGCTCGAACTGGTGGAAAGCAGGATCGATGTTGGTCAGGCTATCGACCAGGCCCTCGACATGGTGACGGTCACGGCCCAGGGCAAGGGCGTGGTGCTGGAACGCGCCCTGCCGGCATCGCTGCCATGCTTGCGCGCGGATGATCGCCTGCTGCGTCAGATGCTGCTCAACCTGCTCAGCAATGCGATCAAGTTCACGCCCGAGGGCGGCCAGGTCGAGATCGCTGTTGCACTGCTGGGCGAGGGCGATCTGGCGATCCGCGTGCGCGATACCGGCATCGGCATGAGCGACCGCCAGTTGCAGAAGGTGTTCGAACCCTTTTCGCAGGGCGATTCCATGCGCGCGCGCGAAGCTGGCGGCAGCGGCCTCGGCCTGCCCATCACCCGGCGGCTGATCGAACTGCATGACGGTCGTATTCATCTGGCCAGCCGCAAAAGAAACGGCACGACGGCAACCCTGGTCTTTCCGGCCGCGCGGGTCAGCCCCGCCGGCGCCGCTGCGTGATGATCCGACACCAGTCGTGGCGCCTGCCGCGGTGGTTGCGCACGACGCCGTTCATCCTGCTGATCCTGCTCTGCGCCGCCTGCGCGCCGCGGTTGCAGCCGCCGGGCGATGCCGAGGTCGCGCCGCGCCTGCTGGCCGGCGATGCAGGCTGGCAGGCCGGCGATGGCCGCGAATTGCCGCTGCGCCGCTGGGGGCCGTCCAGCCCGAAGGCCGTGGTGCTCGCGCTGCACGGTTTCAACGATTACAGCAACGCCTTCGCTGAGGCTGCCGAATGGTGGTCCGGACAGGGCATCGCCACCTATGCGCCGGATCAGCGCGGGTTCGGCATGGCGCCTCATCGCGGCCTCTGGCCGGGACAGGATCGGCTGGCCGACGATCTGGCCGAATTGAGTGGTCTGCTGCGCCAGCGCCATCCAGGCGTGCCGTTTTATTGGCTGGGTGAAAGCATGGGAGGCGCGGTGGTGCTGCACGCGCTAGAACGCGTCGCCGCCCGGCCCGATGGCGCCATTCTGGTGGCGCCCGCCGTCTGGGGCCGGGAAAGCATGCCGCTGCTGTATCGCGTGGCCCTGTGGACCACCAGCTACACCATTCCGTGGAAAACCTTCACGGGTCAGGGCCTGAAGGTGCAGGCTTCCGACAATATCGAGATGCTGCGTCGCTTGTCGCGCGATCCGTTGTTCATCAAGGCCACCCGCGTCGACGCCATCCATGGTCTGGTCAACCTGATGGATGAAGCCGCCGCCGCGCGACCCGAACGGTTGCCGGTTCTGCTGATGTACGGATTGAAAGATGAAATCATCCCCAAGCCGCCGGTCGAACGCTTTGTCGAGCGGTTCAGGTCGCGGCCGGATATCGACATGCGTATTCTTGTGTATCGCAACGGTTGGCATATGCTGTTGCGTGATCTGCAGGCTGAAACGGTCTGGCGCGATACGGCGGCATGGATCGCCGACCCGGCCGCAGCCCTGCCATCGGGAGAGGAACGCCGGGTATTGCCGTTGTTCAGGCCAGAGGAAGGCGCATTGGTGGATGGCCAAGCGGGGGATGGCAAATGACGCGTGCGGCGTTTCTGGAAATGGTCTGGGCAGCTCTTGGCATTGTGCCGACTCTGGCGGGGGTATTGTGGCTCATCGACGCCGAGCATGGGCTGGCGCTGACTTCGCTGGGCAGCACGGCGATCCTGCTGTTCTGTTTCCCCACTCATGAAGGCGCGCGGCCGGTTGCCGTTCTGGTGTCGCATCTGCTGGGGGCGGCCATCGGCATCGCGCTGCTGCAGGTCTTCGGCAGCAATATCTGGACCATGGGAGCGGGTGTCGCCCTCATCGCCGTGGCGATGCGCCTGCTCAACATCATGCATCCGCCGGCCGGGGCCAATCCGCTGATCGTGCTCAATCTCAAAAGCAGCTGGCTGTTCCTGGCCTATCCGCTGCTGCCGGCCCTGCTGATCATGCTGGCGGCGGTGTTTGCCTGGAGCCGCCTGCGCCCAGGTCCGCGCTGGCCGCTCCGCTGGCTCTGATCGGGCGGCTTCTGGTCGGGATTATCGCAGGGGCGGTAATGCCGCCTCGGCATCCTCAACCGACAAATCCTGCAGGCTCGGGCGCTGCAGCAGCCGCACCCAGTCGCCGCGCGGCGATACCTTGCGCGGATCGGACTCGTGGGAATACAGCACCAGCGAGGGACAGCCGCTGGCGGCGATGATGTGCATCGGCCCGGTATCGTTGCCGATGGCCAGCGCCGCATGACGGCCCAGCGTGGCGAGGTCGGCGATGGTGGTCTGCTCGCACAGGTCGATGGCTTCGGGGCAGGCCGATTTGATGATGTCGATTTCACCGCGCTCGGCGGCGCGGCCGATCAGCACCGGCGTCATGCCTTTGTGCAGCAGGCGGTTCCCGAGTTCGGCGAAGCGATCCGCCGGCCAGCGTTTCGCCGGCCGGTGCGGCGCACCGCCCGGCACCAGCAGCATGTAGCGCGGCGGCAGGTCGAAGCGTGCGATGTCGCTCTGCAGAAATCCCAGATCGGGCAGACCCGGATCGGGGATACCGACCAGCGCCAGTTGCCGCCGCCGCAATTCGGTGATGTGCATCGGTTCAGTCGGATCGGGAATGTGATAGGCGCAGCCCGGTGCGTTGCCCACCCATTCCGGGCGCGCGCCGGAGAGGTGCAACAGCCGGTAATACCATTTCGTCCGCTGGCTGCCCTGCAGGTCGTAAACGCGGCTGAAGCCGGCATCGCGGATGCGGCGGATCAGACGCCAGGTTTCGCCGATGCGCCACAGCTTGGGCCGTGTATCGGTCCAGATCTCGTCGACCAGGCCGGAGCTGCGCATCAAATCGACATACGGCGCCGTGGTCAGCAGCACGATTTGTTCGCCCGGATGGTGCCGGCGGATCGCACGCAGCAAGGGTAGGGAGAGGATCATGTCTCCCAGGGCGGAGTGCTTGATCACCAGGATCGTCATGATCAGCCGGCGAATTTCGCATCGGGACGTGCCGCCAGCCGTGCTGTTGCGATGACCAGCGATAAAGAGGTCCAGAGCAGCATGGCAGGCCAGTTGCTGAAGAAACTCTGGCTCGCCGTAAATGGAAACAGCAGCAGCATCAGACTGCCCGTCACCAACGCGCCCACGATCCGGGTGGGCGTCCGGCGCAGCAGATCGATGCACAAGGCACCCAGCGTCGCCAGGAAAGTGAGGAAACCCAGACTGCCAATGATGCCGGTTTCCGCCAGCCATTCGATATAGGCATTATGCGGGTGTGGATGGCAGCCATCCTTCAGGGTGTCGCCCAGCACGATCTGGCAGGCGATCTGGAAATTCTTCATGCCGGCGCCGGTCAGCGGAAATTCGCGCCAGACATGCAGGCCGGCGGCGAACAATTCGCCATAGGGGGAGTCCCAGAAATTGTTCAGCACGTTCAGCAGACCGGCGACGCGGCTCATGATGCGCGGACTGTTGAGTACAATGGCGGCCAGCACCCCCGCGGTCGCGACCAGCAGCAGCAGGCCATAGAGCCGGTAGGGTGGCGGCGCCAGCAGGATGGCCAGGCCTGCGCTGGTCGCGATGGCGATCAGCGTGAGCAGCGATGCGGCCCGCTCGCCGGTCAGCAGGATGAAGCCGAACGCCGTCGCGGCCAGTGCAAGGATGGCACAGGCCCGCAGTACCGATACGCGCGAACCACGCGCGAGCAGGAGGGCACCAACGGCGAGCAGCGGAAAGCCGATGCGGGCCACGAACATGCCGATATTCGGCCGGTCCAACGGCCCGGTCAGGCGGCCGCTCCCTGTAATCGGCTGCCCGGTCAGCGAAACCCCGCGAAGCAACTGAAGCAGGCCGTCCAGGATGGCAAAACCGATGATGGCAGCCCAGGCCATGGCGACAAACTTCACGTCGCGCGGCGACTGGATTAGCCATGTCGTGACCGCCGCGAACAGGAGAATGAAGCGCAGCCAGCTCGTGCTGCGACCAAAGGAAGCGGCGGGGTCCACGGCAAAGGGTGAGACGAGCAGGTTCAGCGCCAGCCATGTGGCAAGGAGCGTCAGCAGTGGTGGAAAAAGCGCGCTGCGCCATTCGCGACGAACCAGCAGAACGGCAAGATAGCCGACATTGATCAATCCGACCACGATTTCGGCACCGCCGCGCGAGAACAGCAGCATGGCGGGCAGGATCGCGAACAGGCCGAGGGCGATCTGCCGCAGCCTGCCGGTCCAGTCGTCGGCCGGCGCGATATGGGCGGACATCATGCTGATGGTCATGATCATCTCAGGGCTTGCGTATATTGGGCATGGCGCGGAAGGCCGCTGCGGCTCGATCGAGATAGCGGTCTGATACGTCTAGGCCTATCTTCGCCGCCACATAGCTGACAAGGGCGGATGCCGTTCCAAGTCGCAATCCGCTCCGGCGTGTGGCCTTCCAGGCGATGGAGGCGCAGATGGCGGCAATCTTGCGCCGATCCTGCGGTGCCAGTCCGCCAGTGTCGCGCAGCAGGTTGTAATAGGCGAAGAAGCGGTCGTGATGCTGCTGCCGCTTGTCGGACGACAGATGCGATTCCGCCCGCGGCGCCCACATCACGTAGGCACGCAGGTCGATCAATCGCCGTGCTTTCAATGCCAGGCGCAACGGCAGCGATTCATCCTGGATGAACAGGCGCTCGTCGCAGCCGCCGGCGGCGCGGAACAGGGTGGTCTCCACCAGCCAGGCCATGCGCACGAAACCGCGGCCGTCCAGGATGGTGACCAGCGGACGGTCATTGATTTCCATGGCGGGCGCGGTGCCGATGGCCGGCGGATGCAGTTCGGCCGCCGCCTGTGCGGCATGTTTTACCTTGCCATGCACCATGTCGGCCTGGTGTTCCTGCATCAGGCGCAACATCGTCGCCACGGCATCGGGGGCGATCAGTTCGTCGGCATCGATCAGGCATAGATAGCGGCCACGCGCCTGTGCCGCGCCCTGGTTCAGGCGCCTGCTGGGCCCGGCATTGTCGCTGTTGCGGATCACGACGGTGCCCGGCAGGGCATCGGCGCGGGCCTGCAGGATATCTGCGGAACCGTCCCGCGAGGCATCGTCGACAAAAATGTATTCTACCGGCACGGACAGGCGCTGGCCGGCGAGCGCCGACAGCGTGTGGGGCAGGATGTCGGCCTTGTTGTAGACCGGAATCACGAAACTGATTTCAGGTTGGCCGGACATGCTGAACCGCTGGGCGGAAAAGGAAGCGGATAGCCGCGAATAAAGGCTTTCGCCTCGGTTTACAAGCGGGGCAGGGGATGGCGCGGGTCAGGCGATGATAAGAAAGATCGATTCGGCGGGCGGCCGGCGCTGCACATTGGCAAAGCCGTCATAGGTGATCGGAGCGCCGTGGAACTCACGCACCGGAGCTTCCCGTTCCGCCTTGGCCTTGTCAGGCCCGCCGATCTCCCCACGCACTTCCAGCAGTTTCTGAAGCAGGGTTTCCACCCCGGGCATTTGCCCCTCGCTGACGATCTCGGCACGCGACTTCGGCATGCCGCCCGTGGCGAGGGTCACGGTGCCGCGCTCGATGGGCAGGGACGGGATGATGTCGGTGATGTTAGACATTTTATTAAGGTTACCAGATCATTTATCCACAGCAAAGACACGTATTTAATTATTTCCTTTCAATAGGTTGGTTGTTGCGCTCCTGTTCGCGCCCGGGCCGGTTTGGCCATCCCGCCCCGGGCGACATACTTCATGATTGTCATGGCGCCGGTCATGACCGGCAATCCGGGGGGATGATCGTGTCGTCTCGTCGCCTGTTGAAGCGCCGCGGCATACTGGCCGGCGGCTTCGGCCTGGCCGGACTGGCTCTGGCCGGCCCGGGGTTGCTGCATGCCCAACGCCGGGCGGTCGACATGGCGCTGGTGCTGGCCGCCGACTGTTCGGGCAGCGTGCATGCCGAGCATTACGCCCTGCAGCAGCGCGGTTATGGCGATGCCTTCCGCGATCCCAGGGTGATCAAGGCGATCCGCGCCGGGATACATGGCGCCATTGCCGTCACGTATTTCCAGTGGTCGGGGTATGGGCTGCAGGCGCAGCTGATCCCCTGGACGATCCTGCAGACCGAGGCCGGGATCGCGGCCTTCGCCACCACGCTCGAGCGTGTGGAGCGGATGATCTTCAGCGGGGGCACTTCGCCTGCCGGTGCGATTGAATTCGGTCAGGCATTGCTCGGGCGCAGTCCTGCCGATGCCGTGCGCCGTGTGATCGATGTCTCCGGCGACGGGCGCAGCAACAACGGCCCGCCGCCCGATGGTGCGCGGGACCGGGCTGCGTCGGCGGGCATCGTGATCAACGGCCTGCCGATCCTGCATATGGAACCGGATATCGATGGTTATTACCGCGACCATGTGGTCGGCGGCCCGGGCGCTTTCGTGATGCCGGCGCGGGATTTCGAGGATTTTGCCACTGCGATCCGCCGCAAGCTGGTGCTGGAAATCGCCGGCGCTGGTGCTCCGGCCCGCGCGTGACGAGGCCGACAATCCGTCTGCGGGCGGAGTTTCCAGCGTGGCCTTGCACGAATGAATATGTGCGCCGCAGCGTGCGGATCACGGCAGCGATATTCGCGCCGGGATAAGTTTCAGTTCACTCTGGGGCAAGATGGCGGAACGGAACGGCGCTACTTCTGTGCTGGATTTCCTGCTGCATCGTGACGGGAAACGGAAACGCCTTGCCCGGACCATCCTCCGGAGCCGGCGATCAATGGGAGGAGTAAGCATGAAAAAGCGATTGCAAGTGCTTTCGGCCGTTCTGGCCGCCGGCCTGCTCACTGTCGCCGCCGCGACCGCGATGGCGCAGGACAAGATCAAGATCGGTTACGCGATTTCCAAGACCGGACCGAATGCCGGTGGCGCCAACATCACGCAGATTCCGAATTACCAGCTCTGGTTCAAGGAACTGAATGACAAGGGCGGCCTGATGATCGGCGGCAAGCGCGTGCCCATCGAAGTGGTCGAATACGATGACCGCTCGAATTCGGAAGAAGCCGTGCGCGCCGTCGAACGCCTGATCACCCAGGACAAGGTCGACCTGCTGCTGCCGCCCTGGGGCACCGGCCTCAATCTCGCGGTCGGTCCTGTTTTCAACAAATACGGCTACCCGCAGATTACCTTCAGCGCCGTGACCGACCGCGCGCCGGAACTGGTCAAGCGCTGGCCGAACAGCTTCTGGTTCCTCGGCACCAGCGTGCAGTATATCGATGCCCTCGTCGAATTGCTGACCAAGGAGCAGAAGGCCGGCAAGATCAACGCCAATGTGGCGATGATCAGCATTGCCGACGGTTTCGGTATCGACCTGTCGAAGGCCGCCCGCGCCGGCCTGGAAAAGGCTGGCTTCAAGCTGATCTACGACAAGAGCTATCCCATCGGCACCCAGGACATGGCGCCGATGATCAGCGAGGCCCAGCGTTCGGGCGCCGACACCTTCATCGCCTTCAGCTATCCGCCCGACACGGTGGCCATCAACGATCAGGCCAAGATCGCCAACTTCGCCCCCAAGGTGATGTTCACCGGCGTCGGCACGGCTTTCCCGCTGTTCCCGCAGCGTTTCGGCGAGAATGTCGAAGGCATCATGACGCTCGGCGGGTGGTTCCCGAACAATGCGGGCACCATGGAATACCGCAAGAAGCATGTTGCCATGCATAACCGCGATCCCGACTACTGGGGCAGCCAGCTCGGCTATGTCTCGCTGCAGATGCTGGAACAGGCGGTCGAGCGCGTCGGCAAGATCGACCGGGCGGCGATCATCAAGGAGCTGCAAACCGGCACCTTCGACACCGTGCTGGGCAAGATCAAGCTGGTCGACAACATGCCGCCGAAGGGCTTCTACCCCTATATCGGCCAGTGGCAGAAGGGCTTCTTCACCGGCGTCGCGCCGGCGGGTCCGGGCATCAGCCCGATGATCATCCCGAAGCCGGCCTGGAAACAGTAACCCTCGCATTCCGCGGCGGGTCATGTGCCCGCCGCGGAATCCTTCCGCGCGGTTGAACGCGGTCCGTATCGAAGGTTGTCGTTGATGTTTGTCGAAGCCCTGCTCTCCGGTGTCACGCTGGGCGGCATGTATGCGCTGATCGCCATGGGGCTCACGCTCCAGTATGGCGTGGCGCGGATCATGAACCTGTCCTACGGCGAATTGCTGATCGCCTCGGCCTTTGCCGCCTTCTGGTTCTTCACCGCGGCCGGCCTGCCGCCGCTGGCCGGCCTGCTCGTCATTGTGCCGGCAGCCACGCTCATCACCTATGCCATCTATCGGGTCCTGCTGGTGCCGCTGGTGCGCCGCGCCAAGACGCGCGACGCGCTGGAAGTCGACAGCATCCTCGCCACCTTCGGCCTGCTCTTCGTGGTGCAGGGCGTGATGCTCGTGCTGTTCGGCGGCGCCTATTACAGCTATTCTTTCCTCGCCGTTCCGGTGCAGGTTTTCGGCGCAACCATCGCGGCCAACCGCCTGCTGGCCCTGGGCTTTGCCGCCGTGATCGGGCTGGCGCTCTATTGGGGCCTGACCCGCACCCGCGCCGGCACTGCCGTGCGCGCCGTGGCCGTCGACCCCGTCTCGGCCCAGTTGGTCGCCATCGACGTCCGCGCCACCGCCGCGATTGCCTTTGCGCTCGGCGGCGCCCTGATCGCGGCCAGCGGCGTGCTGACCTCGATGTTCCTCACTTTCAACGCCAATATCGGCGTGGTCTTCACCATGAAGGCGCTCATCGTCGTCATCATGGGTGGCGTCGGCAATATGCTGGGCGCGCTGGTCGCCGGGCTCATTCTGGGGCTGACCGAAACCTTCGTGGCCACCTGGATCGATCCCGGCCTCACGCTGGCGGCCACCTACACGATCTTCCTGCTGATCCTGCTGGTGCGGCCGCAGGGCCTGTTCGGCGGAGCCGGCCGATGAACCGCCAGATTCTGCTGGGCATGCCGCTCGCCCTGATCGCTTTGGCCGTTCTGGCCATGGTGCCGTTCCATGCCGATGGCTATGGCCTGTCGCTGGCGATCAGCATCCTGAACTATACCGTGCTGGCCACGGCCTGGGCTTTGTTCTCCGGTCCCACGCGCTATGTCTCGCTGGCCACCGTCGCCTTCTTCGGTATCGGCGCCTATACCGTGGCGGTGTTCGGCGAGGTGCTGGCCTGGCCTTTGGTTCTGCTGATCGCGCTGATCATCGGCCTGGTCGTCGCGCTGGTGGTGGGCCTGTCCACCCTGCGCCTGTCTGGCGTCTATTTCGTCATCTTCACCTTCGGCCTGGCCGAGCTGATCCGCCAGCTGGTCACTTGGTACGAAGTCAACATCACCCGCACGCTCGGCCGGTATGTCTTCATCGACATCACCACCGAGCAGATCTACTGGCAGCTTCTTGGTCTGGCCGTTCTGGTCTTCCTCTGCGGCATGCTGATCCGGCGCTCGCGGCTCGGGCTGGCCCTGCAGGTGATTGGCGACGACGAGACCGTGGCGCGCCATGTCGGCATCAACACCACCACGGCGAAAGTAGCACTATTTGCCCTCAGTGCCGTGTTCATGACGCTGTCGGGCGCGGTGATGGCGCCGCGCTGGACCTATATCGACCCGGCCATCGCCTTCAACCCGGTCACGTCTTTCCAGGTGCTGATCATGGCCCTGCTGGGTGGCGTGCATCGGCTGTATGGCCCGGTACTGGGTGTGGTGCCGCTGGCGCTGCTGTTTGAATATCTGCTGGCCAACTTCCCGAACCATTTCAGCATCCTGATCGGTCTGGCTTTCATGCTGATCGTCTATGCGATTCCGCGCGGCATCGTCGGCCTGCTGGAGCAGGGCCGTGGCGCCATACGTGGCTCTTGGCGTGGCCTGGGCGGGGAGAAGCGGCTATGAGCGGGCAGACGCTTCTGCAGGTTTCCGGCTTGACGCGCCGCTTCGGCGGCCTGGTTGCCGTCGATGGCGTGGAATTCGCCGTGAATGACGGCGAGATTCTTGGTCTGCTCGGGCCGAACGGCTCGGGCAAGACCACCGTGCTGAACATGATCTCCGGGGCGCTCGCGCCCAATGCCGGCACGATCCAGCTGCGCGGGGCCGCCATTCATGGTCTGGCGCCGCACCGGATCGCCCGCCTTGGCGTGGCCCGCACCTTCCAGCTCGTCCGTGTGCTCGCCTCCCTGTCGTGCCGCGAGAATGTGCTGGCCGGCCTCGCGTTCGGCACCCGGCATCTGTGGGGGAGTGCCGCCGCGCGCGAGGCCGAGGATATCCTGGCCCGCGTCGGACTGGCCGGCCGCGCCGACACGATGACGACTGAACTCACCTATATCGACCAGAAGCGGCTGGAACTGGCCCGCGCGCTGGCGCTCAAGCCGCAGCTCCTGTTGCTTGATGAATGGCTGGCCGGCCTCAACCCCACCGAACTGTTGCAGGGCATCGACCTGATCCGGTCGCTGCGTTCCGAAGGCATCGCCATCCTGATGGTCGAGCATGTGATGGATGCCATCCGCTCGCTCTGCGACCGCTGCGTGGTGATGAATGCCGGCCGCAGGATCGCCGACGGCACGCCCACTGCCGTACTGGCCGACCCGGAAGTCGTGCGCGCCTATCTGGGGGATGCCGATGCTTGAGATCGCCAGCCTCTCGGTGTGCTACGGCAAACACCGCGCCCTCGACAATGTCGGCCTCAGCGTCGGCGCACGCGAAATCGTCGTTATCCTCGGTGCCAATGGCAGCGGCAAGACCTCTCTGCTGCGCGCCATCGGCGGCCTGCAGCCCACGGCAGCCGACACCCGCATCACACTGGCCGGGCAGGACCTGCGCCGGCTCGGCGCGCACCAGATCGTCGAGGCCGGCCTGGCCCTGGTGCCCGAAGGGCGCGGCATCTTCGGCGAACTGACCGTGCGCGAGAATCTGCAGCTTGGCGCCTTCGCGAAGCGCGCGCGCGCTAAAGAAACTGAGAATCTCCAGCGCGTCCTGACGCTGTTCCCGCGCCTGGCCGAACGCATGAACCAGGCCGCTCGCACCATGAGCGGTGGCGAGCAGCAGATGGTGGCCATCGGCCGTGCCCTGATGTCGGCGCCCGATATCCTGCTGCTGGACGAACCTTCGCTGGGCCTGTCGCCGCTGATGTGCGGCGAGCTGTTCGGCGCGCTGGAACGTGTACGCGAGGCCGGCATCGGCGTGCTGCTGGTGGAACAGAATGCCAAGCGCAGCCTCGCGATCGCCGACCGCGGCTACCTGATCGAAAACGGCCGCATCGTGGGACAGGGCAGTGCCGCGGCATTGCGCGACGATCCGGCCGTACAGCGTGCCTATCTGGGTGTCGCGGCCGACACACATACTCAAGTCCAAGGGAGAGCAAGCATGTTCACCATCGATTTGCTGATTGACGGCAAGGATGTCGCCGCTGTCGGCGGCCGTACCTTCGAGCGCCACAATCCGCTGAGCGGGGCCGTGGCCAGCCGCGCGGCAGCCGCCGATGTGGCCGATGCCATCAAGGCTGCCGATGCGGCGGCGAAGGCGTTTCCCGCCTGGTCGGCACTGGGGCCGAATGCGCGCCGCGCCCATCTGCTGAAGGCAGCCGATGCGCTGGCGGCGCGGGCCAAGGATTTCATCGCCCGCATGGCCGAGGAAACCGGTGCGACGGCGGCCTGGGCCGGTTTCAACGTGCATCTGGCCTCCGGCATGCTGCGCGAGGCGGCGGCGATGACCACCCAGATCGGCGGCGAGGTGATCCCGTCCGACAAGCCGGGCTGCATCTCCATGGCGGTGTGCCAGCCGGTCGGCGTCATCCTCGGCATCGCGCCGTGGAACGCGCCGGTGATCCTCGGCACCCGCGCGCTGGCCATGCCGCTGGCCTGCGGCAACACCGTTGTGCTGAAGGCATCCGAAATCTGCCCCGGCACCCATCGCCTGATCGCCGAGGCCTTGGCCGATGCCGGCCTGCCGCCGGGCGTGGTGAATGTGGTGACCAACGCGCCGGCCGATGCCGCGAAGGTGGTCGAGGCACTGATCGCCCATCCGGCGGTGCGGCGCATCAACTTCACCGGTTCGACCAAGGTCGGCCGCATCATCGCCGAGACGGCGGCGCGGTATCTCAAGCCCGTGCTGCTGGAACTGGGCGGCAAGGCGCCGTTCGTGGTGCTGGAGGATGCCGACCTGGACGAAGCCGTGAAGGCCGCCGCCTTCGGCGCCTTCATGAACCAGGGCCAGATCTGTATGTCCACCGAACGCATCGTGGTGGACCAGAAGATCGGCGATGCCTTTGTGGCCAAGTTCGCTGCCAAGGCGCAGACGCTGGTGGCCGGCGATCCGCGCCAGGGCAACACGCCGCTGGGTGCCGTGGTCAGCCGAGAGGCGGCCGAGAAGGTGGTGCATCTGATCGACGATGCCGTGGCCAAGGGCGCCAAGCTGGTGGCCGGCGGCAAGGCCGATGGGGCCATCATGTCGGCCAGCGTGCTGGATCACGTCACGCCCGAGATGAAGATCTATCACGAGGAATCCTTCGGCCCGGTCACCTGCGTGGTGCGCGCGCGCGACGAGCAGGATGCCATCCGCATCGCCAACGACACCGAATACGGCTTGGCGGCCGCCGTGTTCAGCCGCGACATCGCGCGCGCCATGGGCGTGGCGCGGCAAATCCAAAGCGGCATCTGCCACATCAACGGCCCCACCGTGCATGACGAGGCGCAGATGCCCTTCGGCGGCACCAAGGCATCCGGTTACGGCCGCTTCGGCGGCAAGGCCGGCATCGAGGAATTCACCGAACTGCGCTGGATCACCATCGAGACCCAGCCCGGTCATTATCCGATCTGAGCGGGGCGCGTCATGGCATTGCTGGGCGGCAAGGTCTGCATCGTCACCGGCGCGGCCGGCAGTCTGGGCCTGGCCAGTGCCGCCGCCTTCCTGCGCGAGGGCGCCAGCGTCATGCTGGTGGACCTGAAGCAGGACCGGCTGGAGGCGGCACAGCGCGAACTGGCCGCACCGGCCGACCGCGTGGCGGTGTTCGCCGCCGACGTGGCCGATGCGACGGCCACGCGCGGCTATATCGACGCCACCATGGCGAAATGGGGCCGCATCGACGTGCTGTTCTCCAATGCCGGGATCAGCGGCGTGATCAGCCCGATCACCGAGTATCCCGAGGATGTGTTCGACGCGGTGATGGCCGTCAACGTGCGCGCCTCGTTCCTGGCCTGCAAATACGGCCTGCCGAAGATGGCAAGCGGCGGCAGCATCATCATCACCTCCAGCGTGGTGGGCGTGACCAGCGATCCCGGCATCTGCGCCTATGCCACCTCCAAGCATGCCGTGATCGGCCTGATGCGCACGGCAGCGAAGGAAGCCGCGCCGCGCGGCATTCGCGTCAACGTGATTGCGCCGGGGCCGATCGACAACGGCTTCCAGAAGGACATCGAAACCGGGCTTTCGGCTGCTATCGGCCGCGACGCCACCAAGCTGCTCGATTCCATCATCCCGCTCGGCCGTCATGCCTTGCCTGAGGAAGTCGCGCGTTCGGTACTGTTCCTGGCCAGCGACCAGAGCAGCTTCTCCACCGGCAGTGTCTTCATGGCCGATGGCGGCATGCATATCTAAAAAAGCAATCGCCAAAACAATCGGAGGAACCCCATGCCCGAACGCGCCACCAACGAATTCTGGAAAGACCTCAAGCCGATCCAGAAGGTGTTCCAGCCCGATGCGCTGCCCGAGGCCTATATCGCCGACGCGCCGACCGACGACGAGAAATATTACGTGCCCTTCACCGACACGGTATCGTCGCGGCCGTTATGGATCTCGCCGTCGCAGAACAAGTGGTGCGACATCCTGATGGCGAAAAGCGCCGGCCTGGTGAACCGGCATTACCATCCCCACGAGGTGTTCGCCTACACCATCTCGGGCAAATGGGGTTATCTGGAGCATGACTGGACGGCCACCGCCGGTGATTTCGTCTACGAAACGCCGGGCGAGGGCCATACCCTGGTGGCTTTCGAACACAAGGACCCGATGAAGGTGTTTTTCATCGTCACCGGGCCACTGATCTGGCTGGACGAAGCCGGCGAGCCGAACGGCTATTTCGACGTGCACCAGTATATCGCCATGTGCAAGGCGCATTACGACAAGGTCGGCATCGGCGCCGCCTATATCGACAGCCTGTATCGTTGAAGGTTCAGGGCTGGCGCACGTAAGAGCCGGGCGCCGGCTCCAGCGGTGCGTAGCCGGCAGCCGTGTTGCCCATGGCGGGCGGCGCGATGCGGGCGCTGCTGTGCTGCGCCAGCCAGTCGAACCAGGCCGGCCACCATGAGCCGGATTGCGTCGGCGTGTCATTCAGCCAACGGTCGGGGTCGATGTAAGGGGCGTGCTCGGGATGCTGGGCCAGCCGGTAATGCCGGTTGTTCCTGCCCGGCTCGCTGACGATGCCGGCATTGTGGCCGCCCGAGGTGAGCAGGAAGGTCACGTCCGTATCGGCCAGCCGCACGATCTTGAACACCGAATGCCAGGGCGCCACATGGTCGAATTCGGTGCCCACGGCAAAGACCGGCACGCGGATATCGGTCAGCGCCACCGGCCGGCCATCCACCCGCAGCCGTCCTTCGGCAAAGTCGTTGTTCAGGAACATCTGGCGCAGGTATTCGCTGTGCATGCGATAGGGCATGCGGGTCTGGTCGGCATTCCAGGCCATCAGGTCGATCATGCCGCGCCGTTCGCCGACGATATAATCGTGCATCATCTGCGACCAGATCAGGTCGTTGGAGCGCAGCAGCTGGAAGGCGCCGGCCATCTGCTTGGTATCCAGATAGCCCTGCTGCCACATCATGTCTTCCAGGAAAGTCACCTGGTTCTCATCGATGAACAGCGTCAGTTCGCCGGCTTCCGAGAAATCGGTCTGCGCCGCCAGCAGGGTCAGGCTGGCCAGGCGGTCGTCGCCGTCGCGTGCCATGGCGGCGGCGGCCACCGACAGCAGCGTGCCGCCCAGGCAATAGCCCACGCCGTGGATTTTCTGTTTCGGGCAGATCGCCGACACCGCATCCAGCGCTGCCATCACGCCCAGCTTGCGGTAATCGTCGAAGCCCAGTTCGCGGTCGTCGTAATCCGGGTTCTTCCACGAGATCATGAACACGGTATGGCCGCGCTCGACCAGGTGGCGCACCAGCGAATTCCGTGCCGACAGATCGAGGATGTAGTATTTCATGATCCAGGCCGGCACCAGCAGAACCGGCTCGGCCAGCACGCTGTCGGTCGTCGGCGCATACTGGATCACTTCGATCAGGCGGTTGCGGAACACCACCTGGCCCGGTGTCACCGCCACGGTCTCGCCCACGCGGTAATCCTCCGCGCCCACGGGCGGCTGGCCGGCCAGGTTGCGCTGCAAATCCTCGATGAAATTGCCGAAGCCGCGCATCAGGTTCATGCCGCCTTCGTTGATCGTGCGCTGCAGGGCCACCGGATTGGTCAGCAGATTGTTGCTGGGCGAGAAGATGTCGAAAATCTGCCGCGTGGCGAATTCCACCACCTGCTCATGATGCTTCGACACGCCACGCACGCCGGTGGTGGCATTGTGCAGCCATTGCTGGCCCAGCAGGAAGGACTGGTAGATGAAATTGAACGGCGGCTTCTGCCAGGCCGGGTCATCGAAGCGGCGGTCCTGCGGCAACGGCTTGATGCAGGTGGCGCTCTGGTCCTGGCCCGTGCCGCTGGCGGCATAGAGCGCCAGTCGCAGCATCTTGCTCAACGCCTTGTGGCCCAGCTCGGCCTGTTTGCCGGGCGACAGCGCCAGATGCATCGCCCAGTCCAGATAGGCGGCCGGCAGGGCCAGTGGCGAGATACCCAGCGACAGCTTGGCCAGCGTGGCATTCACCAGCCGGTCCAGCGGCAGGGCGACGCCATCCTCGGCCTCGGGCGGGCAGGGGGCCGTCGTCGGGGCCGTCGGCGCGGCTGTTACGGGGACGGAAAGCTTGGCGTGCATGTGATGGCCCGGGGTGAGAGGCTTGTTTATGCCGCAATTGTACCAGCCGTTTGTGGTAGGAATTTGATTATGCTCAATAAATCGAACAGATCGGACAATTTGCCGCGCTGCAGCAAATAGCGCTGCCAAATCAGTCCGTTAATTGACGATCCGGCCCCGCACCCGCCATCCTGCCGGCATAAAATCCGGAGGAACCATGGCCTGGACGCTCGATCCGAGTATCAAAATCCGCCGCGAGGCGCATTTCGGCGATCGTGTGGTGCGCTGTTTCGCCGACCGTCCCGCCCATGTCTGGGACATCTTCGCCCGCAGCGTGGAAGCATGGCCTGGCAGCGACGCCGTGGTGGCGAGCGAAACGCGGCTGGATTACCGCGCCTTGGCCGATGAAGCCGAACGCGTGGCGGCCGGCATGGCCGCGCTGGGGATCAAGGCGGGCGACCGCGTGGCGCTGTTGGTCGGCAACCGCGTCGAGTTCATCACCGTGTTGCTGGCCGCCCTGCGGCTGGGCGCCATCGCCGTGCCGCTCGGCATCCGTCTGCAGGGTCCCGAGATCGCCTATATCCTCGATCATGCCGGCGCAACGTTGCTGGTCCACGAGGCCGACCTGGTCGACCGCCTGCCTGCGGCCACGGAAGCGCCGCAGCTCAAACACCGTGTGGCGGTGGGCGGCGACAGCAAAGGCTCACGGCCCTTCGCCGAGCTGAGCAGCACGGCGCCGGCACCCGCCTTCGTCGCACCGGCCGAGGAAGAGACGGCCGTGATCCTCTACACCTCGGGCACCACCGGCCGGCCCAAGGGCGCGATGCTGTCCCATTTCAACATCGTGCATTCGGCTCTGCATTTTCAGCATTGCATGGGGCTGGGGCCGATGGACCGCTCGCTGCTGGCGGTGCCGGCCAGCCATGTCACCGGCCTGATCGCCATCATCGTCACCGCCTGGCAGGGCGGCGGCTGCGTCATCGTCGTGCCCGAATTCAAGGCACGCGATTTCCTGCCGCTGGCGCAGAAGGAACGGCTGACCCACACCATCATGGTGCCGGCGATGTATAATCTCTGCCTGCTGCAGCCGGATTTCGACCGATACGATCTCTCGTCCTGGCGCATCGGCGGTTATGGCGGCGCGCCGATGCCGCAATCCACCATTGCGGCGCTGGCCGACAAACTGCCGCAGCTGCAACTGATGAACGCTTATGGTGCCACCGAAACCACGTCGCCCACCACCATGATGCCGCCGCGTTTCACCGCCAGCCATTCGGACTCGGTGGGCCTGGAGGCACCCTGCGCCGAGGTGATCGTGGTGGACGCGCAGGGCCGCGAATTGCCGCGCGGCGAAAGCGGCGAAATCTGGATCGGCGGTCCGATGGTGGTGCGCGGCTACTGGAACAACCCGCAGGCCACCGCCGAGAACTTCACCGCCGGCTTCTGGCATTCCGGCGATGTCGGCTCCATTGATCAGGATGGCTTCGTACGGGTCTTCGACCGCGTGAAGGACATGATCAACCGCGGCGGCTACAAGATATTCTCCGTCGAGGTGGAAAACGTGCTGAGCGGCCATCCCGGCGTGCTGGAAAGCGCCATCGTGGCCAGACCCTGCCCGGTGCTGGGTGAACGCGTGCATGCCTTCGTGGCGCGACGGCAACCTGTGGACGCGGCCGAATTGCAGGCCTATTGCGCCAAACACCTGGCCGATTACAAGGTGCCGGAAACCTTCACGCTGCTCGACGAACCCCTGCCGCGCAATGCCAACGGCAAGCTGCTCAAGCGTGTGCTGCGCGACAGCATCGCAAGTTGATTTTCGCCAATTGTTTTGGGATTGCCGAGGCGCCCGATCCGCGCAACAATCCGTGCCAAGATAATTTGGAGGAAACCGTCATGCCGGGCTCAACCGTCGCGCAGCTTGCCGCGCAGATTCCCGATGGCGCCAAGATCGCCGTGCCGCCGGATTACTCTGGTGTGGCGATGGAACTCACCCGCGCCATGATCCGCCGCGGCGTGCGCAACCTGCATGTGGTCTGCGTGCCGGTTTCGGGCCTGCAAACCGACCTGCTGGTCGGCGCCGGCTGTGTCGGCACGCTGGAAACCTCGGCGGTGACGCTCGGCGAATATGGCGGTGCGCCCCGCTTTGCCGCCGGGCTGAAACGTGGTGCGTTCAGGATGATGGATGCCACCTGTCCCGCCGTGCACGCCGCGATCCAGGCTGCCGGCAAGGGCCTGCCTTTCATGCCGCTGCGTGGCCTGCTGGGCAGCGACCTGCTGAAAAACCGCCCCGACTGGCAGGTGATCGACAATCCCTTTGCCCAGGACAAGGACCCCATCGTGCTGCTGCCGGCGATCCGGCCCGACATCGCGGTGTTCCACGCGCCGTTCGCCGACCGCAACGGCAACGCCTTCATCGGCCGCCGCCGCGAACTGGTGGCCATGGCCCATGCCTCGGCCATGTCGCTGATCACCGTGGAGGAAATCCGCGATGTCGACCTGCTGGCCTCGGAGGAAAGCGCAGCCGGCACGCTGACGGCGGCCTATATCGGCGACATCGCCGTGGCGCCGCGCGGCGCCTGGCCGATCAAGCTGTGGGACATCTACGATTACGACGATGCCCATATGCGCCGCTATCTGGAACTGGCGCGCAGCGACGAAGGCTTTGCGCATTACCTCGCCGAGTTCGTGCAACCGCGCCAGGCGGCGGAGTGAAGACGATGGAATACAGCCGCCAGGAACTGCTGATCACCACCATCGCCCGCCTGCTGGCCGGCTGCCGGCTGGTCGCCACCGGCGCATCCTCGCCGATCCCCGGTGCCGGAGCCTTACTGGCCCGCGCGCTCTCGGGCGGCCGCATGCGCGTGAATGTGCTGGGCAGCATTCGCAACGATTTTCTCTGCGATGGCGGCGTCGAGCTGTTCGACCTGGCGGGGCAGGGACGGCTGGATGCCTTTTTCCTTGGCGGCGGCCAGATCGACGGCCAGGCCAATATCAACCTGGTCGGCGCGGGCAGCACATATCCGCAGAATGACGTGCGCTGGCCCGGTTCGTTCGGCTCCGGCTATCTGTATTACCTTGTGCCGCGCGTGATCCTGTTCCGTGAAGAACATACCCGCCGCGTGCTGGTGCCCAAGGTGGATTTCATCTCAGCTGCCGGTCCCACGGGCGAGGCCATCTACCGCCCCGGCGGCCCCATCGGCCTGCTTACCAACCTCTGCTGGTTCTCCTTCGATCGCCAGCGCCGGCGCTTCACGCTCGAAAGTGTGCATCGCGGCCACAGCGTGGAAGAAGTGCGCGACAATACCGGCTTCGATTTCAATTGCCCGGCGCAGGTGCCGGAAACCGCCGGCCCTGATGCCGCCACGCTGCAGCTGCTGCGCACGCGCATCGCGGCCGAGATCGGCGAGACCTATCCGCGTTTCGTGGCGCAGGTCTTCCCCGACGCCGCAGCGGCACAATAAAAAAAACGGCCCGGATGACCGGGCCGTTTGATCAGCGGGATAACCGCGTTCACACCACGCGGAAATTCTTGAACTGCCAGGGATCGCTGTTGTCCACGTCCTCGGGGAACAGCCGGCCGCGCTCCGACAGCGGCGTCCAGTCGGTATAAGCACCGGCCATTTCGCCCAGATAGGGGCGGCAGACATCCAGCACGCGGGCATGGTCGATCTCGTCGGCTTCCACCGGACCGGCCTTGGGGTTCTCCAGCGCCCAGACCATACCGCCCAGCACCGCCACCGTCACCTGCAGGCTGGTGGCGTTGTTGTGGGGGCAGAGCTTGCGGGCATCCTCGATGGTCAGGCGCGAGCCATACCAGTAGGCGCCCTTCTTGTGGCCCATCAGCAGCACACCCAGCTCGTCCATGCCGCTGGTGATCTCGTCCATCATCAGCCGCTTGCTGGGCTGCATGTCCCAGTTCTTGCCGGCGATCTCGTGCAGCGACAGCACGGCATCGTCGCAGGGATGGTAGGCGTAATGCACCGTGGGGCGATAGGCCAGCTTGTCGCCATCCTTCACGGTGTAATAGTCGGCCATTGAGATCGACTCGTTATGCGTCACCAGGAAGCTGTGCATCGGGCCTTCCAGCGGCGTCCACGAGCGTACACGCGTGCCGGCGCCGGGCCGCATCAGGTAGATCGCGGCATCGCAGCCGAACTCATGGCGCTTGCCGTCGGCGGGGAAATGCTTCTCGTGGCTGCCCCAGCCCAGTTCGGCCGGCTGGCAGCCTTCGCCCACGAAGCCGTCGATCGACCAGGTGTTGACGAACTCGCCGCGCCGCTTGGGCTGGTGTTCCGCCACCTGGGTATCGCGCTCGGCGATATGGATCACCTTCACGCCCAGACTCTGCGCCAGCTTGGCCCAGCCGGCACGGTCGGTCGGCGCATTCGCCGGCAGGCCGGTATCGCGCGCGATATGCAGCATCGCTTCCTTGACGAAATGCGACACCAGGCCGGGATTGGCGCCATGGGTCAGCACGGCGGTCGGGCCATTTCTGTATTTGGCAATCAGCGCGCGGGCGGATTCGCGCAGGGCATAGTTCGAGCGCTCCGACGGCGTCTTGCTCGGATCGGTATAGCCGCCGGCCCAGGGTTCGATGCAGGTATCGAGATAGAAGGCGCCGCGCGCCTGCGCCAGTTCGATCAGCGCCACCGAGGAAACATCGACCGAAAGATTGAGCAGGAAATCGCCCTGGCTCAGCAGCGGCTCCAGCACGGTCTTGTAATTGTCGCGGGTCAGCGGCTGGCGCACGAACGTGATGCCGTATTCCCTGGCCACGTCATGGCCGCGTTCCTCGGCCGTGACGATCGTGATCCGTTCGGCCGGCATGTCGATATGGCGCAGGATCAGCGGCAACACACCCTGACCGATACTGCCAAAGCCGACCATGACCAGGCGGCCGGAAAACGACACATGCTTCATTTCTTTCTCCGTCAGACGAAACAGGATGATGCTCTAGAAAAAAGTCCAGTTGATGAAGGTCAGCACGATCTCGAACACGATCAGCAGCACGATAGCCGCCTCCAGCCGCAGGCTGCGCTGGGCATCGATCAGGTCGGTCAGCGCGCGGGTGGAGTTCTGGATCACGTCCAGCTTCTCGGCCAGTGCGGCGGCGCGCTCGGTCAGTTCGTATTCGTCCTGCAGGCGCTTGAACAGGCGCTCCAGCTCGGGCCGGTCCCACAGCACGTCGGGTTTGTCTTCCACCGCCACGCGGCCGGCGACGCGGTGTTCCACCTGCAGGGCGCCGCCGATCAGCTTCAGCAGCTGCGGGCGATTGGCGGGCAGGCGTCCCTCGCGGGCGAGGCCGCGCGCCAGCGGATCGATCACGTCGAATACCGAGCTGACCTGCCGCTCGTTCGAGGCCAGCGCCACGCTTTTCGCCATCGCATCGGCGATCACCAGGAAACGTTCGGGCGTCAGCTCGCGCAGCTGGATCGGGCCGCCGGGCGGGATGCTGTCATCGCCCTCGGGGCTGAGCGTGACGGTCGCCACCTCGTCCTCGATGGTCGCGAAGGCGCCGCTGACACGGGGCGCGATCTTGCGCAGCAGGTCGTCTTCCTCCACCGGCGACAGGCCGGCCAGCACGGCAGCGCCATAGCGGAACAGGGCGACCATGCCCCGCTCGCCGACGCGGAAGGCAAACGGTGCCGTCGAGATCGCGTCCGACCGTTCCAGCCCGGCCACGTCCAGCCGCTCGCCCAGCAGCAGGGCGCGGACGGTCAGTCGGCCCGGCACAGTGGCAGGGTTGGGGGGTGGGGGTGTCAGGTCGGTCACGGCTTGCTGGGTCGGAAAAAAGGAGGGCTGGATGGAAAGATGGTGGCATAACGCCGACTCCGCCGGCAGGGCCGGACACAGCAGCGTGGCGCGGCATATATCGGTTTTCCCGCGCTGGCAATATTATAATCCCGTGAAACCGGCGGGTCCCGGGGCGGAGCGTAGAAAACGTACGAACTAGTGCGTACATTCCGCTAATGCTATGATCAAATCCGGTTATGCAGACGGGCTGGCGCGCTGGCAATGGAAAAAAGCACCAATACGAAGGCCTCACCGCGACGCCGGCGTGGCGACTCGGGCCGGGAGCTGGGACGGGCCGAGGCCGGGCGCACCAACGACCCGGAAAAGACCAAGCGCAACATCCTGGATGTCGCCCGCGAGGAGTTTTCCTCCAAGGGCCTGAGCGGGGCGCGGATCGACGAGATCGCCGCCCGCACCCAGACCAGCAAGCGCATGATCTACTATTATTTCGGCAGCAAGGAAGGCCTCTATATCGCCGTGCTGGAAGAGGCCTATCGCGGCATTCGGGGCATCGAGGCGCAGCTCGACCTGGAAGACCTGCCGCCGGAAGAGGCCTTGCGCCGGCTGGTTGCCTTCACCTTCGAGTATGAAAGCGGCAATCCTGATTTCATCCGGCTGGTGATGAACGAGAACATCCACCAGGGCGAATACCTGAAGCAGTCGAAGGCGATCCGTGGCCTCAACGTGCCGGCCATCGACGCGATCCGGAAGATCTACGAACGCGGCCGGGCGGCCAAGGTGTTTCGCCCCGGCCTCGATCCCATCGACCTGCATATGTCGATCAGCGCGCTCTGCTTTTTCAACGTCGCCAACCGACATACGTTTTCCACCATTTTCGACCACGACATGTCTTCGCCGGCAGCCCAGCGCCGCCGCCGCGACACCGTGGTGGAAATGATCCTGCGTTTCGTGAAGGCCTGACCTGACGCGCCGGCGCGGCATGCAGCGATCATCATTTCCAATTTGACATACTAACTAGTTCGTACATAATCGCGCGACGCCCTGTGAAGCGTGGTTGCGGCCATGCGGCCTGAACCCGGCTTGGCCAAGAATAAAGGGATGGAGGAGGCGGCATGCGGCGCTCTATCGCGACGGTATCGATCAGCGGCACCCTTCAGGAAAAGCTGGAGGCCATCGCGGCGGCGCGTTTCGATGCCGTCGAGATCTTCGAGAACGATCTGCTGTTCTTCAACGGCTCGGCCCGGCAGGTGCACGACATGGCCGCCGATCTGGGCCTGAAGATCGTGCTGTTCCAGCCGTTCCGCGATTTCGAGGGCGTGCCGGAAGCGATGTTCCGCCGCAACCTGGATCGCGCCGAACGCAAATTCGACCTGATGCAGGACCTGGGCGCGCCGCTGATGCTGGTCTGCTCCAGTGTCTCGCCGGCCGCCTTGCCGGATGCGTCCCTGGCGGCGGCACAGCTGCATGAACTGGCCGAGCGCGCCGGTCGTCGCGGCCTGCGCATCGGCTACGAGGCTCTGGCCTGGGGCCGGCATGTGAATACCTATGGCCAGGCCTGGGCCATGGTGCAGGCCGCCGAGCATCCCCATCTCGGCCTCGTGCTCGACAGTTTCCATACCCTGGCGCTGAACGACGATCCCGCCGGCATCGCCGATATTCCCGGCGAACGGATTTTCTTCGTGCAGCTGGCCGACGCGCCGCGCCTGAGCATGGACGTGCTGACCTGGAGCCGGCATTTCCGCTGCTTCCCCGGCCAGGGCGATCTCGACGTGGCCGGCTTCACCATGCAGGCGATCGCGTCGGGCTATTCCGGTCCGCTGTCGCTGGAAGTATTCAACGACGATTTCCGCGCCGGACCCACCCGCATGACGGCGCAGGACGGCATGCGCTCGCTGCGCTATCTGGAAGAGCAGATGCGCCGTCGCGCCGAAGCAGCGCCCTCCGCCGACAAGATCGCTGCCCTGCCGCGCCGGGTCGCGCTGTTCGATCCGCCGGCTGTGCCCGACCTGCTTGATGTCGCCTTCATCGAATTCGCCGTCGACAGCACGGCCGAGCAGTCGCTCGCCGGCCTGCTCCAGGCGCTGGGCTTCCGCCTGGCCGGGCGGCACCGTTCCAAGGATGTGGTGCTGTATCGCCAGGGCGGCGTGAATATCGTGCTCAATGCCGAGCGCGACTCTTTCGCGCATTCCTATTATTTGGTGCACGGCACCTCGATCTGCGCCATCTGCCTGCGGGTGGCCGATGAGGCGCAGATGCTGAACCGCGCCGATGCCTATGGCTGCACGCGCTACGAAGGCCGCCTCGGCCCGAACGAGCGCAGCATCCCCGCCTTCCGCTCCATCGACGGCAGCCTGGTCTATTTCGTCGGCAGCGCCTTCGACTTCTCCACCGACTTCATCCTGGAAGAGGGCGAGGCGGATGCCGCCGGGCTGCAGCGCTTCGACCATATCGCCCAGGCCGTGCCGGCCGGGCAGATGGATTCCTGGCTGCTGTTCTATCGCGCCGTTCTGGGGCTGCAGCCCGACAATATCTGGGTGCTGCCCGATCCCTATGGCCTGGTGCGCAGCCGGGCGGTATCGAACCCGCAGCGCAGCCTGCGTTTCCCGCTCAGCTTCTCGGAAAACCGCAACACCGCCACGGCGCGCTCGGTCTCGCATTTCTCCGGTGCCGGCGTGCATCACATCGCCTTCTCGACGGCGGACATCTTCGCCGCCGCCGGGGCTATGCGCGAGGCCGGCGTACCTTTGCTCAGTATCCCGGAAAATTACTACGACGACCTGCTGGCGAAATTCGACATCGACCCGGCGCTGGTCGACCGCCTGCGCCAGCACAGCATCCTCTACGACCGCGACGAGGCAGGCGGGGAATTCCTCCACGTCTACACGCAGATGTTCGAGGACCGGTTTTTCTTCGAGGTCGTGCAGCGCAAGGCCGGCTACGACCAGTATGGCGCCGTCAATGCCCCGGTGCGCATGGCCGCGCAGGCGCAGGCCCGCGAGATGGTGCCGGCGGCGCTGCTCTAGCGCCGCCGACGTTGTTGCAGATCAGAACTTGATGCTGGACGAGAGATAAACGCTGCGGCCCGGTGAATAGAGCGGCGTGATCGTGCCGGTCTGGCCGTAGGTCGAGCGGCTGATGTAATACTCGTCGAACAGGTTGTTCACCTCGAAGCGCAGCTTCCAGGACTTCACCTCCTGCATCGGCTGCCACTCGGTGTAGAGATTGAACACCTCGTAGTTCTCGATGTCGTTGAAGCCGGCGGCGCGCAACGCAGGATCGTCGATGCCCAGCGCGATCTCCGAACTCGCGCCCAGGGTCAGGCGGTAATCCACGAAGGTGTATTCACCGCGCAGGGCGAACATGTCACCCACCGGAACGGCGGTGTTGTAATCGCTGCTCAGGGCCATGCGGCCGCCATACTTCACATCCGTATGGGCGTATTTGGCGCTGACCAGCGCGTTACTCCACTTGTAGCCGGCACCCAGATCGAAGCCGCGCGACACCAAGTCCTCGCCATTGAGGCGCGTTCTTGTGGTGAAGTTGTAGGCGACCGGATTTTCCATCGCCGTGCGGAACAGCGAGCCTTCCAGTGCCAAGCCCTGGTCGTTGTAGCGCAGGCCCAGTTTGCTGTTATGCGCGGTCACCGGCTTCAGGTTGTTGGCGTAGGTGTAGTTGCCGGCATGGAACAGCGCCTGTTCGGCCAGTTCAAGGCCGCCGAAATTGTAGCTGTGGCCGGCGAAGGCGGTGATGCGATTGGTCAGGTCATATTCGCTCGACAGGTTCGGGCTCAGGCCTGAATTGTCGAAGGTTTTGTTGTCGACCGATTCGTAACTCTGCATGTCGCCGCGCAGGCCGGTGGAAACCCGCCAGTCGGTCAGGGGCGAAACGCGGGCCTGGACGAAGGCGCCCAGATTGGTCACTTCCTCGCCCACATTGGTCGTGAAGTGAAAGCGCTCGATTTCGCTGTCGTCGCGATTGTAATCCACACCCACTGTCAGGTTGCCGGTCGGGATGACGAAGGTGTTCTGCAGCTTGCCGCCAACCGATGCGAGGACCAGGTTGAAGTCGCCATGGGCGCTGGTCTGGCTCTTGTTTTCCCAGGGACGATCCAGTGTGTTGCGGTTGTAATACAGCTCGAATTTCGGATCGACGTAATCGGTCGGTTCCGCTGTCTCGTAGCTCAGCACGGTGGTCGAGCGCACTGCGCGGTTGCTGTTCAGCAGCCGGCCCTGGGCATTGCTCAGGACGCCCAGGTTGCTGCGCAGGCGGCGGGTGGCATCGTCCTCGGCATATTCGGTGGAGAGCCGCAGGCGATGGCCGTTCGCGGCTTCGTGGCCCAGTTTGGCCAGACCGCTCATCAGATCGGTGCCGGTGCCGGCTTCCTCGGTCCCGTCGCCATTGCTGTAATTGTCGCCGCGCGACAGCGTGGCGATGCCCAGCAGCTCGAAGCCGCTCTGCGCGGTGTAGCCGGCGCCGGTGGTACGCCACGTCTGCGAGTCCGTGTCATAGCCCAGGATCGCCGTGCCGCCGCTGGTCTGGCCGGGCAGCAGCATGTCCTTGGCGTCCTTGGTCTTGAATCGCACGCTGCCGCCCAGCGCGCCGGGGCCGGAATCGGCGGCCGAGACGCCGGACTCAACCTCGACGGATTTCAGGAACAGCGGGTCCAGCGTCATGTTGCCGTTATGGTGCCAGACGTTGTTGCGCTGCTGCGCGCCGTCGATGGTCACGTTCAGCTTCGCCTGGTCCAGGCCATGCAGATAGAATTTCTGTGCCGCCGTGCTGCCGCTCGTGGCCGTGATGGCCGGATTGTCGAAAAACAGCTCGCGCAGGGTGGTCGGCTGGTCGCGGTCGATCTGCTCCGCGTCGATCGCCTGTTCGACCTCGATCGCCAGCTTTTTGCCTTCCACCTGAACCGGGGGCAGGGTGGCGGCCGGCTGCTGCTGACCCCAGGCCGGTCCGATTCCGGCCACCAGCGCCAATACCGACACGCCCCATAGCGCCGCCTGATCGCGGCGCAGCGCGGAAATTCCACCAGACATATCTATATCCCCTTGTTTACACATAGTTCTTCCCGACGCGGCGCGGCCGGCATGACTGGACCCGGATTCGGGTACATGCTAAAGAAAATGCGAAGCATTCGCATTTAAGGGCCGGACTCGGTCCCGCGGATGCCGTCTTATAGCGGCGCGGGCCTGCACCGGCTTTTGCGCGGCGGTCTAGTTCGTTTGCGGAATGGTCAGATCACATTCCGCAAGCGGAGATCGCCCGGCGACGATGGAGGGAAGGCAGGATGCAGGATCGCTCGAAGGGCACGGCCGGGCCGCGGGTTACGGCGCGTGATCTGCAGGCCCTTGTATCGGACGGGGATTACCGCCTGTCGGCTGCGGCCGATGATGTCGTCCTGGAAGGCAGCTTCCGTCTGCAGAAACTGCGGTCTGGCCTGATGCTGCATGCCACCGATGCGGTCGATGCCCACGATCTGGTCAGCGAAGGCACACATGATCCCGGCATCACGGTCGGCATTTTCCTGCGCGGCCGCGCCAAGATCACGGCCGGCGACCGCGACATTTCGCTGGGGGCCGAGGTCGATGCCGACGGCCGGCCGGTGCCGCAGGCTTTCCTGCTGTCCTATGCATGGCCCGACCGCTTCGTGCGCCGCGGCATCCGCGGCAACTGGGTACGCAAGGTAACGGTCAGCATTCCACCCGGCTGGCTGGAACAGATCGCAGAGGAGGATGGCATGGACGCCGAGACGCTGCACCGGCTGGCCGGCAGCCATCTCGGCTTTGCTGCCTGGCAGCCTTCATTGCGTCATGTGCAACTGGCCGAGCAGGTGCTGGCGCCGTCGCCTTACGGCATGCTGCTGCATGGGCTGCAGCTTGAAAGCCATGCTGTCGATATCGTGGCCGAGATGATGCGCCGGCTGACGGGCAGCGATCCACTGGACATGCTGCCGCGCTGTGGCGGCCGCGAGCGAGACCGCATCCGCGAGGCCTGTGCTTATATCGAGGCTTCCGGCGACGAACGTCCCCGGCTGGAGGATGTCGCGCGTCATGTCGGCATGAGCGTCAGCGCCCTTCAGAGGCTGTTCCGCACCATACATGGCACGTCGGTTTTCGACTACGTGCGGGCCCGCCGGCTGGAGCGCGCCCGTGCCATGCTGGAAAGCGGCACGATCAGCGTGATCGAGGCATCCTATGTTGCCGGTTATGGCAACGCGGCGAATTTCGCCACAGCCTTCAAACGCCATTTCGGCGTTTCGCCCAGCGATGTGCGACCGCGTCTGGCGGGTTACGCGGCGATGGCCGGCGATGACGGATCACCGGCGCGTCCCGCCGCGACGGTCGAATAGGTTTCCCTAACGCGGCCGCGCATAGCCCAGCACGGTCTGCACGCCGCCCGCGTCGCCGAACGGCAGCAGCAGGCGCTGGTAGCGGAACAGGATCATGCGTTCGATGGCGCCCACGCGACGGTAATGCGGCAGCCTGTGGCCGATCACGCGGGCATAGGCGGGTTCGGCATAACGCCGATAGATGAAATTCTGCTCGTCGATATACGTGCCTTCCACATTCCAGCCCAGCCGGGCCTGCAGCGCGTCGCCGACGAAGCTGTAGCGCAGGCGTGGCTTCGGCGGCTCGACCTCGACGATGAAGATGCTGCGGCCGAAGCCTGACTCGGTGCGGCGCAGTTCCAGTTCCTGCAGGAAGTCGCGCGGCGGCATCGCCATCTCGCCGCGCGCCTCGTTCCAGATGTCGTACAGCGCGCGCATCTCCGGCGTCGCCTCGGCGGCAAACGCCAGGCCTTCCTCGCTGCGCAGCCATTCGCGCGCCCTGTAGCCGGGATCGCCCTGCAAAGTGCCGACGATCTTTTCGTAAAGCTGGTCGGGGGCCAGCGGCTTGGCCAGCAGGGCGGCCATGCCGGCCTCGCGCGCCAGCGCCACCGTCGTTTCCGTCACCTCCCGGCTCAGCAGCACAATGGGCAGGCCGGGCTGCTCGGTCTTCAGCAGCCGCGCCAGCACGATGCCATCCTGCTCCGGCAGGTCCAGTTCGGCCAGCAGCAGGTCCAGCGGTCCGGCGCAGGCTGCTCGCAGGTCCAGCGCCTCGCTCGCATTGGCGGCGAACAGCAGGTTGCGCAAGCCCATATCCAGCAGCATGCGGCGCAGCAGGTTGCGCGTATGGCGGTCGGGGTCGACCACCATCACGGTCAGGTCGCGCGGCAGGGTATCGGGCAGCGGTTTCATGGCCCTTTATACGCCGGAAAGCGGTCGCGGGATGACCGCTTACAGCATCTCCAGCGGCTGCGGGCCGCTGGGGGGCGGGAAGGCGGCATCCAGTTCGGCCAGGTCCTGCCGCGTCAGCCGAATCTCCAGTGCGGCATGGTTCTCCCGCACATGCTCGGGCCGCGAGGCCTTGGGGATGGCGATGATGCCGCTCTGCCGCAGCAGCCAGGCCAGCGCCACCTGCGCCGCCGTGGCATTGTGGCGCGCGGCCACGGCCTTCAGCGCTGCATTCTTCAGCAGCCGGCCCTGCTCGATGGGGGAATAGGCCATGATCGGCAGGTTATGCCGCCGGCACCAGGGCATCAGGTCATGCTCGATGCCGCGGCGCGAGAGATTGTAGAGCACCTGGTTGGTCGCCACCGCCGTCGCGTTGCTCAGGCGCTCCAGCTCGTCCATGTCGCTGGTGTCGAAATTGCTCACGCCCCAGAAGCGGATCTTGCCGGCGCGGCGCAGGTCGTTGAAGGCCGTGATCGTGTCATGCAGCGGCACGCCGCCGCGCCAGTGCAGCAGGTAGAGGTCGATGCGGTCGGTGCGCAGGCGCTTCAGGCTGCGCTCGCAGGCGGCAATCGTGCCGGCGCGGCTGGCATTCTGCGGCAGCACCTTGCTGACCAGGAATACATCGTCGCGCCGGCCGTCGATGGCGGCGGCCACCACCTGCTCGGCCATGCCGTCGGCATACATCTCGGCGGTGTCGATCAGCGTCATGCCCAGTTCGATGCCAAGCTGCAGCGCGGCCACCTCGTCGCGCAGCTTCGCCTTGCTCTCGCCCATGTTCCAGGTGCCCTGGCCCAGGGCGGGCACGGTCTCGCCGCTGGGCAATGCAACGCTCGGCATGAAGGCAGACATCACGCGACGCTCCCGCAGATGAGGGCGAACCGATGCAACGATGGCGAGAAGGCTGAAGGAAAATGGTGGGCGGTACTGGGATTGAACCAGTGGCCCCACCCATGTGAAGGGTGTGCTCTACCGCTGAGCTAACCGCCCGCCGGCCGGTCGGACTGGACCGGCAATCAAACCGTGAGGGGAGCGTATAAAGACGCCGTCCGATGGTGTCAAGCGGTGCGAAGCGGCCTTTGCGAACAGCGACTTAATACAGGCCGCCAATCTTTTAATACAGGCCGCCCGTGCCCGAGATCGGCGCCGCGCCGGCACTGCCGCCCACGCCGGAAATGCCGTCATGCTCGCTCATCGAGCCGTCCAGCACGCTGCTGCGCTCGCCCGGCTGCGGCTCGGTGCCGGGGCGGAAGGCTTCCAGGATCACGTTGCGGTCGCCCGGCCGGGCCAGTTCGCCGGTGGCCGCCTGCACGCGCACCAGCCGCACGCCGGGCGGCACGCGGAACTGGATGTTCGGCTTGTCCTGCAGCGCCTCGGCCATGAAGGCCTTGAACACCGGCACCGCCACCGAGGACCCGGTCTCGCGCTTGCCCATGTCGCGCGGCGTGTCGTAGCCGATGAAGACGCCGACGGCCAGGTCGGGGCTGAAGCCCATGAACCAGGTGTCCATGCTGTCGTTGGTGGTGCCGGTCTTGCCGGCCAGCGGCTTGCCCAGCTCGCGGATGCGGATGCCGGTGCCGCGCTGTACCACGCCTTCCAGCATCGAGGTGATCTGATACGCCGTCACGGCATCGATCACCTGCGGGCGCGGATCGGGCAGGGCCGGCTCGGCCTGGTCCTGCCACACGGTGGCCAGGCAGTCCTGGCAGGGCCGCGTGTCGTGGCGATAGATCGTCGCGCCGCTGCGGTTCTGGATGCGGTCGATCAGCGTCGGCGTGATCTTCTTGCCGCCATTGACGAACTCGGCATAGGCCGTGGTCATTTTCAGCAAAGTGGTCTCGCCGGCGCCCAAGGCCATGGACAGCACCGGCGGCATGTTGTCGATCACGCCGAAGCGTTTGGCGTAATCCACCACCTTCTCCATGCCGATGGCCTGGGCCAGGCGCACGGTCATCAGGTTGCGCGACTTCTCGATGCCGACGCGCAGGGTGGACGGGCCGTAGAACTGGTCGGAATAGTTGCCCGGCTTCCACAGCGGCAGGCCGGGGCCCTGGTCCAGCACGAAGGGCGCATCCAGCACCAGCGACGAGGGCGTGAAGCCGCTGTCCAATGCCGCGGCATAGATGAAGGGCTTGAACGACGAGCCGGGCTGGCGGTTGGCCTGCGTCGCGCGGTTGAACTGGCTGAGCTTGAAATCGAAGCCGCCTACCAGCGCCAGCACGCGGCCGGTATGTGGGTCCATGGCGACCAGGCCGCCGCCCACTTCCGGAATCTGGCGCAGCGCGTAGCCGTTCTTCGCATTGCCGTCGATGGCTTCCACCGCGACCACATCGCCGGCGGCGATCACCTCGCCGGGCGTGCGCGGCACCGGGCCGAAATGGTCGGGGCCGAATTTCTTGCGCGCCCAGCGCAGGCCGGCATGGGGCAGGCTGCCCTTGCTGCCGTCGCTGAAACCCAGCTCGGCGCTGTCGTTGTCCACCTTCAGCACCACGCCGACGCGCCAGGGCGGCAGGATGCCGGGGATCGGCAGGATGGCATTCAGCTGCGTGCGCCAGTCCTGGCCCGGCATGGTCAGGGCCACGCGGGCGAGCGGGCCGCGCCAGCCGCCGGCACGGCGGTCATAGGCTTCCAGCCCGTCGCGCAGCACGCGCTCGCCGATCGCCTGCAGCTTCGGGTCCATCGTGGTGCGGACGCTCAAGCCGCCTTCATAAAGGCCCTTGTCGCCGAATTTCTGCGCCAGGTCGCGGCGCACTTCCTCGGCGAACCAGTCGGCGCGGGCCAGTTCCGATTCCGGCCGCGTCATCGCCACCAGCGGCGTACTGATGGCGGCGCGCGCCTGCTCCACGCTGATCACACCGTCTTCCTGCAGGCGCTCGATCACCCAGTCGCGGCGCGCCTTGGCGCGTTCGTAATGGCGCACCGGATGATAGTTGCTCGGCGCCTTGGGCAGGGCGGCCAGATAGGCCGCCTCGGGCAGGGTCAGGTCGTAGAGCGACTTGTCGAAATAGACCAGCGCGGCGGCGGCCACGCCATAGGCGCCCGAACCGAGATAGATCTCGTTCAGGTACAGCTCCAGGATCTTGTCCTTGCTGAAGGTGTTCTCGATGCGGAAAGCGAGGATGGCTTCCTTCGCCTTGCGGCCGAGCGAGACTTCATTGCCGAGCAGGAAATTCTTCGCCACCTGCTGCGTGATGGTCGAGGCGCCGACCGGCCGGCGGTTCTGCGCCAGGTTCACCACATTCTGGATCACGGCGCGCAGCACGCCCATCGGATCGATGCCGCTATGCTCGTAGAAATTCTTGTCCTCGGCCGACAGGAAGGCCTGGATCACCGGTTTCGGGATCGCCTGGATGGGCACGAACAGGCGGCGCTCGCGGGCGAATTCGGCGATCAGGCGGCCGTCGCCCGCATGCACGCGGGTCGTCACCGGCGGTTCGTATTTCTCCAGCTGTTTGTAGTCGGGCAGGTCGCGGCCGTAATACCACAGCCCGGCCAGGCCGGCGGCACCGGCGCCGATCACGGCCAGCACGGCGAAGGACAGCAGGAACAGGAAACGCGACAGCAGACGCATGGCACCCCGGGGCGGCCGTTTCTGGGCCGGTTATCGCGGCCGGAATCTATGGCCGGAATCATAAGCCGGAAAATCGGGCGTACAGGTACTCCCGAAACATTCGCCTGTATAGGCGGATAATTGTGGCGGTGCCATGGCACGGCAAAGGATAGAGCGCGGGAATCGGGGATTTTCGCGTTCCTCATCATTCAAAGTGGCGCTAGGCTGGGCCGGTGCGGCAACGGAGGACAGGATGTTCACGCGGCGCGGCATTCTGGGGGTCGGTATGGCAGGCCTGGGGAGTGGCCTGATGGGCTGCGTGACCACGCAGCCGGGCGGCGAGGGCTGGCGTGTTGGCAATCGCATCCCCGACATCGCGTTGCACAATGCCGAGGGCGCCACCGTGCGCCTCAGCGATTACTCGGATCGCGCCCTGCTGTTCTATATCGGCGGCTACTGGTGCATACATTGCCGGAATGACATGCCGGCGCTGGCCGAGGTCTGGCGCGAATTGCGCCACGATCCGCGCATCGCCTTTGCCGTCATGTCCTATGCCGAGCATCCGGAAACCACCCGGCAGTGGCTCAACAACAATATGGGTTTGCGATTTCCTGTGCTGCATCCGCCCACGCGCGGCAGCCGCGTGCCGCTGGTGAATGGCAGCAACACCGCCTTCGCCGCGCCGACCGTCTATATCCTCACTGCCGGCAACATCATCCACTACTGGCATGTCGGCAGCGGTCGGGCCCAGAACTACCGCCCCAAACTGCTGGAGGCAGCCGCCGTCATTCCGCCGCGCGCCTGAAGCGCGTCGTCAGCGGGTTTCGATGCCGAAGAAGCGGTCGATGGCGGCCACCGCCGCCGCCGCAAGCCGGTTGCGGCCGGACTCCGAGAACAGCAGCGCCTCGTCGCCCGGATTGGACAGGTAACCCAGTTCCAGCAGCGCCGAGGGCACGTCGGGCGCCGACAGCACGCGGAAATTCGCCGCGCGCAGGGCGTTGCGGCGCAGGGCGATGGTATCGCTCATCGACGCGGTGAGCAGGCCGGCGAAGCGGCCCGACAGCCGCGCCGTGTCGCGCGAGGCGAGGTCGAGCAGGATCGACACCACGTCGTCCACGTCGCGTTCGGCCGCGCTGTCGGCCAACTGGTCGGCGCGGTTTTCGCGCAGGGCCAGCGCCTCGGCCTCCAGGTCGGTGGCGGTGTCGGCGCGGGTATAGACGGTGGCGCCGCTGGTGGCGCGGTCGCCGCGCAGGCTGTCGGCATGGATGGAGAGGAACAGGTCGGCCTCGTGCTTGCGCGCCAGCGCCACGCGGTCGTTCAGCCGCACGAAGCGGTCGCGGTCGCGCGTCAGGATCACGCGGTAGCGTCCGGTCGCCTGCAGGCGCTGGGCCATCGCCAGCGCCACCGCCAGGGTGATGTCCTTCTCGTGCCGGCCCGAGGCGCTGATCGCGCCAGGATCCTGCCCGCCATGGCCGGGGTCCAGCACGATGGTATGCCGGCGGTCGGCCGCATGAGCCGGCGGCGGCGCGATATCCACCGCATTCGGCAGGGGCAGGATGACGGAGGCGGCGAAGGCCTCGGCATAGGCCTGCGGATCGGCCGGGCGCAGGTCGATCACCAGCCGGTGGCCGCTGGCGCCGAGCGGTCCGTTTTGCGGCTCCAGCCGGAAGGCGCGCTCCACCACGGCGGGCTCGATCAGGTCGATGGCGATTTCGGTGCGTTCGTCGTGGCGCACCGGCAGGCCCAGCCCGGCGACCAGGCCGGCGGCATTGGGCTGGGCTGGCGGCGCGGCCCAGCGCAGGCCCGGCAGGAGCAGGACCAGGCCCAGACCGTTGGCCTGGGCGGAAAGCTCGGCCGATACCGGCTCGGAAGCCTCCACCACCAGGCGGGTCAGGCCGGCATTCAGGCCCAGTTGCAGGCGGGTGACTCGCGCCGGTTCGGCCCCAGCGGCGACGGGCAGCGCAGCCGGCAGCAGGAATGCAATAATTGCAAGTAAAATCAGTCGCTTGATCGAAAGCCCCGGGGTCATCGTGCGGCGCGGCAAGAAAGACCTTGTCGGTATGCCCTGCCAAAGCGTACGATGCAATCGCGAATATCCGAGTCAGATCGGACCCTCCGCCCAAAAGCTTGTCCGTCAAGGATTTAGCCGGCCGGAAGAGCGGAAAGATCGGCGCATCGGCCCTGAGCCAGCCCGCGATAGCCAGTTGTCAGCCCTAAAAGGAGGCGGCCTGGAGCGGATGGCCTCGGAAGCTGCGCTCAAGACACCCCGGATTTGGAGTGAACCTTCGGGGCGTCCGCCCGGGTCGACGATCCGGCGGGGGCTCGGCAGACCGACAGCGCGCGGCGCGCCCGGTGGAACCATTATTCCCCGGATGAAGTCCCCCCTCTCGGTCGTCAGGATCATTACCGCCGCAGGCCCGCCGGTTCGTCCGGTCTGGTGTCTCGCGACGGGCCGATCCGGCCGATGCCAGCCCCGAGAACCAAGGCGCGCCGCCGTTTGTTATTCGCGCGGGCGGCGCCGCGCCGCAGGAATAGTGCCTCATGGGCATGCGTATGCTGATCGATGCCACCCATCCGGAGGAAACCCGGGTTGTGGTGGTGAAGGGGACCCGTCTCGAGGAATTCGATTACGAGACCTCCACCAAACAGGTGAACAAGGGCAACATCTACCTGGCGCGGGTCACCCGCGTTGAGCCCTCGCTGCAGGCCGCTTTCGTGGAATATGGCGGCAACCGCCATGGCTTCCTGGCCTTCAGCGAAATCCATCCCGACTATTACCAGATCCCGATCGCCGACCGGCAGGCCCTGCTGGCGCAGCAGGCCGAGGAAGAGGCCGAGGCCGCCGCCGCCGAGGAGGCCGAACTGGCCGCCGAGGAAGCCCGCGCAGCCGCCAAGGCCGCCGGCGACCATGGCGACGAACATGCCGAGGATCACGGCATCGAGACAGTCGACGGCGATTACGACACCGTCGAGGAGATCAAGCCGGACACTCCGACAGAAGGCGCCGAAGCCGCCGCCCAGGGCGAGGCGATTGCCGATGCCGTCGAGGCAGCCAGTGATGTCGCGGCGCCGGCCTACTGGAACGTGCCGGCCAGCGCCAGCCCGGTGCCGAGCATCAGTGCGCCCGTCGAGGCCGATGAAGCCGCGCCGCGTGCCGAAAACGACGATGCCGCGCCCGACGTGGCCGATGGCGAAGCTGCCCTGGCTGAGTCCGGCATGGCGGAATCCGGCCAGTCCGAAGAAGGCCAGTCCGAAGAAAGCCATGCGGAAGAGGCCGCCGAGGCGCGCGCCGAGGAAAACGGCAAGAGCGACGACGAGACCAGCGATGGCCGCCGCCGCCGCCGTGCCAATGCCTTCCGCCGCTACAAGATACAGGAAGTCATCAAGCGCCGGCAGATCATGCTGGTGCAGGTGGTCAAGGAAGAACGCGGCAACAAGGGCGCCGCGCTCACCACCTATCTGTCGCTGGCCGGTCGCTATTGCGTGCTGATGCCCAACACCGCGCGCGGCGGCGGCATTTCGCGCAAGATCCAGTCTCAGGCCGACCGCAAGCGCCTGAAGGCGATCACGGCGGAGCTGGACATCCAGGACGGCATGGGCGTGATCGTGCGCACCGCCGGCATGGAACGCTCCAAGCCCGAGATCAAGCGCGATTTCGAATACCTGCTGCGCAGCTGGGACAGCATCCGCGAACGCACGCTGGAATCCTCGGCGCCGGCCCTGATCTATGAAGAGGCCGGGCTGATCAAGCGCTCGATCCGCGACCTTTACTCCGACCAGATCGACGAGGTGATCGTCGAGGGCGAGGAGGGCTATCGCTTCGCGCATGACTTCATGCACATGCTGATGCCGAGCCATGCCGAGCGCGTGAAGCAGTATCAGGACAAGATCCCGCTCTTCACCCGCTATCAGGTCGAGCAGCAGCTCGATGCGATGTTCTCGCCCACCGTACAGCTCAAGTCGGGCGGCTATATCGTCATCAACCCGACCGAGGCGCTGGTCTCCATCGACGTGAACTCGGGCAAGTCCACCCGCGAACACAATATCGAGGAGACCGCCTACAAGACCAACCTTGAGGCGGCCGAGGAAATCGCCCGCCAGCTCCGCCTGCGCGATCTCGCCGGCCTTGTGGTCATCGACTTCATCGACATGGAGGAGAACCGCAACATCCGCAAGGTCGAGCAGCGCCTGAAGGAATGCCTGCGCAACGACCGCGCGCGCATCCAGGTCGGCCGCATCTCGGCCTTCGGCCTGCTGGAAATGTCGCGCCAGCGTCTGCGGCCGAGCCTGATCGAAAGCTCGACCATGACCTGCCCGCATTGCCAGGGCCGCGGTTATGTGCGGTCGGTGGAATCCACCGCCCTGCAGGTACTGCGCGCCATCGAGGAGGAGGGCATCCGCGACCGTTCGGCCGAGATCACCGTCTCGACCTCGGCGGAAGTGGCGATCTACCTGCTCAACCACAAGCGCGAACGCCTGAGCGAGATCGAGCGCCGCTATGTGATGCGCGTGATCCTGGCCGCCGATGCCACCCTGGTGCCGCCCGATTTCCGCATCGAGCGCAACAAGCCGCGCCAGCCGGGCGAGGTGAATCGCCCCGATCTGGCGCCGCGCCATGAAGCGCCGCGTCCGATCACGCAGGAATCGGCCTATGCCGAAACCGATGACGTGGCGGCCGATGAGTCTGAGGGCGAGGAGATGCCCGCACCCGGCGCCGAAGGGGCCGAGGAGGATGGCGATGGCCGCCGCCGTCGCCGTCGTCGTCGCCGTCGTCGTGGCGGCAAGGACGCACCGCGTGGCGAAGGCAGCGAGGCCGGCGCCGAAGGCGAAAATGATGCCGACGAGGGCGCTGCCGGCGAGGATGAGGGCGCGGATGCCGCCGCCGACGAGGCTGGCAGCGACGATGGCCAGGACGAGACCGCCCGTGATGATGCCGGCGCCGAAGCGCGCGACGAGGATGGCGGCGATGGCCGTCGCCGTCGTCGGGGTCGTCGCGGTGGTCGCCGTCGCCGTCGCGATGAAGGCGGCGCACCGGCCGAAGGCGAGGCAGCGGACCAGGACGCCGCGTCACGCACTGATGCGCCCCGTCAGGATGCCCCCCGCGTCGATGCACCGCGCCCGCGCGAGATGGCGCCGCCTGCGATGACGCCGGCCTCCATCGGCGCGCTGCTTGATGGCCTGCCGGGTTACGAATTCGACGATGAGGAACCGGCCCCCGCACGCGCGGCCCCGCCGGCCCCGAAGACGGAAGCGCCCGCACCGGCCCCAACTCCAACGCCGGCTCCCGAACCTGCGACGGCTGCTGAACCCGCCGCCGAGGCAACTCCGGCGCCCGCCGCCGCTGCTCCGGCAGCGTCTGCGCCGGTCGCCACCGGTCCGGTCTTCGAGACCGTGGTGATCAGCACCGATGGCAAGACCGAGAAGGCCGAAGCCGACGCGCCGGCCCCGAAGAAGGGCTGGTGGCGCCGGTGAGTCTTCCGGTGAGAGATCCGGTGAACGATGCGAGGATCCGCCGCGCCACGGCGGCGGATGAGACACGCTTGGGCGCGCTGCAGAAGCGCGCCTATGTGAAATACGTGCCGCGCATCGGCGCCGAGCCGCAGCCGATGACGGAAACACCGGCTGCCCTGCTGCAGACCTACGAGGTCTGGGTGGTGGATGGCGTCGAGGATGGCCTGGCCGGCGCGCTGGTGCTGCGGTCGGCCGACGATCATCTGCTGATCTGGAGCGTTGCGGTCGATCCGACCCAGCAGGGCACGGGGCTGGGCCGCCGCCTGCTCGATTTCGCCGAAGCGCAGGCGCGGACGCGCGGCCTCACCGAAATCCGCCTCTACACCAATGCCCAGTTCACCGAGAACCGCGAGCTCTATGCCCATCTCGGCTATGCCGAGACTGGCCTGGAAACCTTCGAGGGCCGTGAACTGGTGCATATGGCCAAGTCGCTGGCGGCGACGGCGTAAGACACACCACATCGCGTCACCCTCGGGCTTGGCCCGAGGGTCCACGTTTTCATTTTCATGTTTTAAAGCAACTCGTGGATCCTCGGGCCAAGCCCGAGGATGACGGCATTTTACGATGCCGTCATTTCCGCCAGCCCTTCAGCCGCTTCGCCGCTTCGATCATGCGGTCGGTGCTGCCGGCGAAGGAATAGCGCATGAAGTAATGGCCGCGGCCGCGGTCGAAATCGAAGCCGGGTGTGGCGGCGATGCCGGTTTCGGCCAGCATGCGCTTGCAGAAGTCGTTCGCATCATTCGTGAAGCGGCTGATATCGGCGTAGATGTAGAAGGCGCCATCGGCCGGCGCCAGCCTGTCGAAGCCGGCCTGCGGCAGTTCGTTCAGCAGGATCTCGCGGTTCTTGGCATAGCGCGCGACGTTTTCTTCCAGCTCGTCATAGGCGCTCATCGCCGCCACGCCGGCCACCTGGCTGATGCCGGGCGCGGAGATGTAGAAATTCTGCGTCAGGCATTCGATGGGCCGCAGCAGGCTTTCCGGCACCACCATCCAGCCCAACCGCCAGCCGGTCATCGAGAAGTATTTGCTGAAGCTGTTGATCACGATGGCCTGGTCGGTCAGCGCCAGCACCGACTGCGCGCGGCCGTTATAGGTGATGCCGTGATAGATCTCGTCGACGATCAGCCAGCGGCCCTTCGCCTTGCAGTCGTCGATCAGCGCCTTCATTTCCGCATCGCCCAGCATGGTGCCGGTGGGGTTGGCCGGGCTGGCCACCAGCACGCCTTTCGCCTGCGGCGCCTGCGCGTTGATAAGCTGCGGCGTCGGCTGGAAGCGCGTCTCCGGCTCGGTCACGATCATCGCCGGATTGAGGTCGAGGGCCTTCAGGATGTTGCGATAGGCCGGATAGGCCGGTTCGCCCAGTGCCACCGTGTCGCCGGCATCGAAGGCGGCAAGGAAGGCGAGCTGAAAACCGGCCGAGGAGCCGGTGGTGACGACGATGCGCTCCGGCGGCACGTCCAGGCCGTAATAGCTGCGGTAATGGGCCGAGATCGCCGCGCGCAGTTCCGGGATGCCGAGCGCCAGCGTGTAGCCCAGCGGTTCGCGCTGCGCCGCCGCCACGGCGGCCTCGATGGCCTTGCGCGGCGCCGGCGTGGAGGGCTGGCCCACTTCCATGTGGATCACGTCGCCGCCGGCGGCCTCGCGCGCGGCGGCCGCCTTCATCACCTCCATCACGAAGAAGGGATCGATGGCGCCGCGACGCGACGGCGACGGGGAAGGGGGCGACATGACGGACTCCGGAAGCTTTGATGGAAAACTCAGAACTGGCGGCCGAGGCTGAGGCCGTAGCCGCGCCGGTCGGCGGCGAAGCTGCAGGTCTCGGGCGAACGCGGCAGGCCGTTGCTGCAATAGGCCAGGTTCACGCGGCCAAGCCGGCCGAATTCGGCCACGCTCAGGCCACGGCTGCGCGCGCTGGCCAATGCAGCGGGATCGGCGCCCGGCTCGTATTGCAGCGGCGCCTGCGGATTGGCCTGGAACAGGCGCGGCGCCGCCAGCGCGGCGATGGCCGGTTCCTTTGCCTTGCTGAAGCCGGCCTGCAGCAGGCTGTAGGCCACGGCGGCCGGGGCCGGCGCGCCGCCGCTGCCGCCGGCGGCGTAATAGGCCTGGCCGACGCGTTTGTTGATGCCCACCACGGCGGTCAGGTAGGCGGATTCCTCGCCGGGCATGCCCGGCGCGGCGCCGAACAGGATGCCGGTCTCGCGGCCGACCATGCGGCTGCCATAGGCCGGGCCCATGCCGAAGGCGCAGGACACCGCCATGCCGTTGCTGTCGATCACCGCGATGCTGGCCGAACCGAAGCCATACATGTTGAGCGGGCCTTCGGCGCGATAGGCCTGGCCCAGCGCGGCGGCGAATTTCTCGGGCTTCATGCTGCCGCTGCCGATCAGGCCGGCCTCGTCATGCGACTGCTCGATCAGCCAGGCGGCGACGGCGCCGCCGGCGGCGTTGTTCGAGGCATAGAAGACGACATTGTTCTCGAACGGCACCTCGATCGGCTTGCCGATGGTGGCGGCATAGCCGCGCAGCTCTTCGGCCGTCAGGCCGCTGCCGGCGGCGCGGCTGTCGGCCAGCACCGCCTGGGCCAGATGGCCCTGATACAGGTCGCCCGGGCCGGCGGTGCGCAGCCGGCCCAGCGTGGCGGCCAGCGCGAACTGCACGCGGCGCTCGCCTTCCTGGGGAACCATGCCGGTGCGGGTGCCGAATAGCGGGGCCAGTGTGGGCCTGGCGGTCACCGGCGGGATGGTCTCCACCGCGGCCTGCACGAAGGCGCGGCTGGCCGGCTCGCCGAAGCGGGCCAGCTGTTCGGCCGGCGTCACCACCGCTTCCCAGCGCAGCTTGCCGAAGCGGCTCTGCAGCAGGCCGATGCCGCGCACCAGCGGCGGCACGGCCACATTGCCGCCATTCTTCGGCGCGACGATGGGAAACTCGATGGTTTCGGTACGTTTGGTCGGCCCGTCGCCCACCACGCAGACGCCGCCCGCGCCCAGGCCGCCGGCCGAGGGGTAGGTGACGGCATAGGCCAGTGCGGCGGCGGCGGCGGCATCGGCGGCCGATCCGCCGGCCGAAAGCACGTCGCGGGCCACCAGGGCGGCACGCGGCTCGTCGGCCGCGACGCCGCCGATGAAGCCCTTCAGGTAGTCGATCTGGCCGACCTGGACCTTGCTTTCGGAACCCGAGCAACCGGCGGCCAGAACCGCTACTATCGCGAGAAGGGTGCATTGACGCATGTGGGATGGCCCCTTACCTAGGATGAACCGTCTTGCTTGGCCCGGAATTCCGGGGTTGGGACAATACTTCGCCATGGCCGTACGCTGGTCTTCCATGCGCCGTTCTCTCCGCCGTTCATTCGCTGTCGGCTGTATGATGCTGACGGCCGCCGGGGCGGTTCTGCCGACCGCCGCCGAGGCCCAGCGTCGCGGCGCATCCCTTGTGCGCGACGCCGAGATCGAAAATACCATCCGCGCCTATGCCGCGCCACTCTTCGGGGCGGCCGGGCTGGCCAGCGAAGCCATCTCGGTCCATCTGGTCAACGACCGCAGCCTGAATGCCTTCGTCGCCGGCGGCCAGCGCATCTTCGTCAATACCGGCCTGCTTATCCGGGCCGACCGCCCGGCCCAGGTGATCGGCGTTCTGGCGCACGAAATCGGCCATATCTCGGGCGGCCACCTGGCCCGCATGTCCGACGCTATCGACACGGCCTCCACCGCGATGATCCTGTCCATGCTGTTTGGCGCGGCGGCGGCCGTGGCCGGGTCGGGCGAGGCGGCCTCCGCGGCCATCCTTGGCGGCCAGCATGTGGCCGAGCGCAGCTTCCTGTCCTTCACCCGCAGCCAGGAATCCGCCGCCGACCAGGCCGGCGCGACCTATCTGGAACAGACCGGGCAATCCGCCTCGGGCCTGATCGAGTTCCTGCGCATCATCGGCGGCCAGGAGGCCCTGGTGCTGGAACGGCAGGACCCTTACGTGCGCTCGCATCCGCTCACGCCGGAACGCGTCGCTGCGCTGGAATCGCGCCAGCAGCGTTCGCCCTTCCGCAACGCCAAGGACAGCCCGGAGAATATCGAGCGTTTCAAACGCATGCAGGCCAAACTGGTCGGCTATCTGGAAGGACTGCCGGTCACCCTGCGCAAATATCCCGAAAGCGACACCTCGCTGTACGGCCGTTACGCCCGCGCCTTCGCCTATTTCCGCGCGCTGGATTTCCAGCGCAGCCTGGCCGAGACTGACAGCCTGATCCGCGACTATCCCAACGACCCGTTCTTCCATGAACTGAAGGCCGACATCCTGCTCAACATGGGCCGCGTCGCCGACTCGCTGCCGCCGGCGCAGGACGCCTATCGCCTGGCGCCGAACGAACCGCTGCTGGCCTTCGGTGTGGGCCAGCGCCTAGTGGCGTTGAACGACGATAGCCGGCTGGACGAAGCCATCGGCATCCTGCGGCAGGTGACCTTGCGCGAACCCGACAGCGGCGCCGCCTGGCAGCAGCTCGCCACCGCCTATGGCCGCAAGAACGACATCGGCATGGCCTCGCTGGCCTCGGCCGAGCGCTATCTGGTGATCGGCAGCGCCCGCGACGCCGAAGGCCAGGCCGAGCGCGCCTCGCGCCTGCTGAAGGAGGGCACGCCCGGCTGGCTGCGCGCGCAGGACATCATCGCCGCATCCAAGGACCTGCGCCGCCAGCAGCAGCAGCGCCGGTAACCCTCTTTACTCACGCTCTTGTGCCTTGTCCCGTTGCCGGCTCCGCCGCATAGTCCGGCAGCTTCATCCAAAGGATTTTTCCATGTCGCCGTTCCGTTTTTCCGCTGTTGCCTTCGCCCTGCTGCTGGCATTCCCGGCCTCAAAACAGGCGTTGGCCCAGATGCAGGCTCCGGCTTTCCCGGCCGAGCAGCGGGCCGCCGTGCGCGACGTGCTGGTCGACAATCCGGAAGTCCTGGAAGTGCTGGTACGCCACCCCGAAATCCTGCAGGAAGCCAGCCATGTGCTTGTGAAGAAGGAAGAGGCCCGCCGCCAGACGCTCACCTCCAATGCCAAGGCGCTGTTCGACGATGGCGTGTCCTTCGTCGCCGGCAATCCGAAGGGCGATGTCACGCTGGTCGAGTTCTTCGATTACCGCTGCGGCTATTGCAAGCAGGTGCAGCAGAGCGTGCTGACCCTGATCAAGGAAGACCCGAAGCTGCGCGTCGTGCTGAAGGAACTGCCGGTGCTGGGGCCCGACAGCGTGCTGGCCTCGCGCGCCGCCATCGCCGCGCTGGAACAGGACAAGGGCGGCAAGTACCTCGCTTTCCACAATGCCATGATGGGCTTCCGCGGCCAGCTCACCGAGGCGGAAGTGTTCCGCATCGCCGCCGCCAGCGGGCTGGATGTGACGAAGCTGAAGGCTGATATGGGCGCGCCGAAGGTGGAGCAGGTGATCCGCGCCAACCTCGCGCTGGCCGAAAAGCTGGGCATCAACGGCACGCCCGGCTTCGTGATCGGCCAGGAACTGATCCCCGGCGCGATTTCGCTGGAGTCCATGCGCAAGCTGGTCCAGGCCGCGCGGGGTTGAGATTTCGGGGCTGACGAAAAATCGTGGATGCCCGGGCTAAACCCGGGCATGACGGTTATTTTTCGTCTCTGTTTTCGGCCCTTTTCGTCATGGCCGGGCTTGACCCGGCCATCCACGACTTATTACTTTCCGCCCGACAAAAGTTGATGAAGGAAACAGTATGCGCGCCGAAATTCGGTCGATGGCCGATGAAATCCAGCAGTCGCTCGGACTGCTGAGGAGGTCTCTTTGACTGGGATAACGCAGTCAAGAAACTCGAGGAACTGAACGCCCGCTCGGAAGATCCGAGCCTGTGGAACAAGCCTGCCGAGGCGCAGGCCCTGATGCGCGAACGCACCAAGCTGGAACGCGCGGTCTCCACCCAGCGCCGGCTGGAATCGGCCCTGCAGGACAGTATCGACCTGATCGAACTCGGCGAGGCCGAGGGTGATCAGGCCGTGGTCGACGAGGCCGAGGCCGTGATCATGGGCCTGTCGAAGGAAGTGGCCCAGGCGCGGCTGGAAAGCCTGCTGTCGGGCGAAGCCGACATGAACGACACCTTCCTGGAAGTGCATGCCGGCGCCGGCGGCACCGAAAGCCAGGACTGGGCCTCGATGCTGCTGCGCATGTATGTGCGCTGGGCCGAGAAGCACGGCTACAAGGTCGAGTTCCAGGAAGAGAGCGAAGGCGAGGAAGCCGGCATCAAGTCGGCCACCATCAAGGTGATCGGCCCGAATGCCTATGGCTGGCTGAAGAACGAAAGCGGCGTGCACCGGCTGGTGCGCATCTCGCCCTACGATTCCAACGCGCGTCGCCATACCAGCTTCTCCTCCGTGGGTGTCTATCCGGTGGTGGACGACACCATCGAGATCGAGGTGCTGGACAAGGACCTGCGCGTCGATACCTACCGTGCCTCGGGCGCCGGCGGCCAGCACGTCAACAAGACCGACTCCGCCGTGCGTATCACCCATATCCCGACCGGCATCGCTGTGGCCTGCCAGATCAACAAGAGCCAGCATCGCAACCGCGACGAGGCGATGAAGATGCTGAAGGCGCGGCTCTACGAGCGCGAGCTGCAGAAGCGCGAGGCCGAGCAGCAGGCGCTGAACGACGCCAAGACCGATATCGGCTGGGGCCACCAGATCCGCTCGTATGTCCTGCATCCCTACCAGATGGTGAAGGACCTGCGCACCGAGCTGGAAACCAGCGACACCCAGGGCGTGCTGGATGGCGACCTTGACGCCTTCATGGCCGCCCAGCTCGCGGCCAAGGTCGGCGGCGGCGACAAGGACGCGGCGTAATTCCTTTCCGCTTCTATAATCGTCATGGCCGGGCTTGACCCGGCCATCCACGTCTTTGCATGGCCTGGCCCGCAGGCCGCGTTCGATGCTCGGGTTCAGCGCGCCGCCAGCCGCTGTTTCAGAAAATCGATGAACAGCCGCGTCTTCGGCGGCACATGGCGCATCGCTGGATAGACCGCGAAAATGCCGCCCTCGGGCATCGCGTAGCCGGGCAGCAGTTCGACCAGCTGGCCCTTCGCCAGATCCTCGCGCACCATGGTATCGGGGAAGACGGCAATGCCGCCGCCGCTGCGCACGAAGCTGCGCATCGCCGCGGTATTGTTGGTCTGCAGCGCTGTTGTCACCCGTGCGATCTGCGCGCGGCCGCGACCCTGGCGCGGCGTGAATTTCAGTGCCTGTGCCGCCGGCAGATAGGTCAGCGTCACCCAGCGATGGGCGGCGAGATCGCCCGGGTTCTGCGGCGTGCCATGGCGGCGCAGATAGTCGGGTGAGGCGACCGCCACCTGACGGAAGCCGCCCAGCCGCACGGCGCGCAGACGTGAATCGCGCAGCCAGCCGGCACGGATCGCCAGATCGAACCGCTCGCCGACCAGGTCGACGATCTGGTCGTTGACGATCAGGTAGACGGTCAGCGCCGGATGACGCTGCATGAAGCTGGCCAGCGCGGGTGCCAGCAGGGCGGTCGCGTTGTCGGCGCCGCTGGTGATGCGCAGGCGGCCGGCAACGGCATCGCGGCTGACCCGCAGCCGGCTCAGCGCCGCCTCGGTCTCGGCCAGGATGCGCTGGCAATCGGCATGGAAGGCCTGCCCCGCCTCGGTCGGCGTCACCTTGCGCGTGGTGCGGATCAGCAGGGTGGTGCCCAGCTCTGCCTCCAGCCGGGCGACATGCTGGCTCACCATCGCCTTGGTCAGGCCGAGCTGGCGCGCCGCCGCGGTGAAAGCGCCGGTTTCGACCACGGCGGCAAACACGGCCAGTCGGTTCAGGTTCACGTCGGTCATGCCGATAGATTGTCAATTAAAACTGAACAGTCAATTCCTGTTTGCCGGATTTATCCGGCGCGGGCCGCGCGTCATAGTCTCGCCATGACCCAGTTCACCTATATGTTCGACCCGCTCTGCGGCTGGTGTTACGGTGCCGGTGCCGGCCTGGACCGGCTGCGCGGCCTGCCGGGCGTGACGGTGCGCGTGGTGCCAACCGGCCTGTTCGCCTGGCAGCAGGCCATACAGCTGGAGCGCATGCGCGATCATATCCGCCAGGCCGATACGCGCATTGGCCATCTCACGGGCCGCATATTCTCGGCTGTCTATTTCGACCGTGTGGTGATGCAGCCCGGCGGGTTGGTCGATTCCGGTCCGGCCACGCTGGCATTGTCGATCCTGGAGCGTCGCCGCCCTGGTCACGGCATTGATCTGCTGCGCGACATCCAGAAAGCCCGTTATGTCGATGGCCGCGATGTCGCCGATCCGGCCGTGCTGGCCGGGCTGGCCGAGGTTCATGGCTTGCCGATGGCGGATTTCGTCGCCGCCTTTGCCGATGCCGGGGAGTTGCATCATGCCCGGCAATGGGCGGCGCAGGGCCAGATGCTGGTGGATGCCACGGGTGCGCGCGGCGTGCCCACATTGTTGCTGCATGATGCGGCAGGCGGCCCGCCACGTCAGGTGCCATCGGATTTCCTCTATCGCGACCATGAACGGCTGAACCTGCTGGTGCAGGCGGCCTGATCGAAAACCAGGGAGACAGTTATGATCGTCATCACCGCGGCCACCGGCCAGTTGGGCAGCCTGATTCTTGCCGAGACCTTGCAGCGCGTGCCAGCCGCGCAGGTTGCCGTCTCGGTGCGGCACAAGGACAAAGCCGCCGCGCTGGCCGCCAGGGGCGTGACGGTCCGCGAGGCGGATTACGGCAAGCCGGAGACGCTGGCCGCTGCTTTTGCCGGCGCTGCCACGCTGATGCTGGTTTCCGGCGATGCCGACAACGCCACCCGTATCGCCCAGCATCGCAATGCCATCGCCGCTGCTAAGGCCGCCGGCGTGAAGCGCATCGTCTATACCAGCTATCTCGACAACGATCCGGCTTCGCCCTTCACCTTTGCGGCGATCCATGCCGATACCGAACAGGCGCTGCGCGACAGCGGCCTGGCCTTCACCATCCTGCGCCCCAGCACCTATGCCGACCTGCTGGTGATGAATGCCCAAGGCGCGATTGCCAACGGGGCCTATGCCACGGCGGCGCCGACCGGAAAGACCAGCTCGATCGCCCGCGCCGATATCGCCCGTGTGGCTGCTACCGTACTGACTGAGCCCGGCCATGACGGCAAGGTCTACGAGCTGACCGGCCCGGAAGCGCTCGGTGCGCCGGATGTTGCCGCCATCGTGTCGAAGATCGCCGGCAAGCCGATCCCGGTGGTGCCGCTCACGCCGGAACAGCTTGCCGGCTTTTTCCGTGAGAAGCTCGGCATGCCGCCCTTTCTGGTCGAAGCGCTGGTCGGTGCCCAGGCCGCAGTGGAGCAGGGGCGCATGGCCAAGGTGACCGATACAGTGGAAAAGCTGACCGGGCAGAAACCGCTCGGCATCGAGCAAGTGTTGCGCGCGGCGTTGCAGGCGGCGGCATAAACCTGGCGTAAGGACCACGTTATTATCGTCATGGCCGGCCCGGGAACACTCCTCCTTGGCCGGCCATCGACGCATTTTCCAGTCGCTGTTTAAAATACCCATGGATGCCTGGATTAAGTCCGGGCATGACTATGGGGAATGGATTCCACATCATCACCCGACCGCGTGATCCTGCTGCATGGCCTGGCGCGCACGCCGCGTTCGATGGCGAAGCTGGCGCAGGCATTGGTGCGCGACGGCTATGCCGTCGAAAATTGGGATTATCCCTCGCGGCATCACGATTATGCCGGCCTGCTGGCCCTGCTGCGGCCGCGCATCGCCGCGCTGGCCGGTGCGCAACGCACCCACTTCGCCAGAACGCATTTTGTTGGCCATTCGCTGGGCGGCCTGCTGCTGCGCAGTTTGTTGTCCGAGCCGCTGCCGTTTCCTGCCGGTCGCCTCGTGCTGCTGGGGGTGCCCAATCGCGGCGCGTTATCCGTGGCGCGGTTGCAGGCGCGGCGCGGCTTCAGCCGCCTGCCCGAGATGTTCGGCCGCCCGGCGCGCGAGCTGTATCGCGACGCGCCTTGGCTGGCAGACCTGCCCTGGCCGAAGCTGGAGACCGGCGCGATTGCCGGCACGCGGCGTTTCCATCCGCTGATTCCCAGCGCCTGGATCAACCTGCTGCATCGTGCCACGGAGCAGGGCGACGGCACGGTGGAACTGGATTCCGCCCTGCCGCCGGCATTGACGCATACGCTGATGCTGCCGGTCGGGCATAGCTTTCTGCCCGACGATCCGCACGTGATCGCCGCCGTGCAAAGGTTCCTGAAAGAGGGACGTTTCTAGGCCATAAAAAAAGGCGGCCCGCAGGGGCCGCCTTCTGGACTGGATGAAGGTTCTCTCAGCTCGTCGCCGTGGCGGCGCGGGCGGCGAGGCCGGGCAGGGTGCCCGACAGGCCGGTTTCGGCCGCGCCCTTGATCGCCTTCTGCACGGTCTTCTCGGTTTCTTCCTTGGCGTCCGAGGAGGCGACCACGCTCAGCTTGGCCACCATGTCGCGCGGGTTCTCGGCGAACTTGCACAGGCCTTCGATCTTGGCGCCGGCGGCGATCGAGAGCAGCTCGTGCCAGATGTCGCCGCGCACCTTGGCGGTCTTGTCCAGTTCCACCGACTTGGCGCGGATGCGGCCGATCACTTCGCCGCGGATCAGCACATGCTCGGCCACCACTTCGCCCACCACCTTGGCATTCTCGCCAATGGCCAGCCGGCCGGCGGTGACATCGCCGTTGACGAGGCAGTCGATCTGCACCTCGCCTTCGGAATTGAGATCGCCGTTGACCGTCAGGCCGGCGCTCAGGATCGAGGGCGGAGCCTGCTTAGCGGCGGGCTGCGGATTGGTCTTCTTGCTGCTTGAAAACATGATAGCCAGCCTCGATGAATTTGGCGGGATCGATCTGCTCGTCGTCGAGCAGCACTTCGTAATGCAGATGCTGACCGGTGCTGCGGCCGGTCGAACCCATGGTGCCGATCAGGCGGCCGTAGGGAATGGTCTCGCCCGCCTGAACGGAAATCGAGCTTAAGTGAGCATAGCGCGTTTTCACGCCTAGGCCATGGTCGATTTCCACCGCGCGGCCATACGGGCCTTTGCGGCCGGCAAAGACTACCACGCCGGGTGCGGTGGCCATCACCGGCGCCTTGTTCGGGCCGATGAAATCGATGCCGGCATGGAAGGCGGGCTGTTTGGTAAAGGGGTCGATGCGGCGGCCGAAGGTGGACGAGGTTTCCGCTTCGCCGCCCATCGGCAGGGCCAGCGGCAGGCGCTGGGCCAGGGCCATCAATTCGCCCCAGCGGCCGAGCTTGCCTTCCAGGCTGTTCATGTCGCGGTCGACCGGATCCAGCGAGGCGGTCTGGGTCGCCGGGCTGTCCAGGCTGCGCAGCGGACCGCCGACGCCGACCTCGGCGCGGGCCTCGGTGGCGCGTGCCAGCATGCCGCCGATATCCAGTCCGGTGCGGCTCAGCGCCTTCTCCAGCGCGGCCAGGCTCTGCTCGGTGCGATGGCTCAGCTCATCCAGTAATTCGCGCTGGCGGCCGCGCACCGCCAGGATGCGGGTCTCGATGTCGCGCGGCTTCACCGCCGGCACCGGCGGCTTGGCCTTGGACTCGCGCAGCATACCTTCCAGATCCTCGATCGAGGCAGGGTCGTCGCTGCCGGTCAGACTGGTGGCTGCCGAGGCCAGCTTGGTGGTCTCGGGTTTCGCGCTGCCGGGTTTGGCACCGCCGGCTGCGCCTTCCACAGCCTTGGCCGTTTCGCCGTCCGGCTTGGCGGCCAGCGTGCTCTGGGGCGCGGCATCCGGGGCGGCCTTGGCGGTGGCCTTCGGCGGCGTGGCCTTGTTGCCCTCGGCAGTGTCGGATGGGGGCAGGACGGGGCTGCGCTGTTTCATCGCCATGTCGTAGAGGCGGCGATAGCGCTCTTCCAGGTCGCGCGAGGCGACCACGAAATTTTCCTGGTTCTTTTCGTAATCGGCCGCCAGCCGGTCATAGGCCAGGCTGAGTTCGGCGATGCGGCGGTCGCGGCTGTCGAGCAGGGCGTCGCGATAGAAGACGTTCACGGAGGCGTAGCCGATCCAGCCGGCGAAAGCGACCACGCTCACCGCCATCGCGATCTGGGCGCGACTGGAGAGAGCGACGTAACGCACGTCGCCCCGGCTGCGGAAAATGATCTGCCGTTCTGGGAACAGGCGGTCGCGCAACTCCCGCCATTGCCGTCTCGCGCGTCGCGTCACTAAGCCCCCCGTTTGTCTTGGAAACCGCTCGCCTCTGGCTGGGGCCGATTAGGGCTTATTTGGTTTGGTTAATGCAAGAAAGAATCTGTTACGAATCTTAGAAAAACACGCGCGAACACGGACTTAACACGTGTCGCGCGTGTTATCCACAGAATGTGGATAAAGGCAGCAAGCGCTTGATTCTAAACCGCCTGCACAGCCTTCAGCACCGAGTCGACGTGACCGGGCACTTTTACCTTGCGCCAAATCGCCGCGATCTTCCCGGTACGGTCGATCAGGAATGTGGATCGTTCGATGCCCATATAGGTGCGCCCGTACAGGCTCTTCTCTACCCAGACGCCATACGAGTCGGTGATTTTCCCCGACTCGTCGGCCGCCAGCACCACCTTCAGCTTGTGCTTGTCCTTGAATTTGTCGTGGCTTTTCGCGGTGTCGCGCGAGCAGCCGATCACCACGGCATCCAGCTTGTCGAACTTCGCCTTCGCCGCCGTGAAGTCGATGGCTTCCTTGGTGCATCCCGACGTGTCGTCCTTGGGATAGAAATACAGCACCACCGCCTTGCCCTTCAGGGCGCTGAGCGAAACCGTGCCGCCGCCATCGGTCGGCATGGTGAAGGCGGGGGCCTTGTCGCCCACCTGCAATCCGGCGGCGGCAGCGCCCTCCTTCTTCGATGCGGCCTTCTTCGGCGTTGCCGTCTTGGCGGCGGCTTTCTTCTTTGTTGCGGTCTTCGTCTTAGCTGCGGTTGCCATCGTCCTGTCCTGTGCGGTTGGAATCCTGGTTCAGCGAATCTGCGAGCGAAAGATGGGGCGCGGCCGGCTGCTCGACCAGGGTGACGAACAGCCTGTGTACCTGGCGCTGGCAATCCTCCAGCCGTTCGTCCAGGGCCTCCAGGCCGCCATCGCCCGTCAGTTCCGGCAGGCGTTTGGCCAGGGCCGGCGGCCACAGCCTGGGATCGCCGGCTTCCTCGCGCCCCGCCAGCCGCGTCACCGCCAGCAGGGTGGCATAAAGCGGCCCGGCCAGGCGCAGCACGCGCAAAGCCTTCGCGTCCAGCAGGCCGGCCTGCGCCATGGCCTCCAGGGCCTGCAGCGGATTGGCCAGCAGGATGTCCGGCTGCGCCGCGCCATGGCGCAGCAACAGGTATTGCAGGATGAATTCCAGATCGACCAGGCCGCCGCGGCTCTGTTTCAGGTCCCAGATGCCCTTGCCCTGCTTCTGCGCCGCCAGCCGCGCGCGCATGCTCGCCACATTGGCCAGCAGACGTTTCTCGTCGCGCGCCATGGTCAGGATTTCGCGCCGCACCTTGTCGAAGCGCGCGCTGAGCTTCGTGTCGCCGCAGACCACGCGGGCGCGCGTCAGCGCCATATGCTCCCAGGTCCAGGCCTCGGTGCGCTGGTATTCGGCGAAGGCATCCAGCTTGATGGCGATCGGCCCCGCGCCGCCGCTGGGACGCAGGCGCATGTCGATCTCATACAGCCGGCCTTCGCCGGTCATCGCCGTGATCGCGTTGATGAAGCGCTGGCACAGCCGCGCGAAATACAGCCCCGGCGTCAGCGGCCGCGCGCCGTTCGACTCCCCGGCATTCTCCGGGCAGTCGAAGATCAGCACCAGGTCGAGATCGGATTCCAGCGTCAGTTCGCGGCTGCCCAGTCGGCCCAGGCCGATCAGTGCCAACTGCATGTCGCGAATCCTGCCATGCTGGCTGGCGAATTCCGCCGTCACGCGCTCCAGCAACTCGGCCAGCACCGCATCGGCCACGCGGCTTAAGGCATCGCCGGCAGCCACGCCGTCCAGTGTGCCGCGCAGCAGCCCGATGCCGACCTGCAGCTTCAGCTCCGTGGTCCAGCGCCGCGTCCAGTCCAGCACGTCCTGGAAGTCGCGCGCCGCCGAAAGCTGCCGCTTCAGGCTGGCCGCCAGCGTCTCGGCGTCGAAGCTCGGCGGATGCTCGGCATATTCCAGCAGGCTGTCGAACAGCGCGCTGTTCTGCGCCAGCGTCTCGGCCAGCTGCGGTGCCGCGGCCAGCACCTCGGCCAGGGTGCCCAGCACGGCGGGATTGGCTTGCAGCAGCGCGAAAAGCTGCACGCCGGCCGGCAGGCTGGACAAAAAATGGTCGAAGCGGCGGATCGCCACGTCGGGGCTGCCGGTGCGCGAGAAGGCTTCCAGCAATTGCGGCATGATGGCGGTGAGTTTTTCTCTGGCGCGTTCCGAGCGCATGGCGCGATAGCGGCCGAAATGCCAGCCGCGGATCATCGCCGCGATCTCGGGCGGATCGGTAAAGCCCAGACCGCTCAGCGTCTTCAGCGTCTCCGGATCGTCGTCGGTGCCGGTGAAGACCAGGCTGCCGGTCTCGGAGCCCAGCGACGGCGCCTCGCTGAACAGGTCGTCGTAATAGCGCTTCACCCGCGCCAGCACATCCAGCAGGCGAGCGCGGAAAGCCTGCGGATTCGCCTCGCCCAGGAAGCAGGCCAGATGGTCGATCTCGCGCGGCAGGGTATGGGTCTGCTCGTCGGCGATCATCTGCAGACGGTGCTCCACCTTGCGCAGGTAGCGGTAATCCTCGATCAGCTCGTCGCACACGGCCTGGCTCAGGCGCTCGGTGGCGACCAGGGCGCGCAGCGCATCGCAGGTGGGTGCTGAGCGCAGCCGCGTGTCGCGGCCGCCGGCGATCAGCTGCTGGGTCTGGGCGAAGAACTCGATCTCGCGGATGCCGCCGCGGCCCAGCTTGATGTTGTGGCCTTCCACCGCGATCTCGGCATGGCCCTTATGGGCATGGATCTGCCGTTTGATCGAATGGATGTCCTCGATGGCGGCGAAATCCAGGTTCTTGCGCCACACATAGGGCGTCAGGCGCTGCAGGAAGCCCTGGCCCGCCTTGACGTCGCCACCCACGGGGCGCGCCTTGATCATCGCCGCGCGTTCCCAGTTCTGGCCGAAGCTTTCGTAATAGGTCTCGGCTGCCGCCATGGAGAGCGCCACCGGCGTCGAACCCGGATCGGGCCGCAGCCGCAGGTCGGTGCGGAACACATAGCCGTCCTCGGTGCGGTCATGCAGCAGGCGGAACATCTGCTGCGTCAGCCGCACGAAGCATTCCAGCGGCGTCTTGCGGCCGGTGTAGCGCACCACTTCCTGGTCGAACAGCATGATCAGGTCGATGTCGGAAGAATAGTTCAGCTCGCGCGCGCCCAGCTTGCCCATGCCCAAGGCGACGAAGCCCGAGCCGCGGCAGGGATCCTTCTTCGCATCGGGCAGTTTCAGTTCGCCCTGCGCGGCGGCATGGCGCAGCAGCACGGCCATGGCGCTGTCGATACTCAGACTCGCGAAGTCGCTTAAACACCCGGTGATCTTCTCCAGCGGCCACAGGCCTGCGATGTCGGCCACCGCGATGGACAGCGCGATACGTTTTTTGGCATGGCGCAGCGGCGTGGCCAGCGCCTCGGGCTCGTCGCAGCCGCGCGTGGCGTCCTTCACGGCCTGCATCGCCTGTTCGAAGGCGGCATCGGGGCCGCGTTCCAGCAGCAGGGCCAGAGTGGCGGGCTCGTCCAGCGCCAGCTGGGTCAGGAACGGGCTGTTGCCGAACAGGCAGGCCAGCAGGGTTTTTGCGTCAGGGTGTTTCGTCGCCGCGGTCAGGTGTTTCGCCAGCGCCCGGTCTGGCAGGTCGGCCAGCATGTCGGCCCAGTGTTCGAAACCGCGTGCGGCGGCGTCCCGGTCGAATGGCTGCGGCAGGCCCGGCCATGCGCCGCCGGAACCCGGGCGCGTGGCGGAACGTTTTTTTGCCGGGGCGGCCTTGCGGCCGGTGCCGCCCGTGCCGATCTTTAAGGCGGAAGCCTTGGCTGCTTTTTTGCCGGCGCTCTTTTTCGGGGCGGCTTTTTTCGTGGCAGCCGGTTTGGCGGCGAAGGATTTCGCCGCCCGGCCCGTAGTTGCTTTGGCCGTGCTGGTCTTCCTGCCGGTTTTTGCCGGTAATCGCTTGGATGGCATGGCGTTTCCCTCGTGCCGCAGGCGAAGTTCGGCTAAACTCCGCACAGGGTCAAGCAGCGGCAACCCCCTGTCACCATAATGCCAGTCCGGCCGGGTCGGGCCGGCGCATACGAGGACGCGATACGTGGTTTTGCGATGGAGTCGGTTGCTGGTTCGCTCGGTCGTGGCGGTGGCGCTGACGCTGGTCGGCCTGGGCGGGTTTCTGGCCTGGCGCGTGGCCCAGGAACCGATCTCGGTCGGTTTTCTCATTCCCTATGTCAGCGAGGCGCTGGCCCTGCCGCAATTCGGCATCCGTGCCGAGATGGCCGACCTCGTGCTGGCCTGGTCGGAGCGCGACCAGAATCTGCGCCTGCGCGTGGTCGACGTGCGCTACCGGGCCAGCGACGAACGCGTCACCCTGCGAATTCCCTTCGTCGACATGGCGCTCAGCGGCCCGTCGCTGCTGCGCGGGGTGATCGCGCCGCGCTATATCTTCGCCAGCGGCGTCGAGGCACGCCTGGTGCGCGATGCCCAGGGCCGTTTCCAGATCGGCCTGCCGCTTGAGGGCGACGGCCAGCCCGGCGCCACCACCGATGCCGAGGAATTGCGCACGCCCAGCGACGCGCTCGCCACCAGCATGTTCGCTGGCGTGTTCGACGCGCTCTCGCGCACGCCCGATCCCACCGATCCGCTCAGCCAGGTCCAGATGGTCTCGATCCTGGCCGAGCGCTTGGTGATCGAGGACTGGAAGCTGAATCAGCGCTGGGTGGTGCCGGAAGCGCAGCTCTCCTTCCGGCGCGGCGAGGGCCATGTCTATGCCTCGGCCACCGGTGCGCTCGACTGGCGCAACCGCCGCGTCAACCTCACGGTCGGCGCCGATTACGTCTCGGCCGACCGCGCCGCCAGCGTCAACGTGCAGTTCGACAATGTCGAACCGTCCGATTTCGCCGACGTGGTGCCCGAACTGCAGCCGCTGGACTATTTCGCCGCGCCGCTCAGCGGCAGCTTGACCCTGCGCCTGAACGAAAGCGGCGAACAGCTTGGCCTGAATTTCGACCTGCATGCCGGCGCCGGCCGCGTGCAGGCGCCCGATGTCCTCGCCGTGCCGCTCGATCTGACCGAGGCGCGCTTCCGCGGCTATGCCGATGGTGCTAACAACCGCCTCTACATCGACGAGGGCAGCATCGCCTTCGCCGATGGCTTCCGCATGTCCTTCGGCGGCTGGGTCAGCCGCGCCGAGGGCGAGCGCTACGGCCTGGAGCTGAAGGGCCAGTTCTTCGACCTGCCGACCGACGCGCTGGCGCAATACTGGCCGGCCGGCATGGCGAAGAACGCGCGCGACTGGGTCACCGGCAATATCCGCGAGGGCAAGGTCTCGGCCGGCCGCTTCGAGGCCGCGCTCACTCCGGCCATGCTGTCGGGCGAACAGCGCCTGCCGCGCGAGGCCGTGAAACTGGATTTCGCCTTCGAGGGTTTACAGGTCGATTACCTCGCGCCGATGACCAAGCTGCGCGCGGCGAAGGGCAGCGCCACGCTGGATGCCGATCTGCTCGACCTGACCGTGGAAAACGCGACCGTCACGCTGCCAACCGGCGTGCTTCAGGTCGGCCCCGGCCAGGTGAAGATCACCGGCCTGCAGGATGCCGAGCAGCATGCCGAGATCGTCAGCGCGGCGCGCGGCAAAAGCAGCGACGTGCTGGCGCTGATCGACCAGAAGCCGCTTGGTTTTCCTTCCCGGCTGGCGATCAAGCCGGCAGGCGTGGGCGGCGATGCGGTCGTGAAATGGCGGCTGAAATTCCCGCTGCTCAACAGCCTGAAGACCGACGACATCGCGGTGACGGCCGAGGCAGACCTCACCGGGCTCAGCATGGACGGCCTAATGGGGCGCTATGGCCTGAGCAATGGCGAGATGAAGCTGAAGGTCGATGCCAAGGCGCTGGAGGCCAGCGGCAAGGCGGCGCTCAACGGCGTGCCGTTGCAGATTTTCTGGCGCCAGGAATTCAATGCCCGCGTCGCCGTGCCGGCGCGCTATCGGTTGCAGGGCCGCATCGACGAGGCGCAGCGCAAGGCGCTGGGCTATCCGCTGGCACCCTATATCGACGGGCCGGTGGATGCCAACATGGAGATCGAGGAACGCCGCGGCGGCGAAACCGCCATCGGCGGCGAGTTCGACCTGACGGACGCCACCATCGTCGTCGCCGAGGCGCATCTGGGCAAGCCGGCCGGCACGCCAGGGCAGGGCCGGGTGCAGGTCCGCACCCGCGCCGGTCAGCCGGTGATCTTCGACCTGATCGAACTGACCGGCCCCGCGCTGTCGGGTCGCGCCAAGGCACAGCTCAACAAGGATGGCGGCTGGTCCGCCGAGATCGCCAGCCTGAAATATGGCGACAACGACGCCAGCGGCCGCATCGGTTATGCCGCCAACGGCGACGCGCGGATCGAACTGGGCGGCAAACGCTTCGACCTGCGGCCCTTCGTGAGGGATGCCTTCGCCGATGATGGCGAGCCGGGTGCGACCAAACCGCGCCTGACGCTCGACCTGCGGCTCGACGAGGCGGTGCTGGAAGACGGGCTGGAGATGCGCAACCTGTCGCTCAGCGTGCAGCGCGAGCCCAAGCGGCTCGAGCGCGTCAGCCTCACCGGCGGCTTCGCCACCAAGGGCGGTATCAGCTTCTTCATCACGCCGGCGCTGGAAGGGCGCAACCTGCGCCTCGATTCCGACAATGCCGGCGCCATCCTGCATTTCCTCGGCATCACCGACATGCAGGGCGGCACCATGCAGGTCAGCGGCGCCTACGACGACACCAAGGCCAGCCAGCCGCTCACCGGCAAGATGACCATGCAGAACGTCCGCGCCGTGCGCGCGCCCTTCCTGGCGCGGCTGCTCGGCATAGGCTCCTTCGCCGGCCTCTCGGCTTTGCTCTCGGGCGAGGGCATCCTGTTCGAGACCGGCGAGGTGCCGTTCAGCAAGAAGGATGGCGTGCTCACCCTGCATCCCGCGCGCCTGACCGGTCCGCAGCTTGGCATCACCTTCGAGGGCAATATCTACGACCGCACCGACAGCATCAGCGTCGCCGGCACCGCCGTGCCCGCCTTCGTGCTCAACACCATCCTGGGCAGGATTCCGCTGCTGGGCGACCTGTTCGTGGGCGACGGCATCATCGGTGTGAATTTCGCGGTCTCGGGCTCGAAGGACGACCCGCAATTCACCGTCAATCCATTGTCGGCCATCGCACCGGGTTTTTTGCGCCGCGTCTTCCAGGCACCGACCAGCGAACCGGGCGCCGCGCAGGAGCAGCCGCAACAGCCGCCGCAGCCCCCACCGCCGCCGGAACCTCCCAAGATCACGCCTTAGGTACTGGGCCGCGCCATTTCGCGGCTCTCACAAAAGCCGTCACCCCGAGTCTCGTTTCACTCGCCCGGGGTGACGGTGCTATTTTTAACCCGCATTGCGTCACCCCGGGCTTGACCCGGGGTCCCATTGTTTTCGACCATCTTCCGCATGGCAGGCGGGTGGGTATATATCGTCACGGACAAACCCTACGGAACGCTGTATGTCGGCGTCACATCCGATATTCAACGGCGGGCATGGGAGCATCGCGATGGGGTGGCGGATGGCTTCACGAAACGGTACGGCTTGAAACGCCTTGTTTATGTCGAAGCCCACGACGATATCCGTCTGGCGATAGAACGCGAGAAGCGGGTCAAGCGGTGGTAGAGAGCCTGGAAGATCGAACTGATTCAGTCGACGAATCCGACCTGGGCCGATTTATACGAGACATTGCTTTGAAAAATGGGACCCCGGGTCTCGTTTCACTCGCCCGGAGTGGCGGATAAAAGGGCGCCGAAAAAATATCGTCACCCCGGCCAAGCGTCAGCGCAGAGCCGGGGTCCCATTTTCCTGCGACGGTGAGGCAGCTTGCGTTACGGCTTCAGCACCAGCACCTGCCGCGCATTGGCTTCCACCGCCTGCGGCGCGAACCACCAGGGCAGCAGGCGGCCGTTCATCCAGGCATCAAGCTGGTCTCGCTGGTGCGGGCCGAACTGGCGCTCGGCCACGCCGCCCGACACCGCCGCCATCACCTTCTCGGAATCCGAGAAGTCGGCGATGAAGCGCAACGAGGCGAAGAACCGCGTCTCGAAACCCTGGCCATAGGCCGACAGTGCCCGCTGCACCGTCTCGCCCGAACCGGCGTAAGCCTGCGGCGCGGTGCCGAGCAATGCCGCACCCGCGCCGCTGCGGCGCAAGGGGCTGACGAAGGCGATGGTATGGGCCTTGCCCCATAGCCAGCCCTGCGGCGTCTCGCCGTATTTGGCTTGCAGGTCGGCGCGCGCGACATCGGCGGCGCGGCGGATCATGTCGGGCAGGGTTTCCACGGCTGGCGTGGCCGCATCGTCGAACCAGGGCGAGGCCGGGTTTTCCAGCAGCGCATCGAAACGCGACTGCCAAGTGTACCAGCTTGAGAGCCAGCGTTTCGCCAGCTCCGGACCAAGGTCATCGGCGAAGGTCTGCATTGCCAGCGCCTCGTAGATCGCATGATAGATGGTGGGCGCGGCGCTGTCGGTGCGCTCGTGGAAATCCCAGCCCGAGAGGATCGTCGCCAGATCGGCATGTTTGCCGCCCTGCAGGGCGGCCACGATCTTCGGCGCCAGCATGCGCGCCTGTGCGTTGCTGATATCCTGCATCAGCTTCAGATGGTCCTCGGCCTTCATCGCCGGGCCGTTTTCGATGCGGTTCTTGATCGTGGCGTAACGATAGGGCGGCGAGAAATAGCTGCCGTAATGATAGGGATAGTTATCCGGCTGGGTGTCGTGATTGGCGGTGCCGACCCAGCCGCGGGCCGGCGCGATCTGGCCGGGCAGTTTGTCGGGCGGGATGAAGCCGCGCCAGTCATTGGCCGCTGTTTCCGCCGGCTTGGGGAACACGCCCTGGCCGCTGGCGCGCAACGGCACCAGGCCGGTGGCGCGATGGCCCACCGCGCCGCTGCTGTCGCCGAACACGTAGTTGAAATACATCACACCCATCTGCTGCGCGGCGGCATCCACCTCCTGCACGGTTTTCGCCGTCAGCAGCTTTTCGATGCCCAAACCGCCGCCCGGAATCTCGGCCGAAGCCATGCGCAGGCTGAGCACGCGGCCATTGGCGGCGCTGCCCACCACCGGGCCGCGTTTCGTGCCGCGCACGGTCAGTTTCTCTTCCCGCACGCCGCCTTCCGCTTTGCCGTCCTTCACGCGGATGATCTCCTCGCGCGTCTCGAAGGGCACGCTCGCGCCGCCATTCATGTAGTTCGCCGGGTTGGCGGGATCGACCGTCTCGACGAACAGGTCCTGGGAATCGCCATAGCCGTTGGTCACGCCGAAGGCCACGTGGGGCGTGCGGCCCACCGTCAGGCCTGGCACGCCGGGCAGGGCGGCGCCCACGGCCTGGATGCCGGGCGCGAACAGGCCGACGGGATGCCAGATGCCGGGCAGGGTGCGCGCATCCAGATGCGGATCGTTGGAGACAATCGTGGCGCCCGAAGCCGAGCGCGCGGCCGACACCGCCCAGTTGTTGCTGCCCAGTTCGATGGGGGCGGCAATCGGCGCGCCGGTCTGCAGGATCAGGTCCTGCACGTTCAGGCCTTCCACCACCTGCACCGGAGTATCGAGCGAAGCCAGCTGCGCCTTGCGGTCGGGATTGACGTTGAGCGGGAACAGCGCCTTCGCCTTCTCGAAGCCCAGCTTGTCGATCATCGCCTGCATCAGCAGCTCGGCCCGGTAATTGGTGGCGTGGCTCAGATTAACGAAATGCAGCACGGCCACCATGTCGTCCAGGCTCCACGGCCCGACGCGGAAGCCAGCCAGTTTCAGCTCGACGGGGTGGTCGGATGTCAGCGCGGCATAGGCATTCAGGCCTTCCGCATACCAGGTGAGGAAATCGCGCGCTTCCGGGCTCAGCAGTTTCGCATGGCGCTGGGCATTCTGCGCCAGGCCCAGAATGCGCATCTGCCTGTCGCTCTCCAGCCCGGCCTCGCCGACGACTTCCGCCACGCGGCCATAGATCAGCGCGCGATAGGCTTCCAGCTGGAACAGGCGGTGCTGCGCGGTGACGAACCCCTGCGCGCGGATCAAGTCGGGCGTGTTCTGGGCGAAGATATAGGGAATGCCATGGCCATCGCGCAGCACGCGCACCGGCGCGTCCAGGCCGGCCATCCGCAGCTCGCCGTCGGTCTTGTAGCCGTTGCCCCAGCGCAGCCAGGCCAGCCCGCCGCCGATGCCGGCGACGACGACGATCACGAGGGCAAGCAGGATTTGGACGATGCGCTTCAGCATGGCGGGTCTCCTTGATAGAGGAGACTATCCGCCAGCGCGGCGGCGGCGGCAATCCTGCCGCTGCGGAAGCGGGAAGGCGGCATGACGATTCGTTGTATCGTCATTGAATCGATTTCCCAAAACCGTCATGCCCGGACTTGTTCCGGGCATCCACGTTTTTTCTGGTAGCTCACGACCTGACAGGTCTGACAGATGGACCCTCGGGCCAAGCCCGAGGGTGACGGTTTAGGAATGATGGAAGCGACTCGGGGAGCGTAAATGGGATCCCGGCTCAAGGCCGGGATGACGAAACACGGAACGTCATCCCCGCGAAAGCGGGGATCCCATTTTTTGTTTGGTCTTACGCCGTCTCGATCAGCACATGCTGCTTCTTGCCGAAGCTGAGCCGCAGGCGGCCATCGGCGCCGAGGTCGGTGGCCGAGATGCGCTGGGTCTCTTCCTTCACCGGCTGGTCGTTCAGCTTGATGGCGTTACCGCGGATATGCCGGCGCGCCTCGCCGCCCGATTTCGCCAGGCCGGCTTCCAGCACCAGCGCGAAGGCCTCGATGCCGGCTTCCAGTCGGTCGCGCGCGACCTTCACCACCGGCAGGTCGCCGCCGAAACTGCCTTCCTCGAAGGCCTTGCGCGCGGTCTCGGCCGCATGTTCGGCCGCCTCGCGGCCACGGCACAAGGCAGTGGCCTCGGTGGCCAGCACCTTCTTGGCCTCGTTCAACTCGGCGCCCTGCAACCGCTCCAGCCGCGTGATCTCGTCCAGCGGCAGGTCGGTGAACAGGCGCAGGAAGCGGCCCACATCGGCATCCTCGCAGTTGCGCCAGTACTGCCAGTAATCGTAGGTCGGCAGCATGTCCTCGTTCAGCCACACGGCGCCCGAAGCGGTCTTGCCCATCTTGTGGCCGGCCGCGGTGGTCAGCAGCGGGCAGGTCAGGCCATAGAGGCTGAGGTCATGCACGCGGCGGCCGAGTTCCACGCCGTTGACGATGTTGCCCCACTGGTCCGAGCCGCCCATCTGCAGATTGCATTTGTGGCGGCGGGCCAGTTCGACGAAATCGTAGGCCTGCAGGATCATGTAGTTGAATTCGAGGAAGCTGAGCGGCTGCTCGCGTTCCAGCCGCAGCTTCACGCTGTCGAACGACAGCATGCGGTTGACCGAGAAATGCCGGCCGTAATCGCGCAGGAAGTCGATGTAGTTGAGCTTGTCGAGCCAGTCGGCGTTGTTGACCATGATGGCGTCCGACGGGCCGTCGCCGAAGGTGACAAACCGCGAAAAGGCGGTCTTGATGCTCGCCATGTTGGCGGCGATGTCGTCCACCGTCAGCAGCTTGCGCGCCTCGTCCTTGCCCGAGGGATCGCCCACCTTGGTGGTGCCGCCGCCCATCAGCACGATGGGCTTGTGGCCGGCCTGCTGCAGGCGGCGCAGCATCATGATCGAGAGCAGGTGGCCCACATGCAGGCTCGGCCCGGTGCAGTCGTAGCCGACATAGCAGGTGATCCCCGCCGGCGTCTGCGCGAGTGCGTCGAGGGCTTCGCCGTCGGTGCACTGGTGCAGGTAGCCGCGCTGGCTCATGGTCTGCAGGAAGTCGGAACGGAACTCGGTCATGGCGCGCTCTGGCTTTGGCTTGGGTCCTGTGGGCGGGAAAGGCCCGATGGTCTATCATAGCGGACCCGATTCTCCCAGCCTCCGCCCTCTCGATCAGGTGTTCCCGACTTGTCCCCGCAGCCCTCCTGGATCATCGGCCTGATGAGCGGCACCTCGCTGGACGGCATCGACGCCGCCCTGCTGCGCACCGATGGCGAAAGCATCGCGGAGTTCGGCCCGGCGCTGACGCTGCCCTATGCCCCGGCGCTGCGCGAGAAAATCCGCGCGCTGCTGAACAGTGGCGGCCATGCGGCCGGCGCCGTGGCGCGGCAGCTCACCCAGGCCCATGCCGAGGCCGTCGCCGCCCTGCTGGAGAAGGCTGGCATGACAGCGCAGGACATCGCCTGGCTCGGCTTCCACGGCCAGACCATCCTGCATCGCCCGGACGAAGGCCGCACCTGGCAGATCGGCGACGGCGCCCTGCTGGCGCGGCTCACCGGCATCGCCACCGTTTCCGATTTCCGCTCCGCCGATGTCGCCATGGGCGGGCAGGGCGCGCCTTTGGTGCCGCTCTATCATGCAGCGCTGGCGCGTCATGCCGGCTTGGCGCCGCCGCTGCTGGTGCTCAATCTCGGCGGCGTCGGCAACGTGACCTATATCGGCGGCGACCAAGACTCCGACCTGATCGCCTTCGATACCGGCCCGGGCAACGCGCTGATCGACGACTGGATGCTGCATCACAGCAGTCAGGCCCATGACGAAGGCGGCGCAACGGCGGCGCAGGGCCGCGTGAACGAAGCCGCCCTGCAGCGCCTGCTCGACCATCCCTATTTCAGTGCCCCGCCGCCGAAATCCCTCGACCGCAACGATTTCAGCGCCGCCCCCGTGCAGGGGCTTTCAGTGGAGGACGGCGCCGCGACGCTCACGGCATTCACGGCGGCCAGCGTCGCACGCGGGCTGCAACATCTGCCGCAACGCCCTTTGCGTTGCCTGGTCTGCGGCGGCGGCCGGCATAACACGACGCTGATGCGTATGCTGACCCAGCAGCTCAACATGCCGGTCGAGGCGGTCGAGGCCGTGGGCTGGCATGGCGACCACCTGGAGGCCGAGGCCTTCGCTTTCCTCGCCGCGCGGGCCGCGCGCGGCCTGAGCTTAAGCCTGCCCGGCACCACCGGCGTACGCAGACCGGTCAGCGGCGGGCGGTTCTATCGCCCCTGATTTTCAGATCTGGTGCAGCAAAGTCATGCCGCCGCCCAGCATCACCAGCGCGATGGCGAAGGTGCGCACGAGTAGAGCAGCCGCCGACGCTCCAGCCGCTCGGCAAACCGCGCGGCACGGTCCTCCGGGCTGCCTTCCAGCATCCTTTCATACTGCCGCGCCATCAGATGCGCGCTGGGCAGATGCGCCGGGTGGTCGGCATTGAGGTCGACCGCGATGCTGGCCAGCAACACGATCAGGCCGATCACCAGCAGCCCGATCCAGCCGACATAAGCGAGGAAGACCAGCGCCATCAGGCCGGCGGCGGTCCAGCCGGCGGCGGCGATGATGGCGAGGATGATCCATGCCCGCAGACTCATGCCGGCTCCTTCATTTTGCCCCGTCAGCTAAGCATCACACAGCCTTCATGACAATCGCGGCATTCACGCCGCCGAAGCCGAAGCCGTTGCACAAAGCCGCCGTGATGGCGCGTGCCTTCGCCGTCAGCGGCACGAAGTCGAGATCCTCGTTGCCGTCGTCCGGGGCATGCAGGTTCAGGGTCGGCGGCAGGATGCCGCTGCGGATCGCCATGGCGGTGAACACCGCCTCCACGCCGCCGGCCGCGCCGAGCAGATGGCCGATGGCCGACTTGGTGGAGGAAACCGCCACGTCCTTGAGCTTGTCGCCGAACACGCGGCGCAAAGCCGCCACCTCGCCATTGTCGCCCACCGGCGTCGAGGTGGCATGGGCGTTCACATAGCCGATCTCGCCGCCGCCTGAGCCTGCCATCCTCAGTGCCGCCTGCATGGCGCGCGCCGCGCCCGAGCCGTCTTCCGGCCCCGAGGTGAGGTGCCAGGCATCGGCGCTGGTGCCATAACCGGTGAGTTCCACCAGCGGCACAGCACCGCGCGTCAACGCATGCTCCAGCGTCTCCAGCACCAGCAGGCCGGCGCCTTCGCCCATCACGAAACCGTCGCGGTCGCGATCGAACGGCCGCGAGGCCGTCTCGGGGGCATCGTTGCGCGCCGTCGACAAGGCGCGCGCCGCGGCGAAGCCGCCGATGGAGAGCCGGTCGATGCAGGCCTCCGTGCCGCCGGCCAAAGCCACATCGGCTTCGCCCGAGCGGATCAGGCGCATGGCGTCGCCGATCGCCTGCAATCCGGCGGCGCAGGCCGTCACCGGCGTGCCCAGCGGCCCCTTGAAGCCATAGCGGATCGAGACATTGCCGGCGGCCAAGTTGGCGAGGAAGGCCGGCACCACGAAGGGCGACAGCCGGCGCGGCCCGCGCGAGTCCAACGTGGCCTTGGCCTCGGTGATCGTCGGGAAGCCGCCGATGCCGCTGGCGATCACCGTGGCGGTGCGCTCGCGCGCCGCTTCGTCCTCGGGTTTCCAGTTAGCCTGCGTCAGCGCTTCTTCCGCTGCGGCCAGCGCATAGATAGTGAAGAGATCCACCTTCTTGCGATCCTTATGCGCCACCACGCTGTCGATATCGAGGCCGGCCTCGGCATCGTCCGCGCGCGTCGGCACCAGGCCGGCGATCTGGTTGGGCAGGTCGGCGACATCGATGCGCGTGTTGCGCCGGATGCCGGATTTCGCCGCCACCAGCCGCTCCCAGACTTTCGCCACGCCGCAGCCCAGAGGCGTGACGAGGCCCATGCCGGTGACAACGATACGGTCGCTGGCGGGGCGGGCGTTAGATATGCTCATGGCTTTCTCCTGTGCATATACACATGTTAAGGCAAAAAATTTTCAGACCCCAAAACTCACGCCAGCGATCCCAGCGCGGCCAGCCCCCGCTGTGCCGCGCGCCAGGCCTTGTCGCCCAGGGCCTCGCGCAGCTCATCCTGCGCCCGTTGCCAGAGCGGGATCAGCTTCACCAGCAGCGCATCGCCCTTGCGGGTGAGGGCGAATTTCTGCGCCCGGCCCTGGCCGCCCCGGGGGCAGGCGATCAGCCCGGCCTGTTCCAGGGGTTTCAGGTTGCGCAGCATGGCGCTGCGTTCCAGCGCCATGGTCTCGGCCAGGTCGCTCACCGAGTCGAAGCCGCCCCTGGCAATCGCGGCCAGCAGCGAAACCTGCGTGCTCTGCAGCCCGAAGGGTTTCAGCAGCGCGTTGTAGCGCCGCGTGACCGTGCGTGCCGCGCGCCGCGTCTTCAGCAGCATGCAGACATCCGACATGCCCTCCGGCAGGCAGGCGGCGGCCTTGGCGGTTTTGACCTTGGACGTTTTCGGGGGGCGGGCGGCCATGACCCACCCTGACATATGCATATGCACAAGTCAAAGGCCCGGCCCGGAAGCCATAGTCCTCACCGCAGGGCGAAGGCCAGCACGGCCGCCACGATGGCTGCGGTGATACCCCAGAAAACAACCAGCAGTCTGTGTGCGGCCGTCATGGGCGCCTCAGTCGTAATAAAACCGTTCGGAGACGATCTGCCGCGCCGGAATGCTTAGGCCCAGCAGGCTGCGCTCGCAGCTGTCCATCATGCCCTGCGGCCCGCAGAGCAGGTAGCACCAGCGCTGGGCGCCGTCGAAGCCGAACAACTCGCGCAGCAGGGCTTCGTCCAGCATGCCGCGCCGGCCGGTCCACGCATCATCAGGTTCCGACAGCACATGCACGACTGTGAGATTGAGGCTTGTCGTCAGCGCCTCCAACTCATCGGCCAGCACGATCTGCGTCCGGCTGCGGTTGCCATAGACCAGCATCGCCGGGCGGCGATCACCACTCAGCTGCATCTGGCGCAGGATACCCAGCAGCGGCGCGATGCCGACGCCGCCGGCCAGCAAAGCCACGCCCTCAGCTTTTCGCCGCGCCAGCGTCAGATGCCCGTAAGGCCCGTCGACATAGGCCACTGTGCCGGGCGCGACGTCGCCCAGCTTTGAGGTGAAATCGCCAAACGCCTTGATGATGAACGACAGCTTGGTGCGGTCCGCCGGCGCCGAGGCCAGCGAAAACGGGTGTTCGTCGGGCGACCACGGATTGCCGCCCACACGCAGCCAGACGAACTGCCCGGCGTCGTATGTCATCGCCGCGCCATGGCGCGGTTTGATCTCAAGCTGCCAGGTCTGCGGCGCCACGGGCGTCACGGCCACCACCTCATAGGGCCGGCGCAGCCGCAGCAGCGGCCGTATCAGATACACCACCAGCATGGTCATGCCCGCCAGCACCAGCAGCCCAACCCAGAACCACAGCAGCGGCCCTTCGCCGCTGTAGCGCCCGGCCGCAAAGGCATGATGCGCCACCAGCGCGGCGATCAGCACGGCGCCCACGGCATGTCCGATGCGCCAGCGCTCGTAGGAATGGCCGATCTGCGTACGCCGCATCGCCGTGACCACCAGCAGCAGGAGCAGCAGCCAGCCGATGATGCCGCTATAGGCCGCAGCCCCGGTGAGGCCGAGATGGCCCTGATGCGTGGCGTCGTCGGGCCGGACCAGGCCCAGCGGCGTGGCATAGAGGAAGGGATGCACCAGGATGAAGGCGGCGGCCACGCGCGCCAGCAACTGGTGGAAGCGCATGGTCACATCCATGCCGATGCGTTCCGAGATGCTGCGGAACCGGCCCGACAGCAGGAACTCCATCAGCAGGATGGCAAAGGCGGCCAGCGCCAGCCCGGACGACAGCTCGTCGACGAAGGCGCGCGGCGGCTTGCCCTGCGCCCAGGCCAGAGCCAGCGGGGCGAGGGTGAGCAGGATATAGCCGGCGATCAGCAGGGCTGGAGGCATGGGGCGATTATGGCACACGATAAGCTTGCCGGAAAATTCCCAACATCCGATTATCCGTGCTACGACTGGTTCATATTTTTTGGCCCACGTCATTTTCTGCCGCGTGTTCAGAAGGCACAGCCGCCATGGAATTTCCTGATCGCAAGGAAGCCCGCGAAAGCTTCAAGCGCGAGGCGCTTGGGGCGTGGCAGGATTTCCAGGAAACCGGCCTGCATATCACCGGCGATGAACTCGGCACCTGGCTGGAAAGCTGGGGCACCGGGCAGGAGCGCGACCCGCCCAAGCCGCACGACTAGGCCATGGCCCGGCAGCTCGTCGTGCGACTGATGAATCACCAACCTGCCTAGGTCCCCCGCTTACCATGTGGGTTTGATTGATACGGGAGTATGTGAAGCAGCTTAAGAGGAAGCTTTAGTCGACTTTCTTTTTCTACTTGGGCCTATCTACCTGCTTAGAGATATCCTTCAGCTTGTGAGGCGGGATAGCTAGCGTGCTGCACAAAGCCGCCTCAAAACGCTCTTTCGCCTATTTGGGTGGGAGTCGGTTCATTGCGGAATCGAGGGATTTGCTAATGTCAGAAACCATAATGCCAGCCTTTATGGCGTTTCCAAATCATGCAGCCATTATCGGCCGCATATTAGCCGGTTACGGCGAACTGGAGTACCTATTTGCGTCTTGTTTTGCGGCTACCCTGGGAGACCGACAGTCCGGAATACGCGCTTTTTTTCGGATCAAAGGCGAAGATTCACGCATCCAGATAACAAGCGCGATTATGCGGCCAAAATTTGACTCGGTTGGGATGAAAGATGTCTACAACGAAACATTAGGCGCAATGCGATGGTGTAAAGGAACCCGGAATCAGTATGCTCACTGCCACTGGGCTTATGACATTGAAGACGGGCTTTACTTCACAGACTTCGATAAAGCTGTGAAGACTGAAACAGGCGACATCATGCTCCACGTTGAGCATCTGGACCTGGAAATTCTGAAACAGCAAGAAGCCTATTTTCGTTACACGTTGGATCTACTGCGGTATCTAGAACCCGAGTATCGGAAGAGGGTGGGTGAACTGCCTAGCCATCGTTACGAAGCCCCTTCAGTAAAAACTCAGCCCCCTCGGCATAGTCCTGAAGGGACGTATACGCCCCCGGTCATAAGTCTAAATAGGCGGAGACCTCCACAAGAGTAGCGGCTGGAAAACCCTCAGTTCTTTCGTCAGCCAAGGCGTGATCACTCGGTCTTGTGGCTGAAAGCGTCTGATTTATAGTCTTCTATCCTATTTGTTCTTTTTTTGTTTTCTTTTTCCTCAATCCGCGTTATCCTTGTCCGCCTCCCCAGAGCAGGAGGCGAGCTATGCCGTACCGACCGGAAAACGATCCGTTCAAGGAAGAGTACATACCCCCGCCGCAATCGGCCGCAGATCGCCTGGCGGCGCGGGGCGGTGATGTGGGCCGATGGCGAGGAACTGCCGACCATCTGCGCGGCGCTCGGCATCGACGAGGACCGTTTCTGGCGCCATGTGCGCAGCAGCCAGCGGTTCCGCTTCCTGATCCAGCAGGCCGGCGACCGCCGCCGCCTGCAGGCGCAATTCAGGCTGGCCCGCGAGGGACGCGAGGCGTTGCTGCGCGCCATGCCGCAGATCGAAAAATACGATCCGGCGACGCTGCGCTGGCTGGGTGAGCAGGCCGGACTCGCTGAGGTTACGCCATCGACCAACCGCCCCGATGCCGGCGAACGCCTGCGGCTCGCCGCGTCGCCGCCGCCCAACCAGGCCTTCCGCAAACGCATTGCCGCCCAGCGCGCCAGGATGGATGCCGAGGTGGCGCGCATGGAGCAAAGCTTCGCGCGCCGGCAGGCCGCTGAAGCCTCAGCGCAGAAAAACCAGTCTCAACAAAATCAAGATGTAAGCGATGCAAAACCATCGCAAAACGACGCAAAGCCGGTGCAGGCCGCCGCGCCCCAGTCACCATTGCCGCCGCAGTCATCATCACCGCCCAAGCCGCGCAGCTACGCGGAAGCCTGGCAGCCGGAACCGCGCCCGCCGCGTCCACCCGCGCCGCCGCCGCCACGCAGCCGCGCCGAACTGCTCGGCACGATCATCGACCTGCCGGGGCCGGACATGCACCGCATCCGTTATGCGAAAGACCCCGATCCCGACGAGGAGATGGAGGCGCAAAATAATGGGACCCCGGCTCTGCGCTGACGCTCCGGCCGGGGTGACGACTGTTTCTTATCGTCACCCCGGGCGAGTGCAACGAGACCCGGGGTCCCATTTGCTGTCTGTGCAATGAGACGCCAGAGTTACAAATGGGAAGCTAAATCAGCTGCCCGATTGCGGCCCGGATTGCGGATTGCTGTTCGCGGCCACGGCGCCCTTGCCGGCGCGGGCCGAGGTGGGCACCAGCGAGGTCTTCACATACTTGTCGCAGGCCGCCGTCAGTTCATCCAGCTTGCCTTCGAAGAAATGGTCGGCGCCCTGGACCTTCTTGTAATCGATCTTGATGCCCTTCTGCAGCGCGAGGCGCTGGGCCAGCTTGGCCACTTCCGGCTCGGCCACGATCTTGTCGTCGGTGCCCTGGATGATCAGGCCCGAGGAGGGGCAGGGGGCGAGGAAGCCGAAATCATACATGCCGGCCGGCGGCGCCACCGAGATGAAGCCGTCGATCTCCGGCCGCCGCATCAGCAGCTGCATCGAAATCCAGGCGCCGAAGGAGAAGCCGGCGATCCACACCGCCGAGGCATTGGGGTTATAGGCCTGCAGCCAGTCGAGCGCCGAGGCCGCATCGGAAAGTTCGCCGGTGCCATGGTCGAAGACGCCCTGGCTGCGGCCGACGCCGCGGAAGTTGAAGCGCAGCACCGAGAAGCCGCGCTTGGCGAAGACGTGAAACAGGTTGTAGACAACCTTGTTGTTCATCGTCCCGCCATACAGCGGGTGCGGATGCAGGATCAGGGCAATGGGGGCATTGGCCTCCGGCCCGTGGGTATAACGGCCTTCCAGCCGCCCGTCGGGACCGGGGAAAATTATGTCAGGCATCTCTGCTCGTCGCTTCCGCCGGAATTGGGGAGTATCCGGCGCTGGATATTCGGTTGCTCGCGGGCCAGTTTTACCATAGTTGGCAGCGCGAAATTCAAGCTTAAAAGCAGGAAATCAGATGACTGCCCCTAAGGCACCCCCCGAAACATCCCCTGCGACGTCTACGGCGGCCTACCTGGACTACAACGCCACCGCCCCGCTTCGGCCTGAAGCCCGCGCCGCGATTCTGGAGGTCCTGGGCGCCCCGGCCAACCCCTCCTCGGTGCACCGGTTCGGCCGCGCCGCCCGGGCGCTGGCCAGCCGGGCGCGCGGCCAGGTTGCCGCTCTGGTGGGGGCTGAACCCAAGCGCGTGGTTTTCACCTCCGGCGGCACCGAGGCCAACAACCTGGCCTTCCGGCTGGCGATCCGGCAGGGCGGGGTGAAGGCGCTGGTCGTTTCGGCCATCGAGCATGATTCCGTCCTGCGCCCGGCCCGCCTGCTGGCCGCCGAACTGGGGCTGCCCCTGCGCGAAGTGCCAGCCGGCCCGGATGGCGTGGCTCCGCCCGGGGCCATCGCCGCCGCCCTGGCCGAACTGCCCCGCCCGGCGCTGGTTGCCCTCATGCTGGCCAACAACGAAACCGGGGCGATCCAGCCGGTGGCCGAAGTGACCCAGCTGGCCCATGAGGCCGGCGCCCTGGTGCTGTGCGATGCCGTGCAGGCCGCCGGCAAAATCCCGGTCGACCTGGCGGCCCTGGCCTGCGACTTCCTCACCCTCTCGGGTCACAAGCTGGGCGGCCCGACCGGGGTGGGGGCGCTGGTGCTGCGCGACGATTGGACCCCGGCGCCGCTGCTGGCCGGCGGGGGGCAGGAACTGGGCATGCGAGCCGGCACCGAGAACCTGTCCGGCATCGCCGGCTTCGGGGCCGCCGCCGAGGCCGCCCGGCTGGCCCTGCCTTTGGAAGGCCCCCGGCTGGCCAGCCTGCGCGACCGGCTGCAGGGTCTGATGCTGGCCGCCTGTCCGGCGGCGTCGGTCCATGCCGGCGAGGTCGCCCGCCTGCCCAACACGCTCTGCATCGGTCTGCCCGGCCTGCCGGCCGAGACCCAGGTGATGGCCCTCGACCTGGCCGGGGTGGCCGTGTCGGCGGGGTCGGCCTGCTCGTCGGGCAAGGTCACCCCCAGCCATGTGCTCACCGCCATGGGCCTGCCCGAAGCGGCCGCCCGCGAGGCCCTGCGCTTCAGCCTCGGCTGGGCCAGCACGGCAGACGACGTCGAGCGCGCGGCGGCGGCCTGGATCGCCCTGGCGAACAGAAACATGAAGTGATGTTTTGAATTATATTATTTATATAATTATTTGAATTTATTAATATAATTTAGTTATTTTAAAGTGATTTTTCGCCCCGCCGGCACGGTGGGGAATTTCCCCGGTTTTGATCCTGCGCAAGGCCTTCCCGGGCGTGACTCGGCTACCCATGAGGCCGGTTCGGTCTCAGGGAGTCGGTCATGGCAGAGGTTCAGGAACAGGCGGATGTGCTGGCGACGGAGGATCAGGTGGCCGCTCTCGTGCGCGACTTCTATGCCGCCGCCGATGCCGATCCGCTGCTGGGTCCGATGTTCCGGGCGGTGATCCCCGACTGGGACGGGCACCTCGCCGTGGTGACCGATTTCTGGTCCCGGGTCCTGCTGGGCACCGACCGCTATGCCGGCTGCGTCATGAGCGCCCATGGCAGGCTGCGGATGAGCGAGGCCCAGTTCGACCGCTGGCTCACCCTGTTCCGCCAGGCCGCCGAGGCCAACCTGCCGCCGGCCGGGCAGAAGCGGGTGATGGAGGCGGCCGGCTTCGTCGACCAGCGCCTGCGCCACTGGCAGGCCGCCATCCGCGAGCGGGAGACGGCGCCCCGTCCGGGAGAGGGCTGAGGGGTCCCCTAACTTGCGGGCCGGCGGACTGGGCTATATATCCAGCCCGCCCCAGCAAGGAGTAAGCGATGCCCAAGATGACCTTCATCCAGCCGGACGGAAAGCGCGTCGAGGTCGAGGCGCCGGTCGGCCTGTCGGTCCTGGAGATCGCCCACAAGCACGGCATCGACATCGAGGGCGCCTGCGAGGGCTCGCTGGCCTGCTCCACCTGCCACGTGATCGTCGACCCGGACTGGTACGGCAAACTCACCGCGGCCAAGCCCGACGAGGAAGACATGCTCGACCTCGCCTTCGGCCTGACCAAGACCTCGCGGCTGGGCTGCCAGCTCATCATGACCCCGGCCCTGGATGGCCTGGTGGTCAGCCTGCCCACCGCCACCCGGAATATGATGTAAGGCCTGCCGGTTCCCGCCCGGCCCGGGCTGGCCAAGCCGGCCGGCTCCCGGCATGATCCTGCCCCAGAGTATCAGGGAGGAATCATGCCCGGCAAAAAGAAGACCCCGGACCAGTTGCGCTCCGCCCGCTGGTTCGCGCCCGACGACCTGCGCAGCTTCGGCCATCGCTCGCGCATCATGCAGATGGGCTATGCCTCCATCGAATGGACCGGCAAGCCGCTGATCGCCATCGTCAACACCTGGTCCGACATCAATCCCTGCCACGCCCATTTCAAGCACCGCGTGGAAGACGTGAAGCGTGGCGTGCTGCAGGCCGGCGGCCTGCCCATCGAACTGCCCGCCATCTCGGTATCGGAAAGCTTCGTCAAGCCCACCACCATGCTCTACCGCAACATGCTGGCGATGGAGACCGAGGAGCTGATCCGCTCGCATCCGGTGGATGGCGTGGTGCTGATGGGCGGCTGCGACAAGTCCACGCCCGGCCTGATGATGGGCGCCACCAGCGCCGGCCTGCCGATGATCTACCTGCCGGCCGGCCCGATGCTGCGCGGCAACTGGAAGGGCAAGATCCTCGGCTCTGGCTCGGATGCCTGGAAATTCTGGGACGAGCGCCGCGCCGGCAACATCTCCGACCGCGACTGGAACGACATCGAGGCCGGCATCGCCCGCAGCTATGGCACCTGCATGACCATGGGCACGGCCGCCACCATGATGGCGATCACCGAAGCCATCGGCATGACTCTGCCGGGCGCATCCTCCATTCCCGCCGCCGATGCCGGCCATATCCGCATGAGCAGCGAATGCGGCCGCCGCATCGTCGAGATGGTGTGGGAGGACCTGACGCCTCAAGCGATCCAGACCCGCAAGGCCTACGAGAATGCCATCGCGGTGGCCATGGCCATGGGCTGCTCGACCAACGCCATCATCCACCTGATCGCCATGGCGCGCCGCGCCGGGCAGGATATCGGCCTGGAGGATTTCGAGGTCGCCAGCCGCAAGGTGCCGGTGATCGCCAATATCCGGCCTTCGGGCGAAGCCTATCTGATGGAGGATTTTTTCTATGCCGGCGGCCTGCCGGCGCTGATGGGCCGCATCAAACCGCACCTGCATCTCGATGCCGTGACGGTGACGGGCCAGACCCTGGCCGAGAACATCGCCCATGCCCAGGTCTATAACGACGATGTCATCCGTACGGTGAACGATCCGATCTATGCCGAAGGCGCGCTGGCGGTGCTGAAAGGCAACCTTGCGCCGGACGGCTGCGTGATCAAGCCCAGCGCCTGCGAACCGCGCTTCCTGAAGCATTCCGGTCCAGCGCTGGTGTTCGACGATTACCCGTCGATGAAGAAGGCAGTGGACGACGAGACCCTGGACGTCACCGCCGACCATGTGCTGATCCTGCGCAATGCGGGCCCATTGGGAGGCCCCGGCATGCCGGAATGGGGCATGCTGCCGATCCCGAAGAAACTGGTGAAGCAGGGCGTGCGCGACATGGTGCGCATCTCGGACGCGCGCATGAGCGGCACCAGCTATGGCGCCTGCATCCTGCATGTGGCGCCGGAATCCTATATCGGCGGGCCGCTGTCGCTGGTTCGCAACGGCGACATCATCAGCATCGACGTCGACAAGCGCGGCATCAATCTGGATGTGCCCGAGGCCGAGCTGGCCAAACGCCGGGCCGAATGGAAACAGCCCGAGCCGCGCTACGAGCGCGGTTATGGCTGGATGTTTTCCAAGCATATCAAGCAGGCCGACCAGGGCTGCGACTTCGATTTTCTGGAAACCGCCTTCGGCGCCCCGGTGCGCGAACCCGACATTTTCTGAGCAGGACGAACCCTCATGCCCCTGAAGCCCGAAACCCGCGACAAGCTGAAGACGGTCAGCACCGCCACTTTGGCCACGGCGCTCTACAAGCGCGGCCTGCGCAACCAGTTCATACAGGATGTGAAGCCGCTCAACCCGTCGCTGCCGACCATGGTGGGCGAGGCCTTCACTCTGCGCTACATGCCGGCGCGTGAGGACCTAAACCCGATCACCGTGTTCCAGAACCCCGAACACCCGCAGCGCAAGGCAGTTGAGATCTGCCCGCCCGGTGCGGTGCTGGTGATGGACAGCCGCAAGGATGCCCGCGCGGCTTCCGCCGGTTCGATCCTGATCTCGCGCCTGATGATGCGCGGCGTGGCCGGCGTGGTCACCGATGGTGGTTTCCGCGATGCCGGCGAGATCGCGCAGCTCAAGATTCCGGCCTTCCACAGCCGGCCCTCGGCGCCGACGAACCTGACGCTGCACCAGGCCATTGACATCAACGTGCCGATCGGCTGCGGCGATGCGCCGGTGTTTCCCGGCGACGTGATCGTGGGCGATGCCGATGGCGTGATGGTGATCCCGGCCGAGATCGCCGACGAGATCGCCAATGAAGCCGTCGAGATGACGGCGTTTGAGGATTTCGTCACCGAGCAGGTGCTGGCCGGCCGCTCGATCCGCGGCCTCTATCCTGCCACCGATCCGCAGACCAAGGTGGACTTCGAAGCCTGGCGCAAGCAGAAGGGCCGCTGAAGCGATTATGCCGCGGCGCCGTTATATGCCGGACGGGAAAACACGTTAGCAAAGCTTGAAGGCCGAGCATGGCCTGAACAGATGCCTGTTGCTGCAACCGCAAAGGGGAAGGGCAGGCACATGCTGAACGATTTTCTCTATGGCTATCCCAGCTACGTGATCGGGCCGGTCGTGGTCGGATTTTTTGTGTTCGCCGGCCTGCTCGGGCAGCTTGCCGTCTTCCGCCTGCTGCCAGCCCAGCTGCGCACGGAAAACAAGGATGCGACGGTCTACATGGCCTCGATCGTCGGCGTCATCTATGCCGTGCTGCTGGCCTTCATCGCCGTTGCGGCCTGGGAAAGCTTCAACAAGGCCGGTGAGGTCGCGCGCAAGGAGGCCGCCGAACTGGGCGACCTCTACCGCGACAGCCGCATGCTCGATCCCGATGTCAGCGAGGCTATGGACCGGTTGATGGAGCAGTATGTGCGCACCGTCATCGAGGAGGAGTGGCCGGCGATGGCCGCCGGCGGCATGATCGGCAACAAGGGCTGGATCCTGCTGGAGCAGGTGGCCGGTATGATGATGGCCGACACGCCCTCCGACGCGAAATCGCTGGCCGTCATGCAGGAAATGCTGACCCGGCTGAACGACCTCTACGATGCCCGCCGCGACCGCCTGCTGGCCGCGGAAGAGGAACTGGAGCCCAGCGTCTGGGTCGTGGTGCTGTTCGGCGGCCTGATCTCGATCCTGTTTTGCTGGATCTTCGGCACGCCGCACAGAGGCTTCCATATTTTTGTCAGCGGCCTGGTGGCCGCCACCTTCGGCCTGGTGATGTTCCTGATCGTGTCATTCGACCTGCCGTTCCGCGGCGCAGTGCAGATCAAGCCGGACGAATTCGTCATGGTGCTGCACGATATCGAGCGGATGAAGGTCAGCCCGCGCTAGGGATGCGTTCGGCGGGCACCAGCCGCGCGCTGGCGGTGGCGCGGCAGAGCAGGCGGCCCTCGGCGTCGCTCAAGCGGCCTTCGAGGAAGGCGATGGTGCGGCCATGCTGCACCACGCTGGCCTCGCCGATCAGCAGGCCGGGATTGGCGGGATTGAGGAAACTGACCGTCAGGTCGATGGTGGTGCTGAACGACGCCCCGTCGGTCTTGAGCCACAGGGCCGGGCCCATCGTATCGTCCAGCATCGCGGCCAGGATGCCGCCCTGGATGAAGCCGGCCGGGTTGCGGAATTCCGGCCGTCCCTGAAACCCGATCCGCACCCAGCCACGTTCGGCGTCGTGATCCAGCATGTGCCAGCCGAGCAGGGCAGCGGAAGGCGGCATGGGGATGCGGTCGAGCGCGGTGGGTGCGGAGGCCTGGGGGGAGGCAGTGGCGGGGGAAGCTGCAAGCGTCGTGGTCATGGCGGGTCCGGTCTGTTGAGGAGCGGACACTAGGCCATCGCTGCTGACAGCATCATGGCAGCAGCAGGCATCAGCCGGGTATGATAAAAACAGGGGCGTTATGTTGATTGATATCAATGCTTGATTCTGAGTGGGGAATGTTAATATCAGACTGTTCAAGGCGTCGGAATCATATTATATGTACACATATGATTTAGGCCGTGAGTTCCGGTCAGCCTTGCTGTATTCCCGCGCTGCCCCAGCAAAATGCCGAGCCAAACCATGACGTCACCTGCCACTGCCGCCGTCGCCGCCAACCCTGTCGCCGAAACGGCGCCCTCGCATCCGCTGCTGAAGCCCGGCGGCAACCTGCGCGAGGAGACGGTGACCTATGTGCATCACTGGACCGACACGCTGTTCACCTTCCGCACGACGCGCGACCCGAGCTTCCG
>NZ_JBKBHT010000005.1:0-270123 GCF_046297595.1 Ferrovibrio sp.
GTGCGCAAAGCCCTTCATTGTGTCGAGCGATTAGATTAAACAGGAGGCCCATGACGCGGTACATCTTCATCACCGGCGGCGTGGTTTCCTCCCTCGGCAAAGGTCTGGCTTCGGCGGCGCTTGGCGCGCTGCTGCAGGCCCGTGGTTATTCCGTCCGCCTGCGCAAGCTCGACCCCTACATCAACGTCGATCCGGGCACCATGAGCCCGTATCAGCATGGCGAGGTCTTCGTCACCGACGACGGTGCCGAGACCGACCTCGACCTTGGCCATTACGAGCGCTTCACCGGCGTGCCGGGGCGCAAGACCGACAACATCACCACCGGCCGCATCTACCAGACCGTGATCGCCAAGGAGCGCCGCGGCGATTATCTGGGCGGCACGGTGCAGGTGATCCCGCACATCACCGACGCCATCAAGGACTTCATCGCCGCCGAGCGCGAAGGCACCGACTTCATGCTGGTGGAGGTGGGCGGCACGGTGGGCGACATCGAAAGCCTGCCTTTCCTGGAGGCGATCCGCCAGTTCGGACTGGAAGCGGGCCGGGGCCAGGCGATCTATATCCATGTCACGCTGGTGCCGTTCATCGCGGCCAGCGGCGAGCTGAAGACCAAACCGACCCAGCATTCGGTGAAGGAACTGCGCTCCATCGGCATCCAGCCCGATATCCTGCTCTGCCGCGCCGACCGCGAGATTCCGCAGGGCGACCGCAAGAAGATGGCGCTGTTCTGCAACGTGCGCGAAGAGGCGGTGATCCCCGCGCTGGACGTGAACACCATCTATGCCGCGCCGCTGGCCTATCACGAGGCCGGGCTGGACGTGCAGGTGCTGAAAAGCTTCGGCCTCGATGCGGCCAGGGAACCCGACCTGTCGCGCTGGCAGAATGTGGTGCAGCGCGTGGTGGCGCCGGAAAACACGGTAAAGATCGCCATCGTCGGCAAATATACCGGCCTGAAGGATGCCTATAAGTCGCTGGCCGAGGCGCTGGTGCATGGCGGCATCGCCAACAACGCGCGCGTCAACATCGAGTGGATCGAGTCCGAGATTTTCGAGAAGGACGAAACCGCCCTGCATGCCCTGGACGGCGTGCATGCCATCCTGGTGCCGGGCGGCTTCGGCGAACGCGGATCGGAAGGCAAGATCCGCGCCGTCACCTTCGCGCGCGAACGCAACGTGCCGTATTTCGGCATCTGCTTCGGCATGCAGATGGCGGTGATCGAATATGCCCGCTCCAAGGCCGGCATCAAGAAAGCCAGCAGCACCGAATTCGGCCCGGCCGATGAGCCTCTCGTGGGCCTGATGACCGAATGGATGCGCGGCAACGAACTGGAACAGCGCAGCAGGGCCGGCGATCTGGGCGGCACCATGCGCCTGGGCGCCTATGACGCGGCTTTGAAGCCCGGCTCCCGCGTGGCCGAGATCTACGGCAGCACGACGATCTCCGAACGCCACCGGCACCGCTACGAGGTGAACACCAAGTATCGCGACAAGCTGGAATCCTGCGGCCTGATCTTCTCCGGCATGTCGCCCGATGGCCTGCTGCCCGAGATCGTGGAACTGCCCGACCATCCCTGGTTCATCGGCGTGCAGTATCACCCCGAGCTGAAATCCAAGCCCTTCGAGCCGCATCCGCTATTCGCCAGCTTCGTGAAGGCGGCGCTGGACCAGTCGCGGTTGGTTTAGGTTTCTGAAATTGTCATGGCCGGGCTTGTCCCGGCCATCCACGTCTTTTTTGCGCGCATACGCAACTCGTGGATCCCCGGGACAAGCCCGGGGATGACGTATAGAATGGGCCAGGGGCACGGCACAGGAGAGAGTTATGACCGAAGCAGCCAATCCCATCCGCCATGTGAAGGTCGGTGAATTCGAGATCGGCAACGACCTGCCGCTGACGCTGATCGCCGGGCCCTGCGCCATGGAAAGCCGCGAACACGCGCTGGACATGGCCGGCTCGCTGAAGGAGCTGACCGAAAAGCTCGGTATCAGCTTCATCTACAAGTCTTCCTTCGACAAGGCCAACCGTACCTCGATCCGTTCCAACCGCGGCTTCGGCCTGGAAAACGCCATTCCGGTCTTCGACGAGATTCGCTCAACGCTCGGCCTGCCGGTGATCACCGACGTGCATACAGAAGAGCAGTGCCGCGAAGTGGCGCCGCATGTGGACGTGCTGCAGATTCCGGCTTTCCTGTGCCGCCAGACCGACCTGCTGGTCGCCGCCGCGCAGACCGGCAAGCCGGTGAACGTGAAGAAGGGGCAATTCCTCGCACCCTGGGACATGAAGAACATCGTCGAGAAGTTCGACTATTGCGGCAACCCGAATGTGATGCTGTGCGAGCGCGGCGTGAGTTTCGGCTACAACACGCTGGTCAACGACATGCGCGCGCTCCCCATAATGGCCGAGACCGGCTGCCCTGTTGTGTTCGATGCCACGCATTCGGTGCAGCAGCCGGGCGGCAAGGGCACGGCCTCGGGCGGCGACCGCCGCTTCGTGCCGGTACTGGCGCGCGGCGCGGTGGCGATCGGCGTGGCCGCCTTGTTCATGGAAACCCACAAGGACCCGGACTCAGCGCCGTCGGACGGCCCCAACATGGTGGAATTCGACCGGCTGGAACCGATCCTCGAACAGCTGCTCGAATTCGACCATCTGGCGAAAAGCGGGCATTGAGGCAATCCGCTGACCTTAGAGGCGCTGAAGCGCTGCCAGGCCGCGCGATGTGATGGCATAGAGGGGGCGACCGCTTTTGCGCCCGATCCGGGTCTCGGCCATGGTCAGTTCGACCATGCGGTTCAGGCGATCATGGACCAGCGGCTGAGGTAGGCCACTGTCAGTGGCGGTGCCGGCAAGCGTGCGCCAGGTAAAGCTGGAAGCGGCCAAGGCTTTGAGAATCTTTCTGTCGTCGGCGCTCGGAGCTTCCAGTGAGGTATCGGTATCAAAGATCGATTTGACCTCTGCCATCAGAACATCTGGCGTAGGCCGAGGCGGCGAGTCTATGTTTTCCGATACTTCGTCAAGCTTCTCATTCGTCCGCTGGATGGACCGCTGGGCATTCTCGACCGAGCGCTTCATATCGTTGAGCAGCTTCTCGGACATGCCTTGAAGGAAGGCGCGGGAAGAGAATGCCGCCAGCAGACAGAAACCTGCAAAGATGAACAGCTTTCCATACAGGCTCGAGCAGTTTGCGCTTTGTGCTGCGCCGTTCGTTGGCTCGTCGTTGCAGGTAGCTTTGATGATATCGTCCAGCAGCGAGCTTTGCGCGAGACTGAGAAACAGGGGCACGATTAGGGCAGCGATAATCCCGAGAAAGGCATAGCCGAGCCAACTCAGTTGCAGGGCCGGCGTTCCGCCGGCGGGATCATCGCTTTGCGGTCGGCTGTTGCTGAGCAGGTAATTGGCGATGCCACCGAGCATGCCGGTGGAAACGATCACGCACAGAATCAGAATGATCTTGACGGTCATCTCCACGCCCCCGGCTTTATGTGCTGCCAGCTTCTGTCCCGCGAGAGAATATCACGCGGCGCTTTGTCGTGGAGTTGAAAGCAGCGGCATGGGCTGGCCCGAATGACTAATCCAGTATGCGGATATCGGGTTCGTGGGCTTTCCGCTACACGATGATCCCGCCTAGGTGGGTCACACCTCCAGCTTCGCCAGCACCTGGCCTTCCTTGACGCTGTCGCCCTCGGCGACGGTGAGGGACGCGAGCCTGCCCGCCTTGGGCGCTTCGACCGGGATTTCCATCTTCATCGATTCGAGGATCATCACGATGTCGCCGCTGGCCAGGCTGGCGCCGGCCTCGGCCTCGATCTTCCACACCTTGCCGGTGACATCGGCCTTGATCTCGATAACGGGCATGCATCCTCCTCGGTCCGTTAACCCTGTTTCTGCCTTGGAAGTGCCTGTCACGCCAGCGTAAAATGCACGGGTTCCGCCGAGTCCCGAAAGGCCGCCATGTCCTGCCGTAACGTCTTCGCGGTTTTAGTCTTTGCCGGCCTGCTGGCGGGTTGCGACACCTATAACGCGATCCGCCGCGATATCGGCATCGATCCGCGCGATCCTGCCCCGCAGCAGCACATGGCGCAGCCCATGGCCCAGCCGCAAGCCGCGCCGCCACAGGCACAGCCGCTGACTGTGCAGCCGGCGCCAGTTATGCCAGCTCCAGTCATGCAGGGCGGCGTGGCGCAAGCGAACTGGGCCGCCCAGCGCGCGGCCACCGCCGCCGCCAACAACCAGGGCAACACGACGCCGGTCGGTTACAAGGAGCCGGAGAAGCCTGCCGAACCCGTGGCGACCACGTCGGTGGCACCGACCACGGCTATTGCGCCGGCCACTGTGCCGCCTCCCGCCACGCGGCCGGCACGGTCGGCGGCGCCATCAGGCAACGCGACGGCGACCCGTACGGCAACGGCTCCTTCCGCTGCCGCCGCGCCGGGCCTGCCGTCGGGCTACAAACCCTCGGCCTCGGCCACGGACAATCCGGCCAAGGCGACCGAGCAGCAGAAGATGGCGGCTGCCACCGGAGCGATGCCTGAGCCGCCCAAGATGGCCGGCAGCATGAAGGAGCCGGGCAGCGTCACCGGCGGCTCATGGCGCGTGCATCTGGCCTCGCACCGCACGGAATCGGCGGCGATCAACGAATGGCAGGAACTGCTGAAGGCCAATCCGCAACTCTATGGCCAGTATGATCCGCTGGTCTCCTGGGTCGAGCTACAGGGGCGGGGTTCGTTCGCGCGGCTGGAACTGGTCGGCTTCCCCGACAGGAAGGCGGCCGAGGCGGCCTGCGCGAAGCTGCGTTCCGGCACGCGCTACTGCGCGGCGGTGGCGGAGTAAGAGAGACGAAAAAGGCCGGGGATAACCCGGCCTTTTGTAGTCTGGAAAACCTGAAGTGCTTTACGCAGCCGCCTCGGCAGCGCGGCTGGCGCGCTTGCGGTCGTTCGGGTCGAGCAGCTTCTTGCGGATGCGGATCGACTTCGGCGTCACTTCCACCAGCTCGTCGTCGCCGATATAGCTGATCGCCTGTTCCAGCGTCATCTTGCGCGGCGGGGTGAGGCGCACGGCCTCGTCCTTGCCCGAGGCGCGCATGTTGGTGAGCTGCTTGGCCTTCATCGGATTGACTTCGAGGTCGTTGTCGCGGCTGTTCTCGCCGATGATCATGCCCTCGTAGACCGGCGTGCCCGGATCGACGAACAGCACGCCGCGCTCCTCGATATACCACAGCGCATAGGCCACGGTTTCGCCGGTGCCGTTGGCGATCAGCACGCCGTTGCGGCGGCCCGGGATCGGACCGCGATGCGGGCCGTAGCCGTGGAACAGCTTGTTCATGATGCCGGTGCCGCGCGTGTCGGTCAGGAATTCGCCGTGATAGCCGATCAGGCCGCGCGATGGGGCATGGAAGGTGACGCGGGTCTTGCCGCCGCCCGAGGGGCGCATGTCGCGCAGCTCGGCCTTGCGCAGGCTCATCTTCTCGACCACGACGCCGGTATAGGCGTCGTCGACGTCGATATGCACTTCCTCGATCGGCTCAAGCAGCTGGCCGTTTTCGTCCTTCTGGAAGATCACGCGCGGACGGCTGATCGAAAGCTCGAAGCCCTCGCGGCGCATCACCTCGACCAGAACGCCGAGCTGCAATTCGCCGCGGCCGGCGACCTGGAAGGCATCCTTCTCGTCGGTTTCGGTCACGCGGATCGCCACGTTGCCCTCGGCCTCGCGCAGCAGGCGCTCGCGGATCACGCGGCTCTGCACCTTGCTGCCTTCTTTGCCGGCGAAGGGCGAGTTGTTGACCGAAAAGGTCATGGCGAGCGTCGGCGGGTCGATCGGGTTGGCCGGCACCGGTTCGGTGACGGCGGGCTCGCAGATGGTGTCGGCCACGGTGGTGGTGGTCAGGCCGGCGATGGCGACGATGTCGCCGGCTTCGGCCTCGTCCACCGGCACGCGCTCGATGCCGCGGAAGGCCAGCAGCTTGGTGACGCGGCCGGTTTCGATTTCGGTGCCGTCGGCGCGCAGGGAATGGATCGGGCTATTGACCTTCAGCTTGCCGGAATAGATGCGGCCGGTAAGGATGCGGCCGAGGAAATTGTCGGCTTCCAGCGTAGTGACCAGCATCTTGAACGGAGCGTTCAGCTCGACGGTCGGGGCCGGGACGTGGCGCACGATCAGGTCGAACAGCGGAGCCAGATCCTTGCGCGGTCCTTCCAGGCTGTCATCGGCCCAGCCGCTGCGGCCCGAGGCGAACATGCAGGGGAAATCGAGCTGCTCTTCCGTCGCATCCAGCGCGGCGAACAGATCGAAGACTTCGGAATGCACTTCTACCGGGCGGGCATCCTGGCGGTCGACCTTGTTGATGACCACGATCGGACGCATGCCAAGGCCGAGCGCCTTGCCCAGCACGAACTTGGTCTGCGGCAGCGGGCCTTCGGCAGCGTCCACCAGCAGCACCACGCCGTCCACCATGGAGAGGATGCGCTCGACCTCGCCGCCGAAATCGGCGTGGCCGGGGGTGTCGACGATGTTGACGCGGGTGCCGTGCCACTCGACCGAGGTGCACTTGGCCAGGATGGTGATGCCGCGCTCGCGCTCCAGGTCGTTGGAATCCATCACGCGCTCGGCCACCTGCTGGTTCTCGCGGAACGAGCCGGACTGACGCAGCAGGGCGTCAACCAGGGTGGTCTTGCCGTGGTCGACGTGGGCGATGATGGCGATATTGCGGATATCCATGCGGCTTACACAAAAGGCCCGGTCCATCCTGGGGTCAGGCGGCCGGGCGCGATTCCTTTAAATCGGCTAGGGTTGGGCGGGTATATACGGTGCGCGACCGATTGTTACAAGGATAGATTTGTTGCGTCGCAGTGACGGCGGCGCAGGGCAGCCATGTTACTACCCCGCCGGATAATTAACCCCGCCGAATCCGTAGCTTAGCTGGGGCAGGGGTAGCAGGCGCCCCTTCGGCCACGGTTTTCTCGGCTTCGGCCGCCAGCCAGGCCACGAAGGCCCGCACCCGCAGGTCGCCCGACAGGGCCGCCGGCCAGCGCACCAGATGCACCTTGCTGCAGGGCATGCCCCAGCCGGGCCCCAGCGGCCTGACCAGCCGGCCGTCCTTCAGCGCGTCATCGACCAGCAGGGATCTGGCCAGCACCACGCCGCCGCCCTCGATGGCGGCGGTGACAGCCGTACCGATATCGACGAACCGCAGGCTGGTTTTAGGTTTGCCCGCAATGCCGAGCCGTTTGAACCAGATGCTCCATTCCCATTCCGGGGTGTTGCCCTCCTCGGTGCCCTTGTAGAGCAGGGGGAGGGTTGCGAGCTGCGCCGGATCGCGCAGCGGTTTCCTGAGCACCGAGGGTGCGCAGACCGGGAAGACCTGTTCGCGGAACAGCAGGCGCTGGGTGCTGGTGTTGCGTGCCTCCTCGGGTCTGACCCACAGCACGCTCAGATCGCAATCGCCGCTGCGCGCCTTCATCTGCGCCTGGGTGGTGGCGATGACCAGTTCGATTTCGATGCCGGGATGCCGTCGCGCGAAAGCCGGCAGGCGGCGCACCAGCCAGTGCTGCGCCAGCGCCGCGCCGATGCCGACGCGCAGGCGGCCCGGCGTTGTCGCGGCGCGGCAACGTTCACCCAGGCCAGCCATGCTGTCGAACACATCACCCAATCCTTCCGCCAAAGCCGAACCCGCCGGAGTCGGAGACAGACCGGCGCGACGCCGCAGCAGCAAGGATGTGCCGATGAAGGCTTCGAGACGGCGTAGGCGATGGCTCACCGCGCTCTGGGTGATGCCCAGCTCGCTGGCCGCCGCAGTCATGCTGCCATGGCGCAGCACGGCATCGAAGGCCACAAGGGAGTCGAAGGGCGGCAAGGGGCGCATAGTTGTATTATGAATGAAATTCATGATGCTGTGAAGCGATGTCGTTGGCGTGGTGCGCGGCGGCATGCGATGCAGTGCCATGTCCGATCTCGCACAACCCACGCCCCGCTTTGGCTTCAGTCATCCCATGGCCGTGGCCTGGGTGCTGGCGCTGTCGGTCAGCCTGGTCAACTTCGATGTCACCGTCGTCGCCGTGGTGTTGCCGGCCATCCGTGACGAACTGGGTTTCTCCATCAGTGCCACGGCCTGGGTGATGGATGCCTACAGCCTTGCCTTTGCCGGTTCATTGTTCGCCGCCGGCGCCCTGGCCGACCGCTTCGGCCGCCGCCGTATGCTGGTGCTGGGCAATGCCGGCTTCGCGCTGGCGTCGCTGTTCTGCGGCCTGACCTGGGACGGGCCGTCGCTGTGGTTTGCCCGCGCGCTGCAGGGCCTGTGCGCCGCCTTCTATATCACCGGCAGCCTGGCGGCGATCTCGCTGGCTTATCCGATATCGAACGCGGAAAATCGGGCGCGGGCCTTCGGCATCATCGGCGTTACCGGCGGTGCGGCGATGGCGCTGGGTCCCACGCTCGGCGGTTTCGTCGCCGCAGGATTCGGCTGGCGCTGGATATTCCTGATCAACCTGCCGGTTTGCGCGATCTGCGCCTGGGCGGTGCGTCGCGTGATTGCAGAATCGCGCGACGAAGAGGGGCGGGCGCTCGATATTACCGGCGTGGTTCTGCTGACGCTGACCATCGCCCTGCCGGTACAGGCGCTGCTGCACAGCGATGGCGCGCCGGCCTGGCGCTGGTTCGGCGCGGCAGCGGGTTTTGCACTCGGCATCGCGCTGATACGGCAACAGCAGCGCCGTGCCAAACCGATGCTCGACCCGACATTGTTCCGGCGGCGCGAGGCCATTGGCATCGGCAGCCTGCTGCTGTCATTGTCGGCCGGCTACTGGGCCACGCTGATCTATCTGCCGCTCTATCTGCTGGCGGCATTCGGCCTCGATATCGAGCAGAGCGGATTGGCGATGCTGGCCGCCACGTTGCCGATGCTGGCGCTGCCACCGGTCGGTGTCTGGGTAACCCAGCGATACGGCTGGCGGGTGAATTTCACCGGCGGCATGCTGCTGCTCACCGCCGGGCTGGCGTTGCTGGTCTATGCCGCCCTCAGGGATGCATCGCTCTGGTTCGCGCTGGGGGCCATGCTGTTGCTGGCGAGCGGGGCAGGGATCAGCAATTCGCAGGTTTCGGGCGCGCTGGTGGCGCTGGCGCCGCCGGATCGCGCCGGCATGGCGTCTGCCATGGCAACGACATTGCGGCAGGCCGGCTTTGCCATCGGTATCGCGCTGCTCGGTGCGGTCTCCGGCGGTGTGGACTATGCCGCTGCCTTTGGCGTGGCGGCGCTTGCCGCCGCCCTTGGTGCGGTGGCGGCGGCACTGACGCTCAGGAAAAATCTCGTCTAGACAGCTCAGACCAGCATGTCGGCGATGCCGCCGGCGCTCTTGCCGGTGCCCTGCTTGACGGCTTCTTCGATCTTCTCGCGGATTTCTTCTTCGATCTTCTTGCGCAGTTTCTCGTCCAGTTGGGCGAGGCCTTCTTCGGTCAGGCCATTTTCTTCAAGATATTTCGCCCGGATGCGTTCCGGGATCGACATCTTGGCATAATCGAGAAAATCCTGGGTGGCATCGGGGTGCTTCGACGGCGCCGTCGCGGCAACCGCCTCGGCTGTCTGTGTCGCGGTGGCCGTCTGCGTCGCAGCCACTTCGTCGACCGCGCCGACCGCCGTGTTCAGCCAGGCCGGGCGGCTCAGCGGATCGGTGCCTTCGGCTTCCTTGCGCTTCGCCCGTGCCTGCGCGACGAACTGCTCCATCGTCTCGCTGTCGAATGAAAGCAGCTGCAGCCGGCTGCTGCCACCGCCGATACCGGAAACCGACATGCCATCCTCCTGTTGTCTTTGAACAGCAGAGAAGCAATGCGCATGCCATCACTTAGCGGCGACAGGCACGTCGGGATGTTGCGGAAATCGGCAAAATCACAATGTTTCAGGACATGGTAAACACGCGTTAAGCGGAATTTTCTGCCGCCCCATCGGCATGAATGACCCGGACCTCGGGTTTTGCGTCCAGCCAGTCGCCGCTCCAACAGCCCTGATCTTTGCGGCGCTGCCAGAACTGGCAGAAGAAGATGATATCCGGCGTGGCAGAATCTGCATAACGCAGCGGCATCACCAGGCGATAGGTGATCCCATTCACGAAATTACCTTCATCGTGATAAAGGCTGGATGTGTATACCGGCAGGCATTCCGCCAGCACAGTGCGGTTCAGCAGGCGCACATAGTCCAGATAGCCCGCGGGCAGCACTTCATCCAGATAACAGCCGGTCAATTCGCGACCGGTATAGAGTGCGACATGAGTGCCGGCCAGACGGAAGCGGTAACGGTCGTCGTCGGTATTGCGCCCGGTGACGCGGTCGAGCAGCATGACGTTGGGCAGCAGGGCAGGGAAATCGAGCGGATCGATATCGGCGCGCAGCGGTACCTCGCCGGACCGTGCCCGGGAAAACCAGTAGCGCGCCAGCATCTGCAGGCGGTCGTCCGGAATGTCGGCGATACGACCGTGGCCGATCTCTAGGCTGACGCGGGGCAGAGTGGCGAAAGTATCCACGCTTCCTCCTGCCGCTTAACGGTCGATATGGCCGAGATCGCGCTGGGGATCGAGACGGTCGCGCACGATCTGCTTGAGCGTTTTTACATCCGGAAAGCCATTGTCGCGCTTCCTTTCCCAGATCGTGTCGTCGTCGTAGCGGATTTCGAATATGCCGCCCGTGCCCGGCTGCAGGGCGACTTCGGCCAGATCATCGCCAAAGGTGGAAAGCAGTTCCTGCGCCATCCAGGCTGCGCGCAGCAACCATTGGCACTGCGTGCAATAAACAATGGTTATGTGCGGCCGGTCGGCTGTGGGCATGTGATGCTAACCCGGAATGTGATCGCTGCGTAAGCCATCCAGCAGGCCCGGGGTGGCGACCATGCCGCTCACCGCGTCGCCCCAGATGATATCGAAACCCGCCGCAACGCCCATGCGCAGATCGTCGCGGTTGTTGATGTTGGCGAGGATCGCGACGTTACGATGCAGGTGGACGCGGCGCGCGAAATTGCTGATGTCGGTCTGCAGCCGGGCGGCATCGTGCTGGTCGGCAGGTATTTCCGTGCTCAGGCCGTAGCAGCCGGTGCCGGCATAAATGTCCACAAGTTTAACGTCAGCTGCCACATGCGCGACCTGCAGGGAGGATAGCGGCCGGAGGTAGGATACCAGGTCGCCCAGCCGGCTGGCCGGCATACCGACCGGCAGATTGGTGACGGCAAAGGCGATGAAGGTGCGGATGCCGTCGGGCACCTCGCGCAGGCGGCCGAAATACTGTTCCCGCAGACGGCTGATGCTCAGTGTGTCGTAACTGATCGGAACCACCAGCTTGGTCTGCAGGTTGGCGCTGATCATGCGTTGCAGGCCGAGCAGGGCGGCGCCAAGCGTGAAACGGTCTAGCGCGGGCAGCAACTCTTCCGGTTTGTCGAGCAGCGGATCGTCATCGACCAGCACCATTCGCCCCGTGCGCTTGCTGGTGACGCTGGTCAGGAACGACGAAAATACCCGACGTTTCGTATTGAACATCGGGCGGAAGTTGGCGCTGCACTGCTTGAGGTAGTCTTCGGTGCTGGTGCGATGGAACAGCGTGCTGAAATCCTGGTTCAGCTCGGGAATGTCGGCAAACTCCGACTCCGCGCCCCCTTCCATGACCGAGTGCTCCCGGGCCGCCGCGTCGGCACTGACCCGCACATGCTCGATCAACTCATCCAGCGAGTTGACCTTTTCCAGCACGAATTGCCGATTGATTTCGGCCACGCGCGAAACCACGGCGATCTCATGGACGGTCGATTCCTCGCCGACGATCAGTTTCTCGATCTCTTCGGCGATCATGCGGGCCTTGAACTCAGCCTCGCGCTGCCGCAGGCGGGTGAACAGGATCAGAAAGTTTTCGTCATCCACCCTGTAATAGGCATCGGTCAGATCCAGGCGGCGCCGGAATATGCCTTCGATCAGGCGGAAAATCTGTTCGCTGCGCTGTTCCCAGCGCTCGCCCAGCGCAGCCCGGATGCCTGAGAGGCCAATCAGTTGCAGCGAACCGGCGGCAATCTTGCCGGGCGTGATGCCGAGGCCAGTGAGGCCCTGCGGACCCGCATCGGCAGGTTCGCGCCGACGGGGCGCCGGTGGCGGCTCGTCCTTCCCGGCGAGAATCTGGCCCAGCCTCTGGAGGAGGGATGTCCGACTATTATCCATGGAATGGGAACGCGTCGTCTGGTTGGTTGCGGCGGAAAGGCTACGCGCAGACGTAAATTCGACGGAAGTATTACATCATTTTCCAAGTGGATGGCTGCGAGGTTTCTTTAATAGCGAGTCGATTATAAAATATTTATTATATATCAATATGATAGAGTGATTTTTGCGGCCTGCTAATCTCACGGCGCATAGACATTTTTTGACACTAAGCAAAATTCACGAGCATAATATGATGATTGTCATCATATTATGCCTGACTAACGATGAATCAGACCGGACTTCAACTCGCTCCAACCCCGCGCCGCCAGGCCACGCGGGAGAGGATTCTGCGCGCGGCGGCCAGCGCGATCCGGGCCCAGGGCCCACAGGGCGTGGGCGTGCTGGAAATCATGCGTGAGGCCGGCCTGACCCATGGCGGTTTTTATGCGCATTTCAAATCCAAGGACAATCTGGTCGCCGCCGCCATTGCCACGATGTTCGGGCAGGGACGGGAACGCTTTTTCGCCCGTACGGCCGACAGGCAGGGTATCGAGGCCCTGCGTCTGTGGATCGATGCCTATGTCTCGCCCTCGCATCGCGACAATGTGGGCGGAGGTTGCGCGCTGGCGGCGCTGACCAGCGATGTCGCCCGTCTGGATGCGGCAAGCCGGGCCGCCTTCGACGAGGGCCTGCGCGGCATCGTGGCGCGGTTCGTGGCGCATCTGCCGGCGCGCGAAGAATTCGATGCCGAATCTTTCGCCATGGCACTGCTGGCCGAAATGGCCGGCGCCGTGGCGCTGGCCCGCGCGGTGAGTGACGGAGATTTGTCCGACCGTATCCTGCAATCGGCCCGCGTCAGTCTGCAGGCCCGCCTGAATCAGGTGGAAGCATGAACGAGCAGAGCCCTGTCGCTGCCGATCCACGCCCCTTCGTGCAGCCGATCCGCCCGCCACCGCCTGTGCAGGAAAAACTGCTGGCCGCGCCGATCCTGCCGACCCTGCTGAAACTCACCCTGCCCAACACGGTGGCGATGGGGGCCACCGCGCTGGCTGCGATTGCCGAGACGGCGTATGTGGGCCTGCTGGGTGTCGAACCACTGGCCGCGATGGCGCTGGCATTTCCGATGATCATGCTGATGCAGATGACCTCGGCGGGCGCGATGGGGGGCGGCGTGTCGTCGGCCATTGCGCGTTCGCTGGGCGGCGGTGATATCGTCCGCGCCAATGCCCTGGCGCTGCATGCCGTGGTGATCGCGGTTTGCGCCGGCTTGCTTTTCACGGCCTTTTTCTGGCTGCTGGGGCCGGCGATCTATCGGTTGCTGGGTGGTCGCGGCGATACGCTGGCTCAGGCCGTGCTGTATTCCAACACTGTATTTTCCGGTGCCATCGCGGTCTGGCTGTTCAATACGCTGTCGTCGGTGTTGCGCGGTAGCGGCAATATGGCTGTGCCGTCCGCCCTGGGCCTGGCCGTTGCCGTATTGCAGATCATGATCGGCGGCACGCTCGGCCTCGGGCTGGGGCCGGTGCCGCGGCTTGGCATGATGGGAGTCGCGCTCGGGCAGGTGATCGCCTTCAGCCTCGGCACGCTGTATCTGGCCTGGCATCTGCTGGCGGGTCATGCCCGGCTGCGCCTCAGCCCCGGCAGTTTCGAGGCTCGGAGGGAAATGTTCGCCGACATCCTGAAGGTCGGTGCCATGGCCAGCCTGTCGTCACTGCAGACCGTGCTGACCATCCTGATCTTCACCGGATTGGTGGCGCGTTTCGGCACCGTGGCATTGGCCGGCTATGGCATTGGGGCGCGGCTTGAATTCATGCTGATCCCGATTGCCTTCTCGGTTGGCGTGGCCAGTGTGCCGATGGTGGGCATGGCGATTGGTGCCCGTGACGTGCCGCGTGCCCGTCGCGTGGCCTGGACCGCCGGCAGCCTGGCTTTCGGCATCCTGGCTGTGATCGGCCTGATCGTTATCCTGCTGCCCGATGTCTGGTCGGGCCTCTTCACCGAAGATGCCGCCGTGATCGCGGCGGCACGGCAGTATCTGATCGCGGCCGGCGCCGGTTTTCCATTCTTCGGCCTCGGCCTGTGCCTGTATTTCGCATCGCAGGGCGCAGGCAGACTGGTGGGGCCGGTTCTGGCCGGCACGCTTCGTCTGGCTCTGGTGGCTTTGGGCGGCTGGCTCCTGACCATGCAGGCCGCTCCGGTCTGGACGCTGTTCGCGCTGGCCGGCGGGGCGATGATGATCTATGGGTTGGCCACGCTGGCTGCGGTGCGGTTCACCCGCTGGTGAGCAGCGCCGAGTTCAGTCTCTGGCGCCGTGGTAGTAAAACACCGAAATGATACGGTCGATGATGATGCCATCGTCGGCCAGCGGGCAGTGAACATATTCCAGATCTGCATAGTCGTGCCGGAATTTCATGCGCGGCGGCCCATGCCAATAGTAGCTCACGCCGGTCTGCAGTACCTGTTGGCGCACATCGAGTATCACATTGGCAGGCTGGCCCGACAGGTGCGTGTTGGTGGCGACGATCTCGTCGATATAACGGTTCATCATCGGCGATAGCGCTGCTTCAAGCACGACCTCGCCGGCCACACGCACAAAAAACCGCGCGGGCTGCGGCGCCGGTTGGCGCTCCACCTGCACCAGCACTATGTTGGGCAGCAGATGCAACACTGCGGCCATATCGAAATCATGGCGTGCCGGCAGACGGTCAAGCGGATGGATTTGCCGCATGTAGTGCAGGAAATCGCGCACCACATTGCTGTGTGCTCGAGCCAGGATGTCGTCAATCGCTGCAATATTGGGGTGCGGAACCATACCGAATTATGGGTTCGCCAACCAGGAAAGACCAGCCGCCAATAAGGCGACATGAACGCCATCATGGTACCGCAATACCATGATGGCGCGGGTAATCAGACGGGTAGGGCGGCACCACCCTGTTTCACGCGCTCCAGCAGGCGGGCCATGAAGGCTTCGCAGAGGGCGATCTGCTCCAGTGCGATGAATTCATCGGGCTTGTGCGCCTGCTCAATCGAGCCGGGGCCACAGACAATCGTGGGAATGCCCAGTTCCGAGAACAGGCCGGCCTCGGTGCCGAAGGCTACCTTCTGCACGCGGTTGGCGCCGGTCAGGGCTTTGGCCAGTTCGACCACGCCCGCACGATCGTCGGTGGCCAGGCCGGGGAATTCGGAAATCTGCGTGAAGGTGAAGCCGCAACTGGGGTCGATGGCCTTCAGTTCGGGCTCCAGCTTGTTTTTGGCATAGGCCACCACCTCAGCGTAAAGGGCATCCACATCGTCCTGCGGAAGGTAGCGGATTTCCCACAGGAAGCTGCAGTCCTTCGGCACGATATTCAGCGCAGTGCCGCCATTGACAGTGCCGGTATGCAGCGAGGTATAGGGTGGCGCGAATTCGCCGTCGAATGGGCCATGCTCGCGCTTCTTGCGCGCCAGCCCCTTGATGAAGGCGATCAGCTCCGCGGCGGCTTCCACGGCATTGGCGCCCAGATGCGTGAGCGAGGAATGGCATTCGAAGCCGCGCACATCCACGCGCCAGCTTTTTTTGCCCTTGTGCTGGGCGATCACCTGCATCTCGGTCGGTTCGCCGACGATGCAGGCTTTGGGTTTCACCGGCATGTCCTTCAATACCTGGATCAGTTTCTTGGCGCCCAGACAGCCCACTTCCTCGTCATAGGTGAAGGCGTAATGAATCGGGGTTTCCAGTTTCTGCGCCAGAAACTTCGGCGCGTAGGACAGCGCCACGGCAACGAAGCTTTTCATGTCAGAAGTGCCGCGACCGTACAGGCGGCCATCCTTTTCGGTCAATGTGAAGGGATCGGTATTCCATTCCTGCCCGTCGATCGGCACGACGTCGGTATGGCCCGACAACACGATGCCGGGTTTGTCCTGCGGCCCCAGCGTGGCGTAGAGATTGGCCTTCTTGCGGCTGTCGTCATAGACCAGTGTGACTTCCACGCCGAGCGATTGCAGGTGTTCCTGGATCCAGTAGATCAGGGCCAGATTGGAGTCGCGGCTCACCGTCGGCATCTCGATGAGCTGGCGAACCATGGCAAGGGCTTCTGCACTGGGTTTGGTCATGGGGAGGTACGCTTTCTTGCTTAGTTGGACTGTAGGCTTTTGATCTGGTTGTCGAGGTCGTCGGCGATGAAACCCTGCACGATCTCGTCGATGGAGGCGTCTGTGGTGAATCCCAGGGTAGCGGCACGGGCCGAACGCGTTTCTCCCGGCCAGCCATCCACGATCTTCTGGATCGCCGGATCGGGTTGCCAGTGAATCGAACCGATCCTGCGATTGCCCTTGTTGCGTTCGACTGCGGCGGCCATTTCGCCGGCAGTGACGCGGATGCCGCTGAGCAGCAGCGTGCGGTCCTTGCCGAAGCTCTCGCCGGGCAGGTCATGGGCCCGTATGAAGGCATCCACCGTGCGCCGCGGCGACAGGCAGGCCATGGGCGAGTCTGGCCGCACCGGGCAGGTCGCATCCACGCCCGACAGCGGTTCGCGTATGATCGAACTGGCCCAGGTGGATGCGGCTTTGTTCGGTTTGCCCGGTCGCACCATGATGGTGGGCAGGCGGATGGCGCGGCCATCGACGAAGCCTTTACGGCTGTAGTCGTTGATCAGCAATTCGCCGGTCAGCTTCTGCACGCCGTAAGACGTGGTCGGTCGCTGCGCGGTTTCGTCGGTGACTGTCTTTGGCAACCCATCGCCGCCGTATACAGCGACGGAGGAGGCAAAGACCATGCGTGGCGTGTGGGTGGTGATGGCGCGGCAGGCTTCCAGCACATAGCGGGTGCCTTCGAGATTGACGCGATAGCCGCCCTCGAAATCCGCCTCGGCACCGGACGAGACGATGGCGGCCAGATGGAACACCGAGTGCGTGTTGTGCCCGATCAGGCGCAGGACTTCGCCATGGTCGCCGATATCGCCGGCCATGCAGACGATGCGCTCGTCCTGAGGACCCGCTGCTTCGACGGTATCGAACAGGGTGATGCGATGGATCGGTTCAGGCTTGCCGCTCGGGCCGGTCAGGCTGCCGCGCTTCAGCAGTTCCTGCGCCAGTTTCTGGCCGATGAAACCGGCTCCGCCGGTGATGACGACATTGAGCATGAACGCCCCCAGTAGACAGCAGGGAAAGCGCTCACGCTAGCGATGCCGGCCGGCGGAAACAAGCCGGCCGGCATGGTTCGGGTTGGTTCAGTCCTGTGGTGGCGGCGGCAGGCGGTGCGGCGGCGGACCATCCATATGGCGGCTACCACCCGGACCTCCCATGGGGCCATCCGGCGGGGGCGGCATGGGCGGGCCATGCCGCATGAGCCGTTGCGCCAGCTTAGCTCGTTCTTCCGGTGTCATGGCATCGGCCGCGGCCAGCAGTCCGGCCTGCAGGCCCTGCTGCAGCTGATCCAGCCGGCGGCGATGTTCAAGCAGGGCGGCTTCCAGTCTGGCGCGGTCGTAAGGTTCGGCGGCGAGGGCGGTGCCCAGCTCGCGGCTCATGTCGCGCAGGGTGAGAGCATTACCCTTGTGAGCTTTTTCGAACGCCTTGCGGAAAGCCTTGCCAGCATCGTCGGGCAGACGGCGGGCGAACTGCTCCTCGATATGGGCGCGGTCGCGGTCCATCCAGCGGCTGTACTTTACAAAGCGCACGGCGCCCCAGCCGACGAAAGCCAGGTTGATCGCCACCGAGGCGATCAGGCCGATGGCGAGCCAGCGGTTGATACGCGACTTCGGCGCCGGTGCAGCCGGAGGCGGGGTGATGTTTGGGTCGGCCATGATTCTTATTCCTCGTACAGAAGCGGTGCGGTGCTGGCCAATTGCACGGCCACCAACTCGACTTCCTGCGTGTCGATCAAGGAGAAATTGCTCAGTCCCGCACCGATGCCGATGAACAGCGCCAGCGCCAGCGTGGCCAGTTGTGGCATGGCGCGGCCGGCGGGGAACAGCAGGGCTAGGGCTTCGGCGATCTGCGCGCGCCATCCGGGCGGTGTGGCGACGGCGGTGGCGGGCAGGGCGGCAACCTGGGCAAAGATGCGGGCGCGCAGGTCGTCGCTCGGCTCGATCTCGGGAAGCGTGGCTGCGAGCAGACGATTATCGAAACGCAGGGCCGCGCGCTGCAATTCTCGCGCTTCCGATGACGCCGCCAGCAGGCGATCAGCCGCTGCCTGGTCACGCGCCGGCCAATGTTCGATATCGGCGCCATAGGCATCGATCAGGTGGGTGAAGCGGTCGAGATCCATGATTTCACTCCAGACTCATTCCGTGGCGCCGAAGGTCGCGCCGAGATCGTCGCGCAGGCTGCGTTTGGCGCGCACCAGAAGGGATTCCAGGGCGCCGACGCTGATTCCCAAGCTCTGGGCGGCGGTGATGTTGGTCTCGCCCTCCCAGAAGCAGAGCAGGATGGCGGCGCGCTGCCGCTCCGGCAGTCTGGCCAGGGCTGCGGTGACGCGGTCGCCGGTCTCGGCGGCCAGACGCGCCTGGTAGGGATTGGGCTGCGCTTCATCGATCGGTTCGGGCTGGTCGTCCAGTGCGGCCATGCCCGGCTTGCGCTTGCGGTCGATGCACAGATTGACCACCACGCGATTGAGCCAGGTCTTGAAACTGGCGCCGCCATCGGCCCGCCAGCGGCTGGCATGCTGCCAGACGCGCAGGAAGGCCTCCTGCGCGACTTCCTCGGCGTCGGCCCGGTCGAACAGCACGCGATAGGCCATGGTCACCGCATGGCGCAGGTAACGGTCGACCAGCAGGCGATAGGCGGCATGGTCGCCGTTGGCGACCCGCAGCATCAGAGCGGCGTCGATATCCTGCACGGTCTCATTCCGCCGCAGCGGTATGGACAACAGGGTCGTTGGCAACACGCCCGTAAAAGCATCTGGGCGGGGTAGTGCGATGGAAGCAAGCATCCGGATAATTCCTGCTCTGGCCGACGAAACGGGGGCCGGGATTTCTCCCATGTCCCCTATACGGGCCAGCGGGGGAAATCCTGCGCAGGCGGGTCATGCTGCGATCAGGCCTGTCCGGCCGCCTCTAGGGCCTTGAGTTCCTCGGTCAGGCGGGCAATTTCCTGGCCCACGGCCCGCGCCATGTCGGACTGGTCCCAGTCGCGATATTGGCGCTGTCGATAGGCCAGGGCATTGCGGTAATACAGCCAGGCGTTGAGGCGGCAGCGTACGTAATTATTCTGGGTCTTGATCACCTTTCCGGGGCTGCCGACCACCACCGAATTGTCCGGGATCACGGTGCCTTCCTTCAGGAAGGTATGGCCGCCGATGATGCAGTTATTCCCGATCACGCACCCGTCCATGATGGTCGAGCCGATGCCGATCAGGCAGTTGTCGCCGATGGTGCAGCCATGGATGGTGCAGTGATGGGTGATCGAGCAATGCGCGCCAATATAGGTACCGGTCTGGCTGCCGACATGCAGCATCGAGAAGTCCTGGATGTTGGTATAGGCGCCGACGACAATCTCGTAATTTTCGGCCCGCATGGCGACATTGATCCAGACCGAACTGCCTTCCTCCAGCCGCACCTTGCCGTAAATCTGCGCGGTGTCGTGGATATAGGCGGGATTGTTCAGCACCACATCGGGGCCATGCACAGGCATTATCGTTCCTCCATCTTCGGAAAACGACCTTAACCAAGCGCAGCGGAGGGAAAAAGGGCGGAAGGGCGCCTGTCAGGCCGCCACGGCCTCATCGGCCTCGACTGTTTCGCCGCCGGCGATCTTCCAGGCGAGCAGGCCGCCTTCAAGATGGAACAGATCCTCGACACCCTGAGCCGCCAGGCGGGTCAGCGCGGTGGCCGAGCGTTTGCCGGTCAGGCATTGCAGCACACGCCGCTTGCCTTGTGCGGCCGGCAGGGCCGCCGGATCGAGGCTGGAAAGCGGTACCAGTACCGAACCGGGGATGTATTCGTCGGCGTATTCGTCCGGCTCGCGCACATCGATCAGCACGGCCTCTCCGGCCGCCAGCCAGGCCAGCACGGTCTGGGCCGTGACAACGGCTGCGGGGGAATTCAGGATCATGTCATTGGCGGTGGACATAGACCGAATATATGGCCTGCGACTGTGGAATTCAAATGAAATAGCATTTCAATATGTAATAACAAATATTCACAAATAATGGAGTAAAATAAAAAGCGGCCTCCCGGTCTGAGGAGGCCGCTTAGAAAACAGTCGGTTACTTGGTGGCGTCCTTCAGGTAGGCGATCAGGTCAGCCACTTCGCTTTCCTTCTTGATGCCGGGGAAGACCATCTTGTTGCCAGGGATATAGGCCTTCGGATCGGCGATATAGGCGGCAATGGTCTTTTCATCCCACACCACGGCCTTGGCCTTCATGGCATCGGAATACTTGAAACCCTCGGCCGTGCCGGACTTGCGCCCGAAAACGTTGTGCAGGCTTGGGCCGACGCCGTTCTTGCCTTCCGCCAGTTGATGACAGGCGCGGCATTTGGCGAAAGCCTTCTTGCCGGCTTCGACGTCGCCGGCTGCCTGGGCGCCGCTGGCAAGGGTGAATGAAACCGCCAGGGCGGCAAGGGCGGAAAAAACGACTCGCGACATCTCGTGGGGCTCCTCGCGTGATTCTGGTCCGTCCGGGAACGTATACGCCTTTACGGCGCGGCGAAATCCCCGAAGCCGGATGGAAAATAGCATAGCGACTCGCTCTATCAACAGCGGCGCGTTGCCGCATTTACCGGCGCTTAACAGCCGCCTGCTTAGTCTGCCCCGCCTGGACGCAAAAAATGTCCTCGCGGAGCGGGAGTTCGGCTGAAGATGAACATGATGGCCAATCTGGGTCATGGCCGGTTGCAGTCGATGGTTGCAGCCGGGAACGAGGTGCTGCGGATCCAGCAGGCGCTGGCGGCCCGCCGCAGCAACCTGGTGGCTGAATTGCTGCGCGGCGAAGAGGATTTCTACGAACAGAGGCATTATCCGGCCGGGGATGTATTCGATCCGCAGACGGGAGCGCAGTATTACTATCATGCTCATCGCAACGATGGCCGCGAGCATGGTCATTTCCACATCTTTCAGCGGCCGCACCTCTTGCCGGAAAAATTCGAACCGGTTCGTTTCGTGAAACCCGGAATCGGCCGCTGCTCGCCGAAGGAAAAGATCGGCCCGCACTGGCCGCGGGGCCATCGCGCACTGGCCCATATCGTTGCCGTGGCGATGGACCATTACGGCCAGCCGATCCGGCTGTTCACCGTCAATCGCTGGGTTACCGACGAGACCTGGTATTCGGCGCGCGACCTGATCGCGATGCTGGATCGTTTTGAATTGCGTCACGGCTGGCCGGCGCCAGATGTGAATCGCTGGCTGAATGGCCTGTTGCGCCTGTTCCAGCCCGAGGTCGTCGAACTGATCCGTCGCCGCGACGCTGCGGTGGAGGCGCGGGGGCGCGCCAATCCGCGTGGTGATGCACTAGAAGACCGCAGCCTGGAAGTGACCGCGTCCCTGGATATTTCGGTAGAACGCCGGATGCGGCAGTTGCGCCGCTCGTTGGCTGCCTGAACTTCAGGGCAGATAGCCGAGGTTCCGCCACTCGGCATAGGCCTGGCGGAAACTCTGGTAGGATTCCCAGACTTTCTTGAATTCCGGATTGGTGGCGCTCTCTTCCTTCACCACCTTGATCCAGGCGGTTTTCAGTTCCTGCATCACCGGCTTGGGCAGGGTGCGTATCGTCACGCCACGGGCGCGGATTTCCTGCAAGGCCTTCACCTGCTGGGCCTCGCCCTCGGCCAGGCTCTCGCGCACGGTATCGCCACAGACGCTGGTGATCAGGCCGCGCTGCGCGTCACTCAGGCCTTCCCAGACCTTCATGTTGATCAGTAACGAGATCAGCGAACTCTGCTGGTGCCAGCCGGGGAAGTAAAAATTCTGCGCCGCCTTGTAGAACCCGAAACGCAGGTCGGTCGCGGGCAGGGAGAATTCAGCCGCGTCGATGTCGCCGGTCTGCAAGGCATCGAATATGTCACCGCCATTCAACGGCACGACCTCGACGCCAAGCTGGCTGATCACGCGGGCGCCGATCCCCATGAAGCGCATCCGCAAACCGTTCAGGTCGGTGGCGGCATTGATCTCGCGGCGGAACCATCCACCGGATTCCGGCGGCAGGATGGTGCAGACCACCGGCTTGATGTTGAAACGGGCGAAGCTCTCGTCCATCAGCGGCTGGCCACCGCCATACGATAGCCAGGCCAGGTATTCACTGGCCGGCGGACCGAATGGCACGCTGGAAAACAACCAAAAAGCGGAATCGCGTGAGGCGAAAAAATTGGCCGACGACCAGACGGCATCGATCTCGCCGCTCGACACCTTGTCGAACAGCTCGGCATTCGGTGCCAGCGTGTTGGGTTCATACAGCTTGAACTTGACGTTGCCATTCGAGGCAATGGCCAGCTTGTCGACCATGGCTGTTGCCATGGTTCCGATCAGCGGCGCCGTCGATGGGGCTGGGCTGGCCAGTTTGATCCGTGCCGGCTGATCTGTCGGCTCGTTGGGCGGGGGCGTGATGGCAGCGGCCGGCTCGGGTTCCTTGATCGCGCGTGCCTCGGGGGCATTGGACGCGCGCTGCAGCGACACGGCGCCGATGCCGATCAGGATACCCAATACCAATGCGAGGCCAGCTACGGTGACCAGACGCGCCATCAGGATTTCACTTTCTCTCCGCCAGGCGCTCCAAATGCGGCTGGCAACTGCCGGGCGTCACCATAAGGGGCAGGCAGGCGGGTCGTCCATCGGTCCGGGCCATCCGCTTGACTCTTAGTTTCTCTTGTAACTAACTTTGGATCAGGTAAAAAAATCCACAACAAATTCCTCGGGAGGAATTGCCGTGCGAAACAACCTTAAGGCCATCCTGGCCCGGGCCGCTTTTGCCGTGGCCTCAGGCGCCGCCCTGTTCGTCGCCGCCCCCGCGCAGCCTGTTGCAGCGCAGGAGATCGAACTCAAGCTGAGCCATTTCCTGCCGCCCGGCCATGGTATCCACCGCGACTGGCTGCTGCCCTGGGGGGAGGAACTGACCAAGCGCAGCAACGGCAAGGTCAAAGTAACGATCTTCCCCGCCGGCTCGGCCTTCGGCAACCCGGCCCGCCAGCTCGAACAGGCCGTCAGCGGCGTGGTCGATATCGCCCATGGCCTGCGCGGCGTGCCGGCGGGACGGTTCAACCGCATGGGCATCATCGAATTCCCCTTCCTGGTGGAAACCGCCAATGCTGCCAGCCGCACCCTGTGGGAGATGTATCCCAAGCATTTCGCGCAGGAGTTCCCCGACACGGTAAAAGTGCTGGGCTTGCATGCCCATAACGCCGGCCTGATTCATACCCGCGACAAGCAGGTGAAAAACATGGACGATCTGAAGGGCCTGCGCATCCGCTCGCCCAGTCCGCAGATCAACGCCATGCTGCAGCAGCTTGGCGCAACCCCGGTTGGCCTGCCGCCGGGCGAGGTATACGAAAACCTGCAGCGCGGCGTGATCGACGGCGCGGTGTTCCCGTGGGATCCGATCAATTCCTTCCGACTGTTCGAAGTGACCAAGTATCACCTCGACGCGCGCTCCTATACAGCCAGCTTCTATTTCGTGATGAACAAGCGCAAATACGACAGCCTGCCGGCCGAGGTGAAGAAGGCGATCGACGACACCACCGGTGCGGCGCTGACCGAGAAATTCGGCGACTGGTGGAACCAGTGGGATGCGCCTGGCCTGGAAGCGGCGAGCAAGAAGGGCAACGTGATGTCGTCGCTGAGCGAGGCGGAACGTAACCGCTGGCGCGACGCCCTGAAGCCCACCACCGAGAAGCTGCTCACCGACCTGGAAGGTCAGGGCATCAAGAATGCCCGCGAGATCTATCGCGAGATGCAGCAGCGCATCGCCAAGTATGAAGGCGGCAAGCGCTGAGGCGATATAATCCCGTGGCCCGCCGAACCGGTTTTTCCGGCGCGGCGGGCCACAGTCTTTTCTGACGGATGCCGGAATGACGCCGATCTATCGTGCGGCTGAATGGAGTGCCGCCTGGGCCGCACGGGTGGGTGCTTTCTGCGCCCTGCTGGCCGGGCTTGCGACCTGTGCCGATGTAGTGATTCGTCATGCCGGGGGGCAGGGCATCCTCGGCACGGTCGACATCACCCAGCTGATGATCATGGCCACGGCCTTCCTGACCATCCCCTATGGGTTCATCGCCGACAGCCATGTGGCCGTCGATCTCGGTGTCGAACGTTTGCCTTACCGGCTGCAGGCTTTCTGCCGCATGCTGGCCGCCCTGTGCGGTGCGGTGCTGATGCTGGCGATCACCTGGTTTGGCTGGCAGCAGTTCAACACCGTGGCGCTGATGGGCGACAAATCGCAGACCATCGCCATGCCCATGACCTGGTATTGGTATCCGCTGCTGGGCGGTGCGGTATTTGCCGCGCTGATGGCTCTGACGGTCGCCTTGCGCCATCTCATGACACTGCTGACCGGTCGCGATCCGCTGCCGGCGCCGCACCCGCAGCCACCGGCATGACCCCGGCGTTGGTGGGCATCCTGGGTTTCGGCGCCGTTCTGGCGCTGATGTTGCTGCGCGTGCCGGTGGCCGTGGCAATGGGCCTGGTCGGCGCCGCCGGTTTCCTGATGCTGCAGGGCTGGGATGGTCTGGCCTATGTGATGGGGTCCTCGCCGTTCGAGAGCGTGTTTCCATATAGCCTTTCGGTCGTGCCGCTGTTCGTGATGATGGGCGTGTTCGCCACCTATGCCGGATTGTCGCGTCAACTTTATGATGCCGCCTATGCCTTTCTCGGACATTTCCGCGGCGGTCTGGCGCTTGCCACCATCGGGGCCTGCGCGGCTTTCGGCTCGATCTGCGGATCGGCGATTGCCACGGCGGCCACGATGTGTCGCGTCGCGCTGCCAGAGATGCGTCGCCGCGGTTATGCCGACAGTCTGGCCACCGCAACGATTGCCGCCGGGGGCACGCTGGGAATCCTCATTCCTCCCTCAATTATTCTGCTGATCTATGCACTGCTGACCGAGCAGTCGCTGGGCAAGCTGTATGTCGCCGCTCTGCTGCCGGGCCTGCTTGGCACGGGCCTCTATATGCTGGCGATTGCCGCCACCGTGCGCTTTAACCCGAACAGCGGGCCGGCGGGCGAGCGCATGGCCTGGCCGCGACGTTTGCGCACCATGCGCAGCGTATGGCCGGTTTTCCTGCTGTTCGTGGTGGTGATCGGCGGTATGTTCGCTGGCATCTTTTCCCCCAACGAAGCCGCGTCGGTCGGCGCGGTCGGCGCGCTGCTGTTCGCCTTGGCCGGTCGTACGATGGGCCTGTCGCGTTTCAAGGACTCGCTGCTGGAAACAGCTTCCACCAGCGCGATGATCTTCCTGATCCTGATCGGTGCAGGCCTGTTCAACTTCTTTCTCGAAGTCACCAATGCGCCGCAACTGGTGGTGCAGCAGATTCAGGCCCTGAATGTCAGCCCGGCGCTGTTCCTCGTACTGCTCACCGTGTTCTACGTCGTGCTCGGTGCGCTGATGGACGACCTGGCGATGATGCTGCTGACGCTGCCCTTCGTGTTTCCGGCGGTGCAGGCCCTGGGAATCGATCCGCTCTGGTTCGGCATCTATATGGTCACCATCGTCGAGATCGGCATGATCGTGCCGCCGGTCGGCATGAATCTCTTCGTGATCCAGGGCGTGGGACAGGTGAAGCTGCCCACCGTGATCCGCGGCATCCTGCCCTTCGTGCTGGCCGATCTGGTGCGGGTCGGCCTGCTGATCGGTTTTCCGCAGATCGTGCTGTGGCTGCCAAGCCTCATGGATTGATGGCCTTATGGACTGATCAGCGTTTCTTCGGCACCACGCCGTATTCCCTGATCCAGCCCAGCGAGGCGGCAGTGTCGCCTTCGGGGCGGTATTCGCAGCCCACCCAGCCGTCATAGCCCAGCGCATCCAGCCGGCCGAAAACATAGTGGTAGTCGATCTCGCCGTTGCCGGGTTCGCGCCGGTCGGGCGGATTTGCAATCTGGATATGGCCGATCCATGGCATCTGCCGTTCCAGCCGCCTGGTGATGTCGCCGTGGATGATCTGGGCGTGGTAGATGTCGAATTGCAGGCGCAGGTTGGGGGCGCCGATATCCTCCAGCACCTTCTGGGCAAAATCGAAATCGCTGAGGAAGAAACCCGGGATGTCGCGCCGGTTGATCGGCTCGATCAGGAGCAGCAGGCCGGCGCCCGAGGCCTGTTCGGCCGCCCAGGCCAGGTTGTCCATGTAGCAGGCTTCCATGGCGCGGCGGTCGGCCTGGGCCGGTTCCACGCCCGCGACGACGTGGATGCGCGGACAATTCAGCGCGGCCGCATACTCAAAGGCCCTGGCCATGGCGGCACGGAAATCCTTGCGCCGGCTCGGCAGGGAAGCCAGACCGCGCTCGCCGGCCGCCCAGTCGCCGGGCGGGGCATTGAACAGGACGACCTGCAGGCCGGCATCGCGCATGGCGGCTGCCACCGCGGCCGGGGCATGGTCGTAGGGAAACATGAACTCCACCCCGCCAAAGCCCTGCTCGGCGGCGGCCGGGAAGCGGTCGAGGAAGGGCAGGTCCTGGAACAGGAAGCTGAGATTCGCGGCAAAGTGTGGCATGGCACCCCCTGGTCGGCTTTCCGGCCTTCGTCGAGCCTGCACCCGAAGCATCGGTTTGCCGAGACTGTCATTTCTGGTAACTGTTGGGCAAGCCTTGTTGTTTTCCCCTTCCGAGGATCGATGGCCGGCGGCCTGCAAACAGAACGGGATGGAACGGCGTTGCGCCTGCGCCTGACTGGCGACTGGACGCTCGCTCATGCCACTGCGTTGCTGCCGCGTCTGGGGGGGCTGGCCACGGCCGGACTGGCCGGCAGCCATGTCACCGGCGGTGGGGAACGCCGGGCTGTCTTCGATACTGCCGCGCTCGAGCGCCTTGATACCGCCGGGGCGATCCTGCTGGTGCGGTTGCATCGGCAACTGCTCGATCAGGGTTTTGAAATCGACTGGCCGCAGGCCCGGCGCGAACATCGCGCATTGTTCGACTATGTGGCCGGTTCGGGCGACGCTGTCACGGTGTGGCCGAAAACCGGCAGCGGACTGCTCGGCATTGTCGAATATCTCGGCTGGCAGACGATCTTCTTCGTGCGCGAGGCGCGCCGCTTCATCGCCTTCATCGGCCAGGTGACGGAAACCGCATTGCTGGTTGCGCTCCGGCCCGGCCGCATGCGCTTCACCTCCATGGTGCACCATATGGAGGAAACCGGCCTGAAGGCCATCCCCATCGTTGGGTTGCTGTCGTTCCTGATCGGCATGGTGATGGCTTATCAGGGCGCCAGTCAGTTGCAGAAATTCGGTGCTGAAATCTTTGTCGTCGATCTGATCGGCATATCCGTGCTGCGCGAACTGGGCGTGCTGCTGACCGCGATCCTGATCGCTGGCCGCTCGGGCAGCGCCTTCACCGCCCAGATCGGTACGATGAAGGTGAACGAGGAAATCGCCGCCATGCGCACGCTGGGCCTCGACCCGGTCGTGGTGCTGGTGCTGCCGCGACTGTTTGCCCTGGTCCTCACGCTGCCGATACTCACGTTCTTCGCCGACCTGATGGGCCTAGCTGGTGGTGCGCTGATGGCATGGAACACCCTGGGTATCGACCCGGTGCTGTTTTTCAACCGGCTGAACGACGTGATCGTGCCGCGCACCTTTTTCATCGGCATGGTGAAGGCGCCGGTTTTTGCCTCCCTGATCGCTCTGGTCGGTTGCTATGAGGGTCTGCGGGTCAAGCGCGATGCCGAAAGCGTCGGCCGACTGACCACCCGTTCGGTGGTGCAGTCGATCTTTCTGGTCATCCTGTTCGATGCCCTGTTCTCCATCCTGTTCAACATCCTGAAAGTCTAGGCATGGCGGGGGAAGAGCAGGGCAGGGAGCGGGTGATCACGGTGCGGGGACTGGTGAACCGGTTTGACACGCATGTGGTGCACGACAATCTCGATATCGATGTCTATCGCGGCGAGGTGCTCGGCGTCGTGGGCGGCTCGGGTACCGGAAAGTCGGTCTTGCTGCGCACCATCATTGCGCTCAACGAGGCCGCGGCCGGCAGCATCGATCTGCTGGGCACCGACATGATCAACGGGTCTCCCGAGGATTTGCGTGCGGTGCGCCAGCGGTTCGGTGTGCTGTTCCAGGATGGCGCACTGTTTTCCTCGCTGACCGTGGCACAGAATATCCAGGTGCCGTTGAAGGAATTCTACGATCTGCCGGAAGACCTGCTGGACGAGATCGTGGCTGCCAAGCTGCACATGGTCGGCCTGCAGTCCGATGCCGGCGCCAAGTATCCGGCTGAGCTTTCCGGCGGCATGCGCAAGCGCGCAGGCCTGGCCCGTGCGCTGGCACTCGATCCGGAAGTGGTGTTCTTCGACGAACCGACCGCCGGTCTCGATCCCATCGGCGCGGCGGCCTTCGACCAACTGGTACGCGACCTGCAGCAGGCGCTGGGTCTGACCGTGTTCATGGTCACTCACGACCTCGACTCGCTTTATGCCATCTGCGACCGTATCGCCGTGCTGGCCGAGAAGAAGGTGCTGCTGGCCGGGTCGATGGACGTGATGCTGCAGGACAAGCATCCCTGGGTAATGGAATATTTCCACGGGCCGCGCGCCCGGGCGGCCGCGATCACCGCGGCGCTGGACAAGAGGTGAAGCCATGGAAACACGGGCACATCATCTGCTGATCGGCAGCTTCATGCTGGTTTTCCTGACCGGCATCGTGGCTTTTGTGCTGTGGCTTGCGAAATCCGAGGTCGACCGCGAGATCGCGCGCTACAATATCTTCTTCACCGGCTCGGTGGCCGGCCTGGGCCTGGGCGGCGATGTGCGTTTCAACGGCATCAAGGTCGGCAGCGTTTCGCAGATCACCATCGACCGCCAGGATACCAGCCGGGTGCGCGTAACTGTCGAGGTTGACGCCGATACGCCGATCCGTGCCGATTCCGAGGCGACGCTGCAGCTTCAGGGCGTGACGGGCGTTTCCTTCGTCCAGATCTCGCCCGGCAGCCGCGACGCAGAGATCCTGCCGGTGGTGGCCGGCCGCGATGCCAGCAAATATCCGACGATCCGTTCCAAGCCATCGGCCATCGAGGCATTGGTGGAGGCAGCGCCGGAACTCTTCCAGCGCGCCGCCCGGATACTGAGTGACGAAAACCTTGAGAACCTGACCGGGTTCATCGCCAATCTGCGTGAGATATCGCAGACCCTGGCATCGCGGCAGGAATCGATCGGCCGCGCGATCGACAGTTTCAGCACCACGACCGGCGACATCGCCAAGGCGGCATCTGCGGCGCGCGATATCGCCGACAAGCTGGATCGCGTGATGAACGAGGCCGAAGCAACGCTGAAGAATGCCAACAGGATTCTGGAAAGCGACGCCGCTCCCGCTGCCGTCGATGCACGTCAGGCCATGGCCCAGCTCAATACGCTGCTGACCGAACTGAACGCCATCATGGAAGAAAACCGGGCGCCGTTGCATGCCATGACGACCGAAGGTTTTGGTGAGTTCCGCCGCCTGATGTCGGAGACCCGTATCCTGGTATCCAGTCTGGCGCGGGTGGCGCAGCGTCTGGAAGACGATCCGAGTTCAGTGCTGTTCGGCAATCGCGATGCCGAGTATCGCGGCGAAGGGGGAGGGCAGCGGCCATGACCAGGATGACGATCACAAGACGCGGTATTCTGCTGGCGGGAGCCGCGTTGCCGCTTTCCGCCTGCGGCGGCCTGATCCCGCAGACGCCACCGTCCAATCTTTACAGCCTGTCGCCCAAGACCATCTTCACCGATACGCTGCCGCGCGTGGACTGGCAGCTGGTGGTGGAAGAGCCTTTCGCTGCCGGCGGACTGGACACCCACAAGATCGCGATCTTCACCACCCCTTACGAGGTGAAGTATTATGCCGAGGCGCGCTGGACCGAACGGGCGCCGCGCATGGTGCAGACCCTGCTGGTGGAGAGTTTCGAAAACACCGGGAAGATTGTGGCCGTCGGCCGCCAGTCGGTCGGCCTGCGCTCGGATTTCAACCTGAAGGGCGAGCTGCGTGAATTCCAGGCGGAACTGAAGGACGGCAGCGGCCTGCCCGAGGCCCATGTCGCCCTGCAGGTGAAGCTGGTGGCGCAGCCGCGCCAGCAGATCGTGGCGGCGGCAACTTTCAGCCAGCGGGCGAAAGCGAAGAATGCCACGCTGCCGAGCGTGGTGGCGGCTTTCGACGAGGCCCTGGGTTACGTCCTGCGCGAGACCGTGCAATGGACGCTGATGACGGGTAAGAAACCCGCAGCGTAGGATTACAGGCCGCTGCGAAGCTCCACGATGGGCTTCGACATCACCGCTTCCTGGTCCCAGGGGAACAGGATCCAGGTATCCTGGCTCACTTCGGTGATGAAGGTATCCACCATCGGCCGGCCGTTCGGCTTGGCATAGATGGTGGCGAAATGCGCCTTGGGCAGCAGGGCGCGCACCGCCTTGGCCGTGACGCCGGTATCGACCAGATCATCCACGATCAGCCAGCCCTCGCCCTGTTCGGCGAGCGCCGCCTCGGCGGTCTTGAGGATGTTTACCTTCGAGCCGCGCTCCAGTTCGTTATAGGTCGAGCAGGAGATCGTTTCGATCATGCGCAGGTTCAACTCGCGCGCCACGATGGCGGCCGGGACAAGACCGCCGCGGGTGATCGCCACGATGCCACGATAGCCGCCGCGTGCCTGGGCGGCATCCAGCAGGCGCCACGCCAATGCCTTGCAGTGACGGTGCAGTTCCTCCCACGAGACCGGGAAGAATTTGGTATAGCCATGGCCTTCGGTCATGATGGGTTCGCTCCCGGCTTCTCAGGCTTGTGCCGGCGTGGTCGCCTGGCGGTAGGCTTCGATGGGGCCGCGGATGCGCTCCGGGATTTCCACCGACTTCAGGATTTTCTCATCCACGATGCAGGAGACATGGGTGCAGGTGAAGCAGACATCGCCCGCCGCATTGCGTCCCCTGAACTCGTAGGTGATGGTGGCGCGGCTCAGCTTCTCGACCCGCAATTCGACAGTAAAGGGATCGCCACCCTTCAGGGCGCGCTGGAAATCCAGCTTGGTGCTGACCGTGGGAGAGCCAAGGCCCAGTTCCTTGTGCAGGCGCAGGAAGCTGTAGCCGATGATGTCGCGCCAGAAGGCTTCCAGCGTCTCCATCACGTAATCCAGGAACTGGGTGGTGTAGACCATCCCGGCAGGGTCGCATTCGCCCCATTGCACGATGCGGGGGCAGGCGAAGGGGCGGTCGGGGGTGAAGGATCGGTTTGCGGAATCGGTCATAGCCGCGGATCATACGGAGGGCCGGCACGAAAAAAAAGCGCGGGCACGCGAAAGCCGGGGAAAAGAAAAGGGCGCCCGGCAGGGGGACCGGACGCCCGTCTAGGCAGGGGAGGATAAAACCTACTTACGCACGCACATATTCGAAATCGACCGGCTGGTTGTTGATGCCGCGGGCCGGGGGGGCCACCCAGTTGGCGAATTTGCCGGGCTCGGTCACCGGGGTCATCAGGCTGATTACATAGGTGCGGTCGGCATCGGTCGGCAGCCATTCATGATGGCGGGCATCCCATTCGGCCTGGCTGATGATGCGGCCGTCCGGGTCGACGCGCAGTTCGGAGAACTGGCCGATCTGGCGGTGGAAGGCGCGATGCGGCAGCTTGAGCTCGAAGTCGATGCCGTGGCGCTTGATGATCTGGTTCCAGCGCATCACGCCGCGCGCGCAGTCGGCCACGTAATCGTCGCGCAGGCGCTCGTTCAGGGCGGTCAGCGCGGCCTCTTCCTTCTCGCGGAAGCCGTCGCCATCCACTTCCAGAACCTTGTAGGCGGCATCGGTCAGCTTGTGGTCGTCGCTGATCCGCGTCTCGTCGAAACGGCCCTTGATGCCCATGGTGTAGTAGTTGGCGGCATTGGTGGAGATTTCCGACCCGAACAGGTCGATCGAGACCGAGAAGTGGAAGTTCAGGTATTTCTGCAGCGTGGGCAGGTCGATCACGCCATGCTTGCGCACATCGTCGGTCTTGAAGTCGCGCATCACTTCGCAGGTGCGCTGGATCACGCGGCCTACGCCGGTCTCGCCCACGAACATGTGGTGCGCTTCCTCGGTCAGCATGAAGCGGCAGGACCGTGCCAGCGGATCGAAGCCGCTTTCCGCCAGCGAGGCGAGCTGGAACTTGCCGTCGCGGTCGGTAAAGAAGGTGAACATGTAGAAGCTGAGCCAGTCCGGCGTCTTCTCGTTGAAGGCGCCCAGGATGCGCGGCTTGTCGTCGTCGCCCGAGCGGCGCTGCAGCAGAGCTTCGGCTTCCTCGCGACCGTCGCGGCCGAAATAGGCATCCAGCAGGTAGACCATGGCCCAGAGATGGCGGCCTTCTTCCACATTCACCTGGAACAGGTTGCGCAGGTCATACAGCGACGGGCAGGTCTGGCCCAGCAGGCGCTGCTGCTCCACCGAGGCCGGCTCGGTATCGCCTTGGGTCACGATCAGGCGGCGCAGCACGCCGCGATACTCGCCGGGCACTTCCTGCCAGGCCGCTTCGCCCTTGTGATCGCCGAAATTCACCTTGCGCTCGGCTTCCGGCTCGGCAAGGAAAATGCCCCAGCGGTAATCCGGCATCTTCACATAGCCGAACTGCGCCCAGCCTTCGGCATCGACGCTGACGGCGGTGCGCAGATAGGCTTCGCGGGCCTGGAAACCGGCCGGGCCCATATCCTGCCACCAGTCGAGGAATTTCGGCTGCCATTCCTCCAGCGCGCGCTGCAGGCGGCGGTTGTCGGAAAGGTTGACGTTGTTGGGGATGCGCGAGTTGTAGTCGATGGCCATTTTGTTTTCTCCCTAGACCCGTTTGCGGTCATACGCGGCGCGCTGGCCGGTGCCATACAGCTTGAGGGCGCCCTGTTCGCCGACGGCGTTGGGACGCTGGAAAATCCAGTTCTGCCAGGCGGTGAGGCGACCGAAGATTTTTGTCTCCATCGTCTCGGGGCCGCCGAAGCGCAGGCTCGCTTCCATGCCGGTGAGGGCATCGGGTGAGAAGGCGGCGCGCTCCTCAATGGCGATGCGCACCTCGTCTTCCCAGTCGATGTCGTCAGGCGTGAAGGTGACCAGCCCGGCCTCGTCGGCGGCCTGGGCATCGAGATCATTGCCGATCAGCTTTTTGATCTCGTCGACGCGGGACGGGTTGTCGAGGTTGCGGCTGGCGATGCGGCTCAGGCCGTTGCCCATCGGATAGGCACCGAAATTCATCGGCGTCATGCGGATGGTGGCGGGCGGACGGTTGTCGCCTTCCATCTGGCCGTCCAGCATGTAGGAGCGGTCAGCGGCGACGACGAGTTCCAGCAGCGTGCCGGTGAAGCAGGAACCGGGTTCGATCAGCGCGAAGATCGAGCGCGATGACACGTCAATGCGCTTGAACACGCGCTTGAGGAACAGGCGGATCTCGCGCACCAGCCAATGCGATTTGTGCTGTTCCAGCGCGGCATCATAGGCGGCCACCAGATCGGCGTCGCCGTTGGTGCGGAACACCCACATGCCGGTGGTTTCCTCGTTGGTGCGCAGATGCAGGATCAGGTCGTCCAGTTCGCGCGCCAGCGCCAGCGACCAGAACTGGTCGCCCTGGGCCAGGATCGCATCGGTCGATGCCGGCGGCGGGGCTTTGGGGCCATGCACGGTGATCTCGGCGATGCCTTTGGCGCGATCCAGCCGGGCCTCGACATGGCTGTAGCGGATCGTGTCGCCGTCGATTTTGCGTTCCAGCTTCGACAGCGCGATGCCCTTCGCATTGGCCGGCCGGTCGGACTTGGCCGCGAAAGCTTCAGCGCGCTCGCGCATGGCGTCGTTCAGCTTGGTGCGCGGCACGACCTCGTCGACCAGACGCCAGTCCACGGCGCGCTTTCCCTTGATGCCTTCCTCGATGGTGCAGAAGAAATCGGCGCGGTCGCGGCGCACCATGCGCTTGTCGACCAGGCGCGTAAGGCCGCCGGTGCCGGGCAGCACAGCCAGCAGCGGCACTTCGGGCAGCGAGACCGAGGTATTGCCGTCGTCGGCCATCAGGATGTAGTCGGCGGCCAGCGCCAGTTCGTAACCGCCGCCGGCGCAGGGGCCGTTCACGGCCGCGATGTAGGTCTGCTTCGATTCCGCCGTGGCTTCTTCGATCCCGTTGCGGGTCTCGTTGGTGAATTTGCAGAAATTCACCTTCCAGCCATGGGCCGACTGGTTGAGCATGCGGATATTGGCGCCGGCGCAGAAGATGCGCTCCTTCGCCGAGGTGATGATCACCGATTTCACTTCCGGATGCTCGAAGCGCAGGCGCTGCACGGCGTCGTGCAGTTCGATATCGACGCCCAGGTCGTAGGAATTCAGCTTCAGCTCATAGCCGGGGCGCACGCCGCCGTCTTCCCGCACGTCCATCGCGAGTGTGGCGACGGGGCCGTCGATGCTGAGTTTCCAATGTTTGTACTGGCTGGGCTCGGTGCGGAAATCCACCGGAGCGGCGCCGTTGGGTTGGCTGTCGGCCATGCTGGTCCTCCCTCAAACTGAATATGCATTATAATACACAGTTTCGGGGCGACAAGAATTATTTTGCAGCTTTTGTCGGCGCCGTCCTTTTTATTCCGCCGCTTCGCGGGCCAGCCAGGCCGGATGGGCGCGCAGGGCGGTCGCCAGCTCGGTGCCAGCCTGGTCCAGGGTCTTGCCAGCGGTGTCGAAGGCCATGTCGGCGCGGGCATAAAGCGCCTCGCGCTGGGCCAGGATGCGTTTCAGGTCGGCCATGGCTTCGGACTGGCCGGCGATCGGCCGCAGGTCGCCCTGGGCGACGACTCGGCCCATGTGCTCTTCCGGCTTCGCCTTCAGCCAGATGGTGAAGCAATGCGACAGCAGATGGGCATAGGTGGTCGGTTCGGAGGGCAGGCTGCCGCCGGTGGAAATCACTTTCGGCGACGGATCGGCGGTCACACGCTCCAGCGCGCGACGTTCGAAGCGGCGATAGGCGGCCTGGCCGTACAGATCGAAAATCTCGTTCAGGGAAAGGCCGGCCTCGGTCTCGATTTCCTTGGCCATTTCCACGAATTGCAGGCCGAAAGCGGTGGCCAGCCGCTGGCCCAGCGAGGTTTTGCCCGCGCCGCGCAGGCCGATCAAGGCGATATGGCGCTTCACGCTGGCGGCAACACCAAAACGCTCGCGCGCGAAAGCCTGCAATTCCTGCAGCTGCTCGGCATTCAGGTCCTCGATCTGCCGCAGCAGCAGGGCCTGATCCACACCCAGCGGCGGACGGTCGCCGAGAAAATCGGTGATCGGCAGATCCATCGCCCGGGCGATCTGGCGCAATAGCAGAATGGAGATGTTGCCCGCGCCGCCTTCGAGCTGGGCGAGGTAGCGTTCCGATACGCCTGAATCGCGGGCGAGAATCTTGCGGCTCATGCCGCGCCTTGCGCGCGCATTGCGCACCCGCTCGCCCACAACCTGCAGGAAAGCGGTATCTTCGGGGCTGGCCTTGTCGCGGCTCTCGTTCATGGCATGCATTATAGTGCAATTTCTGCTGGAGCGCCAGCAAACACTGCGTTATAGTTCGAGCCACACTAACTACAGTCAGCCCCGGCGAACAGGTTCAGGAGAGCGTAGATGCAGGTTTCCATTCTGGTCGGCACCATGACGGGCACCGCGGAGCTGGTGGCCGGCGATGTGAAGAAGGCGCTGGAAGGCAAGGGCCACAGCGTCGACGTGCTGCTGATGGACAACCTAAAGGCCGAGGTGTTTCAGCGTCCGGGCGTCTTCCTGATCTGCACCTCGACTTACGGCCAGGGCGACGTGCCAGACAATGCCCGCGACTTCTTCGCCGATCTGCAGGCGGCCAAGCCCGACCTGACCGGCAAGCTGGTCGGCGTCATCGGCCTGGGCGACACCACCTACCAGGATACCTTCAATCATGGCGGCCAGCAGTTCGAAACCCTTCTGAAGGGCCTGAATGCCACTCTGGTCGGCGAGCGCATGCAGCATAACGCTTCGGGCGGGACCCTGCCGGAAGAGGATGCCGTGACCTGGGCGCTGGACTGGGTGGAACAGGCCGCACCGCTTGCTAAGGCTGCATGACCGCTCGCTGACATAAGCGGGCGGCATAACAAAAAATCCCCGGGAGGAAACGATGCCGCGCTTCATCGAGCTGCCGCGGCGGTATAACGCCGCGAGCCATTTCGTCGACCGTCACATCGCCGAAGGCCGCGGGGCGAAGACCGCCTTCATCGACGACAAGGGCAGCTACAGCTACGCCGATCTGGCCGCACGGGTGAACCGTGCCGGCAATCTGCTGAAGGCCCAGGGCGTGCAGCCGGAACAGCGCGTGATGCTGGCGATGCTGGATGGCATCGATTTCCCAGCATTGTTTTTTGGCGCGATGAAGATCGGTGCCGTGCCGGTGCCGGTGAACACCCTGCTCACCACCCCCGATTACGATTTCCTGCTGCGCGACAGCCGCGCCGTGGTGCTGGCGGTTTCCGATGCGCTGCTGGAGAAATTCCGGCCCATCGTTTCCGGCCAGCCGCATCTGAAGCAGGTGCTGATCTCTGGCCAGGTGCCGCCGACGGTGACGCCGCTGCACAAACTGCTGGAGGCACAGTCCGACCAGCTTGAGGCGGCGGAAACCACGCCGGACGATATCGGCTTCTGGCTTTACTCCTCGGGCTCCACCGGAGCGCCCAAGGGTGCGATGCATCTGCATGGCGATCTGGTGCATACCGCGGTGCTCTATGGCGAGGAAGTGCTCGGCATCAAGGAAGACGATGTCGTTTTCTCGGCGGCCAAGCTCTTCTTCGCCTATGGCATGGGCAATGCCATGACCTTTCCGCTGCATGTCGGCGCTACCGCCGTGCTGATGGCGGAACGGCCGACACCGCAAGCCGTGATGAAGTGCCTGAAGGACCATCAGGCCAGCATCTTCTACGGCGTGCCGACGCTCTATGCCGGCATCCTTGCTGCCGAAGGCATCACGAAGGAAAGCGGTTCGGCGAAACTGCGCTGCTGCGTCTCGGCCGGCGAAGCGCTGCCCGAGGATATCGGCAAACGCTGGGAAAAGCTGTTCGGCGTGCAGATTCTGGATGGCATCGGCTCGACCGAGATGCTGCATATCTTCCTGTCCAACCGGCCGGGCGACGTGCGTTATGGCACCACCGGCACGGCGGTGCCGGGCTACGACCTGCGCATCGTGGATGAACATGGCAAGGACGTGGAGCAGGGTGGCATCGGCGAGTTGCTGGTCAGTGGCCCGTCCAGCGCCATCGCCTACTGGAACAACCGCACCAAGAGCCTGAACACCTTCCAGGGCCCGTGGACGCGCACCGGTGACAAATATATCCGCACCAACGACGGCTATTACATCTATGCCGGCCGCTCCGACGACATGCTGAAGGTCAGCGGAATCTGGGTCTCGCCGTTTGAGGTCGAATCCGCGCTGCTGGCGCATCCCAAGGTGCTGGAAGCTGCCGTGGTGGCCCATGCCGATACCGACGACCTGATCAAGCCCAAGGCCTATGTCGTGCTCAAGCCCGGCATTGGCGCCGAGGATGCCTTGGTCGATGAACTGAAGGCTTTCGTGAAGGATCGCCTGGCGCCGTACAAATACCCGCGCTGGGTCGAGATCGTCGACGAACTGCCCAAGACCGCCACCGGCAAGATCCAGCGCTTCAAGCTGCGCGATAAGGCGTGACGATCCGGGCATGACGGCAGACAGCTACGTCGAACTGGGCCGGGGCCGCATCGAATACCGCTGGATCGGTCCACGCCAGTCCGGCCTGCCGGTGCTGGTTTTCCTGCATGAAGGACTTGGCTGCGTCGCGCTGTGGAAGGATTTCCCGGACCGCATGGCAGAGGCTACAGGCCTGCCGGCTTTGGTCTACAGCCGCATCGGTTATGGCGGATCGAGTCCCTGTGCGCTGCCGCGTCCGCTGACCTACATGCATGAGGAAGGCGAGGCTGTGTTGCCGGAACTGCTGGCGGCTTTCGGAATCCAGCGCCATATCCTGATCGGCCATTCCGATGGCGCCTCGATCTCGCTGATCTATGCCGGCGCGGCAGATCGCCCGGGCCTGCAGGGCGTGGCGGTGATGGCGCCACACAGTTTCTGCGAAGAGGTATCGGTCGCTTCGATCCGTGCCGCCGACCAGGCCTTCGCCACCGGCGATCTGCGCGCCCGTTTGGCGAAATATCATGGCGACAACGTTGATTGCGCCTTCCATGGCTGGTGCGATGGCTGGCTGAATCCCGATTTCATGCGCTGGAACATCGAAGGCTATGTCGACCGCATCACGGTACCGGTCCTGGTGATCCAGGGCGAGGACGACGAATACGGCACCGCGGCGCAGGTCGACAGCATCGCCCGCCGCGTGGCGGGGGCGGAGACCCTGATGCTTCCGCGCTGTGGCCACTCGCCCCAGCGCGACCAGCCCGAAGCGACGCTGGCCGCCATCGCCGGGTTCGTCCGCAGGCTGACGGCTTGAATCGAACTTCAGGTCTGGCCCACATAAAAAGCGCCCACATAAAAGTGAAAGTCAGTCTCACTTGCTGCTGGGGGAGGGCAATGCTAGTTTCTGCGCTTGAAAGTAAGTCGCAGAAACAATAACCCCGCTTACAGGAGCAGAGGCATGCGTCTCGCCACCCTCAACCAGTCTTCGATCGCCCGCCGCGCCCTCATGCTGGGCCTGCTGGCCGGCGCCACCATTTTCGGCCTACCCGGTCTCGCCTCGGCGCAGGACAAGGTGATCAACCTCTATTCCTCGCGCCATTACGACACTGACGAGGCGCTGTATGCGAATTTCACCAAGGAAACCGGTATCAAGATCAACCGACTGGAAGCCAGCGAGGACCAGTTGCTGCAGCGCATGCGCGCCGAAGGCGACAAGAGTCCGGCCGATGTGCTGATCACTGTCGATGCCGGCCGCCTGTGGCGCGCCCAGGAAGCCGGCCTGCTGCAGCCGGTGAAATCGGCGGCTCTGGAAAAGGCCATCCCGGCTCATCTGCGCGAGTCCGATGGTCACTGGTTCGGCTTCTCCAAGCGCGCCCGCATCTTCGTGGTGAACAAGACCAAAGTGAAGGCCGGCGAAATCAGCCGTTATGAGGATCTGGCCGATGCGAAGTGGAAGGGCCGGGTGCTGATCCGCTCGTCGACCAATGTCTACAACCAGTCGCTGGTCGGTTCGATGATCGCCACGCTTGGACCTGAGGCGACCGAAACCTGGGCCAAGGCCGTTGTGGCCAACATGGCGCGTGCACCGAAGGGCGGCGATACCGACCAGATCAAGGCGGTGGCGGCCGGCGAGGGCGATGTGGCGGTCTCGAACACCTACTATTTCGCGCGACTGATGGGCTCTAAGAAGCCTGAGGACCAGGCGGTGATCGCCAACCTCGCGGTGATCTTCCCCAACCAGAATGACCGCGGCACCCATGTGAATATCAGCGGTGCCGGTGTGGCCAAGCATGCCCCCAACAAGGCCAATGCCATCAAGTTCCTCGAGTATCTGGCGTCCAAGCAGGCCCAGGAATATTTCGCCAAGGGCAATTATGAGTTCCCCGTGGTCGGCGGTGTGCCGCTGCATCCGGTGATCGCGGCCTGGTCCGAATTCAAGGAAGACACGCTGAACGCAGCCGTGTTCGGCAAGAACAACGAGGCGGCGCTGAAGCTGATGGACCGCGCCGGCTGGAAATAAGCCGCAAGGCCTGAAAAGACAAAAGGGCGGGGGAAACCCCGCCCTTTTTCGTTTTCATCGGCTGAGTAGGCGCGGCGTCAGTCGCGGCGCGCGATCACCATGAAGCAGGGAACGGGCTGGCCCATTTCTTCGCGGCCATGGGTCTGCTCCAGGCTCAGAATTGAAAAACCGGCCGTCTGCAATGCGCGCCGCACATAAGCTTCGTCATGCTGATAGCGGCCGGTGGGGCCGAGCTTGAAGCCTTCGGCCGGCGAGGGGCCCTGCATGGCTTCCACGGTGAATCCCAGCAGGCCGCCCGGCCTCGTCTTGGCCGTGATGGCCTTCAGGGTCGGATCGAGTTGGCCGAAATAGCAGAACACATCGGCGGCCACCGTCATGTCGTAGCGGTCGGCGGTATTGGCGAGGAAGCGGCCCAACTCCGCTTCGTGCAGGGAATCATACAGGCCGCGCGCCTTCGCCTTGGCCAGCATGCCGCCGCTGAGATCGACGCCGACCAGGGTTCTGGCCAGCGGCTTGAGCAGGGGCGCGCAGAGGCCGGTGCCGCAGCCGACATCCAGGATAGCCAGATCGCGGCGGCCATCGAGATGTTTTTCCATCGCGCCGCAGAGCAGTTCCGGCACGCGGTAGCCCAGGCCGGCCAACGTGGTTTCGAAGTCGCTGGCGAAGCGGTCGAAGGTTTCGCGTACATAGGTGTCATCGGCGCGGGCCGGCGCATTCTCGCCCAAGATCGCCGCCACCATATGCTGCGCGATCGGGTCGTCGCCGCAGGTTTCGCGCCATTGTCGGGCATAACGGTGTGCCTGTTCGGTTTTGCCGGTGCGGATCAGGCCATAGAGCATTTCACCCATATGGTATTGCAGCATGGTATCGCCGGGTGCGGCGGCGATGGCGCGGAAGGTGACTTCTGTGCCCTGCTCATATTCGCCGACCTTGTAGAGCGACAGCGACATGTTGCGCAGCGCATGGGGATGGTTCGGGACCAGCGTTACTGTTTTCAGGCAATTCTCGATGGCGCCGCGGAAGTCTTCCTTGGTGGCGAGAAGGCCGGCCAGATTGGCGAAAGCATCCGCATAGCCGGGTTCCAGGGCCACGGCGTTGCGGTATGCAGCTTCCGCATCATCAGTCTGCCCGGCATCGCGATAGGCATTGCCGAGGCTGAAATAGGCCTGGGCATAGGAGGGATAGAAACTGATTGCAGTCTTGTAGCTGGCGATGGCGGCCGGCAGATCGCCGCTTTTGCTCAGGGCGACGCCAAGGTTGAAATGCAGCAGAGGCTGTTGCGGTTCTATTTTCAGGCCGTTGCGATAGGTCTCCATCGCTTGCCCAAGGCGATTCATGCGCAGATAGGTATTGCCCAGATTGACATAGCCGTCGATAACGTTGGGCGCGAGCTGGATGGCGCGCTTGAACGCCTGGGCGGCCGGCTTGAGTTCGCTCAGCATGGTGTGCAGCTGCCCGAGGCTGAACCAGGCATCGGCGCGGCGCGGGCTTTTCTTCACCAGGTCTTCCAGCAGGGCGCGCGCCGCCTCGTGCTGTCCCTGCTGAACCAGGGCGCTGGCCGTGCCTAGCGGATCGCCGCCTATACCGGCCTGTTGCAGAAGCGCGTCGCTAACCGGATTCGCCATACCGCTCAATCCCACCTGATATTGCGGCCTTGTCGGTTCGGGAACCGGCAGGCCGTTTGGTCAATCTTCGCCGGGGCGCGAACGGGCCACGGCAGCATGGAGCCAGATTACGGGAATGAGGCTGACTGCGACAATGATCAGGGCCCCGGTGGAGGCCTCGCCCAGCCGCTCGTCGCTGGCCAATTGGTAGACCCGCACCGCCAGGGTGTCGAAATCGAAGGGCCGCACGATCAAGGTGGCGGGCAGTTCCTTCAGCACATCGACGAAGATCAGCATGGCCGCGGTCAAAAGGCTGCCGCGCAACATCGGTGCATGAACCCGCCGCACCACGCCCAACGGCGTTTCGCCCAGCACGCGGGCGGCCTGGTCCAGGCTGGGGCGGATGCGATGCAGTCCACCATCCACGGTGTTGAAGGCCACGGCCAGGAAACGCACCAGATAGGCATAGAACAGGGCGACCAGGCTGCCGCTCAGCAGCAGGCCGGGCCCGGCGCCGAAGGCGGCCTCGACCCAGCGGTTGATGGCGTGATCGAAAGTGGCCAGCGGCAGGATCACGCCAATGGCGATCACCGAGCCGGGCACGGCATAGCCCATGGTGGAAAGCTGGATCAGCCACCCCGTCATGCGTCGTGGCACCAGCCGGTTGGTATAGGCCAGCCCCAGGGCGACGGCGATCAGAAGCACGGCGGCAAGTCCTGCCAGGATGAAGCTGTTTGAGGTGAAATCGGCCAGGCGGGTGTAACCGATCTGGTCGCCCTCGCGGATCGCCAGATGCAGCAGCCACCCGCCCGGAATGCCGAAACCGAGCAGGATCGGCAGTAGGCAGGCCGTGATGGCAAGCACCGCTCGGCCGGGCGGCAGCGGCCGCAGTGGCAGCGGCCGGGTCCGCGCCGATGTATGGTGGAAGCGCTTGGCCTGCCGGCTGGTGCGTTCCAGCATCACGGCGGCCAGCACGAAGATCAGCAGCACACCGGACAACTGCGCTGCCGTGGTAACGTCCCCCATGCCAAACCATGTGCGGTAGATCGCGGTGGTGAAGGTGGGCACGCCGAGCCAGCTCACGGCGCCGAAATCGGCCAGCGTTTCCATCAGCACCAGCGCAGCGCCGCCGGCGATCATCGGCCGCGCCAGCGGCAGGGCGATGCGCCAGAAGCGGGCCCAGGGGCCCAGGCCCAGGGTGCGGCCGACTTCCAGAACACAGACCGACTGGTCGAGGAAAGCTGCCCGGGCCAGCATGAAGACATAGGGATAGAAGCTCACGATGAAGAGCGCAACGGCGCCCTGCAGCGACAGGAAATCGGGGAACCAGTAATCGCCGCGCTGCCAGTCGAACAGCGTGCGCAGGCCACTCTGCACCGGACCGGCGAATTGCAGCAGATCGCTGTAGACGAAAGCGCTGACATAGGCCGGCATGGCCAGCGGCAGGAACAGGGCCCAGGACAGCCAACGCCGGCCGGGAAACTCGGTCATGGTGACCAGCCAGGCACAGCCCGTGCCGATCACCACCGCGCCGATGCCGACCCCCAGCATCAGCACCACGGTGTTGGCCAGCATCTCGGGCATCACCGTGGTGAAGAGATGCTGCCACACATCGCCGGCTGGCTGGGCCAGATTGATCAGGATGGCGAGGATGGGGGCCGCAATCACCAGAGCCAGCAGGGTGGCGAAAGCAATCCACAGCCGGCCATGGCGCAATCCGGGTGGGGATGCGGCGATCATGGGCGAGGAAGCGGCGGTATCGGTCACGCGGGCAGGTCGAATGATGATAAAAAGAATGCCCTGCTTACGTCATTTGCAAGGCATTCGCAAATGTCCGACGGCCGCAGGCATCTTGCCGGGCGATCCGGAATGCATTGTGGAATTGCTCCTGGCGGGCAGCTTTCCTATTCTGGTGCAGCAGCGCAGGAGGATGGCATGGCAGACGGGGTGCGGGTTCTCCGCAATGGGCAGGTCAAACCGACCGATGCCCAGTTGCGGTATCTGCGTCGCGGCCTGCGGCAGGCTGGCGGCAAACTGCCCCTGTTCGACGAGCATGGCCAGCAGATCAGCACGCTCACTATCGTGTCCTGCGTCAAGGCCGGCTGGGCCGAGCCCTGGTTCGAAAACCCGATCAAGCCGGACTGGCTGGTCTGCAAGCTGACGCCGCAGGGCAGGGCGTTGTTCGGCATTCCCGGTCGTTGATCATGCAGTATTCCAGACGGGCGCGGGCCGTTGTCCTCGCGCTGCTTTTCGGCGGGCTTCCCGCTTTTGCGCCCGCCGCGGCAGAGGCCCGGCCGAGCGACCGGTTTTCCGCGCCGCATGTCGGGCCGGTCGCTCCCGTGGCGGCTTTCCCCGATCTGCTGCGCCAGGCCGAGGCGGGCGAGGCAGAAGCGCAATTCCAGGTCGGACTGGCCTATCAGCTTGGCCTGGGCGTCGCGCGGGACCTGGCGGCTGCCCGGCAATGGTTCGGGCGGGCCGCGGCGCAGCAGCATCCGCGCGCGCTGAACGGGCTTGGCTTCATGCAATTGGTCGGTCAGGGCGGTCCGCAGGATCTGCCCGGGGCTGAACAATCCTTACGGCAGGCCGGCGAGCGTGGCGAGGCGACGGCCTGGGCCAATCTGGCCGAACTGATCCTGGAATACCGCCCGGCCGAGAAGGTCCAGGCTGTGGCCGTGCTTGAGCGCGCCGTGGCTGCGGGTGCCCTGAATGCGCGCTATCGCCTGGGGCGGATGCTGTTTGAAGGGGGCGCTGTCGACGCCGATGAAACGCGTGGTCTGGCTCTGCTGAACGAAGCCGCGGCGCAGGGCAGTCCCTATGCCAGGAATTATCTGGCCGCCCTGGTCCTTGAGGAGGACCGACGTGCCGGGACGGCGGAACACGGACTGGACCTGGCAAGACAGGCGGCCGGAGCTGGATTGGCCGAGGGGGTCAACCAGCTTGGCCTCTATCACCTGCGCGGCTTGGCCACGCCACGCGATGCTGTACGGGCGGCGACCCTGTTCCGGCAGGCCGGCGAATTGGGCGACAGCACGGGCTGGCTCAATCTCGCCATGCTGCATGAGACCGGTCAACTAGGCGCACCGGATGAGGCCGAGGCCCGGCGGCTGGCAATCCGTGCCGCCGACGAAGGCAATCTGCGCGCCGCCGACATGGCCGGGCGGATGTTGTTCCGTGGTGAGGGCGGTGTGCCCGATCCCATCGCCGCGGGTCCCTATCTGCAAAGGGCGGCCGAAGCCGGCTTCGCCGACGCCCAGAATTTTCTGGCCATGACGCTGTTCAATGGCCTGACTGGCCCCGCCGATCAGGCCGCCGCCATGGGCTGGTGGGAAAAAGCCGTGGCGCAGGACCATCCCGCCGCCACCAATAACTTCGCTACCTATCTGGCCGTCGGCCAGGGCGGCCGGGCCGCCGATCCGGTCCGCGCCCGCGCCCTCGTTACGCGGCAGGCCGAGGCGGGGTATATGCCGGCGCAGTTCCGTCTGGCGCTCTGGCTGGAGCAGGGCTGGGGCGGCATCGCGAAGGACCTGCCGGCCGCAATCGGCTGGTTTCGTCGGGCGGCCGAAAACGGCCATGCCGCCGGAGCTTTCAAATATGCCAGCTATCTCGAAGCCGGCGAAGGAGTCGCTGCCGATGCCGCCGCCGCACGGCGTTGGTATGAAGTGGCCGCTAATCGGGGCAATGCCGACGCGCAGTTCCAGATGGCCCGCATCCTGTTCAATGGCGATGGGGTGAGGGCGGATCTGACCGCCGCCGACACCTGGCTCCAACGTGCTGCCCGGCAGGGTTATCCCCATGCCTTGCTGGTGCTGGGGGAGCAATATGCCCGCGGCGATGGGCGGGCGGTTGATCCGGCGATGGCCTGGGCCCACCTGCGTATGGCCGAACAGGCCGGCATGGCGGAGGCCACGGGTGGCCGGCGTTTCATCCAAGCCCGCCTGACCACCGCGGAGCAGGCCCGGGCGGCAGCCCTGTTTCAGCGACTGGCCGGTGGCATCCGGCCGGAAAGAGAGGATGAATGACCGAGCTTGTTCTGGCGGCCCTGGCCTGGGTCCTTCTGCATATGGTGGTGGCCGGTCCGCTGCGGCCGGCTCTTGTCGCGCGGCTTGGCCTGCCGGCCTATCGTGGGTTGTTTTCGGTTCTGAGTGTCATTGCGCTGGTCGCTCTGATCTGGACCTATGGAGCAGCCCCTTACGTTGAACTCTGGCCGACCACTTCGGCCGTATCGGTCGTACCCGTCGTGGTGATGCCGGTGGCCCTGCTGTTTCTGGTCGGCAGCCTTCGGCCGTCCAATCCGACCTCTGCCGGACCTGACATGCTGATGCGGGGCAAGGGGGAGGAACTGCCCATCCGGGGCTTCACCAAGATCACCCGCCATCCCATGCTCTGGGCTTTCGCCCTCTGGGCTGGTTCGCACATGATCGCCAATGGTGACCTGGCCACCTTGCTGCTGGCCGGCGCGGTGCTGCTCACCGCGGTGAACGGCATGTTTTCCATCGATCGCAAGAGAGCCGCCGTATTTGGCGATAGATGGCAAAGGTTTAAAGCCAAAACCTCAGTCTTTCCTTTCGCTGCCGCCTGGTCGGGCCGGGTCAGATTGGGGTTGGGCGACATTGGGTGGATGAATATTCTTGGTTCAGCAACGCTTTATGCAATCTTTTTATGGGCACATGCCACCCTGTTTGGTGTGCCGGCATACCATCCATGACTCTTATTATTTTTTCAATAAAATTAATATAAAACAGTATTTTATTTATTGTTATTAATTTGAAAGTTTAGATGAATGGCGCGTCGGGCGGCAGGGCGGTTTGTCGGTTGGTTCCGGCCAGACCGGGGCAGCGGCAGCGGAACCCTGCAAGACCAGCTTTACGCCGCCATCCGGCAGGCCGTGCTGCGGGGGGAGCTGGCTGCTGGCGAACGGCTGCCGTCCAGCCGGGCATTGGCCGCCGACCTCGGACTGGGGCGAAACACGGTGCTGGTTGCCATCGAACGCCTGGTGGCGGAAGGTTACCTGAGCAGCCGGCGCGGCGCCGGCCTGTTCGTCGCGGCCGACTTACCGGCCGAGGGTGTGCGGCCGCCTTCGACCGCAGCCGCGCCGGCCCTGTCCCGACGCTCCGCCGCGGCTCCCGGCCTGCACGCAGGGGGCGAGTCCGCTGTCCGGCGGCCTTTCGCCCTTGGCGCCGGCGCGATGGATGTTTTCCCCGTCGAGATATGGCGGCGTCTGGCGGTGCAGACCCTGCGCCGCCAGCCCGGCGATGTGCTGGGCTATGGCGATCCGCGAGGGCTGCCCGCCCTGCGCCGGGCGCTGACGACCTATTTGGCCGACAGCCGCGGCGTAGCCTGTTCGCCGGAAACCATCGTGATCGTTTCCGGTGCCCAGCAGGCGCTGGACCTGATCGCCCGGCTGCTGCTCGACCCGGGCGATGCGGTGGCGGTCGAGGATCCTGGCTATGTCGGTGCCCGGGACGCCCTGGCCAGTGCCGGTGCGCGGCTGGTGCCGGTGGCGGTGGATGACCAGGGTTTCGATCCGGCCGTTCTGGCCTCGCTCAGCCCGGTGCCCAAGCTGGCAATGCTGACGCCCTCGCACCAGTTTCCGCTTGGCATGACGCTGCCGGCTTCGCGCCGGCTGGCCCTGCTGGCCGAGGCGCGGGCACGCAGCATCTGGATCGTGGAAGACGATTACGACTGCGAATACCGCTATGGCGGTCCACCGCTCCAGGCCCTGCAGGGACTCGATGGCGGCGAACGGGTGCTTTACGTCGGCACCTTCAGCAAGGTGCTGTTCCCCGGCCTGCGGCTAGGCTACGTGGTGCTGCCGCCGGGACTGGTCGACGGTTTCCTGCGCCTGAAAACGGCGGCCGATGGTTTCGTGCCCGGCTGGCCCCAGGCGATCCTGGCCGAGTTCATCGCCGAGGGGCATCTGGTGCAGCATATCCGGCGCATGCGCGTGCTGTATCGCCGGCGCCGGGCGGCTTTGCTGGCTGCTCTCGAACGTCATGCCGGCAACCTTCTGCTGCCGCGCCTGTCGGAAGCCGGACTGCATGTGGCCGCCGAATTCCGCGACGGTCGCGACGACCGCGCGGCGGCAGAGGCAGCGCGAGCGGCGGGCCTGACCGTTGCGCCGCTGTCGCGCTATGCGATCACGCGGCGCCTCAGCGGTCTGCTGCTCGGCTTCGCGGCTTTTCCGGAAGCCGAGCTGGAATCCGCGATTCAGCGCCTTGTCAAAGCCTTGAGATAGCTGGGCAGGGGTGTGCCCGGGGCGAGCAGCGGGTCGGGCTCCGGCGCGGCGAAACCGGTGTTGAACGGCAGAACGCCGGCCCAGGCCGGGATGGCCATGTCTTCGGCATCGTCCTTCGGCGGGCCGCGGCGGATTTTGGCGCTGGCCTCGCTGAGCGCCAGACGCAGAACCATCGTGGCCTTGAATTCCTGCTTGTTCGGCCCGCGGATTTCGGCCCAGCGACCCGGCGCGAGCTTTTCGGTGAAGGCCTCGAGCGCCGCCATCTTGTGATCGTCGGGCACCGGCTCGAAGCGGCCGAACGCCACCACCGAGCGATAGTTCATCGAATGATGGAAAGCCGAACGGGCCAGCACCAGGCCATCCAGCAGCGTGACGGCGACGCAGGCCGGCTCACCTTGGGCCAGCGCCATGGCCATGCGGCTTTTCGTCGATCCGTGGATGTAGAGGTGATCGCCCTCGCGCCAGTAGGCGGTGGGAATCACGACAGGCTGGCCATCCTGGCTGAAGGCGACATGGCAGACATGCCCGGCATCCAGCACGGCATGCACGGTGTCGCGGTCGTAATGGCCGCGATCGGGCACGCGCTTGACCCGGCTGCGGGTGCTGGGGGCGGGGGATTTGGCGGAAACCGGCTTCGCGATCGGCTTGGACATCAGGGCATCTCCTTGGTGCCGCTGGGATTATCCGTTATCCGGCACTGTATTAAGCGCCAGTTATGGGAATTCTTATGGAGCCAGAAATGATCCGGCCTCGGTTTACCTGCCGTGTCCGCCATGCTACAGCCGAACCCCTTCCTTTTGGTCAGATTACGGAGCGCGGAGACGGTGTGGGACATCCTGCTGATGCTGGGCAAAGGCGCGCTGGCGGGATTCATCATTGCCGCTCCGGTCGGTCCGGTCGGCGTGTTGTGCGTGCAGCGCACCTTGCATCAGGGCAGGCTGGCCGGCCTGTCCGCTGGCCTGGGCGCCGCGCTGGCCGATGCGCTGTATGGCTGCATCGCCGCTTTCGGCCTCAGCCTGATCTCGCGTTGGCTGCAGGATCATGAAACCGCATTCCGGCTCGGCGGTGGTGCTTTCCTGATTTTCATGGCCTGGCGCATGCTGCGTGCGGCTCTGCATCCCTCGCCTGAGGTCGCCGCGGCGCCGCTGCATGGCCGCGACGGCCCCATCACCGGCCTGGTCTCCACCTTCATCCTGACGGCCACAAACCCGATTACCATCGTGGCCTTCCTCGGAATCTTTGCTTTCTTCGGGATCGGCTCACTCGGCCTGTCGCACGCCATGGCGGCGTGGCTGGTGCTGGGCGTGTTCGCCGGCTCTTCGATCTGGTGGCTGTCGCTGGCGGCTTTGGCTGGGGCGTTTCGCCAGCGGCTTGGCAATGGCGGGCTGCGCTGGATCAATGGCCTGTCGGGACTGTTGATCCTGGGCTTCGGCCTCTATGGGATCGGCAGCGTTGTGTGGTTGAAAGGATTGCAATGACGGATCAGCACGCGGCCCTGCCGCCCATCGAATTGCTGCCGAAAGACATCTCGGCTTATCGCGCGGGCAATCGCGGCGTCGATTACGTCCACACCTTCGATTCCGGCCGCCCGGGTCCGCATGTGATCGTGAATGCGTTGACCCATGGCAACGAGTTCTGCGGCATGGTTGCCGTGACGCATCTGCTGGATCAGGGTATCCGGCCGCTGCGCGGCAAACTCACCCTGGCTTTCGCCAATGTGGATGCCTATCACCGGTTCGATCCGGCAAAGCCGTTTGAGTCGCGTTACGTGGACCGCGATTTCAACCGGGTCTGGGATGTCGATACCCTGGAAGGCCCTGACGAGACGGTGGACGTGAAGCGGGCCCGCGCGCTGCGGCATATCTATGCCGAGGCCGATGCCCTGCTGGACATCCATTCGACCTCCTATGCCGTGCCGCCGATGCTGATCCACGAACGCATGGCCAAGATCGAGCCCCTGACGCGCCACCTGCACGCGCCGCTGCACCATGTGATGCTGCAGGGCGTGAAACACCCGGGGCGGCCACTGATCCAGTATGGCGCCTTCGGCGATCCGCAGGCGATGCCGGTTGGACTTGTGGTCGAATGCGGCCAGCATTTTGCGCGCACGAGCGGCGACATCGCTATTGGCGTCACTATGCGGTTCCTGGATTTCTACGGGATGATTCCGCCGTCTATTGCAGCGCAATATCCGGCCGAGGCGGGTGAGCCGAAACGCTACGAAATCATGGAAATCCTGCTCGCAAAAAGCGAGCGGTTCCGTTTCGCGGCGCCTTTCATCGGCTTCGAGGATCTGCCAGGTGGCACCCTGATCGCCACCGATGGCGAGGAGGAGATTCGTGCGCCGGCCCAGGGCTGCACGCTGATCATGCCGGCACGTCGCATCATCAAGGGCAGGGATGTGGTGTCGCTGGCCCAACGGCTAGCCTGAACCACTTACCACAAAGGTTTGCAGCCATGCCTTAAGGGCATGCAACAGGCCATTTTTTTCAGCATGATGTTTTTCCAGTCAGGTGTAGACGTATGCACGTCTGCGGCCCTATGATCCGGCCAATCTGCCGCCAGCTAGCGGTGGTTTACATGTCGGCCCGATGAACGGGCCACAGTTGGGAGAAGGATAAGGGGACGATGCAACGAGGCAAGTTCTTCAAGGCAACTCTGATTGCCGCAGTGGCTACCGTGGCGCTGCTTGGCGCGCAGCCGGGTTCGGCCAAGACGTTCAAATGGGGCAATGACGGCGACGTCAGCTCGATGGATCCGTACGCCCGCAACGAGACCTTCCTGTTGACCTTCATGGCCAACATCTACGAGCCCGTGGTCCGGCGCGATCGCAACCTGAAGCTTGAGCCGGCGCTGGCGGTCAAGTGGAGCAACCCGAGCCCGACCCTGTGGCGTTTCGAACTGCGCCAGGGCGTGAAGTTCACCGGCGGCGAGGCCTTCTCGGCCGACGACGTGGTGTTCTCCTACAATCGCGCGATGGGCAAGGGTTCCAACCTGGGCGGCAACTTCACTTCGGTGAAGGAAGTCCGCAAGGTCAGCGACTTCGTCGTCGAGATCGACACCAAGTATCCGGATCCGCTGCTGGCCGACAAACTGGCGCTGATCGGCATCATGTCCAAGGCCTGGGCCGAGAAGAACAACGCCCAGTTCGCCGCCGACATGACGAAGAACGAAGAGAACTTCGCCACCCGCAACTCGAACGGCACCGGCCCCTTCGTGGTCAAGGTGCGCGAGCCGGACGTGCGTACGGTTCTCGAGCCGAACAAGGGCTGGTGGGACAAGCCGGAGCATAACCTGACCGAGGTTATCTTCCAGCGCGTCGCCAACGATGCCACCCGCGTCGCGGCCCTGCTGTCGGGTGAGATCGACATGATCTACACTGTGCCGCCGCAGGACGTTGAGCGCATCCGCAAGACGGCCGGTCGCCGCATCATCGAGGGTCCGGAAACCCGCATCGTGTTCCTTGGCTTCAACCAGCAGGTCGACGAGCTGCCGGAGTCGAACATCAAGGGCAAGAACCCGTTCAAGGACAAGCGGGTGCGCGAAGCCTTCTATCGCGCCATCGACGTCGAGGCGATCAAGCGCACCGTCATGCGCGGCCAGTCGCGTCCCAGCGCCCTGATGGTGGGCCAGGGCCTGAACGGCTACGACAAGGACCTCGACGTGCGTCCGAAGTTCGATCCGGAGCTGTCGAAGAAGCTGCTGGCCGAAGCCGGTTATCCGAACGGCTTCGAGGTTGGCATGGACTGCCCGAACGACCGCTACGTCAACGACGAAGCGATCTGCCAGGCGTCGGTCGCCATGCTGGCCAAGGTCGGCATCAAGGTGAACCTGCTGGCCCAGACCCGTTCGAAGTACTTTGCGAAGATCCTGCGCACTGCGTCGGATATCGAGAAGTCGCCGAATACCAGCTTCTACATGCTGGGCTGGTCGCCGGCCGCGACTTACGACGTGCATAACGTCTTCGAGTCGCTGATCCAGAGCCCGAGCGCCCAGACCAAGAAGGGCCTGTTCAATGCCGGCGGCTATTCGAACGCCAAGTTCGACGAGCTGTCCAACAAGGTTGAGCAGGAAACCGACGTCGCCAAGCGCAATGCGATGATCAAGGAAGCCACCAAGATCTATCTGGACGACTATGCCTACATCCCGCTGCATCAGCAGTTCGTGGTGTGGGCGTCGAAGGATAACATCGAACTGGTGCAGCCGGCGGACAACTACTTCCCGCTGCGCTTCGTCAAGGTCAAGTAAGACTGTCCTCTCATAACGGGCGGCCCGGGCTTTGTGCCTGGGCCGCATCCGTTAGGGATTGCCCCCAATGATTGCTTTTATTGTTCGCCGCCTCGTACAGGCCGCGCTGGTGATGCTGGCGGTCGCCTTCATCGCCTTTGCGATGTTCAATTTCGTTGGTGATCCGGTCATCAACATGGTCGGCCAGGATACCCCGGTCGACGAGATCCTCGAGCTCCGCAAAACCCTGGGCGTGGACGATCCGATGCCGGTGCGCTTCGGCCGTTTCGTCGTCAATGCGGTGCAGGGCAAGTTCGGGCTGAGCTACCGCACGACCGAGCCCGTCGCCCGCATGATCACCGACCGCCTGCCCGCGACGCTGGAGCTGAGCTTTGTCGCCATCATCATCGCGCTTGCGGTCGGCATACCGATGGGGGTCTTTTCCGGCCTCTATCCGCAGCACTGGCTCAGCCGCGGCATGATGACCGTTTCCCTGGTCGGCATCTCGCTGCCGACCTTCCTGATCGGCATCCTGCTGATTCTGATCTTTGCCGTCATGCTTGGCTGGTTGCCCAGTTTCGGCCGTGGCGATGTGGTCAAGCTCGGCTTCTGGAGCACGGGATTCCTCACCGTCTCGGGCTGGAAGGCCGTCATCCTGCCGGCCATCACGCTTGGTCTGTTCCAGATGACATTGATCATGCGCCTGGTGCGCTCCGAGATGCTGGAGGTGCTGCGCACCGACTATATCAAGTTCGCCCGCGCCCGCGGCCTGACCAATCGCGCCGTGCATTTCGGCCATGCCCTGAAGAACACGCTGGTGCCGGTGATCACCATAACCGGCCTGCAACTCGGCTCGATCATCGCTTTTGCGATCATCACCGAGACGGTGTTCTCGTGGCCCGGTGTCGGCCTGTTGTTCCTGCAATCGGTGCAGGCCGTCGACATTCCCGTGATGTCGGCCTATCTGGTCATGATCGGCCTGCTGTTCGTGCTGATCAACCTGGCCGTCGACATCCTGTATTTCGTGGTTGACCCGCGGCTGCGCAGCCAGGGCGCCAAGGCAGGTGCGAAATGATGCTGCCCACCGCACGCGTCATCGAATTCTGGCGCAGCGCTGCTGACAGCGACATCTACTGGAGTTTCAAGCGCTCCAAGCTGATCATGCTGTCGGCGCTTATTGTGGTCGTCTTCTTCATCGGTGCCTTCGGGGCCGGTTTCCTGGCGCCGCATAACCCCTTCGACCTGGCGTCGCTGGAGCTCTCTGATGCCTTCAAGCCGCCATTCTGGGAAGAGGGCGGCGATCCGAAATTTATCCTCGGTACCGACGATCAGGGCCGCGACCTGCTGTCCACCATTATGTACGGATCACGCATCTCGCTGGTGGTCGGCTTCCTGTCGGTCATCTTCGCCATGGTGCTGGGCATCGGCCTCGGGCTGGTGGCCGGTTATATGGGCGGCGGCATCGATGCCTTCATCATGCGCGTCGCCGATGTTCAGCTCTCTTTCCCGGCCATCCTGATCGCCCTGCTGGTCGATGGCGTCACCCGCGGCATCCTGGGCGAAGCGCGGCATTCCGACTTCGCCGAGGCCGTGCTGGTGGTCGCCATCGGTCTGAGTTACTGGGTGCAGTACGCCCGCACGGTGCGCGGCTCGGTGCTGGTGGAAAAGAACAAGGAATACGTGCAGGCCGCCCGCGTGATCGGCCTGCCCGGGCCGCTGATCGCGATCCGCCATGTGCTGCCCAACGTGCTGGGTCCGGTGCTGGTGATCGCCACCATCAACCTGGCGCTGGCCATCATTACGGAAGCGACGCTCAGCTTCCTGGGCGTGGGCCTGCCGCCGACCGAACCGTCGCTCGGCACGCTGATCCGTATCGGCAACGATTTCCTGTTCTCCGGCGAATGGTGGATTACCATCTTCCCCGGCATCGCCCTGGCGGCCCTGGTGCTGGCAGTCAACCTGCTGGGTGACTGGCTGCGCGATGCCCTGAATCCCAAGCTGCGGTGAGGACCGCGCCATGACCAGCTCCAAGCTTCTTGAAGTCCGTAACCTCCGCGTCGAGTTCCCCACCCGGCGCGGTACACTTGTCGCCGTCGACGACGTCTCGCTCGACATCGCCGCCGGCGAAGTGCTGGGTGTGGTGGGCGAGTCCGGCGCCGGCAAGTCGATGACCGGCGCGGCCATTATCGGCCTGCTGGAACCGCCCGGCCGCATCGCCGCCGGCGAAATCCGCCTGGAAGGGCGGCGCATCGACAACCTGCCGTATTCGGAGATGCGCAAGATCCGCGGCCGGCAGATCGGCGCCATCTTCCAGGACCCGCTCACCAGCCTGAATCCGCTTTACAAGGTGGGCGACCAACTGGTCGAGACGATCCTCACCCATCTGCCGCTCAGCCAGGCCCAGGCGCGGGACCGCGCGGTGAAGCTGCTGGAGGATGTCGGCATTCCCTCGGCTGCCGAGCGCATCACGCATTATCCGCACCAGTTCTCGGGCGGCATGCGCCAGCGTGTGGTGATCGCGCTGGCCCTGGCCGCCGAACCGAAGCTGATCATCGCCGACGAGCCGACCACAGCGCTGGACGTCTCGATCCAGGCGCAGATCATCCAGCTGCTCAAGCGCCTGTGCCGCGAGCATGGCACCGCCGTGATGCTGGTGACGCATGACATGGGCGTGATCGCCGAAACCGCCGACCGCGTCGCCGTCATGTATGCCGGCCGCATCGCCGAGATCGGTCCGGTGCAGGACGTGATCCAGCGGCCGCATCATCCCTATACCGTGGGCCTGATGGGCGCGATCCCCGCCATGGGACACAAGGTCGAGCGCCTGACCCAGATCGATGGTTCGATGCCGCGCCTCAATGCCATCCCGAAGGGCTGCGCTTTCAACCCGCGCTGCCCCAAGGCCTTCGACAAATGCTACATCGATCGCCCCGAGCCGATGCCCGCCGGCAACAGCCAGGCGGCCTGCTGGCTGGTGAAGGAGCCGGTCCATGTCTGAGAAGAAGACCATGCCGATGCTGTCGGCGAAGAATCTGCGCAAGATATTCGATGTCTCTGCGCCCTGGCTCAACCGCCTGCTGGAAGGCAAGGGCAAGAGCCTGGTGCGCGCCGTCGATGGCGTCAGCTTCGATATCAACAAGGGCGAGACGTTCAGCCTGGTGGGCGAGTCCGGCTGCGGCAAATCCACGGTGGCGCGCCTGATCGTCGGTCTGTACGAAGCCAATGGCGGTTCGATCAATTTCGAAGGTGTCGAACTGGCCACGGCGGCGGATCGTGCGCGCCATCCCGATATCCAGGGCCGCATGCAGATGATCTTCCAGGATCCTTATGCATCGCTGAACCCGCGCTGGCGCGTGGGCGACATCATTGCCGAGCCCATCCGCTTCCGCGGCCTGCTCAAGGACAAGGCCAGCGTGGACAAGCGCGTGGGTGAATTGCTCAGCCAGGTCGGCCTGTCGCCGGTCGATGCCCGCAAGTATCCGCATGAATTCTCCGGCGGCCAGCGACAGCGCATCTCGATTGCGCGCGCCCTGGCCGGCGAGCCGGAATTCCTGGTCTGCGACGAGCCGACCTCGGCACTCGACGTTTCGGTACAGGCCCAGATCCTGAACCTGATGAAGGATCTGCAACGCAAGTTGGGTCTGACCTACCTGTTCATCAGCCACAACCTGGCCGTTGTGTATCACGTCTCCGACAAGGTCGGTGTGATGTATCTTGGCCGTCTGGTCGAATGGGCCGACACGCAGACGCTGTTCAGCCGGCCGCAGCATCCCTATACCCGCATGCTGCTGGATGCCATTCCAGATCTCGACATGACCGGTCGTGCCCGCACGCCGGTGGCGGGCGAGGTGCCCAGCCCGCTCAATCCGCCGCCGGGTTGCAGTTTCCACCCGCGCTGCCCGCTGGCCAATGAGCGCTGCAAGCGCGAAGTCCCGCAGAGCATAACAGTCGAGGGCGGCGCTGTTGCCTGTCATGCGGTGGAAGAGGGGCGTCTGCCGCCCTGGAAGGCCCAGGCCGCGGCCTGATCTGCCCCATTTACCGATAGCCCGGATGCGCCCGCGCTTGTAACGACGCGGTCGCATGCCTACACTTGTTATGTGGACCGTGAGTATCGATCCGCAGTGATGTCGTCAGCGGCGCAAGCCGCCACCACCTTCCGATAACAGGCCCGCCGCCGGGGGACACAGCGGCAGGGCCCAGAACAAGGAGGCCGGGCGATGAGTTACCGCGATATCGTCGTTCATCTTACGTTGGACCCGCGCAATGCTGCGCGCATCCAGCTTGCCATCGGCATGGCGCGCCGCTTCGGTGCCCGGGTCAGCGGGCTTTACACCGTGCCTCCGCCCAACGTGCCTTATTACATGGGCGAGTACATCCCCACCGAACTGATCCAGAAGCAGATGGACGAGGCGCAGAAAGCCTCCGTCTCGGCCCATACCGAATTCATGTCGACCTGCGCGAGTGCCGGTATCGAGCATCGCTGGCTCAGCAGCGAACTAGCACCGGTGGAGGCCCTGCGGCTCACCGTGCGCGCCAGCGACATCGCCATCGTCGGTCAGCCCGATCCGAGTCCGGCCGATCCCTCCTCGATACCGTATGGCACCGACGTACTGCCGCATGAATTGGCCCTGCAGGCCGGGCGGCCGGTCCTGGCGGTGCCGCATGGCGGCCCGGTAGCCGAGATCGGCCGCCGCATCCTGGTGGCATGGAACGGCAAGCGTGAGGCCACGCGGGCGCTGCATGATGCCATGCCGCTACTGCGCAGCGCCGAAACCGTGCATCTCATCACGGTCGGCCCCGAGCGCAAGGGGCGCACCCTGCTGGCCGAGATCACCGAGCATCTGCAGCGTCACGGCCTGCGCCTGGAAACCGCAATTGTCGATCCCGCCGGCCAGAAGGTCGGCACGGCCCTGATGGCCGAGGCGCAGGCCCGCCAGGCCGACCTGGTGGTGATGGGCGCCTTTGGTCATTCGCGCCTGCGCGAGATGGTTTTCGGCGGTGTGACGGAAACCATCCTGTCCGGTATGTCGTTGCCCGTATTGCTCAGCAACTGAGACCCACCGTCAACGGATAATCCGGTTGATGCAGGTCAATGCCTCGCACGCATTGCGGGTTAGGCTGCTGGCATGACCGGGGCGAAACCCGGCGCATGATGACAACCGGAAGAGGGCACCATGGCCATTCGCGACATTCTCGTTCATCTTTCTGAAGACCCGCGCAATGGCGCCAAGATCGATGTGGCCCTGCAGGTTGCCCAGCGCGACGGCGCGCATGTCACGGCGCTTTACACGCTGCCGCCGCCGCAGCACCTCTTTTATATGGGCGAGTACGTTCCGCCTGAATTCTATCAGCGCCAGATCGACGAGGCCCGCGCCGCCGCCAAGAAGGCGAAGGCTGAATTCGAGGCGGCCGCCGCCAAGCAGGGTGTTGGCGCGGAGTGGGTGGAAAGCGAACGCCTGCCGGTGGATGCGATCGAGACCTATGGCCGCGCCTTCGATCTGCTGGTGCTCGGCCAGCCCGACCCGGATCCGGAAAACCCGGTGCTTGTGCCTTCGGGCATGGATGTGCTGCCGCATGACATCTCGCTGCGCGCCGGTCGCCCGATCCTTGCGGTGCCGTATGCGGGCAGTTATCCCAGGATCGGCCGCCGCGTGATGGTCGCCTGGAATGGCAGCCGCGAAGCAACTCGCGCCGTGCACGATGCCCTGCCGTTCTTGACCAAGGCCGAGCATGTCACTGTTTATGGCATCAATGCCGACCGCAGCCGCGGCACGCCCGGTGCCGAACTCGCCCGCCATCTCGCCCGCCATGGCGTGAAGGTGGATGTCGCCAACACGGTGGTCGAGGATATGGAAGCGGGCGAAGCGCTGCTGTCGGCCTTGACCGATCGCAGCATCGACCTGCTGGTGATGGGCGCTTATGGTCATTCCCGTCTGCGCGAGGTGGTGTTCGGCGGTGTCACCGAAACCATCCTGTCGTCGATGACGGTTCCGGTCCTGCTCAGCAACTGATCACCCATGTCGGCTACCGCCTATCGCGATATCGCCATCCATATCGGCATGAATGCCGGTGGCGAACTGCCGGCGCAACTGGCCTATGCGGCTGCAATGGCCGCCGGCTGCGGCGCGCATCTGACCGGCTTGTTCAACCGGCCGCCGCTGCCGCTGGTGCGGCATTACGTCCCGCCTGAGGTGATCGAGCGTCACAAGGCCGAATGCGACGCCGCGGCGCTGAAGGCCCGGCAGCAGCTTGAAGCGGCGGCGCGAGCCCAGGGCGTGGGTGCCGACTGGTGCGACATGCCGGGGTCGGCGCTGGAGATGGTGTCGACCCAGGCGCGCGCCAGCGACCTGCTGCTGCTCTCCGGCGTGATGCCCGGCCAGAAGGCTGCCCGTGAATACGACCGCGAGACCCTGGCCGATGAAGTCGTGCTCGCCCTGGGCCGGCCGGTGCTTCTGTTGCCCGGCAATCCGAAGCCCGGCTTGCCGGCGGCGATCCTGATCGGCTGGAATGGCAGCCGCGAGGCTAGCCGCGCGGTGCATGATGCCATGCCCCTGCTGCAGCAGGCGGCGAAAGTCACCATCCTGTGCCTCGATCCCGGGCGCAAGCAGGGCCTGCCGGGCGCGGAACTGGCACGTCATCTGGCGCGGCAGGGCGTGACGACGGATCTTCTGATCCGTGATGGCCACGACCGCGACGCAGGAAAAATGCTGCAGCAGACCGCTTGGGACACCAAGGCCGACATGATCGTCATGGGCGCCTATGGCCATGGCAGGCTGCGCGAGACGATACTGGGTGGCGCCACCGCACATATGCTGGCCAAGGCCGACCTGCCGGTTTTCTTCAGCCACTAGCGGGAAGCGGCGGCTGGGCATTTGCCGTCGGGACGACAGCGCCCTACATTGGGCGGACCGATGGATTCCGCCATGTTGCTTGCCGCGTCTGAAACCCAGCTCCTCGTGATCGACATCCAGGCCCGGCTGCTGCCGGTGATGCGGGATGGTGCGCGCGTGGTGCGCCAGGCCGGCATCCTGCTCCAGGCGGCGCGGCGGCTCGCCATTCCGGCCCTGATCACCGAGCAGTATCCCCAGGGGTTGGGGCCGACCGTGCCTGAAGTGATGGCCGAGGCCGGCGATGCGCCGGTGATGGCCAAGATGCATTTCTCGGCCGCCAGCGATCCCGCCATCCGCGGCCGCATCGAAGCGGCCGGCCGGTCGCAGGTCGTGATCGCCGGCATCGAGGCGCATGTCTGCGTATTGCAGACGGCACTCACGTTAAGGGAAGCGGGTCACAGGGTCGCCGTCGTGGTCGATGCCGTGTCGTCGCGTCATGCCGATAGCGTCTCGGTGGCCTTGCAGCGCCTGCAGGCAGCGGGCGTGGACCTCGTCACCACCGAGATGTGCCTATTCGAATGGCTGGGCAGCGCGACCCATCCCGATTTCAAGAGCCTGTCCAGCCTGATCAAGTAATCCGACAAGAAAGGATGCCGCCATGCGCCAGCCGCTGGTGCTGATTCCCGGCCTGTTGCTCACCGATGATTTCTGGCGCGAACAGGTCGCTCGCCTGTCCGATGTCGCGCAGTGCATCGTGCCATCCTGCCACTACGACATGGACAATTTCAGCGACATGGCGCGTGCCATCCTGGCCGAGGCACCCGAGACCTTCGCCCTCTGCGGCCTCTCGATGGGTGGTTACGTCGCACAAGAGATCATGCGGCAGGCGCCGGGCCGCGTCACGCGCATCACGCTGATGGATACCTCGGCCCGCGCCGACACGCCGGAACAGACCGAGCGCCGCCGCGCCCTGATCAAGCTGGGCCAGATCGGCCGCTTCCGCGGGGTGACGCCGCAATTGCTGCCGGTACTGCTGCATCCCGACAACCTGTCGGACAAGGCGATGACCGACCGGTTGATGGCGATGGCCGAGCAGATCGGCCGCGATGGCTTCATCCGGCAGCAGACCGCCATCATCGCCCGGCCCGATGGCCGCGAGGACCTGAAGGCATACACATTGCCGGCGCTGGTACTATGCGGCCGGCAGGACGCACTCACGCCGCTGGAACTGCATGAGGAAATGGCGGCGCTGATTCCCGGGGCGAAGCTGAAGGTGATTGAGCATTGCGGCCATCTGCCGCCGATGGAAAAGCCCGACGAGACGGCGGCGGCTTTGCGCGACTGGCTGGCCGCCTGAACGGCGGCGTCAGATCGGATCGAGGCTGGCTTCGCTCAGCCGGGCGACCGACACCCGGTTGCGGCCTCCGGTCTTGGCCTGGTCGAGCGCCGTTTCGGCGCGCTGCATCAGGCTGTTCCAGTCATCGCCATGCAGGCCAAGCGTCGCAATGCCGAAACTGGCGGTGATCGGGGGCGCGGTGGTCTCAGCGCCGGGATGCATGGCAGCGATCTGCTGCCGCAGACGTTCGGCTAGCTGTTGCGCACCGGCCAGCCGCGTGCTGGGCAGCAGGATGCACAGGGTGGTGCCGTCGATGCGCGCCAGGTAATCCTCGCGGCGCATGTTGGTGTTGATGATGCCGGCGATCTGCTGCAGCACGGCATCGCCAAAGCCGTTGCCTTTCTGGCGGCTGAGGGCTTCGAAATGATCGATGTCGAGAGCGATCGCCGACAGCCCGTAGCCATGGCGGCGCGCCCGTGAAACTTCCTTGGTGCCGATCTCGTTGAGTAGCCCGCGATTGACCAGACCGGTGGCCTGGTCGGTGCGTACGGTGGTCTGCAGCCGCTGCAGCAGTCGCTGGCTCACCATCAGGGCGCAGGCGATGGTCGCGAGCAGGGCAGCCAGGGCCGGGATCAGGTACACCCCTTGGCCCAGAGGGCCGGCCCGCAGGCCATCCTGCTGCAGCTGGCCGGTCATCGCGCTGAACAGACGCATGATGTACAACGCCGACAGCACGCCGAACAGCAGGCCGACAAAGGCCTGGGTCTGCATCAGCGCGGTTTCAACGCGATAGAACATGGTCCAGGCGATGGCAGCACAGATCGCGGCGATCACGACGGCCGCGATGGCGGAACGAACGACGACATCCGGGTTGGCGAAGACGAACCAGGAGAACAGCCCGAGGAATGTGGCCAGCAACAGGGCCGCGCTGCGCCAGGGCAGACGCTGTCCCTTGAACTGGCAGCTGCCGAACCAGAACAGGATATAGCCGATCACGAACAGCGTGTTGCCGGACAGAGCGACGATGGGCTCATAACCCGGCTTGCGCAGCACCAGGATGGCAAGGCCCACGCCGAAGGTGATGTTGGCCAATGCCCATGTCGAAGGTCCCGCCTCGCGCGGATGCACCACGCTGACGCCGACCATGATCACCGTGTTGATGACGGTTATGGCGATGGTCGCCAGGGCGATGATGGGCAGGTTCTCGACCCCAATCACCTCAGGCATACTTGCTCACACGTCGATGTCGGTGGCGAAGGCCGCGCGTTCCTGGATGAACTGGAACCGCAGCTCTGGCTTGCGGCCCATCAGGCGCTCCACAAGGTCGTCGGCTTCCTTGGCCTCGTCCACCGGCACCTGCACGCGCAGCAGGGTACGGTTTTTCGGGTTCATGGTGGTTTCCTTCAGCTGCGCGGGCGGCATCTCGCCCAGGCCCTTGAAGCGGCTGATTTCCACCTTGCGGCTGCCGAAATGCTGTTTGATCAGCTTGTCCTTGTCGTCGTCGTCCATGGCGTAAAAGGTCTTGCCGCCGGCTGAGAGGCGGTACAGCGGCGGCTGCGCCAGGTAGAGATGGCCGTGCTCGATCAGCTTGGGCATCTCGCGGAAAAAGAAGGTCATCAGCAGAGATGCGATATGCGCGCCATCGACATCGGCATCGGTCATGATGATGACCTTGTCGTAGCGCAGCTCTTCCTCGCGGTATTTGCCGCCGGTGCCGCAGCCCAGTGCCTGGATCAGGTCGGCCAGTTCCTGGTTGGCGGCCAGCTTGCCCGAACCGGCCGATGCAACGTTGAGAATCTTACCGCGCAGCGGCAGCACGGCCTGGCGGCGGCGGTCGCGCGCCTGCTTGGCCGAACCGCCCGCCGAGTCACCCTCGACGATGAAGATTTCCGAACCGTTGGCGGCTTCGTCGGCGCAGTCGGCCAGCTTGCCGGGCAGGCGCAGCTTGCGCGTGGCCGACTTGCGGTTGACTTCCTTTTCGGCGCGGCGGCGCAGGCGGTCCTCGGCCCGTTCGATCAGGCGCGCGAGCAGGGCATTGGCATGCTGCGGTGCGCCGGCCAGCCAGTGGTCGAAATGGTCCTTCACGGCCGCCTCGACCAGCTTCTGCGCCTCCACCGTCACCAGCTTGTCCTTGGTCTGGCCCTGGAATTGCGGGTCCTTGATGAAGACCGAGAGCATCGCCGTGCCGGCGGTGAGGATGTCGTCGGCGGTGATCTGCGCCGCCTTCTTGTTGTTGGCGAGCTCGGCGTAATCCTTGATGCCACGCATCAGGGCGCTGCGGAAGCCGGCCTCGTGCGTGCCGCCCTCGGGCGTGGTCACGGTGTTGCAGTAGGATTGCAGCCAGCCTTCGTCGATATCGCTGGGCCAGTGGATCGCCCATTCCACCTTGCCGCGTTCGCCCGCCAGTTCGGCGCGGCCGGCAAACGGCGTCGGCGTCACGGTCTGCTGGCCTTCGAGCTGCTCGTTCAGATAGTCCTGAAGCCCGCCGGGGAAATGCAGCACCGCCTCGGCCGGCGTCTCGTCGCCTTCCTTCAGCAGTTCGGGCGCGCAGGCCCAGTGAATCTTCACACCCGGATACAGATAGGCCTTCGAGCGCGCCATCTTGAAGATGCGCGCGGCGCGGAAATGCGCGCCCTTGCCGAAGATCTGCTCGTCGGGATGGAAGATCACGGTGGTGCCGCGCCGGTTCGGCGCGCTGCCCACCTTCACCAGCTTGCCCTGCGGCGTGCCGCGCGAATACTCCTGCCGCCACAGCTCGCGGTCGCGCGCCACTTCCACGGTCAGGCGGTCGGACAGCGCGTTCACCACCGAGATACCCACGCCATGCAGGCCGCCGGCGGTGGAATAGACCTTGGACGAGAACTTGCCGCCGGAATGCAGCGTGGTGAGGATGACCTCCAGTGCCGACTTGTCCTTGAACTTGGGATGCCGGTCGATCGGGATGCCGCGGCCGTTATCGGCCACCTTCAGGCTGCCATCGGCCTGGAGCGTCACTTCGATGCGGTCGGCATGGCCGGCCACGGCCTCGTCCATCGAATTGTCGAGCACTTCGGCGAACAGGTGGTGCAGGGCGCGCTCGTCGGTGCCGCCGATATACATGCCGGGCCGGCGCCGCACCGGCTCCAGGCCCTCCAGAACTTCGATGTCCTTGGCGGTGTAATCGCTGCCGCCCTTGCTTCCCTGCTGGAACAAGTCGTTCATACTATTCACGGATTTCGATTAAGGGGTGACTCGGATTTGCGCCGCAGTATAGTGGGGCCCGTGCCGGCGGCACAACCAACATATGGTAGGAATATAGGACCATGACCCAGACCTCGACGCGCGGCGAACCGGTGATTCGCTCGGCCCCGATGCCGGCCGACATGAACGGCAACGGCGACATCTTCGGCGGCTGGGTGTTGAGCCAGATGGACATCGCCGGCGGCATCGTGGCGGCCCGCCGCGCCCAGGGCCGGGTGGTGACCGTGGCGGTGGATGCCATGACCTTCCACCAGCCGATCAAGGTGGGCGACGTGGTCTCGATCTACGGCAGCGTGGTGCGGGTCGGCCGCAGCTCGATGGCGGTGAAGCTGGAGACCATCGTGGCGCGGCGGCTGGACCCCACCGAGATCAAGGTAACCGAGGGCGTCTATACCTACGTCGCCATCGACGAGAACGGCCGGCCGCGCCCGGTTCCCAAAGAGGGTGCATGAGCAACGGCCCGCGCCATTACGCCGCCGACGAGATCGTCGCGCCGGAACTGATCGCGTTGCAGGCGCTGTACGATGATTTGCGCGGGCAGCAGCCGATGCTGGCCTATGACGCGCTGCCGCCGGTGGAAGCCCTGCCGGGCGTCGCCGACCTCGCGCTGGCGGAGGCGCTGGCCGACGGGCGCTATCGTTATCTGGCCATGGGCAACGGCTATCGCCATGTGGCGGGCGAGGCGCTGAAAACCGGCGCCGATGGCACGGTGATCGAAACCCGCCCGGTGGTGCGCCAGCATTTCGACCTGGCGGTGACCGAGCGCCGGCCGGTGCATGTGAGCGTGACGCGCTGGGACGGGCCGAAAATCCTGCAATACGACCGGCTGATCCTGCCTTTGCTGGATGGCCGCGGCGAGATCGCCCACCTGCTGGCGGGCGAGGTGTTCCTGCGCTACGCCAAGGGCTGAGGCGTTCGTCCCGATAGTTTGATCTGGAACAAAGCCGCTTTACCGGGCGGGTCTAGGCTGGTGCGCAGGGATGCAGCAGCAGCGGGAGGAGACCCATGCAGGCGCAGCACACATATCAGAAACCCGGCCTCGGCTGCTGGCTGAAGGCCGTGTGGAACAAACTGGCCGAGGAGCAGGAATGGCGCGGCCTGGCCAGCGAGGACCGCCACCGCATCGCCCAGGACATGGCGTTGAGCGACGGCGACCTGGCGGCCCTGGTGCGCAATGGCGGCGGCAGCGCCGAGCTGGAGGAATTGCTGGCCCGGCGGGCGGCGGCGGGCAAAGCCCGGCTGGCGCCGGAACTGCTGCGCGACATGCAGCATAACTGCGCCTTCTGCGCCGAGCGGCCGGAATGCCGCGACTGGCTGGCAACGAATGAGTCGGCCGGCGCGCCGGCCTTCTGTCCGAACCGCGAGGTCCTGGCGCCGCAAGGTTAGTCGCCGGCACAGCCGGAAGTAGAGAGGGCGGGCGGCCGACAGGCCGGGCAGTGTCAGGGCAGGGCGGCGAGGCCGCTATGCCTTTGGTCGGCCGTGGACTTTTCCTGGCCGGGCGCGGCCAAAGCGCGGCCGAGAGCGGCAGGCCGTCGCCAGCGGCCTGCCAATAATCGCCAATAATCGACAATGATTGCCAACTTTGGCCAATCGTCGCCAATTCCGTCCGGGCTTGTGCCGGGAGCGCACCCGTGCGGCGGGTGGTGGACGACACGGATTCACGATGCGCAACAGCAGCAAATGAGAACATAGAGTGAATATTCCCGGGGACAAGATCGCGGCTTGACATTAAACCAAAAGGTTGAATATTTAACCGCCATGCAGACCGCGACCCCGATACCCCAGATTACGCCGCCCCAGATCACAGCTTTGGATCACACCCTGCTGGCGCTGGCCGACCCGACCCGGCGGGCCATCCTGCAGCGCCTGTGTGACCAGGGCGGCGAGGCCCGCGTCACCGACCTGGCGCTGCCCTTCGCCATGTCGCTCAACGCGGTGTCGAAGCATATCCGCCTGCTGGAACGCGCCGACCTGGTGCGCCGGCGCAGGCAGGGGCGGGAACATCTGCTGAGTTTCAATCCGTCGCCGCTGACCCAGGCGGAACGCTGGATCGCCGAGCGCAAGGCGATGTGGGAACGCCGCCTCGATGCGCTGGGCGATTTCCTCAATGCGACCAAACCCGATCAGGAGTGAAACAGAGAACCATGAGCCAGACCGCGATGAGCAAGCCGCGTTCCGCCCTGCACAACACCTTCACCATCACCCGCGTCTACGACGCGCCGCCGTCGCGCGTGTTCGCCGCCTTCGCCGATCCGAAGGCCAAGGCGAAATGGTTTTCGCCGCCGCCGGACTGGGTGGATGTGAAACAGAGCGTCGAGTTCCGCGTCGGCGGCCGCGAGCATAGCAGCGCCCGCGACAGCAGCGGCGTGACGCATGTCTTCGATTCGATCTATTACGACATCGTGCCGGATGCACGTATCGTCTATGCCTATGACATGCATCTGGGTGAGAAACGCATCTCGGTGTCGCTCACCACCATCGACCTGCAGCCAGAGGCGGGCGGGAAGACCAGGCTCACCTTTACCGAACAGGGCGTCTATCTCGACGGCTACGACGATGCGAAGGCGCGCGAAGAGGGCACGGCGTGGCTGCTCGGGAAACTGGGGGAGACGCTGTAAGGCCGTAACCTCACCATCGCACCACCGTCATGCCACGGCTTGGCCGTGGCATCCACGAGTTGGCTTTTTCCACCTAAAGCGTCTCATACAGATCATTCCAGTCCGGATTGAGCGTATGGATCAGCCGCACCTTCCAGGCACGCGGCCAGCGTTTCAGCGTCTTCTCGCGGCGGATCGCATCGGTGATGCTGGCATGCTCTTCGGCATAGACCAGCCGTTTAAGACCGTATGTCTTGCTGAAATCTTCGACCAGTCCCTCGCGATGCTCATGGGCGCGACGGCGGATATCGGCCGTGACGCCCACATAGATCGTGCCGTTGGGTTTGTTGGAAACGATATAGACCCAGCCACCGGACATGCGGCAGGATTGCGTGAGGCAAAGCGGCGGGCAAGGGGAAAGTTGTGGCTGTTCAGGCGATTCCACCGCCCCCAACATCGTCATGCTCGGGCTCGGCCCGAGCATCCACGAGTTATTTTGGAGGAAGCAATGGCTTCACACACCACACTAACTGGTTCGGCTGGGCAACATCTTGTAATGGCGGAATTACTTCGACGGGGCTATATCGCAGCTCTTGCTCCTGAAGGCGTGCCGATGACGGATATTTTGGTAACAGATCTAAAAGGCAGTAGGCTTTGCTCTATACAGGTCAAAACCCGCCGCGATAAAGGTTCGGATGGTGGTTGGCACATGAGTGCTAAACACGAAGAAACATCAGATGACAAATTTTTCTATTGTTTTGTTGATTTGGGTAAAGAGGGACTGGGAATTCCAAAATATTGGATAGTTCGAAGCGATGTAGTCGCGAGAACGCTTAAAGCCACCCATAAGGCTTGGCTCCAAAAGGAAGGAAAGAAAGGACAAAAACATAAAGACGGTCCAATGAGGAGATTCCAGCCGGACTACAAAGACAAATACCCAACAAATAAAAACCCATATCCGTTGGGTTGGCTTGATGAACATAGGGATGCTTGGGAGACGTTAAAATTAGACGTAGCCCCGACAATGAACGAAAGCTAATGCATGCTCGGGCCAAGCCCGAGCATGACAGTAAAAAAGCGAGCAAAAAAATACTCGTGGATGCCACGCCCACGGCGTGGCATGACGATTGGGGGATGGGCGGTCGAGCTGTGGCATGACGGTGCGGCGGGAGCGGTACCGATAGCAGCGGAGCTCGCCTAACCCCCTGAACCGCCTGTTCCTCCCGCCCTCCGCTTGACGCCGCTCTCATCTCCCCCTATACCCCGCCGCAGCAGGGCCGGCGGATGATGGTCGCCATTCCCTGATCGGCCCTGACTATGCTGGGTGGGCCGTTGCGATATCGCCGCCCTCGTATCCCGGAAGACTGGATTTCATGACCGATTCCCAAAACGCCGCTTTTGCCGGCGTCGTGCCGCCTTTGGCGCAGGCCCTCACCGCGCGCGGCTATAGCGCGCTCACCCCCGTGCAGTTGGCCGTGCTGGGGCCCAATCTCACCGAGGCCGATCTGCTGGTGTCGGCCCAGACCGGTTCGGGCAAGACGGTGGCCTTCGGTTTGGCCATCGCGCCCACCTTGCTGCAGGGTTCCGACGGTTTCGAGCCCTTTCGGCCGGGTGGCTGGGCGCCGCCGCTGGCGCTGATCATCGCGCCCACGCGCGAACTGGCCCTGCAGGTCTGCCGCGAACTTGAGTGGCTCTATGCGCCCACCAATGCCCGCGTGGTGTCCTGCGTCGGCGGCATGGACATGCGCACCGAGCGCCAGGCGCTGAATGCCGGCGCCCATATCGTGGTCGGTACGCCGGGCCGCCTGCGCGACCATATCGAGCGCGGCGCGCTGGATATCGGCGCGCTCCGCGCCGTGGTGCTGGACGAAGCCGACGAGATGCTGGACCTCGGTTTCCGCGAGGACCTGGAATTCATCCTCGATGCCGCGCCGCCCGAGCGCCGCACCCTGCTGTTTTCCGCCACCGTGCCCAAACCCATCGCCATGCTGGCCAAACGCTTCCAGCGCGAGGCGGTGCGCATTTCCACGGCGCAGGAAAAATCCCAGCATGTGGATATCGAATACCGCGTGCTGGCCGTGGCGCCGAACGAGCGCGAGAATGCCATCATCAACGTGCTGCGGTTTTTCGACGCCAAGAGCACCATGGTGTTCTGCGGCACCCGCATGGCGGTGACGCATCTGGCCGCGCGGCTGGGCAATCGCGGCTTTGCCGTGGTGGCCCTGTCGGGCGAGCTGTCGCAGACCGAGCGAACCCATGCCCTGCAGGCGATGCGCGACGGCCGGGCGCGGGTCTGCGTGGCGACCGACGTGGCGGCGCGCGGCATCGACCTGCCGGGGCTGGATCTGGTCGTGCATGCCGATCCGCCGGTGAATGCCGAGACTTTGCTGCATCGTTCGGGCCGCACCGGGCGGGCCGGCAACAAGGGCATCTGCGTGGTGCTGGCGCCGCATAACCGCAAGCGCGGGGTGCAGCGCCTGCTGCAGGAGGCCAAGATCGTGGCACAATGGGGCACGCCGCCGCGCGCAACTGACATCATCGCCGCCGACCGCACGCGCATGCTCAACGATGCCAGCCTGCTGGCCGATGTCACCGACGAGGAACGCAGTTTCGCCACCGAACTGCTGGCACAACATGGCGCCGAGAAAGTGGCGGCGGCTTACCTGCGCCTGCAGCAGGCCAGCCGCCCGGCGCCGGAGGAACTGCTGGACATCGCGCCGGAGCCGGAATTCCAGCCCAGGCCGCGCCGCGAATACGGCAGCGGGGAGAGCCGGGGCGGCGTGTGGTTCAGCATCTCGGCCGGGCACAAGCAGAATGCCGAGCCGCGCTGGCTGCTGCCGCTGATCTGCCGGGTCGGGCACATCACGCGCCGCGATGTCGGCGCGATCAAGATCTTCCACACCGAAAGCCAGTTCGAGATTTCGGCTGAAGCTGCCGAACGCTTCGCCGCGCAGATCGAGCGCGAGGGCACCGGCGAGAAGCAGATCACCATCACGCGGCTGCCCAACGGGCCCACCGAACAGGCCGCCGAGGCGCGCCCGCGCGAGGATGCCAGGCCCTATAAGAAGACGCCTTACAAGCCGGGGCAGTACAAGGGCGGCGAGGGGAAATTTGGCGGGGGCAAGCCGGGCGCAGGCGGCGCAGACGGCAATCACAAGCCCTTTAAGCCAAAGTTCGCCGGCAAGCCGAAATTCAAAAAGCGCGACCACAAGGCGTAAATTGCCGCTGACTTGGGCGGGCGGCCATGGCATGACTAAGCCATGCTGCTCACCCTGTTCGACTATCTCGGCACCTTCGTCTTCGCGCTCTCGGGCGCCACGGCCGGCGTACGCCGCCGGCTGGATGTGTTCGGCGTGCTGGTGCTGGCCTTCGCTGCCGCTTCGGCCGGCGGCATCCTGCGCGATGTGCTGATCGGCGCCCTGCCGCCAGCGGCTTTGCGCGACTGGCCCTATCTGGCGATTGCCGTGGTCGCCGGGCTGATCGTGTTTTTCTTCCATGCCCAGGTCGAGCGGCTGAAACATCCGGTGCAGATTTTCGATGCGGCCGGCCTGGCGCTGTTCGCCGTGCTGGGCGCGCAGAAGGCGCTGGTCTACGGGCTCAACCCGCTGGCCGCCGCCTTGCTCGGCACGCTCAGCGGCATCGGCGGCGGCATGGCGCGCGACATCCTGCTGGCGGAAATCCCCACCGTGCTGCGCGCCGAGGTCTATGCCGTGGCGGCCTTGGCCGGCGCCGCGATGGTGGTGGCGATGGATGCCGCCGGGCTGGACCTGCATGCCGGCGTGATCGCCGGCGGCGTGCTGTGCTTCGTGATCCGCATCGCCGCGTTACGCCGTGGCTGGCGGCTCGCGGTCGCCAGTCTCGCTGGGGCGGAGCCGAAGGACGACGAGGCTCAGAAGCGGTAATCCGGCTGCTCGCGGTCGAGCTGGCGTTTGGCCGAGTCCAGATGCAGGCGCGCGGATTCGCGGTCGCCCTCGCGCATCTGGGCATAGGTCGCCTCGGCGATCTCCTTCGGCACCGGCACCACCTTGCGGCCCGTCGCCATGGCGATGCACTGCACCTGGCAGGCGCGCTCCAGGTAGTACAGATCGTCCCAGGCCTCGGCGATGGTCGGCGCCAGCACCATCACGCCGTGATGGCGCATGAAGATGATATCGGCGCTGCCGACGCTGGCGGCGATGCGGTCGCCCTCGGCATGGTCCAGCGCCAGACCGTTATAGTCGCCATCCACCTTGGTGCGGCCGTAGAATTTCAGCGCGGTCTGGCCGGCGAACACCAAAGGATCGCCTTCGGTCATGCACAGCGCCGTGGCATAGGGCATGTGGGTATGGAAGGCGACGCGGGCACGCGGCACGCGCAGGTGCATGCGGGCATGGATGAAAAACGCCGTCGCCTCGGGCTGGCCTTGGCCGGCGATCACGTTGCCATGGAAATCGCAGACCAGCAGGCTGGAGGCGCTGACCTCCGAAAAGGCCTGGCCATAGGGATTGACCAGGAACAGGTCGTCATGGCCCGGCAGCACGGCGGAGAAATGGTTGCAGATGCCCTCATGCATGCCGTGTTTCGCCGCCATGCGGAAACAGGCGGCGAGGTCGACGCGCGCCTGCCTGATCTCAGGCGTGTTGAGATCGGGACGGTTATGGCCGGTCTGCACGGCAGGGCGGAAATCGAGGGGGCGAGGATCGAGGGCATGGGCCATGGGGCGGCTCCGCAGATAATGGTCGGATAGACTCTGGCACAGCCGCTGTGTGTACGAAAGCGATGGAAATGCATGGCGACAATTCCGCTGTTGCCGCCATGGCCGGCCTGCGGCAGGGTTGGCAGGGTGATCATCGGATGAGGCCGGAAGAATGTCGCTACAGATCGGTTTCCTGCTGTTTCCCAACCTGACGCAGCTCGACCTGACCGGGCCGTGGGAGGTGTTTTCCAAGCTGCCCGGCGCCACCAACCACCTGCTGGCACCTACGCTGGACCCGGTGCGCAGCTCCAGCGCCGGCCTCACCATTCTGCCCACCATGCGCTATGCCGATTGTCCGCAGCTGGACGTGGTCTGCGTGCCGGGCGGGCCGGGCCATCTGCAGGCCATGGAAGACGCCGCCACGCTGGATTTCCTGAAAGCCCAGGCACCGAACTGCCGCTTCGTCACGGCGGTGTGCACGGGCGCGCTGGTGTTGGCGGCGGCGGGGCTGCTGCGCGGCTATCGCGCGCCACCACGCACTGGATGTCGCTGCAGCGCCTGGCGGCTTTCGGCGCCACGCCGGTGTCGGAGCGCGTGGTGATCGACCGCAACCGCGTCACCGGCGGCGGCGTCACGGCGGGTATCGATTTCGGCCTGGCGCTGGTGGCGATGCTGGCGGGCGAGACGCTGGCGCGCGAAATCCAGCTGCAGATCGAATACGAGCCGCAGCCGCCTTACGGCGGTTCGCCGGCCACGGCCGATCCCGCCATTGTGGCCAGCCTGCGCGGCCGGCTGGGTGCCTATGCGACGGCGATGGCGGAAACCGATGCGCGGGCGGCGGCGCGGCTGAACGGCTGATCGGGGTCTGCCGGCTCAGTTTTTTCCGGTGGCCTGCTCCTCGCGGGCGGTGATATCGCTGTCGGTGAACAGATACTCGCCAAGCTGCTCGGCGAAATCGGCGTCGTTGCGGCGCAGCCATTCCAGCACCATGGCGGCATGCTCGATCTCCTCGCGCATGTTGTGCAGCAGGATTTTCTTCAGCGCGGCATCCTCGCAATCGTCGGCGCGCTGGCGATACCAGTCGGCGGCTTCAAGTTCTTCCATCAGCGAGACGATGGCGTGATGCATGGCAAGGGTTTTTGCGCTCAACCGGTCGCGCGGCGCATGCAGGGTTTCACTGGACATATTATCTATTCCTCGGGATGCGGGTTTCCCGCCATAAACGACCCGAGGCGGCGGCCGGTTCCGCCTGATGGCCGGCAGAAGGCCTAGTGCCGCCAGAAGGAGCGGCTGAAGGGGATCAGCAGGATCAGGATTTCCAGGCGGCCGGCCAGCATGCCGAACGACATCAGCCATTTCACCTCCGTCGGCACGTTCTGGAAGGTGCAGCAGGGGCCGGAATTGGGGCCCAGGCCGGGGCCGTTATTGCCGATGGCGGTGGCGGCGGCGCCGAGGCTTTCGCGGAAATCGAGGCCGAAGAAACCGATGGCCAGCGTGAGGCCGATCAGCAGCAGCAGATAGATGAAGATATAGGTGGCAACGCCGGCGCGCACCGCGTCGGGGATGTTTTCACCGTTGAAGGTGACGCGGAAGGTGCCGTGCGGAAACATCTGGCGGTGCATCTGCGCACGCAGCATCTTCAGCATGGCGAAGATGCGGAACACCTTGATGCCGCCCACGGTGGACCCGGTGCAGCCGCCGATCAGCATAAGCAGCAGGGCGACCACCTCGGCGAAGCCGCCCCAGGCGGAGAAATCGTGGCTGGTGAATCCGGTGGTGGTGATGGTGGAAACGGTGACGAAGACGGCCTGGCGCAACGCGGTCCAGAACGGCGCGTCCTGCTCGATCATGCGCCACAGCACCAGCAGCAGGACGGCGCCGGCGATGATGCCGAGGAACAGGCGCACCTGGTCGTCGCGGAACAGCCGGTCGGGCCGGCCATAGGCGGCGACGATGTATAGACCGAAGGGCATCGCACCAAGCGTCATGAAGAGCGCGGCAAGCCATTCGATCGTCGGGCTGTCGAAATAGCCGATGCTGGAATCATGGCTGGAATAGCCACCGGTGGCCAGGGCTGTCATGGCGTGGCCGATGGCATCGAAGCCGCTCATGCCGGCAAACCAGAAGCACAGCGCGCAGATCGCGGTGAGCACGGCATAGATGATGGCGATCTGGCTCACCACCTCGGTGATGCGCGGCACGAATTTGGTGGAATTCGGCGAGAGGTCGAGGCTGAAGAGCTGCAGGCCGCCGATGCGCAGGAAGGGCAGGGCCAGCACGGCAATGGTGACCATGCCGAAGCCGCCGATCCACTGGATCAGAAACCGCCACAGCAGCAGGCCGCGCGGCAGGTCGTCGAGCCCGGCGATCACGGTGGAGCCGGTGGTGGTGAGGCCCGAGACCGATTCGAATACCGCGTCGGCCAGCGGCAGCTGCAGTTCCGACAGCATGAAGGGCAGGGCGGCGACCAGGCTGACCGTGACCCAGGTCGCCGGCAGCAGCAGCAGGGTTTCCTTCAGGTTGATCTGCTGGGCGCGGTTATAGGTGGCGATCACGATGCCGGCGCCGACAAACAGCGTGCCGGCGGCGCAGGTGAGGAACACCGCGTAATCCTCATGGCCGTCGGCCAGGTCGAGCAGCAGCGGCGCCAGCATGGCGATACCGATGCAGCAACTCACCGCGCCGACGAAGAACAGGATCGGCGCCAGCCGCACGGCGGTATCGTCGCGACGGGAAGAAAGGGCGGGGCTGCTCATGAGCGCGGAGTGTCGTCGGGCCGTCCCGGCGGGTCAAGGGGGGCGGGGGACAAACCCGGGCAAAAGAAAAGCCCCGCCGGCAGGAACCGGCGGGGCTCATTGGACTCTCGGCGGTTAGGCCGCGGGCCCAGGGAAGAGGGTCTTAGACCGAGTAGTACATGGAGAATTCGATCGGGTGCGGGGTGTGCTCGAAGGCATACACCTCTTCCCACTTCAGCTCCATGTAGGCGTCGATGAAGTCGTCGTTGAACACGCCACCGGCCTTCAGGAAGGCGCGGTCCTTGTCCAGGCTCTCCAGGGCTTCGCGCAGCGAACCGCAAACCTGCGGCACCTTGCTCAGCTCTTCCGGCGGCAGGTCATAGAGGTTCTTGTCCATGGCCGGGCCGGGATGGATCTTGTTCTTGATGCCATCGAGACCGGCCATCAGCATGGCGGCATAGGCCAGGTAGGGGTTCGCGCCCGGATCGGGGAAGCGGACCTCGACGCGCTTGGCCTTCTCGCCGGCGCCGAACGGGATGCGGCAGGAGGCCGAACGGTTGCGCGCCGAATAGGCGAGCAGCACGGGAGCCTCGAAGCCGGGGATCAGGCGCTTGTAGCTGTTGGTCAGCGGGTTGGTGAAAGCGTTCAGCGCCTTGGCATGCTTGATGATGCCGCCGATGTAGTACAGGGCCAGTTCGCTCAGGCCGGCATACTTGTTGCCGGCGAACAGCGGCTTGCCGCCCTTCCACAGCGACTGGTGGACGTGCATGCCCGAACCGTTGTCGCCCTTGACCGGCTTCGGCATGAAGGTCGCGGTCTTGCCCCAGGCATGGGCCACGTTGTGCACGCAGTACTTATAGATCTGCATGTTGTCGGCGCACTTCAGCAGGGTGCCGAACTTGATGCCCAGCTCGTGCTGGCTGTTCGCCACCTCGTGATGATGCTTCTCGACCGTCACGCCCATGGCGGCGATGGTGGAGAGCATCTCCGAACGCAGGTCGCCGCCCTGATCCAGCGGCGCCACCGGGAAGTAGCCGCCCTTGACCGGGGCGCGGTGGCCCATATTGCCGCCTTCGTAGACCTTGCCCGAATTGTAGTCGCCTTCGATGTCGTCCATGTAGACGAAGGTCTCGTTCATCGAGGTCTTGAAGCGCACGTCGTCGAACACGAAGAACTCGGCTTCGGGGCCGAAATAGGCGATGTCGGCGGTCTTGCTCGACTTGATGTAGGCTTCGGCGGCCTTGGCGATCGAACGCGGGCAGCGATTATACGGGGTGCCTTCGCTCGGCTCCAGCACGTCGCAGAACAGGATCGCGGTGGTCTGGGCGGAGAAGGGGTCAAAGGTGAGGCTGTCGAGGTCCGGCTTCAGCAGCATGTCGGACTCGTTGATCGCCTTCCAGCCGGCGATCGAGGAGCCATCGAACATGATGCCTTCCTTCAGCGTCGGCTCGTCGATCATGGTGATGTCGAAAGCGACATGCTGCCACTTGCCGCGCGGGTCGGTGAACCGGAAATCGACGTACTTGGCGTCCTTTTCCTTCAACTGCTTCACAATGGATTTTGCATCAGCCATGGCTGTTTTCCTGCTGCTTCTTCCCTGGGTTGGTAATGCTCACGGAGAGGCCCCGCGCGGGATACTCGATACGGGGTACTCAATGAGATGGAATGACGGGGATGGACTGCCCCGCCGTCAGACTGCTTCCGCGCCCTTTTCGCCGGTGCGGATGCGAATCACGTCTTCGACCGTGGAAATGAAAATCTTGCCGTCGCCGATCCGGCCGGTGCGTGCGGCCTGGGTGATGGCCTCAACGGCCTTCTCGACCATGCTGTCGTCCAGCACCACCTCGATCTTCACCTTGGGCAGGAAGTCGACGACGTATTCGGCGCCGCGATAGAGCTCGGTATGGCCCTTCTGGCGGCCGAAGCCCTTGGCCTCGGTCACGGTCAGGCCCTGTAGGCCGATCTCGTGGAGGGCTTCCTTCACTTCGTCGAGCTTGAAGGGCTTGATGATGGCTTCGATCTTTTTCATGGGTGCGACAACGCTTTTTGGCCAGAATTGAAAGACGGTTGGGAGTATGCACAGGCTGTGCCAGTGTTAACCAGGGTTTAACCCGCTGGATTCCCGCCGTCAGGTGGGGGCTGTGGATAGGTTTTGGGCGGTATATGCATCAAAAACAGCCTCAATGATGAAAAAATAAGCTGAAATCTGCCTATTGTTTCGGCTTGTTCTGCCCCAGGAAGTTGGCCATCCGCTGTAATGCCTCGGAAATCGCCTCATCCGAGGCGGCGAAGGACAGCCGCAGATAGCCCTCGCCATGGCGGCCGAAGCTGGTGCCGGCGATGGTGGCCACCCCGGCCTGTTCCAGCAGGCCGTCCTGCATCTGGCGCGCGGTCAGGCCCGTGCCGGTGATGTTGGGGAAGGCATAGAAGGCGCCTTCCGGCCGGATGCAGGAGAGGCCCGGAATCCTGTTCAGCCCGGCGACGCAGAGGTCGCGCCGGCGGCGGAAGGCCAGCCGCATCTGCTCCACGGCATCCTGCGGCCCCTGCAGGGCGGCGATGCCGGCATATTGCGTGGCAGCGTTGACGCAGGAATGGGTGTTGATCGCCAGCCTGGTCGCGATCTCGGCCAGCTTGGCGGGCCAGAGGCCCCAGCCCAGGCGCCAGCCGGTCATGGCATAGGTCTTCGACCAGCCTTCCAGGATGATCAGGCGGTCCTGCAACTGGTCCAGATACGGGATAAAGCTGGCATAGGTGCCGTCGCCGTCCAGCACCAAGCGGGAATAGATCTCGTCGGCCATGATGGCGACATGGGGGAAGCGCTGCAGCCCCTCGACCAGCTTGCGCACTTCCTCGGCCGGGGCCACGCCGCCGGTGGGATTGGCTGGCGAGTTCACGATCAGCAGCCGGGTATTCGGCGTGATGCGGGCCAGCAGGTCGTCGGCGCGGAAGGCGAAGCCATTCTTTTCCAGCAGCGGATAACCGGCCATCTTCGCGCCGGTGAAATTGACCAGGCTTTCATAGATCGGGAAGCCGGGATCGGGATACATGATCTCGGCGCCGGGTTCGCCGAACATCATGATGACGGTGGCCATGGTCACCTTGCCGCCGGGCACGATCACGATGCGGTCGGGCGACACGGTGGTTTTGTAGCGCTGCGCGATCTCGGCGCAGACCGCCTCGCGCAAAGGCAGGATGCCGTTGGCCGGCGTGTAGCCGTGATGGCCGTCGCGCAGGGCCTTGATCGCGGCCTCCACCACATGGGGCGGGGTGGGGAAATCGGGCTGGCCGATGCCGAGGTTGATGATGCTCTTCCCCTGGGCTTCCATGGCCTTGGCGCGCGCCAGAACCTCGAAGGCGCTTTCCGTGCCCAGTCGCGACATGCACGCGGCAATCTGCATGTACCCCTCCCGTTATATCTCCGGCTGCTTATGACCGGATTCCGGCGGCCGGGCAACCGATGCGGCCGGGCAACCGATGTGGCGGTGCAACATGGCGGCCGGACGCGATGAGCGGCACGCTTTCGGCATGACGTCATGCGCGGCCATCATCAACCCGCGGGCTTATTCGGGGGCGCGCCGCAGTATGCCTTGCGGGGGCCAGAGGGCTTGCCTAGTGTCCTCGTCATTATAAAGAGGAAACCCGCAAAAATGCTGCTCGACGTCCGCACCTATACCTGCCGGCCCAGCACCATCAAGCTGCAGCTTGAAATGTACGAGAAGCTCGGCTTCAAGCCGCAGACGCGCCATCTGGGCCAGCCTGTCGCCTTCCTGGTCACCGAGACCGGCCCGATCAACACCTATATCCATATCTGGGCCTACGAGAGTGCCGGCGACCGCGAAACGAAGCGCGCCGCCATGCAGGCCGATCCCGAGTGGCAGGCCTATCTGAAGGCCAGCGCCGAGGCCGGCTACCTGGTCAACCAGCAGAACCAGCTGATGACCCCAGCGGCCTTCGCGCCGATCAAGCGCTAAGCCATTTCCCTCCGTCAGAGCAAACCAGCAGAGAGTAGAGTCATGAAACGTAGCGGCGGTCATATCCTGGTCGAGCAGCTTCGCATCCAGGGCGTGGACACCATGTTCGGCGTGCCCGGCGAAAGCTTCCTGAATGTGCTCGACGGTCTGCACGATCATGCCAATGCCATGCGTTTCGTGATCTGCCGCCAGGAAGGCGGCGCGGCGATGATGGCCGATGCCTATGGCAAGACCACGGGCAAGCCCGGCATCTGCATGGTGACGCGCGGCCCGGGCGCCACCAATGCCTCGGCCGGCGTGCATGTCGCGTTTCAGGATTCCACGCCGATGATCCTGTTCATCGGCCAGGTCGGCCGCGACATGATGGAGCGCGAGGCCTTCCAGGAGATCGACTACCGCCGCATGTTTGGCCAGATGGCCAAATGGGTGGCCGAGATCGACGATGCCCGCCGCATCCCCGAATTCGTCAGCCGCGCCTTCAGCGTGGCGATGTCGGGCCGGCGCGGCCCCGTTGTGCTGGCCCTGCCGGAAGACATGCTGACCGAAGAGGTCGAATGCGCCGACGGCAAGCCGGTGCAGCATGCCGAGGCGCATCCTTCCGATGAGCAGATGGCGAAACTGAAGTCGATGCTGCAGGCGGCGAAGAACCCGATGATGATCGTCGGCGGTTCGGGCTGGAGCGAGAAAGTGCGTGAGCAGGTGCAGGCCTGGGCCGGTGCCTCGAACCTGCCGGTGGGCGCGGTGTTCCGCCGCCAGGATTACATCGACAACGACTGGCCGAATTACGTGGGCGATGTCGGCATCGGCATCAATCCCAAACTGCAGGCGCGCATCAAGGAGGCCGACCTGCTGCTGGTGATGGGCGCCAAGCTGGGCGAGATGTCCACCGGCGGCTACACCATGATCGACATCCCGGTGCCGAAACAGGCGCTGATCCATGTACATGCCGGCGCCGAGGAACTGAACCGCGTCTATACCGCCGATCTGCCGATCCATGCCTCGGCCGCCGGCTTCGCCGCCGCGCTGCAGAAGATCGGCCCGGTGGATGGCCGCGCCTGGGCGGCGGGAACCAGGCAGGCCCGCGCCGATTACGAGGCCTGGCAGGCGCCGGTGGTCTCGCCCGGCAATATCCAGATGACCAGCATCATGCGCTGGCTGACCGACACGCTGCCGGCCGACGCGGTGTTCTGCAACGGCGCCGGCAACTACGCCACCTGGATCCATCGTTTCCACCGCTACCGCCGCCACACCGCGCAGCTGGCGCCCACCTCTGGCTCGATGGGCTATGGCGTGCCGGCGGCGGTTGCCGCCAAGCTGACCAACCCGGAGCGCACGGTGGTGGCCTTTGCCGGCGACGGCTGCTTCCTGATGACGGGGCAGGAATTCGCCACCGCCATGCAGTATGGCGTGAACATCATCGTGGTGGTGGTGAATAACGGCATGTACGGCACCATCCGCATGCACCAGGAGCGCGACTATCCCGGCCGTGTCAGCGGCACGCAGCTGGTCAATCCGGATTTCGCCGCCTATGCGCGCGCCTTCGGCGGCCATGGCGAGACGGTGGAGCGCACCGAGGATTTCGCTGCCGCCTTCCAGCGCGCCCAGGCCGCCAACAAGCCGGCGATCATCGAGGTGAAGCTGGACCCCGAGGCGCTGACGCCGCGTGCGTCGCTGTCGGACATCCGCGCCGCCGGGCTGAAGGCCAAGGCGCATCACTCGGATCGGTAAGCGGGTCTATTCTTCCGGCAGGTAAGCCGTCTTCACCGCCTGCACGCTGGCTTCGGCGGCGGTTGCTCCGAGCAGGGCCTCGATCTCGGCGGGATTGTCGAGGAAGGTGGCCAGGTGGCTGCCCTGGAACAGCCGGATGCCGTGTTCGATGCCGATGCCGATCTGCGCGGTGGTTTCGCAATGGCAGAGCACCATCTTGGCGGCCGTTTCCGGCGCTAGGCCGGTCAGGGCCTTGTCGAGTTCGGCATCCTCCTGCGCCACTGCATCCAGCTTCAGGTAATCGGCGGCGGCCAGTTCTTCCGGGGTGAGCGTGTCGATGTCCTGGGCGCGGACGCCATCCAGCGCCAGGGCAACGCCCATGCGCTGCAACTGATCGAGGATGCGGCCGGCGACATCGGCCGAGCGGCGCCAGTCGAGCAGGGCGGTTTCGACGGTGAGGCGCCGCAACTGTTCGGCCGGCAGGTTGGCGACCAGCTTGCGGAAACTGCCGCCGACGATGCTGGAGGGGTTGAGGTTGAGGAACAGCCGCAGCGCGGTGACCGGCGGTTCCTTGCTCAGATGGCTCAGCATGCGCTGGTCGAGCAGTTCGGTGCTGCGGCCGAACAGCCAGGCATCGGAGTGGATGAACTGGCCGGTGATCTGTTCGATGGCGGCGATCGAGACCCAGAATTCCTCGGCGAAGGCAGCGGGCGGCTGGTCCTTCTCCAGCTGCCAGATGGTCTGCGAGCGGATCTGCAGCGTCAGGTCGGCCTGGCCGATGCTGCCCTGGATGCCGATCATGCGGTCGAGGCTGGCGATGTCGGGCGGGGCGGGATCGGTGATCGGTACCGAACGGTCGGGGGGCGGGGCCGGGGCCTGTTCCATCAGCCGGGTGCAATAGGCCACGAAACGGTCGGGGCTGTTCTCCAGGTCGTAATGCACGAGCTGGATGCGGCCATGGCGCTGGCTGAGCAGGAAGTCGTTCAGTTCCTCGATCCGGCGGGCGACCTGCGGGCGGTCGTCGCTGGGCACCAGCAGCACCACCACGTTCATCGCCAGCGGATGCACGCGCACGGCCCGCTCCAGCGCATGTTCCTCGAGGTAGCGCGCGAAGGCGCGGAACAGCACGCGGTTGCGGATCGCCGGCACGCCGGACAGATCGACGATCAGGGCGGAATAGCCGGCCTTGTGCTGGCTGATCTCGCGCGCCAGTTTCAGCAGGGCCTTGGCTTTGATGGCTTCGGGCAGCATGACAGCCTCAATTTTCCATCATTCTTGAATAAAGGCGAGGGGCGGGGTTTGAAATGGATCAATTCCGCCGCGGAATTTCGCTATTTTTACGGTAACCCTCAGCGCATGCCGAAAGCTCGCCTGAATACCTCGCCCAGGGCGGCGCCAACCTCGGCCTGGCGGGCGACGCTGTCATAGGGGCCGGTGTAAAGCTTGGTGATGATGGCCGCGCGCGGGGCGCCCGCCCCGAAACGGACATGCACATGCTGCCCGCCGGCGCTAGTGGTATGGGCGGTGGCGGGGCCGATACCGTCAATGTCCAGGATCACGTCGGCATCGCGCAGGGCCGGCGCCAGTTCCGGCGCCACTTCCAGCCGTGCGCCGGATACCGACATGTCGCGCAGGCGCACGGCCTCGCGCCTGCCCTGCCATAGCAGGGCGGCGGGCTCGTTGAGGTCGAAGCGTTCCTCGCGGCGCATGCGCGGACGCTCGACGGCGAGCAGCATAACCAGCGCCAGGATCAGCAGGTTCCAGCAGCTCCAGAAGGTGTAGAGCTTGGGGTCGCCGCCATCGGGCTGCAGGCCGCCGACCAGCGAGGCCCGGTAGGACAGGATGGCGAAGGCGGTCAGCGCGAAGATGGTGCCGGCTTCCAGCATCACCGGCCAGTTTATCTGCACACGGTCGGTCAGCATGCCCTTGGCCGTGACGCGGAAAGGCTGCGATTTGCGGAACAGCAATGCCTGCCACACCGAGGGCGCCACGCGCGAGGCGCAGACGAATTCGGTCAGGTCGGTCAATAGAGGCATGATGCGCCCGCCTGACACCCAGACGAACAGCGCCGTGGACGAAATGAAGGCGGGCAGGAAGTGATAGGCATAGGTGGCGGCTTCGGCGCGCAGGATCGATATGCCGCCATACCAGTAGAGCAGCGGCGCGATCAGGCCGAACAGGCAGAAGGTGGGCAGGCTGAGCCAGTAATTGGCGGTTTCCAGGAACAGCAGCCGTTGCAGGAAATTCAGGTTGTTGCGGCCGAAGGGTCCGCATTGCACGAACAGCGACTGGATGGCGCCGATGCCCCAACGACTGCGCTGCTTGATGTATTCGCCGATGGTTTCCGGCGCCAGGCCATTGGACAGCTTTTCGTTCAGGTAGCGTGTAACATAACCGGCATCGATCAGCTTGAAGCTGAGCAGGATGTCTTCGGTGATGGTCTCGGTGGGATAGCCGCCGATTGCCTCGATGGCGGCCCGGCGTGCCACGAAGGATGTGCCGCAGCAATACGATACGTCCCAGCCATCCTTGGCCGGCTGCAGCGTGTCGAAGAAAAAACGCTGCTCGTCGACCCAGGATTCCGACAGCATGAAATTATGCTGCAGCATGTTGGGGTTGAAGAAGAATTGTGGCGTCTGCACCAGCGCCACCTTCGGATCGTCGAAAAAGCCGGTCACGCGACGCAGGAAATTGCGCTTGGGCACGAAATCGGCATCCAGCACCATGATCAGCGGGGCTGCGGTCTCGGCCTTTGAGATCGCAAGTGCGTTGTTCAGGTTGCCGGCCTTGGCGCCCCTGTTGTCGTCGCGGCGCAGATAGCGCACACCGAATAATTCGCATTTCTCCCGCAGCCAGTCGCGCCGGGTATCGTCCAGCACCCAGACGGTGACGCGCGGGTAATCCAGGGCGCGGGCTCCCAGGATGGTGCGCTCCAGCACCTCCCAGCCTTCGTTATAGGTGGGGATGAACACATCCACCGCCGGCAGGGCGTCGGGATTCCGGCGGCTGGTCTGCTCGAAGGCATCGGCAGCGGGGGAATTGTCGCGATGGCGCCAGAAGGTGAGCAGGCACATATAGGTGCTGAAGGCCAGCATCAGTTCCAGAATCAGGAACAGCAGGCCGAAAACGAAATCCGCGGGCTGGGCAGTCGGCGGCAGCGTTTCGGTAATGCGCCACCAGAAATACCGCAGGCTCAGGGTGAAAACGACAAGGATCAGGCCGCGCCGCACGATCAAGTTGGTCGGCCGCGTCAGCGGCAACAGCAGGATCGCGCCGATCAGCAGCGCAAGGCCGGGCAGCAGGGCAAGGTAGTCGATCACGGAATTCAGCCGGCGATCTGCCGGCCGATCCGGTCGAACAGGGTATCGCTGTGACGCAGGCGACCGGTGCGGCCAATCGGGCAGGCTTCGGTTGTGCCGGCGAAATCGACGGCGAATATCCAGCGGATCTGGTCCGCGCCGGTGCTGCTCGCCAGCGCGAATTCGCGCCGGTCGGCATCCTGGTCGCTGCGCAGGCCGACCAGGCGCGCCGGGTACCGGGTCATCTGGCCGTTCTGCTCGAACTCCACCGTCGCGCTGTCGCCCAGCGAGAGGGACTCGTCGTTCCGGCGATCGCGCGGCACCTCGAAGAAAATCCGCGCGCAATCGGCCACCTGCAACAGAGGCGCACTGATGCCGATGGTGCTTTCGCTGCTTTCCATCTGCCGCCACAGGATGCCATCGACCGGCGCGTGGATGGATGCCTCACCCATCTGTTCGCGGCGGCGGCGCTCGGCCTCGACCTGGCGGCGCACCTGGCTTTCTTCGGCAATCAGTTCGGCAAGGCGTGTCTGCAGCGTCAGGCGCTGCAATTCCACTTCGTCCCGCCGCTGCTGGGAATAGGGGGCGTTGTTGTAGGAGTCGCTGAGATAAACACCCTGTTCGGCGGCGTCGCGTTCCTGGCGCAGGCGCGCCAGGGTCTGGCGCTGGGCCGCCAGTTCGGCATGGGCAACATCGGCCTCGGCGCGGCGGCGATCTAGTTCGGCGCCGCTGGCGTAATTCTTCGCCGCCAGCGGTGCAACCCGCTTGAACTGGGCATCGAGCAGGCGGACATTGGCTTCGGCCTGGCGAATGCGCGCCTCGGCTTCGCCGATCTGCGCCGACAGGTTGTTGATCACGGCCATGCGGAAAGTCTGGCTGTCGCGGCCGAGCCGCTGCACGAAGGGCTCCAGTTCGGCAATCTGCTGTCGCAGGCCGGCTATACGTTCGTTCAGGCTGCCAAGCTGTGCTTCCAGATTGGCGAGCCGCACATCGCGTCCGGGTGGATCGCGCAGGATGGCAAGCACCTGACCACGCTGGATACGATCGCCGACGCGGGCATCGCCGAAAGTGATCTGTCCCTCGATCGGCGCGCGCAGCGTCACCAGTTCGGCATTGACGCGGCCCTGCGGATACTGACTGAACACCACACCCGGCAGCAGCGCATAACCGAACAGGCCCAACAGGAAGATGCCGAGGGCGACGCGAAGCAGGCGGCCGAAACTGCGTTGCTGTGGTTTTAGCGGAAGCATGTACATTGCGTGCTAGTAATCCGGAGGGGTTCTGAGTCTGTTTATCCGGATACTTGCAAATCAGCGCATTAAAATACCGTAAGTAGTCCGAGGGGTCGCTGGCTGTAATGGTTATTATTTGATTTATTTCTTCAACTTAGGCCTCTACACTTCCTCAATCGGAAGAGGCGAACCGCAGGCCTGTAGCTGCAAATAACCACTTTCTGGTGTGTTCGGCCGGCCTTGCCTCAGCCTCGCCGCATTCCTGTGACGAAGTACGGCCTGCGAAAAAAATTGTGTAACTGTTTGTGTCGGCAGCCTGCAGGGCACCGGCCGACGGATCGAAGTGGATAAACCATGGTTGCATCGCTGGCGCCGGTGGGGGCGCTGCTGCTCAGTGTCGCCCTGCTGCTGACCGGCAATGGCCTGCAGGGCACCCTGCTGCCGGTGCGCGCCAACCTGGAAAGCTTCGGCGCGCTGTCCATCGGCGTGCTGGGATCGGCCTATTACATCGGTTTCGTCGGCGGCTGCCTGCTGACGCCGCATTTCATCCGGCGTGTCGGCCATATCCGCCTGTTCGCCGCGATGGTCTCGGCCGCCTCGGTGGTGCCGCTGGTGCATGCCATCCTGGTGCAGCCGGCGCCCTGGTGGCTGTTGCGCGGCCTGACCGGCTTCTGCATGGCGGGTTTGTACCTGATTATCGAAAGCTGGCTGAACGAGCGGGCGACGCGGGAAAATCGCGGCCTGATCTTCACCACCTACACCACCGTGAACTTCACCGTGATCACGCTGGGCCAGATGCTGATGCTGGCCGACGATCCGCTGCGTTTTCACCTGTTCAGCCTGGCCTCGATCCTGGTCTCGCTGGCCGCCGTGCCGGTGGCGATGACGCGCGCGCCGGCACCGGCGCCGATTTCCTCAACGCGGCTGTCGCTGCGCAGCCTGTATGCCGTTTCGCCGGTGGGCGTGGCGGGCGTGCTGGCCGTCGGACTGGCGAATGGCGCCTTCTGGGCCATGGGGCCGGCCTTCGCGGCGCAGACCGGCCTGGGCGTGTCGCAGGTCGCCTGGTTCATGAGCGCCACCGTGATTGGCGGAGCATTGTCGCAATGGCCGTTCGGTCGCCTGTCGGATCGCATGGATCGCCGGCATACCATCCTGATCGCCTGCGCCTGCGCCGCCGGTGCCGGCATGCTGATCGTGTTCGGTTATGCCGTATGGCCGAAGATGCTGCCGGTCGCGGCCTTCCTGTTCGGCGTCTTTTCCTTTCCGCTGTATGCGCTGAGTGCTGCCCATACCAACGACATGGCCAAGGATGTCGATTTCGTCGCCATCGCCGGCGGCCTGCTGCTGATCAATGGTGCCGGCTCGGTGATCGGGCCACTGATCGCAGGTCTGACCATGGAGTGGATGGGGCCGCTTGGCCTGTTCGCGTTCACGGCCGCCATCCATGTCGCCATGGCGCTGTTCGCGCTGCATCGCATGCGCCAGCGCGCGGCGCCGGCCCAGGAGGACAAGACGGAATTCGTGACGATGCCAAGCTCCGCGCCGGTGCGGGCCGACCTGGACCCGCGCGCCGAAGAGGCGGGCGAGGCCGCTGCCGGGCAGCCGGATAACGGCGCCCCTGAGAACGACCAGCCGGATAATGGGCGGCCGGATAGTGACCGGGCAGGATAATGGAGCGACAGGCATTCGCCGTGCCGTCCATCCGGTCTAGATTGCGCCCATGGGCGAATTGATTCTTTCCCACGAGCCGGCCATCAGGCTGGCCGCCTATCTCGGCATTCTCGGCCTGCTGGTCGCGGCCGAACTGCTCGCGCCGCGCCGACGGCTGGGGCAGGGCCGGCTGCGGCGCTGGCCGGCCAATCTGGGCATTGCCGCCCTGAACACGGTGATGCTGCGGCTGGTGGCGCCCGGCGCGGCCGTCGGGGTCGCCCTGTGGGCCGCCGAAGCAGGGATCGGCCTGTTCAACCTGGTCGCCGCGCCGCATTGGCTGGCCGTGGCGGCCTGCGTGCTGGCGCTCGACCTGCTGATCTATGGCCAGCATGTGGCCTTCCACAAGGTCGCGCCGCTATGGCGGCTGCATCGTATGCACCATGCCGATCTGGATATCGACGTTACCACCGGGGCGCGGTTCCATCCGGTTGAAATCCTGCTCTCCCTCGGCATCAAGCTGGCTGCCGTGCTGGCGCTGGGCGCGCCGCCGCTGAGCGTGCTGCTGTTCGAGGTGCTGCTGAATGCCACCTCGATGTTCAACCATGCCAACCTGGCCCTGCCGGGCTGGCTGGACCGCGGGTTGCGGCTGGTGCTGGTAACGCCGGACATGCATCGGGTGCATCATTCCTGGCATCGCGACGAGACCGACAGCAATTTCGGCTTCAGCCTGCCGTGGTGGGACCGCCTGTTCGGCACCTATCGCAACCAGCCTCGCGACGGCCATGAGGCAATGACGATCGGCCTGGCAGATTTCCGCGATCCCGCCGAGTTGCGGCTGGACCGCATGCTGTTGCAGCCGCTGCGCATGGAAAATGTGCCGCCGTCACAGGAAACCGCCGGCAAGGCCGTGTAAGGTGAAGTCATGATGATTCCCAATACGGATTCGATGCCGGCCAGCGACATACCGGTGGCGATGTGGCTGGTGCAGGCCGGGCTGGACAATGTGCCGGCCGAACGTCTGGTCACCGATTTCTGCACCTCGACCCTGGAAGCCGGCATACCGCTGCAGAGAGTGTTCATCGGCACGGCGACCCTGCATCCGCTGATGCGGGCGCATGGCTATATCTGGCAGGCCGGGAACGGGCTGATCGCCAACGAAGAGATGCCGCACCGGGACCCCGATGACGAGCCGCCGGCCTGGCAGGCCAGCCCGCTGCGCCACATGCTGGCCAACGACGTGCAGGAGATGCGCCGGAACCTTACCGGGTCCGACGCGAATTTCGATTTTCCCGTCCTGACCGAATTCGCCGAGCAGGGGCTGACCGACTGGTTCGCGCTGGCCCATGATTTCGGCTGGGATTTCGACAAGACCCTGATGGTGACCGACCGTTACGCCGGCATCGGCATGATCAGTTCGTTCACCACCACCCATGCCGGCGGGTTCAGCGAAGACCACCTGACCCGTCTGCGTCGGCTGGTGCGATTATTGGCCCTGTCGATGAAGTCATCAGTGCTGACGCGATTGAGCCGCGATGTGGCCGCTGCCTATCTCGGCGGCGATGCCGCCAATCGCGTGCTCAGCGGCGCGATCCGGCGCGGCATGGCACAGAAGATCGATGCCGCCATCCTCTATGCCGATCTGCGCGGCTTCACCGCGCTGGCCGACCGGCTGGCAATCGAACCGCTGACCGCGACGCTGAATGCCTATTTCGATTGCCTGGGTCCGGCCATCGAACGGCATGGCGGGCAGGTGCTGAAATTCCTTGGCGACGGCCTGCTGGCGAGTTTCCAGTTGCAGGCCGGGCAGGATGCCATGCCGATCTGCCGTGCCGTGCTGGCCGCTGCCGACGAGGCGCATGCCGCCGTGGCGGAACTGAATGCCGCGCGCGAACAGGCGGGACAGCCGGTGCTGGCGCTGGATATCGCGCTGCATCGCGGCGAGGTGATGTATGGCAATGTCGGTACCGGCGCGCGGCTCGACTTCACGCTGATCGGACCGGCGGTGAATGAAGCTGCGCGGCTGGAAAACCTCTGCGCCGCGCTGGATCGCAGCCTGGTGGTTTCGGCATCCTTCGCGAAAGCGGCAGGCGAGGGGCTGGGGCTGACATCCCTGGGCTTCCATCCGCTGCGCGGCCTGCCGGAACCGCAGGAGGTTTACGGCCGCGTGCGCGATGCTCAGGCGCCGGTCGGCACCACGTAACCAATCACCTGATCGACGGTGTCGCCGCCATCGGTGGCGATGGGCAGGAACAGGCCGTCGAAGCTCTGATAGGCGCGGTTGGCATGGCGGAAGGTGCCGAACACACGCGCCGGCCGTTTATGTTCGGCCACCCAGCCGAAGCAGTATTTCATCTCGGCCAGCGATGTCGGATCGTAAAGTTCGTCGAAATAGCGGCCGGTGGCGTCACGGCCGCTGCGGTCGGCGAGTTCGGTGCCGACCAGGCGGTAGCGGTAGCGCACCTGGGCATGGTCGGCATGTTCGATATCGGCGATCACCAGGTTGCCCAGATAGCGGCGCAACGAAATCGGTTCGAAGGCCGTGCGGTCGGGCAGGCCGCGGGCGCTGCGGTTGGCCTGCCAGTAAGCCAACAGATCCTGCGCCGCTGGCAGCAGGTGCCCCAGATCGGGATCGAGAACGAGTCCAATATTGGGACCTGTCATTCTGACCAGCCCTTCTCCCTAGACAAAACAACTATAAGCGGCGGGGAGGGCAGGGCAATAGCGAAAGAGCGACGGTCCTGGGAGGCCATCGCGACAGAACGAGAGTGGACAAACAAATCATGCGGTAGCCACGAACAACGATGTTGCTGCCTCGTTATTCGCTTTCGCGTGCTAAAATATTAAAGAAGCGTCAACGCGCAAATAAGGCGGAAATGTGAATTCTCGATAACCTGCGCAGGACGGGCTTGAAACCTCCGTCAGAGTTCTTATCTTCTTTCACAGGTCGTCAAGACCACGATGATCGCCGCCCGTAACGCGGGATGCAGTGACCCGCCGGCGCATCATCGAGCATTCCCCGATATCCCCCTACAATGTGTGATGTCGTAGCCTTTCGGTATCCCTGCGTTTATTTGACGCTGGCGATCCGGAAGGTGTGGGAGTCTCCGTCCGGTTCGGTGATGGTGATATATTCGCCCATCCGGAACAGGTGGCGGTCCAGCTTGTAGATCGCCTCGTCATCCGCATCGCCCGGTTCATAGGAAAACGCCCAGCCCTGGCGGGTATGGATCAGTTCGCCGTTGCGGTCGCCTTCGCCGGCCCAGAAGCGGCGCACGCGGCATTCCGCGCGCTGTTTTCGCCAGGCCTCCGCATCCAGATGCCCTTCTGCATCCAGCGGGGCCTTCAGATCATAGCCATGCGCGGCGCTCCCTTCGGGGAAATCCGGGTTGCGGGCCAGCTCAAGGCGAATGGTCTTCAGGGTCATGGGCTGCCTTCTTTCCTTTCGGCGGATAACGTTTAACGAATTCCGACAGTATCAGTTTCAGGGCCAGGGCATGGGCGGTATCCCCGCGTGCCCTTGCGCCGGCGATATCGTCGAGGATGATCCGGCGGATCCGCATGCCGCCATCGGGGGCGGCGAGCAGGTAGTTGCCGAATTCGGCCGCGACGATCTGTGGAATATGCTCATGCTCGGCGATGGCCTCGATTTCCGCCTGCGTGAGCCGGCAAAAGGCCAGGCAATCCTCATAGCTCAGCATGGGCACCTCCCACCCCGGACGGGGCAGGAGCTACCCTAGCGTGGCAGGAACGGCCTGCATTGATTCATCGCAACCCGGCAAATGATGATTTTTTATGCTGCTCTTGGGCTGCCAATGCTGCCAAAACGGCCCCTGACTGAAAATTGTATGCAAAATTTCGGGCCATCCCGGCCACTGAGGGTTGCTCCCGCCGCGGACAACATCAACAATTCCCGTCCAGCCCGGGGCGAGTCCGCGCCGGCATTCCCGCATTCCCGTCCCGCTTGGCGAGCTTTCCCATGATTTTCGGTATTCCGTATTCAGAACTGGCCTGGCTGGCCGTGGCCCTGCTGGCGGCTGGCGCCGTCACCGGAATCCTGGCGGGCGTGTTCGGCGTGGGCGGCGGCGCGGTGGTGGTGCCAGTGCTCTACGAGCTGTTCGTGATCATCGGCATCCCCGAAGAGGTGCGCATGCCGCTCTGCGTCGGCACCTCGCTGGCGGTAATCATCCCCACCTCGATCCGCTCGTTCAACGCGCACCGGCGCAAGGGCGCCGTCGACATGTCGATCGTGAAGGTCTGGGCCTTGCCGGTGATCATCGGCGTGGTGGCTGGCAGCTATGTGGCCCGCTTCGCGCCGGCCGATGTGTTCAAGGCCGTGTTCGTGGTGGTGGCAGGCATTTCCGCCTTCCGCCTGCTGTTCGGCCGGGAGTCCTGGAAAATCAGCGACACCATGCCCGGCAACGCCATCATGCGCGCCTATGGCCTGCTGATTGGCGTGCTGTCGTCGCTGATGGGTATCGGCGGCGGCCAGCTCTCCAACCTGTTCATGACCTTCTACGGCCGGCCGATCCACCAGGCGGTGGCGACCTCGTCCGGCCTGGGCGTGCTGATCTCCATTCCCGGCGCGATCGGCTATATCTATGCCGGCTGGCCAAAAGCTGCGGAATTCCCCGACGTGGTCGCCCTGCAGCCGCCGCTGGCGCTGGGCTATGTCTCGCTGATCGGCTTCATCCTGTTCGTGCCGACCAGCATCTGGACCGCGCCGATCGGGGCCCGCATCGCCCATGCCCTGCCCAAGCGCAAGCTGGAGGTGCTGTTCGGCCTGTTCCTCTCGGTTGTTTGCGCCCGCTTCGTTTTCAGCTTTTTCTTCTGATCCAGGTCAAAAATACCCTTCCGTCCCTGTACTAGACACCCGCAGCACGGGTAATTTTACCCCCTATATGCGTGGAGTGGGGCCGAGGGGTCATGATTTTCGGTGTCTTGGACCGGCAGCGGCTGGTCGTCATAGTCAGCGTTCTGTTGATCGGCGGTTTTCTGGCGACATCTCTGGCCAGCTATTTCGTCTCGCGGCAATCGCTGCGCCATGCGGTGATCGACACCGAACTGCCGCTGACCTCGGACAACATCTATTCCGAAATCCAGAAGGACCTGATCCAGCCGATCCTGATCTCGTCGGTGATGGCCACCGATACTTTCCTGCGCAACTGGGTGCTGGACGGCGAGGGCGAGCAGACCCGCGTGATCCAGTATCTGCATGACATCAAGCAGCGCTATGGCGCCTTCACCAGTTTCTTCGTCTCCGAACGCACCCGCCGCTATTACCATGCCGACAGCGTGTTGAAGACGGTGCTGGAAAGCGAACCGCGCGACGAATGGTATTTCCGCGTGCGGCAGATGACGGCGCCGTACGAGATCAACGTCGATCCCGACCTGGCCAACCAGGACGCGATGACGATCTTCATCAATTACCGGGTGCTGGACTACCAGGGCAACTTCATCGGCGCCACCGGCATCGGCCTGACCGTCAATGCCGTGCGCAGCCTGATCAACGATTACCAGCGGCGTTTCGGCCGCACCGTCTATTTCGCCGACCAGGACGGCCGCATCGTGCTGATCGGGGAAGGCGAGGCGGTGCCGGAAGACAATGCGCGGCAGCGCGGCGATCTCGGCCGCCTGATGCCGCAATGGTCGCGCAGCGAAACGCGCAGTTTCGAATACAATTACCTTGGCCGCAGCCGCTTTCTCAATGTGCGCTTCATTTCCGAACTGGGCTGGTATCTGCTGGTGGAGAAGGATGCCGATGGCGACCTGGCCGAGATCCGCAACGCGCTTTATGTCAACCTCGCCATCTGCCTGCTGATCACCGCCCTGGTGCTGCTGGCGCTCTGGGTGACGATCACGCGGTATCAGAGGCGGCTGGATGCGACGGCGGCGGCCGACAAGCTGACCGGGCTGACCACACGGCATGCCTACGACATCCTGCTGCAGCAGGCGGTGCGCGATGCCGGGCGGCTGGCGCAGCCGGTGGCCGCGATCATGATCGATGTCGACCGCTTCAAGGCGATCAACGACAGCTTCGGCCATCTGGCCGGCGACCGCGTGCTGTGCGGCGTGGCGAATGCGATCCGTGCCAGCCTGCGCGCCTCCGACATCATCTGCCGCTGGGGCGGCGACGAATTCCAGGTGGCATTGCGCAACTGCGACCTTGTCAATGCCGAGCGCGTGGCCGAGACGATCCGCCAGACAGTGGAGAATGCCGGCTTCGGCTTCGAGGGGCGCAGCATGCCGGCCACGGTGAGCGTCGGCGTCGCCGTGCTGAAACCGGGCGAGGACATGCAGGGCCTGATCGCCCGCGCCGATGCCGCGCTGTATCAGGCCAAGCAGGCCGGGCGGAACTGCATGCGGTCGGAAGGGTGAGGCTCAGGCCTTCTTCACGAAGCAGGTCTTGAGCACGAGGCCCTTCACCTTGTCGGTGCGGCCCTCGATTTCTTCCTCGTCGGCGGTGAGGCGGATGTTCTTGATCACGGTGCCGCGCTTGAGCGTGGTATTCGCGCCTTTCACCTTCAGGTCCTTGGTCAACACGACGCTGTCGCCATCGGCCAGCAGGTTGCCGTTGCTGTCTTTCACGTCCACGAAAGTCTCCTGGGTGCAGGCATAGGTTGGTGCGCCTGGCGGATGGGGTGAGATTCGAACTCACGGTACCGTTCCCGGTACGGCGGTTTTCAAGACCGCTGCCTTAAACCACTCGGCCACCCATCCATCGCGTGCCATCCTGCGCGGGTGCGGCGGTGATACGGCGCGGCGGGCGGGTCCGTCAACCCGTACCCACCGCTCTGGCCCGAGACCCGAGCGGGCTGGCAGACCTTCAGCGCCGCGCAACCGCGGCCGCCAGGGCTGCCGCCAGCATCAGGCCGGCTGCGGCCAGCGGCAGGACGGAGAAAGCCCCGCCGGCATAGGCCGTGCCGAAGCCAAGTGTGCCGGCGAAAAGGGCGATATAGGTGACGCCGCTGTTGAGCCCCATGATGGCGCCGCGTTTTTCCGGATCGAGGGCGGTGAGCCGCATGATGAGCACGTTCAGCCCGAAATGGTTGGCGAGCCCCCAGAGGAAAACGACGACCAGCATCGCGGCATAGGAACCGCTTGCCATGCTCATCAGGACGTAGATGCCGGCGACGACCAGGAAGATGAGCGGCAGCAGCCGGTCCGAGCCAAAACGATCCATCAGGCGGTCGAGGAAAGCCGCGGCGCCGAAACCCAGGCCGTAGGAAACGGCGATGATCCCGTTGGCGCTCAGCGGCAGGCCGAGCCGGACATGCAGGTGATCGCCGATATAGGCATAGACGCCATAGAAGGCGGCCATGAAGGCGGCACAGGCGAGCAGAAGCGGCGCGACGCCGCGCACGCCGAGCGCCACCAGCGGCGATGTCGTCCGGCCGGCGGCTTCCTCCTGCGCCGGGGCGAACCGGACGGCAGCGCAGGCGAACAACGTCGTGGCCGTGATGACGATGTAGATCGAGCGCCAGCCGGCAAAGTCGGCAATGGCCGCCGACAGGGGAACGCCGGCCACCATGCTCAGCGTCCAGCCGGTCAGCACGAGGCCGATCGTCTCGCTCTCGCGACCGGCCGGGGCGATCACCGAGGCCAGCGTATAGATGGCGGGCAGGGCAATGCCCGTGGCGCCGCCGGCCACCAACTGGGCCGCCACCAGCAGCGGAAGGATCGGTGCTGCCGCGCTGCCGGCAAGGCCGATGGCAAGCAGCAACAATGCGGCCATCAGCATCCGGCGCGGCCCGTGCCGGTCGATCAGGCGGCCGAGAAAGATGGCGCTCGCGGCGGTGCCCAGGCCGAAGGCGGCGGAGGCTGTCATCACCGCAGGAACGCCGGCTGCGAGGCTTTGCGCCACGTCCGGCGCGACCGGCCCGAGCGCCAGCGAGTTTGAGCCGATGACGCCGATACAGGCGGTCAGCACGAAGGCGAAGGGCGGGATGCGGGTTCTGCCGGCGGAGGCCGGAATCGATTGATCAATATTCGTCATTGGCTCATATTTACAGAATGTGATTCTGCAACAAGGCGGAATAACGGAATGAGCGAAAATACAGATGATATTCGGCGGAAGCGCCCCTCCGAGCGCGACCTCGATGCGATGGACCGAAAAATATTAGGCGTTCTGGTCGAGGATGCGACCGCGAGCTACGCCGAGTTGGGCGAGCGGGTCGGGCTTTCGCCGCCGGCCGCGCATGAGCGGGTGAAACGGCTCAGGCGTTCCGGCGTGATCCGGCGCATGGCGGCCCTGGTCGATCCCGAGGCGCTGGGCAAAACGCTGCTCGCCTTCGTTCATGTCGATACCACCGGCTGGGGCAAGACCACGGCCCTGCTGGCGATCGAGGAATATCCCGAAGTGGAAGAGATCCACTCCGTCGCGGGCGATACCTGCATGCTGCTGAAGGTGCGTGCCGAAAACACCCATGCGCTTGAAGGATTGCTGGCGCGGCTCTACGATACGCCGGGCGTGAAGGCGACGCGAAGCTATGTCGTGCTTTCAACCTATCTGGAACGGCCGGTGCAACCCGGCAAAACGAGCCAATGGCCGACCCTGGTGAAGAGCCAGGGGTGAAGGGGCATCAGCCCGCCAGGGAGCGCATGCTGGCCGGGTCGGCGACCTTGAAGAAACTGTCCACCGTTTCGCCGTCGCGGCTGAGCGGCAGGATCAGCCGGACGTATGACCACATGCGGTCGTTGATGGTGATGTAGCTGCGCCGGGCCAGCGAGGGTCGGCGCGAACGGGCCACGACCTGCGCCGCCGTCACCACGGCATCGGCATCGTCGGGGTGGAAGAAATCGTCGGTGGTCAGGCCCTTCATCTCGCGGCCATGCTTGGCGCAGACCTCGGTGCCGGCGAGGCGGATGCGCAGGCGGGCGCGCAGGCCGGCCTCTTCCAGGTCGAGCAGCATCACATAGGGCAGCAGGTCGCGCGGCAGGTCGAGCGGGTCGAGCCGGGCCGGCAGACGCCCGGTGCCGTCGATCCCGGCCTGCCACAGCGCGGTGGCCTGACCCAGCAGCGGATAGGCGGCCAGATCGGAAAGCGGCAGGTCGTGGTGTTCCCCGGTTTTCAGCCAGTCGAGGCTGGCGGGAGACGGCAGGCGGCTGAACGCGGTCATTGAACGAAATCCTGATGGCGCTGACATAACCGGTTATACGCAGCCAGCGTGCTGCCGGATCATGCTGGCGGATCACGCTTCCGAAAATCGCGGAAAACCTCAATGCGGGCCAAGCTCAATGCGGGCCTGGCAGGACCACCACGGTGGGCTTTTTCGGCAGGGATGCCCGCGAGACCTCCAGCATCGGTCCCTCGTTCAGCCGGATGTCGTGGCTGTCGCGCAGGCGGACGAGAAAGCGTTCCAGCGTGCTTTCGCTGAAATAATGCATCGGGATCAGCAGCGGCGCGCCGATCTGCGCGATCACTTCCTGCATCTCGAAGATGTTCAGTGTGAAGCCGCCATCGACCGGCACCATCAGCACATCGATCTTGCCCAGATCGGCCAGGTGGCCGGGCGTCAGCTTGTGATGCAGGTGGCCCAGATGGGCGATGCAGAGCTGCGAGACATCGAAGATGAAAATCGAATTGCCGTCGTATTCCGTGCCGCTGCCGTAATTGCGCAGGTTGGTGGGCACGTTGCGCACGCGCATGTCCTTGTATTGCACATTGTGACGTGCCTGTTTGCCCTGGTGCGTCCAGCCGCGCAGAACGTGAGCGATGCCCGGTTCCGGGCTGTCGGTGAAATGGGTGGTGTGGGCGTAGTTCATCGTCACGATGTCGGGCCGCACCGGCGGGCGGATGTAATCGTTGTAGTCGGTGGCGGCCGTCGCGCCCTGCGGGCTTTCGATCAGGAATGTGGCATGGCCGATAAAGGTGATGCGGGCGGTGTTCGGCGCCGCGGCAGCCAGGGAGTATGAGAGCGGGGAGTATGAGGCCGGCATGATGCGGGCCGGGGGATGTCCGGCGACGGCACCGAGGCAGGCCGCCAGCAGCGGCGCCGGCAGCAGTATCAGGGTGAAAGCAAGCATTGAAACGCAGAAAACCGGAAGACGCAAAACCGTACGGTGCCACATGGCAGTCACCTCGGGGTCTGGGGCGGTCTTGTGCGGAGAGTATAGGCCGGAAGCGGGCGAGGCCCAGAGGAGATTGAGTCGGAGGGGCGGCGGGCCGGCGACGCCGCCGATATCAGGGACGGCAGATCGGGATTTCGTTCACCAGCAGGTTGTTGTGCAGCTTGGCGTAATACTGGAAGCCCTTCCATTTTTCCGTCTTGATCCGCTCGACCACGTCATAGGTCGCCTTACAGACGGCGTCGTTCACCTGCACGGCCTTCATGGTGGCCACGATGGAATCGGTCTCCCACTGCGCGGCCTGGGCGCGGTTGGGATAAATCCGCGCGATGGCCTGCTGCCGCAGTTCCACGGCGTTGCGCAGGCGGTCGGCATTTTCCTGGTCAAAAGCATACCAGTCATCCAGCGCGCCCTGGCCCGCCGGATCGATCTGCACGCAGCGGCGCAGGATTTCGCGCAACTGAACGCCGGTGCGCACTTCCGCCTCGGCCTGGGCTTCCTTCGGCATGAAGCAGGGGCCAGGCTTGCGGTTGCCCTGGTTCGGCGCCTGCGCCCAGGTTGCCGGCGCGGCGAGCAGCAGCAGGAACGTGACAATAAAACGATACATGGCGGGATAGTTATACCACGGCCTGCGGCAGGTCCGGTATCGGCGCATCTTCGGCCAGGGCAAAAATCGCGTCGATGAAGCGCTGCGGTTCGGCAATGCCGCCATAGTCCAGCAGCATGGCGGCCTTGGCGCGCATGGCGGACTCATCCAGCGGATTTTCCGGATCCCCATAGGCATGTTCGCGCTCGGCGCTGATCGTCGCGCCATCACCCAGCCAGGCCGTGACGCGCGCGCCCCAGGCATCGGGATAGCGCGTGGTGAAAGGCGCAACCGCCTCGATGCTCACCGTGGCGGCCGTGGCCGCCAGCCGTGCGCGCGCTGGCGCATCGAAGCTGGCGAAATCGACCTTGCCATCGGTCAGTGCGGCGGCGGCGGTATGCTGCAGCGAGAATTTTGCTTCGTATTCGCTGTTCGATACCACACGGTCGCAGACATCCAGTGCCGCCTGGTAGGTAGCGACATGGATGCGCTCGATGGGTCGGTTGCCGATCTTCGCCGCGATCTCCAGCCCGGCATCGATGGTGGGATGCGTGTGGCGGCAGCTTGGCCATGGCTTGATCGAGGTGAGCGTGAGTTGCCACGGCGCATCCGCATCGGCCAGCAGGCGCTCGGGACGTGGATCGGCGCAGGTCGCCTTAAAGAAACCCTTCTCGCCTTCCAGGATCTGCGGCGGACCGGAGAAACCGCGCGATGCCAGGTCGGCGGCCAGCAGGCCGGCTTCGGCCGCGCGGCCGGCATGCAGATGTTTGCTCATCGCGCCGGTGGCGAGGAACTGCCACAGGCCGGAGGATTGCGTGCCGGCATTGCCCAGCGCGTCGGTCATCGCCGCATGATCGAGGCCAAGCAGGTCGCCGGCGGCATAGGCGGAACCGAACGGTCCGCAGGTGGCGGTATTGTGCCAGATTTTGTAATGCGCGGGCCCCACCGCCATGCCGACGCGGCAGCAGGCCTCGAAGCCGCGCAGCACGGCAGCCAGGAAAGCGCGGCCGCGGATGTTGCGACGTCGCGCCAGCGCCCAGGCCGCCGGCACCACCACGCAGCCCGGATGCACGACGGAGGCGCGATGCAGGTCGTCGACTTCCAGGATATGCGTCAGGCCGCCCAGCAGCAGCGCCTCGCGTCCCGTGGTCAGCGGTTCGGCGGCGGCCCAGTCGAGCAGGATGGCGCCCGGTTTGGTCATGCGCCCGGCAATCGCATTGGCCAGAGCATCGAGGGTGAACAGCACGGCGGCGCGCCCGTCCTGCGGCGTGATAGGTCGGGCGGCGATGAGGGCGGCGAGCCGGCCGGTGAGCGAAAGCGGGGCATGGGCTGTCATGAGATGACCTGAAACTGGAAAACGGTTAACGGAAATTTACCATCCATGCCGGCAATGTCACTTTTTTGCCCATCACCGGCCGAATCGGTCTTTCGGGAAAGCATGTCCGCGACCTTGAATACCATTCTGTGGGGATTCCTGAATCCCGGCAATCTGCTCTTTGCCCTGCTGGTGCTGGCGCTGGTGCTGTCGTGGTGGCGGCGCACCCGGCGGTTCGGGATCGGCCTGGGTGTCGTCATGCTGGGCGTGATGCTGGCATTGGCCGTACTGCCGATACGCAAGATTCTTCTTGCACCGCTGGAGCAGTATTTCCCGGCCCCGATGCTGCCTGAACGCGTGACCGGCATCGTGGTGCTGGGCGGGGCGGAAGAGCCGGATGTCTATGCGCGACACGGCTGGCCGGAGGTGAATGGCAATGCCGACCGGCTGATCGCCTTCGCCGCGCTGGCGAGCCGCTATCCGGAGGCAAGGCTGGTTTTCACCGGCGGCGCGGCAATTGCCGCCGAAGGCCGCCGCCAGACCGAGGCGGATGTGGCGGCTGCGGTTTTTACCATGCTCGGGCTGGAGCCTTCGCGGGTCGAATTCGATTCCAAGGCCGGCAATACCATCGAGAATGCGCGGTTTGCCAAGGAGATTGCCCAGCCGAAGCCGGGTGAGACCTGGCTGCTAGTGACGTCGGCACGGCATATGCCGCGCGCCGTCAACTGCTTCAATGCCATCGACTGGCCGGTGCTGCCTTACCCGGTCGATTACATCACTGCGCCGTCGCGGGGATGGGACTTCCAGCCCTTGCGAGCTTTATCGAGCCTCAATGCCCTGAGCAAGGAATGGATCGGCCTGCTGGTCTATCGGCTGACCGGGCAGACGCGGGCATTCCTGCCGCCCAGGCCGCCAGAGGCAGAGTCGCGAAATATCACAGGTCAGGTCTTGGCCCCGCGCGCGGCGCGGGGTAACACCCCAGAGTGACAACGATGCGTGGATTCGGAGACGGAATGATGCGACGGATGCGGTACGGCGCAGTAATGCTCGGACTGGTGCTTGCGGCCTGCGGCATGCGGCAGTCCGGCCAGCCCGCGGATGCGGCCGTGCCGCCGGCGGTTCCAGGCGGAACTGCGCAGAATGCCGCCATCACCGCGCCGACCACAACGGGCGGACAACCGACGGAGCAGGTTGCTTTCAACCGCGCCGATTTCGATGCCTTTCTGGCCGACGTGCGCAGCGAGGCCCTGCAGAAGGGCATCAAGGCCGATGTGGTGAATACCGCGCTGGCCGGAGTCGAGCCGGTGATGCGCATTATCGAGCGCGACCGTAACCAAGCTGAATTCAAGCTGACTTTCTCCACCTATCGCGACCGCGTGATCACACCGGCGAATGTGTCGCGCGGGCAGAAGCTGCGCGAGGAACAGCAGGTCTTGCTGCGTCAGGTGGCGCAGCGTTACGGCGTGCAGCCGCGCTTTGTGCTGGCGATCTGGGGCATCGAGACGCGCTACGGCGCCGTGAAAGCGGATGTACCGCTGTTCCATTCGCTGGCGACGCTGGCCTTCGACCGTCGCCGGTCCGCTTACTTCCGTAACGAGCTGTTCGCCGCGCTCACCATGCTGGATCGTGGCTATATCGATTTCACCAGCATGAAGGGGTCGTGGGCGGGCGCGATGGGGCAGCCCCAGTTCATGCCCAGCAGCTACCTGGCCTATGCCGAGGATTTCGACGGCGACGGCAAGCGCGACATCTGGAACAACCGCGGCGACGTGTTCGCCTCGATCGCCAACTACCTGGCCAAGGCCGGCTGGAACACGGCGCAGACCTGGGGCCGCGAGGTGAAGGTCTCTCCGGCGCTGCAGAACCGGCTGGGCGAGTTTGCCCGCGAGGGCAAGTCGGGCTGCCGCGCCATCGACCAGATGACCCGAGACCTGCCGCTTGCCGAATGGGAAAAGCTGGGCCTGCGCCGCGCCGATGGCGGCGATCTGCCCAAGGCCCAGATTTCCGGTGCCCTGGTGCAGCCGGATGGGGCCAAGGGGCCGTCCTTCCTGGTCTATGGCAATTATCGCTCCGTCCTGCGCTATAACTGCGCCCATCACTATGCTTTGACCGTCAGTCTGCTTGCCGATCAGCTGGGTGATGGCTAATATGCACCACATATAGATTATGCAGCATCGTCGGCACGCCATCCCTTGCTTGATCCTGGGGGGTCGGGGGGAGTCCCGAACCGCCGGGGTATCGCGCGCCCAGTCGCCCGGCGCCTGGTCGGCGCGTGCCCGGCTGGCTGTCCTACTCCTGGCCGCCAGCTTCGGTCTGGCCGGCTGCGCCGAGACCACCCTGTTCAACCATGCCGCCAAATCGGTGATGCGCGGTGAACCCGGCCAATCCTCCGGCCCGGGCAAGGGCGGCATCTACAAGGTCGGCAATCCCTATCAGATCAACGGCGTCTGGTATTACCCGAAGGAAGACCCGAATTACGACGAGACCGGCATCGGCTCGTGGTATGGCGAGCAATTCCACGGCAAGGCCACCGCCAATGGCGAAGTCTTCGACATGAACGAGGTGACGGCGGCGCATCCGACGCTGCCGATGCCATCGCTGGTGCGCGTCACCAATCTGGAGAATGGCCGCTCGATCGTCGTGCGCATGAACGACCGTGGGCCGTATGCGAATAACCGCATCATCGACCTGTCGCGGCGTTCGGCCCAGTTGCTGGGGTATGAGCGTCAGGGCACTGCGAAGGTGCGGGTGCAGTATATCGGTCCGGCGCCGATGGGCGGCGAGGCCGCGCCGACCATGGTGGCTTCGCGCAGCGTTGGCGGCGACGAGCGTCCCGCAGCCGCGCCGCGGGGTGGCGTTTCGACTGAGGCATTGCCGCCGCCGCCCGGCGTGAAGGGCAAAAGCGCAGAAGTGGCCAAGCCGGCGGAAGGCCAGCCGTCGCCGATGCAGATCCTGGCCGCGCAGCGACCGGCCGAGGGCGCTGCGGCGACCACCTCGACCGACGCCGCATCCACCGACCTGAAACAGCAGAAGGTGGAGGTCGGCCCCGCCCGCGGCGGCCAGATCTATGTGCAGGTGGGGGCCTTCACCCTGCACGAAAACGCCCACAAGCTCGCCGCGCAGATGTCACTGATCGGCCCCGCCAACGTGTCATCGACCTTCGTCAACAAGCAGGAATTCTTCCGCGTGCGGCTGGGGCCCTATAACCAGGTGGCCGCCGCCGACCAGGCCCTGCAGCAAGTGATCAGTAACGGACAGACCAATGCGCGTATCGTCGTTGAATAAGATTGCCGCTGTTTTCCTCGCCGGACTGATGCTGGCGGGTCTTGCCCGTCCGGCCGTTGCCCAGCTGGGGCAGGTCGAAACGGTGGCGCGGCAGATGATCCTGATCGATGCCGATACCGACACCGTGATCTTCGAGAAGAATTCCGAAGAGCTGATGCCGCCCTCGTCGATGTCCAAGCTGATGACGGCCTTCATGGTGTTCGAGCAGCTGGCCGCCGGCAAGCTGCGCATGGACGACATGCTGCCGGTCAGCGAAAAGGCCTGGCGCATCCAGGGCTCCAAGATGTTCGTGCCGCTGGGCGGACGGGTGAAGGTGGAAGACCTGCTGCGCGGCGTGATCGTGCAGTCGGGCAACGATGCTTGCATCGTGCTGGCCGAAGGCATTGCCGGCACCGAGGAGCGGTTTGCCGAAATGATGACCGACCGCGCCCGCGAACTCGGCCTGAAGAACAGCACCTTCCGCAACGCCTCGGGCTGGCCCGATCCGCAGCACCTGACCACGGCGCGCGACTTGGCCATCCTGGCCAAGCAGATCATCCGGCATCACCCGCAATTCTATCATTTCTACGCCGAGAAGGAGTTCACCTACGGCGTGGACCAGGTATCCAAGAAGCCGATCACCCAGGGCAACCGCAATCCGCTGCTTTACAAGGATATTGGCGCCGACGGCCTGAAGACCGGCCATACCGAGGCGGCCGGTTATGGCCTGACCGCGTCGGCCAAGCGCGGCGACCGCCGCCTGATTCTGGTGGTGAACGGCCTGAAGAGCATGAACGAGCGCTCGCGCGAGTCCGAGCGCCTGCTGGAACTCGGTTTCAGCCAGTTCGACAATTACAAGCTGTTCAGCGCCGGTGCGGTGGTGGACGAGGCCGATGTCTGGCTTGGCGATGCCCCGCGTATTCCGCTGATCATCGACCGCAACCTGACCCTGACCCTGCCGCGGCAGAGCAAAAATAACGTCAAGGTAACGGTATCCTACGACAACCCGATCCCGGCACCCATCGTCAAGGGCACCCCGGTGGCGACGCTCACTGTCACTAACAAGGAAGGCGCACTGGCCGAATTGCCGCTGGTGGCCGGCGCGGATGTGCAGCAACTCGGCTTCACCGGTCGCATCGGCGCGGCGATCAGCTATCTGCTGTGGGGCGCGAAGAAGCAGTGAGCGCCACCTTTCCCGGGCGGTTCATCACCCTGGAAGGCGGCGAGGGCGCCGGCAAATCCACCCAGATCAGGCTGCTGGCCGACCGGCTGGCAGAGCGTGGCATAGAAACCCTGCTGACCCGCGAGCCCGGCGGCACGGCTGGCGCCGAAGCGATCCGCAGCCTGCTGGTGACCGGCGATCCCGAGCGCTGGGACGCGATGACCGAAACCCTGCTGCATTACGCCGCGCGTCGCGCCCATGTCGAAAAGACCGTGAAGCCGGCGCTGCGCCGGGGTGTCTGGGTGATCTCCGACCGCTTCGCCGATTCCACCATGGCCTATCAGGGTTATGCCGGTGCGGTGGGGCGCGAGGCGGTGGCGGCGCTGCACAGACTTGTGCTGGACGATTTCGCCCCGGACCTCACGCTGGTGCTCGACCTGCCGGTGGAAACCGGGCTTGCCCGGGCGAAGCAGCGCATGCAAGGCCAGAATGTACAAGGCTTGGCTGCCGCCGAGGATCGCTACGAGCGCATGGGCCGCGAGTTCCATGAAAAACTGCGCGGCGCGTTCCGCGACATCGCCGCGCGCGAGCCGCAGCGCTGCCGCCTGATCGATGCGGACCGCGACGTGGAGAGCGTCGCCGTGGCGCTCTGGCAGGCCGTGGTGGCGCAGTTTAGTCTCAAGCCATGAGTGGTCACGATCCGCAACAGGCCGCGACCTGGGGGCCGCGCCATGCTTCCGTGCTGTTTGGCCATGCCGCAGCCGAGAAGGCGCTGCTGGAGGCCTGGGCCTCGGGTCGGCTGCCCCATGCCTGGCTGATCACCGGGCCGCGCGGCGTTGGCAAATCGACGCTGGCCTTCCGCTTCGCGCGGTTCCTGCTGGCCCATGGTCCGGCTTCCGCCATGGACAGCGGCCCCAGCCTGTTCGGCGATGCGCCGGCGCTGCCCGACACGCTGGCCATCGCGGAAGAGCATCCGGTGTTCCACCGCATTGCCAGCGCGGGCCATGCCGACCTGATCACCGTGGAGCGCAGCTGGGACGACAAGGCCGAACGCTGGCGCGGCGACATCGTGGTGCAGGATGTGCGCGCGGTGAACGAACGCTTCGGCATGACGGCGGCCGAGGGCGGCTATCGCGTCTGCATCGTCGACGCGGCCGACGACATGAACGTGAACGCGGCGAATGCGCTGCTGAAGATCCTGGAAGAGCCGCCGCCGAACGCCATCCTGCTGCTGATCACCCATGCGCCGGGCGGCCTGCTGCCGACCATCCGCTCGCGCTGCCGCCGTCTGGCGCTCAAGCCACTGGACGACGCGGCCTTGCTGCCGGCACTGGACCGCCTGCTGCCCGACCTCGACGCCGCCGAACGGCGCGGGCTTGCGGTGCTGGCCGAGGGCTCGCCGGGCCGGGCCGTGATGCTGGCGGCACAGGGCGGGCTGAAACTGCTACATGGCCTGCTCGACATGGTTGGGCAGTTGCCCAAGCCCGATATCGCCAAGCTGCACGCCTTCGGCGATGCCATCAATCGCGACAAGAGCGGGGCGGGTTTCCACCTGATGACGGAACTGTTCCGCTGGTGGCTGGCACGGCTGGCCCGCGCCGCCGCCGCCGACCGGATCGGCGGCACCGGCTGGGCGGAAATCTTTCCCGGCGAGACGGCCCTGGCCCGCCGACTCGCCAGTTGGCAGGGTCCGGAACGCTGGGCCGAGGACTGGGAACAGTTCGGTCGCTTGCTCGATCGCGGGGAATCGGTCAATCTCGACCGCAAGCAGATGCTGCTCAATCTGTTTGCGGCATTGGGGCGGGCCGCCCGCTAGGCTGGCTACCCCGGCCGTTTGCCGCCGATTTTTGCGGCATGGGGGATCCAATGGCCGAAGAAACCGTCAAGACCACCGGCAAGGGCCGGGGCGCCGCGTTATCGGCCCCCGACAGCCTGGAGAAAATAGACCTGCTCAGCGACCTGAGCCCGGCGGCGCGCGCCGACGTCGAGCGCGCCTGCCAGTGGCGCCGCTTTGCCTCCCATGAACAGATCCTCGACCGTAACAGCGACAGCCGCGATGTGTATTTCGTGGTGGAGGGCACGGTCGAGGTGGTGAATTTCTCAGGCAACGGCCGCGAGATTTCCTATGCGCTGGTTTCCTCAGGCAGCTATTTCGGCGAAATCGCCGCCATCGACGGCGAACGCCGTTCCGCGAGCGTGGTGGCGCAGACCGCCTGCCGGCTGGCCACCATGCCGCCCAAGGCCTTCGAGGCGCTGCTGGCGCGCGAACCGGCCGTGGCGCTGAAGGTGATGCGGCGGCTGACCGCCATCATCCGCGCCAACAACGAACGCATCATGGATCTGGCGACGCTGGGTGCCATTCAGCGCGTGTATCGGGAATTGCTGAAGCTGGCGCGGCGCGATCCGCTCAACGCCAGCGGCTGGCTGATCTATCCCATGCCCAAGCAGCACGAGATCGCCCGTCGCGCCGCCACCACGCGCGAAACCGTGGCGCGCGTGCTGGCCAACCTGCTGCATGGCGGCCAGATGACCCGCAAGGACAAGACCTATTACCTGACCGACCGCGAGGCGCTGGAACAGGCGATCGTGCGGCTGGATGTGCGCCAGCACGGCGTGGTCTGAAACGCCCCACTTGTCATTCCGCGATACAAGTGATCGGCGAAATGCCGCATCGCACAAGCATTTTTGCGCGTTGCCCTGACATATCAGATGGGAGATAGTGGCGTAGTCCGCACGGATCGCACGTCACCATGATGCGCCGGCTGGACGAGGAAACGCGAACCAGCAGGAGGGTAGCCCGATGCGTGGCTTGAAAGCGGTGTTTGCCGGCGCGGTCGCCGGCGCAGTAACCATTTTTTCGGCGGCAGCAGCCTTTGCCGCATGGCCGGAGCGGCCGGTACAGGTGATTGTGCCCTGGGCCGCCGGCGGCGGTACCGATGCCACCGGACGCATCATCGCCAAGATGTTGCAGGACGAGTTCAAGAAACCCTTCAATGTCGTGAACCGCACTGGCGGCGGCGGCGTGGTCGGCCACGCAGCCATCGCCCAGGCACCGGCCGATGGCTACACCATCGGTGTGATCACCATCGAGATCGGTACCTTCAAATGGCTTGGGCAGTCGAACCTGTCGGGTTCGAAGGATTTCACGCCCATCGCGCTCTACAATTTCGATCCCGGCGCCTTCTATGTGTCCAACAATTCGCCGTTCAAGAATGCCAAGGAAGTCGTGGCGGCGCTGAAGGCCAATCCGAAGGTTTACAAGCTGGCCTCCGGCTCGGCGATTGGCGGCGCCTGGCACATGGCATTCGGCTCGATCCTTCTGAAGGCGGGCGTCGATCCGGGGCAGTTCAACTGGATCCCGAGCCAGGGTGCCGCACCGGCCCTGCAGGAATTGCTGGCGGGTGGCACCGATATCGTGCCGTGCTCGCTGCCCGAGGCGAAGGCATTGCTGGATGCCGGCCGCATCCGGGCGATGGCCGTGGCGGGAGACCAGCGCCTGCCGGCCTATCCGAACGTACCGACGGCAAAGGAAGCCTTGGGCGTCGACGTGCTGGCCGGCGCCTGGCGTGGCATCGGCGGACCGAAGGGCATGCCGGCGGAGGCCACGAGCAAGCTGGTCGCCGCGATGGAGAAGATCCACAAGAGCGAAGAATTCCGCAAATTCATGACCGAGCGCGGCTTTGGCCTGATGTGGAGGGCGGGACCCGATTTCGCCAAGTTCATGGATGAATCGGAAGCCGACAGCGGCAAGGTGCTGAAGGCCATCGGCCTGTCGAAAGCGTCCTGACGTCGGAGAGGATCGGATGTCCTGGCTGCTTGAGCGGCAGCCAGGACATGCTCCCAGCGTATGCTTTCTGACGCGGAGTCTCGCGCCATGCGCATCAATGATGCCATTTTCGGAATCCTCCTGTTCGGCCTCAGCCTGTTCATCGGCTTTCATGCTGCCGGCTTCCCGAAGATGCCCGGCACGGCCTATGGCCCGGCCTTTTTCCCGCAGGTCCTGGCGGCGGGGCTTGGCATCTGTGCCGTTTTGCTGATCCTGCGCGGCATTGTCGCGCTGCGCCAGGGCGCGGCACTGGTTGTTCTGTCGCCCTGGATGCGCATGCCGGGCCGCTGGATGGGCGCCATGCTGATGCTGGCCTGCGTCGTCGCCTATACCCTGCTGGACGACATGCTCGGTTTCCATCTGGCCGGCATGGCAGTGACGCTGGTCTTCATGCTCTATCTCGGGGTGCGGCCCTTATATGCCGTGGGGTTCAGTCTCGGCGCCGTGATCGTGATCTGGCTGCTGTTCGCCCGCCTGTTGCTGGTGCCCCTGCCGGGCGGCGTGCTGACCGGTCTGTTGTGGTGAAGCCATGACAGCACTTCTGGCCGCGCTCGACCTGATCCTCCAGCCCGACGTGCTGTGGGTGATTCTGCTGTCTTCGATATTCGGCCTGTTCGTCGGCGCCATGCCGGGGCTTTCGGCGACGATGGCGACGGCCCTGCTGGTGCCGGTCACCTTCTTCATGCCACCGGTGCCGGCGATTGCGGCGATTGTCAGTTGCACGGCCATGGCGATTTTCGCGGGCGACATTCCCGGCGCGCTGCTGCGGATTCCGGGCACGCCGGCCTCGGCGGCCTATGCCGACGAAGCCTATCGCATGACGCAGAAAGGGCAGGGCGAGCTTGTGCTGGGCGCGGGGCTGGTTTTCAGCGCCATCGGCGGATTGTTCGGCATCGCCATCCTGATCACCGGTGCGCCGCTGCTGGCCGAATTCGCCCTCAATTTCTCGTCCTTCGAGTATTTCTGGCTCGCGCTGCTGGGGCTGACCTGTGCGGCCTTCATCGCGCCGGCATCGCCGCTGAAAGGACTGGTCGCACTGCTGCTCGGATTGCTGCTGTCCAGCATCGGCATCGGCGCCAGCGGCGGCCATCCGCGTTTCACCTTCGGCAACCTGGAACTCACCGGCGGCGTACCGCTGATCCCCGCGCTGATCGGCATGTTCGCGCTGCCCGAACTGTTGCGCTACATATTGTCCGACCGGGCCAGGCTCAGCGTGGCGCAGCGACGCATCGGCAACATCTTCCGCCAGCAGGGTGCTTTGCTGGCCCGCTACTGGCGGAACCTGCTGCGCGGCAGCCTGCTGGGCACGGTGATCGGCGCCATGCCGGGTGCCGGCGCCGATATTGCCGCCTGGGTCACTTACGCCACTTCGAAGAAACTTTCAAAGGAACCCGAGAAATACGGGACCGGTCATGTCGAGGGCGTGGTTGAGGCGGGCGCGGCGAACAATGCCGCCCTGGGCGGCGCTTGGATACCTGCCCTTGTCTTCGGCATTCCCGGCGATTCCATCACGGCAATCGCCATCGGCGTTATGTTCATGAAGGGCCTGACGCCCGGTCCGATGATCTTCATGAACAATCCCGACATGCTGTATGGCGTATTTGTCGCCTTTATCCTGGCCAATATCCTGCTGCTGCCGCTTGGCTGGGTCGCGATCAAGAGTGCCGGACGCCTGCTCAGCGTGCCACGTCCGGTGCTGATGCCGATCATCCTGCTGTTCTGTATCGTTGGGGCCTTCGCCAGCAACAACACGGTCTTCGGCATCGTGACCATGCTGGCGCTGGGCGTGATTGCCTATGTGATGGAGGAGAACAATTTCCCCATTGCGCCGGTCATCCTAGGGCTGGTGCTGGGTCCGATGCTGGAAGAGAACTTCCTCAATTCCATGCAGAAGACGCTGGGCGATCCGGTCGGTTTCGTCAGCCGCCCGATTGCGGGCATCCTGGCGACTCTTACGATCGCCATCTGGCTCCTGCCGCTGGTCCTATGGTTGCGGGCGCGGTTCAGAGCCGCGCGAGAAATTTCGTCAGCTCACCATTGAAGGCATCCGGCATTTCCAGATGCGGCGAATGGCCGGCCCCGTCCAGGCATAGCCGTCGCGCGCCAGTGATATTGGCCGCCAGCCACTGGCTTACCGCCGGCTCGTAAAGCTGGCTCTCGCTGCCATGCAGGATCAGAACCGGCAGTTCCAGCTGCGGCAGCAGCCAGCGGTAATCCTGCTGCGCCATCGAATCCCACAGCGCCGCCATCGTCGTGCCATCGTTGCGGACCATCTCCTCGCCGACCCACTGCACCAGCGCCGGGTCGATCCGGCTGTCGCGCGCGAACAGATGCGGCAGGGCGTTATGGGCATAGGTTTCCCAGTCGGTGCGCATCATCTGCATGGCGGCTTCGCTCTGGGCCTGGTCGAAGCCATTGCGGATACCGAAATGCCATTCGCGGTCGTTGAGGATGCGCGGCGTCATGTCCTCGACCACCAGGCCGGCCAGCAGGGCGCTGCCATAGCGGCCGATGTAGTCGAAGGCCACCATGGCACCCATCGACCAGCCGACCAGCACGGCGCCGTGCAGGTCGTGAGCGCTGAACATGGCATGAAGCTGGTCGGCCAGATAAGGAATCGTCATGTCCGCCGGTGTCGCCAGGCTGTGGCGATGGCCGGGCAGGTCGGGCAGCAGGATGCGATGCCGTTCGCCGAAGGCGGCGACCTGCGGCGCGAAATAGCCGCCATGGGCGGCCCAGCCATGCAGGAAAACCAGCGGGCGTCCGTTTGCGGCACCGGTTTCGGCGACATACATCATGCGATCCTTAAGCGCCGACATCCTGGGCCAGCACAAGCGCACGGCCACGACAGATCACGGTGCCGGCCGCATCGGTGCAGGTGGTGGCCAGATCGACCAGATGCTTGTCAGGCCGCAGGCGGGTGATCTCGACCTTTGCCGTCAGCGGCTGTCCGACCGGGGCCGGCTGCTCGAAACTCATTTCCTGTTTCAGGTAATTGGTGCCGAAGCCCGGCAGCTCGACACCAAGCAGGTAGGAGAACAGCGCGCCGATCAGCGGCTCGGGCACGGCCTGCAATGTCGCGCCGTCATGGGCGGCGAGTTGCTGGAACTGCCGCAGGTTGTCGGCCGAGAAACTGCGGGTGACGCTGGCATGGTCGCCGACGCGCATGCCCTTCAGGATAGCGGGAGCGTCGGTCATGGCAGGGCGATCTCCGTCTGGCCGTCCAGCACCACGGCGCCATCGGCGACGCGGGTGACTTTCGCGGCATAGCTGCGCCGGCCATCGCCGGCGGCGGTTTCATCCAGTTTGAAACGCAGGGCCTCGCCCGCATAGGCGGGGTTGGGGAACATCATGCTGTGGCTGATCTGGCGGGCGCCCGGATGCTGTTTCTGCAGCAGGCCCCACAAAACGGAGTAGAGCAGCATGCCGTGGCTGACGGTACGGCCGAAGCGCGTGCGGGCCGAGAAATCCGGGTCGACATGGATCGGGTTATTGTCGCCGCTGACTTTGGCGAAGAGGTCGAACTCGGCCTGGGTCAGAATGCGGTCATGGCTGATCGAGGGCATGGCACTCACTTTCCGGCTGCGCGGCTGCGCAGCACGTGTTTCTGGATCTTGCCGGCGGCGGTGCGCGGGAAATCTTCGACGATGTCGATGTATTTCGGCACCTTGTAGGCGGCGAGGTTCTGCCGGCAGAAGGCGCGCAGGGCTTCCGCATCGATGCTGGCGCCGGGCTGCGGCAGCACGCAGGCGCGGCCGACCTCGCCCCATTTCTCGTCCGGTACGCCCAGCACGGCGCATTCCAGCACGCCGGGGAATTTGTAGATCACGATTTCGACTTCGGCCGGATAGACGTTTTCGCCGCCCGAGATGTACATGTCCTTGATGCGGTCGACGATGTAGTAATAGGCATCCTCGTCGCGCCTGGCCACGTCGCCGGTCTTGAGCCAGCCGTCGCGCGTGAAGGCTGCTTTCGTCGCGGCCTCATTGTTCCAGTAGCCCGGCGTGACGCCGGGGCCGCGGATCTGCAATTCGCCGGCCTCGTTGGCGGGCAGGGGATTGTCGTCCAGGTCGACGACGCGCACCTCGGCCAGGATCTGCGGCTTGCCCACTGAACCGATCTTGGCTTCGGCATGGGCGGTATCCATCAGGAATACCGTCGGGCCGGTTTCGGTCATGCCCATGCCGTTGCAGACTTTCACGCCGCGCGCGGCGAATTGCGCGATCAGCGTGGCCGGCAGCGGCGCACCGCCGCAACCCCAGGAGCGCACCTTGGAGAAATCGGCCCTGCCGAAATCCTTATGCAGGCTGATCGCCTGATAGATCGCCGGCACGCCGAAGAAGGCGGTGCAGTCGCCCTTCTGTAGGGCGGCCATCACCGGATCGATCTCGAATTTCTTGAGTACCCGTACAATGCCGCCATGCAGCAGCACCGGCAGGGTATGCAGGTTGATGCCGGCCGTGTGGAACAGCGGCAGGAAATTCAGCGTCGTCTCGGTCGAGGTCAGGTCGATGGCCTGGCCGATATTGATGGCATTGGCATAGGCCATGCCCGGTGTCTGGATCACGGCCTTGGGCTTGCCCGTGGTGCCCGAGGTATAGAGCATGTACCAGACGCGGTCGCTGGCCCAGTAGGTATCGAAGGCCGCCGGTGCCGTGGCGGCGATGGCGGTTTCGTATTCCGCATAGGACAGCAGGTCGAGGTCGTAGACCCGCGCCAGTTCGTCGGCCACGGCGGCATTGTCGGCATCGAAGATCAACAGTTTCGGTGCGGCATCCTGCACCACGGGGCCGAGTTCCGGTGCCGGCTGGCGCCAGTTTAGCGGCACCAGGATCGCGCCCAGCTTGCCGCAGGCGAACAGGATTTCGAAAAAGGTCGCGCTGTTCAGGCAAAGGATCGCGACGCGGTCGCCGGCAGCCACGCCGCTGTTGCCGAGCCAGGCGGCGAAGCGGCAGGCGCGGTCGTCCAGGTCGCGATAGCTGAGGGTGCGGCCGCTTTCCAGTTCGATGAAGGCGGTCTGGTTCGGCGTCAGTTCGGCGCGCCGTGCCGCGATGTCGAAAACCTTGTGCATGGTTTCCCCCGTTATGCCGACTTGGCCAGGAAACGCGCCATGCCGTGATGCGCCTCCTCGCTGTCGATCTGTTCGAGAAAGGACTGTTTTTCCATTTCCAAAGCCGCGGCGATGGCGGCGCGGCGTGCGGGTGGCAACAGGTTGGTTTTGGTGCGGCGCATGGCGCCGGGCTGCTTGGCGACGACCTCGGCCAGCCATCCGTCGATGGTGGCATCCAATGCCTCCGGCTCCACCAGCGTGGTGGCCAAGCCAAGCTGAACGATTTCGGTGGCAGCAATGCGGCGGTTACGTAATTGAATCTCACGCGCGGCCGCATCGCCGATGCGGGTGGGCAGCAGGGCGGTCCAGCCGCCATCGGGACTGAAACCGACTTCCGTGTAGTAGGGCTGGATGAAGACCTGCGGCGTGATGGCGGCGAGATCGCAGGCGAGCAGGAACCCGAGCGAGCCGCCGGTGACCGGTCCCTGGATACGGCCCAGCACGGGCATCGGCAGGTCGAGCAGGGCAAGGATGCAGTCGTTCAGGCCGCCGACCAGTCCGTCGGCATAAGCGCGGCGCTGGCCGCGCGGCACGGCGAAGAAGCCGCCGACATCGCCGCCGGTGGAAAAACTGCGGCCTTCGGCCTGCAGCACCAGTGCGCGCAGATCGGGCATGGCGGCGATGCGCGCCAGGTCCTGTTTTAGCGTGTCGACCAGCGCCGGCACCAGGCTGTTATGCCGTTCCGGTCGATTGAGCGTCAGCCGCGCGACCGGCCCGGCGATATCAAGGCGGGCGAGGGACATTCAGCGCGCAGGGGCTTTGGGAGCGGCCATGCCATGCGCCAGCAGCGCGGTGGCGACATCGACGATGGGATCGAGCGGCGCCTTCGGGTCCCACAGGCCATAGCGCTGGCCGAGGAAAACCGCGATGCCCATCAGCATCCAGGCACGCACCTCGGTGGCATTCTCGGTGCCGCCGGGCGTGATCTCGCCGCGCTTCTCGGCCGCCGCCAGGGCGATGCGGTAGGATTTTGCGAATTCGGTGTAGTACTGGCGGTAGACCTTCTCGTCGACGAACTGCGATTCCTCCACCACCTTGTAGAGGTCGGGATTGCGGCGCACGAAATCGAGGAAGGCGCGCAGGCCCAGTCGTTCGGCCTCGATGCGGTTCGTCGCATCTTCGGTGGCCTCGGTCAGGTGGTGGCGCAGCATGCGGCCCATATGCAGGACCAGCTCGCGCATCACGTCTTCCTTGCTGCGGAAGTAGATGTAGAAGGTGCCCTGGGCGACTCCGGCCTCGGCCGTGATGGTGCTGATCGAGGCCTCGGCGAAGCCGCGACGGCCGATCTCGCGCTTGGCGGCATCCAGAATCTTGCGGCGGGTCATCTCGCCCCGGCCGGTCTTGGGCAGGGGCAGGGCGCGTTTTCTGGTTCTCGGGGCGGTGTTTAACATGATTCGACCGTCATGTTTGGTTTATCCGTCGTTTCCTCCGCCCACGGCTGAAATCGCTGGATTCCGGCTTGACGGGCTTATGGCGCAAGGCTACGAATAGTCGAGACATGAATCAAGTGTCATGTTTGGCGGGCGTCCATTGCGGACAACGCCCGCTACCGGCACCGGGACCACCCGGGCCGCAGGAAAGGGAGGAGCACGATGTCGCGCATCACGCACGCCTGTAGTCGCGTCTCCATCGCCATTCGTCCGCAACCGTCGCAAGGGAGAGACATAATGCAGCGCGTGATGAAGACGGTGGCTTTTGCCACCGCCCTGATCGCCGGCAGCGCCATGACCGCGCAGGCCGCCGATCTGAAAATCGCCCTGATCGCCAGCAAGACCGGTCCGCTCGAGGCTTATGCCAAGCAGACCGAGACCGGCTTCATGATGGGCCTGGAATATCTGACCAAGAACACCATGACCTGGCAGGGCCGCAAGATTCAGGTGATCGTCAAGGACGACCAGTTCAAGCCCGACGTGGCCAAGTCGCTGCTGGAGCAGGCCTATGGCGACGACAATGTCGACATCGCCATTGGCACCACCGGTTCGGGCGCCGCGCTGGCCATGCTGCCGGTGGCCGAGGAATACAAGAAGATCCTGATCGTCGAACCGGCCGTGGCCGATGCGATCACCGGCGAGAAGTGGAACAAATACATCTTCCGCACCGCGCGTAACTCGATGCAGGATGCCTATGCCGGCGCCGCGTCCTTCCCGACCTCGGGCGAGGTGAACGTGGCTACCCTGGCGCAGGATTACGCCTTCGGCCGCGATGGCATCAAGGCGATGAAAGAGGCGCTGGCTACCCTGCGTCCGAACGTGAAGGTGGTGTTCGAGGAATACGCCCCCACCCAGACCACCGACTTCACCGCCTCGGCCCAGCGCCTGTTCGACGCGCTGAAGGACAAGCCGGGCAAGAAGATCATCGCCATCGTCTGGGCCGGTCCGCATCCGCTGCCCAAGATCGCAGACTTGAAGCCGGAGCGTTTCGGCATCGAGATCGCGCCGGGCGGCAACATCCTGCCGGTGATGAAGCTCTACAAGCCGTATCCGGGCATGGAAGGCGCCGTCTATTACTACTACGATTTCCCGAAGAACCCGATGAATGACTGGCTGGTGAGCGAGCACAAGAAGAAGTTCGGCACGCCGCCCGACTTCTTCACCGCCGGCGGTTTCGCCGCCGCCTCGGCCGCGCTGACCGCCATCCAGAAGGCCGGCGGCACCAACACCGACAAGCTGATCGCCGCCATGGAAGGCATGGCCTTCGACACGCCGAAGGGCACCATGTTCTTCCGCAAGGAAGATCATCAGGCGATGCAGCAGATGTATCACTTCCGGGTCAAGAAGGACGGCAAGGACGAGAACGACCTGCTCGAGCTCGTGCAGGTGATCCCGGAATCGGCCATGCCGCTGCCGATCCGCAACAAGCGCTGATTATTGCCCAACCGGCCGGGACGATCTGTCGTCCCGGCCATTTTCATATCCGGTCTCCATTTTCATATCCGGTCTGATGTCTGCCACGCCAACGCTAGAAACCCGCGACCTGACGATCCGCTTCGGCGGCCATGTCGCCGTGAATGCCGTCAGCTGCGCCTTCCATCCCGGCACGCTGACCGCCATCGTCGGGCCGAACGGCGCCGGCAAGACCACCTATTTCAATCTGATCTCGGGTCAGCTCAAGGCGACCGCCGGCAGCGTGCTGCTGCACGGCCATGATGTGAGTGGACTGACAGCCTCGGCGCGCACCAAGCGCGGCATGGGGCGTGCGTTCCAGCTCACCAACCTGTTCCCCAATCTTACGGTCATGGAAAACGTGCGCCTGGCCGTGCAGTCGCGCGCCGGCGCCGGCCTGCAGCTGCTGCAGCTCTGGAGCCATCGGCGCGACCTGATCGAAAAGGCCGACGGCCTGCTCGACTCCGTGAAGCTGCTCGACAAGCGCAACGCCATGGCCGGTGCGCTGCCCCATGGCGACCAGCGCAAGCTGGAGGTGGCCCTGCTGCTGGCGCTGGAACCCGACGTGTTCATGTTCGACGAACCGACCGCGGGCATGTCGGTGGATGAAGTGCCGACGGTGCTGGACCTGATCCAGGGCATCAAGGCGCGCGGCGACAAGACCGTGCTGCTGGTCGAGCACAAGATGGACGTGGTGCGCAGCCTGGCCGACCGCATCATCGTGCTGCATAACGGCGCGCTGGTGGCCGATGGCGAGCCGGCCACGGTGATCGCTTCGCCGGTGGTGCAGGAGGCCTATCTCGGCATCTCGCCGGGAGCCGCACAGGAGGCCGCGCGATGAAAGACGCGATCCTGCGCCTGGAAGGCGTGCATACCCATATCGGGCAGTACCACATCCTGCACGGCGTCGACCTCGTGGTGCCGCGCGGCCAGCTCACCATGCTGCTGGGCCGCAACGGCGCCGGCAAGACCACCACTCTGCGCACCATCATGGGCCTGTGGCAGGCGTCGAAAGGCCATGTGCAGTTCGATGGCCGCGATATCACGAAACTGCCCACGCCCGAGATCGCTCAAGCAGGCATCGCCTACGTGCCCGAGAATATGGGTATCTTCGCCGACCTCACCGTGCGCGAGAACATGATCCTGGCCGCCCGCAACGGCGAGATCGATCCGAAACGCCTGAAATGGATCTTCGGCCTGTTCCCGGCGCTGGAGAAATTCTGGTCGCTGGCCGCCGGCACGCTGTCGGGCGGACAGAAGCAGATGCTGGCGATTGCCCGCGCCATCGTCGAGCCGCGCGAGCTGCTGCTGATCGACGAGCCGACCAAGGGCCTGGCGCCGGCCATCATCATGAACATGATCCAGGCCTTCCGCGAACTGAAATCCACCGGCGCCACCATCCTGCTGGTAGAGCAGAATTTCATGGCCGCCAAGATGCTGGGCGATGCCGTGGCCGTGATGGACGATGGCCGCATCGTGCATCGCGGCGCCATGGCCGAACTGGCTGAAGACACCTCGCTGCAGCAGAAACTGCTGGGCCTGAGCATGGACGCGCATCAATGAGCAATGCTGTCGCCGCCACCGAAACCGCTTCGCTGCCCAAGGTGAAGACCGACTGGCTGCCGGCCCTGCTGGTGCCGATCCTGGCCATCGCCGCCCTGCCGCTGGTGGGCAGTTTCTCCACCTGGGTCACGCTCACCGTGGCGGCGCTGGCCATGGGCATGATGATCTTCCTGATGGCGTCCGGCCTCACGCTGGTTTTCGGCCTGATGGATGTGCTGAATTTCGGCCATGGCGTGTTCATCTCGTTCGGCGCCTATGTCAGCCTGATGGTGCTGGGGCCGCTGACCGGCTGGGTCGAGAGCCCGAATATATGGCTCAATATCGGCGTGCTGCTGGCCTGCATCCTGGTCGCCATGCTGGTGACCGGCGCCCTGGGCTATGCCTTTGAGCGCGTTGTGATCCGCCCGGTCTATGGCCAGCATCTGAAGCAGATCCTGATCACCATGGGCGGCATGATCGTGGCCGAACAGATGATCCATGTGATCTGGGGGGCTAGCCCGATCCCGCTGCGGCTGCCCGAAGGCCTGCGCGGCGCCATCGTGGTGGGCGAGGCGGCGATGGAGAAATACCGCGTGATCGCCGTGGTGCTGGGGCTGCTGGTTTTCGGCCTGATGCATCTGATGCTCAACCGCACCAAGATTGGGCTGCTGATCCGTGCCGGCGTGGAGAATGCCGAGATGGTGGAAGCCCTGGGCTACAAGATCCGCCGCCTGTTTGTCGGCGTGTTCATCGCTGGTTCGGCCCTGGCCGGGCTGGGCGGCGTGCTCTGGGCCTTCTACCGCCAGACGCTCACCGCCGGCATGGGCATGGAAGTGAACGTGCTGATCTTCATCGTCATCATCATCGGCGGCCTCGGCTCTATCGGCGGCTGCTTCGTCGGCGCCATCCTAGTGGCGCTGGTGGCGAATTACACCGGCTTCCTGGCGCCCAAGCTGGCGTTGGGGTCCAGCATCCTGCTGATGGTGCTGATCCTGCTATGGCGGCCGCAGGGCCTTTATCCCGTGGCCAAGCGGTAAGAGGAGGGACGCATCATGCTGCCGAGCAATCCCATCCACAGCATCCTCTCCGGCGATTATCCGCGCTCGAAGGCGCTGTCGGTCGCGCTGGCCATCGTGCTGTTCAGCCTGGCCTTCGCGCCCTTCCTGTTTCCGGGCAGCCAGCCGCTGAACGTCGCCGCCAAGATCTGCGTCTTCGTGATCCTGGTGGCCAGCTACGATCTGCTGCTGGGCTATACCGGCATCGTGTCGTTCGCCCATACGATGTTCTACGGCATTGGCGGTTATGGCGTGGCGATTGCCATGTACAATTTCAATGCCGGCTGGGGTGCGCTGGGGCTGGGCGTGCTGGCAGCCCTTGTGCTGGCCATGCTGCTGGCTCTGCTGATCGGCCTGTTTTCCCTGCGGGTGCGGGCAATCTTCTTCGCCATGATCACGCTGGCGGTGGCCTCGGCCTTCGCCATCCTGGCTTCGCAACTCAACGAGATCACCGGCGGCGAGGATGGCCGCAGCTACCGCATCCCGGAAATGCTGCGCCCGGCCTTCCGCCTGTTCGACGAACCGGTGCTGGGCGTGATGATCAATGGCCGCATCCTGACCTACTACCTGATCTTCTTCGCCGCTCTGATCCTGTTCCTGCTGGCTTTGCGCGTGGTGAATTCGCCCTTCGGCCGCGTGCTGCAGGCCATCCGCGAGAATGATTTCCGCGCCGAGGCCCTGGGCTATCGTGTTGTGGTCTACCGCTCCATCGCCAACTGCCTCTCGGCCGGCATGGCCACGCTGGCCGGCGTGCTGATGGCCCTGTGGCTGCGCTATACCGGGCCGGATACCACGCTCAGCTTCGCCATCATGATCGACATCCTGCTGATGGTGGTGATCGGCGGCATGGGCACGCTGTATGGCGCCGTGCTGGGCGCCACCATCTTCATCCTGGCGCAGAATTACCTGCAGGTGCTGATGGGCCAGTTCAGCGGCATGCTGGAAGCCGCCGGCATCCCGCTGCTGCCCGGCCTGTTCCATGCCGACCGCTGGTTGCTCTGGCTCGGCATCCTGTTTGTGCTCAGCGTCTATTTCTTCCCGGTCGGCATCGTCGGCAAGCTGCGGCAGATGAAGTCATAACGCATGAAACCATGGCGCATGAAATCATGACTGGGCGCTCGCGCTATTACGACCTGCTCGGCCGGTCGGTCCATTGCCTGGAATGGGGCGACGAGGCCGCGCCGGCGGTGGTCCTGTGGCACGGCTTCGCCCGCAACGCCCATGATTTCGAGTATCTGGCCGCCGCTTTGGCCGGGCGTTACCGCCTGATCGCGCCCGACACCATCGGCCGGGGCCTGAGCGCCTGGAGCCCGGAACCCGATGCGGAATACACCGTGCCGTTTTATGCCCGGCAGGCCGCGGCATTGCTGGATATGCTGAAGCTGCAGAGCGTGCGCTGGGTCGGCACCTCGATGGGCGGCCTGATCGGCATGGTCTGCGCGGCGACAGCCCTGAAGGCGCGCATCACCCATCTGGTGCTGAACGACGTGGGCCCGGCCATCGCGCCGGGTGCCGTGCAGCGCATCCTCTCCTATGCCGGCACGCCGCCCAGCTTTGCCAGCCTGCCCGAGCTGGAGCAGTATTTCCGCACCATCTATGCGCCGTTCGGCATCGCCTCGGATGATGGCTGGCGCCGCCTGGCGGAAACTTCGGCGCGGCGGTTGCCCGATGGCCGGCTGACCACCCATTACGATCCCGAGATCGCCGCCGTGCTGGGTCGCCAGAGTGCGGGTACCTCGGGCGATGCCTGGCCGATCTACGACCAGATCGTGGCCAGGACGCTGCTGCTGCGTGGCGCCGTGTCCGACCTGCTGAGCGATGAGACCGCCGCCGAGATGACCCGGCGCGGCCCGAAGGCGCGGCGTGTCGACATGCCCGGCATCGGCCATGCCCCGGCGCTGGATACCGCCGAGCAGGTGGCCCTGATCGCGCAATTCCTGGCCGAATAGGGGACTTCCGGGCCCCGGCGGGCCCTCGGGCAGGCGGTTGGCCGGAACAGCCTGCCGTCCTATACTGGTTGTATGTCCAGCGCCTCGCCCCAGCCCCACAATCACGCCCACAGCCATCGGCACGGCCACGACCATGCGGCCTGCATCAGTGATGCCTTGAGCCAGGCCGAAGCCCATTGCGCATCGACTGGCGCCAAGCTGACGCCGATCCGCCGCCGTGTGCTGGAACTGATCTGGCAGAGCCACAAGCCGGCCGGCGCCTACGATCTGCTGGCGCAGATGGGCGGCGACGGCCAGAAGGTGGCGCCACCCACCGTGTATCGCGCGCTGGATTTCCTGGTCGAACAGGGGCTGGTCCATCGCGTCGAAAGCCTGAACGCCTTCATCGGCTGTACCCATCCGGGCCATGCCGTGCAGCAGGAAATCTTCATCTGCAAAACCTGCGGCACCGCCATCGAGATCAACGATCCCGAACTCAGCCAGCGCATCCTGCAGGATGCCAAGGGGCTGGGCTTCATGGTCGAGCGCCAGACCATCGAAGTGGTCGGCATCTGCCGCGACTGCCGCTGAAGTGCCACGTTAGGCCGGGATTCCGCCAAAACAGATTCCTTGCGCATCGCCTGATCGGGTGTAGCCTGTAGGCATCGGCGGCGCGGCCGAAAAAAGCTTCATCATTCAGGCGGCGACCGTCCCCTTGCCAGAGGCTCCCTTGCCAGAGGAGGAAGCGATGGGACTTGCGATCAGCCTGCAGGAATATCTTGAGCGCTGCGATGTGCCCTATGAGGTGATCGAGCATCAGCGCGCCACCACGATGCTGGCGGCGGCACATTGCGCCGGTGTGCCGGAAGAAAAGGTAGCCAAGGCCGTGCTGCAGGAAGACGAAGACGGCTACATGCTGGCCCTCGTGCCGGCGGCCTGCGCCGTCGAACTCGGCCGGCTCAGCCGGATGTTGCAGCGGCGGATCGGGCTGGCGACGGAGAGCGAGGTGGCCGAACTGTTCGGCGATTGCGAAACCGGGGCAGTTCCGGCGCTCGGCACGCCCTATGGCGTCGAAGTGCTGATCGACGACCGGCTGGACGGCTGCGACGACCTCTATTTCGAGGGCGGCGACCACCGCAGCCTGGTGCATATCCGCGGCCGCGACCTGCGGCGCCTGCTGCCCGAAGCCCTGCATGCAAGGATCGGCACAGCCCACTAGCTGGATGCGCTAGCCGAATTTGCCTAGGAGAATTTCGGTGGCCGTTTCTCGAAGAAGGCCGTCATCGCTTCGCGGGCTTCCGCCGATTTCAGCTGGCTGCGGAAATGCACGCCCTCGGCGGCCATCTGGCCGGCGATGTCGCCGCGTGTCTGACGCAACAGCTGTTTTGTCAGGCGTAGCGCCGTCGGCGGTTTGGCAGCCAGCTTCGCCGCCACCTGCATCGCCTCGGGCAGTACTCGGGCATCGGGGAAGATGGCGTTGGCGATGCCATAGGCTTTCGCGGTCTCGGCATTGAACGGTTCACCCAGCAGCAGCAGTTCGGCGGCACGGTGATAACCGATCATGGCCGGCAGCAGCAGCGAGGAAGCAGCCTCGGGCACCAGCGCCAGGTTGACGAAGGGCAGCGACAGGCGGGCATCGGTGCCGACATAAACCAGGTCGCAATGCAGCAGCATGGTGGTGCCCACGCCGACGGCAACGCCGCTCACGGCCGCGACCAGCGGCTTGGACGCCGTGCTGATCGCGCGCAGGAAACGGAAGACCGGGCTTTCGTCGCCCTGCGGCGGGGTGTTGAGGAAATCCAGCAGGTCGTTGCCGGCAGTGAAGGCGCCGCCATTGCCGGCGAACACGATCACGCGCACGGCAGCGTCGGATTCGGCGGCTTCCAGCGCATCGGCCATCGCGGCGTACATGGCGCTGGTCAATGCGTTCTTCTTGTCGGGCCGGTTGATCGTGATGGTCAGGATGCCATCGGCCTTGGCTGTCAGAATCTCGCTCACGGCGCTGCTCCCCTACTGTTTGAACAGCAGGATCGCATAGTCGCCGACGGGGGTGAAGCCTAACGCAGCGTAAGCCGTCCTGGCCGCTTCATTGTCGACTGGCGTGAACAGCACGGCGAGGGCGGCCCCGGCCTGCCGGGCGGATGCCAGCGCGCCGGCCACCACGGCGCGGCCATAGCCGCGGCTGCGCAGGTCGGGCGGTGTCCAGACATTGCCGACCTGCACGGCATCGGGCAGGCGCGCATTGAAGCAGCAGCCCGCCACCGGGCGGGTGCCATCGAACAGCAGGAACTGGTCGCCTTCGGCCACCCAGCGCTCGACCTCGGCGCGGCAATGCTGCGACACCGTCTGCGACGGTGTGGCGCTCAGCGTTTCCTGGGTGAAGGCGAGACGCCATTCGGTCAGCAGATCGAGATCGGCTTCCGTCGCGCGCCGGCAGGTGAGCGACTGGTTGGGCAGGGGTGCCGGCTGGCGCAGCGCGTCGAGCCGGAGCGTCATCAGCACTTCCTTCGAGCGCAGGGTGCGATAGCGGTCGTCCAGCGCCAGCGCTTCCTGGGCATCCAGTGCCTGCTGCCAGGGGCCAAGGATGCCGGCCACCGGGCGGTCCGATACGGCAGCCCGCGCCACGGCACCGGCATGGTCCGGCGCGAACACGAGCAGCATGCCCTGCCAGTAATGCGCGGCTACGCCGAGGATGCGGTCGCCATCGAAGGCCGCGGCATACCGGCCCTGGTAGGGCTGGTCGCCATCGACAATACCGCCTCGGGCCAGATTGCCGCGCAGGATCATCGTCTCGGCCAGATGGGCATGCAGGAAGGCTTCCAGTTTCGGCTGGTCCTGCGGCGTGAGGATGCGGATATCGGCCATGTTACCCCTGCGCCTTGTTCAGCCGGTCGAAGCCGGCCTTCAGGTCGGCGATCAGGTCGTCGGTCGCTTCCAGGCCGATATGCAGGCGCAGCAGCGGCCCGTGGTCGCGCCAGGGTTCGGCGCTGCGGATGCCATGGGGCTTGGCCACCGTGACCAGGCTCTCGAAGCCGCCCCAGGAATAGCCGATGCCGAAGAGTTCGAGATGATCAACGAATTCCGCCACGGCCTCTTCGCCGTATTTGCGGTCCAGCTCGAAGGAGAACAGCCCGCAGGCGCCGAGGAAATCGCGTTTCCAGATCGCATGGCCGGGATCCTGCGGCAGGGCTGGATGCAGCACGCTGGTGACTTCCGCGCGGCCGCGCAGCCAGTCGGCCACGGTGATGCCGCTTTCCATATGGCGCGGCAGGCGCACCGCCATGGTGCGCAGGCCCCGCAGGCCCAGGAACACCTCGTCCGGGCCAGCATTGTTGCCCAGCGCGCGGGCGCTGTCGCGCAGCATCGGCCAGCTTTCCTTATTGGCAATCACCACGCCCAGCATCGCATCGGAATGGCCGACGATGTATTTCGTCGCCGCATGCACCGAGAGATCGACGCCGTGGCTGAAGCTCTTGAAATAGAGCGGCGTGCCCCAGGTATTGTCCATCACCACCTTCGCGCCGTGCTTGTGCGCGATTTCGGCCATGGCCGGCACGTCCTGCATCTCGAAAGTGAGCGAGCCTGGCGATTCCAGGAAGATCAGCGCGGTGTTCGGGCGCAGCAGATCCTTGATCCCGGCATTGATCGTGGGGCGGAAATACTCGGTCTCGACACCCAGCCGCTTCAGCACGGTGTCGCAGAAATGCCGGGTCGGGCCATAGACGCTGTCGGTGACCAGGATGTGATCGCCGGCCTTCACCGCGCTGAGGATCGCGCCGGAACAGGCTGCGGCGCCGGAGGGAAAACTGATGGCGCGATAGCCGCCCTCTAGTTCGGCCAGGGTATTCTCGAAGGCATAGGTCAGGGGCGTGCCGATCCGGCCGTAGGACGTCACCTGCTCGTCGCGCTCGCGGGCGGCGTAGACCTCCTTCAGTGCCTTCAGGCTGGGCTGCAGGATGGTCGAGGCGCGATAGACCGGGATATTCACCGCGCCGTGGTGGCCGTCGGGATCGCGGCCCAGCGCGGCGAGCTTGGTTTCGTCTTTCATGGCGGAACTCCAAATCTGAGCCCCAACTATCGCAAAGGCCGGCGGCCATGAGAAGACTTGGCCGGGTCGTGACAGGCTTCCCAGCCGCGCGGCGCGGCGTTATGAAAAGAAAAAGGAGTTTTTTTGCCAATGACCCGCGAAGCCGCCATCAAAGCCGCCACCGACTATCTCGACCAGGGCGGTTTCACAGCCGATCTGGCCCGCCGCGTTGCCATCCCGACCGAAAGCCAGAACCCCGATCGCCGGCCGGCCCTGGCGGATTACCTGGAAAAGGAAATGCGAGGCACTCTGGAGAAACTCGGTTTCTCCTGTGCGGTCCATGACAACCCGTCGCCAAAGGGCGGGCCGTTCCTGGTCGCCACCCGGCGCGAACCCGGTGCTACGAAAACGGTATTCTCCTATGGCCATGGCGATGTGATCCGCGGCCAGGATGCGCAGTGGCGCAGCGGTCTCAATCCGTGGCAGGTCGTGCAGGAAGGCGAGAAGCTCTATGGCCGTGGCACCGCCGACAACAAGGGCCAGCATACGGTGAATATCGCAGCGCTGGAGGCCGTGCTGAAGGCACGCGGCGGCAAGCTCGGTTTCAATGTCGTGCTGCTGATCGAAACCGGCGAGGAAGTCGGTTCGCCGGGCCTGAACGAATTCTGCGCAGCCCATAAGGCGGAGTGGGGCGCGAACCTGTTCCTTGCCTCCGATGGGCCGCGCCTGTCGCCGGAACGGCCGACATTGTATTGCGGCGCGCGCGGCGGCCTGAATTTCGACCTGACGGTCAACCTGCGCGAGGGTGCACACCACTCGGGCAACTGGGGCGGGCTGCTGGCCGATCCGGGCATCATCCTGGCCCATGCCATCGCCAGCATCGTCGGCCCGACCGGGCAGATCCGCATTCCGGAATGGGTGCCGACAGAACTGCCGGCCGGCGTGCGCCGCGCCCTGGCCGATTGCGAAGTGGGGGGCGGCAGCGACGGCCCGGCCGTCGACGCGTGGTGGGGCGAGCCGGGCCTGTCGCCGGCCGAACGCGTCTATGGCTGGTGCAGTTTCGACGTGCTGGCCTTCAAGACCGGCAATCCGGAAGCGCCGGTGAACGCGATCCCGGGCTTTGCGACCGCGCATTGCCAGATCCGGTTCGTCGTCGGCCCCGATCACACGCAGTTCCTGCCCGCCCTGCGCCGCCATCTCGACCGTCACGGTTTCCCGCAGGTGCAGGTGGCGCAGGCGCGCGCCGATATCTTCAAGGCCACGCGCCTCGATCCCGATCATCCCTATGTGCATTTCGCGCTGGCCTCGGTGGAGCGCACCATGGGCCGCCGGCCGGCCCTGCTGCCCAATCTGGGCGGCTCGCTGCCCAACGATGTTTTTGCCGACACAATGGGCCTGCCCACGGTGTGGATGCCGCATTCATACGCTGCCTGTTCGCAGCATGCGCCGAACGAGCATGTGCTGCTGCCGGTGATGCGCGAAGGCCTCGCCATGATGGCGGGCCTGTTATGGGATCTGGGCGAGGCGAACCACGACATCACCGGCAGACGCGCGGCGTGATCCCCGATCCGGCGCTGGCCGCGCAGTTCGGCGTCGCGGGGCTTTTCCTCTGGTCGCTGCTGGCCGCCACCCTTGTGCCGCTGTCGTCCGAGGCGGCACTGGCGGCTGCACGTGCGGCGGAAATTGCGCCGCCCCTGATTCTTTTTGCAGCGGCGACTGGCGGAAATGTGATTGGTGCACTGATCAACTGGCTGCTCGGGGCATGGTGCCTGCGCTTTGAGCATAAGCGCTGGTTTCCGATCACACCTGTGCAAATGCACAAAGCGCAACTGCAGTTTCAGCGCTGGGGTGCGATAGCCCTGCTTTTCTCTTGGATTCCAGTGATTGGCGACCCGCTGACCTTTGCTGCAGGTGCGTTGCGCTATCCCTTGGCCCGTTTCTTGATAGCAGTCAGCCTCGGCAAGGCAGCCCGTTACGCGGCGGTTCTGTGGATAACTGAGCTTGTCTTGCCGGTTTTTGCAGCGTCGTGATAATTTCACCACGGTTCTGCGGAAACGCAGTCCAAGTCACAACAGGGAAGGGTAACAAGATGAAACTTCTGCAAACGGCCGCAGCCGCGGCGGTGTTCGTATTCGCTGCGCACGGGGCGCAGGCGGGTGCCACGTTCGACGCCGTCAAGGCCAAGGGCTTCGTGCAGTGTGGAACCAACACCGGTCTGGGCGGTTTCGCTGCCCCGGACAGCCAGGGTGTCTGGAAGGGCCTCGACGTCGATGTCTGCCGAGCGGTTGCCGCTGCGGTGTTCGGCGACGCCTCGAAGGTCAAGTATACCGGTCTGACCGCCCAGCAGCGCTTCACCGCCCTGCAGTCGGGTGAAGTCGACCTGCTGTCGCGCAACACCACCCAGACGCTGACCCGTGATGCCTCGCTGGGCCTGATCGGCGTCGGCGTGAACTATTACGACGGCCAGGGCTTCATGGTCCGCAAGTCGCTTGGCGTGAAGAGCGCCAAGGAACTGAACGGCGCCACCGTCTGCGTGCAGCCCGGCACCACCACCGAGCTGAACCTCGCCGACTACTTCCGCGCCGAGAAGATGACCTTCAAGCCGGTCGTGATCGAGAAGCTGGACGAAGTGGTGGCCGCCTATGATTCGGGCCGCTGTGACGTCTACACCACCGACGCTTCGGGCCTGGCCGCTACCCGCGCGACCCAGCTCGCCAAGCCGGACGATCACCTGATCCTGCCGGAAATCATCTCCAAGGAGCCGCTCGGCCCGATGGTCCGTCAGGGTGACGACCAGTGGCTGGTCGTGGTCCGCTGGGCGCTGAACGCGATGATCGAGGCCGAGGAATACGGCATCACCTCAAAGAACGTCGACGAGATGCTGAAGAGCGAGAACCCGAACATCAAGCGCATCCTCGGCGTCACCCCCGGTGGCGGCAAGGCGCTGGGTCTCGACGAAAAGTGGGCCTACAACATCATCAAGCAGGTCGGCAATTACGGCGAGAGCTTCGAGCGTAATGTCGGCATGGGCAGCCCGTTGAAGCTCGCTCGCGGCGTCAATCAGCAGTGGTCGAAGGGCGGCGCTCTGTACGCCTGGCCGATCCGCTGATGCACTGACGCGCAGGACCGGCGGCGAAACAGGGCGCCGCCGGTCTCTGCACGTCAGGCTGTGCTTTCAGTTTGCAGTTTGCGTTTGTTTCGTAACAGCCATGGGGGGCACATGGCCAAAGGTAGTGTAGACGGCGCGCGATCCGCGCCGCCGCGGCGTCTGAGCTGGAACGACCCGGATGTCCGTTCGATTGTCTATCAGGCGGTCGCGCTGGTTCTGGTGGTCGTGATCGGCTGGTTCCTGGTTTCGAACACGCTGCATAATCTTTCGACCCGCAATATCTCTACGGGTTTCGATTTTCTCTCCAGGGAATCCGGTTTTGCCATCGGCGAATCGCCGATCGCCTACGGGCCGGAAAACACCTATGCCCGCGCGGTTCTGGTTGGTGTGCTGAACACCATCCGGGTCGCCGTCGTCGGCATCATCCTGGCCACCATCATCGGCACCATCATCGGTATCGCGCGCCTGTCGAAGAACTGGCTGGTTGCCAAGCTGGCGATGGTCTACGTCGAGGTGATCCGCAACATTCCGCTGCTGCTGCAGCTGTTCTTCTGGTACGCGATCATCACCGAAACGATGCCGGGCCCGCGGCAGGCGCTGAACCTGCTGCCGGGTGTGTTCATTTCGAATCGCGGCGTGAAGGTGCCGGCGCCGACCGACCACTTCGCCTATGATCTAGCGGCCATCGGTTTCCTGTTCGCCATCCTGCTGATCATCATGGTCGTGCGATTTGCCCGCAAACGGCAGGACGCCACGGGCCAGGCTTTTCCGGTCTACCGCACTGGCATCGCCCTGCTGCTTGGCATGCCGCTGCTCGGCTGGCTGATCGGCGGCGCGCCGCTGGAACTGGATGTACCCAAGCTGCAGGGGTTTAATTTCGTCGGCGGCGCCACGCTCACGCCTGAATTCGCCGCCCTGCTGTTCGGCCTCGTGCTCTACACGGCCGGCTTCATCGCCGAAGTGGTGCGCTCGGGCATCCAGGCCGTGAATTACGGCCAATGGGAAGCGGCCGCTGCGCTGGGCCTCAGTCGGGCCCAGACCCTGCGCCTGATCGTGCTGCCGCAGTCGCTGCGCGTGATCATCCCGCCGATGACCAGCCAGTATCTGAACCTTACCAAGAACAGCTCGCTGGCCGTGGCGATCGGTTATCCCGACATCGTCTCCATCGCCAATACGACGCTGAACCAGACCGGCCAGGCCATCGAAGGCATCCTGATCATCATGGCGGTCTACCTGACCATCAGCCTGTCGATCTCGGTCTTCATGAACTGGTACAACAAACACATTGCGCTGGTGGAGCGGTAAGATGACGACAGCCAGCGAATCCCTGCCGCCGCCGACCTCCACCACCGGGCCGATTGCCTGGGTGCGCGAGCGCCTGTTCTCTTCGCCGCTCAACGCCATCCTGACCATCCTGTCGGTCTGGATACTGCTGATGGCGATCCCCCCCTTCGTGGAATGGGCGCTGATCAAGGCGAATTTCACCGCCGGCACCTATCAGGAATGCCGCGCCAGCGGCGGAGCCTGCTGGGCCTTTATCGGTCAGAAATACCGCCTGATCCTGTTCGGCCTGTATCCCTACGAGGAACAGTGGCGACCGCTGATCAGTGCGGTCCTGCTGATCGCGATGATCGTCATGAGCTGCATGCCGCGATTCTGGAATCTCAGTCTGATCGGCATCTGGATCGGAGGCCTGGTCGCAGTGGCGATCCTGATGTGGGGCGGAATCTTCGGCCTGCGCTATGTCGAGAATACCCTGTGGGGCGGCCTGCCGCTGACCCTGATCCTGGCCACCTTCGGCATCGCCCTGGCTTTCCCCTTCGGCGTGCTGCTGGCCCTGGGCCGGCGGTCGCGCATGCCGGCGATCAAGACGCTGTGCGTCATGTATATCGAACTGATCCGCGGCGTGCCCCTGATCAGCATGTTGTTCATGTCGTCGGTGATGCTGCCGCTGTTCCTGCCGGAAGGCTACAGCATCGACAAGCTGCTGCGCGCCCAGATCGCCATCATCATGTTCTCTGCCGCCTATCTGGCCGAGGTGGTGCGCGGCGGCCTGCAGGCGATCCCGAAGGGGCAGTATGAGGGCGCCGAATCGCTGGGCCTGAACTACGCGCAAAAGATGGGGCTGGTGATCCTGCCGCAGGCGCTGAAGATCGTGATCCCGCCGCTGGTCAGCCTGTTCATCGCGGTGTTCAAGGATACCTCGCTGGTGGTGATCATCGGCATCTACGACCTGATGCAGTCGGCCAAGGTCTCGCTCACCGATCCGGCCTGGCGCGGCTTCTCCATCGAGGCCTATGTCTTCGTATCGGCGATCTACTTCGTCTTCTGTTACTCCATCTCCAAATACAGCCAGTCGCTCGAAGCGCGTCTGGCCACCGGACACAAGCGTTAAGGGAACCGCCGCTCATGGCCGCACCGATCATCGAACTGCAGAAAGTCAACAAGTGGTATGGTGAGTTCCACGTGCTGCGCGACATCAACCTGTCGGTGGCGCGTGGCGAGCGCATCGTGATCTGCGGGCCTTCGGGCTCGGGCAAGTCAACGATGATCCGTTGCATCAACCGGCTGGAGGAACACCAGCAGGGCCACATCATCGTTGATGGCACCGAACTGACCAACGACCTGAAAAACATCGATGCCATCCGCCGCGAGGTTGGTATGGTTTTCCAGCATTTCAACTTATTCCCCCATCTTACCGTGCTGGAAAACCTCACCATCGGTCCGGTCTGGGTGCTGAAGAAGCCCAAGGCCGAGGCCGAGGCCACCGCGATGAAATACCTGGAGCGCGTGCGTATCCCCGAGCAGGCCAAGAAATATCCCGGTCAGCTTTCCGGCGGCCAGCAGCAGCGCGTCGCCATTGCCCGCTCGCTTTGCATGAACCCCAAGATCATGCTGTTCGACGAGCCGACTTCGGCGCTCGACCCGGAAATGGTCAAGGAAGTGCTCGACGTGATGGTCGGTCTGGCGGAAGAGGGTGGCATGACCATGCTCTGCGTTACCCACGAGATGGGTTTCGCCCGCAAGGTGGCCAACCGGGTGATCTTCATGGATCGCGGCGAGATCATCGAGCAGAACACGCCCGATGAATTCTTCTCCAACCCGCAGAACGACCGCACCAAGCTGTTCCTGAGCCAGATCCTGCACTGACCTCGGCTGATTCCATGCTATGCTCCTGCCCGGCTCATAACCGGGGAGGAGCGTCATGCGCAGCATCGCCGCCATTCTTCTTGCGTTGTTACCTGCGGCTGCCGCCGCTCAGTTGCCGGCGGTCGACCCGGCCGGACAATACCGGCTGATTGGCCCGGCCGAGCGCAGCGACAGCCGCTGCATCGGCCGGCCGGAAACCCCGCTCTGTGCCGTCGAAACCCTGCTGGCCTGCTTCGCCCGTCGCGATGCCGCACTCTGCCGTGCCGTCTGGCCGCAGGCGGCTTCGCTGGATTTCACCCGGGCGGGGCATATCCGCTACTGGTGGAGCTATCGCGTCGCCGCTGCCGAGCAGGCCAATCCGGACGAGGCGGTGATCGCCATTGCCGGGCGCAATTGCGGCCTGCAGATGGCCGAACCCGATTGCATCACCACGCCGGCGCCGCCGACGCGCTACCGCGTGCAGCGGCAGGGCAATGCTTGGCGCGTGGTGGAATGGTCGTCGCCGCCCGGCAACTGAGAGGCTAATTTAAAGCGGCAGCCAGCGCAGGCCGGCTGCCACCGCCATGCCGATCAGGATCGCCGTCATCGGCCGACGGAAGGCCAGCATCACGGCAAAGGTGGCGCCCAGGCCGCACCACATGGTCCAGTCGCCATTCATGGCCGCCGCTGTCACGATGGCGATCAGTACGCCGCCGGCGGTCTGGCGCAGGAAGCGTTCGATGCGCGGCGAGATGGTGACATAGCCCATCAGCCAGAAGCCGCCGGCCCGCGTCACGTAGGTGGCCAGCGCCATGCCGATGATGGCCAGCAGCGCGATGCTGTTGATGCCCAGGATCTCAGTCGGCATGGCGCAGCAGCCCCACAAGGCCGGCACAGAGGCCGCCGATCAGGATATACCAGTTGCCGGGCAGCCAGAGCAGGCTGGCCGCCGTGCCCGCAATGGCGGCGGCCCAGGGCAGTGCGTCGCCGCGTCCGCGATACAGGCCGATGACGGAGGTGGCGAACACGCCGGCGATCAGCACGTCCAGACCCCAGCGTTTCGGCTCCAGTCCGGCGCCGCCGACCAGGGCGCCGGCCAGCGTGCCGCCGGTCCAGACCGGCCATTGCATGATGATGGTGCCGAGCAGGATCCCGAGGTCGCGCCGGCCGCGCATCATTTCCTGCAGGGTGATGGCCCAGCCGGCATCGGTCATGCCGCCAGCCAGCGGCAGCACCAGCTTGCGCGGCAGGTTGGAAATGAAGGGGTGCAAAGCCGCGCCCATTACCACATGGCGCGCATTGACCAGAAAGGCCGTCAGCACCATCGCCATCAGCGGCAGCGGCGTGACCCACAGGCTGAGCACGGCGAACTGCGCGCTGCCGGCAAAGAGCAGCGCACTCATCAGCGTGGCCTCGCCCGGCGTCACGCCCACGCCGGCCGCTGCCGCGCCATAGGCCAGGCCGAAGGGCAGCGCGCTGATGCTGAAGGGCAGGGTCAGCTTCATGCCGCGCCAGACACCGGCGCGGGTGAAGACGGCCGGTTCGGCCTCGGCTTGCTGGGGGGCGGATTGCTGGGAGGCTGATTCCATCGGGCGGAAACTAGGCATTGGCGGCGGGGCAGTCAACCGGTATGATGGTTATATGAAAGAGCCGCTCCGCGTCCTCGACCTTGGCCTGCTCGGCGGGCATCCGGCGCTCGATTTCGTCAACACGCTCGACTGGCGCGGGCGCACGGCGGCCGAGGGTGGGCCGGAGGAAACCCTGGTCTCCTACGCCGCCCTGCTGGCCTGGTGCCGGCGGGCCGGAATCCTGACTGCACCAACGGCGACCGAACTCGAACGCCTGGCTGCCAAGGCGCCGGCCCGGGCGGAGGCCGTGCGCGGCGAGGCCATCGCCCTGCGCGAGGCCGTGTTCCACCTGGCCGATGCGCTGCGTCAGGGCCGCACGGCGGCAAAGGCCGATCTGGCGATCCTCAACCGCTGCCTGCTGGAATATCCCGAAGGCCGGGCACTGGCGCCGTCGCAGGGCCGGCTGGTCTGGCGCAGCCATGGCGACGGCATCGACCTCGGCTCGCCGCTTGGCGCCATCGCGCGGCTGGCGGCGGATCTACTGGTGACGGCGGAGCCTGAGAGTATCCACTGCTGCGCCGGGCCGGGCTGCGGCTGGCTGTTCCACGATACCAGCCCGAACAAGCGCCGCCGCTGGTGCTCGATGGAGGCCTGCGGCAACCGCGCCAAGGCGCGGCGGCATTACCAGCGGGTGAAAGCCGCCGGCTAGCGCCGCGGATCGAACAGCGCCTCGCGTGTCTGATACGGGCGGAAGCCGAGCTTCTGGTACAGCGGCAGGGCGGCCGGATGATCCAGGTTACAGGTATTCACCGTCAGGCGCTTCGTGTCGTAGGAAAACGCCTGCCGGATGCCGGCGCGCAGCAGCCACGGCCCGATGCCGCGGCCGAAGAATTCCGGCGCCAGGCCGAAATAGGCGATGTTGATCGGTTTGGTCTCGTCACTGGCCTCGGCGCGGCGGTCGAGTTCGATATAGCCGGCCGGAACGCCGCCCACATAGGGCACCCAGATTTCCACCAGCGGGTCGCCGATGATATGACCCAGCGCCACGTCGCTCATGCGGTGGCGGTCGACCCAGTGCCAGCGGCTGCCCACCACCTCGTAGAGATAGCGGTAGAAGCCCACCGTGGGCTTGTCGAGCCGCAGCAGCGCCAGCTTGGGCACCAGCGGCGGCGGGTTGGGCGCCTCGGGCGGCGCCCGCGTCATGTCGAGATAGACGACGGTGACGTTGTAGCGGCCGTCGTCCAGCAGCGTTGCCGGCGGCAGGCGGAAGATCGCCTGCTCGACGCGGCCCTCGCTGCTCCGCGCTTCCGCCATGCCGGACGTCTCGCTCAGGCCACTTCGGCCGGCAGGTCGGCGCGGCCGCCCCATTCGGTCCACGAGCCGTCATAGACCGCCACCTGGCGGTGGCCCAGCAGATGCAGCGCCAGCGTCAGCGAACAGGCCGAGACGCCCGAGCCGCAGGTGGTGATCACCGGCTTCGACATGTCGATGCCGGCATCCTGCAGCAGGGCCTTCAGCTCGGGACCGTTGCGGAACAGGCCGGTGGCCGGATCGGTGAGGCTGGCAGCCGGCAGGCATTTCGAGCCCGGGATATGGCCGCCGCGCAGGCCGGGGCGCGGTTCGGGTTCGGTGCCGTCGAAGCGGCCCTTGCTGCGGGCATCCAGCACCTGCTCGCGATGGCTGGCCAGGTTGGCACGCACCTGGTCCACGTCGCGCACCAGCAGGTCGTTGCGGCGCGCGGTGAAATGCCGTTCGCGCGGCAGCGGCGGCAGGTCTTCCACCGGGCGGCCCTCGGCCTTCCATTTCTTGAAGCCGCCATTCAGCACGGCAACGTCGGTATGGCCGAAGACGCGGAACATCCACCAGGCGCGCGGGGCGGAGAGGTGGTTGTCGGACCCGTCATATACCACGATGCGGTTGCCGTCGCCGATGCCCAGCCGGCGCATGCGCGAGGCGAATTTCTCCGGGCTGGGCAGCATGTGCGGCAGCTTGCTGTCGGTGTCGGAGATATCGTCGATGTCGAAATAGACCGCGCCGGGGATGTGGCTCTCGTTGTATTCCGCCTTGCCGTTGCGGTTCATGAAGGGCAGGTACCACGAGGCATCGACGATGCGCAGGTCCGGCGCCTTCAGGTGTTCGGCCAGCCATTCGGTGGAAACCAGCGCATCCGCATTCACATAAGCCATGTAACGCTCCCTGGACTCTCTTTCGGTCTCAGCCCGCGAACTCGATATTCACGCGGCGGTTCTGTTTGCCCTTGTTCTCGATCTTGCGCACGCTGACCGGCCCGATCTCGCCGGTCTGCCGCACATGCGTGCCGCCGCAGGCTTGCAGGTCCAGCGGCCTGTCCATGCCGGCCACCTCGATCAGGCGCACGCGGCCATGGCCCATCGGCGGTTTCACCGCCATGGTCTTCACCAGTTCGGGATTGCCCAGCAGTTCCTCGTCGGTGATCCAGCGCGCCGTCACGGCATGGTCCTCGCGGATCAGCTCGTTCAGCTTCGTGGTCAGCGTGTCCTTGTCGGGGATGCTGTCGGCCATGTCGAAATCCAGCCGGCCCTTGCCATCGCCCACCGAACCGCCGGTGACGGGGAAGGGCACCAGGGCCGAGAGCAGATGCAGGCAGGTATGCATACGCATCAGGCGATGGCGCCGCGCCCAGTCCAGTTCCAGCTTGCCGGTGCTGCCGACCTTCAGCGCGGCCGATCCCGAACCGGTCCTGTGGATGATGCCGTCAGGCCCGTCGCCCTTCACCGTGTCGGTGATCTCGACGATCTCGCCGGTCGACAGCACGAAGCGGCCGACATCGCCCGGCTGGCCGCCGCCCAGAGGATAGAACACCGTCTGGTTGGTCTGGAAGCCGCGCTCGTCGATCGCGGTTACCACCGCGTCGCAATGGGTGAGGTAGGCGTCGTCGCGGAACAGAAAGGTCGTCATGTTCAGGCCATCCACGGCGGAACCGGCAGGTTCTTGCCCCGCAGGAATTCCGGATTGAACATCTTGCTCTGATAGCGCGCGCCGCCATCGCACAGGATGGTCACGATGGTATGGCCCGGGCCCATCTTTTTCGCTAGGCGGATCGCGGCGGCGATGTTGATGCCGGACGAGCCGCCTAGCACCAGGCCTTCATGCTGGATCAGGTCGAACACCACCGGCAGGGCTTCCTCGTCAGGGATCTGGAAGGCGTCGTCGGGCGTGATGCCTTCCAGGTTCGCCGTGATGCGGCCCTGGCCGATACCCTCGGTGATCGAGCTGCCTTCGGCCTTCAGTTCGCCGGTCTTGTAATAGCTGTACAGCGCCGCGCCCATCGGATCGGCCAGCGCCACCTGTACCTTCGGATTGCGTTCCTTCAGCGCCATCAGTACGCCGGCGAAGGTGCCGCCCGAACCAACAGCGCAGGTGAATCCGTCCACCTTGCCCTCGGTCTGCGTCCAGATTTCCGGCCCCGTGGTGCGGTAATGCGCCTCGCGGTTGGCGACATTGTCGAACTGGTTGGCCCAGATCGCGCCGTTGGGTTCGCTCTTGGCCAGGTCCTCGGCCAGGCGGCCGGAATATTTCACGTAATTGTTCGGGTCCTTGTAGGGCACGGCCGGCACCAGGCGCAGGTCGGCACCGCACAGGTGCAGGAAATCCTTCTTTTCCTGGCTCTGGGTTTCCGGCATCACGATCACGGTCTTGAACCCCATCGCGTTGCCCACCAGCGCCAGGCCGATGCCGGTATTGCCGGCGGTGCCTTCCACGATGGTGCCGCCGGGGCGCAGCGCGCCGCGCTTGATGGCATCCTGCACGATGAACAGCGCGGCACGATCCTTCACCGAACCGCCTGGATTCATGAACTCGGCCTTGCCGTAGATTTCGCAGCCGGTGAGTTCGGAGGCGCGACGCAGGCGGATCAGTGGGGTGCGGCCGATGCTGTCGATGAAATCTTTCCGGATGTCCATTTTACTCTCGGTATCTGGGTATCGGGCTAATTCCCCCGCCACAATCCTATACCGAGGGGGGATCAGGGTCGCAACCCGCGCGGGTCCGTCCAGTTCTGCTGCAGCCGCTCACGATACAGGGCCAGCCACAGCATGCCGATTGCCATCGGGGTATTGGAGATTTCCCCGGCCTCCCACTGGGAAAAGGCGTCGCGGAACGGCAGCGTGAAAACCCGGATATCCTCATGTTCATGGTCCAGCCCATGGATGCCGCCGGCCTTGCCGGCATCCACCCGGGCGCAGAACATGTGGAACCGTTCGCTGCAAAATCCAGGCGTGGAATAGACGCTGGTGATCGGCAGCAGAGGGGCGGTGGTTTCCAGCCCGCTTTCCTCCTGCAATTCGCGGCGCGCGACCTCTTCCACGCTTTCGCCGTCCTCGACCAGCCCGGCCACCACCTCCACCGACCATGCCCGGTCGCCGTTGAACAGCAGCGAGGCGCGGAACTGTTCGATCAGCACCACTTCGTCACGCGTCGGGTCGTAGGGCAGCACGCAGACGGCATCGCGCCGCGATACCACCTCTCGGCTCATCTGGCCGCTCATGCCGCCACCGAACAGGCCGTGGCGCAGATGCAGTTCATCCACCTTCAGGTGGCCGCGAAAGACCGGATCGATGCGGGCAATCTCGATTGGAAAGGGCTGGTTGCTGGTGTCTAGCGGTTTGCGCATGGCGTGGAACCCTGGCGATGAAGAGAAAGCAGGAAGGCGGTCTTGTGGCGGCGTCGCCATGTCTCCAGCCGCCAGTCGCCAAAACCGGCCGGCAGCATGCCGGGAGCGGGCATGAACACCCGGGCCATCCGGCAGCCCTCGGCACCCCGGGGGCGTACCGGCAGGCGGCGGGTGACATATTCCGGCCCCTCATAGGCGGCCAGCCGGTCGGCATCCCCACGCTCGCGCGGCGTGAACAGCAGGCCCTGCACCCGGCCGGCGGGGGCAGGGATCAGCAGCGGATAGCTGCGGCCCCGGGCCATCTTGCGGCGAAAGCCGGCCAGGCTGGCCGGCCTGATCTGGCGTGGGCCGGGCCGGTAACCGAGGATCAGGCGGTGGACATCCGGATCGCACAAAGTACCGTAAAAGAAATAGTCCATGGCCTGCCGGGTTGACGCGTCTGAGGTATGATCCAAATTCGGGCCGGATACGTACATTATGTAGTAGTCCAGTGACGGGGACTTGGCAAAGATCATGGTTGTGAACGATTTAACCGCCATTCCTGCGGCGACTCAGGCGCCGACCCACCATATTCCGGCCGAGTTGCTGCTTGATTACGCTGCGGGCTCGCTGGCCGAGCCATGGTCGCTGGTGGTGGCCTGCCATTTGTCGCTCTGCCCCCATTGCCGGGCCGAACTGGCTGCCATCGAGCGGGTCGCCGGCGCGATGCTGGACGATGTTCCGCCCCAATCCCTCAAATCCTCCGGCTTCGCCGCCATCGAGGCCCGCCTGGGCGACCAGGAACCGGCCCCGGCCCGCAAGGCCGCATCCGGCCGGCGGGGTGGCGGCATTCCGGCGCCCCTGCGCGAATACCTGAAGGACGGTATCGACCGTATCGACTGGCGCTGGAGCGGCGCCGGCCTGCATTCCTGGGCGCTGCCGGTGCCCAAGGCACGGGGCGGGATGGTCAGCCTGCTCAAGATCGCCCCCGGCGCGGCGATGCCGCTGCATACCCATCGCGGCGAGGAAATGACCCTGGTGCTGAGCGGCGGCTTCACCGACGAGGGCGGCGCCTTCACCCGGGGCGATGTCGAGATCGCCGACGGCAACACCGAACACCGTCCGGTGGCCATGAATGACGGCCCCTGCATCTGTCTGGCCGTCACCGATGCGCCGCTGAACTTCCGTGGCTCCTTTGGCTGGGTGCTGAACCAATGGGCAAGGCTCTCGTCATAGCGGCTCTGGCCGCGTTGCTGGGCATCGGCACCGCACAGGCAGCCGAGGTCGAGTCACGTGATTTCGAGGTCTTTCGCAACGGCGAGCGGATCGGTCATCATCGCGTTGAGATCGCCCGCGAGGGCGAGCGCAGTGTGGTGAATGTCGACATCAACCTGCGTGTCACCTTTGGCCCGTTGACGCTGTATCGTTACGTCCACCAGTCCCGCGAAGAATGGCAGGGCGATCGTCTGGTCAGCCTGGTGTCCAGCACCGATAACGACGGGACCGAGGAAAGGTTGCGCGCCATGGCCGATGGCGACGGCCTGAAGGTGAACGGCACCCGTTTCACCGGCATGCTGCCCGCCGATACCATGCCGACCAGTTACTGGCGGGGCGATTTCGTCCGCCGCGACACCATCATGGACAGCCAGAACGGCCGCGTGCTCGACCTGCAGGTGCGGCCGGAATCCTTTGAAATGGCCAGTGCCGCGCGCGACGAAATCCCGGCGCGCCGGTTTCACCTCACCGGCGATATCGATCTCACGCTCTGGTATGACCGCGACGGGCGCTGGGTGAAATCGGCCTTCAAGGCCACGGATGGCTCGCAGGTCGAGTATCGCCTGCGATGACCGCCCCCGGCATCGTCTGGATCACCGGGGCGGGATCGGGCATAGGCCGGGCATTGGCGATCCGTTATCTGCGTGCCGGCGCCATCGTGGCCGGCACATCGCGGCGCACCGACACTCTGGACAGCATTCCGGGCGAGGCGCGCGGCGCCGGCGGAAAATTCCACGCCATGCCGGCCGACATGACCGATCCGACTGCCGTGCGGGATGCGGTGGCGCGGATCGAGGGTGGGATCGGGCCGATCCGGCTGGCGGTATTCAACGCCGGCACGCATATCCCTTCACCGGGCATGGCGTTTAAGGCCGATACGGTGCGCGTGCTGCTTGACAATAACGTGATGACGGTCGCCAACGGGCTGGAAGCCGTGCTGCCAGCCATGCTGGCGCGGCGCAGCGGCCAGGTGGCGATCAATGCCTCGCTGGCCGGATATGGCGGTCTGCCGCTGGCTTCGGCCTATGGTGCCAGCAAGGCGGCCTTGATCAACATGGCCGAATCGCTCAGGCTCGATCTGGAATCCAGCGGCGTGGCGGTGCGCCTGATTTCGCCGGGTTTCATCAAGACCCCGCTCACCGACCGCAACACTTTTCCGATGCCATTCCTGATGCCGGTGGAAGATGCCGCCGAGCGGCTGTGGCGTGGCCTGGATTTCGAGCGCGGCTTCGAGATAGCCTTTCCCTGGCAGTTCGCAATGATTTTGAAAATCCTGCGGCTGCTGCCCTATGCGGCCTATTTTCCCCTGGTGCGGAGATTCACCCGATGACGGCCGATCCCGTTGCTGCCGGCCTGCAGCGGTATGCCGATTTCTTCGCCGGCCTTACGTCGCAAAGCCTGGACGGGCTGGATGCGCTGGTGACCGAGGATGTGCATTTCCGCGATCCGTTCAACGACGTGCATGGCCGTTCCATCATGAAGGTGCTGTTCGCCGACATGTTCCGCGACTGCAGTTATGTGAAGTTCCGCATCGACGGCGCGGTGCGCGAGGGTGATCAGGCTTTCCTGAAATGGACTTTCTTCTACACGCCGCGTCGCTTCGGCGGGCCTGAGCCATGGCAGGCCATCGGCGTCAGCGAGTTGCATTTCACGCCGGACGGACGGGTGAAGGCCCATCTCGATCACTGGGATGCCGGCAGCCAGTTCTATGCGCGGCTGCCCATCGTTGGTGCGCTGGTGCGCTGGGTGCGCAACCGGCTGAGGCATTCCTGACTAGAGCGGTTTCTCGAACCCGTATTGCAGCACGTCGATCGTGCCGGCGTTGAAGCCACCCTCGCAATAGGCCAGGTAATAACGCCACATGCGGCGGAAACGTTCGTCGAACGGCAGGCCGTTGCCTTGCGTGCCGCGGATCTGCGGCCAGGCGGCTTCGAAGCGGCGATGCCAGTCATTCAGCGTGCGGGCATAGTCGCGGCCGAATCTGAAGGTGTCGACAATGTCGAGGCCCGCGCCGGCCGCCTGTCGCGAGACAGTCTCGGGCGATAGCAGCATGCCGCCGGGAAAGATGTACGCCTGGATGAAATCCATCGTGCCACGGTAATCCTCGAAATACCGGTCGGCGATCACGATGGACTGGATGCCGGCGCGGCCGCCCGGCCGCAGCCGGTCACGCAGCTGGCTGAAATACAGCGGCCAGTATTTTTCTCCCACCGCCTCGATCATCTCGATTGAGGCCACCGCATCATACTGATCGGCAAGGTCGCGGTAATCGCGCAGCTCGATCCGCACGCGCTCGTTCAGCCCCTCCTGCTGCACGCGGCGGCAGGCATAGTCATGCTGTTCGCGACTGATCGTCACGGCATGTACGCGGGCGCCGTATTCCTTTGCCGCCAGGCAGGCAAAGCCGCCCCAGCCGCAGCCGATCTCCAGCACGTGCTGGTCGGGCCGCAGGCGCAGCACGTCGCCGGCCAGACGGCGGTATTTATTCAGTTGCGCGTCTTCCAGACTTTCGTCGCCGCTTTGCCACAGGGCAGAGGAGTAGGTCATCGAGGGATCGAGCCACAGGCGGTAGAACGCGTTGCCCAGGTCGTAGTGATAGGCGATGTTGCGCCGGCTGCCACGTTTCGAATTGGCGGCCAGCGCAAAGCCCAGGCGGCGCAGGGCGCGCAGCCAGGGCTTGCCCATCAGGGTGGAATCGAGATCGCCGTTCAGGCAGGCCCATTCGGTCAGCGCGGCGAGGTCGTCGCAGTCGAAGTCTTCGTCGATATAGGCCTGACCCACAGCGAGGTTGCCGCCCAGCAGCAGGCGGCGGGCGAAACGGTGGTGGCGGATATGCAGGGTGGCGGCCGGGCCGGGTTCGCGGCCCTGCGCCATCAGGGCGCGGCCATCGGGCAGGGTGATCGTGATGCTGCCATGGCTGACCCGTGCGGCCAGCGACAGCATCAGCCGTGTCCAGCGCGGCACGCGCGGCAGCCGCAGGGCATCCTGCGCCGACCGCAGCAGCATGACCTGGCCGGCCGGGCGCGGTTCGCTGCGGTGGAGATGGGCGATGGCGTCGACGGCGACATCGAGGGCCGCTTCCGCTGCGCGGTCCAGGCTGGTCTGCCGTTCGGCGTAGGCTTCGCTCATTCAGTGGGCTCCCTGGTTTTTCAGTCTTTGCTTTTGCCGGCCGACACCGCGTTCGGCGGCGGCGTGGTCCAGCGGAAGAAGGCAGCGCCCTTGCGCCAGAGCTGCAGCGCCTCCCAGTGGATGCCGGCCATGACTTTTACGGTCATCAGCGGATGACGGATGAAGGCCTTCAACAGACTGTGATCGCTGACATCCTCGCGACGGCCGCTCTGGGTGGCGATCATCTGCAGCGCGCCGCTCTGGCCGATCTGGCGGATCATGATGCCGATCTTCTCGCCGGGCGGCAGGATGCGGAACTGGTATTCCCCCTCCAGCGGCAGGAAGGGCGAGACATGGAAGCGTTTGGCCACGCTCTGGTCCACGGTCTTGCCGCGGTTCCTTCCGGCCGGTACGTCGATCAGGTAGGCATGCTGGTCGCCGAAGGTGTTCTTCACCTCATACAGCGTGGCGCGCAGTTGGCCTTCAGCGTCGTAGCAGAAGAACACGCTGAGCGGATTGAACACATATCCCAGCAGACGCGGGAAGCAGAAGATGCGAATGCTGGCTGCGGCTTCCTGCAGGCCGTGTTCGGCCAGCGCCGCCTCCACCCAGGGCCGCAGCGGCGTACCGTCGCGCGGGCCGTGGTCGCGGTCATGGAAGCCGATCAGGGCGAAACGGTTATAGCCGAACAGCCGCAGGTCGCGATTCAGTTCGGCCAGCCGGTCGATATCCAGCAGCAATGAGAAGACGCGGTATTCGAACTTGTGTCGGAACGGCAGCAGCCGCTCGTGCATCACGCGGCACCAGTAGATAGCCGCGCGGGTCACGCCACCTGCTCCAGCGTATCGGTCGTCACTTCGAAAGGCAGGTCGGCGCCGATCTGCCTGGCCACGGTCAGTCCCGCCGTGAAGCCGTCCTCGTGGAAGCCGTACCGGCACCAGGCGCCGCAGAACCACAGCCGATCCTTGCCCTGGATCTCATGCAGCCGCGCCTGTGCCGCGATGGCGGCCTGGTCGAACAGCGGATGCTCGTAATCGAATTCGGCGAAGACCCTGCCGCGGGGCGGCGGCTGCACCGGGTTCATCGTCACGAAGAGCGGGCGGCTGTCGTCGAGCGACTGCAGGCGGTTCATCCAGTAGGTAAGGCCGACGCGGCGGTTCAGGTCTCGGCGCGGTTCGGAGAGGTAGTTCCAGCTGGCCCAGACCGAGCGCCGCACCGGCATCTGCGCCTCGTCGCGATGCAGCACCGCGCGGTTGGACTGGAAGCGGAAGCGGCCGAGGATGTCGCGCTCGGCCGTCGAGGCGTGATGGCCCAGAATGCGCAGGGCCTGGTCGCCATGGCAGGCCAGGATCACCTGGTCGAAGGTCTCGGCATTGGCATGGCCGGCGACCATGATGCCGTCGGCCTGGCGCATTACCGCCTGCACTGGCCGGTTCAGATGCAGCGTGATGCCGGACTCGGCCAGCAGGCGGCGCACATATTCCCGGCTGCCGCCCTGCACGGTGTACCATTGCGGCCGGTCGTTGATGCTGAGCAGGCCGTGATTCTTGAAGAAGCGTGCGAAGGTCTGCGCCGGAAAGGCCTGCATCTCGACCAGCGGCGCCGACCAGATCGCCGCGCCCATCGGCAGCAGGTAATCCAGCATGAAGCCGTCGCCGTATTTCCCGGCGGCGAGATACTCGCCCAAAGTCAGGTCTGCCATGCGGCCGGAGTCGAGATCGGCCACGGCGGCGCGGTTGAAGCGCAGGATGTCGCGCCACATGCGATGGAAACTGGGCCTGAGCAGGTTGCGCTTCTGCGCGAACAACGTGGCGATGCTGCTGCCGCTCCATTCCAGCCGGCCGGGCCGCCGGCTGTCGCCGACGCTGACGGCGAACGACATGTCGCTCTTGATCGCCGGCACCTTCAGATGCGCGAACAGCCGCGTCAGGTTCGGGTAGTTCCAGTCGTTGAAGACGATGAAGCCGGTATCCACCGCGACCGGCGTGCCGTCATAGTCGATTTCGACAGTGTTGCTGTGGCCGCCGGGATAGGCATTCGCCTCGAAGACGGTGACGTCATGCCGGCGCGACAGGGCCCAGGCCGCGCCCAGTCCGGCGATGCCCGCGCCGATCACGGCGATACGCTGTCGCCGGATGGTTTCGTGCCTGCTCATGCAGCCCCCGCTGTCTGACGATCATCATTGCGCAACTGGGCGAAGGCCGCCAGTGCCGCTTTTCTCGCAGTGTCGTGATCGACCAGCGGTTGCGGATAATCCTGCTCCAGCCGCAGCCCGGCCTCACGCAGCACCGATGCCGGCGCCAGCCAGGGTTTGTGGATGTATTTGTCGGGCAGGCGCGCCAGTTCGGGCAGCCAGCGGCGCACATACGCACCCTGCGGATCGAATTTCTCGCCCTGCAGGATCGGGTTGAAGATGCGGAAATACGGCGCGGCATCGGCGCCCGAGCCGGCCACCCATTGCCAGCTGGCGGCGTTGTTGGCCAGGTCGGCATCCACCAGCGTGTCCCAGAACCAGGCCTCGCCATGGCGCCAATGCTGGCGCAGATGCTTGACCAGGAAGGAGGCGGCGATCATGCGCACGCGGTTATGCATCCAGCCGGTCAACCACAGCTCGCGCATGCCGGCATCGACGATGGGGTAGCCGGTCTGGCCCCGCTGCCAGCGGCGCAGCAGGGTCGCATCGTCCTGCCAGGGGAAGGCATCGAAATCGGTGCGGAAATTGCGTTCGGGCAGGTCGGGGAAATGGAACAGCAGGTGGTAAGAGAATTCGCGCCAGCCGATCTCGCTTAAAAACTTGTCGGCATGGCGCGCCGCCGCGCCGCTTTGCCCGGCCGCCATCTGCACCGCCTGCCAAATCTGGCGCGGCCCGATCTCGCCGAAATGCAGATGCGGCGACAGCCGCGAGGTCAGCGCATGATCGGGCCGGTCGCGGCCATCGCTGTAACCATGCAGGGCCTGCGCGATGAAATCATGCAGCCGCTTCGCCGCACCGGCTTCGCCCGGCTGCCATGTTGCGCGCAGGCCGCCGGCCCAGTCGGGCTTGTGCGGCAGCAAGCGCCAGTCTTCCAGCCGCTCGCCCGGCGCCAGCCCGGCAAAGCCATACAGTTTCTGCGGCGCACGGATCGGCGCGGCGGGCGGGGGCAGGGTGCGGCAGGCGCGCCAGAAGGGCGAATAGACCTTGAACCAGCCGCCGCTCTGCGTCTTCACCTGCCAGGGTTCGAACAGCAGCGCCGCATTGCAGGTCTCGACCGCGATGCCATCGGCCGTCAGCATGGTTTTAAGCGCGGTATCGCGCGCCACCGCCGCCGGTTCGTAGCAGCGGTTCCATACCACGGCCGATGCGCCGGTCTCGCGCACCAGCGCCGGCAGTATCTCGCGCGCATCGCCGCGCCGCAGGAGCAGGCTCACGCCATACAGCCGCTTCAGCTCGGCGGACAGCGCGCTGAGCGAGTGATGCAGCCACCACAGGCTGGCGCCGCCCATCTGCCATGCCGGCGGTGCCGTATCGAGCAGATACAGCGCGATCACCGGCCGGCCGGTCGCTGCGGCGGCAGCCAGCGCGGGATTGTCGTTCAGGCGCAGGTCCTGCCTGAACCACAGGATAACGGGGGAAGAAGAGGAGGCTGAATCCGCCATGCCGAGGCCGTATCGATGTTCTTCTTTTGATACGCAGGGCATGGCCGGCCGGATCAATCCGGCGCGGCATTTTTTCCGGTGTCAGATGGAACCGGTGTCAGATGGAAAAAGGCTCAGCGGCCGGTATCGGCGTCGCGTTCCAGCAGGCGCAGGGCCAACGAGGCGGCCTGGGTGCGGTTGAATACCTGCAGCTTGGCGAAGATCTGCCGCAGATGCGCCTTCACGGTCACTTCCTGCACGCCGAGGCGGATGGCGATGGCCTTGTTGGAATCGCCCTGGCTGACCCATTTCAGAACTTCGCGTTCGCGGTCGGTCAGCGCGGCCAGGCGCGGATCGGCCGGTTCGCTGGGGCGCGGCAGCACGCCATCCTCGCCGATATCGGCTTCCTGCCGCAGCAGGCGCAGCAGCTCGCGGTCGTCGGCGCCGTTGCGGGCGCGGTCGGTCAGGCTGGCGAATTTCGCCGCCGCGATGTAGCTCGGCAGGAATTCCTCATACAGCCGCAGCGCCTTCACCACGGTGAGGATCATGCTCTGCTGCGTGATCTCGGTCTTTTCCTTGTAGTCGTTGATGCCGTGGTTCGACACCACGGTCAGCGGCGGCGCCTGGCCCGGCTGGCCGGTGCGGATCACGATCTGGGTCGACTTGTTGGCCAGGTCGTTGCGGATGTAGTCCACCAGTGCCAGCCCGGCATGCTCGGTTTCCATCACCACGTCCAGCAGCACCAGCGCGGTGTCGGGATGCTCGCGCATCACGTCGCGCGCCTCGGTGGCGGAATAGGCGCTCAGGAAACTCAGGCCGCGCTTGCGGTAGTTGAAATTGCGCAGCAGCAGCTTGGTCAGGGAATGGACATCGGGCTCGTCGTCGACGATCAGCACCTTCCACGACCGCCGGTCAGGCGTCGAACCGTCGGTCGGTCCGCCCGGTGGCCCGCCTGATGGCCGGCTTTCAGCGATGTAGTTCAGCGAGCTGTCCGCCACTGACTTTGTCTCCCGTGTCGCGCGCATAATAACCCAATGTTCGCCAAACCGGAACGTGTATGCGCTATCACTTTTGGGGAATGTGACGGATTTAATGAAGCCCGACCGGCGCCATTTGCGACCGATTCTGAGCGTAAGGCGTTGTTTTTAATGAAAAATGGGCCGTTATTGTAGGCGGGTGGTCAGCAGCTTCACCCCGGCATAGCCGAAGGCCAGCGCAAAGGCCCCCTCGAACCAGCGGCGCAGACGCATGTAGCCGCGCGCCACCGGCGGGCTGGAAAACAGCAGGGCATAACCATGGAAGACCAGCGCGCTCTGGATCGCCGCGGCGGCGATGATCAGCAGCAGCGTGGACGGCGCGGCATGGGCCGGCACGCCCACGGCATAGAGCGAGCCGAAAAACAGGATCGCCTTCGGGTTGGTCAGGTGCAGGCCAAGGCCGGCGGCATAGGCGCGTTTCCAGGTCGGGTTCGCCAAGCCCCTCGGTTCCATTTCGCCGAGTGTCAGCGCCGAGCGGGCCGACTTGATGGCCAGGAAGATCAGGTATCCCGCGCCGCAATAGCGCAGCAGTTCGAACACCCAGGCATTGGCCAGCATCACCGCGCCGAGGCCGAAGGCCGCCGCCGTCGACCACATCAGCGATCCACTGCTGATCCCGCTGGCCACGGCAAGGCCATATTTGCGCCCGGCCTTCATCGAGGTGCCGGCGATGGTGACGGTGGCCGGGCCGGGGCTGGATGTCGCCATCAGCGCGGCCAGCAGGATGAGGGGCAGGTTGATGTCGTCGGTCATGGGCCAAGTCTGGCCGCGCGGCCCGCATAAAGGCAAGTCCGCAGATGTATCGCTACAATTCGCCTATGAGGCGCGCCGGCGCCGTTTTGTCTTCACGGTCTCGGGCGTGCCAAGCTTGCCGGCGCCGGCCACCCGCACCAGCCGGCGGAAGCTGGGGCATTCCATGTGGCTGGGCGCCTTGCACACGGCGGCATGGCGCAGGCCGTCGCGCATCGCGGCCAGGTGCCGGATGGTGTTGTCCAGCTCGTCGGCCTTGGCATTCAATGCCTCGCGCCGGATGCGAACCTTGCCATTGGGGCCGAATATCGCGGCGATTTCCTCCAGGCTGAATCCGGCAATGCGGCCCAGCGCGATCAGCGCCAGCCGCTCCAGCACATTGGGCTCGAACAGGCGGCGCAGGCCGCGCCGGCCGACCGAAACGATCAGGCCCTTTTCCTCATAGAAGCGCAGGGCGGAGGCGGGAAGCCCTGAGCGCTGGGCCACCTCGGCGATATCGAGCAATGGCATGCCGAAGAGATTCCGTCTTGACCTCAAGTGAACTTGAACTTGTAGGGTAGTCTTATTCCCGGCCGAAGCAAGCCCGGTTTTTTTGAGACACAAGAGGTGAAAGAAATGTCGGAGTTGATATTGCGTATTGTCGCCGTCGGCGTTGGCGCCACGCTGGCGATGGATCTGTGGGGCCTGGTGCTCCGGCGCGTCTATGGCGTGAACGGCCTGGATTACCGTCTGGTGGGCCGCTGGCTCGGCCATATGCCGCGCGGGCAGTTCCGCCATGCCGGCATCGGCAAGGCGGCGCCGGTGGCGGGCGAGGCGGCCATCGGCTGGGCCGCGCATTATGCCATCGGCATCGCCTTTGCCGCCGGCCTCGTCGCCGTGTTCGGCGCCGGCTGGCTGCAGGCGCCCACGATCCTGCCGGCCCTGCTCACCGGGCTGGTCACCGTCGCCATGCCGTTCCTGGTGATGCAGCCGGCCTTCGGCATGGGCATCGCCTCGTCGCGCATGCCCGACCCGACGGCTTCGCGCCTGCGCAGCCTGATCACCCATCTGGTGTTCGGCACCGGACTGTTCATCGCCGCGCGCTTGACGGCGGCACTCTAAACCGCTCTCCCAAACCCGAAAGGAAAACAAAGATGATCTCCCCCCGATTTGCCCCCGTTGTCTTCGGCTTTGTGCTCTCCGCCCTGATGTCGTTCATCGTCTCGGGCATCGCCACGCTGCGCACCGCCGGCTGGGTCGAAAGCTTCATGACGCTGTGGACCGATGCCTGGCTCACCTCATGGCTGGTGGCGTTTCCGGTTGTGCTGGTGGTCGCGCCGGTGGCGCGCCGCATCGTGCAGGGACTGGTGAAGGCGTGAAGAATGCTGGCCGGATGCGCAGACATGCGTGTCCGGCCGCTGCCCGTGCAGCGGTGAATACGTCTCTGACAATGTCTGGAAAGAATGGCTCCCCGGGGTCGGCGAAGATGCGAACTACGAGTTCTCGATTTCCCTACTCCCAACTACGCCAGAACTGCCTAAAATGCGCAAGCGCGACCGGGATCGCGCAGAGGCGCTACGCCTCGCCGGCGGCCCAAAACCCTCGCTGAGGGACCGAGCCGTCGCCCTGGCCAATGAGCGCGGCGTGGTGCGAACACGCGATCTCACGGACATTGGAATTCCCCGTTGCTACCTGAGCCGTATGTGCAACGAGGGACTGCTCATCAAAGTCGGATATGGACTCTATCGAACCGCTGAACGCAAGGCGGCATAATGCAAACTTGGCTCAGCTCCTCTCGTTGGCAATTACGGCAGCGCGCCGAAGCATAACGGAGGCCGGGCGGCAAAATCGGCCCTTCGTGGGGCTTACAGGTGGTTGGCTTCTAGGACGCCGAGTGGGTCTTGAAGTCGGCCACTCAAATCGCCCTCCTATCGAAGGCGCATGAGAGCGAGAGTGCCTGCGGCCATCAAGATGGCCGCAGCAGCGAAGCTGAAGGTGGGTGATACGGCGGTCCACAACACACCGACGGCCGCGCTGGATACGAACTTCGCTGCGCCGTTGACCGTGCCGAGCGCCCCATAGCTCGTCGCGAGCGTATCCTGGCTGACCATCTCGGCGGTCACGGTCGATTCAAGGGCTTCCTGAACGGCGACATAGAGGCCAGCAACGAAGAATATTCCGGCAAGCATCACGACGGTGCCCGCGCCAGTGGCGAAAGCGTACGCGGTCAGCGCCGCAGTGAGTGCGCCCAAGCTATAGCCCGCGATCAGCACGCTGCGCTGGCCGTAGCGATCCGCCAACACGCCGATCGGATAGGAAATCGCGACCTGGACGATATTGCGCCAGACATAGAGCAGGCCCGCGACCTGGGCGGCTTCGATCACGCCCATCGAAGGCGTCAGCATCTGCGTCGCGGCCAGAATGAGCAGGCTGTGTGAGAAATCGCCCATCCCGAAAATGCCGACCGCGGCAAGGTAGCGCTTGAAGCGCGCCGGCAGGCCCCGCAGCGTCGAGAACAACTTCAGTCCCGGGTTCGGCGATTGCTCGGGATCACGAACGAGCACCAGAAACGCGAGCACCGCGAGGACGCCAGGAATGAGCGTCAGCCAGAACACCAGCCGGAAGGGATCTTCTGGCGCCTCCCATTGGAGATGCTGCGCCCAGCCGAGCAAGGCGACGCCGAGCAGCGGTCCGGCGACCGCGCCGATGGTGTCCATCGCGCGATGGAAGCCGAAGGCCCGTCCGCGCTTATCCGGCGCAATCGACTGGATGACGATGGCGTCGCGCAACGGGCCGCGCAGGCCCTTGCCGAACCAGGACACGATGCGCCCGAGCAGGATGAGCGGCCAGCCGACGGCAAGCGCGATCAGCACCTGGCCGAGCGGGGTCAGGCCATAGCCGACCAGCACCAGCAGCTTGCGATGGCCGAATTTGTCGGCGATGTAGCCGGCGATCATCTTGGTGAAGCTCGCCACGGCGTCGGCAATGCCCTCGATGATGCCGAGCGCCGCCGCCGGCACGCCCAGAACGGCAAGAAAGCCCGGCAGGATGACCGTCGTCGTCTCGTAGCAGAAATCCCCGAGCGCGCTGGTGAGCCCCGCACCGGCCACGGTCCGGTTGAACCAGCCCTTCGGCTGGCCGTTGGGGGTTGTTGCGACGGCCTCCGTATTCGAAGTCATGGCGCCACCTCGAAGGTTGCGACAATGGGATAGTGATCCGAAGCCATATTCGTCGCAGGCGCGCGGACGACCTCGTAGCTGGCAGCGCTTGCCGCCAAGGCCTTTGTTGCCAGCACATAGTCGCAGCGCATCGCCGCGAACTCCGTGCCTACGAACCCGGCCGTCGGCACGGTGGGCGTGATCGCCTTGTCGAGGACATGGCCGACATCGACCCACCCGGCGGCCTCCAGATGGGCGAGCACGCTGCGGTCGGCCGCCTTCAGATCGTCGGCGAGATAACGGGTGCGATGGTGCGCCGGCAGCGTGTCGAACCCCGCCGGCTCGGGATCGTGCGGCGACGCGGAATTGAAGTCGCCGGTGAGAAGCGCGAGGGTATCCGGCGCGGCCTGGACCGCGAGGTGTGCGGCCTCGCGCCGACGGATTGCCGGGCCATTTGGGCAGAGATGGGCGCTAATCAGCGTCAAGGGCCGCTCGTTGCCCCGCAGCTTCACTTTGAGCGTGGCCAGCGTGTGGTGGAAATTGGCGCTGTCCGCTTCGAAGGAGATCGGCTTGAGCGGTTCGCGAATGAAGATCGCGACGTTCTGCCCGGTGCGCGGCGCGACTGCGAGGAAGCCGCGCATGCCGATCCTAGCTTCAAGCGCGTGCAAGAGTGCGCCGCCTGCGGCATCGAACCCTTTTGCCTCCTGCATCAGGAAGACGTCGGGCTTGATGCCGGCGATCAACTTGATCTGCGCCGCGGCCCGGCGATCATCACCGCCGTCGCGGCCGGCAAAAAGCGTGTTGTAGGTCAGGATGGTTAGCGTCACTGAGCGCCCCCTTCATTTGTTCTCGTCATGGGCGTCGAAGACGCGTTGCGCATATGTATCGAGCAGACCTTCGCAGGCTTTCAGCCGCTCAACCGACTCAGCCGCCAGGGGTGCGCCGTAGAAGTCGAGTTTCCGGATCTTCTCGATCCAGCCCTTGAGTTTCTTCAGATCGACGTCGTTCTCTTCCAGCTCGGCATAGGTGAAGTGCTCCGCTGCCGTTTCCTTGGCGATTTCTTTTTCGAAGTCGTCACACTTGTCAATGAACTCGCGGTAGGCCTCGTCCCTGTCGGCCTTGAAGCGACCGACGACCTTTTCTTCCTGGCTACGGTCGAGCGCGACCGTCTCCAGAAGCACCGATTCACCGGCGACTTCGGCGACGTCGTTCTCCAGCATTTTGAGGCGCCGCACATGATCGTCCGTCTTCGGGAGCAAGCAGACGCCGTTCTGCAGATAGACGGCGCCCATGCCTTTCAGCCGCCGCCAGATTGCGACGCGCTTGGAAGCCGGCTCGGGCGGAACTTTGTAGGTGAGGAGGAGCCATGAGTGAGATGCCATGTCTCAAAAATATTGTAACGGCCGTAACAAGTCAATCGATACTAAACAGCGTTGCCGCTGGTGCCTAAGTCGGTCTCGTCCCGTTCTATAGCTAGGCGTGCCGCCAGACTTTGACCGCCGAGACCAGCAGGATCGCCGCCAGCGCCGGCAGCAAGATCGCGGCTGGCACGATGCCGAGCAGCAGGCCGCCTACGAGCGATCCGGCAATCGAACCCAACGCCATGATGAGGATGAAGCGACGGTTGCGGCCGAGCACTGCGAAGCTGCTGTCACGGCTGTAGCGGGTGAAGCCAACGATCATGGTGGGCAAGCTGACCGCTAGCGACAGGCTGCCGGCAAGCTTGATGTCAGCGCCGAACAGGAGCACCAGCGTCGGGATCAGCATCTCGCCACCCGCCACGCCGAGCAGGGAAGCGACCACGCCGATGACGAACCCCGCGGCGACGCCTGCGATGGCCTGCGCGATCCCGCCCATCAGCGGGACGCCGGAGCCATCCGCGTCGTGTCCGAACAGCAGCACGATCGCGATGCCGACAAGCATCAAGGCGATGACGCGATAAAGCACATGGGCCTTCATGCGAACCGCCCAGCCGGCCCCGAGCCAGGCGCCCAGCAGGCTGCCAACGAGAAGATTGACGATGACGGACCAGTGATCGGCAACGACGGCGAACGGCACCGTACCGGCGCGGAACGGCAGGGCTGAGGCCACGACCACCAGGCTCATCGCCTTGTTGAGGATGATTGCCTCCAACGCGGCGAACCGGAATAGCCCGATCAGCACCGGCAGGCGGAATTCCGCGCCGCCGAGGCCGATCAGGCCGCCGAGCGTTCCGATCATGGCACCCCAGCCGAAGGCCATCGCAGGGCGGTCGACCTGCGTCATTGCGCTGCCTCGTTGTGGGTCGGGGCACGGGCGACGTGATCGCGGGCGACCGACATCGACTTGACGATGGCGTGGACGTCATCGCCGGGTTTGAGGCCCAGTTGCTCGACGGCACGGCGCGTGATGCGGGCGAGGATCTCACCATCGCCCACCTGGACGTGGACGATCACGCCCGGCCCTGTGCCGGGAACGATGCCGGCGACTTTCCCCGCGAGGATGTTCTGCGCGGAAAGGCCCTCCGGCCGCTTCCGCGCCAAAATGACCTCATGCGCCATGATGCGCACGCGCACCCGCGTGCCAGGTGCGCTCTCGATGGTGGGCAGGAACAGCGGACCCGTGGCGGCGTCGAGCCGAGTCAGCCCGTCATCCAAATGCTCGACAATGATCGCCGGCAACATAGCGGCGACCTCGCGGATGCCCATGGCACGCAGGGCTTCGGGATCGGCCATCACCTCCGCCGTCGTGCCTTCACGCACCACGCGCCCATTCTCGATCACAACCATCCGGTCGGCCAGCAACTGAGCTTCGTTCATGTCGTGGGTGACGAGCACCACCGGCATTTTGAGATGGGCGCGCAAAGCGATGATCTCATCGTACAGCCGCTCGCGCGTCGCTCGGTCGACGGCCGAGAACGGCTCGTCCAGCAAAAGCGCCTGCGGGCGGCGGGCCAGCGCGCGCGCTACCGCGACGCGCTGCTGTTGGCCGCCCGAAAGCTGGCTTGGCTTGCGATTGGCTAGCCCTGGCATGTTCACGAGGGCGAGAAGCCGCTCGGCCTCGGCCCGCGGGTTCGGCGCTCCCCGGTCCATCGCCGCGGTCACGTTCTGCGCCGCCGTCATATGCGGAAACAGCGCATAGTTCTGGAACACAATGCCGACATGCCGCCTGTGGGGCGGCAGGTTCACGCCGGCAGTCGTGTCGAGCCACACCTCGCCATCCACCGCCACCCGCGCCGTCTCCGGCCGCCAGAGCCCCGCGATGGTGCGCAAAAGCGTCGTCTTGCCCGAGCCGGAATGACCGACCAGCGCGAGCAGCTCACCCGGTTCGGCGCGGAATGAAGCCTCGAGCGGAATGGGGGCTGCCGCCCGTGCCATCACTTCCAGCGCCATCAGGACAGTCTCCGTCCCACGCGCGCCGACAGCATGTAGGTCGCCGCGATGGTGAAGAGTGAAATCGCCACGAGGGTCGCCGACATGATGCCGGCGCCGGCCATGTCGAAGCCCTGCACCCGGTCGTAGATTGAGATGGCGATCGTCTTGGTTTCGCCAGGGATCGAGCCGCCCATCATCAGGATAATGCCGAACTCACCCAGCGTATGGGCGAAGGTCAGAACCATGGCCGTCATCACGCCAGGCCAGGCCAGCGGTAACTCGACCCGCCAGACGCCGCGCAACGGCGACATGCCGCAGCAGGCGGCCGCTTCGCGCACCTCCACCGGAACCGCCTCAAATCCCCGTTGTGCCGGCTGAATAGCGAAGGACAGATTGAAGATCACCGAGGCTACCAGCAGTCCCTCGAACGTGAAGACCAGTTGGTGGCCGAAGGCCGCCTGCCAGAAGGCGCCGATGGGCGAGTTCCGCCCGAAAGCCAGCAGGAGGTAGAAGCCGAAGACCGTCGGCGGCAGCACCAGCGGCAGCATCACCACGGCCTCGACCAGCCCCTTGCCTCGGAACTGGCGGTAGGCCAGCCAACGGCCGGCCACAATGGAGACCGGCAAGAGGATCGCCACCGTCCAACCGGCGAGCCTCAGGGACAGGGAGAGGGCGGTCCAATCCAAAGGGTCAGCCCTCAGCCGGCAGCACGAAGCCGAATTTCTTCATGATCTCGCGGGCTTTCGGCGTCTTCATATAGGCGTAGAACTCCTCGGCGACGGGACCGGCGTTCTTCAGCAGCGCCATGCGCTGCAATAGCGGTTCGTGCCAGTCATGGGGGATCAGCGCGAATTGACCCTGCGAGCGCACTTCCGGCGCCAGCGCCAGCGAATAGGCGATGATCCCGCCCTGCGCATTGCCCGAGAGCGCGAACTGGGCCGCTTGGCTGACGTTCTCGCCGAGAACTAGATGCGGCTGCACCTTATCCCACAGGCCGCGATGCTTGAGCGCCTCTTCGGCGCGCAGACCGTAGGGCGCGTGCTCGGGGTTGGCGATGGCGAAGCGGGTGATCCGGCCCGCTGCCAGTTGGGCTGCGAGATCGTCCATCGCCTCATCGGCCTTCAGCATCGAGCCGTGCGGCACCATCAGCACGATGCGGCCCTCGGCATAGAGATCGCCCGCGTCCCGGGTGAAGCCTTCCTTGTAAAGATCGGCGATGAATTTCTGATCGGCGGCCATGAAGACTTGAAAGGGTGCGCCCTGGCGGATCTGGGTGGCGAAGTTGCCCGTGGAGCCAAACGAGAGCTTCACCTCCTTGCCGGTGTCCGCCTTGAAGGCCGAGGCGAGTTCGGTCACGGCGAATTTCAGGTCGGCCGCGGCGGCGATGACGGGCACGTCCGCCTGCTGGGCATCCGCGCCGGTCATCTGAATTGCGAGGGCCGCGATCGCGGCTCCAGCCCCGAGGCCAAGCGTGAGAAGAGCACGTCGTGTCCAGGCATGAGCCATCGCCGAATGGGTCATCATGAGCGTCTCCGTTCCGATGTAGTCATTTGACTATATCGGGCGCGACCCAGCCTGCCAAGGCTGTACGCCTTGAACACTCAGCCTTCGGGGGACTCGTCGACGATAAGGTCGGAAAAGGCGTCGAGATCGCGCGCCGCCGCTTCGGACGCCTGATTCTCGATCGACCGGTAAAGTTCCAGCACCTTCTCGCCTATCGCCGTCAGATGCGCGCCGCCACGCGAGCTGCCGCCCTTGCTGGCCACCACTAGCGGTTCGCGGAAGCACCGGTTCATGGTGTCGATCAGGTACCACGCCTTCTTGTAACTCATGCCCATCGAGCGCCCTGCGGCCGAGATCGATCCGGTCTCGGCGATGGCTGCCAGAAGATCGGCTTTGCCAGGGCCGATGGCGATCGACCGGCCCAGGACGAGCCGGAAACGCAGACGTGGTTGAAGTGATTCACTTGCCATGGTGCCTGATCTTAGCCCGCCCGTGCCGACGGACGAAGCCGTCTCAGTCGTTGTCTGTCTCAGGAGGCCGAGGTGGACAGAGGAAGCAGCTTGCGCGGCACGAGCCACAGAAAGCCGACCATTCCGAACAGCTCCACGAGCGACTGAAACACGATGACAATTACCGCCAGCTCCCAGGCCGCGGGTAGGGCGAGCGCGAAAGGCAGCACGACGAAGGAATTGCGCGTCGCCACACTGAAGACCAGCGTGCGCGCCTGCGGCACCGGCAGTGAGAATAGACGCGCCACGAAGATACCGATCGCCGCGGCGCCGACGAGAAACAGCAGGAAGGCGAGGAGCACCTGCCCGAGAACCGGCAGCGAACCGGCAACCGCCTCCACCTGTGATCCGGCAATCAGGAAGACTACCAGGGCCAGCAGCGGAACGGGGAACCAAGCGAGCCGCTCGACGACGGCGCTCCGCGCTCCGTTCCGTTCCGACCAGACCTCGGTCAGGAAGGCCAGGGCAAGCGGCAGCAGGATCAGCACGACGAATACCGCCGCGATGCGATCGGCTGAAAGAATCTCGGCAAAGCTCTCCCCCATGAAAATCCAGAGATAGAGCGGCAGCAGCGCGATCTGTAGCAGCAGATTGACTGGCGTCACCGCGATCGCTCGCCGCGTGTCGCCCCGCGCCAAGTGTGTGAAGGTAATGAACCAGTCGGTACAGGGCACGAGAAGGACGAGCAGCACACCGAGTCTCACCGCCGGCTGATCGGGCACGACTAGCAGCAGCGCCCAGACAAGCAACGGGACGAGGATGAAGTTGGAAAGCAGGATTGCCGCCATGAATCGGCCATCGCGGAAGGCCTCGGGCAGATGATTCAGCGGGACCTGCGTGAACGTAACGTAGAGAAGCGCGGCCAGGCTCGGCCACAACAGCACTTCCAGGACACCGCCCAAATCCGGTGCTGCCATTCCAAAAATCAGGCCAATCGTGATTGCCACGAGATAGATCCATGCCTGAAGTCTTTCGATCGTCTCGCGCGTCATATCGATGGCCGGTCTCCTTTTGCGTTCACGCTTGTAACATGACTAGACGCATGTCCGACTGATCTTGGCGGATGCGGATGCGGCCCGAAAGCTTGAGGTACGGGAGGTCCGCCAGATTGTGTCGCCAAGCCCGCCGAACAGCTTGGGGGCGCTGGACACCAAGTTCCGTGAAGCGGTCAAGCACGTCGGCCGACAAATATGTCCATTTCGTATGGAATCTTTGCAAACGCGTCTCAATAGCAATTTTATGTAGGGCTGATTACAGTCCTACCAGCAGTTCTGCCGATCCGAGTCGGTTGCGCTCCCGGACAGTCAAAATTCCGGCGCGCAATTCCCATATTGGTTGAGGCGGTTGCCGCTCGGCCGGGCACATAAATTTCGGGAGTGCCATGACAGGAGGTTGCCGGAATCACTGGAGGAGTTCCGATCGCTGGAAGCGCATATCGAACTGAGACACCTGCGCTATGTGGTCGCAGCTGCACACTATGGCAGTTTTCGGCGGGCGGCTGAGGCGCTTGGGGGCAAGCAATCGACCCTGAGCCGCTGCATTTCGCAATTGGAAGAGCGTCTGGGCGTCGTGTTGTTCGAACGAACCAGCGGTGGCGTTCGGCCGACTACGGCTGGCGTCGAGATATTGCGGACATCCCGGCATCTCGTCGAAACGGTCGATCATATGGCCGCGACCGCCAAGGACATAGGCAGAGGCGAGGCCGGCCGCCTCACGGTCGGGTTCTACACCTCGCTGTCGGCCGGGAACCTGCGGGCCAGCCTGATCGAGTATGCATCGCGGTTCCCCAAGGTCGAAATCCAGACATATGAAGGCGCACGCGCATGCCTGTTCGCCGGCGTCGACGCTGGCCGGCTTGATGTCGCCATCGTGACGGGCGATCCGATCTCTCGCGGGGGGGAAGGTCATGGGGCTCTGGAGCGAGCGCATCATGGTCGCGCTGCCCGAAGGTCATCGATTGGCCGGCAACAACATCGTCTATTGGACCGATCTGAAGGACGAGACCTTCCTTTTCAGCCAGCGCGATCCCGGGCCGGAGATCCAGGATATCTTGCTGGCGAAGCTCGCCGCGCCGGGCGAACGGCCCAAGGTCATCAGTCACGATGTCAGCCGCGAGAACATCAAGAGCCTCGTGGGAGCAGGCTTCGGCGTCAGCCTGATGTGCGAAGCCTGCATCGGGGCTTCTTATACAGGCGTCGTCTGCCGCGAGGCGCGGGACGGCAATGGTCCGAGCCGGATCAACTACGCAGCCTATTGGCAGGGTGATAACGACAATCCGGCACTGGCGGGTTTCATCAACCTGCTGCAAGAGCGCTATCCCTCCTTGCCCGCGGGCGACTGACGCGGTCGCCGGGCCTTCGCGAAGCCGCGATCGGTGGCCATGAAGCGCTCCACCATGGGGACGATCAGTTTGGCCGGGTCGCTTACTGGATGGCCGGTCTCGCGGGCCAGGATTTCCGCGTAAGCGACCAGATCGCGATGAACGGTCGCCGGAAATTCGATCACGAGCTTGACCGGCTTGTCGTCGGCAACGGCCCCGAGCTTCAGCTTCGCCATGTCAGCCTCCGTAGGGTTCGAGTACGAGGTCGCGGGTAACGATGACGCGAACGGGGAACCCCGGGCGGATCGTCAAGGTCGGGGCGATGTTCAACTGGCGGCGAACGATCTGTTGACCGGCATCGTTGATGGTGTCCTGCCCGCCGTTGCGGATCGCCTGGATCAGGCGGTCGTCGTCGTTGGTGGCGAGCTCTGCCCCAATGCTCAGCAGCGTGGACAAGCCCGCAGCCTTGGCGAGATCCCACCAGTGATAGTCGACGCCATCCTGGAGGCCGGCATAACCTTCGACATCAGCGCCAGGTTGACGCTCGAGCACGATCGAGCGGCCGTTCGGGAAGATCAGCCGGTTCCAGACCAGCAGCACGCGGCTTTGTCCGAACTGAACATTGTTGTCGTACTGGCCGATGATGCGCGTGCCTTGGGGTACAAGAAGGATGCGGCCCGTCGGGCTGTCATAGATGTTCTCCGTCACTTGCGCGGTGATCTGGCCCGGAAGATCGGACCGGATGCCGGTGATGAGCGCGGCCGAAATCACGGCACCCGCCTGAAGGATGTTCGGCGACGCCGGAGCCACGATGCGATCCGGCGAGACGGTGCGGCGATCGGCGGCGGCGTTGAGGAAGGCGAGTTGCCGATCCTGGGCCGACGACGTCGCTGGCTGGGGAGCAAGCCCGAGGCTGGCGAGGTCAGGTATTGGTGGCGGAACAGCCGTCGCAGTGCCAGAGGCTGATGATGGCGTCGGCCGGTTCTCCGTGCCGGCGAAGAGCTTGGCGGTGCGGGCGCTCTCAATTTCCTGCAGGCGGCGTTGCTCCTCGGCGCTGAGACCAGGATTGGGTGATGCTACGCCGGGGTTGGGCACGGGCTGGCCGCGATTCTGCGCGCCGAGGATGGGACGACCGAGGTCGCCGGGTAGCGGCGGGCCAAGCTGAGGCACACCGCTGTAGTCGCGGGGCAAGCCCGCCAAGCCGTCGGCGGTCGATCGGTTTTCGGTCGAATAGAGTTCTTCGGCGGACTTGCCGCCGTCGCGCGTCTGAAGGGCGTAGATCAGCGCTCCGCCCAGGCCCACGCTCGCCACGAGACCAATGCCGGCAAGCACCTTGCGCGACAGCCGCGTAACGCGCGGAGCCTCCGCACGAAGCCGCATCGGGGCGACCGCATCGGCGGTCGACCCGGTCAGCGGTGCATCATCCTCATCCTCTTTCCGGGCTTCAGGCTCGCTCACGACGCCGGCCTCCCATCGGTGCGGGTGATCCGAACGCGCTTCTGGTGGTCACCGGCGCCGAAGCGCAGCTCGGCGGCCGCGAACAAGCGATCGACGATCATGTAGTTGCCGCGGACGCGGTAATTCACGAGTTCGGAGGTGTTGCCCTCGGGGCCGACCACGAAGATCGGCGGCATCTCGCCCTGGCCGATGCCGCGCGGAAACTCGATGAAGACCTGCCGTCCGTCGTCATAGGCCCGCAGCGGCCGCCAGGGCGCACGATCGCCCTCGATGGCATAGCGGAAGTTGATGTTGGCGAGGTCGACGCCGGTGGCGATGGGACGCGCTGCCTCGGCCTGCGCGTTCTGGCGGCGCAGGGCGATGAGCTGATCCTGCGGGTACTGCCACGAGACCGACGCCATATAGGTGCGCTCCGTCGAGCGCAGTTCCAGGTGATAAGTCCGCAGATTGGTGTTGATGACCAGGTTGGTCATCAGGTCGGCGCGGGTCGGCTTCACCAAGATGTGGACTTGCAGGGTCGCGCCCGAACCGCTCTGCGTGTCGCCGATGATCCAGCGGACCGTGTCGCCAGCGGCCACCGGCCCGGAACCCACGAGCTGCTCGCCGGGCTGCAGGGCGATATCGGTGATCTGACCAACGGCGGTATAGACCTGATAGAGCGCTCCGCCAGTGTACGGATAGACTTGCATCGCATTGATGAAGCCGTCTCGGACTGGCTGCACGCGCGCAGCCGCATTGGCTTGATTGACGCGGGCCGTCGGATCGGTCGGCTCTGGGGTTCGGCGCGATTCTTCAACGGGCTTCATCTGTCCTGGCAGCGGTAGCGGACGTGGAAGCTCCACGACCTGCACTGGCCCCGCCGGATCGGCCGTCTGCACGGCGGGCGCTGCGTCGTCATAGGATATCTCGGGCGGCTTCTGCGTCGTGGCGCAGCCGGCGAGCGCAGTTGCTGAAAGCAGCAGAGCCGCGAGTGTGGAAGTGTGAGAAGCCGGGCTTCCGGCTTTACGGAAAGACGGCTTCATTGCCCAAGCTCCCGTGACCAATTGATGGCGTTGACGTAGATGCCGAGCGGGTTCGCTCGCAGCCGGTCGGCGTTGCGAGGCACCTGCACGACGATGGTGAGGATGGCGGTCCAGCGGGTCGTCTCGGCGAGCTGGCCGTTCTCGTAGCGCCGCTCGGTCCAAGCGACGCGGAAGCTATCCGGCGACGCGCGGATCACGCTCGAAACGTCGACGGCGACCTGCTGCCGGCCGACCTTGGTGAAAGGGTCGTTCGAGCGCGCATAGTCGTTCAGCGCCATCGCGCCGCGATCAGTCGTGAAGTCGTAGGCGCGCAGCCAGTTCTGGCGGACGATGATGGCATCGGACGGGATCGAGCGGACCTGCTCGATGAAACGTGCGAGGTGGAAGGCGATTTGCGGGTCGGTCGGGCGATAGTCGGCGACCGCTGGCGCCACCGCCTGCGCCTGACCGAGCCGGTCGACCTGCACCACCCAGGGTACGACCGTGCCACGCGCTGATTGCCAGACGAGCGCAGCAGCGAATCCAGCCGAGAGGATCAGCGATCCGAAGGCCATGAGGCGCCAGTTCTTGGCCTGGACGCGAGCGCCGCCGATACGATCGTCCCAGACCTGGGCGGCCCGCTGGTAAGGCGTCTCTGGTTCGGGGGACTTGCCGTAGTGAGTGGAGGGTCGTTTGAACATCAGCGGTCGCTTTCGGAAAGGTTGATGGAGGAGCCGCCGCCGTGGCTGTCGCCGCTGCGAATGGCATGGGCGGCCGCTGTCACGCCATGGCTCAGCGTTTGGGAGCGCTTCATGCGGCGAGCCCAGGCCGGTGGTCCGTCAGCCGGTGCGGCCGCCTCGGGCGTGCCTCCGCCGATCGTGCCCATGGTCGAAGTGCCACCGGTGGCTTCGAAGGCGGATTTCCCGCCCTCCGAGAAGCTCGACCGCATGCTGTCGGCGGTGCGTGAGGCCGCCCGGCGGAGGGGCGAAGCCGCCGCGCCACCGGCTGCGCGGGCGACGCCGCCAAGGCCGGAAGCGACGCTTGCCGCGCCCGATTGGCCCGCGGCCCCGAGGCTGTAGGCAGTGGCTGCGCCACCTGCCATAGCGGCGCCACCGCGTGCGGCGGCGGCCGCTCCGCCGGCCATAGCGCCGACGCCGCCGGCTGCTGCGCCGAGAGAGGCTCCTCCGGCTGCGACCATTCCGCCGGCGGCAAGGCCAGTGCCGACCGCCGCGCCGGCCCCGAGCTGAGGCCCGCCCGAGACGAGGCCGTTGGCGATGCCGGGACCGAAGATTCCGAGGCCGAGCAGTGACAGCGCGGCGAGCACGATCGCCATGGCGTCGTCAATGGTCGGATTGGCTCCACCGAAGCCTGCAGTGAATTCGGAGAACAGCGTCGAGCCGATGCCGATGATAACGGCCAGCACCAGGACCTTGATGCCGGAGGAGATGATGTTGCCGAGGACGCGCTCGGCCATGAAGGCCGATTTGCCGAAAAGGCCGAAGGGAATGAGCACGAAACCGGCGAGCGTCGTCAGCTTGAACTCGATCAAGGTGACGAAGAGCTGGACGGCGAGGATGAAGAAGGCCAGCAGCACCAGCGCCCAGGCGAGGAACATGCAGGCGATCTGGATGAAATTCTCGAAGAACGACCAGTAGCCCATCAGGCTGGAAATCGAATCGAGCAGCGGCCGTCCGGCATCGAGGCCGGTCTGCGCGACCTTGCCGGGGCGAAGTAGATCCGCTGTCGTAAAGCCGGTGCCGGAGGCCTTCAGGCCAAGACCGGCGAAGCTCTCGAAAACGATGCGGGCGAGATTGTTCCAGTTGCCGATGATGTAGGCGAAGACGCCGACGAACAGCGTCTTCTTGACCAGGCGCGCGATGATGTCGTCGTCAGCGCCCCAGCTCCAGAACAGGGCGGCCAGCGTCACGTCGATGACGATCAGAGTGGTCGCGATGAATGCGACCTCGCCGCCAAGCAGACCGAACCCGGAATCGATGTAACGGGTGAAGACCTCGAGGAAATGGTCGATGACGCCGGTGCCGCCCATGATGCTATCGGGCCTCGTCTTGCTGCGGCGTTGTTTCCCGGGGGGTAGGATTGTCCAGCGTCGTGTTTCGCAGGTCAGCGCCAAACTGGGGCTGCGGGGCCGTCGCCGCGTCGGGCAAGCGGTCCTTGGGTCGCGCGCCCGGTGCGAGAAACCGCTCGCGGTTTTCCGCCCAGGCGCGCAGGCACGCGGCGTCACGGGGGCCGGCATCGCCGAGGCGCTGGCAACGGATCAGCTCGGTGCGGAGCGGATCGGCCTGCGAATTCTCGACGCGCCCTGCGGACCAGCCGGCCGGCTCGTCCTCCTTTCGGGTCAGCTCGATGGCGGTCGCGGTGACCGCGACCGCGACGAACACAACGGCGCCGAGGCGAGCCAGCATCTTTCCGTCCATGACTCCGCCCCTCAGTTGCCGCCGTAGAACATCTTGGCGTTGCCTGGCTGGTAGCCGGTGCCCGGAGTCAGGAAGCGCCGGCGCTGCTCGCGGCCCTGCTCGGCGGCCGTGGCCTGTTCGGCCGACTGGAGCGCCTGCGCCCGGCCGTTGGCGGCGACGACGGCGGTGAGGTCGGCGAGCTGCTGGGCCTGCAGGGCGAGGAGCTGGTTGCCGGCCTGGGTCGCCTGCAATGCGCCGGTCGCGCCTTGGCTCTGACCGACCAGCGCCGACATCTCGGCGCGGTTGGTGTCGATGTTGCCGACGACGCCGGCCTGCACCCGCATGGCGTCCTGCAATCCGCCGACGGTGTTCTGCCAGCGCTCGCGCGCCTGCGCCACGAGTTGCTGGTCAGACGCCGACATCGACGCATTGCCGTAGGTGGATGTGAAGGCCCGGTCGATCTGTTGGACGTCGTAGGCGATGCGCTGGGCCTGCTGTAGGAGCTGCTGCGTTCGCTGCACGGACTGCTGCAGGTGCTGAAGCGAGGAGTACGGCAGGCTCGCGAGGTTACGCGCCTGGTTGATCAACATCGTCGCTTCGTTCTGAAGCGATGTGATCTGATTGTTGATTTGCTCCAGCGCGCGAGCTGCGGAGAGAACATTCTGCACGTAGTTCGTCGGGTCGTAGACGATCCATTGCGCGGATGCGGGCGAGACCATCACGGGCGATAGCGCCACGGGAATTGAAAGGATGGACGCGGCGAGAAACGCCGCGCGTGAGCGACGGAAGATCATGGCTTGCTCTCCAGGTTGGTGAGGTTGGGAATGAGGTCGGACGCCCAGGCGACGCCACGCAACCGCAGCCAGGCCGGCAGGAAGCCCTCGCGGCCATGCTCGGCGATAGTGCGCTCGATGGCGGCCTGGTCGGTCTTCGACGAGGCGGCGCACAGCGCCAACGCAACGTCGGATAGGCCGAGCTCGAACAGCCGGTTGCCGCGGCGGGACTGGCAGTAATAGTCGCGCTTGGGCATCGCGCGGGCGAGGATCTCGATCTGGCGGTCGTTGAGGCCGAAGCGCCGGTAGATCGCGGTGATCTGCGGTTCGATCGCGCGTTCGTTCGGCAACAGGAGCCTGGTCTGGCAGCTCTCGATGATGGCGGGCGCAATCGCCGAACCGTCGATGTCGGAGAGCGACTGGGTGGCGAAGACGACGGAGGCGTTCTTCTTGCGCAGCGTCTTCAGCCATTCGCGGAGTTGACCGGCGAAGCCCTCGTCGTCGAGCGCCAGCCAGCCTTCGTCAACGATGAGCAGCGTGGGGCTGCCATCCAGGCGATCCGCGATGCGATGGAACAGGTAGGCGAGCACGGCCGGTGCCGCGCCAGTTCCGATCAAGCCCTCGGTCTCGAACGCTTGGACCGAGGCTGCGCCAAGGTGCTCGCTTTCGGCGTCGAGCAGCCGGCCATAGGCGCCGCCGACGCAATATGGTCGTAGCGCCTGCTTGAGGTCATTCGATTGAAGGAGGACGGCAAGCCCGGTGATGGTGCGCTCGCCAACAGGCGCGCTCGCGAGCGAGGTCAGCGCCGTCCAGATATATTCCTTCACCTCCGGCGAGATCGTCACGCCCTCGTGCATCAGGATCGCGACGATCCAGTCGGCGGCCCAGGCGCGTTCCGGCACGTCGTGGATACGGCTAAGCGGTTGCAGCGACACGCTGTCGTCCGCGCCTTCGGTCAGTCCGCCGCCGAGATCGTGCCAATCGCCGCCCATGGCGAGCGCCGCCGCGCGGATCGAGCCGCCAAAATCGAAGGCGAAAACCTGCGAGCCCGAATAACGCCGGAACTGAAGCGCCATTAGCGCCAACAGCACGGACTTGCCGGCGCCGGTCGGCCCGACGACGAGCGTGTGACCGACGTCGCCGACATGAAGGGAAAACCGGAACGGGGTTGACCCTTCGGTTTTGCCGAACAGCAAGGGGGGCGCACCGAAATGCTCATCCCGTTCCGGCCCCGCCCACACCGCCGACAGCGGGATCATGTGGGCGAGATTGAGCGTCGAGATCGGCGGTTGCCGGACGTTGGCGTAAACATGGCCGGGCAGCGACCCGAGCCAGGCGTCGGCGGCGTTGATCGTCTCCGCCATCGCGGTGAAGTCGCGGCCCTGAACGATCTTCTCCACCAAGCGCAGCTTCTCGGCTGCGATGCGTGGATCGGCGTCCCAGACGGCGACCGTCGCGGTGACATAGGCCTGGCCGGCATAGTCGGCGCCGAGCTCCTGGAGCGCGAGATCGGCATCGGCCGCCTTGTTCGCCGCGTCGGTATCGATCAGCGCCGAGGCCTCGTTGGTCATCACCTCCTTGAGGATCGCGGCGATCGACTTGCGCTTGGAGAACCACTGCCGCCGGATCTTGGTGAGCAGCTTGGTGGCGTCGGTCTTGTCCAGAAGGACGGCGCGCGTCGACCAGCGATACGGAAAGGCGAGCCGATTGAGGTCGTCGAGCAGACCGGGCGTGGTCGCGGTCGGGAAGCCGACGATCGTCAAGATACGCAAGTGGGCGTCGCCCAGGCGCGGTTCCAGCCCGCCGGTGAGCGGTTGATCGGCCAGCAGCGCATCGAGATATATCGGCGTCTCAGGCACGCGCACGCGATGGCGTTTCGTCGAGACGGTCGAATGGAGATAGGTCAGCGTCTCGCCGTCATCGAGCCAGGCGCATTCCGGCATGAAATTCTCGATGAGCTGGAGCACGCGGTCGGTGCGATCAGCGAAGCCGCGCAACGCCTCGTAAGGGTCGATGCCGTTCTCGGCCTTGCCTTCATAGAGCCAGCTCTCGGCGCGGGCGGCGTCCTCCGCTGGCGGCAGATAGACGAAGGTCAGGAAATAGCTGGACTCGAAATGCGAGGCGTCTTCCTCGAAATCCGCCTTGCGTTCGGCGTCGACCAGGGCGGACGCGGCGTCGGGAAAGCGGCCCGCGGGATAGGCCCCGGCGCCATGGCGTTGCGCCTCGACGAAGATCGCCCATCCCGAGCCGAGGCGGCGGAAGGCGTTGTTCAGCCGGCCGGCCACGGCGACGAGCTCGGCGGGAACCGCAGAGTCGAGGTCGGGACCGCGAAACCGCGCGGTGCGCTGGAAGCTCCCGTCCTTGTTGAGGACGACGCCCTCGCCCGCGAGCGCGGCCCAGGGCAGGAAGTCCGCGAGGCGGCTTGACGTCCGTCGATATTCGGCGAGGTTCATCATGGGCCCACCTCAGACGTTCAGATGGCCGGGAATGCGCAGGTGGCGGCGCACGACATCGACGAATTGCGGATCGCGTTTGGCCGCCCACACGGCCGCGAAATGGCCGATCGCCCAGAGCCCGAGACCGACCAGCCAGAGGCGCAGGCCGAGGCCGAGCGCTGCCGCCAGCGTGCCGTTGAGGATGGCGATCGAACGTGGCGCGCCGCCGAGCAGGATGTGCTCGGTGAGCGCGCGATGGACCGGGACGGCGTAGCCCGGTACTTCGCCGGCGCTGTCGATCAGGCTCGCCATCAGACGAGCGCTCCACCGCCGAAGGAGAAGAAGGACAGGAAGAAGCTCGACGCGGCGAAGGCGATCGACAGGCCGAAGACGATCTGGATCAGCTTCCTTGCGCCGCCTGATGTATCGCCGAAGGCGAGTGTTAGACCTGTGATGATGATGATCATCACAGCGATGATCTTGGCCACAGGTCCCTCGATCGATTCGAGGATGGACTGCAGCGGCGCTTCCCAAGGCATGGACGAGCCGGAAGCATATGCGGCGGGCGCCATCATCATGCTGACGAAGGCGACGGCCGCCGCCGTCGAGATATGGCGGCGGAAGCGCAGGCAATGACGATTCATGGGAGATCTCCTGAGAGGGGCTGGGTTGTGGGGGTGACGCGGTAGTCGCCGTCCGGCTTGAGACCCTCGACGCGGGCGAGTTCGGCGAGGCGACGGGTCGAGCCTCGGCCGCTGAGCACCGCGACGAGATCGATGGTCTCGGCGATCAGCGCGCGGGGGACGGTGACGACAGCTTCCTGGATGAGCTGTTCGAGGCGGCGCAGCGCGCCGAGCGCGGTGCCGGCATGGATCGTGCCGATACCGCCGGGGTGGCCCGTGCCCCATGCTTTGAGGAGATCGAGCGCTTCGGAGCCGCGCACCTCGCCGATCGGGATGCGGTCGGGACGCAGGCGAAGGGAGGAGCGGACGAGATCGGAGAGCGAGGCGACGCCGTCCTTGGTGCGCATCGCGACGAGGTTCGGCGCGGCGCATTGCAGTTCGCGCGTGTCCTCGATCAGCACGATGCGGTCGGAGGTCTTCGACACCTCGGCGAGCAGCGCATTGGTGAGCGTGGTCTTGCCGGTGGAGGTGCCGCCTGCGACGAGAATGTTGCGCCGGTCGGCGACGGCCTGACGAAGGATCGCGGCCTGGTCGGCTGACATGATCTCGGCCGCGACGTAGTCGGCCAGCGTGAAGACCGCGACGGCTGGCTTGCGGATCGCGAAGGCCGGAGCTGCTACGACGGGCGGCAGCAGACCTTCGAACCGCTCTCCCGTTTCGGGCAACTCAGCAGAGACGCGCGGGCGACCGGAGTGAACCTCGGCGCCGACATGGTGCGCGACCAGGCGCACGATGCGCTCGCCATCGGCTGCGGACAGGCGCTCTCCCGTATCGGAAAGTCCCCCGGATAGGCGGTCGATCCAGAGCCGCCCGTCGGGATTGAGCATCACCTCGACGATCGACGGGTCTTCCAGGAATCCTGCGATGGCGGGGCCGAGAGCGGTGCGCAACATGCGCGCGCCGCGAAGTATCGCCTCGGATTGCTGGTGAGAAACCGCCATGTCGTCCCCGTTCCGTGCGGGACCGCCGACAAGCGGCCCTGGATCGGGGATGAGTAGAAGAGGCAGAAGTTGGGGCGTGGCAACAACCGGAATGTGGTCGTAGCACTCTGGCGTACAAAGACAGGGGAACGGCGGAACGGATGAATACTTGCGATGCCGCGAGCGATGATTATTGCGCGTCCGCGACGCCCGACACGTCTTCCGAAATTTCCTGACGCAGCTTTGGTCCCTTGGCGAGTCGCCGGCCGAGCGCAGCGACGAAGGCGTCATATCGCTCACCTGCCTGAGCACGCGCCGCGGCCTGGGCAGGTTCCGGCAACGGCGGATTGGTCGCCAACCAGAAGCGGACGAAGACGGCCAGCATTTCGACGGAGATGCCGAGGTCGCGTTCCATTCGCGTCATGCGCCGATCGACCTGGTCGAGACGCTTGGTGGTCGCTGCTTCCTGCCGTTCGGCGGCGTCGGGCGACAGGAAGGAAGCGATGGCCGCTTCGGCAATCAGGGAGCGTGATTGGTCACGCCGTGCGGCATAGACCGCCAGCGCCTTCATGACGTCTGGGTCGAGATAGACCGACAGGCGCTGCTTCTTTGATGGCTTCGTCATCGGCGCCTCACAGGTCCATGCCGTCATTGGGGTCGAGCGAGACCTGTCGGGCGACGCCCTGCATGACCTGGTTCATCCGGCTCATCCGGGCGCTGTCGTCTTCCTCGTCGTCGCCGAAATCGGCCGCGAACTCGTTGTCGATCGGCGCCTTCTTCTCGACGGTCCCGGCCTTGTTCAGCTCGGGCTGGTGGCGGCGTTCAGAGCCGGTCGGATCCTCGTCGTCGCCCTGGCCATCTTTTGCGCCGGCGCCCTCGATCTCCAGCCGCGGCGGCAGCGGCATCTTGCTCCAGTCGTCCGGCTTTGCCGCCGCTGTCTTTGCCAGCGCCGGCGGTGGCAGGATGCGTTCCTGAAACCGACGATCCTCGAAGTAGCGGGCCTTCTTCGCCCGGATCGGCGGCGTACCCGCCACCATGATGATCTCGTCCGCAGGTGGGAGCTGCATGACCTCGCCGGGCGTCAGCAGCGGCCGCGCGGTCTCAGAGCGCGAGACCATCAGATGGCCGAGCCAGGGACTGAGTCTGTGCCCGGCATAGTTCCGCATCGCCCGCATCTCGGTCGCGGTGCCGAGCGCATCGGAGACGCGCTTGGCCGTCCGCTCGTCATTGGTTGCGAAGCTGACGCGCACATGGCAGTTGTCGAGGATCGAATTGTTCGGCCCATAGGCCTTCTCGATCTGGTTCAGCGACTGCGCGATCAGGAAGCTCTTCAGGCCGTAGCCGGCCATGAACGCCAGAGCGGACTCGAAGAAGTCGAGGCGGCCGAGTGCCGGGAACTCGTCGAGCATGAGGAGCAGCCGGTGCCGCCCGCCCTTGGCCTGCAGATCCTCGGTCAATCGCCGGCCGACCTGATTGAGGATCAGCCGGATCAGCGGCTTGGTGCGCGCGATGTCGGAGGGCGGGACCACAAGGTAGAGCGTCGACGGCCGCACGCCGCCGACGATGTCGGTGATGCGCCAGTCGCAGCGGCGCGTGACGGCCGCCACGACCGGGTCGCGGTAGAGCCCGAGAAAGGACATGGCGGTCGACAGCACGCCCGAGCGCTCGTTGTCCGATTTGTTCAGCAGTTCCCGGGCGGCGGAGGCTATGACCGGGTGGGGTCCGGCCGCGCCGAGATGGGCGGTCTTCATCATGGCGGCGAGCGTCGACTCGATCGGCCGCTTCGGATCGGACAGGAAGGCGGCGACGCCTGCGAGCGTCTTGTCGGCCTCGGCATAGAGGACGTGGAGGATGGCCCCCACGAGGAGCGCGTGGCTAGTCTTCTCCCAGTGATTCCGCTTTTCCAGCGACCCTTCGGGATCGACGAGGATGTCGGCGATGTTCTGAACGTCGCGAACTTCCCATTCACCGCGACGGACTTCGAGCAGCGGATTGTAGGCGGCCGACTTCGCGTTGGTCGGGTCGAAGAGCAGCACCCGGCCATGCCGCGCGCGGAAGCCGGCGGTGAGCTGCCAGTTCTCGCCCTTGATGTCGTGGACGATGGCTGAGCCCGGCCAGGTCAAGAGCGACGGCACCACGAGGCCGACGCCCTTGCCGGAACGGGTCGGCGCGAAGCAGAGCACATGCTCGGGTCCGTCGTGGCGGAGATAGGTGCGATCGAGCTTGCCGAGCACGACGCCGTCGGGTCCGAGCAGCCCAGCGGATTTAACCTCGTCGGGTCGGGCCCAGCGCGCGGAGCCGTAGGTCTCGACGTTCTTGGCCTCGCGGGCTCGCCAGACCGACATGCCGATCGCGACCGCGATCGCGATGAAGCCGCCGGATGCGGCGATGTATGCGCCCTCGACGAAAATCGGCGGCGCGTAGGCATCGTAGAGGTACCACCACCAAAAGAAGGCGGGCGGATAGTAGATGGGCCAGCCGAACAGCTCGAACCATGGCCGACCGAGTTGCGGCTGGAAGCCGAGCTGCCAGGCCGTCCACTGCGTCGCGGACCAGGTTGTGACGAGCACGATCAGGAATACGGCGAGGATCTGGCCCCAGAGAATCTTGGTGGCGGACATTGCGGGGTCCTTTCTTCGTGAGGAGTGGTGGTCACAGGCCGAGCCCCCGCTTGCGGCCAAAGCTCCAGTCGATGCCGCCGTCGCCGCGCGCGAGGCCGGAGACATGGCGGCCGAGCTGCTTTTCGAGTGAGGGGGACCAGGGCACGAGCTGGAAGCCGAGGCCGTCGTCGATCATCGCGAACCGGCCGGAGGCGAGCGCGAAGCGCTGCCGGTAGGTGCCGGAGACATATTCGCCGGTCGAAGCGCGCGTCAGCGGCCGTCCGCTCTCCGACGCCAGCTTTTCTCCGAGCGCGTCCAGTTCGCGCCGGCGCAGGGTCTCGATAAGATTGCGGCTGAAGCTGACTCCGCGGCCCTGACGTTCGGCGAGGCCTTGCCCGATTAGATGTTCGGCGCGGCGGTTCATCGCCCCGCGCACCTCCGCGCCGAAGCCGCCACCACCGAGGGCGACCGGTTCGCGGGCAATAGCCTGACGGTCGAGCCAGGTGGCGCCGGTCGCTGTAATCTGCCGCTCGATCGAGAGGTCCGAGCGGACCGCCAGCGCCACGCGCCGCCGGCCCTGGGCGTCGTCGAACTTGCGCAGTTCGACGATCGAGCCCGGCGTGCTGTCGCCGGCGGCATCGAGATCGGGCAGCTTGATGTAGTGGGTGCGCCCGTCGGCGCCATCGACCACGGCATAGGCCGTGCCCTTCAGCTCGTCGTCAAGGCCACGAGCGACCAACCGGCCGACGACGGGATCGTCCAGGCTCTCGCCGGCAAGCACATAATTGGCCGCGCCACGCTCGATGCCCCGCTCGGCCAGGCCGCGATGAATGCGCTTGATGATGTCGCCGCGTTCGCCCAGCTCGCGCAGCGTCGCCTCAGCGTTCTCCGACATGGTCCATTGGCCGGGACCGATCTGGCTGGCGAGACCGAGCGATTCCAGCTTGCGTAGTCGCCCGACCTTGAGCGCATGGAACTCGTCGGGTTGGCGGTCGGGATACGGCGCGAGATCGATGACGCCGGTGCGGGTGCTGTCGCGCGCGAGCTGCCGGTCGAGGTTGGTCCAACGCTCGGCGGCTATCTGGCGTTCGAGCGTGCGGCGGATCTCCTGATCGGTGCGGGGGCCGAGCTCCTGGGTGATCAGGTCGCGCGCCCGATCGCGCATGCCCTCCTTGATGTAGTCGCGCGAGATAACGAGGTTCTCGCCGTCCTCGCGCACGCCACGCACGATCAGGTGGACGTGCGGATGCCCGGTGTTCCAATGATCGACGCCGACCCAATCGAGCTTCGTGCCGAGGTCCCTTTCCATCTGTCCGACGAGGTCGCGGGCGAAGGACTTGAGGTCGGACATCTCCAAGGCGTCGTCGGGCGAGACGATGAACCGGAAATGATGCCGGTCATCCTCGCACCGCTCCGCGAACGCCTGTCGATCGGCGTCGTCCGTGCCGGGGCCGAACAGCCGGGCCTTCTCTCCGTCCCGGGTGACGCCCTCGCGGCTTAGATAGCTGAGGTGGGTCGCGAGCGGCGCGCTCCGTCCGCCGTGACGGACGACACGCGCCTTGACGACGGCGCCGCGCGAGCGGAACGTGATGAACCGGTTTGCCTGCACCGATGCGCGCTGGCCTCGGCCGAACCGGGAGCGGTGATTCGGCCCGATCGTCCCCTTGCGGGAGACCGTTCCGCCGGCGCGCTGGGCCGCCGCCAGCGCCTGCGCGATGAAGGGTCGGGCGCGCTGCGCGCTCGTCGAGCGGATGCGGCCTGGCCGGATGCGGAAATCGTCCTCGCCGCTCATGGTGGCGATCCCGCACATCGCGCAACGGCACTGATTTTCTTCTGAAATTGCCGAAGCCGCAGGCTGCGCCGATCAGGCGCACCTCGCGAATTCGCTGCGCAAGCCCCTGAAAAAACACGACCGAAACGAAGCGCACATCGCGCCCCTTTATCCTGCCATCGTGCGGTCGTGTTGCCTCGCTCCCCCCTCAACGCTCTCCATGATGCGCCGGGGCACGCCAGACCGCGATCCGGTCGAGGCGCCGTCATCGCGGACCTCCAGCATCTGGTTGCACGACAAACAGGCCGGTGGACTGCGGCGTGATCGCGGAAACCTTGCGCAGCGGAGCCGCCGCCGGAGCGTCTTCAGAACGGCCCCCGGTCTGCGCCCGATCAGCAGAGGTCGTGCCATCGGCGCGCGCGATGAACAGCGGGGCGCGCGTCCACGCCAGCGGATCGGCAGTCGCGACAGTGACTGTTCCGGCGATCTCGCTGCCGCCGATGAGAGGTGCGAGGGCCGCGACATAGGCCCGCGTTTCCGCCGGCAACGCACGACCGTCCGCAAGATATTCGTCGTAGCGACCAGGACCGGCGTTGTAGGCCGCGAGGAAGCCCGGCGAGCCGTAGCGGTCGTGCATTTCGCGCAGGTAGGCCGCGCCTGCCAAGATGTTGTCGCGCGGGTCGTAGGGATCATTGCCGAGATTATGGCGGATGCGCAGCGCCGCCCAGGTATCGGGCATGATCTGCATGAGTCCCATCGCACCCGCTCGGGAGATCGCGCGCACATCGCCGGCGCTTTCGACGCGCATGACGGCGCGAATCCAGGCCGCCGGAACGCCGAAGCGTTGCGAGGCTTCGGTGACATAGGCGGCGATCGGATCGGCAGGATCGGTTCGCTCGACCGGCGCGCTCTGAGCCAAAGTAGCGGCCGGCATTCCGGCGCCGAAAAGCAGGCCGGAAAGGAGAAGGATGGCGAGATGCCGGGCGGCATGCGTCCGCCCGGTATCCACGAAACGCCTGCGCGGTGGGTGAAGCGTCCGCATGGCCTCAGTCCCGCTCGCCGCGCTTCGGCGGACGGTTCCAGTGGAGCCCCCAGGTCGTCTTGTCGTCGCCGGACTGGAACAGATTGGCGCGCACTGGCTGCGCGAAGACGGGATCGTCGAGGAGCAGCGAGACGTACTCGCCAGCCTTCTCGCCGGTCCGCTTCCAGCCGGCGCCGACCTCGGGGCCATCTTCGTCGCCGAGATGGACGCGGTAGTCCGGCGCGTTCTCGGCGTCGGAAGGTTCGGCCGGAAAGAGAGAAAGCGCGGCGTCGAGGGTGAGCGTGCGGACGTGTCCGGAATAGCCGGACTTCGTGCGGGTGAATTGACCGATCTGTGGCATGGGAAAGTTCCTTCTGCTGCATGTGGGGGAGAGGTTCGGCGCGCCCCTCAACGTGTTTGGGCGCGCCATTCGAAGTGGCCGCTGTCGTCTTCGTCGGTCCACACCGGCATCGCGCGGCCAATGATCGAGCTGGTGGGAATGGGACCGAAGTAGCGGCCGTCGAGGCTGTCACGGACGGACCAGTTCATGAGGAAAATCTCGCCGTCCGCGACGCGCCGGCAGCCCTGCCAGACGGGCAGATCACGGCCGAGGCGGTCACGCCGCAGCGCCTCTCCCATCGCGATGCCATCGACGGTGATGCGAGCGCCGGTTCGGCAGACCTGCTGCCCCGGAAGGCCGGCAACGCGCTTCATGAGCGGGACGCCGCGCGGCAGGTAGCCGCGCTCGGCCAGGAACGTGGCGAGCGGTTCGGGAGCGGCCACGGCGACCAGGTCGGTCACGTCGAGCCGGGATGATCGATCGATAGAATAGAGCCCGATCGGCGTGCTGGCCGAGGCGTTCCAAATCAGCTTCGGCGCAATGTGGATGAACGACAGGCCGCCGATCAGCATCACGGCGAAATACGTCGTCATGCCGTAACCGAAGCGGGTCATGGCTGGGCACTCCGGCGCTTCAGGAATGCCCGATGCTGCTCGAACGTGTAGGCACGAGGCTCGTAGCCTGCCGTCAGGCGGTTGTGGATGTGCCGCCAATGATCGGGCGAGACTGCTGCCGAATCGATGTTGAGCGCTTCGATGGCGTCGACGAGTTGGAGGACGTGCTCGACCTTCGGCCAGCCTTCGAGCTTGAGCAGGATGTCACCGCCCGGGCGCACGAACGGCAGCGTCTGATAGGGTTGGCGCGGCGAGACGGCGCGCACGATGTCGATGCGCGAGATGACCGTGCCGAAATCGTTGGAGGCCCAGCGGACGAACGCGAAGACGCTGCCCGGCTGGTAGGAGAGGATACGCCGGCGGCGATCCAGAATTTGCTCGTGGACGTCGTCTCCAAACCGGATCCAGTATTCGATCTTCTTCTCAATCCAGGTCAGTTCGACATGGGTCAGGTGGTCGGACGCGAGCGCGGACGGCGACGGGCCGCTGCGCACGCGCAAAGCCGCGGTGCCGGTCATGATGGGTCTCCTTCGGTCGGGGGAAATTCGCGCGTGAGCAGGTCGCGCAGCATGTCGGCGACCGTGACGCCGCGCCGGAATGCCGCGATCTTGATGCGCCCGCGCAATTCGGAGGTGACGTCGATGGTCAATCGCGCCGAGAACACGGCGGCGTCCGGGCCGCGCGCAGGCGGCGTCCCTGACGACTTGATCCAGTGTTCAGCGTCGCCGGGCCGGGCGGCGAAGCCGCGTTTCTGAGACGGCCCGGTCATAATCCGAGCCTCCCGACCTCGGCGCAAAGTGCGGCGATCTCGCGCGCGGCCGGGCTGTCGTCGTCGACCTCCGACACGAGGCGTCCGGACTGCGCCGTATCGGCGAAGGCGACGCGCTGGCCGATGGTGGATGCCAGCACCGGCGGATCGTGATCGGCGAGCGTCTCGGCTGTTTCGCGGGCGATGACGGTTCGCGCACCGCATCGGTTCAGCACGAAGCGGGCCGTGAGCTGCGGACGATAGATGCGTGCCTCACTGAGCAGTGCCAGCATCTCGGCCGAGGCCAGCCGTCGAATGGCGATGGCTGCACCGGGATCAGGATGAGATCGGCGGCGAGCAATGCGGAACGCATCAGCCCGGCGACGCGGGGCGGCCCGTCGATGACGATGTGATCGGCGTCGCGCGCCAGCTCCGGCGCTTCGCGATGGAGCGTATCGCGCGCCAGGCCGACGACGCCGAACAGGCGCGGAAGGCGCTCGCGTGCCCTTTGTTGCGACCAGTCGAGCGCCGAGCCTTGCGGGTCGGCGTCGATCACGGTGACGCGCTGACCGCGTCTCGCCCATTCGCCGGCAAGGTGCAGCGCCAGTGTCGTCTTGCCGACGCCGCCCTTCTGATTGAGGAACGCGACGATCATGACGCGCTCCCGGCCGCTGCTCGGCAGTTATCCGCAGGCGGGCAAAACGCGGGGTGCGTTAGAAAGATTCCGAAGGAATCTAGGTTAGAGAAGTTACGGACGCCGCAAGCTTTTGATTCGATGCGTGGAATCGACGATTCCGGTCCCCGATAGCACGATGATCGGGTCCCCGATGGCACGATAGGCGCGGTCCCTGATAGCACGAGGCAATTCACAGCTTATCCCCAGAGCGAGTGTTGGAACGGCGACGTCGCGGCATGCCGAGCGGCGCCGGATCGGTCGGTACGAAGGAAAGGCGTTCGGGGCCGCTGGCCGGCTGCTCGATGGTCAGCCGGTAACCGGGCAGCGCCTGGCGGCGGACGATGTCGCGCAGGTCGTAGGCGAAGTGCTTGAGCGGCGAGAGCGAGCCGGACTTGGCGTGGAGGTGGATGAAATCGAAGCTCCAGCCGAACTCCTGGCGGCCGCCATGCTTGCGCACGAGCCGGTAGAGCCAGCGTTCGAGCCCGCCCGTGAGATCGAAGTAGGCGCGGTCGATCGTCAGTACGAGCGCGTCGTCGAGGACCGCGGCGTAGAACCAGTCGGGTACGATCAGCTCGAGGCCAAGGGGCCGTCCTCGGCTGTCGGCTTTCTCCTTCCACTCGTTGATCCAGGAGAAGCGGTGCATCCGTCGCTCGGTGGGCTGGCGGATCGATGTGGCGATCGTGGTTGATTGTAGGCGGTCGAGCGCGGCCTTGAGGCGGTCGTAGTCGCGTAGCGACACGCCGCGGCCGATGAAGTTCAGGATCTCATACGGAGTGGTCCCCATGAGCCGCGACGGGCGTAGGCCGGCGTCGCGCGCTTCGACGATCTGGGAGGCTGCCCAGATCAGCACGTCCGCGTCCCAGATGGTCGCCATGCCATGCTCGGGGACGGCTTCGACGCGGATGACGATCGAGCCCGCCTTGAAGTCGATCGGCGCCAGGCGCTTCGATTTGGCGAGCGAGAAGAACGGATAGGCCATGAGGTCCTGCGCATCTCGCGGCGCGAGGTCGCCGGGCAGCGCTCGGAAGAGATCGAGCTGCTCGCGTTCGCTACTGTGATGGCGGGACGACATACCGGCACGTCTCAGCGCGCGTGGCGGCCGGATTGGACCGGCGCCGTCGGTTCATGGCGCTTGGCGGGAAGAACGGCGCCGCGGGGATCCGACGTGGATGTGACGGCGCCCCGATCGGCCCAGGCCTGCAGGTCGTCGATGGCGTAGACGACACGGCCGCCGAGCTTGCGATAGGCCGGGCCAGTCCCATAGGTCCGGTGCTTTTCCAGCGTGCGGCCGGAGAGACCTAGAAATCGGGCGGCTTCAGGAGTGCGTAGAAAGCGCGGCGGCAAGCCGGCGAGGTTGGCGGACATGATCGGGCCTCCGGGGTGTTCGTTGAGGCCGCTGGCGATCAGCGGCGGGCGAAGGCCACGGTGGCGAAGAGCTGCCGTCTGGGGGGATGGTGAAGATTGAGGGGGCTATTTCGCACCCCCCTGGATAGGCTCCGTCAGCGCCGTCTGCGCCGACGCAACAGGTCACGGTAGCCGCCATCGACCATGGCGAGGCCATCGCGAACGAGGCGAATGGTGGAATCACGGAGCGCCGATGTTTTCCAGGAGTCGGAGGCAACGCGGGACACGCCGAACATCACCTCGGCGATCTCCCGGTAGGTTGCGCGGCAAGCGCGGCCGTCGAAGGCCCGCAGCATGTGACGGAGGCGCTGCCGGCGCTGAAGCGTCACGCGCAGATCGGCGGGCGGAGGCGGCGCTTGGAGCCCGCCCCAAATGCGCGAGATGGCCTCGATCCGGTCTGGTGCATCAGTGTCCAGCGGGACGACCGCGGCTAGTGGCTGGTCGGGACCAATGCCGCCGAGCAACACGACATGGACTGCGTCGGCGCCGTCGCCATGAATTGCGTGGAGTTCGTGCGCGCTGCGGCGCGTTACGTTCGGGTCAAGCGCGGGCAGTGGTGCGCCGGCGGAGCCAAGGGATGGCGACGCGATCAGCAGAACCTTTCCAAGGTCGGCCTCCGTCGTCCAGTGAACGGGTTCCTCGATGGCGCTGTGGCTTGGGTGGGCAGGGAAATTGCAACCCCCAGCGCAGGCGGAACGACGCGGTCGCCTGCTCTGGGTCATCCATCTCTTTCAATGCTTTTGCATAGTCGCGCTGGTAGTCGACATTGCGGCGCAAGCACTCCCACGCCAGGTCGGAAATGCCGAGATCGTCGAAATAGTCGTAGCTGGTCGAAGCTCGCCACTGCGATGGGTCCGGCGCCATCGATTACCTCCTGGCTCACATGGTTCATGTATCCGGGCCGGATACGATTGCCGGTTGAGCTGGATCAGGGAAGACCCGGAAAAAGCGCCGCGTGATCGCTGCGGTGCATCGCGGACCCGTTCAGTGATGGCCGCGCCGAAGCAGGTCGCGATAACCGTGTTCGGTCATCCATCGGGCGCGCAGGAGATGGCATTCATGGATGTGCCGGGCGCGCTCGGGATCATCTCTGGGATCAATGCCGAACAGAATGGTAACCACTTCGCACCAGTCCGCTCCCTCGGCATCGGCATCGAGCAGGCGAACGTAGAGCTTCAAATGCTTGATGTCGTAGTCGGTCAGCGACGCGCCTCGGGGCGGTTCGTCAAGAAAATCCGGCGCGGTCACGATGGGTCCCCCGACACATCAATGGCGACAGCCATTCGATTCCGAGTCGATTTTATCGAAGTTTTGAATTGTCGTAAGCTGCGCGAGAAGACATCGCGTGATGCAGCGTAGACATCGCTGCGGGTCGTGCAATCAATCTTCGTCGGCGCTCTGCCGCTCGGTCCGTTCGAAAAACGCGACCGGATCGATTTCAAGCACGATCGCCAGCTTTTCCAGCATATCGATCGTCGCGGCGTGCTGTTCCCGCTCAAGCATGCCGACATAGTTGCGATTGATCTCGGCACGATCGGCAAGTTCCTCCTGCGACAAGCCCTTGGCGTGTCTCAGTCGACGCAAATTTCTGGCGACAAGCTCCCGCAATCTCATGCGGAGAGGTCGCCGTTTCCCCTAATATACTGCCACCTAGTAAACTAGGGATTCGTACATGAGAAAAGGCGCGGTGTCATTTTTCCGGGATGATCGGGAGTTTCCGGCCGGATCGCGGACTGGATTCCCACAGGCGCGATGCCCCGCCCGGCTGTCCGGGCGGGGCGTTGCTGGCGGCTCAGTCGCCGTTGCGGCGGCTGGGGCGAGACCAGATGAGGCTGAAGCCTTCGCCTTCCTCGTCGTCGAAGAGGTTGGCGTAGATCGGAGCGTTGAAGCTCGGGTCGTCCAGCTTGAGGCCGAGATAATCGCGGCCCTCGTTGGAGCGCTTGGACCAGGCGGCGCCGATCTCGGCTCGGCCGACGAAGACGCGGTGGCTGGGAGCGTTCTCGCCGGTGGAGCGGGCGTCGGGGACGATGCGGACGTTCTTGGTCTGGACGCTGAGGGTGACGATTTCGCCGGTGAACTCGTTCGAGCCGGTCTTCTTGAAGGTGCCGATGGTCGCCATGGGAAGTCTCCTTGATCACTGTCTTTCGAGCCCGCACCATTGCGGCCTCACATGAGAGATTTCCCGTCAAGGGGTGGTGAGATGAGCTGGGGCGCTCCGCCGGAAGCGGAGCGCCCACGTCGGGGTCAGCGCGACCAGATGAGCTTGTGTTCGCTCTGATCGCCCTGGATCAGGGTCGCGTAGATCGGCGCCGGGAAGGAGGGATCATCGATCTTGACCGAGAGGTATTCGGTGCCCGATTCCTTGGCCGCCTTGCTCCAGGCGGCACCCAGTTCGACGCCGTTGGCGGTGACCCGGAAGTCGGGCGCACGTTCGCTGTCCTTGGCGACGGGCTTGATGACCGCCTTGACGTTGATGTTGAGGGTGCGGATCGTGCCGGCGAAGGTGCCGTCGTCGCTGCGGGTAAAGGTGCCGATCTGAGCCATGTCGTATCTCCTGACTTTTGCCGAAGCCGCCCGATGCGGCCTCGTGGCTGTCGAGAGGCGACGGGTCGGACGGCTGCACCCAGCGGGCCGCAGCGTGAGCGAAGGACGGCGAAAGCCGGGCTTGTTGGCTCGCGAGGAATGCGGCGCAGCCGCAGGGGAAGAAGGTCGGCGAAGCCGTTGCAGGCATAGGCCGTCCCGGCGCCAGATCAGCCCCGAACAGAGGCCATCCGGCGGCTTCACCGGCACCGTCAGCCGGAACGACAATGGTCGGTACGCCTTCACAAATCAGCGGCGCGCCTTGCGTCGGTCTGCTTGAACTGACGAACTGAGGTCCGAGCCCGTCTCCTGATCCGCGCCTATGCACGTATCAACCTCACATCCGGTCGCCGCCCGTGCGGTCGAACCAATATCCCGCTTGCGGCGGCAAGGGCTCAGGAGGGCGATTCCAGACTCGATGACGGCATTGTTGCCAGGCCGCAGATACGGTCGCCCACCTCGATCCGCAGGGCTGATCAAGCCCCGACGGAACTCAAAATCTCCATTATGCGCGCACGGTGGCGCCTTCGATGACCACGCCGGCGGTGGCGTACTTCCACAGCGCCACCAGCAGCTTCCTGGCCAACGCGGTGATCATGGTCTTCTTCATGCGGCCGCCATTGCGTTCGACACGATCGCGAAACCACTTGGTGAGCTCGGAGCCCGGCTGATGCCGAATCCAGAGCCAGGCGAGCTGGATCAGCGTGCTGCGCAATCGGCCGTTGCCGGACTTACTGACGCCTTGTTCCCGGGCCACGGAGCCGCTTTGCCACGGCGTCGGCGCCAAGCCCGCATAAGCGGCGACCTGTCGTCGGTTGTCGAAGTGCCGAAACAGACCTTCCGACCATAGGACCGAGGCGAACTCGGGGCCAACGCCGACGACATTGGTGAGCATGCGGACGACCGACGTATCCTGGCATCCGTCCGTGGCAAGCATGGCGTCACGTTCGGCATCTACGGCCGCGAGCTGTTCGAGAATCTGCTCCAGCCGGCCGATCTCCCGCAAGATCTGCCGCTTCATATGCTCGGGGAGTGGACGGCCGTCGCCAGTCATAAGCGTCTCGAGGACTGTGCGCCGATCGCGGCGAAGGGGCGAATATGTCGTGATGCCCTGCGAGAACAGGAGGCCCTTGATCCGGTTGCTGTGCTGGATGCGCTCGCTCATGAGGATCTTGCGCTCGCGCCCGATGCGCCGACGATCTTCCTCTTCCGGCGTGGGCACCCGCAGCATCGGACACACGCGTGGTTCGCCGCGCTTGTAGGCGAGCAATGTCCTGACCAGCGTCTCGCCATCGACACGGTCGGTCTTTACCCGGCGTTTGCGGCGCGAGGTCGCGATCGAAGCCGCATCGACGATATGGCTCTCGACACCTTCGGACACCAGCACGCGGTGAATCCAGAAGCCGTCGAGCCCGGCCTCATGGATGGTGATGATCGGATAGTCGCGTTGCCTGAGCCGTTGGGCTTTGCTTCGCAACATAGCAAAACGCTCAAGGAGTGCCGCAATATCACCTGCCTCAACCGCATGACGCGACATCTTCTCGCCCGCTCCTGGCGACAATGATGTGATCAACCAACTGCTACGGCTCAGTTCCAGCGACACGAAGATCGCGTTCAGTTCGCCGGCAACGACATGATGCTCTCCAACCTGCATTACATGCTCCCATCAAAATCACAGAGGCCAGCCTTCTATCAAAGTCTGGCCCCGCCCATCTCCATGGGATCTCGATGGTGATCGACCGGCCGGAGGCGATCGACGGCGCACCCGCAGGGTTTCGGACAGCAAAGGAGGGACTTTCTTGTCCCGCGAGGAATGACGGCGCAGCCGGCAGGGGAAGAAAGTTTTGACGGCGCTGTTGCGCCATAGGCGATCGAGGCGAAGCCGCCCTTCGGCCAGATACACCCATCGAAGAGGCCGTTTTGGAGCGCTCGGCCGGACAGAACCGATCAATGGAGACGATAACGACCCCCTCGGTAACCGATAAAGAATCGGCTCTGTCACCGGTGCTTCTTCTCTCCCGATCCAGACCGCAACGGTCGCCCGGGGTTTTCCCACCACATGACTGAGCAGATCCCGAACCATCATCGTGGCCGGGTCATCGGCCCGCTGGTCAGGATTACTCAACGGGCCGCCGCCTTCCGGCCCGGATCTGATGGCCCATCGCCACCCTGATCCTTGTCTGCTCCGATGGCGATGCTGAGGAAGGCTTCGATACGGCCTGTGGTTCGCCGCGACATTGCCCTGCGGACGTCAGCCCCTAGCGAGGTTCCGCCCGGATCGAGCGGGCTCGGCGCCGACGATCCGAATCCAGGCCGTCGCGCCGATGGCGATTGCACCGAGCAGGGAGAAGATGAACTGCCAGGTCTCCGAAGGCATGGCGTGCTTCGCGATACCGTGAACGGCATGATAGCCGGCGACGGCCGCCGGTGCTGCGAAGACAAGCCCGATAGTCAGCCGGAGCCAGACCGGACGCACGAAGGCGAAGAGGAACTGGCCTATACCGAGCATCAGCCCGGCGGCGAGAAGCCCGACGACGATGCTGCCGGGCCAGCCCGCGCCAGTGCCATAGGCCCACGTGCCGACGGTGATGCCCGCGAACAAGGGCAGCGCGTAGATAGCGAGGGTGAAGAGCAGCCAGCAGACGACGCCGATGGCTGTGATGCTCAAGAGAATACCGAGTACCATGGTGGCGTACTCCGTGAGATGAATGTCTACGGTCGCGCCTTCCACCACCACCACGGCGCAGATGTCAGTATAGCCAAAGTTGAGTGATGGCGGCAGCGGAAATCCGTCCAGATTTCCGCTCGGCCGAGCGGACCGTCGCCCTCAAGGGGCGAATGGATCGACTTCGCGGATGATCGCCGAGGCGTCTCCGTCGTATTCGGAGGCAGGCATGACACTCATCGTGCCGTCGCCGGCTTTGAAGATGACGATCGCGACCATGAGCGTGGTGGCCAAGCTAAAGGCGAAGGCGTGAGCGTCGTTGAGGGACATTGTTCCGGCTCCTGTCTGGAGGCGGGGGACCATCCCCCGCGCGACAGGCGCCCGATGTGTCCGGCCGAGGGCCGCAATCACCGCGGAGGCGAAGCCGAAGCGGCGGCACGCACGCGTAGCCGACCCTTTACGGGTTGATGGCGTCAGGCCATCGATTGGACCAAGGATCAGCGCATTGAGAGCGGGGGTGGTGCTTCGTTCGGACAGACCCGGAAGGGGGGGTGGACTGCTGCGTGTGATGCTTACGCTTAGGCTGGCTAAATCGCGAGTGTCGCCGTCATGATGCCAGCGCGTCCAGAATCGGGCACTCTGGAACATCTTCGCCGGAGCATCGCGAGGCGGTCGCCGCCAGCACCTTTTCGATCCGCTTGAGGTCGGCGATCTTCGCTCGCACGTCCGCGAGGTGTCGCTCGGTCCGCTCCTTCACCTCGGCGCAGGTCTGGGTGCCGCCATCGACGAGTTCGAGCAGGCCGCGGATTTGCTCGATGGCGAAGCCGAGCTCGCGCGCGCGCAGAATGAAGCGCAGGCGAGAGACATGGCCCTCGTCATAGACGCGGTACCCTGATGCCGTGCGCGGCGGATCCGGCATCATGCCGATCTTCTCGTAATAGCGGATGGTTTCGAGATTGCAGCCCGTACGCCGGGCGAGTTTGGCCCGCTGCAACCCTCTGCCTGAAACGTGATCGCCCATCGCTCGAAAAAACCCCTTGAGCCTGTAGTTGCTACAGACTGTAGGCTCCGATCGAATGAAAATCGAGGGTCGAGTCGCATGAGCCATACGGATGTCGAAACAGCGCCGCTGAGCGCGGCCCAGAAAATCAAGGACCGCAGGAAGACTTGGTTCGCGGCCGGCGGCGTCATCGGCGCGATTCTGGCGTCGGCCTGCTGCATCGTCCCGCTGGTTCTGGTGACGCTCGGCATCTCCGGCGCCTGGATCGGCAACCTTACGGCGCTTGAACCCTACAAGCCCTATGTCGCGGCTGTAACGCTCAGCCTCATCGGCCTTGGCTTCTGGCATGTCTATTTCAGGCAGAAATCCGCATGCGTCGAGGGTTCCTACTGCGCGCGGCCGCAATCAGCAATCATCACGAAGTCGGCCCTCTGGATTGCAACAGCTTTGGTTCTACTGGCCCTGACGATCAATTGGTGGGCGCCCCTCTTTTACTAGGAGAAGTAACGATGAAACGAACCATCATGATTTCCGCGGCGGTGCTGGGTCTGGCAGTCGCCGGCGTCCTGTCCGCGGGCGCATTCCTTCCATCAACCGCGTTGTCCGCCTCGGCTCAGGCCGTAACCACCCAACAGCGGCAGATTTTCGCCATCGAAAACATGACCTGCGCGCTCTGCCCGGTAACCGTCAAGAAGGCCATGGAAAGCGTGCCAGGCGTGAAGTCCGTCGCGGTCGATTTCGACGCCAAGACAGCCACGGTCACGTTCGATCCTTCGACGGCGACGATTGCCGCCATCGCACAAGCCTCGACCAACGCCGGTTATACCGCGCACGCGAAAAAGGGCTGACGCGGTGAACGACCGGACGCTCCTCGGCTTCGGGATCGGCGGCGCGGCATTTGCGGCGCTGTGCTGTTTCACACCGGTGCTTGTGGTGCTGGCGGGCGTGGTCGGCCTATCCGCGATCACCGGCTACCTCGACTATGTCCTGCTGCCCGCGCTGGTCTTTTTCATCGGCCTCACCGTCTACGCCGTCTGGCGCCGGCAACGGCGCTTGACGAGATCATGATTGTCGAGCTCGGAACTGCCGCGCCGACCATGATGTGCCGACCCAATCCGATGAGGAAGAGACACGCATGAGCGACGCATATGACTTCGACCTGATAGTGATCGGGGCCGGAACCGGCGGCAACGGGGTTGCCCGGATGACCACGGCGGCGGGCTGGAAAGTCGCCAGCATCGACAGCCTGCCCTACGGCGGGACGTGCGCCCTGCGCGGCTGCGACCCCAAGAAAATGCTGGTGGCCGTGACCGAGGGCGTGGACTGGGCGCAGAACCTGAAGAGCAAGGGTCTTGAGGCTCAGATCTCTGTCGATTGGCCAGACATGATGGCCTTCAAGCGCAGCTTCACCGACGCCATGCCGCCGCGCATCGAGACCGGGCTTGAAAAAGCGGGCGTCGCGACACTGCACGGCGACGCGCGGTTCACCGGCCCCGACACGATCGAGCTGAACGGGGGAAGCCTGCGCGCGCGGCATTTCCACATCGCCACCGGCGCGCGGCCGATGACGCTGAACATCCCCGGCGAAGAGCTGTTGATCACCAGCACCGACTTCCTCGACCTGCCGGAGCGGCCGGACCTGGTCGTCTTTGTCGGCGGCGGATTCATCGCCATGGAATTCGCCCATATCGCGAAACGCGCCGGTGCGAGCGAGGTCACGGTCTTGGAGATGATGGAGCGGCCGCTCGGCAATTTTGATCCCGATCTTGTCGCAATACTGGTCGAGGCCACCGCCGAACTCGGAGTCGCTCTGCGGACCGAAGCGAAAGTGTTGAAGGTCGAGAAACGGGGCGGCGAACTCGCCGTCTCGTTCGAGACGCCGGGCGGCATCAAGGTGGTTACCTGCGATACCGTGGTCCACGCCACCGGACGTGTGCCCGATATCGACGGACTGAACCTCGCCGCCGCCGGGGTGGAGCATGGACCGCGTGGCATCAAGGTCAACGCCTCGATGCGCACCACCAATCCAAACATATTCGCCGCCGGAGACTGCGCCGACAGCGGCCCCAACCTGACCCCGGTTTCAGCCTACGAAGGCCGGATCGCCGCCAAGAACCTGCTGGCCGGCCACGACGAGCGCAGCGTGTCCTACCCGCCGATCCCGAGCGTCGTCTTCACCCTGCCCATGGTCGCGACCGTCGGACTGTCGGAGACGGCTGCGCGGGAGAAGGGGCTGAAGTTCGACACCCACTTCGAGAAGACACAGGGCTGGTATTCCTCGCTGCGGGTCGGGGCGAAATGGACGGGCTACAAGGTTCTTGTCGAACAGGAGACCGGCCGAATCCTTGGCGCGCATCTGATGGGGCCGGGGGCCGAGGAACAGATCAACCTGTTTGCTATGGCGATGGGGGCGGGCCTGACGGCCAACCAGATCAAGGCAATGATCTTCGCGTATCCGAGCTACGCCTCAGACGTCGGCTCGATGGTGTGACATATGACTTTTGGGGTATCGCCACAGTGGCGGTCCCCATGAATATAAAAGGAAAACGACAATGGACCAGCAAGTGGACACCCGTGACTGCTGCACTACCGGCGGGGCCGAAAGCCGAGCTTTCGACATCGCCGTGATCGGCGCCGGTTCGGCGGGGTTTTCCGCCGCGATCACCGCTGCGGAACAGGGTGCCAATGTCGCCCTGATCGGCCACGGCACCATCGGCGGCACCTGCGTCAATGTCGGGTGTGTGCCGTCCAAGACCATGATCCGCGCCGCCGAAGCTCTGCATGGCGCAGGCGCGGCAAGCCGGTTCGCTGGCCTCGCCGGTGAAGCCCATCTCACTGACTGGCGAGCTCTGATCGCGGCCAAGGACGATCTCGTCGGAACACTCCGGCAGAAGAAATATGTCGATCTGCTGCCCGAATATAACGGCATCGCCTATCTGGAGGGGGCAGCAAGGCTGGATAGTGCCGGTGTGCTTGTGAACGACAGCCCAGTCACTGCCGGCAAGATCATCGTCGCCACCGGCGCGTCACCGGCCATGCCGAGCATCCCCGGCATTGAGAATGTTCCCTACCTCACCAGCACCACGGCGCTGGAACTTGCCGAACAGCCGCGCTCGCTTCTGGTCATCGGGGGCGGTTATATTGGCTGCGAGTTGGCCCAGATGTTCGCCCGCAGCGGGACTGCCGTGACCATGGTCACGCGCTCGCGCCTGCTACCGGAGACGGAACCGGAAATAGCGCAAGCACTTGCTCGCTATCTGGCCGACGAAGGCATCACGGTTCGGACCGGACTGACCTATTCCAGGATCGAGCAGCAAGACGGTGAAATCACGCTGACCATTGATGTGGATGGTCGCGCCGAAATGCTCACCGCCGAGCAGGTTCTGGTGACGACCGGACGCATGCCCAACACTGCGGATCTTGGCCTGGAGGAGGCCGGCATAAGGCTGGCGCCCAATGGTGGGATCGTCGTCGATGACCGGATGCGCACCTCGAAATCCGGCGTCTATGCCGCCGGCGATGTGACAGGGCGCGATCAGTTCGTCTATATGGCGGCTTACGGTGCCAAGCTCGCGGCGCGCAATGCGCTAAACGGCGACAGCCTCGTCTATGACAACACCGCCATGCCCTGGGTGGTCTTCACCGATCCGCAAGTAGCCGGCGTCGGTTTCAGCGAGGCGCAGGCAATCGAGCGCGGAGTCGAGGTCAAGACGTCGGTGGTGTCGCTCGACCAGGTGCCGCGCGCGCTGGCTGCCCGCGATACGCGTGGGCTCATCAAGCTGGTGGCGGACGCAAAGAGCGACCGTCTCCTCGGCGGCCAGATTCTCGCTCCTGAGGGCGCAGACAGCATCCAGACCCTGGCGCTGGCGCTAAAGCACGGCATGACGGCGAAGGGCCTCGGCGAGATGATTTTCCCCTATCTCACCACCGTGGAGGGGCTGAAACTCACTGCCCAAGGATTTGCAAAGGATGTGGCAAAACTCTCATGTTGCGCCGGATAATAGTCTTCCCTTGCTGAAACAATAGCTTGTCGCAATGAGTTCCAGATTATGTCGGGACTTCGCGCCTGATATTTGCGCCGCCGTACAATTGGGACGCTTGCGAGGGCAATCCGCCGCCCTGCACGAAAGTTCGCAAACAGTTGTGGGCTGTGTTCCCGTTGTCGAATATTTGCAGGTGATGCTGGCGGCGCTTACGCGCCGCCGTTGCCGAACTTCCAGACCGGGATGCCGAGCTTGCGCGCTTTGTCGGCGAGGTTGTCCTGGATGCCGGTGCCGGGGAAGACCATCACGCCGATCGGCAAGACGGCCAGCATCTGATCGTTGCGCTTGAACGGCGCGGCTTTGGCGTGCTTCGTCCAGTCGGGTTTGAAGGCAATCTGCGGAACCTTGCGATGGTCGGACCAGCGAGCGGCGATGCGCTCCGCGCCCTTCGGCGACCCGCCGTGCAACAGCACCATGTCGGGATGCTTGGTGTGGACCTGATCGAGCTTCGCCCAGATCAGCCGGTGGTCGTTGAAGTCGAGGCCGCCGGTAACCGCGATCTTCGGACCCGCCGGGATCAGCACCTCGCTCTCGGCCCGGCGCTTGGCGGCGAGGAAATCACGGCTGTCGATCATCGCTGAGGTCATGGCGCGGTGATTGACCATCGATCCGCTGCGTGGCCGCCAGGATGATCCAGTGTGGCGCTCGAAGTGATCTGCGGCCTGATCGCGCATCAGCTCGAAGGCGTTGCGGCGCTCGATCATGGTCTGTCCTTCGGCAGTGAGACGTTCGAGTTCTACCGACTTCACCTCCGAGCCGTCCTGTTCGCGCTGGCCGCGGCGCTGCGCCTGCTCATTGTCGTCGAGTTCGCGTTCGATCCGGTCGGTGGCGCGATGGAAGAGGTTGACGGTCGACCAGAGGAGGTCATCGAGGTCGGGTTCGAGGCGGGTGTCCTCGAGGGTGGCGATCAGGGCGTCGAAGATGTCGGCGATGGCCCCGGCGACGGCGTGGCCTTCGGGAAGCAGCCTCGGATCGGGTTCGTTCTGGAAGGGACGAAAGCCGTAGAGTTGGAGTTCGGTCAGGACGTGGTCGGTGGGGGATGAGGCGTGGTGCGGTTCGAAGCCGTCGTCGTGTTCGCTCGCCATGGGATGCTCCTTCGTCGGTTTGACCGCGACCCTCGCGGCCTTCTGGCGACGAAAGCTGTCGGGCGGGCCGGACCTGCACCCGGAGCGTCAGCGCAGGGCCAAGCATCGCGCCGGATGGCGAAGGCCGGCTATTTTGTTTCGCGATGGAAAGCGCTCCTCTGGAGCGCGCCGGAAAATAGCCGGGCGCAGCCATTGTCGGTCCGGGCCGCTTGACGGCCGATCGCCCTCTCGAAGGCCGGGTCGTGGTCCTCTCCGGCGCAACGGGATGCAGCCTCGTGCGATACCGGCGACGGCTCTGCCGCTGCCCTATGCTTGCCCCTTCCGGCTATGCCGCCAGGGCGAGAAAACGGGCGACGTCCTCTGGGGCGAGTTGCTGACGGATCGCTGCCCGCAGCGCGCCGATGCCAAGGGTGCGGAGATCCTCGTTGAAGTCCCCAAGCGTTGGAGAAAGCACAATCGCCTCGATGCCGGCCGTCTGCGCCCGTTCGACCAAGCTATCGCGCGCGCCGTCACCGGCCGGATCGTCGTCGCGGGCGATGTAGAGTCGGCGAAGGGTCGCCGGGAACAGGATGGCGGAAAGGTGTGCGGCCGAGAGCGCAGCCGCCATTGGCAGGCCCGGTAGGGCCATGCGGAGTGACAGGATCGTCTCGATGCCTTCGCCGGCCGCGATCACATCGTGCGCCGTGCCGAACCGGACCGCATGGCCGAGGAGATCGCCCATTGCCCGCCGCGGTGTGTCGATTGGCGCCTTGCCGCTCCCTTCGGGGCTGAGCCAAGTGCGATGTGCGCCTGTGATCCGGCCGTCGAGATCGGTGACGGACGCGATCATCGCCGGCCAGGTCTCGGTCGGCGAATGTTCATCCGGCCGGTAGTAGCAGCGCGGATGGAAGCGGAGCGATCCGGTTCCGTGCAAAGCCGTGATGCCGCGTTTCCGTAGATACGACTCAACGACTGTGCCCGTAATCGGCTGCGACATCGCGAAGAGCCGTCGTGCGGCCTCCGGCGATCCGGCGGGCGCCGATGCCGGGCGTCGTTGGTGGTCCGGGTCTGGCTCCGGATGCGGCAGGCTCAGGAAGGTCCGCGCCTCATCGGCGACGTCCTTGAAGTCGATCAGCCCGCAGCTCTCGCGGATGACATCGAGGAGATCGCCGTGTTCGCCTGTGGCGGCGTCGGTCCATTTGCCCGCCGCACCCCTGCCAGAATCGGCCCCCTTCAGGCGGACGAACATCGAGCGGCCCGGCGTGTTGCGGACGTCGCCGACCAGCCAGTAGCGGCCCTCGCGATATCCGGCCGAGAGATAGTGCCGGCACACGGCCTCGGCCTGTCGTCCGAGACGCTGTGCCAGTTCGGATGCGTCATGACGGGCCATGCTACGCAGCCTCCCGCTCGGCGATCCGCTGGACCGGATAGCGCTCCATGACCTTCGAAAGCACGGCCGAACCACTCGCGTCCGTTGGCACGAACATGCGGAGCTTCCAGGAGATGATCTCATGGAAGAGGCCGTCAGCGCTGAGGCGCTCGCGCATCGTGTCGGTGAAGCCGGAGAGCTCGATGCGGTTGGCGCCCATGACGCGGACGCGGCGGAGTTGGAGGCCCTCGGCGAGGTCGAGGATGGTCTTGCCGTCGATCAGGGCCGCGAAGGCTTCATCCGGTGCCAGAGTGCCGGCTCCCATTGCAAGCGCGCCCGCGACCCAGGCGGGCGAAACCTTGCGGCCAATGATGCGTTCGCCGTCGTCGGTCTGGAGCCGGTAGACTCGCGTCGACTCGTTTGGCAGGCGCTTCCAGATCGGCAGCAATAGGCCCGAGACGACATGAATGGTGCTCTCGGAGAACGCCGGTACGTCGGCGACCTCGGCGTTCCACGCCGATGCGAACGCCGTGCGGTCGGCTTCGACCCAGTGGCTTTCCGCCATCATGGTCAGCGAGGCGTGATGCTGCTCCATCGGCCGGATCAGCCGGACGCGGCGCTCGATCTCGCCGTCATCCAACATCAGCGAAGACGCCGACACCTGAACGGCGGCGCGGCCGGAGCGGTCGTTGACCAGCAGCATCGCCCGCCGATCCGACAGCAGGCCCATCGCCTCGTCGAGTGTGACCGGTCGGTTGCGCACCCGCTGCGTGATCGTCAGCAGGCGGGTTTCCGCACCCGTACCCGGGTGGACATGAATAGTGCGCCGGTCGGTCACGACGAAGCTCTCCGCTCTCAGCGTTTCCAGTCCGACGTCGTAGGTGCCGCTGGTGATGGCGCCCTCGATCTTGGCGTTGAGGAGTTGCTCGAACGCAGTGAAGAGGATGCCTTGGAGTTCGATCGTCAGGGCGAGCAGGCGGTTGAGGAACGTCGTGATCGGCGGCAGCTCGTCCTTGATGCCGTTCGAGTCCATCAGCGAAAGGCCTGTCGCGTCCTCGAACATCTGGAGCGAGCAGCCCTCGACCTTGCCACGCACCAGCAGTAGGTAGAGCTGCCGCAGCGCATCGCGCGCATAATGGCTCTCCAAATTGTCCTCGGGGCGAAACAGGCCCTGGCCGCCGGTCTGGCGTTGGCCCCGCGTGATCGCGCCCAAAGTGTCGAGACGCCGGGCGATCGTGGAGAGGAAGCGCTTCTCGGCCTTCACGTCGGTCGCGATCGGGCGGAAGAGCGGGGGCTGCGCCTGGTTGGTGCGATTGGTCCGGCCGAGGCCCTGAATGGCGGCATCGGCCTTCCAACCCGGCTCCAACAGATAGTGGACGCGCAGCCGGCGATTTCGGGCGGACATTTCGGCGTGGTAGCTGCGGCCGGTCCCGCCCGCTTCGGAGAAGACGAGGATTCGCTTCACGTCGTCCATGAAGGCGGCGGTTTCGGCAAGATTGGGCGATCCCGCGCGAGTCTCGACGACGAGCCGGTCGCCTTTGCGCACGATACGACGCGAACGGCCGGTGACCTCGGCGACGATGTCCGTGCCGAAGCGCTGGACGATCTGGTCGAGTGCGCCCGGAACCGGCGCCAGCGATGCGAGATGCTCAATCAAGCGGTCGCGGCGAGCGACGGCTTCGCGGCTCTCGACGGGCTGGCCGTCGCGATAGACCGGGCGTGACGACAGATTGCCTTCAGAATCCGTGAACGGCTCGAAGAGCTGCACCGGGAAGGAATGGGCGAGATAGTCGAGCACGTATTCCCGCGGAGTGATGTCGACGCGCACATCGTTCCACTCGTCCGTCGGAATCTCCGCCAGACGGCGCTCCATCAGCGCTTCGCCCGTCGAAACGACCTGGATGACGGCGGCATGGCCCTCCGCCAGATCGCGCTCGATGGAGCTGATCAGGGTCGGCGTCTTCATGCTGGTGAGGAGATGACCGAAGAAACGCTGCTTGGCGGATTCGAACGCGGATCGAGCTGCGGATTTGGCCTGCGCATTGAGCGTGCCCTTGTCGCCCGTGATGTTGGCGGCTTCCATCGCCGCAGACAGGTTGTTGTGGATGATGGAGAACGCCCCGGCATAGGCGTCATAGATGCGCGTCTGCTCGGGCGTGAGCCGGTGCTCGACCAACTCGTATTCGACGCCATCGTAGGAGAGCGAGCGGGCGGTATATAGCCCCAGCGCCCGCAGGTCGCGCGCGAGCACTTCCATGGCCGCCACGCCGCCGGCCTCGATCGCCTCCACGAACTCGGACCTGGTCGAGAACGGAAAGTCCTCGCCGCCCCAGAGGCCGAGCCGCTGCGCGTAGGCCAGATTGTGGACAGTGGTCGCGCCGGTGACGGAAACGTAGACCACACGCGCGTTTGGCAGCGCATGTTGAAGGCGTAAGCCTGCTCGTCCTTGCTGCGATGCGGCCTGGTCACCGCGTTCACCCTTGCGGCCGGCGGCATTCTGCATGGCGTGGCTCTCGTCGAAGATGATCACTCCATCGAAGTCGGAGCCCAACCATTCGACGATCTGACGGACGCGGGAAACCTTCTCGCCACGCTCGTCGGAGCGTAGCGTGGCATAGGTGGTGAATAGGACGCCTTCCGGTAGCCGGATCGGCGTGCCCTGGCGGAAGCGCGAGAGCGGCGTCACCAGCAGCCGCTCCATGCCGAGCGCGGACCAGTCGCGCTGCGCGTCCTCGATCAGCTTGTCGGACTTCGAGATCCAGACGGCCTTGCGGCGGCCCAGCATCCAGTTGTCGAGAATGATGCCGGCGCTCTGACGGCCCTTGCCGGCGCCAGTGCCGTCGCCGAGCATGAAGCCACGCCGGAAGCGGACGGCGTTCGGGGCATCCTCGTGCGCGGCCGAGATGACGTCGAAGGTCTCGTCCACCGTCCACGATCCGGCGAGATAATCGCCGTGGGCCTCGCCGGCATAGATTACTGTCTCGACCTGGGCGTCGGACAGCAGGCCATCGGCGAGAAGATGTGCCGGCAAGCGTGGCCGGTAGCTCGGCTTGGGCGGCGCGACCGAGGCCATCGCAGCGGACTGCACCAGCTTCGTCGGATGGGCCTGAGATCCGGGAATACGGATCGACTGCAATCCGTATTCTTCATAAATCGCATCCGTGAGCCGGGTGCCCTCGGCCGGCTGCCAGTCGACGGTCTCATAGGCGAGATCGACGCCTTCGGGTTCGCTCAAAACGGTGACGTCGGGCGCTGACGAGCGTGGTTTTGCGAGGTAACCGCGCACGGTGCGGGGAACTGCGGGACGCGGCGCCGTCTGGGCCGCTGTGGATGCGGCGATCGGCAGCCGCGCTGGCATATCTCGGATCACCCAGCCGAGCAGCGTGGCGGCGTCCGGGGCGCTGCCGGCCGAGGTGGCGACGACCGTAGGATCGTCGGCTGGCCGCTTGTCAATGACAGTCAGCCGCGTGTCGATCGTCGTGCCATGCTTGGCGTAGACCGAGCCATTGATGGCGGCCGAGAACACGACGCGGCCATGCTCCTGAAGCCGAACGAAGGCCGCCGCCCACGCCGGCGCGTCGGGCGCGAAGCTGGCGCCCGTGATCGCGACGAGTCGGCCATCGTCGCAAAGACGCGCGAGCGCGGAGGCGATGTGGCGGTATGTGGCGTCGGCCATCCGGCCGGAGACGTTCGCCATCGCCGAGAATGGCGGGTTCATCAGCACCACACTCGGCACGAAACCGGCGTCGAGATGATCATGCATCTGCGCGGCGTCGAACCGGGTGACCGATGCCGAGGGGAAGAGGCAGTCGAGCAGTCCAGCGCGGGCAGTGGCGAGTTCGTTCAGCATGAGCGATCCGCCGGCAAATTCGGCGAGGACGGCGAGCAGACCCGTGCCAGCGGATGGCTCCAGAACGCGATCGGTCGCGGTGATCGCGGCGGCGGTAGCGGCCGCCAGACCCAGCGGGATGGGGGTCGAGAACTGCTGAAGGGCTTCGCTCTCCGCCGAGCGGCGGGTATGGGTCGGCAGAAGCTCCGCGATCTTCGCCAGCATCGGCAGCATGGCGGCCGGCGATGTGGCCTTGGCGCGGATTGCCGGGCCGAACTTGCGCAGGAACAGGACCGTCGCCGCTTCGCAAGCGTCATAGGCAGTTTTCCAATCCCAGGCGCCGGATGAATCGGAGGCGCCGAAGGCGGCGTCCATGGCGCCGCGCAGCGTGGGGGCGTCGATCCGCGCGCCACGTGCGAGATGAGGCAGGAGGAAACGCGCCGCTTCGGCAATACGCGGCGATGGGTCGGTGGCGGCCGCGAGTGGAAGGGCTGGAGCCAGGGCGGTTCCTGATGCGAGAAGATGCGTCATGGAGGGTCCTTCAGGAGAGCGGGAAAGGTCCGAGCCGCTCGGCTCTCTCTCTCTCGACCGCACCGGCTCAAACCCGTCCCGGCCGTCCTCTCCCTCTGATTCCAAAGGCTTGACGCGCAGCGCTGCCGCACAAACCGCTCGTTACAGCGCGACCAAGATGCGTGGGGGGTTTCGATCGTCGGGCGGCGTGACTACACTCCGTCGACAATCTCAAGGCGCGTATCCCCTTCGGCCTCCGAGGCCTGTCCGCGTCTTCGGTGCAACGCGGTCAAGGAGGCAAAGGATGAAAGCAAGCGCAGTCGGGATCGTCGCCGTGGTCGCCCTGGCGGTGGGATTTGGCGCAGGGTTCGGCCTGCGGCCGGTCTTCATGCCCACGACCTCGGCCGCCGCGGGCGTCGCACAGCCGACCGAGCAGGAAGCGACGGACGCCGTCCGGCGTCACAAGCTCTTCACGGGTACGTCGCTGGCCAACGCGACGCTGAAGCTTGGTGATTGCTCTCCGGGCGGTGTCGGCCCCGGCGTCACGTGCATGACGCAGCTTACGATGGACCCGACGCGGCCCAATGCTGCGCCCCAGAACCGCCCGATCGGGTTCGCGCGCGTCAACGGCCAATGGGAAGTGGCTGTCTGGTAGAGGGACGGCATGCCGCCGGTCGGTGGGGCGTCAGCGCCAACCGCAAACAAAGAAAAAGCCCGGCTGATCCCTGTGGCGCAGGGGGCCGGGCTCAAGTTTATCGGCATATAGGAGCTGGCAGCGATTGCCGCCGGACAGTGTCGATCATTCGGCGGCGACCAGGTGCGCTGGGTCATCCTCGCTGTCTGCCGAGGCCTCGTCGTTGCCCGCGAGGAAATCCGGCAGCGCCTCGGTTTCCCCATTGGCCTCGGCCGCCGGCCCGGTGGCCGGATCGACCTCGGCGAGGCGCAGCGGCTCGGGCAGCCAGCCGCTGTCGGCCAGTAACCGTTCGGCTTCCTTGGCCATGTCGCCCTTCTTCAGATGGTCGATGAGCTGTGCGGCCCGCTCGCCAGCCCCTTCGCGCACGGCTTCGAGGATGCGCGGCTTGGTCACGCGGCCGAGATAGTTATCGACAGTAGGCGTCCAGCCGACCTCCACCATGTCGAGCCGAACCGCACGGGCCAGCCGATCGGCCTGACCGAGGCGGCGTTCGAGGCTGTGCTGCGAGACGCCGGAGCCGCCATAGCGGTCGACCTTCTCGAACAGCGCGTTGACGCCGTAGCTGACGCAGTGGGCGAGCAGTGCCAGACGGCTGGCCTCGTCCAGTCCGTCGAGCCACTCCCACAGCGCCTGATCCTCCTGCGGGATGTCGGTCTTCCAAGCCTCCTGCCGCTCGCTGACAGCATTGGCGGATGCACTGTCCTTCAGGTCGGCGGCCTGCACGGGGAAGAAGACGTGCCGGACGCTGGCTTCCAGGCACCCGCCGGTGGTCGAGCTGCGCTGGAAAGTGTCGGTGACGAGCTTGTGCAGCAGCGCCGTCAGCGCGACATGGGGATTGTTCGCCAGTGCGTCGCGTAGTGCCAGCGTGCGATAAGCGGTCAGCTCCATCACGAGCCGCTCGGGCAAGGGCTTGATCGTCTCCTCCTCGTTATCCTCGCTCTCGGCCGACTGGCCGCCGATGGTGATCACGGCCCGCTGCGCCGACGGAGCGGCCGGATCGGAGCCCTCGGCGCCCTGGCTGGCGTCACCGCCATCGGTTTCGATGGTCACCGGCGCTTCGTCCTCCGGACGCACATGGCCGCGATCGATCGAGAGCGAGCCGTCGGCGTCGATGCTGATGAAGGTGCCGGCGCGGGCGATGTCGGCCGGATCATAGATGGCGGGCCGCTGGTCGAAGGCGTTCAGCGCCGTCTCGATCTCGCCAAGCCGCTCGTCCACATCGTCGGGCAGCTCGTCGGCGCCTTCATATTCCGCTTCCAGCCTGGCGTATTCGGCGTTGAGGGCCTCGAACGTCGTCCGTTCCTCGTCGGTCAGATCGGTAGGCGTGCCGGTGATCTCGCGCAGTCCGCGCGCGACGTCGTAGGGGTGGCTGACATCGACCTCGATCCATTTCCAGCCTTCGCCCGCAACCTCGTCGGCGATGATCTTCAGCTTCTCGGAAACCAGGCGATCGAGCAGCGCCGGGTCCTGCAGCCATCCGCCGTCGTCGGCCTGGAACAGATCGCGCATGATGCCGCCGCCGGCGGCCTCATAGGCGTCGAGCCCGACGAAGATCGCCCGCTTGTCGGACGCGCGCACGGTGCTCTCGGTCAGCATGCGACGGATCTGATAGGGCTCCTTGGACCAGGAGTTGCGGATCGACTCCCAGACCTGGACCTGACGCGCCTCGTCGGCCGAGACGGTGAAGGCCATGAGCTGCTCCAGCGTCATGCCGTCCTCGGCATAGACATCGAGGAGCGACTGCGCGACCGCGGCCAGGCGCAAGCGCTGCTTCACGACGTTGACGGGAATGAAGAAGGCCGCCGCGATGTCCTCCTCGGACTGGCCCTTCAAGCGCATGTCCTGAAACGCACGGAACTGGTCGAGGGGATGCAGCGGTGCGCGTTCGATATTCTCGGCGAGCGAATCCTCCTCGGCGAGGATGGCGGTTGAGGGATCGCGCACCACGCAGGGCACCGCGGCGGTCTTGCCCAGGCGCTTCTGCTTCACCAGAAGTTCCAGGGCCCGGAAGCGGCGGCCGCCGGCCGGGACTTCGAACATGCCGGTCTCCTGGCCCTCGGCATCGAGGACGGGGCGGACGTTGAGGCTCTGGATGAGGCCGCGGCGGGCGATCGAGGCCGCAAGTTCATCGATCGAGACGCCAGCCTTCACGCGCCGGACGTTCGACTGGCTCAGCACCAGCTTGTTGAAGGGAATGTCGCGCGAGGACGACAGGGTGATCTTCTGAACGGCAGTAGCCATGGGGATTTACTCCGCGACGGGCGGCCGAAAGCCTCTCTCTCGGCCTCCAACCCGTCACGAAAATCCCTCGGCCCTCTTCCTCTCAGGGGCTCGATGACGAGCGTCCGCCGAGCCCGGAACCATCGGGAGATGCGGCGCGGACGTCGCTCAAGAGTTCCTCTGTCGCCGTGAGCGCCTGTTGCGGCGACAAGAGCGCCGGCTCGTGCGCCGCGAGATCGCGAATACGATGACGGCAATAGTACGGCGAGAGGATCGCGACGAGTAGTGGCAGGTCTGGGGAGCTCGGATGGAAGCCGAACCGTGCGGCGGCATCCAATGCCTTGGTCAGATCGTGCCGGATTTCGAGCCGGCACCGTTCATCGCTCCAACCTCGGAATTGCAGGAAGGATTTGAGCGACAGTTCGATCGCACAGGCGATGTGGTGCAGCAGGATTTCACGGGCGTGGCGGTCATCCCGGGATAGGAGCTGGGCGCCGGCCAGAAATCTGGCGGCGTTCTCGAGCAGATGCTCGCCGCGGAATTGCGTTGTCATCAGGCCGCCTCCCGCTCATCGGTGTGGGCGGACGCTGGCACGAGCCGTTCGTCCTCGGGCAGAAAGCCGAGAATGTAGTCCGCCGCTTTGCTTGCCCGAGAGGCGGCGCGCACGATGGCGCGGTTGTCTTCGCGCAGCACCTCCAACCAGGCGGCAATGTAATCGGCATGGCGCACGGTCGGCACGATCCCGAGCGAGGCGCAGCAAAAGGCGGCGTTCATCTCGGCAATCAATTCCTCGAAGGCATATTTCTTCGAGCCGAAGGAGCCCGAGAGATCACGGCTCAGCCGGTGCGGCGCGCCGCTGGCATGCCCGAGCTCGTGCAGGGCGGTCCTGTGCCAGTTGATCGGCTCGAAATAGGCCTGCGGCGGCGGCACCTGCACATAGTCAAGAGCCGGCATGTAGAAGGCCCGATTGCCGCCGATCCGGAAGTCGATGCCGGTGGCCTCGATCAGCGCTTCGACCCTCGGTTCGATCAGACCAGGCGGCGGAGGCGGCGCGATGACGGCGACCTCTTCGGGCAGCCCGTCACACTGCGCGGCGTTGAACACCGTGAAGCGCTTAAGGAAGGGGATGGCCTGGGCTTCCTCGCCGGTTTCGCGGGCTCGCTTCTTCTCCTCGTCGGGAATGAAGCGGTCCGCATAGACGACCGTGGTGCCGCGCTCGCCCTTGCGGACGTTGCCGCCAAGGCCGAGGGCCTGCCTGAAGGTGAGCCAGCTCTGGCCGGGGAAGCCGTGCTCGATCACGGCGCCCCAGAGGATCAGCACATTGATGCCGGAATAGCCTCGGCCAGTGGCCGCGTTCCTCGGCATCGCGAGCGGTGCCTTCGCCGCCGCAGTGCCCCAGGGCTGGACCCAGGGCACGCGACCGGCTTCCAGTTCGGCGATGATCTTGCCGGTGATTTCGTCATAGAGGCTCGTCCGGCCGGAGCCGGACCGAGCGCTGCGGTCATGTCTGGACATCGCGGATCTCCGCGACGGGCGCCGGGAGCCTCTCTCCCGACCCTCAACCCGTCACGGCAAACCGGTCCGCACTCTCCCTCTCGCCGGGTCCGGGCTAAGAGCGCAGATCGCATCTACGGGAACACGGCTGTCCGGTTTCCCACGTCAGGGATGGAAGCCCGGAGGGGGAAGACCCGCTTGCCGGGGCTTCAGCTCTGCCGACAGCCCGGCCCGAAGGGCGACGTTCAGAATTCCTGCTGCCTGAAAACCTTGCAGCCAGTCTCGATGGGATTATCGCGTATCTGAGATGCGCGATAATCCTTGATTGCCTGCGCGAGATATGTGAATATCGCGCATCTGAGATACGGGACAATTCATGGCGATCCACCTTGTGGGCGAAACCATCGACGCGAAGCGGGCGCACCATCGTGCTCAAGCAGGGGAACTGACCCAGCTCGTCCGCGGGGTCTATGTCGAGAGCGATAGCAATATCGAAACCGAGATCCTCGGTCACGCCGTCCGCGTCGCCCATTATCTCTACCCCAACGCCTATCTGTCGTCAGCGAGCGCCGTTCTGCTGGGGCCAGCGCCAGACGGACGGCTGTTTATCAGCGGACGGCGTAATCAACGCACGCGCCTTCGCACTCTTGAGATCATCCAGAACGAAGCTCCGCCCAATCCATCGACGGCAAGCGCCGTGATCGGCGACGATCTGGGCGAATTGCGGGTGGACGTGTCCTCGCCGCGCCAGCGGTTTCTGGAAGCTTTTCGTCTGAGGAGCGAACACGCCAGCGCGATCACGGCCGAGATGCGCACTCAAATGGCGGCGCGCCTGGTCGAGGAGTTTGGTTCGCCACAGGCCGCAGCAGATGCGGTTTGGGCGCTGGCTCGCGAGAATGGCTGGTATCGCGAGGGCGAGAATGCCGAGCGTTTCCTCTTGGTGCAGCCCGGCGCGGGCAAGGCCCCGGTCAACAAGGCTGCGCTTGATCTTCTGGTTGCTTGGCACGGCGAGCTGCTTGGACGACTGATCCATGACGGCTTCGAGTGGCGCTGGAAGCCCCGGAAGCGGAGCGGGCCGCCGCTTGTACGCGAGACCACGCCGGGAAAGCTTCCAGCTTTCATCGAATCACTTTTGCCCGAAGGCTGGCTTGCCCAGGTTCTGCACGAACGCGACGAACGCGAGGCGCTTCGGAGCGGCCGACGCTATATGTCCAACATCGCGATCGTCCAGAGTTCCGACGAACTGGCGACCTTACCGGCGGATATTCTCGTGACGCCGCTCGCAGCGTTCTTCGAGAAGGGCCGCTTCACGGGACGCTATGCAGGACCGGCGCGCGGCGAGATTGAGGAGACTTTCGAACAGAAGCTCGCGCAAATCTTCGCGCGGGCGGAGACGCCACGCCTGTCGGGCGTCCAGATCAAAGCGCCGATGAGCCTGCTCTCCGATGGCGCTCTCGTGCCGGCTGTCGACGAGCCGTTCACGCATATCCTCAAACCCGCTGGCACTGCAGGGTTCGAGACGCTGCCGATCGTCGAATGGCTCTGCCTCGAATTGGGCCGCGCCGCTGGCTTCGACGTGCCGGAGGCGGCGTTGATCGAGATGCCCGATGGGATGCCGCCAGCTTTGCTGGTTGAGCGTTTTGATATCCGGCGCGGCGTCGAGGACCAGCGCCGTTTTGCGCTGGAAGACTTCTGCTCGATCCTCGATCTGCCGACCTCGGCCAAATATGACGGCACCATCGAACGCATGGCGAAGGGTCTCCGGCCGCTATCGACAGATCCGGCGGCCGACCTCACCATTCTTTTTCGTCGCGCCATTTTCGCTTGGCTGATCGCCGATGGCGACATGCACCTGAAGAATCTCGCGATGCTGAAGACGGCCGACGCCGGAGCCAAGACATTTACGTCAGTCCGGTTTGCGCCGCTTTACGATGCCGTCACCACCCGGGTCTTTCCTGGCCTTGCCGGTGACCGCATGGCCCTGAAGCTCAATGGCAAGGATGACCGACTGGGCCAACAAGATTTCATCGCTCTGGCGCGGACGATCGGTCTGGCGGCAGGCGAAGCGGAAGCCGCCTTGGCGGAGCTGGCCGAACGTCTGTCGGAGGGCGCGGCCGCACTAACTCTGCCGGAATTTGCGGGTCAGTCGGAGGCAGCGAAGGCAACGCGAGACAAGGTGATCGGTATCGTCGCCGAGCGATCGAGAGGCTTGATGGAGACCCGGTCTTGACGAGAGTTTCTGCGGCCGAACCAGCATTGGGCTGGTCATATCTCTCGCGCGACGCCCTGGCGCGGGCAAAGGCGCAAGTGGAGGAGACCAAGGGTGCCCGCAAAAACCGCCCGCGACCGCATCGCCCTGCCGCCGATTGTAGGTATTTGCGCTTCGCCACGACGCACCATGCTTCGCCAATGGAGCCGAGCGCAGCCGGGAGCGTCCGATATTTCGCTGCATGTTTCTCACGCAACCAACTGAAACTGTTCAATTTCGTGTGGTTCGATGCAATAATCGCGGCATGTCCGCCAACGTGTTGCAGTTCCCAGCGTCGCAGGGCGACGCCGACCTTTACGACTACGTCCGTCCGGTCCGGTCGGCGGCGCCCGAGCTGCGGTCACGCGCTCGGAAAGGGGTCGAGCACCAAGCGAGCCGCAAAGTCTCTGACGACTGGCCCGGTCACGTGCCGGTCACTGAGGCTGAGCTGGACCTTTTCGAGGTCCATTTCGGGCAGATTCTCGACGAGCTGTTGGGCTCGAAAAACTAATATTGTGAACGGAGGTTCCGCATGAATGCCAAAGCGACCCCCGCCTTGGCATCGCCGGGGCGTGCCGCACTCTATTTGCGTGTTTCGACCGGCCGGCAGGCTGAACACGATCTTTCGATTCCGGACCAGCGCCGCCAACTTCAGGCCTATTGCCAAGCGAAGGGGATCACCGTCGTCGCCGAGTTTGTCGAGCCGGGCGCATCGGCGACAGACGACCGGCGGCCTGAGTTTCAGCGGATGATGGATGCCGGAGCGCAGAAGCCTGCGCCGTTCAACTTCATCATCGTCCATTCTTTCTCGCGCTTCTTTCGCGATCAGTTCCAGCTCGAATTCTACTTCCGGCGGCTGGCGAAGAACGGTATCCGTCTGACGTCCATCACGCAGGATCTCGGCGACGATCCGATGAGCGTGATGATGCGTCAGATCATGGCGTTATTCGACGAGTACCAGTCGAAGGAGAACGCCAAGCACACGCTCCGGGCCATGCGCGAGAACGCCCGCCAGGGCTATTGGAATGGCTCGCGGCCGCCCTTCGGCTACAGGATCGTGGCGGCCGAGCAGCGGGGCGCGAGGACCAAGAAGAAGATCGAGCCCGATCCGGGCCAGGTCGAGACGGTCCGCCTTATGTTCCGCCTCGCACGGGTCGGTGCCGACGACGGTCCAATGGGGTCCCGCCAGATCGCCGACTATCTGAACACGCGCGGTATCCGGACGCAGACCGGGGGGCGCTGGGGTGTCGGGGCGGTCCACCAGATCCTGACGCGGGAGACCTACATCGGCCGCCATCGCTTCAACGTCTCGGGTAAGCGCAAGGGAGAGCAGAAGTCGGAAGACGAGATCGTCGATGTGGCGGTCGAGCCGATCCTCGACGAGGAGGAGTTTGCCGAGGTCCAGGCAGTGATGCGCTCTCGCAGCCCGCAACTGAAGGCCCCACGGTTCGTGACGGCCGGGACGCTCCTCGGTGGCGTGTGCTTCTGTGCCGACTGCGGGGGAGCGATGACGCTCCGTACCTCCGGCAAGGGCGACCAATACCGCTACTACACCTGCTGCACGACGGCACGGCAGGGGAAGACGGCGTGCCGCGGCCGCACGATCCCGATGGACGAGCTGGATACGATTGTTGTGTCGCATCTGGAGGAGCGACTTCTTGCGCCCGAGCGGCTTGAGGAGCTGCTCGCTGGCCTGCTTAAGCGCAGGGAGGAACACGCCGGACGCCTAAAGGGGCGGATCGCCGAGCTGAGGAAGCAGGCTGCGGACGCGGAAGCCAAGCTGACCCGGCTGTATGAGGCCATTGAGAATGGTCTCGCTGAAATGGACGATTCCAACCTCAAGGGACGGATTGTCGAGTTGAAGCGGATCCGTGATTCAGCGCGGGCCGATGCGGACCGGGCCGAAAACAGGGGAGAGGGCGACGACAATCGAGTGACGCCGGAGCTGCTCCGTCGGTTCGGCATTGAGGCTCGTAAGAAGATCAGGGATCGAGAGGGCGGTTTCCGGCGCCATCATCTCCAGGCGCTAGTTCAGCGGGTGGAGGTCGGAGCCGACGAAATTCGGATCAGGGGATCGAAGCCAAGGCTCCTCCAGACGCTTGTGGCGTCTGGAGGAAACTATGGAGTGGAAACTGCGGCGCACGGCGTTCGCAGTTTCGTTCTGAATTGGCTCCCAGGGAGGGATTCGAACCCCCGACCGGGCGGTTAACAGCCGCCTGCTCTACCACTGAGCTACCTGGGATCAGTGCGGCGCGCAACCTAGCCACCCAGGCCCGCCGCCGCAAGCCTTGTGTTCAAAAATTTCGCCCCGCCGTCCGGGCCCGCCGCAACCCGCTTTTCCCCAGCCGCGTCAGATGCTAAGCGGGAAGGAGGGGAGCCCGAGAATGAAAATGACCACGGCCGAACTGGCCGCCTTCCTAGACCGTGAATTCCCGCAGATGGCGCCGCTGCGGATGCGAATCGAACATTGGGACGGCACGGCCCTGCGCCTGGCCATGCCCATCGGCGAGGCGCAGCTGCGCCCCGGCGGCACGGTGTCGGGCCCCACGATGATGACGCTGGCCGACTGCGCGGCCTATCTGCTGCTGCTCGGCCTCATCGGCCCGGTGGCGCTGGCCGTCACCACGAATCTCAATATCAACTTCCTGCGCAAACCGGGCACGGGCGAGCTGTCGGCCGAGGCCACCATGCTCAAGCTGGGCAAGACGCTGGCCATCGTCGAGATCGCCATCCATTCGGCCGGGGTGGACGAGCCGGTGGCCCATTCCGTGCTCACCTACGCCATCCCGCCGGCAAGGTAAGCACCGGCTGGCGACACCAGACAGCGGGCAGGGGGTGCCGGGCCGGGCTTGACCGGCGGGATATTGTTCCTACATTGTTCCCTGCGCGTGTGGTGGCCCGGCCGTAAACCCGCCCAGACTGAAATGGACGTGAATGGGCCTGAATCGACCCGAATGGACCTGAACGGACCCAGATGGACCTGAATGGACCCAAACGGACCTGAACGGTTCAGAATGAGCTGAAACCGGTGGTTTTTGGGTCGATGCGTCAGCGGGCGGATGAAAAAAGGCACGCAGGACTGCCGGCATGCGGATGAGCGGTCATGTTAAGCGATTGATTTATATGGAATGACGCGGTGGTAAAATAATACCGTTATCTAAATCGTTGATTTATATGATGAGAAGGGGTTTGACAGCGCGCCAGAAATCGCCATAGTGCGCGCCGATCCGGCCGCCGGTTTTCCGGCGGTTATTTCCATCGTCAGGAAGTCCGATGAAGACCTACAACGCCAAAGAGTCCGAAGTGGACAAGAAGTGGGTGCTGATCGACGCCGAAGGCCTGGTTCTGGGCCGTCTCGCGTCGCTCATCGCCATGCGTCTGCGCGGCAAGCACAAGGCGATTTTCACGCCGAACGCCGATACCGGCGATCATGTCGTGGTGATCAACGCCGAGAAGGTGCGCGTCACCGGCCGCAAGGAACAGCAGAAGGTATTCTACTGGCATACCGGCCATCCGGGCGGCATCAAGGGCCGTTCGATCGGCGAGAGCCTGTCCGGCCGTTTCCCCGAGCGCGTCATCATGAAGGCCGTCGAGCGCATGCTGCCGAAGGAGAGCCCGCTGGCTCGCCGTCAGCTCACCAAGCTCAAGGTCTACAAGGGCCCGACGCATCCGCATGAGGCACAGCAGCCGGTGAAGCTGGATGTCGCCGCGCTCAATCCGAAGAACAAGAGGAACGACTGATCATGGCCGAGGGACGTACACTCGCCGATTTGAGCAAGGCCGACGCCGCCACCAAGGCTGCCGTGGCCGCCAAGGCCAATGGTGAAGAGCGCAAGCTCGACAAGTTCGGTCGCGCCTACGCCACCGGCAAGCGCAAGGATGCGGTTGCCCGCGTGTGGATCAAGCCCGGCTCGGGCAAGTTCACCGTGAACGGCAAGGAAAGCAACGACTACTTCGCCCGTCCGGTGCTGCGCATGCTGCTGCAGCAGCCGCTGGTGGTCACCAACCGGGTCGGCCAGTTCGACATCATGGCCACCGTCGTCGGCGGCGGCCTGTCGGGCCAGGCCGGCGCGCTGCGCCATGGCATCTCCAAGGCCCTGACCTATTTCGAGCCGGGCCTGCGCCCGGCCCTGAAGGCCCAGGGCTTCCTGACCCGCGATCCGCGCGTGGTCGAGCGCAAGAAGTACGGCAAGCCGAAGGCCCGCCGCAGCTTCCAGTTCTCGAAGCGCTAAGTTTTTCCGGACCATCGGTCCGGGACGAAGAGGGCCGGGAGACAATCCCGGCCCTTTTTTACGCCCGGTTAACCGTATCGGGCGGATTCTTCATGTGAAATTCGTTCGGAATCCGCCATCCGCCATGACACTCACCGACGCCTTCATCCTGGTGATCCCGGCCCTGCTGCTGCTGCTGGCCGCCGGTGGTCTGGCGCCGCATATCGAGCGCATGGCCTATTACCTCCATGACTCGGGCGACCTTCGCCAGATCAACGGCATGACGCCGGCACAGCTCGAGGCCCGTCACGGCGAATGCCGGCGCGAGCAGGAGCGCCTGCGCGTGCTGATCGCCGACATGGACGACCACATCGAGGGCCTGCAGCGCGAACGCGCCAACCTGCTGGGGCAGGAGCGGGCGCTGGCCGACATCACCGCCAATTTCGTCGCCGAGGCGGGCTATCCCACCGTCGGCGCGCTGGGCTATTTCATCAAGCTGGAAGGCCCGTCGAAGGAGATGCCCTTCGCCGGCCTCGCCTCCACCGCCACCGCGCTCAGCGGCCGGCGCCAGGTGCGGCTGGTCACCTGGGGGCTGGCGCAGCTCGAGGCGCAGAATTTCGCCATGAACTGGGCCGGCGATGGCGCGCGGCTGGTGGCGGTGCGGCCCTTCGAGGGCCGTCTGCTTTGGCACGAGGCCTGAGATGCCCGATCTGGTCTCCATCCTCGCCATTATCATCATCCTCGCGCTGGTGGGCCTGACGCTCGCCATCGTGATCGACCGCGGCCGCATGGGCTGGGCGCGCGCCGCCGCCGAAACCACCGCGCGCCGCCGCCAATACGAGGACATGGCCGAGCGCATCCGGCATATGGATCGCGTGATGGAGGAACAGAAGGCCGACCTGGTGAACAAGGAAGGCAAGGCCGCGGAACTGGCGCGCGAAATCGAGACCATCAAGGCCCAGCTAGACAACCGCGAATTACCGTTCCGCTACACCACGGTGCCGATCGCTAGCGGCGACATGTATGGCCCCACTTGGCGGTTCGTGGCGCGCCAGCCGGCCCTGGCCGAGGGCGCGCCCGCCGATCATCCGGCCGCCCAGTGGGATACCGGCCGCACCTATATCGTCGCCACCGTGAACCAGTCCGAGGCACGGTCGGTGATGGACCGTCTGCTGCCGCGCCATCGCGGCTTCACCATCGTGGCGGTCGGCGCCATCGTCTCCAACGCGCCCACCGCCAGCTAGGCCTGGCGCGAGTTATGGTTAAAGGCGCCCATTGGCGAGTCGGCGGTAAATGATCCGTTGATTTGGCCCGGGCTTTGCCCGACAGTTGCTCCAGGGAAAATGTCTGGGGCCGCGGGATGGATCCCGTCGATATCGTTTTTGCGCTGCTGCCGTCGCTGCTGATGTTCTTCGCCGTGTCGCTCGGGGCCAACAGCCTGGAGCGTTACGTCTTCAACTATGCGCGCGGCCGTTTCGAACTCGACCGCCTGGCCGCCGAGGTGGAGCAGGTGCGTGGCCGCATCGGCAATATTCGTATCGAATATGATGCCCTGCTGGAAGAGAAGGCCGAGCAGGAGCTGCGCCTGGGCGAACGCCAGTCGGCCTATGGCAGCATCATGGCCCGCGAGGTGGAATTCAACGATCCGCGCAACATGGTGGTCTACGAGATCGGCACGCCCAAGCCGCGCATGACCGGCTGGTATGTGAAGGCGATCGGGCCCGAGATGCATGAGATGTTCAGCGGCCCAGGCTCCACCGTCTGTCCATTTCCCGGCCGCCGCGCGGCGCGGCTGGTGATCTGGGGCCTGCCGAACGAGGAAGCCGTGCGCCTGCGCGCCAAGAAGACGTTCGGCGCGTTGTCGGAAATCATGGTGATCCGCCCCTTCGACGGCAAGCTGCGGCTCGGCGATGCCTGATTTCACCCTTCCGCAATTCATCGGCGTTCTGGCCGCGGCCGCCAATATCGGCATCGCCGTGATGATCATCATCCTGCTGGGCGAACGCTCGCATGCCGCCTGGACCAAAGTGCGCCTGCGCGCCGACGAATTCGTCGCCATGCGCGCCCAGATGGAAGTGACGGCGGCCGAGAGCGAACGCGCCGTGCAGCAGCTGCGCGACGACATCGCCGGCCTGCAATCCCAGGTGCAGCGTGCCGAGCAGGATATCGAGGCGCTGCACAAGCGCCACCGCGAGACCGACCTGCCGATGGGCTATGTCGCGACGCCGGTGGATGTGGTCGACCGCCGCTATCGCACTTGGCGGGTGATGGTGCGCAATCCCGACCTGGGCGCCGATGCGGGTTCGTTCAGCCATCCGGCCTATCGCTGGATCGAGGGGCGTCTGTTCGACGTGCCGGCGGCAAACATGGAATATGCCGTCGAGATGATGCAGGCCCGTTTCCTGGCCCGCGACGGCTATACGGTGGAACCCGCGCGCGAACGGCCGGCCGCCACCAGCATCGAAGCCGCCGAAGCGATCTAGCGGTTCAGCTCCCGCATGCCGCGCTCCAGGCCTTCCAGGGTGAGCGGGAACATGCGCTGGCCCATGATCTGGCGGATCACGCCCACCGATGGCGTGAAGTCCCAGTATTTTTCCTGCACCGGATTGAGCCAGATCGCCTTCGGGTAGGCGTCCAGCAGGCGCTGCAGCCAGATCGCGCCGGCTTCCTCGTTCCAGTGTTCCACGCTGCCGCCCGGTTGCACGATCTCGTAGGGGCTCATGGTGGCGTCGCCCACGAAGATGATCTTGTAGTCGTGCTGGTAGGTGCGCAGCACTTCAAACGTGGGCGTGAACTCGCTGTGGCGGCGACGGTTGTCCTTCCACAGCTTCTCGTAGACGCAGTTGTGGAAGTAGAAGAACTCCATGTGCTTGAACTCGGCGCGCGCCGCTGAGAACAACTCTTCCGTCACGCGGATATGGTCGTCCATCGAGCCGCCGATATCGAACAGCAGCAGCACCTTCACCTTGTTATGCCGCTCGGGCACCATCTTGATGTCGAGATAGCCGGCATTGGCGGCCGTCGACTTGATGGTGTCGGGCAGATCGAGCTCCATGTCGGCGCCTTCGCGGGCGAATTTGCGCAGGCGGCGCATGGCAACCTTGATATTGCGGGTGCCGAGCTCGACGGTGTCGTCCAGGTTCTTGTATTCGCGCTTGTCCCATACCTTCACGGCACGGCGGTTGCGCGACTTATCCTGGCCGATGCGCACGCCTTCGGGATTGTAGCCATAGGCGCCGAAGGGGGAGGTGCCGGCAGTGCCGATCCACTTGTTGCCGCCCTGGTGGCGTTCCTTCTGTTCTTCCAGACGCTTCTTGAGCGTCTCCATCAGCTTGTCCCAGCCGCCCAAGGCCTCGATCTGGGCTTTTTCTTCCTCGGTCAGCACCTTCTCGGCCAGCCTGCGCAGCCATTCCTCGGGGATCTCGGCCGTGATCTCGTTGCCGGCACCGATGAAGGACAGGCCGTTGAAGCACTGGCCAAAGACGCGGTCGAACTTGTCGAGGTTGCGCTCGTCCTTCACCAGGGCGGAGCGGGAGAGGTAGTAGAAATCCTCGACCCGATACTCGGGCACGCCCTTGTCCATCGCCTCGATCAGCGTGAGGTATTCCCGCAAAGTGGCGGGCACCTTGGCCTTGCGCAGTTCGAGAAAGAAATTGATGAACATGGCGTCCTCCCTGGACAGCCTAGAAGCGACTAGCCGCGCTCGCGGCGCGCGATGAAGGCCAGCCGCTCGAACAGATGCACATCCTGCTCGTTCTTGAGCAGGGCGCCGGCCAGCGGCGGGATCAGCTTGCCCTGGTCCTTGGTGCGGAGCGCGTCGGCCGGCAGGTCTTCCGCCATCAGCAGCTTGAGCCAGTCGAGCAGTTCGGACGTGGAGGGCTTCTTCTTCAGGCCCGGCGTTTCACGGATGTCGTAAAAGACATTCAGCGCATCGCGCACCAGGTTCTTCTGCACGCCGGGATAATGCACCTCGATGATCTCTTCCATCGTCTCGCGGTCGGGGAAGCGGATATAGTGGAAGAAGCAGCGGCGCAGGAAGGCGTCGGGCAGTTCCTTCTCGTTGTTCGAGGTGATGATCAGGATCGGGCGCACGGCCGCCTTGATCGTCTCGCCTGTCTCATAGACGAAGAATTCCATACGATCGAGTTCGAGCAGCAGATCGTTCGGGAATTCGATATCGGCCTTGTCGATCTCGTCGATCAGCAGCACGGGACGCTGCGGCGCCGTGAAGGCATCCCACAGTTTGCCTTTCTTGATGTAGTTGCGGATGTCCTTCACCCGCTCGTCGCCCAGCTGGCTGTCGCGCAGGCGCGACACGGCGTCGTATTCATACAGGCCCTGCTGGGCCTTGGTGGTGGATTTCACATGCCAGGTCAGCAGCGGCGCGTTCAGCGCCTTGGCGATCTCGATGGCCAGCACGGTCTTGCCGGTGCCGGGTTCGCCCTTCACCAGCAGGGGGCGTTCCAGGGTGATGGCGGCATTCACCGCCACCTTCAGGTCATTGGTGGCGACATAGGACTCGGTACCGGTGAACTTCATATGACGTTTCCCAGGCTTTTCTGTGGAGGCTGCGATCAGCCCAGAACGCTAGGTCGCACACGGCGGCAGTGCAAGCCGTGACGTTACGTCAAGTGCGTTCAACGGTAACGCTGCCCGCGGGCCGATAGGCCTGATATCGGATTTAGCTGACGGTCTTGTAGTTGATGCAGATTTTCGACTTCTCGACCGCGTCGATAGCCTCGCCGGTCGAGCCGCAGACGCCATTATCGGCATCCAGGCTGCCATTGCCGGAATTCACGCAGAACAGCGAGCATTCCTGACAGACACCGAAGCCGCCGACTTGATGGCGGGCCTGCAGGTCGTGCAGCAGGCGGGTGAGGCCTTTCACCATGGCGCTGCCCAGTTCGCCCGCGATTTCCTGGCTCGTGTGCTGCAGCGTCTGCATCGGATCCTTGGCCAGCATGGCCTGGCCGGCATCGGTGAGGCAGAGGTCGACCTGGCGGCGGTCGCAGGTTTTTTTGCAGCGGGTGATCAGGCCCTTGTTTTCCAGGGCGATCAGGGTCTGGGACACGGTTCCCTTGGTGGCGCCGAGGTATTCGGCCAGGGCCGTGGGGGAGCGGGAATACTTGTTGGCCTGGGCGATGAACCGCAGGGCTTCCCACTGGGCCGGGTTCAGGCCATCGGCGAACTGCAATTCGCGGGTGAGGCGGCCCAGGCGGTCCAAGAGGAGGATAACCCTTTGAGCCAGCGCATCTTTTTCATGCGGAAAAGAGCCGGAGAGGGCGGTGGTGCCCGGCTGTTTGGCCGTGGCGAGCGATGGTGCGGTGACTGGCATCACAGTTTTGTTTCGACTCGCTATTAAGCCTTGCGGCGGATCGGCGGCGCGGCGTAGAGTTATTTCGTATCGACCCGATACCAAAGCCCCCGCCCGGCAGCCAGTCGACACAATGGTAGTGTAGGCCCGGGCGAAAGTCGATGGAGGACCTGACCAATGGCCATCGCATCTGCCCCCCGGACCCTCGATAGCGCCGACCGGCGCTACCTCTCGACCGTCATGACCAAGGCCATGCTGTCTGAGGAAGAGGAATTAAGCCTTGCCCGCGGCTGGCGCGTTGATGGAGATCAAAGAGCCATGCAGAAGCTGGTGACGGCTTATCTGCGGCTGGTGGTCGCCACAGCCACGCGTTTCCGCAATTACGGCCTGCCGATGCCCGACCTGATCCAGGAGGGCAATATCGGCCTGATGCTGGCCGTGAACCGCTTCGACCCCGAGCGTGGCGTGCGGTTCTCCACCTATGCCTCCTGGTGGATTCGTTCCTCGATCCAGGAATACGTGCTGCGCAACTGGTCCATCGTGCGGTCCGGTACCTCGGCCGGCCAGAAGGCGCTGTTTTTCAACCTGCGCTGGCTGCGCGCCAAGCTGGAGCGGGCCGGCGGCGGCACGCTGACGCTGGACAATGCCACCCGCGACGAAATCGCCACCGCGCTGAAGGTCTCGCCGGCCGACGTGACGGCCATGGCCCAACGCCTGGCGGCCCGCGACCACTCGCTGAACGAGACGGTCGGTGGCGAGGAAGGCGGCGATGCCTTCCAGGATTTCCTGGTCGATCCCGGCCCGACCCCGGAAGAGATCGTCACGACCAAGGTGGATGGCGGCCAGCGCCGCGCCTGGCTGGCGGAATCGCTCAAGGAACTGAGTCCGCGCGAACAGCTCATCATCGTCGAGCGCATGCTCAACGAGGAGAAGGCGACGCTGGAGGAACTCGGCGGCCGGCTCGGCGTGACCAAGGAGCGCGTGCGCCAGATCGAGACCAAGGCTTTCCGCAAGCTGCAGGGCGCGGTGCAGCGCCGCGCCCGTCAGGCTGGCGAGAAGCTGGTGGGCAAACTGGAAGAACTGACCGCGCTGGAGCCGACCCACGCATAATTCTGCCGGAATTGCTCCGGCGGCCCGGGGCCGTGCTTGACATCGGAATGGGCGAAGGGTAAACCGCCGCCTGCCGCGGGGGTGTAGCTCAGTTGGTTAGAGCGCCGGCCTGTCACGCCGGAGGTCGCGGGTTCAAGTCCCGTCACTCTCGCCATTTCCGCGCAATACGGAAAAACAAAAACCCGCCCAATGATTTGTGGCGGGTTTTTGTTTGTTTGTATCAAGGAGCGGTCAGGCGATATCCTTGTCTGCCGGCGCCAGATGGCTGATGCCAATCACCGGCAAGTGGCGGTCGCTGGCGACCAAGGCTTCGAACCGCTCAATATTCGGGCTGCGCTTGCCGGTCGGGCGCGGATGCCACAGGTGCAGCACAACTGCGGCGAAGCGGCCGGATTTGCGGCGCACCCCGGTGCGTAGCAGGCGCAGGACAAAATCCGAATCCTCCAGGCCATGGCCTGTATAAGTGGCGTCAAAGCCGTCTACCCGGTCGATATCCGTTCGCCAGACCCCCAGATTGCAGGTCTGCGCCTTCTGCCAGGATTCTGGTCGGCGATAACGCCGCCAGTCGCCGGGCAGGCTGAGCATCTGGAACGGACGATTGGCCTGGGCGAACAGGGCCAGGATGAACCAAGCCAGCCGGTTGGGCCGGCTCCAGGCCTGGGGGCGGGCGAGCATCCTGCGGGTCTGCGGCTGCCTGATATAACTGCGTGAGCCAGCCACGAACCAACCCGGTTCGGCCAGGCGGGCATGGGTGGCTATGAAATCGGGCGGCACCATGCAATCGCCGTCGATGAACACGATATAATCCCCGCTGGCCTGCAGCAGGGCATTATTGCGGGATTCGGCAAGACGGAAGCCTGTATCGGGCTGCCAGGCGTGCAGCAGGGGGCAGGGCACCTCGGGGCGCAGACGCGCGATCAGGGCCCGGGTTTCCTCGCCCGACCCATCATCCGCCACCACGATCTCATAAGCGATCCGGCCATCGAGGCGCTGCCGCGCCAGGCTACGCAGCACCATTTCAAGGAAAACCGGAGAGTTATATGTGCTGACGATAACGCTGATTTTTGCCGGTGCGACCCCCACCCGGCTCCCCCAATTTTTGTATTTCGTTGTTCAACCTGTATGCAGGGTATGCGATTCGCGTCGCCGATGCCAGTAATCCCTCGCATGATGCGCTCCCATACGATCCGTGGACGGAGTCGCTACCACCGACGATAGACGATTTATTTGATGACAATCAGGAAAAGCGATGAAAGCGCCGTGACTTGCCATTTATTTGCGCCGGGCCAGCGTGTTGCAGCGCGAGAAGGAAACGGCTAGAACAGCCACCGACCTTGGGCGGGGTGGGACCGGTCCGGGGAGAACCGTTTTTTCGGAGGGGAATGACCGTGGACGCCCTGCTGCGGGAATATCTGCCGATACTGCTATTCCTTGGCCTAGCCATCGTGCTGGCCGTCATTCTGGCCCTGCTGCCCTTTGTGGCGGCCAAGCGCGCGCCGGACCCGGAAAAGAATTCCACCTACGAATGCGGCTTCGAGCCGTTCGGCGACAGCCGCAAGCAGTTCGATGTGCGGTTCTACCTGGTGGCCATCCTCTTCATCATTTTCGACCTGGAAGTCGCCTTCCTGTTCCCCTGGGCCATCTCGCTGGGCGAGATCGGCGTATACGGCTTCTGGTCCATGGTGGTCTTCCTGGGCGTGCTGACCATCGGCTTCATCTATGAGTGGAAGAAGGGGGCGCTGGAATGGGAGTGAGCAACGCCATGCAGACGGCGCCCCAGAAAACCGATACGGCGGTACAACTCGGTTCCTCGCAGGATGCCTTCTTCAAGGACCTGTCGGACGAACTGGCTGACAAGGGCGTGGTGATCTCCACGCTCGACAAACTGGCCAACTGGGCCCGTACCGGCTCGATGTGGCCGATGACCTTCGGCCTGGCCTGCTGCGGCGTCGAGATGATCCACGCCTACATGGCGCGCTATGATCTCGACCGGTTTGGAGCGATGCCGCGGGCTTCGCCCCGCCAGTCCGACGTGATGATCGTGGCCGGCACGTTGACCAACAAGATGGCGCCGGCCCTGCGCAAGCTCTACGACCAGATGGCCGAGCCGCGCTATGTGATCTCGATGGGCAGCTGCGCCAATGGCGGTGGCTACTATCACTATTCCTATTCGGTGGTGCGCGGCTGCGACCGCATCGTTCCGGTCGACGTCTACGTCCCGGGCTGTCCGCCGACCGCCGAGGCGCTGGTCTATGGCCTTCTGCAGCTGCAGAAGAAGATCTGGCGCACCGGCACCATCGCCCGCTGAAGGAATTGAAGCGATGAGCGAAGCCAAGGCCCTTCTGCGCGAACAGGAACAGGCGCTGCGCGACCTGGCAGACCACCTGTCGGCCGGTCTGGGCGCCGACCTGCTCGAGACCTCGGTGACGCGCGGCGAACTCACGATCCGCGTGCCGACCGAGCGCATCGTCAAGGTGCTGACCTTCCTGCGCGACGACGGCAACTGCCAGTTCGCCGAACTGGTCGATATCACTGGCCTGGACTGGCCGCAGCGGCCGCAGCGTTTCGATGTGGTTTACCACCTGCTCAGCCTCAAGCTGAACCAGCGCATCCGCATCAAGGCGAGCACCGACGAGGAAACGCCGGTGCCGTCGGTGACCGGCGTCTACGCGGCGGCCAACTGGTTCGAGCGCGAGACCTGGGACATGTTCGGCGTGATGTTCTCCGGTCATCCGGACCTGCGCCGCATCCTGTCGGATTACGGTTTCGAGGGGCATCCCCTGCGCAAGGATTTCCCGCTCACCGGTTATGTCGAGGTGCGCTACGACGAGACGCAGAAGCGCGTGGTCTACGAGCCCGTGCAGCTGAACCAGGAATTCCGCCGTTTCGATTTCATGAGCCCGTGGGAAGGCGCGAAATACGTGCTGCCGGGCGACGAGAAGGCCGGCGAGGGGCAGAAGTAAGATGGCTGAAGTCTCCATTGCCAACTACATGGTCAATTTCGGGCCGCAGCATCCGGCGGCCCACGGCGTGCTGCGCCTGGTCATGGAGCTCGACGGCGAGATTGTCGAGCGCTGCGACCCGCATATCGGCCTGCTGCATCGCGGCACCGAAAAGCTGATCGAACACAAGACCTATCTGCAGGCGGTGCCGTATTTCGATCGCCTGGATTACGTCGCGCCGATGAACCAGGAGCATGCTTTCGCGCTCGCCACCGAGCGCCTGCTGGGCCTGGAAGTGCCGGCGCGTGGCCAGGCCGTGCGCGTGCTGTTCGCCGAGATCGGCCGCCTGCTGAACCACCTGCTGAACGTGACCACGCATGCCCTCGATTGCGGCGCCATGACGCCGGCTTTGTGGGGCTTCGAGGAACGCGAGAAGCTGATGGAATTCTACGAGGGCGTTTCCGGCGCCCGCATGCATGCCGCTTATTTCCGGCCCGGCGGCGTGCACCAGGACCTGCCGAAGGGCATGGCCGAGGACATCGTCAAATACCTGCCGCGTATGCTGAAGGTGATCGACGATATCGAGGGCCTGCTGACCGAGAACCGGATTTATCGCCAGCGCAACGTCGATATCGGCGTGATCGGCGCCAAGGATGCGATGGACTGGAGTTTCTCGGGCGTGATGCTGCGCGGCTCGGGCATCGCTTGGGACCTGCGCAAGTCGCAGCCCTATGACGGCTACGAGAAATACGATTTCGACATTCCGGTGGGCAAGAACGGCGACTGCTTCGACCGTTACCTCTGCCGCATCGAGGAAATGCGCCAGAGCGCGAAGATCATCGAGCAGGTGGTTGCCAACCTGCCCGGCGGCCCGATCGCCTCCGACGATCGCAAGGTGGTGCCGCCCAAGCGCGGCGAGATGAAGCGCTCGATGGAAGCGCTGATCCACCACTTCAAGCTCTACACCGAAGGTTATCACGTGCCCGAGGGCGAGGTTTATGCCGCCGTCGAGGCGCCGAAGGGCGAGTTCGGCGTGTATCTGGTGTCGGATGGCTCGAACAAGCCGTATCGCTGCCGCATCCGCGCTCCGGGTTTCCCGCATCTGCAGGCCACCGACTTCATGTCGAAGGGCTACATGCTGGCCGACGCCGTCTCCATCGTCGGCAACATGGATATCGTGTTCGGGGAGATCGACCGATGAGTGGCGTCCATATCGCACCCCCCGAGCTGCAGCCCGCCAGCTTCGAGTTCACGCCGGAGAACATGGCGCTGGCGAAGACGCATATCGCCAAGTATCCGGAAGGCCGGCAGCAGAGCGCGGTGATGCCGCTGCTCGACATTGCCCAGCGCCAGCACAACAACTGGGTGCCGCAGGCCGCGATCCGCTACATCGCCGACCTGCTGGGCATGCCGGCGATCCGCGTGCTGGAAGTGGCCAGCTTCTACACGATGTACAATCTGGCGCCGGTGGGCACGCATTTCGTGCAGGTCTGCACGACCACGCCCTGCTGGCTGCGCGGCTCCGACAAGGTGCTGAGCGCCTGCAAGAAGCATCTGGGTGTCGGCCCGGGCGAGACCACGCCGGACGGCAAGTTCACCGTGATCGAGGTGGAATGCCTGGGTGCCTGCGTGAACGCGCCGATGCTGCAGCTCGGCGACGACTTCTACGAGGATCTCGACGAGGAAAGCACCGGCAAGATTCTCGAGGCGCTGAAACGCGGCGAGACGCCCAAGCCCGGCCCGCAGAACGGCCGGCTGTCGTCCGAGCCGCTGGGCGGCGCGACTACTCTCACCACTTTCAATCCTGCTGCCCCTTCGGGCGGCAGCGACGACTGAGGCGGAGCCAGCCCCATGCTTCAGGACAAAGACCGCATCTTCACCAATCTCTACGGCCAGCAGTCGTGGCGATTGGAATCCGCCCGCAAGCGCGGCGACTGGGATAATACCAAGGCCATCATCGAAAAGGGCCAGGACTGGATCATCGAGGAGATGAAGAAGTCCGGCCTGCGCGGTCGTGGCGGCGCGGGTTTCCCGACCGGCCTGAAATGGTCGTTTATGCCCAAGCAGTCGGATGGTCGCCCCAGCTATCTGGTGGTGAATGCCGACGAGGGCGAGCCGGGCACCTGCAAGGACCGCGACATGATGCGGCACGACCCGCACAAGCTGGTCGAGGGTTGCCTGATCGCCGGCTTCGCCATGCGCGCCAAGGCAGCCTACATCTATATTCGCGGCGAGTTCTACCGCGAGGCCGAGAACCTGCAGGGTGCCATCGACGAGGCCTATGCGGCCGGCCTGATCGGCAAGAATGCCTGCGGTACGGGCTTTGACTTCGACGTCTTCGTGCATCGCGGCGCCGGCGCCTATATCTGCGGCGAGGAAACGGCTCTGATCGAAAGCCTGGAAGGCAAGAAGGGTCAGCCGCGCCTGAAGCCGCCTTTCCCGGCCAACATGGGTGTCTGGGGCTGCCCCACCACGGTCAACAACGTGGAAAGCATCGCGGTGGTGCCGACCATCCTGCGCCGTGGCGGCGAGTGGTTCGCCGGCATCGGCCGCCCGAACAACACCGGTACCAAGGTTTTCTGCATCTCCGGCCACGTGAACAAGCCGTGCAACGTGGAAGAGGAGATGGGCATTCCGCTGAAGGAGCTGATCGAGAAGCATGCCGGCGGCGTGCGCGGCGGCTGGGACAACCTGCTGGCCGTGATCCCGGGCGGTTCGTCGGTGCCGCTGCTGCCCAAGTCGATCTGCGACGACGTGCTGATGGATTTCGACAGCCTGCGCGCCCAGCGTTCGGGCCTGGGCACCGCCGCGGTGATCGTGATGGACAAGTCCACCGACATCGTGCGCGCCATCGCCCGCCTGTCGAAATTCTACAAGCATGAATCCTGCGGCCAGTGCACGCCGTGCCGCGAAGGTACCGGCTGGATGTGGCGCGTGATGGAGCGCCTGGTCGAAGGCCGCGCCGAGAAGCGCGAGATCGACATGCTGCTCGAAGTCACCACGCAGGTGGAAGGCCATACGATCTGCGCGCTGGGCGATGCCGCAGCGTGGCCGATCCAGGGTCTGATCCGGCATTTCCGCGGCGAGATCGAGCGCCGCATCGACGCCTACCATTCGGGTTCGCCGGTTCTGCCGGCGGCGGCCGAGTGACGGCTGGCTGAGTAGGCGGGGAAGGGTACAAGCATGCCCAAGTTGACCATCGACGGCATCGAAGTGACGGTTGATCCCGGCACCACCGTGCTGCAGGCCTGCGAGCTGGCCGGCAAGGAAATTCCGCGCTTCTGCTATCACGAGCGCCTGACCATCGCCGGCAATTGCCGCATGTGCCTGGTCGAGCAGGAGAAGGCACCGAAGCCGATCGCGTCCTGCGCGATGCCGGCCGCCGACGGCATGGTGATCCACACTGACTCGCCGATGGTCAAGAAGGCCCGCGAAGGCGTGATGGAATTCCTGCTGATCAACCATCCGCTGGATTGCCCGATCTGCGACCAGGGCGGCGAGTGCGACCTGCAGGACCAGGCCATGGGCTATGGCCGCGGGGCCTCGCGCTACGACGAGAACAAGCGCGCGGTCAAAGACAAATACATGGGTCCGCTGGTCGAAACGGTGATGACCCGCTGCATCCATTGCACCCGCTGCGTGCGCTTCGTCACCGAAGTGGCCGGTGTGCCGGAACTCGGCGCCATCGGCCGCGGCGAGGACATGCAGATCACCACCTATCTGGAAAAGGCGATGACGTCGGAGCTGTCCGGCAACGTGATCGACCTCTGCCCGGTGGGCGCGCTGACCTCCAAGCCCTACGCCTTCACGGCCCGCTCATGGGAACTGCGCAAGACCGAAAGCGTCGATGCCATGGATGCCGTCGGCGCGAATATCCGCGTCGACGTGCGTGGCCGCGAGGTGATGCGTATCCTGCCGCGCCTGAACGAAGACGTGAACGAGGAATGGCTCTCCGACAAGGGCCGCTTCGCCTATGACGGCCTGAAGGCCCGCCGCCTCGACCGTCCCTATGTGCGCAAGAACGGCAAGCTGCAGGAAGCCAGCTGGAGCGAGGCCTTTGCCGCCGTCGCCGCCGGCCTGAAGGGCCTGGCCGGCAATCAGGTCGCGGCGATTGCCGGCGATCTGGCCTGCGCCGAAAGTGTCGTTGCGCTGAAGGACCTGATGGACAAGCTGGGCTCGGCCAACCTCGATTGCCGCCAGGATGGCGCGAAGATCGACCCGGCCCAGCGCGCCGGCTACATCTTCAACAGCGGGATTGCCGGCATCGACGAGGCTGATGCGATCCTGATCGTGGGCAGCAATCCGCGTCGCGAAGCCGCCCTGATCAACGCCCGTATCCGCAAGCGCTACCTCACCGGCAAGGTGAAGATCGGCCTGATCGGCGAGCAGGCACAGCTGACCTACAAGTACGATTACCTTGGCGCCGGTCCGGCCACGCTGAAGGATATCGCCGAGGGCCGTCATGCCTTTGCGGACGTTCTGAAGGGCGCGCAGAAGCCGATGCTGATCCTGGGGCAGGGCGCGATTGCCCGTGCCGATGGCGCCGCGATCCTGGCACTGGCGAAACAGGTCGCCGATGGCTGTGGCCTCGTGAAGGACGGCTGGAACGGCTTCAACATGCTGCATACCGCCGCCGCCCGTGTGGGCGCGCTCGACCTGGGCTTCGTTCCGGGGCAGGGCGGCAAGGACGTGACCGGCATCATGGCCGGCGCGCAGGCGGGCGAGATCAAGGCCGTTTACCTGCTCGGTGCCGATGAGATCGACATGGCCAAGCTCGGCTCGGCTTTCGTGATCTATCAGGGTAGCCACGGCGATGCCGGTGCGAAGCGCGCCGACGTGATCCTGCCGGGCGCCGCTTATACCGAAAAGGATGCCACCTGGGTGAACACGGAAGGCCGCGTGCAGCTCGGCCGCCGCGCCGCCGCACCTCCGGGCGAGGCACGTGAGGACTGGGCGATCATTCGCGCGCTGTCTGACGTGCTCGGTCAGACACTGCCTTACGACAATCTGGGCATGCTGCGCCGGCGCATGCTGCAGGCCGCGCCGCATTTCGGTGCCGTCGACAAGCTCACCACGGCCGCCTGGGGCAATTTCGGCGCGGCCGGCGCGGTGAGCGATCTGCCGTTCGTGTCGCCGGTGGCCGATTTCTACCTGACCAATCCGATCGCCCGCGCCTCGGCGACGATGGCCGAATGCTCGGCCCTCGCACGCGGCGCTGCCATGCCGAAGACGGGTACCCATGACTGACGCTTTCTGGAACACGCTCTGGACCGGCTACGTCTTTCCGGGCGGCCTGATCCTCGTCCACATCTTGATGCTGACGGTGCCGCTGCTGATCGCGGTGGCCTACCTGACGCTGATGGAGCGCAAGGTGCTGGCGGCGATGTCGCTGCGCATGGGCCCGAACGTGGTCGGTCCCTTCGGCCTGCTGCAGCCCTTTGCCGATGCTGCCAAGCTGATCTTCAAGGAAACCATCATCCCCTCGGGCGCGAACAAGTTCCTGTTCATCATGGCGCCATGCATCACCTTCATCCTGGCGCTGATCGCCTGGGCGGTGATCCCAGTGGCGGAAGGCTGGGTGATCGCCAACATCAATGTGGGCGTGCTGTACCTCTTCGCGATCTCATCGCTGGGCGTCTATGGCATCATCATCGCCGGCTGGTCGTCGAATTCGCGCTACGCCTTCCTCGGTGCGCTGCGCTCCTCGGCGCAGATGGTGTCCTACGAAGTCTCGATGGGCTTCGTGATCATCACCGTGCTGCTCTGCGTCGGTTCGCTCAATCTCTCGGCCATCGTGGAAGCGCAGAAGACGGTGTGGTTCGCCCTGCCGCTGTTCCCGATGTTCATTGTGTTCTTCATCTCGGCCCTGGCCGAGACCAACCGCCATCCCTTCGACCTGCCCGAGGCCGAAGCCGAACTGGTCGCCGGTTATCAGGTCGAATATTCGTCGATGACCTTCGCCCTGTTCTTCCTGGGCGAATACGCGAACATGATCCTGATGTCGGGCATGACCACGATCCTGTTCCTCGGTGGCTGGCTGCCACCGTTCGACATCGCGCCCTTCAACTGGATTCCGGGCATCGTCTGGTTCTGCCTGAAAATCTTCCTGCTGCTGTTCGTGTTCATTTGGGTGCGCGCCACCGTGCCGCGCTACCGTTACGACCAGCTGATGCGTCTGGGCTGGAAGGTGTTCCTGCCGTTTTCGCTGTTCTGGGTGGTGGCCACCGCGGGCGTTCTCGTCGCCTTCGACCTGCTGCCGAAAGGGGTGTAAGCCATGGCTCTGCTTGACCGCGGTGCCCGCTCGATCTTCCTCTGGGAAGTGGTGAAGGGGCTTGGCCTGACCTTCAGCTACATGTTCAAGAAGCGGGCCACCATCAACTATCCCTATGAAAAGGGTCCGTTGGGGCCGCGTTTCCGCGGCGAGCATGCGCTGCGCCGCTACGCCAACGGCGAAGAGCGCTGCATCGCGTGCAAGCTGTGTGAGGCGATCTGCCCGGCCCAGGCCATCACCATCGAGGCCGAGCCGCGCGAAGATGGTTCGCGCCGCACCACGCGCTACGACATCGACATGACTAAGTGCATCTATTGCGGCTTCTGCCAGGAAGCCTGCCCGGTGGATGCCATCGTCGAGGGGCCGAATTTCGAGTTCGCCACCGAGACCCGCGAAGAGCTGTTCTACAACAAGGACAAGCTGCTCGCGAATGGCGAACGCTGGGAATACGAGATTTCGCGCAATATCGCCGCTGACGCGCCGTACCGCTGAGCGCATCGCAGGCGAGGGGGTAAACTATGATCATCCAGGCCTTGGCCTTCTACCTGTTCGCAGCGATCACCGTCGCCTCCGGCTTCATGGTGATCGCCTCGCGTAACCCGGTGCATTCCGTGCTGTTCCTCATCCTGGCCTTCTTCAACGCGGCCGGGCTGTTCGTGCTGATGGGTGCGGAATTCCTCGGCATGATCCTGGTGATCGTCTATGTCGGCGCCGTGGCGGTGCTGTTCCTCTTCGTGGTGATGATGCTCGACATCAATTTCGTCGAGCTGCGCCAGGGCTTCCTGCAATACCTGCCGATCGGCGGCCTGATCGGCCTGATCCTGCTGGTCGAACTGGCCCTGGTGCTGGGCGGCTGGGTGATCACCCCAGCGGCCAAGTCGGTCGCCACCGATCCGATCCCACCGCTTGACCAGGTGACCAATACCCACGCGCTCGGTGCCGTGCTCTATACCAAGTACATCTACCTGTTCCAGGGCGCCGGCCTGATCCTGCTGGTCGCCATGATCGGCGCCATCGTGCTGACCCTGCGCTCACGTCCGGGCGTGAAGCGCCAGAGCATCTCCGAGCAGGTCAGCCGCCCGCGCGATGCCGCGGTGGCGATCCGCAAGGTCGAGCCGAGGAAGGGAATCTGACCATGACCATCGGCCTCGGGCATTACCTCACCGTCGCGGCGATCCTGTTCACGCTTGGGATCATCGGCATTTTCCTGAACCGCAAGAACGTGATCGTCATCCTGATGTCGATCGAACTAATGCTGCTGGCGGTGAACCTGAACCTGGTGGCGTTTTCCACCCACCTGAACGATCTGGTCGGCCAGGTCTTCGCGCTGTTCGTGCTCACCGTCGCGGCGGGCGAGGCGGCGATCGGGCTGGCCATCCTGGTGGTCTATTTCCGCAACCGCGGCACCATCGCGGTTGAAGACATCAACATGATGAAGGGCTGAGGCGGCGATGACGATGTACCATCTGATCGTTTTCCTGCCCCTGCTAGCCGCGATCATCGCCGGCTTCTTCGGGCGCCGCATCGGCGATGTTGCCGCCATGGCGGTCACCTGCGCCGGCGTCATCATCTCGGCCATTCTGTCCTGGGTTGCCTTCTACCTGGTTATTTCAAAGGGCCAGGTCGAAGTCGTGAAGGTGCTGGACTGGATCGATTCCGGCAGCTTCAGTGTCGACTGGGCGCTGAAGATCGACCAGCTCACCGCCGTCATGCTGGTGGTGGTCAATACCGTGTCGGCCGTCGTGCATGTCTACAGCGTCGGCTACATGAGTCACGACGAGCACCGACCGCGCTTCTTCGCCTATCTGTCGCTGTTCACCTTCGCCATGCTGATGCTGGTGACGGCCGATAACTTCGTGCAGCTCTATATGGGCTGGGAAGGCGTGGGCCTGGCCTCCTACCTGCTGATCGGTTTCTGGTTCAAGAAGCCATCGGCCAATGCCGCCGCCATCAAGGCCTTCGTGGTCAACCGCGTCGGCGATTTCGGCTTCGCGCTCGGCATCTTCGCGCTGTTCCTGGCCACCGGCTCGGTCACTTTCGATGCCGTGTTCCAGGCCGCGCCGGATCTGGCCGGCAAGACCTTCCATTTCCTGTGGAAGGACTGGGACATCCTGACGGTCGCGACTTTCCTGCTTTTCCTGGGCGCCATGGGCAAGTCGGCCCAGCTTGGCCTCCATACCTGGCTGCCGGATGCCATGGAAGGCCCGACCCCGGTTTCGGCCCTGATCCACGCCGCGACGATGGTCACCGCTGGCGTCTTCATGGTGGCGCGCTGCTCACCGCTGTTCGAATACGCGCCTGACACGCTGGCCTTCGTGGCCGTGATCGGCGCCAGCACAGCCTTCTTCGCCGCCACCGTCGGTCTGGCGCAGAACGACATCAAGCGCGTGATCGCCTATTCGACCTGCTCGCAGCTCGGCTACATGTTCTTCGCGCTGGGCGTTTCGGCCTATCCGGCCGCGATCTTCCACCTGTTCACCCACGCCTTCTTCAAGGCGCTGCTGTTCCTCGGTGCCGGCTCGGTGATCCATGCCGTAAGCGGCGAGCAGGACATGCGCAACATGGGCGGCCTGTGGAAGCACATCAAGATCACCTACGCGATGATGTGGATCGGCTCGCTCGCGCTGGCCGGTTTCCCGATCTTCGCCGGCTATTATTCCAAGGACATGATCCTGGAAGTGGCCTATGCCGCCGGCGGGGTGGGCACCTATGCCTATGTGCTGGGCATGGCCGCCGCCATCCTGACGGCCTTCTATTCCTGGCGCCTGCTGTTCATGACCTTCCATGGCGAGCCGCGGGCCGATCATCACGTGATGGAGCACGTGCATGAAAGCCCGATGGTGATGCTGCTGCCGCTGTTCGTGCTGGCTTTCGGCGCGGTGTTCGCCGGCATCGCCTTCCACGACGGTTTCATCGGCCATCACTGGAAGGAATTCTGGGGCAACTCGATCCTGATCCTGGAAAACCACAAGGCGATGGACGAGGCGCATAACGTGCCCTTCCTGGTCAAGGTCGGTCCGATCATCGTCGGTGTCATCGGCATCGCCATCGCCTGGCTGGCCTATATCCGCGATACCAGCCTGCCGGTGGCCGCCGCCAAGCAGCACCGGATGCTGCATCAGTTTCTGCTGAACAAGTGGTATTTCGACGAGCTGTACGACCGCATCTTCGTGCGGCCGTCATTCTGGCTCGGCCGCCTGTTCTGGAAGGGCGGCGACGGCAAGATCATCGACGGCCTCGGGCCGGACGGGCTTGCCGCCACCGTGGTGCGGCTGGCCAAGCGGGCCTCGATCCTGCAGACCGGCTATGTCTATCACTATGCCTTCGCCATGCTGATCGGCGTGGCGGCGCTGGTGACCTATTTCTTCAGTGCGATGGGGCACTAATCCGATGTCGAGCATGCCCTTGCTGTCCATCGTCACCTTCCTCCCGCTGGCGGGCGCCGCCTTCATCTTCCTGGCCCGCGGGCCGGAGGAGATCGTGGCCCGCAACGCCCGCGCGGTCGCGCTGTGGACCACCACGATCACCTTCGCGGTCTCGCTGCTGATCTGGCTGAATTTCGACAATTCGACTGCCGCCTTCCAGTTCGTCGAAAAGACCGCCTGGGTCGCGTCCGGCATCAACTACCATATGGGCGTCGACGGCATCTCGATGCTGTTCGTCATCCTCACCACCTTCCTGATGCCGTTCTGCATCCTGGCCTCGTGGGAAGCCATCGAGACCCGCGTCAAGGAATACATGATCGCCTTCCTGGTCATGGAAACCCTGATGATCGGCGTGTTCTGCGCGCTCGACCTGGTGCTGTTCTACCTGTTCTTCGAAGCCGGCCTGATCCCGATGTTCCTGATCATCGGCATCTGGGGCGGTAAGCGCCGCATCTATGCCAGCTTCAAGTTCTTCCTCTACACGCTGCTCGGCTCGGTGCTGATGCTGCTGGCGATCCTGTATATGTATTTCACCGCTGGCACGACCGACATCCCCAGCCTGATGAAGACCGGGCTGTTCTCGGCGCAGGCGCAGACATGGTTGTGGCTGGCCTTCTTTGCCTCGTTTGCCGTGAAGATGCCGATGTGGCCGGTGCATACCTGGCTGCCGGACGCGCACGTCGAGGCGCCGACCGCCGGCTCGGTGATCCTGGCCGCCGTACTGCTGAAGATGGGCGGTTACGGCTTCCTGCGCTTCTCGCTGCCGATGTTTCCGCTGGCCAGCGAGTATTTCGCGCCCTTCGTCTTTGCGCTCAGCGTGATCGCCATCGTCTATGCCTCGCTGGTGGCGCTGGTGCAGGAGGACATGAAGAAGCTGATCGCCTATTCGTCGGTGGCCCATATGGGCTTCGTCACCATGGGCATCTTCACCTTCAACACCCAGGGCATCGAGGGCGCGATCTTCCAGATGCTCAGCCACGGCATCGTGTCGGGCGCGCTGTTCCTCTGCGTCGGCGTGGTCTACGACCGCCTGCATACCCGCGAGATCGCGCGCTATGGCGGCCTGGTCAACAACATGCCGAAATACGCCTTTGTCTTCATGCTGTTCACCATGGCCAATGTGGGCCTGCCGGGCACCGGCGGGTTCGTGGGTGAACTGCTCACCCTGGTCGGTGCCTTCCAGGCCAACACCTGGGTGGCTCTGATCGCCACCTCGGGCGTGATCTTCGCCGCCGCATATGCGCTCTGGCTGTATCGCCGCGTGGTGTTCGGCGAGCTGACGAAGGCCGACCTGAAGGCGCTGGTCGATCTCAGCCCGCGCGAGATCGCGATCTTCGCCCCGCTGGTGATCATGACCCTGTGGATGGGCATCTATCCGGCGCCTTTCTTCGATGTGATCGCCGCTTCGGCCAAGCACCTGCTGGAACAGCATCAGACCGCGCTTGCCGCCGCCAAGGCGGTAGCGACCGCCGCCCGATAGAGCGGAAGAGGAGTTCGACCCGTGACCGCTTCGACCATGCCCGTCCTGGCGCCGGCCTATCCGGAGATCTGGCTCGCCCTGGCATCGATGGCCCTGCTGATCTTCGGCGTCTTTCGAGGCGACACGTCTACCCGCCTGGTGTCGTGGCTGGCTGTCGCCGTGCTGGCGGTTGCCATCCTGCTGGTCGCCCTGCAGCCGGCCGGCACCGTGACCACCTTCGGCGACATGTTCATCGCCGACGGTTTCGGCCGTTTCGCCAAGGTGCTGATCCTGCTCGGTTCGGGTTTCTCCATCATTCAGTCGCTGGGCTATATCCGTTACGAGCGGATGGAGCGTTTCGAGTATCCCGTGCTGATCCTGCTGGCCAGCACCGGCATGATGATGATGGTCTCTGCCAACGACCTGATCGCGCTGTATCTCGGTCTGGAACTGCAGTCGCTGTCGCTCTATGTGCTGGCGGCGTTCAAGCGCGATTCCGGCCGCGCCACCGAAGCGGGCCTGAAGTATTTCGTCCTTGGTGCGCTGTCGTCGGGCATGCTGCTCTATGGCAGCTCGATGATCTATGGCTTTGCGGGTTCGACCAGCTTCCCGCTGATCGCCCAGGCCCTGGCCGGCGGCGGCCAAGCCTCCATCGGCCTGGTGGTCGGTATCGTTTTCCTCTGCGCCGGCCTGGCCTTCAAGGTGTCGGCCGTGCCGTTCCATATGTGGACGCCTGACGTCTACGAAGGTGCGCCCACGCCGGTGACGGCCTTCTTCGCCGTGGCGCCCAAGGTGGCGGCCATGGCGCTGTTCGTGCGCGCCTTGCTCAGCCCGTTCGGCGAAGTGGCCCATGACTGGCAGCAGATCATCATCGTGATCAGCGCGCTCAGCATGATCCTCGGTGCGTTTGCCGCCATCGCCCAGAGCAACATCAAGCGACTGATGGCCTATTCCTCCATCGGCCATGTCGGCTATGCCCTGATCGGCCTGGCCGCCGGCACGCAGGAAGGCGTGCGCGGCATTCTGATCTATCTCGCCATTTATCTGGCCATGAATGTCGGCACCTTCGCCATCATCCTCTCCATGCGCCAGAAGGACCGCATGGTGGAAGGCGTGCAGGATCTGGCCGGCCTGGCCAAGACCCATCCGGGCATGGCCCTGCTGCTGGCCGCCTTCATGTTTTCGCTGGCGGGCGTGCCGCCGCTGGCCGGTTTCTTCGGCAAGTTCTACGTCTTCATGGCCGCCATCAATGCTGGGCTCTATACCTTGGCCGTGCTGGGCGTGCTCAGCTCTGTGGTGGGTGCTTACTACTATCTGCGCATCGTCAAGATCATGTATTTCGACGAAGCGTCTGAACCGCTGGCCAAGCCGGTGCGTGGCGAACTGGGGGCGGTGATGACCGTGACCGGGCTGTTTACGATCCTGTTCTTCGTGATGCCTGGCCCGCTGCTGGCCGCCGCCGAGACCGCCGCCAAGGCGCTGTTCCCGTAAGCGGGGCAGGGCCGGCGGACCCACGGGATGAAGTGGGATCTGCGGACGTTCGACGTCCTCGACAGTACCAACGAGGAAATCCGCCGCCAGGCCGAAACCGGCGCGGAAGAGGGGCTTGCCGTGCTAGCGCGCAGCCAGACGGCAGGCCGTGGCCGCCGCGGCCGGACCTGGGAGTCGCCTGCCGGCAACCTGTTCCTTTCCCTGCTGCTGCGCCCGAAAGCCTCGCCCGCGCAGGCCGCGACGCTGTCCTTCCTGACCGCCGTGGCGCTGGCCGAGGCACTGGAACTGGCCGCGCCGCAGCTTGGCCCCGCCATCACCTGCAAATGGCCGAACGACGTGCTGGTGAACGGCGCCAAGATCGCCGGCATCCTGCTGGAATCCCGCACACGGCCCGATGGCAATCTGGATTGGGTCACGGTCGGCATCGGTGTCAACCTGGCGCGCCACCCGGAGCAGACGCCGTACCCAGCCACGGCGCTTGCCGCTCACGGCTCACAGGTGGCGCCGGAGGATTTTGCACCATGGCTGCTGGCCCGTTATGGCTACTGGTATGGCCGCTGGCGGCAGGAGGGTTTCACGCCTGTCCGCGAGGCCTGGCTGAAAAAAGCCCAGGGGCTGGGCCTGCCGGCCGTGGTGCGCCTGCCGGATCGTGAACTGCACGGGCGGTTCGTGGCGCTGGACGACAGCGGCGCCCTGCTGCTGGAAATGCCGGACGGCCACGTGCAGACTGTCACGGCGGGCGACGTTTTTCCCGCGGGCTGAAAGGACGACGCCATGCTGCTCGCCATCAATGCCAACAACACCAACGTGAAATTCGGCGTCATCGACGGCGACCGCATCGTGGGCGAATGGCGGCAGCATACCTCTGCGATGCGCACCGCCGACGAACATGCCGTCTGGCTGCTGCAGCTGATGCAGATCGAAGGCATCGATCCCAAGAGCATTGATGCGGCCATCATCGCCAGCGTGGTGCCGCAGGCCACTTTCAATCTGCGCCGCCTCTGCACCCGCTATTTCGATACCGAGCCGCTGGTGCTGGGCGAACCTAATGTGACGCCCGGTATCCAGATCAAGGGGCAGGGCGCCGGCGCCGACCGCATCTGCAATACCGTGGGCGCCAGTGTGATGTTCCCGAAGACGCCGATGATCGTGGTCGATTTCGGCACCGCCACCACCTTCGACGTGGTGGACGAGGAGGGCAGCTATTGCGGTGGCGTGATCGCGCCGGGCATCAATCTCTCAATCGAGGCACTGGTGAATGCCACCGCTTTGCTGCCGCGCATCGTGGTGGAGAAGCCGAAGACCGTGATCGGCACCACCACCATCGCCTGCATGCATTCCGGCGTGTTCTGGGGTTATGTCGGCCTGATTGAGGGTATCGTTGCCCGTATCCGCGAGGAATTCGGCCGGCCGATGAAGGTGATTTCCACCGGCGGCCTGGCGCCGGTCTTCGATGGTGCCACGGCGGTGATCGAGCAGATCGTGCCAGATATCACCGTGCGCGGCCTGATCGAAATCCACCGGCGCAGCACTAAATAACCTGTATGTCTGAACGCCTGGAGCAGAACAGCCTGTATTTCCTGCCCCTCGGCGGGGTGAACGAGATCGGCATGAATCTGAACCTCTACGGGTTCGGGGACCGGTGGATCATGGTCGATCTGGGCACCAGCTTCGCCGACGAGGGCATGCCGGGCGTCGATCTGGTGCTGCCGGACGTGACCTGGATCGCCGGCCGACGCGAACGCCTGCTGGGCATCGTGCTGACCCATGCCCACGAGGATCATCTGGGCGCCATCAGCCATGTGTGGGAGGAGTTGCGCTGCCCCGTCTGGGCCACCGGCTTCGCCGCCAGCGTGCTGCGCAAGAAGCTGGAAGAGAAGGGTCTGGCCGACGAGGTGCCGGTACATGTCTACAAGCCCGGCGAACTGATCGATCTGGGGCCGTTCAAGATTCGCTCAATGAACATCACCCATTCCACGCCCGAGAGCCAGGCGCTGGCCATCAAGACGCCGGCCGGCGTGGTGCTGCATACCGGTGATTGGAAACTGGACCCGCGCCCGGTTCTGGGCCCGCAGACGGAAGTGGAAACCCTGCGGGGCTATGGGGATCGCGGCGTGCTGGCGCTGGTCTGCGACAGCACCAATGTATTCAGCCGAGGGCGCTCGGGTTCGGAAGGCGACGTGCGCGACAGCCTGATGCAGGTGCTGGCCAACAAGCCAGGCCGCATCGCGGTGACGACATTTTCGTCAAATCTCGCGCGGCTGGAAAGCCTGTTTTCGGTTGCGGCACATCTGGGCCGCCATGTCTGCCTGATCGGCCGTTCGCTGCACCGCTTTATCCAGGCGGCACGCGAGAACGGCTATCTGGAACATATCCCCAACCTGGTGGACGAGCGCGAGGCTGGTTTCCTGCCGCGCGAGAAGGTGATGTATGTCTGCACCGGCTGCCAGGGCGAGCCGCGCGGCGCCATGGCACGCATCGCCTTCAACAGCCATCCCCATGTGGTGCTGTCGCCTGGCGACACCGTGGCGTTTTCCTCCAAGATCATCCCGGGCAACGAGCGCACATTGTTCAGGCTGCATAACGAACTGGTGCGCAACGGCATCGAGGTGATCACCGAGAAGGATGCCTTCATCCATGTCTCGGGCCATCCCTCGCGCGATGAACTGGCCGAGATGTACCGCCTGGCCCGGCCGCAGATCGCCGTGCCGGTGCATGGCGAGCCGCGTCATCTGGTGGAGCATGCGCGTTTCGCCCAGAGCCTGCAGGTCCCCCATGGTATCGTGCCGCGCAACGGCGACCTGATCCGGCTGGCACCCGGTGCGCCCGATGTGGTCGAGCAGGTGCCTTCGGGCCGGCTGGCCATCGATGGCGATGAACTGGTACCTGTGCAGGGTGGGGCGCTGCAGGTGCGCCGCAAACTGGCCTTCAACGGCGCCGCCTCGGTCAGCCTGGTAGTGGATGGCGAGGGGCGGCTGCAGACCCGGCCACATGTGAAGCTTTCGGGCGTTGTAAATGGCGATGCCGACCTGATCGGGGCTGAGATCGCCGCCGAGATCGCCGCCGCCATCGACCGTCTGAAACCTGGCACCCATCGCGATGACAATAATCTGGAGCAGGCTGCCCAGCGGGCCCTGCGCTCGGTGCTGAAGGGTCTGACCGGCCGCAAGCCGATCACCCAGGTGCATATCATCCGGATGGCGGATTAACGGGCCGCCTCGCGCGCTTCTGACGCAGCGTCATGCCTTGCCCCCGAGCCCGGCCGGCCCCATATTGCACCGCAGAAAACGACCACAGACCGCAGGGAAACGACCAGCATGATCGGCCGCCTCAACCACGTCGCCATTGCCGTGCCCAACCTTGCCGCTGCCGCGGCCACCTATGCCAATACCCTGGGCGCCAAGGTATCGGCCCCGGTGGATGAGCCGGATCATGGCGTGACTGTGGTGTTCGTCGAACTGCCCAACACCAAGATCGAGCTGCTGCATCCGCTGGGCGACAACTCGCCCATCGCGAAATTCCTGGCCAACAATCCTTCGGGCGGCATGCACCATGTCTGCTACGAGGTGGACGACATCATCGCTGCCCGCGACAAGCTGAAGGCCGAGGGCGCCCGCGTGCTGGGCGATGGCGAGCCGAAGATCGGCGCCCATGGCAAGCCGGTGCTGTTCCTGCATCCGAAGGATTTCTGCGGCACCCTGGTCGAGATCGAGCAGATCTGAGCCGCAGGAGTGAGTAAGCCATGAGCTGGTTCAACAGCAGCATCGCCTTCGTCATTATCTACATGGTGGTGCTGTTCTGCGTGCTGCCCATCGGCGTGAAGACGCCCGACGAGGCAGGGCAGGCGAAGTTGCCCGGACAGGCCGATTCCGCGCCGGTGAACCCGCGTCTGGGCTTCAAGTTCCTGCTGACCTTCGCGATCAGCTGCGTGCTGTTCGGGATTTATTACGTGGTCGGCTATTACGACCTGCTGGGCTTGAACGAATTGCTCGGCCGAGGGCTCTGAGCACAGTTTCCGGTGGCGTAGCTGATGGGCGCGGGTTGCTACTTCTGCGCGAAAGCCGGGAAATAGTGGAAAACGGGTCAGCAGAAAAAAGAAAGGAGCAAGGACATGCCTCGCTCCGTATCCCGTCTTGCGGGTAAGTTTAAGCCTCCCCAGACTTGGGCCGCCTGTTACCAAGCGGTTGCGTATTTTCTATACCGAATGATGAAACCGGTGTCACCCGAAAAGTTATGGGTTCCTAACAAAATGGTAATAATGCGTCGCCAAGGTTGTGGGATGTACCGGCTTGCGACCTCTGTAATTCTACCCGGCCTGCTGATGGCCCTGCTCATGGCCCCCGGCGCCCTTGGACAGGCCTCCCAGCCTCCAAAAAAAGCGCCCGAGTCGCAGCCTGAGCCGCTCCAAACCGTGATTGTGCTGGATGCCGCCGAATGCCGGCGCCTGCTGGCCCGCCAGGGCAGCGTGACAGCCCACCAGCCGGCCCCGGACGTGACCTACCAGCCGGGCCGGGATGTGGATTCCAAGGGCCGTCCCATCGCCCCGGCGGACCTGCCGGGCCGCAATGCCTTTCCCTTCGACGGGCCGATTACGCTCGACCTGCTCATTCCGCTGGAAACCCTGCTGGGCAGCCGCACGCCGCCACGCATGGGCAAGGCCGAAACCAGCGTGGGCAAAGTGGCCATCGACCCCAAGACCGGCCGTCTAGCCTTCAATGGCCAGCCGCTGGAGCCGAAGGGCGAGGATGCCCTCGCGGCGGCCTGTCGCGACTATCTCGCCAAACGGCAGCCGACCCGGCGCTAAGGGCCCCGATCCTTGCGGGTGGGGGGAAGCGGCCTTAAAAACGCCCCATTATCCCGCCATCTCCGTTATCCCACAGGATCATCATACCCATGCGGCTCAGCAGCTATTTCCTGCCCGTTCTCAAGGAAAACCCGAGCGAAGCACAGATCGTCAGCCACCGGCTGATGCTGCGCGGCGGCATGGTCCGGCAGACCGCCGCCGGCATCTACGCCTGGCTGCCGCTGGGCCATCGCGTGCTGAAGAAGATCGAGCAGATCGTGCGCGAGGAACAGGATGCCGCCGGCGCGCAGGAACTGCTGATGCCGACCATCCAGTCGGCCGAGCTGTGGCAGAAGAGCGGTCGCTACGAGGATTATGGCAAGGAGATGCTGCGCATCACCGACCGCCATGAGCGGCCGATGCTTTATGGCCCGACCAACGAGGAAATGCTCACTGATATCGTCGCATCGGAATGGAAGAGTTATCGCGACCTGCCGAAGATTCTATATCACATCCAGTGGAAATTCCGCGATGAGGTGCGTCCGCGTTTCGGCGTGATGCGCGGCCGTGAGTTCCTGATGAAGGACGCCTATTCCTTCGATCTCGATCAAGCCGGCGCGCGTCGTTCGTATAATCGCATGTTCGTGGCCTACCTGCGCACCTTCGCACGGCTGGGCCTGAAGGCGATCCCGATGCAGGCCGATACCGGTCCGATCGGCGGCGACCTCAGCCATGAATTCATCGTGCTGGCCGAAACCGGCGAAAGCGGCGTGTTTTGCGACAAGGCGCTGATCGAGCGTGATGTGCTGAGCGAGAAGGTGGATTACAGCGGCGATCTGCAATCCATCGTGGATAGCTGGACCGCGCCCTATGCGGCGACGGAAGAAAAGCACGACGCAGCGCGGTTCGAAGCCCTGCCCAAGGAGCGCCAGGTGGCGGCCCGCGGCATTGAAGTGGGCCATATCTTCTATTTCGGCACCAAGTATTCCAAGCCGATGGGCGCAGTGGTGCAGGGGCCGGGCGGCGAGGGCATCACGCTGGAGATGGGCTCCTACGGCATCGGCGTGTCGCGTCTGGTCGGTGGCATTATCGAGGCGAGCCATGACGAGAACGGCATCATCTGGCCGTTCAGCGTGGCGCCTTTCCATGTCGGCCTGATCAACCTGAAGGCCGGCGACAAGGACTGCGACGCAGCCGCCGAGGCGCTCTATGCCAAGCTGCAGGCCGCCGGCTTCGACGTGCTCTATGACGACCGCGACGAACGCGCCGGCGCCAAGTTCGCCACCATGGACCTGATCGGCCTGCCGTATCAGGTGACCATCGGTCCGCGCGGCGTGAAGGCCGGCACGGTGGAAGTGAAAAACCGCGCCACGGGCGAGAAGGAAGAGATTTCGCCCGAAGCCGTGCTGAACAAGCTGGCCGCTTTGCGTAACGCGTAACCATCCAAGGACCACGTATGCCCTTCTTTTCCCGATTTGAGTGGATGCTGGCGCTGCGCTACCTGCGCGCCCGTCGGCAGGAGGGCTTCATCTCGGTGATCGCGGTGTTCTCCTTTCTCGGCATCATGCTGGGGGTGGCGACGCTGATCATCGTGATGAGCGTGATGAACGGCTTTCGTGCCGAGCTGCTGGGCCGCATTCTCGGTCTGAACGGTCATCTCACCATCCAGCTGGAGGGCCGCAACAGCCTGCCGGATTACGAATTCGTCACGGAAGCCGTGGGCAAGATGCCCGGCGTGGTGCTGGCCAATCCGATGATCGAGGGCCAGGTGATGGCCACGGCCAACAATGCCGCTGCCGGCGTGATGGTGCGTGGCGTGCGCCAGGCCGACCTGATGCAGGAAAGCGCCATCGCCAAAGGCGTACGCGAGGGTTCTTTGCGTGATTTCCAGGGCGATGATGCGGTTGCCATCGGCCACCGGCTGGCACGCAAGCTGGGCCTGCGGCTGGGCGACCAGATCACGCTGGTCTCGCCGCAGAACAACACCACGCCGTTCGGCAGCGTGCCGCGGCTGGTGCGTTATCGCGTGGCAGCGATCTTCGATGTGGGCATGTTCGAGTATGACTCGGCCTTCGTCTATGTACCCTTCGAAGCCGCGCAGACCTATTTCCGCCTGCCCAATGCCGCCAGTGCCGTGGAAGTGCGGCTGGAAAATCCCGACGAGGCCCGCCATGCGGCCCGGCAGATCATTCAGCGACTGGGTCCGCAATACCGCATCTACGACTGGCAGCAGGCCAATGCGCATTTCGTCAGCGCGCTGGAGGTCGAGCGCAACGTGATGTTCCTGATCCTGACGCTGATCATCGTGGTGGCAGCCTTCAATATCATCTCCAGCATGATCATGCTGGTGAAGGACAAGGGGCGCGACATCGCCATCCTGCGCACCATGGGCACCTCGCGCGCTTCGATCATGCGCGTCTTTGTCATCGCCGGTGCCAGCATCGGCGTGCTCGGCACCACCAGCGGCTTTGCCCTCGGCCTGGCATTTTCGCTCAACATCGAGCATATCCGCCAGTTCTTACAAAGCCTGACCGGCTGGCAGCTTTTCCCGGCCGAAATCTATTTCCTCTCGAAACTACCATCGAAGGTGGATTCCACGGAAGTCGTCTATGTCGTGCTGATGGGGTTGGCGCTGTCTCTGCTGGCAACTCTGTATCCCAGTTGGCGTGCCGCCCGCCTCGATCCGGTGGAGGCGCTGCGGTATGAGTAATGTTCTGGAGTTGCAGGATATCCGCCGCACCTTCAGCCAGGGCGGCGAGACGGTCGAGGTGCTGCGCGGCGTCGACCTCTCGGTCAAAGGCGGCGAGATCGTCGCTCTGCTGGGGCCGTCCGGTTCAGGCAAATCCACGCTGCTGCATATCGCGGGTCTGCTGGAACGGCCAAGTTCGGGCAGCATTGTGATCGGTGGACAGGATTGCAGTACGATGGACGACGCCGAGCGCACGCTCACCCGCCGTCATCGCATCGGTTTTGTCTATCAGTATCATCATCTGCTGCCGGAATTTTCCGCACTGGAGAATGCCGCTATGCCGCTGCGGGTGCGTGGCGGAAGCGCATCCGCCGCCGGAATGAAGGCTTCCGACCTGTTGACGCATCTGGGCCTCGGGCATCGTTTGACGCATCGTCCGGCGCGACTGTCGGGCGGCGAGCAGCAGCGCGTCGCCATCGCCCGTGCCGTGGTGGGGAAACCCGATCTGCTGCTGGCCGACGAACCGACCGGCAATCTGGATGAAAAGACCGCCGATACGGTTTTTGCGGAACTGACCGGCCTTGTACGCAACAACGGCATCGGCGCCCTGATCGCCACCCACAACATGGATCTGGCGCGGCGCATGGACCGCATCGTCACCCTGCACGAAGGCCGGCTGCGGGCGGCTTGACAATTCGCTCAGGCGGCTTTCCTGCCGGCCTCGCGCATCTGCGCCAGCCACGCTTGCCGCGTGGCATCGTCGGCGCCACCGACGTTTCCGAATAGCGTCTCATTTACGGGTTCGACCCCGACAAAGCTCAGGATGTTACGTTTGAGCAATCGTAGGGCATGGGCGAAGAAAATCCAGCGATAGGCGAAAGCCGGCATGCCCATGGTGATCGCCACATGGGCGGTGCGACCGGTCAGGCGTTTTTCCGGAAAGCCTTTCGCCCGATAGGCGAAGGCGAAACCAGGCCGCAGAACCTGCTCGAAAAAGGCCTTCAGCATCGCGGGCATGTCGCCGAGCCAGAGCGGAAACACCACCAGCAGATGCTCGGCCCAGGCGATGGCGGCCTGCGCCTCAATCAACGTGCCGGGTGGCGAGCCATGCTCGAAGTCCGATTGGCTGCGCAGATAGGGTATATCGAGCGTGGCGATATCGATGCACCGGACTTCGTGCCCCGCCGCCTGCGCGCCATCGGCATAGGCATCCGCCAGTGCCCGGCAGAGCCGGTCATGCGACGGATCGGGATGGCCCAGCAGGATCAGGATGTGTTTGCCCATGACCGCAGACTGCCGCAATACGCCATTGTCCGCCTTGATCTGAGTCAGGACCAGCCCATAACACCGCTTGCCGCCACGTCACAGCGATGCAGCAATTGCACTGGGCCGGGAAGGGCTTAGGATTTCCTCGATAAACGGAGGAAACCATGAGCCAGCCGCAGATCGTCCTGCTCACCCATGTGAAACATTTCATCGGCCCAACGGCGGTGCATCGCTTGCTGCGCGAGGGGATGAGGGTGGTCTGCCATGACATGGCCTTCGCCGATCCGGCCGTGCGCGAGGCTTTCCAGGCCGAAGTGCCCGGCGTGGAAATCTGTACCACCACGGCGCCCACCGAACTGGTCGCTGAAGTCGCCGGCCGCTTCGGTCGGCTGGATGCGCTGGTCTCCAACGATCCTTATCCGGCGGTTCGCGCCGCCGTCGACGAGGCCGACCCGGCCGAGTTCCGTCGAGCCATCGAAGCCATGATGGTCTGGCCCTATACGTTGATCGGTCGGGCGGCGGCGCAGATGAAGGCGCAAAATGGTGGCCGCATCTTGATCGTGTCGTCGGCAGCGCCGCTCACCGGCATCCCGAATTATTCGATGTATGCCATCGCGCGTGGTGGCGCGAATGCCATGGTGCCCACTTTGTCGAAGGAACTGGCACGCTGGAACATCCCGGTGAATGCCATCGCCGCCAACTACATCAAGAATCCGGATTACTTCCCGCCCGAACTGCTGGCCAACAAGGAAGCCGTGGCCAAGATGGTGAAGAACATTCCGCTCGGCCGCCTAGGCGAACCGGAGGAAGTCGCCGAACTGGTGGCTCTGTTCGCTTCCGGCCGCTGCGGTTTCGTCACTGGCCATGTCATTCCCATTGCCGGCGGCTGGGCATAAACATCAGTCGGCCGGCGCTGCCACCGTCTTCGCCTTAGTCGGCATTGTCATCGCCACCACGCCGATGAAGACGCAGACAAAGCCGATCCAGGCAGTGGAGCCAAGGCTCTCGCCCAGGAACAATACACCTATGCCGACGCCGATGGGCACGCGCAGATAGGCCTGCGCCGTGGTGCCGACCGAACCCAGGGTGTGGATCAGCCGGAAATAGATGGCGAAAGCCAGCGCGGTGGAAAACACCGAGAGGCCAAGCAGGGCAAGGATCGAGTCTGTGGACGGTTCCAGCGTCCATGGCCGGTCGATGACCAGGCTGGCCGGGATCAGCAGGACCGTGCCGCAGAGCATCGAACCGGCTGCCGGCACCAGCGGATCGAGCCCTTTGAAATTGCGGCCAAAGATCGCCGCGCCGGCATAGCTGATAGTGGCGGCGATGATGGCCAGTTGCGAGATCAGTTCGCGGCCTAGGCCGCTCAGAGCCTGCAGGCCAATGATCAGGCAGATTCCAGCCATGCCGACGATCACGCCGAGCAGCTTGCGCCCGGTTGTCGGTTCATGGCGCGTGATCGCCACGGTCAGCAGGAAGGTGAAGATCGGCGTGGTCGAATTCAGGATCACCGCCAGTCCGGCATCCACGCTGTATTCTGCCCAGGCGATCAGGGTGAAGGGCACCACGCTGTTGAGGCAGGCCTGGAACAGGAAACGTTTCCAGGTCTCGGCGTCGCGCGGCAGGCCGATGCCGCGCATGTGCAGGATAGCCAGCAGCAGCAGGCCCGCGATCAGCGTGCGGGCCGCGATGAGAGTCACCGGCGGGATGGTGGCAATGCCTAGCTTGATGAAGGTGTAGGACGCACCCCACAGAGTCGCCAGGACGGCGAGCAGGGCATATTCGACGACTGGGTTGGAGCGGGCTTCGGACATCGGACCTATGGGAATCGGGGAGGAACTGGACGCCAGACTGCCATGCCCCGCAGAATCTGTCGCCGGGCCATACTACGGGCCCGGCCGAAGCATGGCGCGATCGTTCAATACGGCCTGCTCCTTTGCCCGCAGGATGCGGCATCCAGAACCGGAGGATGCCATGCAATTGTCGGTCAATGGTCGCACTGTCGTTATCCCGGATGCCCGGGCAGGCGATCCCCTGCTTTGGGTTCTGCGCGAGCACCTGGGGCTGGTCGGCACAAAATTCGGCTGCGGTCAGGGCCTTTGCGGAGCCTGTACGATCCATGTCGGGGGCACGGCGGTGCGCAGCTGCCAGATCGCTGCGGCCGATGCGGCAGGGCAGGCGATTGTCACCATCGAGGGGCTGGCCGGGGACGATGGCGTACTGCATCCGGTGCAGCAGGCCTGGATCGAGGAAAGCGTGCCGCAATGCGGCTATTGCCAGGCCGGGCAGATCATGTCGGCCGCCGCGCTGCTGCAGGCCACACCACGTCCGGACGATGCCGCCATCGATGCTGCGATGGCGGGCAATCTGTGCCGCTGCGGTACTTATGCCCGTATCCGCAAGGCGATCCTGCGCGCCGGCGTGAGGATGGAGCAGAAGCCATGACAGATCTGTCGCGCCGGCTGCTTCTCGAACATGCGGCCCGCTTTGCGGCGGGCGTCACGGTCTTTGCGGCGACCCCGGCCTGTGCCTTCAATCCGCTGCCGGCCATGCCAACCCGCAGCATGCCGGAAGCTGAGGCGCGCGTCGCCTGGCTGCGGCTGCTGCCCGATGGCCGCGTACGGCTTTTGCTGCCACGCCAGGAAATGGGGCAGGGTGTCAGCATCGCTCTGCGCCAGATCGTGGCCGAGGAGCTGGACTGGGATATTGAGCGCGTCGAGGTCTTGCTGCCCGATACGGCTTCCATCGCGCCGGTCAAATCCACGGTGGGCAGCGACAGTCTGAAGGATTTCGCCGAACCGGTGGCGCGTGCCGCCGCCCTGCTGCGCGAGTATCTGCTTGGCGGAGAAGGCAGTACCGAAATCATTGACCGGGGGCAGCCGGTGACCCTGCGCAGTTTCCGCCCTGATGGCCCGCGCCGCCACGTTGGCTCTGGCCTACCGACCGAGCAGATCGAGAGCATCGTCACCGGCGCTCCGCTTTATGCTGGCGATATCCGCCTCCCCGATATGCTGTTCGGCATGGTCTTGCCAACCGGGGCGACCATCTCGGCACCGGGCGATGATGTGCGAGTGGTAACGCTCAGTGACGGACGCGGCGGCCTTTTGTCGGCACATCCGGCCGCGCTGCATGCAGCCGCAGCGCGGGTCGAACGGGATCAGACGCCGCGCCCGATGCCGGCGGTGGATATCGACACCATCCAGCAACGCGGCGATCTCGAACATAGCCTGCGGGGCGATGCGGTGGAGGCCGGTGCGCCCTGGATTCTGGACCGGCGTTACGACATTCCCGCCGCTGCCCACGCCACCATTGAACCGCGCAGTGCGGTGGCGCAATGGTATGGCCGGGAGGCCGCCGTGCGGCTGGAAGTCTGGACCGGCACGCAGGACACGTTCTTCGTGCGGGAGACCCTGGCGCGGCATTTTGGTTTATCGACGGAAAAAGTACTGGTGCATGGCTGCCGCATCGGCGGCGGTTTCGGTGCTCGCACCATCGTGAGACAGGAACTGGAGGCCGCCCTGCTGGCGGAGGCGGCCGGTCAGCCGGTGAAGGTGCAATGGAGCCGCGCTGCGGAATTCATCGATGGTTTCCATCGTCCGCCATCCTCGCACCGCATCCGTGCCCTGCTGGGGGCCGACGGAAAGATTGCGGATTGGTGGCATGGCTTTTGTTCCGGCCATGTCATCTTCACGTCTGCAGCCATGCCGCGCTGGATGCAGGTGGTAACCAGCCTGGTGAAGGATCCGGGTGTAGCGCGTGGCGCAGTACCGCCCTATGTCGCGGCTCGCATGCGGGTGGAGTTTTCCGATATCCGCCTGCCGGTCGATACCGGCCCGTGGCGTGGCCTGGGGGCTGGGCCGAATGGTTTTGCCATTGAATCTGCCATGGACGAACTGGCCGCCCTGGCCGGGCAGGACCCGCTGCAATTCAGACTGGGCAATCTCGATCCGCAACATGTGCGACTGAAAGCTTGCCTGGAGCGGGTTGCCGATCTGGCCGGCTGGGCAACTGGGCCGTATTCAGGCGGAGGCTTCGGGCGGGGCCTTGCCTGCGGCATCTACAAGGAAAGCAGTTACGCTGCCGTGGTGGCGGACGTGAATGTCGACAGTGATGGTGCCGTGCGGGTGGCGCGGCTGTATTGCGCGCAGGATAGCGGGCTGGTGGTGAACCCGGATCAGGCACGGGCCCAGATTGAGGGCAATCTGGTCTGGGGGATCGGTATGGTCCTGAACGAAAGACTGCCGATTGAGGATGGCCGGGTCGCTGCCTATAGTTTTGCCGATTACGCCATTCCGACCATGGATGCCATGCCACCCATCGACATCGTCCTGATCGAACCAGCAGGAGCACCGCCCAGCGGGGCCGGAGAAACCGCGATGGTGGCGGTGGCGGCAGTGGCGAATGCCATCGCGGCAGCAACCGGCCGGCGTGTGGCGACGCTGCCCTATATTCCACAATCGCCGGTCTGACATCGTGAGCGATTATGCCAGCGCGGCCTTTGTCGGCCTGATCCTGCGCCAGATGGCGGTGGCAGGCATTCCGGTGCCGCAGGAACTGTCGCCAGGGCCACCGCCGGGCGGACCACCTGTGGCATCTCTCGACCTGAAACGGCAGTTACTGGCCCATGCCTGCACTGTGGCGGGGCCGGGTTTTGTGCTGCAGGTCGGGCAGGGTATTCACGCCGTACCCAGCGATCCGACGCTGGATGCCCTGCGCCGGGCGGTCGATGCCGCCGACCTGCTCGACCGCTGGCGCCGGTTGGAGAAATACCATCATTCCCACCATCGTGTTCGTGTGCTGCGGGCTGGCGAGCGGGAGATACGACTCAGTCACGTATCGCTGCGCACGACACCTCCGGGAGCGCTGGAGAATCTGGCGGTGCTGGGATTGCTGGCGGCTTTGCTTCAGGCCATCGGTTGCAGCGGCCTGGATATCGATCTCGGTCATGCCTCGGATTGTGTTCCTGCGATGCGCGACGGCCGTGTCGTGCTTGCGCAGGGGATTGACGCGCTGCCTACGGCCGACTGGTGCATAAGCTGGCGCGATCTGTGTCGGGAAGATCGTATTCAGCCGCCACAGGTGCAGCCCAGTCTTTTGGATCGGCTCTATGCCCTGTTCGACGACGACCCCATGCGTCCTTGGCCGATCGCGCAGGCTGCTGCGGCCCTGGCGATGTCTTCACGGCAGTTGCAGCGGCAATTGCGAGTTGCCGGGGCGTCCTACTCCGGCATCCTGCGCGATGCGCGTGTCCGCCGGTCGGCCCGGATGATGCTGGAAACGCCAGCAAGCCTCGCCGAGATCGGCTATGCCGCCGGCTTTGCCGACCAGGCGCATTTCACGCGCGAATTCCGTCGCATTCTCGGGGCCAGTCCGGCGGAATGGCGTCGCCTCGTGACCGGCGCCTGATCCTTCAGCGCCGCCGCGCCAGCCAGTCCTCGCGGCTTTGGCCCCACAATTCGGTATCGATGTTGATCGGGGCGGGCAGGCGGTCCCGACGCAGCCAGCGTGACCCGAGGCGTTGGGCCACCTTCTGCGAATTCACGTTTTCCGGCACGATGCAATGGATCACATCGGTCCAGCCCAGATGCTCGAAAGCCCAGTCGATGGCTGCTGTGGCACCCTCGGTGGCATAGCCTTTGCCCCAGGCCTCGCGCACCAAGGACCAGCCCACTTCAGGACCCGGCCAGCCTTCCGGACGCCAGGGGCCCAGCCGGCCGATCCAGCGGCCAGAGGCCTTTTCGATCACCGAGAACATCGCAAAGCCGTCGATCTGCCAGGCTCCGGCCATGATGCAGAGGCTGCGCCAGGCTATTGGGCGCTCCTGCACCCCGCCCAGATGGCGCTGGCTCTCCGGATCGGCCATGAAGGCGGCCCAGGCGTCGAGGTCGGCGGCCAGCGGCGGGCGAAGGATCAGGCGTTCGGTTTCGAGCGTAATGGTCATGGGCGAGGCTTATGCCATCCTGTGTGGCTGGGGGAAACCGTAACCGCACCCTTACGGATGTTGAATACTGTTCTCCGACATGCGGCGTGGAATACCATATCTGGCTGATCAATCCCTGGTGATTTCCGGTTCGTTCGCCTAGCGCTGGGATTCGTCCGCAAGCGTTCTCCCGGCCGTCGACGGAAACCCGCACTTATCCACAAGATATTGGGAATCCACGCGAATCCGTAACACTCCTGATGGGATTCGGATTCCTTGCGTTCTGGTTTCCGTCGCCTAGGTCGCGTATCGTATTTCGCGAACGGGAATCGAAAATCGCCATGAGCTTCGCTGATTTTGTCCATCTGCGCGTCCATACCGCCTATTCGCTGACCGAGGGGGCGATCCGGCTGCCCAAACTGGCCGAACTGTGCGTGAAGCTGCGCATGCCCGCCGTGGCGATCACCGACACCAACAACCTGTTCGGCGCCCTGGAGGGTTCGAAGGAGCTGGCCGGCAAGGGTATCCAGCCGATCATCGGCTGCCAGCTCAGCCTGACCCGGGCCGACCAGGCCCAGGCGGGTTTCGGCAAGTCGCTGAAGAAACCAGATCCCGACCGCATCGTGCTGCTGGCCCAGAATGCCGCCGGCTATGCCAACCTGATGCAGCTCTCTACCAAGGCCTATCTGGAACCGCCGCCGGGCGAGGCGGCGCAGGTGGGCTGGGCCGATCTGGAAAAATGCAGCGAAGGGCTGATCTGTCTGAGCGGCGGCCCCAGTGGCCCCATCGCGCGGCTGCTGGCGGAAGGCCAGACCGATGCCGCACGGCAGCAGCTAGCGGCGCTCAAACGCATCTTTCCCGGCCGGCTCTATGTCGAATTGCAGCGCCATGGCTGGGCCATCGAAGCAAAGACCGAGCCGGGCCTGCTGGATCTGGCCTATGCGCTGGATCTGCCGCTGGTCGCCACCAACGACTGCTATTTCCCTGACGAGAGCATGTATGAGGCGCATGACGCGCTGCTCTGCATCGCCGAGGGCACCTATGTGGGCGAACAGAACCGCCGCCGCGTGACACCCGATCATCGTTTCAAGTCGGCCGAGGAAATGCGCGTGCTGTTCGCCGACCTGCCCGAGGCGGTCGACAACACGCTGGTGATCGCCAGGCGCTGCGCCATCAAGGCCGAGGAACGCAAACCGATCCTGCCGAACTTCGGAGACGGCAAGGGAGAGTCCGAGGCCGACACGCTGCGGCGCATGGCGCGGGAAGGGCTGGAACTGCGGCTGCAGCAGATCGGCGTCAGCGGCGAGGCAGCCAAGCCCTATTACGACCGTCTCGACTTCGAATGCGAGACGATCATCAACATGAAATTCCCCGGCTACTTCCTGATCGTGGCCGACTTCATCCAGTGGGCCAAGCGCAACAACGTTGCCGTCGGCCCGGGCCGTGGCTCGGGTGCCGGTTCGGTGGTGGCCTGGGCGCTGACCATCACCGACCTCGATCCGCTGCGCTTCGGCCTGCTGTTTGAACGCTTCCTCAATCCCGAACGCGTGTCGATGCCCGACTTCGATATCGATTTCTGCCAAGAACGGCGGGAAAAGGTGATCGAATACGTGCAGCAGAAATACGGCGCCGCGAACGTGGCCCAGATCATCACCTTCGGCAAGCTGCAGGCCAGGGCTGCCTTGCGCGACGTGGGCCGCGTGCTACAGCTGCCGCTTGGCCAGGTGGACCGCATCTGCAAACTGGTGCCCAACAACCCGGCCAATCCGGTGACGCTGGCCCAGGCGATCAAGGAAGAGGTGCGCCTGCGCGAGGAGCGCGACCGCGACGAAGCCGTGGCGCGCATGATGGACGTGGCGCTGAAGCTCGAAGGCCTCTACCGCAACGCCTCCACCCACGCCGCCGGCGTGGTGATCGGCGACCGCCCGCTGGTGGAACTCGTGCCACTTTATCGCGATCCCCATGCCAGCATGCCGGCGACGCAGTTCTCGATGAAATATGCCGAGGCTGCCGGCCTGGTGAAATTCGACTTCCTGGGCCTGAAGACGCTGGATGTGCTTGAGAAGGCCGTCGAGCTGATCCGAAAGAAGGGCGTGCAGATCGACCTTGCCGCCATCCCGCTGGCCGATCAGCCGACGTTTGAACTGCTGGGCCGGGGCGATACGGTGGGCGTGTTCCAGCTCGAAAGTTCGGGCATGCGCGACATGCTGCGCAACATGAAGCCCGATGCCTTCGAGGACATCATCGCCCTGGTGGCGCTCTATCGCCCGGGTCCGATGGAAAACATCCCGAGCTACATCGCGCGTAAGCACGGCAAGGAAAAACCCGACTACCTGCATGACTGGCTCAAGCCCGTGCTCGAGGAGACCTACGGCGTCATCATCTACCAGGAACAGGTGATGGAAATCGCCAAGGTGCTGGCCGGCTATTCGCTGGGCGAAGCCGACCTGCTGCGCCGCGCCATGGGCAAGAAGATCAAGGCCGAGATGGATGCGCAGAAGGAGCGCTTCGTCACCGGCGCCAAGGAGAAGGGCGTCGATCCCGACCGCGCCGCCTTCATCTTCGAACTGGTGGAAAAGTTCGCGGGCTACGGCTTCAACAAGAGCCACGCGGCCGCCTATGCGCTGGTGGCATGGCAGACGGCCTATCTGAAGGCCAATTTCCCGGTCGAGTTCATCGCCGCCTCGATGACCCTCGATCTGTCCAATACCGACAAGCTGAACGTCTTCCGCCAGGAATGTGCGCGTCAGGGCATAGGTCTGTTGCCGCCAGACGTGAACCGCTCCGAGGTCGAGTTCTCGGTGGAGTATGAGAAGGCCGAGAAGGGCGCGATCCGCTATGCGTTGGCGGCCGTGCGCAATGTCGGCATCGCGCCGATGGGCCAGATCGTGGAGGAGCGCAAGGCCGGCGGCCCGTTCAAGTCGCTGTTCGACTTTGCCGGCCGGGTCGATCCCTCCGCGCTGAACAAGCGCATGCTGGAAAACATCGCCAAAGCCGGCGCGTTCGATGGGCTGGAGAAAAACCGCTCCAAGATGTTGGCTGGGCTGGAGACGCTGATCCGCTACGCCCAGAGCAAGGCGGAGGAGCGCGCCTCCAACCAGGTGTCTCTGTTCGGTGGCGGCAAGACGGAAGAGCGTTTGCCCAAGCTGCCCGAAGGCGAGGCATGGACGCCGATGGAGCAGCTTGCCAAGGAATTCGAGGCGATCGGCTTCTATCTCTCGGCCCATCCGCTGGATGCGTACCAGGCCACGCTCAACCGCGTGGGCGTGAAACGATATGCCGACATGCTCAAGCTGCTACATTCCGGCGACCAGGTGTTCAAGGTGGCTGGCACGGTGATCTCCAAACAGGAACGCACCTCGCAGAAGACCGGCAACCGTTTCGCCTTCGTGCAATGCTCCGATGCCTCTGGCATGTTCGAGGTAATGCTGTTCTCGGAAGTGCTGGCGCAATACCGCGATCTGCTGGAGGCGGGTGCGAATATCGTCTGGACATTGACCGCGCGGGCCGATGGCGAGCAGCCGCGCCTGAGCGCGCAGAAGGCCGAGAAGCTGGACGACGTGGCCGCCCGCGCCGCCGCCGGCATCCGCATCATGGTGGAAAACGACAAGCCCTTCGCCCAGATCAAGGGGCTGCTCGACAAGGCCGGGCGCGGCAAGGGGCAGGTGCTGCTGGGCCTGAAGCTGGATGGAGCGGACCTGCCGGGTGGCGTGGAAGCCGATATCAAGCTGCCGAGCGGTTATGCCATCAATCCGACCATCCGCCACCAGATCCGCGTGCTGCCGGGTGTGGTGGAGGTTTACGACATATAAGAGCCCTGCATGAACCAGGTTCAACCACAGGCCATTCATCGCAAGGATTACCGCGCACCGGATTATCGCATCGAGAGCGTCGCCCTCGAATTCGATCTGGTGTCAGACGCTACGCTGGTGAAATCCCGTTTGAGCATGGTGACCGTCAATCCGAGCTCGCCTCTGGTGCTGGATGGCGAAGACCTGAAGCTGATTTCGCTGAAGCTTGACGGCCGTGCGCTGGCGCCCGGTGAATACGCACTGGAAGAGCGCTCGCTCACCATCGGCAGTCCGCCGGCCAGCTTTACGCTGGAAATCGAGACGCAGGTTGATCCCCGGGGCAACACACAACTTTCGGGGCTGTACCAGTCCAGTGGCAATTACTGCACGCAATGCGAGGCGGAAGGTTTCCGCCGCATCACCTATTTCCTCGACCGGCCGGATGTGATGACGACCTATCGCGTCACCATCCGCGCCGACCGCAAGGCCTGCCCGGTGCTGCTGTCGAACGGCAACCTGGTGGAGGAGGGCGCGCTGCCCGATGGCCGCCATTTCGCCGTCTGGCATGACCCGTTCCCCAAACCCTGCTACCTGTTCGCGTTGGTGGCTGGCGACCTGGCCTGCAACGAAGACAGCTTCACCACGCAGAGCGGCCGGCCGGTGAAACTGCGCATCTTCACTGAGCATGGCAAGGAAGCGCGCAGCGCCTATGCCATGGATGCGCTGAAACGCTCCATGCGCTGGGACGAAACCCGCTTTGGCCTGGAATACGACCTCGACCTGTTCAACATCGTTGCCGTCAGCGACTTCAACATGGGCGCGATGGAGAACAAGAGCCTGAACGTCTTCAACGATCGCTACATCCTGGCCGATCCGGAAACCGCGACCGACGGCGATTTCGCCGCCATCGAAGCCGTGGTGGCGCATGAGTATTTTCACAACTGGACCGGCAACCGCATCACCTGCCGCGACTGGTTCCAGCTCAGCCTGAAGGAAGGCCTGACGGTGTTCCGCGACCAGGAATTCTCGTCCGACATGCGCTCGCGCCCGGTCAAGCGCATTCAGGATGTGCGCAACCTGCGGGCCCGCCAGTTCCCCGAGGATGCCGGACCGCTGGCACATCCGATCCGGCCCGACAGCTATATCGCCATCGACAATTTCTACACTGCCACGGTCTACGAGAAGGGCTCGGAAGTCATCCGCATGATGCACACCCTGCTGGGCGAGGATGGTTTCCAGAAGGGCATGAAACTCTATGTCGAACGGCATGACGGCGAGGCGGCCACCTGCGACCAGTTCGTGGCCGCGATGGCCGATGCCAGTGGCGTCGACCTGGAGCAGTTCCGTCTGTGGTATTCCCAGGCCGGAACGCCGGAACTGCGGATCGATGGGCGGTATGACGCGCAGAGCGGAGATTATGTGCTGAAGATTGCCCAGCATTGCCCGCCCACGCCGGGCCAGCCGGACAAGCAGCCGATGCATATCCCGCTGCATGTGGGTTTGCTGGATGCGCAGGGACAGGATATTCCCCTGCGCCTGGAAAATGAGACCGCAGCGCCGCAGCGCAATGGCCGGGTGCTTTCGGTGACCGCGCCGAGGCAGACTTTCCGTTTCCGGGGTGTGCCGGAGCCGCGCGCGCTGTCGCTCAATCGCGGTTTCTCGGCTCCAGTGAATATCAGGGCGAGTCAAAGCGGCGCGGAACGCGCCTTCCTGATGGCGCATGACTCCGATGCCTTCGCGCGCTGGGAGGCCGGCCAGCAATATGCCACCGACCTGCTTTTGCAGCGTGTGGCTCAGCCATCGAAGGTCTTCGATCCGGATTTCGTCGCGGCGGTGGGGCAGGTCTTGCGCGATGGCAGCCTGGAACCGGCTTTTGCGGCCGAGGCGATCACGCTGCCCAGCGAGGATTACATCGCCGACCACATGGCGGTGATCGATGTGGAGGCCGTTCATACGGCGCGCCGCGCCCTGCGCCGGCAGGTTGCCGACACTCATCGCGACCTGCTGCTGGCGACATATGACGCCAACCGCGTGCCAGGGCCTTATAGTCCCGATGCCGGACCCGCCGGCAAACGCGCGCTGAAGAACGCCGCACTGGCATATCTTGCCGAACTGGTGCCGGATGATCGCGGCATCCTCGACCGCATCGCCGGCCAGTATCGCGATGCCGACAACATGACCGACCGCATGGCCGCCCTGCGCCTGCTGGTCGATCTGGACGTGCCCGAGCGTCAGGCTGCGCTGGACGATTTCCATAACCGGTTCCGCGACGACGCCCTGGTGCTCGACAAATGGCTGGCACTGCAGGCGATCTCGGCCCTGCCGGATACGCTGGAGCGGGTGAGGGCGTTGCTGAAGCATCCCGCCTTCTCGATGCAGAAACCCAACAAAGTGCGGGCGCTGATCGGCAGCTTCACGGCGAACGCCCTGCGCTATCATGCCGCCGATGGCACTGGGTATGCCTTCCACGCCGACCGGATCGTCGAACTCGATCCGATCAATCCGCAGGTTGCAGCCCGTCTTCTGGCGCCGCTGGGGCGTTGGCGCCGTGTCGATGCCGGCCGCCAGGCAAAGATGAAGGCCGAGCTGGAGCGGATCCTGGCCGTGCCGAAGCTGTCGCGCGAGACCTACGAGATCGCCTCGAAATCGCTGGCCGGATGAGGCCGCAAAAGCCGGATAGCGGCGGCCCGCTCTGAGGGGCTATTCCGGCGGGCATGATGATCATGCCCGCCGATCCCGCCTTCCGCCGCCTGTGGTTTGCCAATCTTGCCGCCAATGGTGCCGAGCAGCTTGCGCTCGCCGCCATCCCCCTGATGGCCGCGCTGGCGCTGGGGGCCACGCCTGAACAGATGGGCGGGCTCACCGCTTTCCAGACCCTGCCATATCTGCTCCTCTCGCTGGTGGCAGGGATATGGGCGGACCGGTTCCCCCGGCATTGGCTGATGGCCGGTTCGGAAGCGGTGCGCGCCATCCTGCTGCTCTGGCTGCCGCTACTGGCCCTTTCTGGCTGGCTGGGTCTCGCGGGGCTGGCGGTTGTGGGCTTCGCGCTCTCGGCGGCCACCGTGCTGTTCAATGTCGCCGCCCAGGCCTACCTGCCGGCGCTGGTCGGCCGCGAAGGGCTGGCGCATGCCAATGCGCGGCTGGAATTCGCCCGGGCTGCCGCCGTGTTTCTTGGCCCGGGCCTGGCCGGTATCGTGGCGGGCTGGACCTCGCCGATGGCGGCGCTGGCGATTTCGGGCGTCACCTCCGCACTGGCAGCCTGGCTGCTGTCCGCGCCGATGATGCGACGCGACATACCACAGGCGCAGTCCCGTCTGCCGCTGCGGCAGGTACTGGCCGAAGGTTTCGCGCTGGTCTGGCGGCATGCCCTGCTACGGGCGATCGCCGGCTGCGCCATGGCGTGGAATTTCAGCTGGTTCGTGCTGATGGCCGTGCTGGTTCTGTTTGCCGCCAACGATCTGGGACTGAGCCCGGCGCAGATCGGCTTTGCCCTGGGCGCACAGGGCCTGGGCATGCTGCTGGCCGCGCTCTGTGTTCCATTCATCCATGCCCGGCTGCGGCTCGGCACGATGATCCTGCTCGGGCCGGCGATGTCGGTGGTCGCCGCATTGTGCGTCGGCAGCACGACGGCCCTGCAGGACATGCCGGCCTTCGCCATGCTCTGCGCGGGCTTCTTCCTGTTCGGATTCGGGCCGATGCTGTGGACCATCGGCCAGACCAGCCTGCGGCAGGCCATCGTTCCGGCGCGGCTGATCGGCCGGGTTAGCGCGATCCAGCAGGTGGCGACGCTTGGCATGCGGCCTGTCGGTGCACTGGTCGGTGGCTGGGTTGGCGGTCAGTACGGGCTGACAGCCGCGATCTGGCTGGCAGTGGCCGGTTACGGCGTGCAGCTGGCGATCATCCTGCTATCGCCCATGCCGCACCTGAGCGAACTGCCCGAGGCGATGGCGGAAGAAGCCGTCTAGCCCGGCAGCTTGAATCCGATGGCGCCGCGCAGGTCGGCACCTTCCAGATCGGCGCCGCGCAGGTCGGCATTGGTAAGATCGGCATCCAGGAACGAGCAGCCGCGCAGATTGGCGCTGCGCAGGTCGGCCAAGGTCAGGATCGAACGGTTGAAGATCGCGCCTTCCAGGTCGGCGCCCTGGAATTTCGTCTGCGTCAGATTGCATTCCTGCAGGCTGGCCGCCTGGCGCCGGTGCTTGGCGCCGGAAATGCTTACCGGCGACATCTTGGCACCGCGGAAGTCGGCATTGGTCATGATGGCGCGGTCGAATTTCGCGCCCTGCAGGTTGCAGGTGGCGAAATTGGCATTCAGCATCATGGCGCCGCGCAGATCCGACAGCACGAAACGTGAGCCGGAGAAATCGGTATTGCGCAGGATGGCGTAAGAGAAATCGCCGGCGGAGAAGTTGATCTGGGTGAGTTTCAGGTCGGACAGGTCGTAACGGCTGAAATCGACCCGCATACCCTGCTTGCCCAGGGTTTCGATCCAGGTCAGGTGTTCGCGCACGATGAACTGCAGCGAACGGTCGAGGCTATCGAGGCTGCGCGGCAGGATCGCCTTGGTGACATCGGCATCGCGCAGGTCGACAGGGCGGAAGTAGGCGGCCGTCAGGTCGGCGCCATCGAAATTAGTTTCATTCAGCACCGCGCCGGCCAGCACGGAGCCATGCAGCACGCAATGCGATAGGTTCGAGCCGGTGAGGTCGGCGCCTGTGAACAGGCAGCCGGCGAGGTTGGAACCCGTGAGGTCGGCGCCGTTCAGTTTGGCGTTGGAGAAATTGCAGTTGCTCAGGTCGGTATTGCGACCAACCACTTTCCCGAGTTTGGCCGATGTCAGGTTGGCGCCGGCCATCTTGGCGTTGTCGATCGACGTGGCCCGTTTAAGCACCGCGATCAGGTTGCCATCCTCGTCGGGGCGCAGCAGAACGCCGTCACGAATATCGGCATTGGTGAGATTTGCGCTTTCCAGATTGGCATTGCGCAGATTCACGCCGCGCAGGTCGGCCTTGGTGAGGTCGGCGCGGCGAAAATCGGCGCCTTGCAGGTCTGCGGCGAAAAAGGATGAGCCGACCAGAACGGCATGGCTGAAATCGGCGTAATTCATCTTACTGCCGACAAAATCAGCCGAGGTCAGTTCCTTGCCGCTGAAATCGATGCGCGAGGCATCGCGGAAATGCAGCACCATGCGTTTGCCGCCACGTACGCCGCGCACATAATTGGCATGGTTCTCGAACAATTCGTCGATTTCGTACTGTGCTATGACCTTGACGGGATTGTTCATACGGGCCGTTTCATCCAGTTTTCGGCAGCCAGCCTAGCACAGGAGGCGGTGGTCACGGCAATTCTCATGACAGATTGACGCCCGTGGCGCCGGTGAAATCGGCACCACTCACTTCGGCGTCACGCAGGTCGGCCCCGGTCAGGTCGGCGCCGCGGAAATTCGCCCCTCTCAGGTTGGCGTCGCGCAGGTCGGCATGCATCAGGATGCTGCGTATCAGATTTGCGCCTTCCAGATCGCAGGCGCTTAGATTTGCCTGGCTCAGATTGGCATTCTCCAGGTTGGCATGCCAACGTTTGCCATGCATGGACGAGATCGGCATCGGACTCAGCTTGGCGCCACGGAAATTGCTGCCGATGAGGTTGGCGCCCGAGAATTTCACGCCGCGCAGATCGGCTCCGGCGAATTGCGCATTCAGCAGCATGGCGTCGGTGAAGTCGCACATGGTGAGGCTGGCGCCGCCGAAATCGGCTTCCACCAGGGTCGACTGGATAAAAAGCGCGGCAGAGAGGTCGATCTGGGCGAGTTTGACACCCGACATGTCAATGCGGCTGAAATCGGCGCGGCGCCCCTTGGCGCCAAGGGAATCCGCCCAGGCCAGATGCTCGCGCAGGATGATCTGCAACGGCTTGTCCAGGTCGGCCACCATCTTGGGCAGCAAGGCGCCGCCCATGCGTGCATCGCGCATTTCGCTGGTGCGGAAAAACGCGCCGGCCAAATCAGCGCCGTCAAAGCGCGTGCCGTTCAGCATCGCGCCGGCCAGAACAGCGCCGGAAAGCGTGCAGCCGCTCATGTTGGTATTCGTCAGGTCGGCACCGACGAAGATCGCACCGCGCAGATCGGAATTCGACAGGTCGGCATCCACCAGCCGTGCGTTGGCCAGGTTGGCATGGGTAAGGTCGGCCTGCTGACTCATGATGCGGCCAAGTTTGGCGCCCACCAGTTTGGAATGGGTCATCTGCGCCTTCTCGGTGACCGCACCGCCGACGGCAATCGGTACGAGATTGCCATCCTCGTCGGGTTTCAGCAGGCGGCCGTCACGCAGGTCGGCGCCGGAAAGATCAGCGAATTCCAGGATGGCCCCGCGCAGGATGGCGCCCCGCAGGTCGGAGCGGGTGAGATCGGCCGAGGAAAGGTCGGCGTTCTCCATCACGGCGCCATAAAAATTGGCCCGGGTCAGCTTGGCGAACTTGAAGACGGCGGCGCGGAAGACACCTCCGACCATGTTCACCTCGCGCAAGTCACGGTTGGCGAAATTCAGGCCCGATGCATCGCGGAATTGCAGATTCAGGCGGATGCCGCCTCGCATGCCGCGGGCAAAACGCTCATGGCTGACCAGCAACGGGTCGAGGTCTTTTTGCTGGATCGCCGAGTCAGACATGGCCGGCATATCACCATGCCGCCGCGCCCGGCGCCAGTATCCTGTTGGCAGAACACTGAAAAATCATATGGTTAACGAATTCGGGGGCTGGGCGGACCTTGCGCCGACAGGCGAACCGGACATGCCGCTTGCGCCAGGGCGGCGAACCGGGTAAAAGCGCGGCGCTTAAACCCACACGCAGGCTTGCGCAGCCTTGGGGGAGACATCCCCATTGCCGCGTTCCGGTGTCCGAGCTCCGACAGGGGCAGAGACGACGTCTGCGGAGGCCCAACCGGAAAAGGACAGAGGATGACCCTGCCGACCTTTACTATGCGTCAGCTGATCGAAGCTGGCGTCCATTTCGGCCACCAGACCCATCGGTGGAATCCGAAAATGAAGTCGTATCTCTTCGGAGAGCGCAACAACATTCACATCATCGACCTGCAGCAGAGCGTTCCGCTGCTGCACCGCGCCCTGCAGGCCGTGCGCGATACTGTCGCCGGCGGCGGCCGCGTGCTGTTCGTCGGCACCAAGCGCCAGGCTTCCGAGGCGGTTGCCGAGGCTGCCAAGAAGTGCGGCCAGTATTACGTGAACCATCGCTGGCTCGGCGGCATGCTGACCAACTGGAAGACCATTTCCCAGTCGATCAAGCGCCTGAAGGAACTGGAAGAGCTGCTGTCGGGCGAGCAGAACACTGCCGGCCTGACCAAGAAGGAAGTGCTCAACCTGACCCGCGAGCGCGAGAAGCTCGACCGCGCGCTCGGCGGCATCAAGGACATGGGCGGCCTGCCGGACATCATGATCGTGATCGACACGGTGAAGGAAGACATTGCCATCGCCGAGGCCCGCACGCTGAATATCCCGGTGGTTGCCATCCTGGATTCGAATTCGGATCCGCAGGGCATCACCTATCCGGTGCCGGGTAACGACGACGCGCTGCGCGCCATCAACCTGTATTGCGACCTGTTCTCGCTGGCTGTCCTGGGCGGCATCGAAGAGCAGCTGTCGGCCAGCGGCGCCGATCTCGGCGCGGCTGAAGACATGCCGGTCGAGGCGATCCCGGAAGCGGGCGCCGGCGAAGCTGCGGCCCAGGCCTAAAGCCTGATGCGTTCGGTCGCGGCGCCTCTGTCGGACTCGACGGGGCGCCGCAACCATTTCCATGACATGGCCGTTACAACGCGGCCCAACGCTTTAACCTGAGAGGACAACATGGCTGAGATTACTGCGGCCCTGGTGAAGGATCTGCGCGAGAAGACCGGCGCGGGCATGATGGATTGCAAGAAGGCGCTGGCCGAGACGAATGGCGATCTGGACGCCGCCATCGACTGGCTGCGCAAGAAGGGCCTTTCGGCCGCGGCCAAGAAGGCCGGCCGTGTTGCCGCCGAAGGCCTCGTCGCCGTTGCCATCAAGGACAACAAGGGTGCCATCGTCGAGGTAAATGCGGAAACTGACTTCGTCGCCCGCAATCCGCAATTCCAGGCTCTGGCCAGCGGCATCGCGACCGTTGCGCTGACCGCGGGCGATGATGTCGCCACGCTGGAGGCTGCGGCCTTCCCGGGCACCGGCCGCAATGTGAAGGACGAAGTGACCCAGGCGATCGCCACCATCGGCGAGAACATGACCCTGCGTCGTGCCAAGACCCTGAGCGTCGATGGCGGCGTGGTCGTTGCCTATGTGCACAGCGCCCTGGCCGATGGTCTGGGCAAGCTGGGCGTTCTGGTCGGCCTGAAGTCGACCGGCAAGCGCGAGGTGCTGGAGCAGATCGGCAAGCAGCTGGCGATGCATATCGCAGCGGCCAATCCGCAGTCGCTGAGCACCAAGGACCTGGATCAGAGCCTGGTCGAGCGCGAGCGCACCGTGCTGACCGAGCAGGCTGCCGGTTCGGGCAAGCCGGCCGACATCATCGCCAAGATGGTCGAGGGCCGTATCCGTAAATTCTACCAGGAAGTCGTGCTGCTCGAGCAGACCTTCGTGATCGACGGCGAGACCCAGGTGGGCAAGGCCGTCGAGAAGGCTGCCAAGGATGCCGGTGCCCCGATCGAGGTGACTGGTTTCGTCCGCTTCCAGCTGGGCGAAGGTATTGAGAAAAAGACCGACGATTTCGCGGCTGAAGTCGCCAAGATGGCCGGCTGATCGCCGGACACCAGACTGGACCGGGCAGGGGGGCGAAAGCCCCCCTTTCCATGTCAGCGCCGGGGCAGGGTGGCCATTGTGGGAGCGGGTCATCCGGCCCGGTCGTCTGATATCGCCTGCCATGCTATAAGTCCGCCACAGAATCGCCGCGCTTTTCCGTCATCCCTTGGCGCCGCCGCGTCGAGGCATCCTCAGGGAACCTTCTCCCATGACCATGAAATACCGTCGTGTTTTGCTGAAATGCTCAGGCGAAGCCCTGATGGGTCCGACGCCCTATGGCATCGATTTCGAAACGGTCGACCGCATCACGGCGGAGATCAAGGCGGTGCATGAGCTGGGCGGCGAGGTCTGCCTGGTGATTGGCGGGGGCAATATCTTCCGCGGCGTGGCTGGCGCCACCCAGGGGATGCAGCGCGCCTCGGCCGACTATATGGGCATGCTGGCGACGGTGATTAACGCCCTGGCCGTGCAGCATGCGCTTGAGTCCCATGGGGTGCCGACCCGGGTCATGTCGGCCATCCGGATGGATACGGTCTGCGAACCCTATATCCGCCGGCGCGCCATTCGCCACCTGGAAAAGGGCCGGGTGGTGATCTTTGCTGCCGGTACCGGCAACCCGTTCTTCACCACCGATACGGCAGCTGCCCTGCGCGCGGCGGAAATGGGCTGCGATGCCCTGCTGAAGGGTACCCAGGTGGACGGCGTCTACAGCGACGACCCCAAGAAGAACAAGGCCGCCACCCGTTACGACACACTGACCTATATGGACGTGCTGCAGCGCGACCTGAAGGTGATGGATGCCTCTGCCGTCAGCCTGGCGCGGGAAAACCGCATCCCGATTCTGGTGTTTTCCTTGCACGAGGCAGGAGGCTTCGCCAAAGTGCTGGCCGGCACCGGACGGTGTACGGTCATCCAGGACCAGTAAGGCAGATTACCTGCACAAGCCATTGATTTAATAAGAAGAACGGGAGAAGGCTCGTGGCCGAACCGGATATCGACGATATTGAACGGCGTATGAACAAGGCGATCGATGTGCTGAAGCACGAATATGCCGGCCTGCGTACCGGCCGCGCCAGCATCAGCATGCTCGATCCGGTTCGTGTCGAGGTCTATGGCAGCATGATGCCGATCAACCAGATCGGCACGGTGAGCGTGCCCGAACCGCGGATGATCAGCGTTCAGGTCTGGGACAAGAGCAACGTCAAGGCGGTGGAAAAGGCGATTGCCGCCAGTGGCCTGGGCCTGAATCCTCAGGCCGATGGCACGTTGATCCGCATCCCCATCCCTGAGTTGAACGAGCAGCGCCGCAAGGAACTCACCAAGGTCGCCGGTCAGTATGCCGAGCAGGCCAAGGTGGCAGTGCGCGGCGTGCGCCGTGACGGGATGGATCATCTCAAGAAATCGGAGAAGGACGGCGACCTCGGCGAGGACGACGTCAAGATGTATCAGGACGAGATTCAGAAGCTGACCGACGATTCTACCAAGAAGATTGACGAGATGCTGGCGCAGAAGACCAAGGAGATCCTTCAGGTCTGATCATGTCGCAACCCGTCGCATCCCAGGCTCTGGCCCCCGCGCCGCCACGTCACGTCGCCATCATTATGGATGGCAATGGACGATGGGCGAAGGCGCGTGGTCTGCCGCGCAACCTTGGCCATCGCCAGGGCGTGGATGCGGTGCGCGAGGTGGTGCGAAACTGTCGCAAGCTGGGCATCGAATACCTCACGCTGTATGCTTTCTCATCGGAAAACTGGAAGCGGCCGCAGAGCGAAGTCAGCGGGCTGATGGATTTGCTGCGCCTCTATATCCGCCGCGAACTTGATGATCTGCGCCGGAATGGCGTGCGTATCCGTGTGATTGGCGATCGCACGCGTCTGGCGCCAGACATTGTTTCCTTGATCGAGGATGCCGAATCGCAGACCCGCGATAACCGGACGCTGACTCTGGTAATCGCGCTTAGCTATGGCGGGCAGGATGAGATCGTGGCGGCTTGCCGTCAGATCGCCGAGCAGGTCGCGGCCGGCAAGCTTGCCCCCGAACAGATCACGGCCGATACGCTGGCTGGCAACCTGCAGACAGTGGGCATTCCTGACCCTGATCTGGTGATACGGACCAGTGGCGAACAGCGGTTGTCGAACTTCCTGTTGTGGCAGACCGCCTACAGCGAGCTTGTGTTTGTCGACAAGCTTTGGCCGGATTTTGCCGCTGAGGATCTCGCGGCTGCCGTTGGCGAGTTCCAGCGGCGCGAACGGCGTTATGGCGCAAGCGGTGAGTGAGAACGATCCATCAGCTGCCAGACCGGCACTAGGCGGCAGCGGCCTGATCAAACGTGCCATTTCAGCGGCCGTGCTGCTGCCGCTTGCGGTCGCCGCGGCATGGTTCGGCGATATCGCTTTCATTGTGCTGGTCGCGCTCGCCGGCTTGTTGATGTTGTGGGAATGGCAACGGCTGCCCCGGCTTGGAGCCGAGAAGGGCTGGTCGAGCAATCCGCTGCTTTGGGCCGCTGTTGGGATTCTGTATATCGTCTTGCCCTGTCTGGCGCTGATCTGGTTGCGCGATCAGCCAGGGCATGGCCGTCATATCGTTTTCTGGCTGTTCTGCGTGGTCTGGGCTACCGATACCGGCGCTTATTTCGCAGGACGTACCATTGGCGGTCCGAAACTGATCCCGAGCATCAGTCCGAACAAAACCTGGGCCGGATTGCTGGGCGGAATGGTCTGTGCCTCGCTTGTTGGCGGTCTGGTTGCGGCCATCAATCCGGTGTTGCCCGCATTCGCATTGGCAGGCTTCGCGAGCCTGGTCGCTGTTGTGTCGCAAGCTGGTGACTTCACGGAGTCCGGCATCAAGCGCAACTTTGGTGTGAAGGATGCCAGTCAGATAATCCCCGGCCATGGCGGAGTACTTGATCGACTTGATGGGCTGCTGTTCGCGGCGCCTTTCGTGGCATTGTGCGATCTGCTGTGGGGGTACGCGATATGGTCGTAATTCCTTCCGCCGCCACGCCGCGTCGCGTCACCATTCTCGGTTCCACCGGTTCGGTGGGACGTTCCACCGTGGATCTGTTGAGCCGTGAGCCGGAACGTTTCCCGGTCGAGGCGTTGACGGCACAAAGCAATGTCGTCTTGCTGGTCGAACAGGCGATGCTGCTGAAGGCGCGGCTCGCAGTGATCGGCGATGAAACTCTGTTGCCCGAACTACGGCAGCGTCTGGCCGGCAGCGGGGTCGAAACGGCTGGCGGCAGCCGCGCAATCGTCGAGGCCGCGTCGCGGCCTGCTGAATGGGTCATGGCCGCCATTGTCGGCGCAGCTGGGTTGGAGCCGACGCTGGCCGCCGTGCGCCGTGGTGCAATTGTCGCGCTGGCCAACAAGGAAAGCCTGGTTTGCGCCGGCGCGCTGGTTATGCGTGAGGCGGCGCTGCATGGAGCGACCATCCTGCCGGTCGATTCAGAGCATAACGCGATTTTCCAGGTTTTTGATTTCGATGCACCTGAAAGCATCGACCGTGTGATCCTGACGGCTTCGGGAGGGCCTTTCCGCACTTTAAGCTTAGGCGAGATGCGCGAAGTAACGCCGGCCCAGGCCATCGCTCACCCTGTCTGGAGCATGGGAGCCAAGATATCGGTCGATTCTGCCACCCTGATGAACAAGGGGCTGGAACTGATCGAGGCCAGTTTCCTCTTTCCCGTGCCGGAACCGCGTATTGAGGTGCTGATCCATCCGCAATCGGTGATCCACAGCTTGGTATCGTACGTCGACGGGTCCGTCCTGGCCCAATTGGGAACCCCGGACATGCGCACGCCCATCGCCGTCGCATTGGCCTGGCCCGCCCGCATGGCCACGCCCGCCGGACGGCTGGATTTGGCCAGCATTGCCAAACTGACCTTCGAAGTACCTGATTCTGCTAGATTTCCTGCCCTGAACCTGGCCCGGCAGGCCTTGCAAAGTGGGGGCGCGGCTCCTACAATTCTTAATGCAGCCAATGAGGTCGCGGTTGACGCCTTTCTGAATGGTCGGATCGGTTTTCTCGACATCACCCGGATCGTCGAGCAGGCCCTGACCCGGCTTCCGGGTGGAGATCTAGGCGATCTGGATGCAGTGCGCCAAGCCGATCAGGCGGCTCGGCAATATGCCGCCCGCCTGATAGATCCAGCCGATGACGGCCGGGTCGTGCGGGTGCAAACGAGAGGACGGAACCGGCCTTAGCCGCCGGTGATCGAGGAGCCATGGATTTCATCGCCAGTCTTGCCGGATACGTCGTTCCGTTCGTCGTCGTTCTGACTATCATCGTATTCATCCATGAGCTGGGTCATTACTGGGTCGCGCGCCGTTGTGGCGTGCGGGTGGAAGTTTTCTCCATCGGTTTCGGTCCGGAATTGTTCGGCTGGAATGACAAGCACGACACACGCTGGAAGATCAGCGCGATCCCGCTTGGAGGCTATGTCAAATTTTTTGGCGACGCCGATGCGACATCCAGTGCCGACAACGGCGCGGTGGCGACGATGACGGCCGCGGAACGCAAGGTTTCGTTCCATCACCAGCGTCTGCGGAACCGCATGGCCATCGTTGCGGCCGGCCCGGTGGCGAATTTCATTTTTGCCATCTTCATCTATGCCGCGTTGTTCAGCTTGATCGGGCAACCCTTCACGCCGCCGGTGGTGGGCGATGTGGTGCAGGGCAGTGCTGCCGAGGCCGCCGGACTGCGCGCCGGCGATCGCATCCAGAGCGCAGACGGCACCGGCATTCAGCGGTTTGAGGAATTGCGTTCATACGTGGCTCTGCGCGCCGAGACACCGATTGCGCTCACTGTTCTGCGCGATGGTGGCGAGATCGCCCTGACGGTGGTGCCGTCGCGGGTGGATGTGGCCGATGGCATGGGCGGCACGCAGCGGGTCGGCCAGATCGGCATTCGTACCACCGGCATCGATTTCGTGCGCCACGATCCAGCCACAGCGATTGTGCAGGCTGTGCGCGAGACCTGGCAGGTGGTCGCCAATACCTTCACTTATCTTGGCCGCATCATCCAGGGGCGCGAATCCGGCGACCAACTCAGCGGCCCACTCGGCATTGCCAAAATGTCGGGGGATGTGGCCAAGAATGGCTGGCTCGGCCTAGTCTCCCTGATGGCCACCCTGTCGGTTGCCATCGGGCTGATCAACCTGTTCCCGGTGCCGATGCTCGATGGCGGCCATCTTATGTTCTATGCCGTCGAGGCTGTGCGGGGGCGCCCGTTGGGCGAACGGGCTCAGGAATACGGTTTCCGCATCGGTTTTGCCCTGGTCATGTCCCTGTTCCTATTTGCGACGTGGAACGACTTGAACCGCTTGCCAATTTTCAATTTCCTCACTGGGCTTTTCTCGTGAATCCGGCTAAGTGAGGGGGCTCGATTGGGGAAGGGGATTGTGGCGGATATGATCCGATGCGAAACGCTGCGCAGGCTGCACCGCGTGGCATTGATGCCTGTGGTTGGCCTGTTGATGCTGTTTGCCGGGGTGCTTTGCGCGGATACTGCGCATGCCCAGAGCGGACCGCAGATACGCGACATCGTGGTCGAAGGTAATCAGCGGATCGAGATTTCCACGATCCAGAATTACCTGACCCTCCAGCCCGGGGCGACCTATTCTAGTGCCGAGGCCGACAAGTCGCTGAAGGCCCTGTTCGCAACCGGCCTATTCGCCGATGTCAATCTGCGCCTCCAGGGCAGCAGCCTGATCGTGCGGGTAACCGAGAATCCGGTGATCAACCGCATCCTGTTTGAAGGCAATCGCAGGGTTCAGGCCGACCAACTCCGCTCGGAGCTGCAGCTCAAGACCCGCCAAGTCTATACACGGGCCAAGGTGCAGGCCGATACCCAGCGCATCCAGCAGATATACCGCCGCACCGGCCGCTTTGCCGCCACGGTAGAGCCGAAGGTCGTGCAACTGCCCCAGAACCGCGTCGATCTGGTGTTCGAGATCAGTGAGGGCCCGCTCACCGGGGTCAGCCGCATTCGTTTTATCGGAAACCGGCATTACAACGACTCTCGGCTGCGCGAGGAAATCCAGACCAAGGAAAGTGCGTGGTATCGGTTTTTGTCGTCGGATGACAGTTACGATCCCGATCGTCTGACCTTCGATCGCGAGAAACTACGAAAGTTCTATCTGAGTAAGGGCTATGCCGATTTCTCGGTGATCAATGCTGTGGCCGAACTGATGCCGGATCGCGAGAAATTCATCATCACATTCACGGTGGATGAGGGCGAACGCTACCGCTTCGGCGAGATGGATGTCGTCAGCGAGATGAAGGGTGTCGATGGCGCTCAACTCAAGGAGTTCGTCGCCACCAAGAAAGGCGACATTTACAACGCCGACCAGGTCGAAAAGACCGTGCAGGATATGACCACCGAGCTTGGTCGGTTTGGCTATGCCTTCGCTGATGTGCGGCCCGATATCAGGAAGGACCGCGAAAAACGGATCATCGATGTCACCTACCGAATCGGCGAGAGCCCGCGGGTTTTTGTCGAGCGTATCGATATCGTCGGTAACGTACGGACTCTCGACAAGGTGGTCCGTCGCGAATTCCGTCTGGCCGAAGGCGACGCGTTCAATTCGGCCAAGCTGCGGCGGACCCGTACCCGTCTGCGCGGCCTGAATTTCTTCGAGAAGGTTGAGATCACTGAAAGCAAGGGCAGTGCGCCCGACAAGGTGGTGCTGACCGCCGAGGTTCAAGAGAAATCCACCGGCGAATTGTCGTTCGGTGTCGGTTACTCGACAACGGAAAGCGTGCTTGGTGACATTAGCATTCGCGAGAGGAATCTGCTCGGCCGAGGCCAGGACCTTAGGCTGGGCTTCAGTCTGTCTACGCGGCGGCAGCAGATTGATGTCGGTTTCACCGAGCCGTATTTTCTCGATCGCGAACTGGCCGCCGGCATCGATATCCAGCGCCGCCGCACCGACTATTCACGGCGCAGCAGCCTGGATCAGACCACCACCTCGGCTTCTCCGCGTATTTCCTACCCGATCACGGAAAACCTGTCTCAGCAGGTTTACTATCGCATCCGGCAGGATGAAATCACCGATGTCGACAGCACTGCATCGCGCTTCGTTCGGGCCCAGAAGGGCACATATGTCACATCGTCTATCGGCCATATCCTGACATATGATCGCCGCGACGATCGCATCGATCCCACCACCGGCTATGTCCTTCGTTTATCGCAGGAGGGTGCTGGTCTGGGGGGGACCGAATATTATTTCAAGAATGTCGTTAACGGGATGAAATATTTCTCGGTAACCGACGAGGTGGTGCTCAGCGTGGGTGCCGAGGCGGGCATCATCACGGCCCTTCAGGATGATGTCCGGTTGCCGAACCGCTTCTTCATCGGTGGCGATACGTTCCGCGGTTTCCGTACCGGCGGCATCGGCCCTCGTGACATCACCACGAATGACGCCCTGGGTGGTGAACGCTATTACAAGGCTGAAGCTGATCTGACCTTCCCGATCGGTTTGCCGAATGAGTTTGGCATCAAGGGGCGTGTTTTCACAGAGGCAGGCTCGCTGTGGGAAACCAGCGATTCTGGTCCGGAGGTTGTCGATGAGAACAGCCTGCGCGTTTCATCCGGCGTCGGCGTGCAATGGAAGTCGCCGCTTGGTCTTATCCGTGTCGATTTCGGTGTTCCTCTCGTCAAGGAAGATTACGACCGGAGAGAGCTGGTCCGGATTAATTTCGGCTCCCGCTTCTAACAAGGTTTGCGAGTTATGAATCCAATCTCCAAGTTCTTGATCGCCGTAGCGGCATTGCTCTGTGTGGTGATGCCCGGACTGGCCATGGCGCAGGCCAAGACGCCTGCATCCGTGATTGCCATCATCGATGGCCAGAAGATCAACCGTGAGGCTGCGGCACTCAAAAACGCAAGGCAGCAGCTTGAGCAGTATCGCTTCAATTTCCAGTCCGAGATAGCCAAGGAAGAGGAGAAGCTGCGCGCAGAAGAGCAGGAAATCGCCCGCCAGCGCTCAGTGCTTGCGCCCGAAGCTTTCGAACAGCGCCGTCAAGCTTTTCAGGGTAAGGTGATCGATCTGCAGAAGCGCATCCAGGAGCGTTCGCAATCGCTGGAAAAGATGCTGAACAGTGTCCGTGAGCAGGTAACACTGCAAGTCATCGAGATATTGAAGGCACTGGCTCAGGAACGCGGATTCAACATCGTGCTGGATCGTGCCCAGGTGCAGATTTTTGTCGGGGACAATATCGACATCACCGTCGAAGTGCTCAAGCGCCTGGATCAGCGCCTGCCGTCGGTGAAGGTGGCCTTGCCTGCCGGGAAATAAGCATGGCTGATCCGCGCTTCTTTGAGCGAGCGGGGCCTTTCGCGCTGGGCGACCTTGCCCAGCGATGCGGTGCCAGACTGGCGGATACCGGGCAGGCCGGTTATCTGGTCAGCGATGTCGCTCCCCTGGATCAGGCCGGTCCGGATCAGTTGGCATTTCTCGACAATCCCAAATACGCCGAAAGCTTCGCCGCTACCCATGCAGGAGCCTGCATTTTGCATGAAAAGCATGCCGGACTCGCGCCGGCCGGCGTGGCTCTATTGTTTTCGGCCAAGCCGTATCTGAGTTATGCGCGAGCGGCGCAGGCATTTTATCCGGCGTCGCGCCCGGCTGCCGGTATTCATGTCTCAGCCATTATTGATCCCACGGCCAAACTGGGACCGGACATAACGGTCGCTGCGGGCGCAGTGATCGAGGCTGGTGTCGAGATCGGATCGGGCAGCATGATCGGTCCAGGCAGCGTGCTCCATCGCAATGTGGTTATCGGTGCCGAATGCCGCGTGGGTGCAAACGTTACCCTGACCCACTGCCTGATCGGCGACCGCGTTACCCTGCATCCCGGTGTGCGGATTGGCCAGGACGGGTTTGGCTTTGCGCCGGATCCGACCGGGCATGTGAAGGTGCCACAGCTGGGCAGGGTGCTGATCGGCGATGACTGCGAGATCGGTGCCAACAGTACGATTGACCGAGGAGCCGGTCCGGATACCGTGATCGGGCCGGGCTGTTGGATTGATAATCTGGTCCAGATCGGGCACAACGTCACCCTCGGGCGTGGCTGTATTATTGTGGCCCAGGCCGGTATTGCGGGTTCGACCCAGCTTGGCGATTTCGTGGTGCTGGCGGCACAGAGTGGCATTGCCGGTCATCTCAAGATCGGCACTGGCGCCAGGATCGGGGCGAAATCGGGCGTCATGACCGATATCCCGGCCGGGGACAGCTATTTCGGTATCCCGGCAACGAAGGTGAAGGAATATTTCCGGCAGGTCGCTACTCTACGGCGCCTGGCGCAGAAGAAGGGTGGGCAAAATGAGTGAGAGCCAGACGGGAGCCAGCGTCGGAACCATCGACATCCTGCGGATCATGGAGATGATCCCGCATCGCTACCCCATGCTGCTGATAGACCGTGTGGTGGACATGCATGCAGGCAAGGGCGCGGTCGGCATCAAGAATGTCACAATCAATGAACCGCAATTCACCGGTCATTTCCCCAGCCAGCCGGTGATGCCCGGCGTGATGATCGTCGAAAGCATGGCTCAGACGGCAGCCGTGCTGGTGGTCTACACGCTGGGGAAGGAGTCCGAGGGCAAGTTGGTCTATTTCATGACCATCGACGAAGCCCGTTTCCGTAAGCCAGTAACGCCGGGCGATCAGATGCATATCCATGTCAGCGCGCTCAAGCAGCGCGGGCCGGTCTGGAAATTCGAGGGCAAGGCCATGGTGGATGGTAAGCTGGCGGCCGAGGCGATCTTCTCGGCTATGATCCTCGACAAGAAATAAGCGCATGGCCCAGATACACCCCTCGTCTGTCATCGAAGACGGCGCCAAGATTGGCGCGGATGTACGGATCGGACCGTTCTGCCAGGTTGGCGCCGGCGTGGAACTTGGCGACGGGGTGGAATTGGTCAGTCACGCGGCTGTGGCTGGGTTTACCAGTGTCGGCAGCGGTACGAAGATATTTCCCTTTGCCTCGGTAGGGCATCAGCCGCAGGATCTGAAATACAAAGGGGAACCTTCGCGTCTCGTGATCGGCAGGAACAACATGATCCGCGAAGGCGTGACCATGAACCCCGGCACTGAAGGCGGGGGCATGCTGACCAAGGTGGGCGATAATTGCCTGTTCATGGCCGGCGCCCATGTGGCGCATGACTGCATCCTTGGCGACCATGTGATCATGGCCAACAACGCCACCTTGGCCGGCCATATCGAAGTTGGCGACTATGCCTTCGTTGGCGGTCTGGCCGCCGTGCACCAGTTCTGCCGCATCGGCAAGCATGCCATGATCGGCGGCATGTCCGGTGTGGAGCAGGATGTCATCCCCTTCGGGATGGTGACCGGTAACCGGGCGCATCTCTCCGGCCTGAATCTGGTGGGCCTCAAGCGCCGCGGCTTTGATCGTGACGAGATTCACAAGCTGCGTTCCGCTTACCGGATGCTGTTCGCGGACGAAGGCACGCTGGCCGAGCGTATGGAAGACGTCGCCCAGCTTTTCCCCAATGTAGGCCTTGTGCAGGATGTCGTCGATTTCATCCGCAATGCTTCCGCACGGGGCGTCTGCCAGCCGTTGCCGGATGGCACCAAGCCCGCTTAAGCTCGGTCTCATCGCCGGCGGCGGGCAGATTCCCACGCTGATCCGCGATGCCTGCAGGGCGGAAGGCCGCCCGCTTTTCATTGCGGCCCTGAACGGATTCTGTGAGCCTGCCAGCGTGGCTGGTGCCGAACATGACTGGTTCGACCTGCCGCAGGTCGGCCGGTTGTTGAAAGCACTTAAGTCTGCGGGTGTGCAGCAGGTATGCCTCTGCGGCCATGTATCCAAGCCCGATTTCTCAAACCTGAAACCCGACTGGCGCGGCGCCATGCTGTTGCCGAAGCTGATCAAGGCCACCCTGATCGGTGATGACGCTCTATTGCGTGTGGTGACGGAAACCTTCGAAGGCGAAGGCTTTGGGATCGTTGGGGTCGACGCGCTGATGCGTGATCTGCTGGTACGTGAGCAAGCATACTCGACGCGGCAGCCAACCGAGCAACAGGAAACCGATATCAGGGCAGCCATGGCCGCCGCGCGGGATTTGGGCATCGCCGATCGGGGGCAGGCTGCCGTGGCGGCGCAGGGGATCGTCGTTGGGCTAGAAGACGATGCCGGCACGGATGCATTATTGCTGCGCATGGCATCGCGACCGGAGGCGCGCGGGGGCGTTCTAGCCAAATGCGTGAAGCCGCAGCAAGATCGCCGGGTCGATCTGCCCACAATCGGCGTCACCACCGTCGAGAACGCCGCCGCAGCCGGTTTGTCGGGTATTGCGGTTGAGGCCGGTGCGGCCTTGATGGTGGACGCGGCGGCCACGGCTGCGGCCGCCGACCGTCTGGGGCTGTTTTTGATCGGACTGCGCCATGGCGGGTGAGGCGAGGCCATTGCGCATCGCGTTGATTGCCGGCGAGCCATCCGGTGACGTGTTGGGGGCCGGGCTCATGCGGGCGCTGCGCGAGGAAACCGGCGGCAACGTGGCGTTCACCGGGATTGGCGGCGAGCAGATGGGTGAGGAAGGGCTGCAAAGCCTCTTCCCTATTGCAGAACTGGCCGTGATGGGCCTGGTCGAAGTTCTACCGCGCGCGAGGGCGCTGCTGCGGCGCATACAGCAGACTGCGGAATTCCTGTTGAACGATCCGCCCGACATCGTGGTGACAATCGACAGCCCAGGTTTTACTCGCCGTCTTGCGCAGAAACTGGCGGTGCGCAGCTTTCCTTTGGTTCATTACGTCGCGCCCACCGTCTGGGCCTGGCGTCCGGGGCGAGCCCGGCGTCTCGCGCGACTGTACGATCATCTGCTGGCCGTGCTGCCTTTCGAGCCGCCGTATTTCGAGGTGGTCGGCTTGCCGACAACCTTTGTTGGCCATCCCGCCGTCGAGACTCTCCGTGCTGCACGTGAGCGCGAAGCCGCCGCCGTCGCTCAGGGCCGGGACTTCCGTCGCCGCCATAAGCTGGCGGCCGATGCCCGCCTGCTGGCAGTGATGCCCGGCAGTCGGCGAGGTGAGGTGACGCGGTTGCTGCCGATTTTCCGGGATGTGCTGTCTCGGCTGAAGGCCGGTGGGCTGCAATTGCAGGTGCTCCTGCCGACGGTGGGAACCGTCGCCCCAATGGTGCGGGAGGCCGCGCTCAGTCTGCCTTATCCTGCCATCGTGCTGGATCAGGCTGACGAGCGTTACGCTGCCATGCTTGCCGCAGAGGCCGCGCTGGCAGCTTCGGGTACGGTGACGCTGGAACTGGGCCTAGCAGGGACGCCGACTGTACTGGCCTATAAGGTGAATCCGCTGACAGCGGCGATCGTGCGGCGCCTGATCCGCATCCCGTATGCCGGGCTGATCAATATCCTGCAGAAGAAACTCGTGATGCCCGAGTTCCTGCAACAGGATTGCCGCGCCGAACTGATCGCACCGGCTCTGAAGGCGTTGCTGAGCGATCCTGTCACGCGACAGCGGCAGATCGAGGCCTGTGCCGCCGTGGCCAGTCAGCTAGGCGCGGACGAGGCGCTGTCTCCCAGCCATCGCGCAGCCCGTGCCGTGCTGGCGGTTGCCGCGCGACGCCTGTTGCCGCCGGTCTGACCTCGACTTCCGTTCGCCGACAACTATTTTGCCGTTTCACATGCCCCGGAGGATATCATGAGCCAAACCGCAACCGCCGACAAGCCGGCAACCCCAGCCCAGGCCACGCCATTCCGCATGCTGCATACCATGCTGCGGGTGCTGGATCTGGAGAAGTCGCTGGATTTCTATGTCAATAAGATGGGCATGAAATTGCTGCGCCGGCAGGACTACCCGGGCGGTGAATTCACTCTGGCCTTCGTCGGGTATGGTGACGAAAAGGATCAGGCGGTGATCGAGCTGACGCATAACTGGGGGCAGAAAGAGCCCTATACCATTGGCAGCGGCTACGGCCATATTGCCATCGGCGTTCCCGATATCTACGGCCTGTGCGAGACACTGCAGTCTTCGGGCGTGAAGATTCCGCGTCTGCCAGGTCCGATGAAACACGGCGGCAGCGTGATCGCTTTCGTCGAAGACCCGGACGGTTACAAAGTCGAGTTGATCGAGAAGAAATAAGTCCCGCTGGCCCGAAAAAGCGAAAGGCCCGGCAATTGCCGGGCCTTTTTGCGTTTTGCTACTGGCGGCATTCAGAAGCGGGTGGCGATCCAGGTCAGGCCGAGAGCCATCAGGCCGACCCAGACCCAGAATTGCGGCTTGCGCAGCAGGGAACCTGGCGGCATCCGGTTGTCGTTGGATGGTGCCGGCATGGTGAGATAGCCGGGACGCAGCCAACCATAGCCGGTTGTCCGGTTGCCCGTCGGCGGTTCACCGCCATGCTGTTCCGCTCGCTTGCCCATCGGCCCGCCTCCCATCGGTGCCGCCAACAGCCCTTATAAAACGCGCATTATTTACGCTTGTCGAGTGGAATAAACGCGCGCTTGGGGGAACCGGTATAAAGCTGGCGGGGCCGGCCGATCTTCTGGGCTGGGTCCTCGATCATCTCGTTCCACTGGGCGATCCAGCCGACCGTGCGCGCCAGGGCGAACAGGGCGGTGAACATGGCGGTAGGGAAGCCCATCGCCCGCAAAATGATGCCCGAGTAGAAGTCGACATTCGGATATAGCTTCTTTGAGACGAAATAATCGTCTTCCAGGGCGATCCGCTCGAGTTCCATGGCCATCTTGAGCAGGGGCTCGTCCTTCACCCCCAACTCGTCCAGCACCTCGTAGCAGGTCTGGCGCATGACCTTGGCGCGGGGGTCGTAGTTCTTGTAGACGCGGTGGCCGAAACCCATCAGGCGGAAGCCCGAATTCTTGTCCTTCGCCTTCTTGACCGCCTCGCCGACCTTGTCGATCGAACCGATCTCTTCCAGCATCTTCAGAACGGCTTCGTTGGCGCCGCCATGGGCCGGGCCCCAGAGGCAGGCGATGCCAGCGGCGATGCAGGCGAATGGATTGGCGCCCGACGAACCAGCCAAGCGCACGGTCGAGGTCGAGGCGTTCTGCTCGTGATCCGCATGCAGGATGAAGATGCGGTCCATGGCCTTGGCCAGCACCGGGCTGACCTTATAGGGCTCGGCCGGTACGCCGAAGGTCATGTGCAGGAAGTTTTCCGCATAACCAAGATCGTTGCGCGGATACATGAACGGCTGGCCAACCGAATACTTGTAGGCCATGGCTGCAATCGTCGGCATCTTCGCGATCAGGCGATGCTGCGCGATCATGCGCTGGCGCGGATCGTCGTAGTCGGTCTGGTCATGATAGAAGGCCGACAGGGCGCCGACGACGCCGCACATCACGGCCATCGGATGGGCATCGCGGCGGAAGCCGCGGAACAGGAAGTGGATCTGCTCATGCAGCATGGTGTGCATGGTGATCGACTTCTCGAAATCCGTACGCTGCGTGGCGTTCGGCAGTTCGCCGTTCAGCAGCAGATAACAGGTTTCCAGGAAGGTCGACTTCTCGGCCAGGTCGGCGATGTCGTAACCGCGATACAGCAGCACGCCCTCATCGCCGTCGATATAGGTGATCTTGCTTTCGGTGCTGGCGGTCGAGGTAAAGCCCGGATCGTAGGTGAAATGGCCGGACTCGGCATAGAGCTTGCGGATGTCTATCACCGACGGGCCGACCGAGCCGTCCATCATGGGCAGGGTGATCGTCTTACCGGTATTGGGATCGTTGAGCGTGACGGGCTTGCTGCCGGCGGTCATTCGTTTACCCCCAGGGTTGGGTGACTGCGTATCTGGTTGTTGTGCAAACGATTATAGGGTGGGCGGTGCGCCGGAGGAAAGAGTTCCGTCCGTCGCAAAATATCCGACCTTGGATGAATAAATTTCCAGCCCGCCATATTACGGCGGCGTAACCAAGGTTTTCAGCCGGCAAGAGGCGTGTTAGCGGTGAAGCAACCAACATTGCCGTTCTGAGGATTTACCATGCTGGATGCCGGCGCTCTCGATACCCTGTTCCGTCACGCGCGCACCCATGACGGCTGGCTGGACAGGCCGGTCAGCGACGAACAGCTGCATCAGATATATGAGTTGATGAAAATGGGTCCGACCAGCGCCAATTCCTGCCCGGCGCGCATTGTCTTCGTGCGGTCCCGGCAAGCGAAGGAACGCCTGCGTCCGGCGTTGTCGGAAGGCAACCTGGAAAAGACCATGGCGGCACCGGTGACTGCGATCATTGGTTTCGACCTGAAATTTTATGACCGGCTCCCCGACCTGTTCCCCCACAACCCGGAAGCCCGGAGCTGGTTTGCCGACGATCCGAAAAGCGCCGAACTGGCCGCTTTCCGTAACGGCACCCTGCAAGGAGCATATTTCATCCTTGCGGCTCGGGCGGTTGGACTGGATTGCGGCCCGATGTCGGGATTTGACAATGCTAAGGTGGATGCGGAATTTTTCCAAGAAACTTATGTGAAATCTAACTTCCTATGTAACCTCGGTTATGGCGATTCGAACAGGCTTTTTCCCCGCGGCCCCCGTCTTGGCTTCGAGGAAGTCTGCGTTGTTCTCTGATTGTACCCGTATCCGAGGCTGCGGGATCGACCTCGCCTGGGCCAGGAATGGCCACGAATCCCAGTGTTTTTGAGCCTTCCCGAGCGACCTGAAAAACTTCATCGCAATTGCTCAAATCGCGCTTGACCGGGCAGGGGGCCATGAGTAATGTCCGCCCCGCGATTCGACCTGGTGGTAGGGGTTCAACCTAGACACAGATCGATGAACGGCCAGGGTCTCCGTAGCGCTCACGTCGAGGCTAGGCTTACGCAAGAGACATAATGACCCCTCTCCGTGATCGATGGATCACAAGGATGGGTCGGGAGCGAAGTTTCAAGGTGGATTGCCGGGCCCAGAGGGCCGTCGGTGGTTCGCCTTGGGTTGTTTTTGTGTGTTGAACCAAACTTGGCGGAGTTTCCACTCGTATGCCGACGATCAACCAGCTGATCCGCAAGCCGCGCTCGCCGAAGCCGGTCCGTGACAAGGTTCCTGCCCTGCAGGAATGCCCGCAGCGCCGCGGCGTCTGCACGCGCGTCTATACCACGACGCCGAAGAAGCCGAACTCGGCCCTTCGTAAGGTTGCCCGCGTGCGCCTGACCAACGGCTTCGAGGTCACCAGCTACATTCCTGGCGAAGGCCATAACCTGCAGGAACACTCGGTGGTGATGATCCGCGGCGGCCGCGTCAAGGATCTGCCCGGCGTGCGCTACCACATCATCCGCGGCGTGCTCGACACGCAGGGCGTCAAGGACCGCAAGCAGCGCCGTTCGAAGTACGGCGCGAAGCGTCCGAAGTAATCCAGGAGAGACCCGATGTCGCGTCGCCACGCTGCTGAAAAGCGCGAAATCCTGCCGGACCCGAAGTTCGGCGATCTCGTGCTGACCAAGTTCATGAACATGCTGATGTACGACGGCAAGAAGTCGGCCGCCGAAGCCATCATCTATGGCGCTCTTGATCGTATCAAGAGCAAGACCGGCAACGACCCGGTCAAGATGTTCCACGATGCCCTGAACAACGTGCGTCCGCAGATCGAAGTGCGTTCGCGTCGTGTCGGCGGCGCCACCTACCAGGTTCCGGTCGAGGTCCGTCACGACCGCGGCCAGGCTCTGGCGATCCGCTGGCTGATCTCGGCTGCCCGTTCGCGCGGCGAGAGCACCATGATCGACCGTCTGTCGGGCGAGTTGCTGGATGCCGCCAACGGCCGTGGCGGTTCGGTGAAGAAGCGCGAAGACACCCATCGTATGGCGGAGGCCAATAAGGCCTTCTCGCATTACCGCTGGTAAGAGCGGCTTAGAGAGTACCCGGAGATCGTCATGCCTCGCACGACCCCCTACGAGCGCTATCGCAATATCGGCATCATGGCCCACATCGATGCCGGCAAGACCACCACGACCGAGCGCATCCTGTATTACACCGGCCGTTCGCATAAGATCGGCGAAGTGCATGACGGCGCTGCCACCATGGACTGGATGGAGCAGGAGCAGGAGCGCGGCATCACGATCACGTCGGCTGCCACCACCTGCTTTTGGAACGACCATCGCATCAACATCATCGACACTCCCGGCCACGTCGACTTCACCATCGAGGTCGAGCGTTCGCTGCGCGTGCTGGACGGCGCGGTCTGCCTGTTCGACGGCGTCGCCGGCGTCGAGCCGCAGTCGGAGACGGTGTGGCGTCAGGCTGACAAGTACGGCGTGCCGCGCATGTGCTTCGTCAACAAGCTCGACCGCATGGGCGCCAACTTCTTCCGTTGCGTCGACATGATCGTGGACCGCCTGGGCGCCACGCCGCTGGTGCTGACTCTGCCGATCGGTGCGGAAGCCGATTTCAAGGGCATCGTCGATCTGGTGCGCAATCGCGCCATCATCTGGAAGGACGAGAGCCTGGGCGCCGAGTTCTTCTACGACGAGATTCCGGCCGATCTGAAGGACCAGGCCGCCGAATGGCGCCAGAAGATGATCGAGGCTGCTCTCGAGATGGACGATGCCGCCCTCGAAGCCTACCTCGAAGGCAATGAGCCGGACGAGAAGACCCTGACGGCCTGCATCCGCAAGGGCACCATTGCTGGCAAGTTCGTGCCGGTGCTGTGCGGCTCGGCTTTCAAGAACAAGGGCGTGCAGCCGTTGCTCGACGCCGTGATCGATTATCTGCCGTCGCCGGTCGATGTCGACGCCGTCAAGGGCATGAAGTCCGGCTCCGATGATGAAATGGTCCGCAAGACCTCGGACGACGAGCCTTTCGCCGGTCTGGCGTTCAAGATTATGAACGACCCGTTCGTCGGTTCGCTCACCTTCGTGCGCATCTACTCGGGCGTTCTGGAAGCCGGTTCGGGCGTCCTGAACACCGTGAAGGAAAACCGCGAGCGTATCGGCCGCATGCTGCAGATGCATGCGAACAGCCGCGAGGAAATCAAGGAGGCCCGCGCAGGCGACATCGTCGCGCTGGCCGGCCTGAAGAACACCACCACCGGCGACACCCTGTGCGATCCGAACCATCCGATCGTGCTGGAGCGCATGGAATTCCCTGAGCCTGTCATCGAGGTCGCGGTTGAGCCGAAGACCAAGAACGACCAGGAGAAGATGGCAATCGCCCTGAACCGCCTGGCCGCTGAGGATCCCTCCTTCCGCGTGTCGGTCGACCAGGAAAGCGGCCAGACCGTGATCAAGGGCATGGGCGAACTCCATCTCGAAATCATCGTCGACCGCATGAAGCGCGAGTTCAAGGTCGAGGCAAACGTCGGCGCCCCGCAGGTCGCCTATCGTGAGGCCCTGACCAAGACCGCCGAAATCGACTACACCCACAAGAAGCAGTCGGGCGGTTCGGGCCAGTTCGCCCGCGTCAAGCTGCGCTTCGAGCCGCTGGAGCCGGGTTCGGGCGTGCAGTTCGAGAACGACGTGGTCGGCGGCAACGTGCCGAAGGAATACGTGCCGGCCGTCGAAAAGGGCATCCGCCAGGTCGCCGCTTCGGGCGTGCTGGCCGGCTTCCCGGTCATCGACTTCAAGGCCACGCTGTATGACGGCGCCTACCACGACGTCGACTCCTCGGCGCTCGCCTTCGAAATCGCTTCCCGTGCGGCGTTCCGCGAGGTTGCGCCGAAGGCCGGTGCCAAGCTGCTCGAGCCGATCATGAAGGTTGAGGTGGTGACGCCGGAAGACTTCGTCGGCGACGTGATGGGCGACCTGTCGTCCCGCCGCGGTCAGCTGACCGGCACCGAACCGCGCGGCAACGCGCAGGTCATCAATGCCATGGTGCCGCTGGCCAACATGTTCGGCTACGTGAACAACCTGCGCTCGATGACCCAGGGTCGCGCGCAGTACACCATGACTTTCGATCATTACGCACAGGTGCCGCAGAACGTGTCGGACGAAGTGCTGGCTAAGCTCGCCGGCTGATCCGAAGACACCAGGCACCGAAACAGACACAGATCCGAATAGCGGAGAAGGCAGATGGCCAAGGCAAAGTTTGAGCGTACGAAACCGCATTGCAACATTGGTACGATTGGTCACGTTGACCACGGCAAGACGTCTTTGACGGCTGCGATCACGAAGGTTCTGGCTGAGACCGGC
>NZ_JBKBHT010000006.1:0-264725 GCF_046297595.1 Ferrovibrio sp.
CGCCGGCGCCCACACCCTAGTTTAAGCCCATGACCCGCAAAACCTATTACATCACCACGCCGATCTACTATGTGAACGACAAGCCGCATATCGGGCATGCCTATACGTCGCTGGCCTGCGACGTGCTGGCGCGCTTCAAGCGGCTGGACGGCTATGACGTGATGTTCCTCACCGGCACGGACGAGCATGGCCAGAAGGTGGAGAAGGCCGCCGAGGCCGCCGGCGTCGATCCGCAGGCCTTCTGCGACAAGGTGAGCCAGAGTTTCCGCGACCTAGCCGGGGCGATGAATTTCTCCAATGACGATTTCATCCGCACCACCGAGCCCCGTCACGTGAAGTCGGTGCAGGCGCTGTGGCAGAAGGTGGCCGCCTCGGGCAACATCTACCTGGGGCATTACGAAGGCTGGTACGCCGTGCGCGACGAGGCCTTCTACCAGGAAGACGAGTTGCAGGATGGCCCGAACGGCCAGAAGCTGGCGCCGACCGGCGCGCCAGTGGAATGGGTGAAGGAGCCATCGTATTTCTTCAAGCTCTCGGCCTGGGGCGAGAAGCTGCTGAAATTCTATGAAGAGAATCCCGGCTTCATCCTGCCGGCCAGCCGCCGCAACGAGGTGATCAGCTTCGTGAAGGGCGGCTTGAAGGATCTGTCGGTCTCGCGCACCACCTTCAAGTGGGGCATCCCGGTGCCGGGCGACGAAGCCCATGTGATGTATGTGTGGTTCGATGCGCTGACCAACTACATCACTGCCGCCGGCTATCCCGATACCGGCAGCGATTCTTATAAAAAGTTCTGGCCGGCCGACCTGCACATGGTGGGCAAGGACATCCTGCGCTTTCATGCCGTCTACTGGCCGGCTTTCCTGATGGCCGCCGACCTGGCGCCGCCGAAACGCGTCTTCGCCCATGGCTGGTGGACCAACGAGGGCCAGAAGATTTCCAAGTCGCTGGGCAACGTGATCGATCCGCTGGCGCTGATCGAGGAATTCGGGCTGGAACAGACGCGCTATTTCCTGATGCGCGAAGTGCCGTTCGGCAATGATGGCGATTTCCGCCGCGCCGGCATCGTCAGCCGCATCAACAGCGAACTGGCCAACGGTTTCGGCAATCTGGCGCAGCGCACGCTCAGCTTCTGCGCCAAGAACACCAATGCCGCCGTGCCGACGCCCGGCCCGCTGGCCGAGATGGACGAGGCCCTTCTGGCCGAGGCCGACAGCCTGGCCGATCGCATGCGCGCGGCCCTGGACGATCAGGCGATCCACACGGCCCTGCAATACTGGTTCGACCTGGTGGACGCGGCGAACAAGTATATTGACGTCGCTGCGCCCTGGACCCTGCGCAAGACCGATCCCGCGCGTATGGAAACCGTATTGTGGACGCTGCTGGAGGCGATCCGCCAGCTCGCCATCCTGGCGCAGGCGATCATGCCGAATTCGGCGGCAAAGATGCTTGATCAGCTCGGTGTCTCGGAAGCCGCCCGTAGCTTTGCCCATCTGGGCGAGATGGGCCGCCTGCGCGCCGGTACGCCGCTGCCGACTCCGCAGGGCGTGTTCCCGCGCCATGTCGAAGCCGCCGCGAAAGAGGGCGCTTGATATGGCCATGCTGATCGACAGCCATTGCCATCTGGATTTTCCCGATTTCGCCGAGGAACGCGACGCGATCATCCAGCGCGCGCGCCAGGCCGGCGTCGGTTTGATGCTCACCATCTCGACGCGGCTGGACCAGTTCGACCGCGTGCTGGCGGTGGCCGAGGCCTATCCCGATGTCTATTGCACCGTGGGCATCCATCCGCATGAGGCCGACGACCACGTGGATGTGGCTGCCGCGAAACTGGTCGAACTGACCCGGCATCCGAAGGTGGTCGGCATCGGCGAGACGGGGCTGGATTACTTCTACGAACACAGCGACCGCGAAGCGCAGAAGACATGCTTTCTCGCGCATATCCAGGCTGCGCGCGAAACCGGCCTGCCGGTGGTGATCCACACCCGCGACGCCGACGAGGATACCGCCGCGATCATCGAAGCCGAGATGGCCAAGGGCCGTTTTAAAGGCCTGCTGCACTGCTTCTCGTCGGGCCATGCGCTGGCCGAACTGGCCGTGAAGCACGACATGATGGTGTCGTTCTCGGGTATCCTGACGTTCAACAAGGCGCGCGAGGTGCAGCAGTCGGCGCAAGCCCTGCCGCTGAGCCATGTTCTGGTGGAAACCGATGCACCGTATCTGGCGCCCGTACCGCTGCGCGGCAAGCGCAATGAGCCGTCTTTCGTGGTGCATACGGCGGCCTTCCTGGCCAAGCTGAAGCAGGTCGGTATCGCCGAGGTGACCGAGGCGACCACGGCGAATTTCCTGCGGCTGTTCGACAAGGTGCCGCAGGCGGCGGTGATCGACCGCCGGGCCGCCTGACCAGACGATGCGCGCGATCATCCTGGGCTGCGGCACATCGGCCGGTGTTCCCCGTATCGATGGCGACTGGGGCGCCTGCGATCCGAACGAGCCGAAAAATCGTCGCAGCCGTTGTTCCATCGTAGTGGAGCAGGGCGATACGCGTTTGCTGATCGACACCAGCCCGGATCTGCGCAACCAGTTCCTGGCCAATGGCATCACATGGGTTTCGGCAGTGGCCTGGACACATGACCATGCCGATCAGACCCATGGTTTGGATGACCTCCGCATCCTGGCCTATACCTCGCGCCAGCGCGTGCCGGGATATGCCGATGCCTTCACGCATGAACGGCTGAAACGCAAATTCGGCTATTGCTTTGAGAAGGCCGGCGACGGTTATCCGCCGATCATCGAACCGCGCCTGATCGATGGCCCGTTCAGCGTGGGCAGCATCGAGGTGACGCCGATCCGCCAGCGCCACGGCAACATCGACTCTCTTGGCTTCCGCTTCGGGGATCTGGCCTATTCCAACGATGTGGTCGGGCTGGACGACGAGGCTTTTGCAGCCCTGGACGGCGTGAAGCTGTGGATCGTCGATGCCATGCGCTATACGCCGCATCCGACCCATAGCCATGTCGAGCAGACCCTGGAATGGATCGCGCGCGTGAAGCCACAGCGCGCCGTGCTGACCAACATGCATATCGATTTGGATTACAGCAGATTGAAAACCGAGCTGCCGCCCGGCGTCGAGCCGGCCTATGACGGCATGGTGGTGGAATGCTGAAATCCGTTTGGGCTGTCGCGCAGAAGGGCGCCGCAGGCATGCTGAACCAGGCTGTCGGTCTGGCCGAGGCCCTGTTCAACGGTGGCGGCTTTGGCCTGCCGCAGAGTTTCGAGCTGGAATATCGCGGGCCCTATACCTGGGCGCCGATGCATCCGTTCTTCGCCAGCCTGGACGCCATCACGCCTGAAAGCCGGGCGCAGTTCGGCGATCAGCCCTGGCCGGATGTGCTGATCACCTGCGGCCGCAAATCCGCGCTGTTTGCCCTAGCGGTGAAAAAGGCCAGCGGCGGCCGCACGACGACAATCCATATTCAGGATCCCAAGGCATCGCCGCGCTACTGGGACCTGTTGATCGTGCCCGAACATGACCGCACACGCGGTCCCAATGTGCTGGTTTCGACCGGTTCGCTGCATCGTGTGACCCGGCTGAAGCTAGAAACCGGCGCTGAAGCCATCCGGCAGGAATACGCGCATCTGCCGCATCCGCGCGTGGCCGTGCTGGTCGGCGGCAACAACCGCTACTATTCGCTCGATGAAGACTGGATGCGTGGGTTTGTCGGACAGCTACGCAACATGTGCGAACGGTCAGGCTGCGGCGTCATGGCGACGATCTCGCGGCGCAGCGGCGAAGCCGAGACGAACATCCTGCGCGGAGGCCTGGCCAGCCTGCCGGCGGTGTTGTGGGACGGCAAGGGACCAAATCCGTATTTCGGGTTCCTTGGCCTGGCCGATGTGATCGTGGTGACCTGCGATTCCGTTTCGATGATTTCCGAGGCTTGTTCCACGGGAAAACCGGTTCTGGTGGCCAGGCTGCCGGGGCGGTCGAGGCGGTTTGACGCTTTCTTCGACAGCCTGCTGAAACAGGGCCTGATCCAGTGGTTCGATGGCCGTCTGATGCAGTGGGATAGCGGCAAACTCGACGACATGGGTCATATCACCCGCGATGTGCGCCAGCGTTTCGGCTGGTCCTGATCCGATACACATCTTCCGCCCAAAGATATTTATAGTTATAATGTAACAATTCTCCGCCATGCCGCTTTATTTTGCGAGCGGTTCTCATTATTAATAGCGGAGTCCCCGGGCATAGCTGCACGCAGATGCAGGCAAGATTTGGAGTAAACTCTTATGAACCATGATTTTTCCTTCATGGCGATGATCCTCAACGCCGATCCGGTCGTTCAGCTGGTGATGGCCTTGCTGGTGCTGACGTCGATTGCCTGCTGGGCCATCATGATCGAGAAAACGGCCAAGTTCGGCCGGGCTCGTCGCGCCGCTGCCGCCTTCGAGGCGGCCGTGAAGGCCGATGCCTTGCTGGCTTCGGGCGGCAAGACCGCCCTGGACCCTCTGCAGGGGGCCATTCTTGCCGCCGCCGCGCGCGAAAAGCGCGACGGGCAGGATATCGGCGAGAGCCGCCACGATTTTCGCGCACGCATGGAAGGCGCGATGCGCCAGGCCATGGCCCAGCAGTTGCGCCAGATCGAACCAGGCCTGCCATTCCTGGCCACGGTTGGCTCGGCCGCGCCGTTCATCGGCCTGTTCGGCACGGTCTGGGGCATCATGAACAGTTTCACTGCGATCGCAGGCTCGAACGACACCAGCCTGGCCGTCGTTGCGCCCGGTATTGCCGAAGCGCTGTTTGCCACGGCACTGGGCCTCGTGGCCGCCATCCCGGCCGTGATCGCCTACAACAAGCTGAGCACCGATCTGGGTCGCCTGGCACAGCGGTTCAATGCCGCGATTTCCGAGGCCGCCCGTCAGTTTGTCCGTGGCAACGCCCATGCGGCGCGCAGCCACGCCGAAGCCGGGCAGTAAGAGGCTGTCATGGCGATTTCTCCGATAGGCGGTGGCGGCAGCGGTTACGAAAGCGACGACTTCGGCAGCTACAAGCCGCTGGCCGATATCAACGTCACGCCGTTCGTCGATGTCATGCTGGTGCTGCTGATCATCTTCATGGTGGCAGCACCGCTGATGATGGTCGGCGTACCATTGCAATTGCCCAAGACCACGGCAAACAAAGTCACGCCGCCGAAAGAGCCGCTGGTCATCAGCATGGACAAGGATGGCAAGCTGTTCATCCGCAAGGAACCGGTGGAAGAGGGCGATCTGGTGCGGGTGCTGAGCGAGATGCGCAACGCCGAGGCCGATACGGTGGTCTATGTGCGCGGCGACAAGGCGCTGGAATACGGTCGCATCATGGATCTGATGAGCCTGGTCGGCCAGGCCGGCTACGGCAAGATTTCCCTGGTGGCGGAAGGGGCGACGAAGGCCGCTGCCTCCGGCGCTCCGGCACGGTAGCGCGTCATGAAAACGCAGGTCTCGTCCTGGGCAGTATCGGTGGCGGTCCATCTGGCCGTGGCGGCCGTGCTGCTGTTCGGCCTGCCGTTCTTCAGCAAGCCCATCGTGGCCGAGGAGAAATTCCAGGGCATTGAAGTCCTGCTGATGGCCAGCGCGCCGCCCGTGGAAGCGCCGCCTCCACCACCGCAGCCGCAGCCGGTGGTGGAAGTTCCGCCTCCGCCGCCTGAGCCGGTCAAGGAACCGGAACTGATCACTTCCAACTCAACGGAACCGGATGTCGAACCGGTGCCGCCGCCCAAGCCGAAACCCGTGGTTCAGAAACCGCCCAAGCCCCGGCCGGAACCGCCGCGGCCGCAGCCTGAGCCGGTGAAAATGCCGCAGCCGCCTGCACCCGTGGTCGAGCCGCAACCCGTCAGGACACAGGTCGCGGCCGTTCCCCCGGCGCCGCCGGGCCCGGTCATGTCCGCGCCACGCGTGACGGTCAATCCGAATGCCGAGGCCAGTTACTACGCCAGCCTGCTGGCATGGCTGGAACGCCACAAGGAATATCCGCGCCGCGCGCAATTGCGGCGACAGGAGGGCGTTGCCCATCTGCGCTTCACCATCGACGGGCAGGGGCGTGTGATCGGCCACCGCATCGAACGTAGCTCAGGCCACGAAACACTCGATGACGCTGTCGAACGGATGATCGCCAAGGCGTCGCCGCTGCCCCCGATCCCGGCATCGCTCGGGAAAAACAGCCTCGATGTGGTTGTCCCCATCCAGTTTTACCTGAAATGATCCTGTCTGGAGGAAGAGTTGCCATGGCTCGCTTTGGCCTCGCGCTTGTTTTTGTGTTCGGGGTGTTTACCGGAAGCAATGCCTTTGCCGCCGGCCAGGACGACATCAAGGCCGCAGTGTTGAAAACCTATGGCGATATCGCCCAGGCGATCTTCGAGGATTCACTGTCTTCGGCGCGCAGCCTGCAGAAAGCCGTAACCGCGCTGATTGCGGCGCCATCCGAAGCCAGCCTGAAGAAAGCCCGTACAGCCTGGATTGCCTCGCGTGTCCCTTACATGCAGAGCGAAGTGTATCGTTTCGGCAATGCCATCGTCGACGACTGGGAAGGGCGCGTGAATGCCTGGCCGCTGGACGAGGGCCTGATCGATTACGTCGATGCCGATCGATATGGCGAGGAATCCGACGAGAACCCGCTTTACACCGCGAATGTGATCGCCAACCGGCAGATCAAATTCGGCGGCAAGGCCCTCGATGCTACGAAGATCGACTGGAAGCTGCTGCGCAAACTGCATGAAGTGGGCGGCGTGGAGGCCAATGTCGCCACCGGTTATCACGCCATAGAGTTCCTGCTCTGGGGCCAGGATCTGAATGGCACCGGCGCGGGTGCGGGCAACCGGCCCTGGACCGACTATGCCAAACAGGGCTGCACCAACGGCAATTGCGAGCGCCGCGCCCAGTATCTGGCGGTGGCGACCCAGATGCTGGTCGACGACCTGGCCTGGATGGCCAAGCAGTGGCAGCCCGAGGGCGCGGCGCGCAAGGCCCTGACCGAGAAAGGCCTGGATGCCGGTATCAGCGCGATGCTGACCGGACTGGGCAGCCTGTCTTATGGCGAGCTGGCCGGCGAGCGCATGAAGCTGGGCCTGCTGCTGCACGACCCCGAGGAGGAGCATGACTGCTTCTCTGACAACACCCACCATGCGCATTACTACGACGTGGCCGGCATGCTGAATGTCTATGGCGGTGAATACAAACGGATCAATGGCAGCACAGTGAAGGGGCAGGGTCTGACGCATCTGGTGCGCGTGATGGCCCCGGAACTGGACACTGAAATGCGCGGCAAGCTGAAGGCGACCATGGATGCCTTCGACGCGATCAGGCAGCGGGCCGAAACCAAGGAAGCCTATGACCAGATGCTCGGCGAGGGGAATGCCGAGGGCAACGCCATGATCCAGGCTGGCATCGACCGCCTGACCGACCAGACGAAGACGCTGGAGCGCGTGGTTGCCGCGCTGAAACTGAAGGCGACATTCGAAGGTTCGGACAGTCTCGATGCACCCGATAAGGTCGGCAAGCACTAAGACCCGCGCGTTCGGTATCGTCGCGCTGGCAACGCTGCTGGCGCTGCCGGCCGGAGCAGACGAGCGCCGCCCCGGCGGCGATGCGACGGTGAGCAAGCCGATCAACAGTTCGGTCTTTTCCCATCCGTCCGGCAACATGCGGTTCGAGCGCCAGCTCGACTTCAGGATCGGCGATGGAATCTTCCGCAAGCTATGGGCTTCGTCGCCAAGCTCGACCACATCGTCGGATGGCCTGGGGCCGCTCTATAACGCACGCTCCTGCCAATCCTGCCACCTGAAAGACGGGCGTGGCCGGCCACCGGCCGAGGGCGAAACGGCCGTATCGATGTTCCTGCGCCTCAGTATCCCGCCGCAGAACGAGGCAGACCGGCAGGCGTTGGAATCCTTTGTCCGGACGGTGACGCCGGAACCGACCTATGGCACGCAGCTGCAGAACTTTTCCGTGCAGGGCCTGCTGGCCGAAGGGCGCATGGACATCGCCTACAGCGATGTAAAGGTGGAGCTTGCCGAGGGCGAGACCGTCACGCTGCGCAAGCCGAGCTACAGAATCGCTGACTTGAACTATGGCCCGCTGCATCCACAGACCATGATCTCGCCGCGCGTGACGCCACAGATGATCGGCCTCGGCCTGCTGGAGATGATCCCGGAAGCCGATATCCTGCGTCACGCCGATCCGGAAGACCGGGATAGCGACGGTATTGCTGGCCGGCCCAACCAGGTGTGGAGCCACGCCCATGGCAAGGCGATGCTGGGCCGCTTCGGATGGAAAGCTGGTGCTGCCACGGTCGCCGACCAGACGGCGGAGGCCTTTGCCGGTGATCTTGGTCTTTCCACACCGCTGCTTCCCCAAACGTCGCATGGCGAATGCACGGTGGCGCAGCGCGATTGCCTGAATGCGCCCACAGGCGACGATCCGGACGAAAACATTGAAGTGCCGCGCCAGATGTTCGACCTGACGGTGTTCTATGCGCGCAACCTTGCTGTGCCGGCGCGCCGGAAATCCGGCGATCCCGCCGTGCGACGCGGCCAGGCATTGTTCGCAGCGGCAGGCTGCGCTGGCTGCCATGTCCCCAGTCACCGGACGGCAACCGATGCCGCCCATCCCGAACAATCAGGACAGACGATCTGGCCCTATACCGATCTCTTGCTGCATGACATGGGCGAAGGGCTGGCCGATAATCGCCCTGAGGGTCACGCCAGTGGCCGGCACTGGCGCACCGCGCCGCTCTGGGGCATCGGCCTGACCCGCATTGTCAGCGGCCATGATTTCCTGCTGCACGATGGCCGAGCGCGCGGCGTTCTGGAAGCGATCCTCTGGCATGGCGGCGAGGCGCAGGCGGCACGCGACCGCGTGGCCGGCATGAGCAGCCAGGAACGGGCTGACTTGCTGGCCTTCATCAATTCGCTGTAACGCGGAGACCTGTCATGCGTATTCCTGGCCTGGTGTTTGTTCTGCTGATGGTTTTCCATGGGCCGGCTCTGGCGCTGGATGGGAAAACCTACGAAGCCATCAACCGTGCCGCGGTCGAGGGACATGTCCTGCCGCGCTACGATGCGCTGGCAACCGCAACTGGAAAACTGGAGCAGGCGTCCAAGGCTTTCTGCGCCATGCCGGCCGCGGAGCGGAAGGTCGAAACGCTGCAGCAGGCCTATCATGATGCGGCCGATGCCTGGCAGGATATCCAGCATGTGCGGTTCGGCCCCATCGACCTGTTCTTCCGCAGCCAGCGTTTTGCCTTCTGGCCCGATCCGCGCAACACCATCGGCAAGCAGATGGCCGAGCTGATCGCCAAACACGCCAGCGGCTCAATGAATGCAGATGTTCTCGGACGCGGCAGCGTGGCGGTGCAGGGCCTGCCGGCACTGGAGCGCATGATCTTCAGCGAGGACGCAAAGAAACTGCAGACTGGTGTGGATACCGCTTTCCGCTGCGGATACGTGATTGCGATTGCGGAGAACCTTGCCGGCATGGCGCGTGAAACGCAGCAGGAGTGGCGCGCACCGACCAAAGGCTTTGCCGCGCAGATGTTGAAACCGGGGCAGGGCGCGGATGCGCGCTATCGCGACGCCAAGGAAGCGACGCTGGAACTGTTCAAGAGCCTCTATACCGCAATCGAACTGGCGGCCGATCACAAGCTGGCGCGGCCGCTTGGTGCCTCGGCCGACGATGCGCGACCGCGCCTGGCCGAATCCTGGCGCAGTGAGCGCTCGCTGCGCAATGTCCAGCACAACCTTACGGCTGCGACCGACCTGTATGTGACGGCCTTCGCACCACATATCCCGGATAAGTCCCTGGATGAGGCGATCCGTGCGGCCTTCGCGCAGGCCCATGCCTCGGCGGCGGCGCTGCCCATGCCGCTGGAGCGCGCCGTGCAGGATGCCGGTACCCGCAAGGCCGCCGAAAAACTGGCCGCCGATACCCAGGCCCTGAAGAGTCTGGTGATGCAGCAACTGCCGGAGGCACTGCAGATTCCGGTCGGCTTCAACGCGCTGGATGGTGACTAAAAATGGCGACCATCGTTTCGCGTCGCACAACCATTGGCCTGCTGGCTGCCTGGGCGATATTGCCAACCAGGATCGCAAAGGCACGCACCGGGCAGCTTTTTTATCTAAATGCCTATGGCAACAAGGCAGGCTTCGGCGTTGCCGGGTTCGATGCGGCCGGCCGGATCCGTTATAGCCTGGCATTGCCCGGACGTGGCCACAGCTTCGCTCGCAGTCGTGATATCGCCGTGGCGTTTTCGCGCCGCCCGGGCGATTACGCCGTGGTGTTCGCGGCGCAGGACGGCAAGGAACGGCATCGTATTGCTGCTGCCGAGGATCGCAGCTTCTGCGGCCATGGCGCATTCACGGCCGATGGTCGTCTGATGTTCGCCACCGAGGTTGTCGGTTCGACCGGCGAAGGCGTGCTGGGCATCTACGATGCGACACTGGGCTTCCGCCGGATCGGCGAATATCCGACCCATGGGCTGGACCCGCATGAAATCCGGCTGATGCCCGATGGCCGCACGTTGGCGGTGGCCAATGGCGGCATCCTGATGCTGGCCGACATGCCCCGGCTGAAGCTGAACATCCCGGATATGGATCCGTCGCTGGTTTACCTGGATGCTGCGACCGGGCGGCTGATCCGGCAGGTCCGGCCAGCCCAGGACCTGCGGCAGCTCAGTATCCGACATATCGCCATCGACCGGCGCGGCCGGGTCGCCATCGCCATGCAGTATGAGGGCCCGGAAACCGACGCGGTTCCGCTGGTGGCCTGGCATGGCGGGCCGGAGGACCGGGACGGCCTGCGGTTCCTGCCGATGCCGCCGGAACAGCGCGCCGGCCTGCGGCAGTATTGCGGCAGCGCCGCCATGGCCGGCGCTGGCCGGCTGCTGGCCGTGACCAGCCCGCGCGGCAACCGGATGCTGCTGTGGGACATGGAAGCCGGGCGCTATCTGGCAGCGGCAGAGATGCCGGACATCTGTGGCGTTGCTGCGCAGGCGGATGGCGCGGGCTTCATCGTCAGCAACGGCCTGGGCCGGATCGCGGCCTGTTCAGACGGCGCCGTCCTGACGGCATTGAACGATGCGGGCGGACAGCGTTGGGACAACCATATGATGGCGGTTTCTGTATAAATTACTGAAATAACGGCTATTATAATTTTCCATAATATACATTATCCGATAATTTTAAAACTCAGCAAGGCGCGACCTCGCCCCCAAATACTACGTCTAGGCATCCCCTCGACCATCAGCGGCAGGCCCCGGCGTGGCGTCAGCCCCCGGCCTTCACGCGGGCACGGAAGGCATGCAGCAGCGGCTCGGTATAGCCATTCGGTTGCTGCACACCCTCAAACACCAGCGCACGGGCAGCCTGATACGCCAGGCTGTTGTCGGGGTCGGTTGCCATCGGGCGATACGCGGCGTCGCCGGCATTCTGGGCATCCACCTTGGCAGCCATGCGACGGAAGGCGGCCTCCACCTGCTCGCCAGTGCAGACCCGGTGCAGCAGCCAGTTTGCCATATGCTGGGATGAAATCCGCAGCGTCGCACGGTCTTCCATCAGGCCGATATCGTGGATGTCGGGCACTTTGGAACAGCCGATGCCCTGGTCCACCCAGCGCACCACATAACCCAGGATACCTTGGGCGTTGTTGTCGAGTTCGTCGCGCACATCCTGCTCGGAGAAATTCTGCCCCGTGGCCAGCGGAATGGTCAGCAGCGCGGCCAGCGGCGGCACCGGCTGTTTCGTCACCTCGGCCTGGCGGGCAAAAACGTCTACGGCGTGGTAATGCGTGGCATGCAGGGTTGCTGCCGTCGGGCTCGGCACCCAGGCGGTGTTGGCGCCGGTCCTTGGGTGGCCGATCTTCTGCTCCAGCATGTCGGCCATGCGGTCGGGTGCCGCCCACATGCCCTTGCCAATCTGCGCCTTGCCCGATAGGCCGCAGGCCAGGCCGATGGCCACGTTGCGCTCCTCATAGGCCTTGATCCAGGCGCTGGCCTTCATGTCGACCTTGCGCACCATCGGACCGGCCTGCATCGATGTATGCATCTCGTCGCCGGTGCGGTCGAGGAAGCCGGTGTTGATGAAGACGATGCGATCCTTCACGGCATGGATACAGGCCGCAAGATTCGCCGAGGTGCGGCGTTCCTCGTCCATCACGCCAACCTTCACCGTATGGCGTGTCAGACCTAGCATGTCCTCAATGGCATCGAACAGGCGGTTGGTGAATCCCGCCTCTTCCGGTCCGTGCATCTTTGGCTTGACGATATAGACCGAACCCGCGCGGCTGTTGACGAAACGGCCGCGCCGTTTGAGGTCATGGATCGCAATGAGGCTGGTAACGATGCCGTCGAGAATGCCTTCCGGCGCTTCTGTGCCGTCTGATAGCCGGATTGCCGGCGTGGTCATCAGATGGCCCACGTTGCGCACAAACAGCAGGCTGCGGCCCGGCAGAACAAGCTTGCTGCCATCGGGCGCGACATACTCGCGGTCGGGCTCCAGCGTGCGGGTCATGCTGCGGCCGCCCTTGTCGAAGGTGGCGCTCAGATCGCCCTGCATCAGGCCGAGCCAGTTGGCATAGGCCTCCACCTTGTCGTCGGCATCGACGGCGGCAACGGAGTCTTCCAGATCGACGATGGTGGTGAGCGCGGATTCCAGGATCACGTCGGCCATGCCGGCCGGATCGCCCTTCCCGACCGGATGATTGCGGTCGATCACCAGTTCAATATGCAGACCGTTATGCTTCAGCAGCACGGCGCTGGGGGCGGCCGCATCGCCGCGATAGCCGGCAAAGGCCTCCGCGTCTTTCAATGCCGGTGAAAGCTGACCGTGCTTGATCGACCAGTCTTTCACGTCGGCATGGCTGCCCGAGGCCAGCGGCACGGCCTGATCGAGGAAGGCTTTGGCCTTTGCGATCACCTTGGCGCCACGCGCCGGATCGTAGCCCTTTTTCTCGTTCGGATCATGCGGGATCGCGTCCGTGCCGTAATAGGCATCGTAGAGACTGCCCCACCGCGCATTGGCGGCGTTCAGCAGGAAGCGTGCATTCAGCACCGGCACCACCAGCTGCGGCCCAGCCATGCGGGCGATCTCATCATCCACCTTGGTGGTACCGACCTTGAATGGCATCGGCTCGGGCACGAGGTAGCCGATTTCGCGCAGGAAGGCCTCGTAAGCGCCGGCATCGTGCGTCTTGCCGCGCTGCGCCACATGCCAGGTGTCGATCTTCGCCTGCAAATCGTCGCGCTTGGCCAGCAGGGCGCGGTTTTCCGGCGTGAAACGGGCGAAGATGCCCGCCATGCCGGCCCAGAAATCCTTCGGTTCGATCCCCGTGCCGGGCAAAGCCTTGTCTTCGATGAAACGGGCCAGGGTTTCGGCCACTGCCAGGCCGGCGCGATCTGTGGTTCTGCTCATGGCGTTTCCCGGAATTCTGCTGTCGACTCAATGGTGGCGACCATAGCAGTCCCATCATTCATTCTGTAGATGAAAAGAATTGAAAGCAGTCGTTCTCTGTGAGAAACAATAATGGTGGACAAGGAATACGAGCTGTATGCCCGTGTGATCGAAAGCGGCAGCCTGGCCGCCGCCGGCCGCACCATGGGCCTGTCACCGGCCATGGTTTCCAAGCGGATCGCCCGGCTGGAAGAGCGGCTGGGCGCCCGGCTGCTGCATCGGACCACCCGCAAGCTGACCACCACCGAGGCGGGCCAGCGGTTTTATGAGCGCGTGGTCGATATCCTGACCGCCTCCCGCGAGGCGGAAAGCCTGGTCAGCGCCGCCGATGGCGCTCCGGCCGGCCGGCTGCGCATCACCGCCCCCACCTCCTTCGGCCGCCTGCACGTGGCCCCGCACCTGAAGCCCTTCCTGGAGCGCTGGCCACGCCTGAAACTGGAGATCGACCTTTCGGATGCCTATGTCGACCTGCTGGCGGAGCGGATCGACCTGGCCATCCGCATCGCGCCTGTCATCGGCGGTGGCCTGACCGGCCTGCGGCTGGCGCCCAACCGCCGCGTGCTGTGCGCCAGCCCGGATTACCTGAAACAGCATGGCGAGCCGAAGAAACTCGCCGACCTGAACCGGCACCACCTGCTGGCGGCAGTAGCCCAGTTGCCCTGGCGGCTGCAGGGCCGCAGCGGCCCGGTCGTTGTACCCGGCGAAAGCATCGTGCGCACAAATTCCAGCGAGGTTGTGCGCGAACTGGCCCTGGCCGGCATGGGGATTGCCCTGCGCTCGACCTGGGATATCGGGCCGGATCTTCGGGCTGGGCGGCTGCGCGTGGTCCTGCCCGAGCATCCGGGGGCCAGCGATGTGGGAATCTTCGCCGTCTACCCGCCCGCCAAATTCGTGCCGGCGGCCGTGCATGCCTTCATCGCCTATCTGCAAGACCTGTATGGGCCGGAGCCGTTCTGGGATCGCGACCTGGCCATCCCGGCCTGACCCCATCCCGATCAGGCCGTTGACCAGAATCAAATCCCGTCCGCGCGATTGCGGCTATGAAGTATGCAGATCACCACGGCGCCGCATGCCGGTCGCCGAAAAGGCTGTAGTACAGGGATTTTGTTGCTTCCAGGACGTGCTCTTTGCGTTCAGGCGAAGACGTCCAGGCGAATTCGATTTCCCAGGCGGAGTGTCCGGCCATGAAGAAGCGTGCGGGCCCATCGATGAAACTGTCGCCGCTGCCGGCGGTCAGGCCGATGGCCTGCGGATACCAGGCTCCGCCGGCCACCAGCCGCATGGGCGTGCCCCATGATGCCGGATCGTCCGGCGTGCGCGTTACTGAAACATAGATGCCTTCCTGGAGCATGTTGTGAAAACCGCCCGCGGTATGATTGAGCAGCATGACAAAGGCATCGAGCTGGCGATTGAAATGGATCGCCGGTCCCCAGAAGGCATCCGGATCGATATGCCGCCAGCCGCGCCGTATCGGCCAGAGTGGCGCGGGCAACCGACCGGCAGCCGGTACCCATCCAGAGTTGCTCCACACTTCAAGCTCCGAAGCCGGATGGTCGCGTGTGGCGACCGGAAAGCGAGCCATCGCAATGCCCTGCGCGGCCTCGTCGGCAACATAGCTGGAAAAGGCAAGATAGAAATACTGCCCTGCGCGGTCCGGGACGACGCAGAAATCGCCATACCCGCCCGCCAGGAAGCCGTTATTGTACCCGATATCGGTGAGATGGGCCGGAGCCCGCAGCATTTCGTCCAGGAAACGCCAGGACAGACCCTCGTCGTCCGACATGATGGCGCCGATATGCAGCACGAAAAGCTTCGCCGGGCCGCCAACGAATTCCTCGGCATGGTACCAGCCATACAGACGGCCCGCGCCAGGGTCGCGCCAGACCGCTTCGATCCATTTGCCCAACGTGGGCTCTGGTTCGTCGATCCAGCGCACGGCCTCCGGCGGCTGTCCATCCTGCAACCCGGTGGAAAATCGCCGCCGGTAGGAATGACCGCGCGGCTGGTAATGCGAAAAGAATACCTGCATGCCGGTGTCGTCGCTCAGGACAGGGCTGTTGGCATCGGTGCGGACAAAATCCGGCGTATGGAGGGTGAGCGGTTGCGCCGCCCGCAGCAATACCTGCAGACGGCCATCCGATATTTCGGCAATCACCTCTCCCATCGGTTCAGCCTAACCGATCGCAGGGCTGGCACAGAAGGCCTGAAAACATGAATCGATTGTCCGCACGCCCCGCCGAAACCTTTCTGTGGGGGGTCTCGACCTCCTCCTACCAGATCGAAGGGGCCAGTAAGGCCGATGGGCGCGGTCCCAGCATCTGGGATACCTTCTGCCAGCAGAAGGATCGTATCGCGAATGGCGATACCGGCGATATCGCCTGCGACCACTATCATCGTTTCGCCGAAGACATTGCACTGATGCGGGATATCGGCGTGAAGGCTTATCGCTTTTCGGTGGCCTGGCCGCGCCTGCTGCCGACTGGCAGGGGGCATTTCAACGAGGCCGGTGCCGCTTTCTATGACCGGTTGATCGATGGCCTGCTGGAAGCCGGGATCGAACCCTGGCTCTGCCTCTATCACTGGGACCTGCCGCAGGCATTGGATGACGAAGGCGGCTGGCTCAGCCGTGATGCCGCTGGCTGGTTCGCCGATTACGCAACATTGGTGGCGCGGCGTTACGGCGACCGGGTCAAGCGCTTTGCCACGTTCAACGAACCCGGTGTCTTCGCCCTGTTCGGTTTCGGCTTCGGCTGGCAGCCGCCAGGTGTCATTGATGCCGATGCCCATCGCAAGGCAATCCATCATGTAAATCTGGCCCATGGTGCCGCCGTGGATGCTTTGCGCTCCGGAGTGTCGAACGCGAGCATCGGCGTGATCCACAACATGCAACCCTGCCTGCCGGCTTCGGCCGCGCTGGAAGATCTCGCCGCCGCCGAACGCCTGCACATGCACTGGAACCAGGCTTTCCCGGACCCGCAGATTCTGGGCTATTACCCGAAAGTCCTTGCGGATGAGCTGGCACCCCAGATTGCCCCCGGCGACATGGCACGCATCTGCCGGCCGCTCGACTGGCTCGGGATCAACCATTATTCGCCGATCTATGCGCGCGGCGACAAGACGGCACCTCTGGGCTACGCATGGGCCGGACCGCCCGCCGGCATGCCGCAATCGGAAGTCGGCTGGCAGGTGCAACCCGATGCCTTCCGCGACATCCTGCTGGAAGCCTCGAAACGCTACCGCCTGCCGATCTATGTAACCGAGAACGGTACGGGCGGTCGCGACCAGCTCGACCATACGGGGAATGTGAGGGACCAGCATCGCATCGATTACCTGAATGCCTATATCGGCGCGATGGAAACGGCGATGGCCGCCGGTGCCGATGTGCGCGGCTACTTCGTATGGTCCCTGCTCGATAACTTCGAATGGGGCGCCGGTTATGGCGACCGCTTCGGCCTGATCTATGTCGATTACCCAACTCTGCGCCGTATCCCGAAGGCGTCCGCCCGCTGGTATGCCGAACGCATCGCGCAGAAGGCGGCGCGCCGCTCCGCCGAAAAACCATGAGCAACCCTCGAAGCATCCTGCTTGGCGATATCGGTGGCACGAATCTGCGATTCGCGCAGGTGGCGCACGGGACCTGCGGCCCTGTCACCACCCTTCCCCGCGCCGCTTATGGCGATATGGGTGAAGCCATCGCGGCCTATCTCGACGCATCGGCATCGCCTGCCCCGGACAGGCTGGTACTGGCCATTGCCGGGCCGATGCGGGATAGCTGCGTCACCATGACCAACGCAGCCTGGCGGATCGATGCGGTGGAGTTGCAGCAACGCCTGCGAATTCCATCCGTCCATCTGGTCAACGACTTCGTCGCCACCGCATGGTCCCTGCCGGCGCTGTCTGCCAACGATGTTCATCAAATCGGTGGCGGACCGCCGAAGCCAGGCGGTGTGAAGGTAGCCTGTGGGCCCGGCACCGGCCTCGGCACCAGTGCCTTCATCCCGCTGGATGGCTGCGAGCGCGTGATAGCCAGCGAGGCCGGCCATATCACCCTGGCCGCACAGAATACCGATGAAGATGCCGTCCTTGTATGGCTGCGGGAGAAGTTCGGCCATGTTTCGGCTGAACGCGTCATCTCCGGACCTGGGCTGGTAAACCTGCACCAGGCACTGGCCGCTTTATCGCAGTCGAGTGCGCCGATTAAGCCGGCCGCCGAAATTGTCGCCGCCGCGCGTGAAGGGCGTTGCGAGCTGTGTGCCCGCGCGCTGGCACTGTTCTGCGCTTTTCTAGGGGGATTCGCAGGCGACCTGGCATTGACCTTCGGCGGCAGGGGTGGGCTTTACCTAACCGGTGGTATCCTGCCCCACATGGTCGACCTGTTGCAGGCTTCGGACTTTCGGCAGCGCTTCGAGGCCAAGGGACGCCTTCGCGACTACCTGGCGCCGATCCCGGCCTTCGTGATCCTGCATCCCGAGCCAGCCATTCTCGGCTTGCAGGCCATGATCGCGGCCGGGCATTTTCAGCAGGCTACCCTGTGAACTCGCCTGTTCCCACCGAGAAGCCGCCGGTCTCATCCATCGGGTTGACCACCGATTTCCTACACCTGGCACGGCCCTACTGGGGCGGTCCCGAACGCTGGACCGCATGGTTTCTGCTGATAGCCATCGTTGTTCTGGCGGTGGCGCAGGTGCTGCTGGCCATCCGCCTCAATCTTTGGAACGCCGATCTGTTCGATGCCCTGGAGCGGCGCTCGATGGAAGGCTTCATGCATCAGGTGCTTGTTTTCGTGCTGATCGTGCTGGGCACTATGGCGGTCAACGCCGTGCATCTTCATTTCAAACGCAAGCTGCAACTCGGCTGGCGGGAATGGCTCACGGATCGCCTGATCAATGAATGGATGCGGGACGGCCGTCAATTCCGGTTGGGCATGGTGCCTGGCAGCCACAGCAATCCCGACGGCCGCATCGCCGAGGATATCCGCATCGCCACCGAGGCAGCGGTCGACCTGTTTCATTCGCTGACCTACTGCATTCTGCTGCTGATCAGTTTCATCGGCATTTTATGGGTGCTCTCCGGCAATCTGCCGCTTCATGTCGGCAGCATGGAATTCAGCCTTCCCGGTCACATGGTCTGGCTGGCCTTCCTCTATTCCGGCGTCGGTTCCGCACTGGCCATGTTCATCGGCAGGACTCTTGTCTCCGCCGCCGACCGACGTCAGACCGTGGAAGCCGACCTGCGTTATGCGCTGGGCCGCAGTCGCGAAAATGCCGAGGCCATCGCGGTCGCACGCGGCGAGGCCGATGAACGCGGTTTCCTGCTGCGCCTGTTTTCGCCAGTCGCCGAGGCCTGGCATAACCAGACCGGCGGGCTGCGTCGCCTGATCCTGTTCTCGTCCGCCTACAGTACGGTAGCGGCCGTATTCCCCATCCTGGTCAGCACGCCGCGTTATCTGCTGGGCGAGATCAGCCTGGGCGGGCTGATGCAGACGGCACAGGCCTTTCAGCAGGCCACCGCGGCGCTGTCCTGGCCGATCGACAACTTTCCCCGTCTGGCCGAGTTACGCGCCTCGGCCGAACGCGTGCTGGAACTGCATAATGCCGTGACCGAAGCGGAATTGCAGGGCAAGGCCGGGGCGGCCGCGCAACGCATCACCGTTGTCACCACAGACAAGCCTGGCCTGAGCTTCCATGATGTGACCCTGGCGGAGCCTGACCAGCGCATTCTTGCCGCCGGTCTGTCGCTCGAGATCCAGAAAGGCGAGCGGCTGCTGCTGACCGGCGACCAGCATGCAGCCGCGATTCTGTGCAAGGCCGTGGCCGGCGTATGGCCATGGGGGCGCGGACGGATTGAAGTACCGGCCGAGCCGCTCGCCCTGCTGCCGCAGCGGCCCTATATGCCACCGGGCAGCCTGCGGCATGCCCTGCTCTATCCCGAAGCGCCGGCGCGGGCGGACGATGCTACGCTGGCCGATATCCTTCGACGGGTCGGCCTGGAGTTTCTCGTGCCGCAACTGGATGCCGAAACGGAATGGAGTCAGACCCTCAGCCCCGGGGATTTGCAGCGCATCGGTTTTGCCCGATTGCTGCTGCACCGCCCGGCCTGGATCCTGATCGACCAGGCCACCGATGGTGTCGACGAGCAATCGGAACTGGCGCTGATGCATGTACTAGCCGAACTGCTGCCTGAGGCCACCATCCTGGCAGTCGGGCATCATGCCGGCCAGAACGGCTTTTTCACGCGCCATCTCCAGCTCCAGCGCTCGGACGCCGGCATGATCCAGCTGCAGGAGGAGCCTGCGGCAATAGCGCCCCAGCCGCCGCAGAAATCCCGCCTTAGCCGGATCGGACGGCTGATCGATCTGGTGCGCGCCGGGCTCGGCGAGGGATGATCCAGATCAAGGCCCGCCCCCACGCGGTCCGCTATGAATCCGTTCCAGCAGTCAATGCCGGCGGATGACGCGGATGACGCCAGGGAGAAAACAACAGGGGCAATATTCGGAAGAGCTGGTGGCCATACCGCCATTCGGCCTTGAAGGACAGCTTGTGCTGCCTTCTCTCTGCCGAGCCGTGATCATCTTCGCCCATGGCAGCGGCAGCAGCCGGAACAGCCCGCGCAACCGGCATGTCGCCTCTGCCTTGCAGCAGATTGGGTTCGGTACCCTGCTCTTTGATCTGCTGACTGAATCCGAGGCCGGAAACCGTGAACTCGTCTTCGATGTAGAATTGCTGGCCGAGCGACTGCTCCTGGCCACGACATGGCTGGGCCAGCGTATGGAACGCATGCCCCCGCGCATCGGTTATTTCGGCGCCAGCACCGGCGCGGCCGCCGCCCTGGTCGCCGCCGCCCAGCCGGATTGTCCCGTGGGCGCCATCGTCAACCGTGGCGGCCGGCCCGATCTGGCCGGTGCTGCCTTGCCCCGGGTTGTCGCACCAACCCTGCTGATCGTGGGCAGCCTTGATCGTGAAGTGCTGGGGCTCAATCGTCAGGCCATGGCGCATATGCGCTGCAAAAGCAAACTGCTGGTCGTGCCGGGCGCCACGCATCTGTTTGAGGAAGCCGGTACATTGGATCAGGTAATCGACCATGCCGGCACCTGGTTCAGCCAACATCTGCTTGATGGCGAGGCGGTAAATGTTTCTGGATAGAAGCGAGGCCGGACAGAAACTGGCGAAAAGGCTGATGGGGTTCAAGGAGGGAAAACCCATCATCCTGGCTTTGCCGCGCGGCGGGGTGCCGGTAGCGACCGAAGTGGCTGCGGCCCTGCAGGCACCGCTCGATTTGCTGCTGGTGCGCAAGATCGGCGCGCCGCATCATGCCGAACTGGCCGTCGCTGCGGTTGCAGATGGCGAGAAGCCAAGGCTTGTCGTGAACCGCGACGTGGTCGATAGCCTGAAAGTCGACGATGATTATCTGCGTGCTGCTGCCCAGCGCGAACTGGCCGAAATCGAGCGCCGGCGCCAGCGTTACGATATCGGCCAGCCGCATCCCGATGTGAAAGGCCGCATCGTCATCGTTGTCGATGACGGCATCGCCACCGGTGCCACTGCGAAGGCCGCGCTCACTCTGTTGCGTGCCGCTGAGCCGAAATCCATCATTCTGGCAATCCCCGTGGCCGCATCGACCACACTGGAGGAATTCAAGGGCCTGGCCGACCGCATCGTCTGCCTGGAAACGCCGCCGGATTTTTATGCCGTTGGTGCCCATTACCGCGAATTCCCCCAGGTCTCGGACGAGCAGGTGATCAAGTTGCTGAAATCCATCGCCCCGTCGGCTTAAACCATCCATCTGCGTCTTGCACCGGACGCCGCCGGATCGCATTTTGGGGTTCCACGATTGTTGAGCCGGTGCGATCCGATGACTGCCAAGCCAGACCTTTCCAGCCTGACCGAATTACTGGCCATCATGGCCCGGCTGCGCGATCCGAATGACGGCTGCCCGTGGGACCTGGAGCAGACCTTCGCAACTATCGCACCCTATACCATCGAAGAAGCTTACGAGGTCGAAGACGCCATCGCCCGCAATGATATGGCCGGCCTGAAAGACGAGCTGGGCGACCTGTTGCTGCAAGTGGTGTTCCACAGTCGGATGGCAGAGGAAGCGGGCCATTTTTCCTTTGGCGACGTCGCTAAAGGGATCAGCGACAAGATGATCCGGCGGCATCCGCATGTCTTCGGCAATGTTTCTGCCGACCGCCCGGAAGCCGTCAGCACGAACTGGGAAAGCATCAAGGCTGCTGAACGTGCGGCCAAGTCTGCAAGTTCACAGGATGACGTATCGCCGGTGCTGGCTGGAATCACAGCAGGCCTGCCCGCTCTGCTGCGCGCCGTCAAACTGCAGAACCGGGCGGCGCGCGTGGGCTTCGACTGGCCCGACAAACGGCCGGTGATCGACAAGATCAAAGAAGAACTGCAGGAACTCGAACACGAGATCGAAGCTGGTACTGCGCAGACAACCGCGGAAGAATTCGGCGACTTCCTTTTCGTCGTCGCCAATCTGGCCCGTCACTTGAAGCTCGATCCGGAAGACTGCCTGCGCGCGGCCAACCGGAAATTCGAGCGACGCTTCACCGCGATGGAAAAGATTCTGCAATCTGAAGGCAAGGCGCTGACGGATTGCGATCTTGCCACCATGGATGAGGCCTGGAATCAGGTGAAACGGCAAGAAAAGGCCGGCTGAATTCGCGGTAGTCATCCGCCACATTGTCGTCACATCTTCGCCATCGAATGGCCCAGGCATCTCCTTCGTCAGGCCACATCCCCTGACCATCCTTTGCATGACAGGCACGGCGGTATTGCTTTAGCGACATCGCCTTATTGCCTGTATATGCGGGAAAATTCCGGAATTCATTCGGGAACCATATCCGCTCTCGCGGGTTTCCCTCACGTTCCTCAATTCATTAATCAAAAGGAGGTTTTGCATGCGCAAGATCGCTATTGCCGCCGTTTCAGCCATTGCCCTTCTGGCTGCGGCGCCGCCTGCGGCAGTTTATGCCGCCAGCGGTACCTGGGATCAGGTCGAAGGCAACTGGAATCAGTTTGCCGGCAAGGTGAAGCAGCGCTGGGGCAAGCTTACCGACAACGACATCACCGTCATCAACGGCAAGCGGCAGGAACTGGTCGGCAAGATCCAGGAGCGCTACGGCATTGCCAAAAACGAAGCCGAGAAGCAGGTGGATGAATGGGAGAAGGCCCAGTCCAAGTAATTTTTCATCCGCCATCCCATCCGATATTCAAGGAGATCTCGTCATGCCGAACAAACGCATGGAAGCCAATGTAAAAGCCGCGCTGCCGTCCTGGGATCGCATCGCCGGCAACTGGAAACAATTTTCCGGCAAGGCCCGCGAGCGCTGGGGCGAACTGACCGACGACGACATCTCGGTGATCGACGGTCGCCGTGAGCAACTGGTCGGCAAGATCCAGGAACGCTACGGCATCATCACCGATCAGGCCGAACGGCAGGTTGCCGACTGGCTGAACGATCTGGATGACGCCAAGCGCCGCCACTAAGCCCCCACACATTCATTAAGGAGCATCGTCATGGCTCGCATGAACCGACAAAACACAACTGCGGCGGCGGAAGCCGATCTGGCCGAACTGCGCGAGCAGGTTTCCGATATCGGCACCCAATTGGGTAGCCTGATTTCCCGCGCCAAGAAGGATGGCACCGCGCTGGCAGAGGCCGAATTGTCTGAATTGCAGACCCGCATCCAGGCGTTGGCCGGCGACTGGAAAGATCTTGGCCGGGAAGCACTTGGCCGGGTCGAGGAGACGGTGAAGGAGCATCCCGGCAGCAGCCTGCTGGCAGCTTTTGCCGCAGGCGCCGCCCTCACCCTGCTGCTGCGGAAATAATGCTCGGCCCGCTGGCAAGCCTATTGCCCGGCCTGCTGATGGGCGGGGTGCAGGCTGCAGCCTCCCGACGGCAGCGACAGCGGATTGCCGTTGTGGCCGGTTTGGGCACCATAGCCTGCGCCGCGCTGCTGGCCGCCTTCATGCTGTTCGGCTGGTCGCTGTTCCTGGCCTATGGGGCGAGCATGATGCCGGCCTGGGCGGCACTGGCGGCCGGCGGCAGCCTGATTGGACTGATCGTGCTGCTGGGCATGATCGCCGCTCTGGTCTGGCAATATTGGCCAAGCCATGGTTTGCAGGACGAGGTTGAGAAACTGCGCAGCCAGATCGAGCCTGTCGCTCGGGAACATCCGCTGGCAGCCGTTGGCATAGCAGCAGGGCTTGGGGTGTTACTGACCTCACTGATGCGGCGTTAGGCCGCCGAACATGGAAAAGGCGCAGATTTCGGTCTGCGCCTTTTTTTGCGTTTCGGATAGAAACCCAGCTCAGAACGGGATTTCGTCGTCCAGGTCGTCGCGGCGGGGCGGCGAACCGCCGCCGGAGGAGCGGCCGCCACCAGCACCGCCCCCGAATCCGCCCGAGGAACCGCCGCCGGCATAGTCGTCACCGCCGCCATAGGAGCCGCCACCGCCGCCGCCTTCACCACGGCCATCCAGCATGGTCAGCTCACCCCGGAAGCGCTGCAACACGACCTCGGTGGTGTATTTCTCGGCGCCGTCCTTGTCGGTCCATTTCCGGGTCTGCAGCGAACCCTCGATATAGACCTTGGAGCCCTTTTTGAGGAACTGCTTGGCCACCTTGACCAGATTTTCGTTGAAAATCACCACTCTATGCCACTCGGTGCGCTCTTTGCGCTCGCCCGAGGCCTTGTCGCGCCAGGTCTCGGAGGTGGCGATGGAAAGCTGGGCAATCTCCTCGCCCGACTGCATGCTACGGATCTCGGGGTCGCGCCCTAGATTTCCGACCAGGATCACCTTGTTAACGCTGCCAGCCATATCTTAACCCCTATCCGTTCACGAAGTGATCTTATATCATGCGAATGGCGTATAGTGAAGAACTGTCCTGAAAAGCGCAATATTCGGCCCCCCAGAGACTCGGCGCAAAAAACCATGCAGAAGTTCATTTCGGTCCGCGGTGCCCGCGAGCACAATCTCAAGAATGTCGATGTCGACATCCCCCGCGACAAGCTGGTGGTTCTGACCGGCCTGTCCGGCTCGGGCAAATCCTCGCTGGCATTCGACACCATCTATGCCGAGGGCCAGCGACGCTATGTCGAATCCCTGTCGGCCTATGCCCGCCAGTTCTTGGAACTGATGCAGAAACCGGATGTGGATCACATCGACGGCCTCAGCCCGGCGATCTCGATCGAGCAGAAGACCACGTCGAAGAATCCCCGCTCCACGGTCGGTACCGTCACCGAGATCTACGACTACCTGCGCCTGCTGTATGCCCGCGTCGGCGTGCCCTATTCGCCGGCCACCGGCCTGCCGATCGAAAGCCAGACGGTCAGCCAGATGGTCGACCGCGTGATGGCTATGACGGAAGGCACACGATTGTATCTGTTGGCTCCCATCGTGCGCGGCCGCAAGGGCGAATACAAAAAGGAACTGCAGGACCTGCAGAAGCGTGGATTTCAGCGCGTGAAGGTGGATGGCAAGCTGCATGAGATCGCTGAAGTCCCGGCGTTGAACAAGAAGCTTAAGCACGATATCGAAGTGGTGGTCGACCGTGTGGTGGTGCGCGATGGCATCCAGACCCGCCTCGCCGATTCCATCGAGACCGCACTGAACCTGGCCGACGGCATCGCCTTTGCCGAGAATGCCGACAAGGACGAACGCACCATCTTCTCGGCCAAGTTCGCCTGCCCGGTTTCCGGTTTCACCATTGAGGAGACCGAGCCGCGGCTGTTCTCATTCAACAGTCCGCATGGTGCCTGCCCCACCTGCGACGGCCTGGGCTCGAAGATGTATTTTGATCCGGCCATGGTGGTGCCTGATGAAGCGGTGACGTTGCGCGACGGTGCGATCGTGCCGTGGTCGCGTGCCGCCACCCCCTCGCCTTACTATCTGCAGACGCTGGAAGGCCTAGCCAAGTTCTATAAATTCTCGCTGGCGACCAAATGGAAGGACCTGCCGGCCAAGACCCGCAACGCCATCCTGCACGGTTCGGGCGACGATATCGTGCCGATCACCTATGACGATGGCATGCGCACCTATACGGTGAAACGACCTTTCGAGGGTGTATTGCCCAACCTGGAACGGCGCTGGCGCGAGACTGAATCCGACATGATCCGTGAGGAGTTGTCGCGCTATCAGTCGCAGACCGCCTGCGAGACCTGCGGCGGCTATCGCCTGAAGCCCGAGGCATTGGCAGTGAAGGTCGGCGGCCTGAATATCGGCCAGGTCTGCGAATTCTCGATTGCCGAGGCGCGGCAATGGTTCCTGGATCTGACCAGGAAACTGAAGCCGAAGGAAAAGGACATCGCTTCCCGCATCCTGAAGGAAATCAACGACCGCCTCGGCTTCCTGGTCAATGTCGGCCTTGATTATCTCTCGATGTCGCGATCGTCCGGCACATTGTCGGGTGGCGAAAGCCAGCGCATCCGGCTGGCCTCGCAGATCGGCTCGGGCCTGACCGGGGTGCTCTACGTGCTGGACGAGCCCTCCATCGGCCTGCATCAGCGCGACAATGCCAAACTGCTCGAAACCCTGGTGCATCTGCGCGACATCGGCAACACCGTGCTGGTGGTCGAGCATGACGAGGAAGCGATCCGTACCGCCGACCATGTGATCGATATGGGGCCGGCTGCCGGCGTGCATGGCGGCGAGATCATTGCCCAGGGCACACCGGAAGAGATCATGGCCGCCAAGAAATCGGTCACCGGTCAGTATCTGACCGGCGTGAGATCGGTGGCCGTGCCCAAGCAGCGCCGCAAGCGCGTCGCCAACAAGCTGCTGAAGGTGATTGGCGCCAAGGCCAACAACCTGCAGAACATATCGGTCGAGTTCCCACTCGGCATCTTCACCTGCGTCACCGGCGTCTCGGGTGGCGGCAAGTCGACACTGACCATTGAAACGCTGTTCAAGGCCGTGTCGCGCAAGTTGAACAACAGCCGCGAGATTCCGGGCCTGCATGACCGCATCGAAGGTCTGGAATGGATCGATAAGATCGTCGACATCGACCAGTCGCCCATCGGCCGCACACCGCGCTCCAACCCGGCTACCTATACCGGGGCGTTTGGCCCGATCCGCGACTGGTTTGCCGGCCTGCCCGAGGCCAAGGCGCGCGGTTATGCGCCCGGTCGTTTTTCGTTCAACGTCAAGGGCGGCCGCTGCGAGGCCTGCCAGGGCGATGGCCTGATCAAGATCGAGATGCACTTCCTGCCCGACGTGTATGTGCAATGCGACGTCTGCAAGGGCAAACGCTATAACCGCGAGACGCTGGAAATCCACTATCGCGACAAGTCGATTGCCGATGTGCTCGACATGACCGTGGAAGACGGCGTCGAGTTCTTCAAGGCTGTACCCACAATTCGCGAGAAACTGGAAACCCTCAATCGCGTCGGGCTGGGCTATATCAAGATCGGCCAATCGGCTACCACGCTCTCGGGCGGCGAGGCCCAGCGCGTGAAGCTGGCCAAGGAGTTGTCCAAGCGCGCCACCGGCCGCACGTTGTATATCCTCGACGAGCCCACCACGGGCCTGCATTTCGAGGATGTGCGCAAGCTGCTGGAAGTCCTGCACGAACTGGTGGATTCCGGTAACACCATGATCGTGATCGAGCATAACCTGGAAGTCATCAAGACGGCCGACTGGATCGTCGACATGGGCCCCGAAGGCGGCAACGGCGGTGGCCGTGTGGTGGCCCAGGGCACGCCGGAGGATGTGGCCAAGGTGAAGGAAAGCTATACTGGCCAGTATCTGAAGGAGTACCTGAAACCGGCGACGCAGCGGACCGCCCCGCCCCAGAAGAAAACCCGTCGCGATGCGGCGGCATAAAACAAGGAAAGGATTTTCATTCCATGATCACGCGTAAGGCGCTGACCCTCGACGACGTCCAGACAATCGCCGCCGCCGCCGAGGCGGAAGCCAAGAAGAATGGCTGGAAGGTCAGCATCGCCATCACCGACGACGGTGGCCATCTGCTGCATTTCCAGCGTCTGGATGGCGCGCCGATCCAGTCCACCTGGATCAGCCAGGGCAAGGCCAAGGCCGCCTCATACGCCCGCCGCCCGACCAAGGCACTGGAAGAGATCGTCGGCAATGGTCGCAACGCCTTCCTGTCGGTGCCCGACCTCGTGCTGCTGGAGGGCGGTGAGCCGATCATGGTCGATGGCATCTGCATCGGCGGCGTGGGCGTATCCGGCGTGAAGTCGTCGGAAGATGCACAGGTCGCCCAGGCCGGCATCGCCGCCTTGCTGGGCTGATCCAAGCCTTCTTCCCATGCCGCGCGGCCAGCCCAAAAAGATCACGCCAACATATCTGGAACGGGCCGCGCTGTTTTACCTGGAACGCTACAGCAGCTCGGCGGAGAATCTCCGCCGGGTTCTGGACCGCAAGATCCGGCGCTCTATCGAGGTGCATGGCGCTCCGACTCGCGAGGAAGCCACCGGCTGGGTTGCCGAGCTGATCGCCAAGCTGCAGCGCAGCAACCTGCTCGATGATCGCGCCTATGCGGAAAGTCGCGTAAGGCGGCTTTATGCCGAAGGCAAGTCGCTCGGCCGCATCCGGCAGACGCTGGCGGTAAAGGGCGTGAACAAGGACGATGTGGCGGCCGCGCTGGCGCGACTGGAAGCGGAGTCCGCCACCCCGGTTTCCGACCTGCCTGCAGCCGCCGCCTTTGCCCGCAAACGCAAGCTGGGCCCCTATCGTGCCGATCCGCAGCAGCGCCGCGAGATGCGGCATAAGGACATGGGCGCGCTGGCACGACGGGGATTCAGCCAGGCGATTGCCATGAAGATTTTGAGCGCCGACAGCGTCGCCGCGCTTGAGGAGATGGTTCATGACGCAGATTAAACCCATCCACATCATCGGCGGGGGCCTGGCCGGTTCGGAAGCGGCATGGCAAGTGGCCCGCCTGGGCGTGCCCGTGGTGCTGCACGAGATGCGGCCGGTGCGGAAAACCGATGCCCATCAGGGCGACGGACTGGCCGAGCTGGTCTGTTCGAATTCTTTCCGCTCCGACGATGCCGAAAGCAATGCCGTCGGCCTGCTGCATGAAGAACTTCGCCGCTGCAATTCCCTGATCATGCGGGCGGCCGACATCGCCAAGGTACCGGCCGGTGGCGCACTAGCCGTGGACCGCGATGTGTTTTCCGCCGAGGTACAGAGGGCCATCGAGGCCGAACCGCTGATCACCTTGCAACGCGAGGAAATCGCCGGCCTGCCGCCGGCCGAATGGGACAACGTGATCATTGCCACCGGCCCCCTCACCTCACCGGCCCTGGCCGAAGCGATCCGGACCCTGACCGGCGAGCAGAGCCTGGCCTTTTTCGATGCCATCGCGCCGATCGTCTATCGCGACAGCATCGACATGGACAAGGCCTGGTTCCAGTCGCGCTACGACAAGGTGGGCCCCGGCGGCAGCGGCGAACAGGGTGAAGGCGCCGATTACATCAACTGCCCCTTCGAGAAGCCGAACTACCTGGAATTCCATGCAGCCCTGCTAGAGGCCGAGAAAACCGAATTCAAGGACTGGGAAAAGAACACGCCGTATTTCGAGGGCTGCCTGCCCATCGAGGTGATGGCGGAACGTGGCCCACGCACACTGACCTTCGGCCCGATGAAGCCGGTCGGCCTGATCGATCCGCGCACCGGCCGCAAGCCCTATGCCGTGGTGCAACTACGGCAGGACAACAAGCTGGGCACGCTCTATAACATGGTCGGCTTTCAGACCAAGATGAAGCATGCCGAGCAGGTGCGTATCTTCCGCATGATACCGGGGCTGGAGAACGCGCAGTTTGCCCGGCTGGGCGGCATCCACCGCAACACCTTCCTGAATTCGCCCAAGCTGCTGGATGCTCAGATGCGCTTGAAGGCGATGCCGAGCCTGCGCTTCGCCGGTCAGGTCACCGGTGTGGAAGGCTATGTGGAAAGCACCGCCATCGGCCTGATCGCCGGCCGCATGGCGGCAGCGCAGCGTTTGGGCAGCGAACAGGCAGCGCCGCCGCCGACCACGGCGCTCGGCGCGCTGCACAGCCATCTCACGGGCGGCACCGATGCGAAGCACTTCCAACCGATGAATGTGAATTTCGGCCTGTTCCCGCCGCCTCCGGGCGATGTACGCAAGGACGAGCGCAAACGCTATTTAAGCCGTCGCGCCCTTGCCGATCTGGCCCAGTGGCTGATGAACGGCAAGGCTGCTGCTGCGGCCTAAAAACGGCCGCGCAAGGATGCCCAAAGCAAAGCCATCTGCCGGCGCAGCGGCGTGACAACGTTTTCCGCGGCGGTCACATCGAAATGCAGGCGGGTTAGTGCGGACAGATGTAGACCTGCCAGCGTTGTCGGCAATAGAGCCGGTAGTGCTTCCCGGGTCACATGGCCGCTTCGGGCGGCACGCAACCTGCGTCCCGCCTCTTCGGCTATTTCGGACATGGCGGCCGCCAGACTGGCGTGATTTTCCCGCTGATAGACATCTTCGGGCATCAGGCCATGCGCACCAAGCACGTTCGCGGGCAGCATTACACGATGCTGGGTTGCGAGATGCGGTGTTGCACGCAGGAGGCCAATCAGCGCATAGGCGATGCCGGCATCACGCGCGATATCAGGAGGTAAAGCGGCCCCGAGCTGCTGTGCAGCCAGTTGCATCAGTGGCGCGGAGCTTGCCTCGGCATATTCGAGCAAGGCATTCATGTCGGCAGGCGGCTTTTCCTCCATGTCGGTTTCGCGCGCATCGATCAGGGCGAACACATTGCCGCGATCTAGGCGCTGGCAATGGGCATGCAGCGCCCTGACAACGGGGTGGTTGCGCGGCCGATTTTCCCAGATACCCTCCCAGGCTTCCCGCCACCATTGCAGGCGGATCTGCCCGATCATCGGCTGGCTGACCGCTTCGCGGGCCCGGGCGATCTCGGCATTGAACGCATACAGTGCATGCAGGCCTGGCCGCCGCGCATCCGGCGCGAACAGGGCGGTCAGCCAGCGGTCAGGATCGGCACTGCGCAGTTCCCGGGTGCAATATTCGTCAGGCGATTCGCTCATGCCACGGCTGGTTGGGTTCCGGAAGATCGCTTGTCGCTACCAGGATTTATGCTAGCCTTTGCCGGCGAATCGCAAGTGCGAGAATCGCGGCGCTGTCCTGCGCAGATCGCCGGCGCCGCATGTCGTGCGATGCGCTGCTTCTGCGTCGCGTAAGCCTGCATAAATAACGGCGACAACAATACGACGGTAAGGAACCGCATCATGGCAAAGATTCTCGAAAACCTCTACAAGGCCCTCGGTGCCGGCGTCGTTCTGGCGCTTGTCCTGTTTTTCCTGATTCATCGCAGCTTCGATGCTGCATTCCTGAGCTTTTTCTTTCGCTGGCTGCATGTGCTGTCCGGCATCCTGTGGATCGGGCTGCTCTGGTATTTCAACTTCGTTCAGATTCCGACCATGCCGAAGATTCCGGCCGAGCTGAAACCAGCGGTCGGTAAGTTCATCGCGCCGGAAGCCCTGTTCTGGTTCCGCTGGGCGGCTCTGGCCACCGTGGTTACCGGCCTGGTGCTTTCGGTGCTCAATGGCTACGGCCATCAGGCCTTCATGCTGCAGGAAGGCGCCCGCACCATCGGCATCGGCATGTATCTCGGCCTGTTCATGGCCGCCAATGTCTGGTTCCTGATCTGGCCGAACCAGAAGAAAGCCCTGGGCATCGTCCCTGCCGACGATGCCGCCAAGGCCAAGGCGGCCCGAGTCGCCATGCTGGGTTCGCGTACCAACTTCGTGCTCTCGCTGCCGATGCTCTACTGCATGGTGGCGCAGCAGAATGGCGGGGCCTGGTAAAAAGGCCTAGACGGGTATGAGGGCGGCGGCCACCCGCCGCCCTTCCCCCATCAGCAGGTTATAGGTGCGACAGGCGGCACCGGTATCCAGTGCCTCGATCACCAACCCGCGGGAACGGATGTCCGCCCGCAAGCCCTTGTCGATGAAAACCATGCTCGGGCCGCAGCCGATCAGCAGCAGCTCAACGGCAGGCTGCATGTCGAATGCCGGCTCCAGTGAAGCAACGCTCAGGTTGCCTATATCGGCTATATCCCAGGCCATGGTCTGGCCGGGGAATACCAGCACCGACTCAGTCCAGTGCCGGCCTGAAATCCGGAAACCGCCATCCCCGTAGGCGTTGATCACCTGCCGGTCGGCCGGAATGCGCGGCAGCAGGTCCATTCCAGTCCCTCTGGATTATGGCCGCTGCGCCGCGGCCTTCTCGGCGGCCTCGGCGGCTTTCTTCTGCCGCAGCCATTTCTCGCCGGTCAGCAGCACAAGCGGCGCCGCGATGAAGATCGACGACGACGTGCCGATCACGATGCCGAACAACATGCCCATGGCGAAGACCTCGACCGCCTCACCGCCCATGAAAGCCAAGGGGATCATGGCCAGGAAGGTGGTCATCGAGGTGAAGATGGTGCGCGACAGTGTCTCGTTGATGCTGAGGTCGATCAGCTCGCGCAATGGCATGGACTTGTATTTGCGCAGGTTCTCGCGCATGCGATCATAGACCACGACCTTATCGTTGATCGAATAGCCAATGATGGTCAGGATCGCTGCCACGGCCGTGAGGCCGAATGGCAGCTGCGTGACTGCGAAAAATCCGATCATCTTCGTGATATCGAGCAGTAGCGTAACCAGCGCCGCCAGCGCGAACATCCACTCGAACCGGAACCAGATGTAGATGGCGATGCCGCCAAGAGCGAGGAACACGGCAAGCAGGCCGCTCTGGAAGAGTTCGGCGCTGACTTTGCCGCCAACCACTTCCACGCGCCGCACTTCGGTTCCCGGGTAGGTGGAGGTCAGTTCGCTGCGCACCTTCTGGGCTGCGGCATTCTGGGCCTCGTCGGAAGTCCCCTGACGCTCAAGACGGATCAGGACATCGCGGGAAGAGCCGAATTCCTGCAGCGCTACTTCCCCCAAATTCAGCCCACCGATCTGACCACGCAGGGCGCCGAAATCGGCGGCCTGCGGCAGACGCACCTCCATCAGGATGCCACCCTTGAAATCGATGCCGTAATTCAGGCCAGGATAGAAGAACAGGAAAATCGACGCGATTGACAGGAAGGCGGAGACCGCCAGACCGGCGAAACGCCCCTTCATGAACTTGATATTGGTCTTTTCCGGAACCAGTCGGAGACGGAACATGATGCCGATTCCTTAAACTGCCAGCGACTTCGGACGGGATATTTTCAACCATTTCACCATCATCATGCGCACCACGAGAATGGCGGTGAACATAGAGGTGATGATGCCGACCGATATGGCGACGGCAAAGCCGCGCACCGGCCCGCTGCCGACAGCAAAGAGGATTGCCATAGCAATCAGGGTGGTGAGGTTGGAGTCCAGGATCGTGGAGAATGCCCGCGAGAAACCAGCATCCAACGAAGCGATCACCGACTTGCCAAGCCGCGCTTCCTCGCGGATGCGCTCGTTGATCAGCACATTGGCATCCACGGCCATGCCGATGGTCAGCAGGATGCCGGCAATGCCAGGCAACGACAGCGTGGCCTGCATGGCCGAAAGTATGCCCAGAATCAGCGCCAGGTTCAGCGTCACGGCGAAGACGGCGAAGGCGCCAAACAACCCATAAGCCGCGATCATGAACAGGTTGACGAGAACAAAGCCGATGATGATCGCAATGATGCCGGCACGGATGGCATCGGCACCCAGATCGGGACCAACCACGCGCTCTTCGATCACCTTCAGCGGCGCCGGCAAGGCACCCGCACGCAGCAGAACGGCAAGATCATTGGCTTCGGTCACACTGAAATTGCCACTGATCTGGCCCGAACCGCCAAGAATGGGCTCACGAATCACCGGTGCGCTCAGCACCTTGTTGTCTAGCACGATGGCAAACGGCAGGCCGACCGACTGCTGTGTGATCTCGGCAAACCGCCTGCCGCCGACGGTGTCAAACCGGAAGGAAACGATCGGCTGGCCGCTGCGCTGGTCATATCCGGCCTGCGCGTCCACCAGGTTGTCGCCGGCCACTTCGACCTTGCGCTTCACGACATAGCGTTCAACCGGCGCATTCGGAATGCGCGGCTTGTCGCCTTCCAGTATCTCCGTGCCGGGCGGTGGAGGCATGTTGGGATCCGCGTTGGTATCGACCATGCGGAAGGTCAGCTTGGCGGTGGTGCCAAGCAGGCGCTTGATGCGTTCGGGATCGTCCACGCCGGGCAACTGCACGAGGATGCGGTCACTGCCCTGCACCTGGATGGTGGGTTCGTTGACGCCGGTCTGATCGATACGCCGGCGCACGATTTCCATGGATTGGGCGACGGCGGAACGGGCGCGCTCGCGCACAGCCTGCTCCGACAGGGTCATGCGGACCACGCCTTCGGCAGAAATATCAAGCTGCAGATCAGTGGCACCGGCGCCAAGATTGAACGCACCGCCCTGCAGCGGCTGGCCCAGCTTCACCAGCAATTCACGGGCGCGGTTCGCCTGAGCGGCATCGCGCAACCGCAGGCCAACGACATTGCCGCCGGTAATACCCAGATTGGTATAGCCGATCCGCTCCTTTCGCAGTTCCTCGCGGGCGCCTTCGACAACCGCTTCCAGCCGTTCCCGTAACACTGCCGAAGTATCGACCTCCAGCAGCAGGTGCGAACCGCCGCGCAGATCAAGGCCGAGGTTGATCTGCGGCAACTGCATCCACGACGGCAGGGCGGAAAGCTGCTGCTTGCTCAGCAGATTGGGTGCCGCGGTTACCAGCCCCGCTAGGGTGACGAGCAGCACCAGCGCGGTTTTCCAGGGTGCGAAATAAAGCATCGGGATTACCTCTTCAGCCAGCTCGGCAACAAGCGAAAAGGCCGGAAGGAACAAAAGCCGGCGCTGAAATCAGCGCCGGCTGTCGAAATACGATGATCAGCCTGCCTTGGCTTCGGACTTGTCGTCGTCCTCGACATCGCCGCCCTTCGAACGGACCTCGGTAATGGTGCCCTTGACCACCTTTACCTTGACGCCTTCAGCGATCTCGATCTGCACGAGGCCATCTTCCTGCACCTTGGTAACCTTGCCAACGATGCCGCCTGCGGTGGTGACCACGTCACCACGCCGCACGGCCTCGATCATCGCCTTATGTTCCTTCATCTTTTTCTGCTGGGGACGAATCAGCAGGAAATAGAAGACGACGAAAATCAGGACCAGCGGCAGCAGCGAGGTCAGCATGTCGGTGGTGCCGCCGGCTGCCTGCGCGTAGGCCTCGGAAATCAGCATGAAAGGCTCCCTGTATTGATTGGTTTGCCGGTCGCCCGGCGCGAGAGGGGGACTATAGCGGCGGGCGGTCGGATTGCAAGTATCTGCCCCTCCCGGTCAGGCCCGGCCCGATGGGGAAAGTCCATATATTTCAAAAGCCTGCGACGGTCGGCCGCAAGGGCGGCCATAGCCGGATCCCGCTTCAGCCCCTATAATGCAAACCATGCATATCCTGACCATTGAAGGCATGAGCTGCGACGCCTGCAAACGGGCCATCAGCAATGCAATCAGCAACGCGGCCCCCGGAGTGGCCTTCGAAGTGGACCTCCAGCGCAAGCAGGTTCGCTTCAAGACCCTGCCGCCGGAGCGCCAGGCCGATGTCCGCAACGCGATCCGGGATGCCGGTTATGGCGTCCTGGAAAGTGGCAGGCCCTGACAGCCGGCCCGTTTTGCCAAAGCGAGCAATTTTGCGCTGGATCAACGCCGATGCAGCCTTCGGTGGCATTCTGACCTGCATCATCAGCAGGAGGCAGGCATGCAGGAGGCCATCACCATTATCCGCGCAGAGCATCGTAGCTTGGCGGCAGTGCTGCACGGGCTTCTAAGCATCGTAGAGAGCCTCAACCGCCAGGGTGGAAAACCGGATTTCGGGCTTCTGCTGGCCATGCTCACCTATATCGATGAATTCCCTGACCGCTTTCATCACCCCAAGGAAGACCAGTATCTCTTCCGACAACTTCGCCTGCGGGCGCCAGACGCGGTCGGATTGCTCGACGCGCTCGAAGCCGAGCACAAGCGCAATGGCGAGTTGATGGCCGGCCTGCGCCGCGCGCTGAAACGCTTTGAGGAGCATCCCGAAAAACCGGAAGCGCGAGAGGCCTTCCGCAGCCTCGTGAAACAATATGCCGACTTCCACTGGGGCCATATGCGGCTTGAGGAAGAGCAGGTGTTTCCGCTGGCAGAAGCGCGATTGAATGCCCAGGACTGGGCCGACATCAACACCGCCTTCCGCAGCAATGCCGACCCGCTGATCGGTACCGAGGCGAAGGACCATTATCAGGACATGCTGCGGAATATTGTAAGCCGGGCGCCGGCGCTGATCGGGGTCGGCGCAAGGTGGAGTTGAGCCTCAGTCCAGAACAGATGATCCTGACATCAGCCATTGTCGCGCCCCGTCTGGCTCAGGAAATATCCTATGCCGGCTGGCCGGAAACAGCGTGCTGACCGCCTTCACCAGCAGCGAAAACAGCGAATCGCTGGTCAAATAGGCGACTTTGGTCACGAGAGTATTGCCCTTACTCCAGTCGGTCATACGACTGATTGCGAGCATCGACTGCCAGTCGACATTGCCGCGAAAACCTCGCACATCCACCAACGTGGGAATTCCCGGATGCAGCCAGCCCTGCTGCAGGCCTGTGTGGATAGCATCGTGGATCAGCCCGCCGATAGGCGCACCCGTAACCGTGATGGCCAGGATGCCGTCGCGCAGGCAGATAATCACGTAATCTTCTGCGCTTCCGAGGCGAAGCTCTGGCCCATTGTCAGAACTGCCATCAAGGCGCATGAAATTCTTTAAGCCTGAAGCATCTCATTGGCCGAAGAATAAATCGGAATGCTTGTGAAATAAACTATACCAATGGCTTACCGCGAATATTTGCGGTGCCACTTCATATACGCCTATCGAACGGGATGAAAAAATGGTCGGAGCGGCGGGATTTGAACCCACGACCCCCAGTCCCCCAGACTGATGCGCTACCAGGCTGCGCTACGCTCCGACCGGGCTGATCGCCGGCGGCCGGATAAGCAGGCGACGGGCGATCAAGCGGCGCGCACTATAGCCAGCGCCCTTGTATGGCGCAACCGGGCCAAGCCATTGGAAAATCAGTCAGCGGCTCTGACGCGCGACAATATCGGCGTGAATGCCTTCCAGGTCCCGGAGGCATGATTTCAGGGCCTGACGAAGGCTGCCCATGTCGTTAAGCAGGTCGAATGGCATGCCCATCTGGCGGTCCTGCCCCGCGCCCGCAGCCTTTACAGCCTTGCGCTTCCCGGCATCTTGGGCCGGCGCGACAGCCTTGTCCTGCTGCGCGCGGGCGCGGACCGCCTTGGCCAGCCCGCCTTCGCGCAACAGCTTCTGTACGCCGCGGATGGTGTAGCCCTGTTCGTGCAGCAGCACACGGATTTCACCCAGCAGGGCAATATCCTCGCTGCGGTAATAGCGGCGTCCGCCATTCCGCTTCACAGGCCGAACCTGATGGAATTTCTTTTCCCAGAATCGCAATACGTGCTGCGGCAGATCCAGCTGCTCGGCGACTTCGCCGATCGTGCGAAAAGCAGCGTCGGCCTTGGTTTTGCCTGCAGATACTCGGCCTGATGTTTCCGTGGCCGCCCCGTCTGTCCGCTGCTGTTCGTCTGCCATGAATACCTGTCGCGGACGGAACTCAGATACCAGCCTTGGCCTGCTGGCTCAGGGCATGCATGCCCGCGTTGATCTTTTCCTTCAGTACATGGCTGGCCCGGAAAACCAGCACCTTGCGCGGATCGATCGGCACTTCCTGGCCCGTTTTCGGATTGCGGCCCATACGCCCGCCCTTGGAGCGCACCTGGAACGTGCCGAACGAGGAAATCTTCACCATGTGGTCGGCGATCAGGCTGTCGATGATTTCGTTCAGGACGGTTTCGACCAGCTGGGCGGACTCGCTGCGCGAGAGGCCGACCTCCTGATAGATCGCCTCACTGAGTTGCGCCCGCGTCAAGGTGTTACCGGTCATCACCAACGCCCCCTTTTTGGCCAAATTTTATTGTGAGGACGCTAACTTAACCCCAGCCGGCCGTCAATAAGACCTTGGCCGAATCGCCCGCGCGAATGGCGGGAATGGCGTTCCGGGCACTACTTTCGGGGGAAATTACCAGCGAACCAGTGCGCTGCCCCAGGTAAAGCCGCCACCCATGGCTTCCAGCAGCAGGACATCACCCCGCTTGATCCGCCCATCAGCCACCGCCTCGGCCAGGGCCAGCGGCACGGAAGCCGCCGAGGTGTTGCCATGGTGATCGACCGTCAGCACCACGCGGCTGGTATCCATGCCGAGCTTGCGGGCCGTGCCGTCGATGATGCGCTTGTTGGCTTGGTGCGGGACGAGCCAGTCGATCTGTTCGGGCTTCATATCGACGGCAGACAGGGTCTCTTTCACCACATCCGCCAGATTGACGACGGCATGGCGGAACACTTCCTTGCCCAGCATGCGAACATGACCCGTCGTCTGCGTGCTGGACGGACCGCCATCGACATACAACAGATCGTTATGACGTCCATCGGAATGCAGATGCGTGGTCAGCACGCCGCGATCATCGGTCGTGCCCTTGCCTTCTTCCGCGCGCAGCACCAGGGCACCGGCGCCGTCGGCGAACAATACGCAGGTGGTGCGATCGGTCCAGTCGAGGATACGTGAAAAGGTTTCCGCGCCGATCACCAATGCTGTTTTCGCCTGCCCCGCCTTGATGAAATTGTCAGCGGTGGCCAGCGCGAAAATGAAACCCGAGCAAACGGCCTGCACATCGAAGGCGAAACCGCGCGTCATGCCAAGTTCCGCCTGCACGCGACAGGCCGTGGCAGGGAAAGTCTGGTCAGGCGTCGCCGTGGCAAGGACGATCAGGTCGACATCGGCCGCCGTCAGGCCGGCATTCTGCAGCGCGGCCTGGGAAGCCTTGATGGCCAGATCGGATGTCTTCTCGTTGTCGGCGGCGATATGACGCTGACGGATGCCGCTGCGCTCGACGATCCACTCGTCCGAGGTGTCGACCATCTTTGCCAGATCGGCATTGGTCAGGATTCGCTCCGGCAGATAACTGCCGCATCCCACGACGACCGAGCGAATCATGATGCCCTCACACGCGGCTCTTGTTGTTCTGCCTGCCCCGCCTCGTCCGATGTCGGCTGGGCGGCAAGCGAGCCGGCAAACGCACCGGCGAAATCGGCCTTGATCCGCTCGATCAGGCGATCCTGCGCCATATCGATGGCGACTTCCAGCGCCGCAGCAAAGCCCACATCATCGGTGCCGCCGTGGCTCTTGACCACGATACCGTTCAAGCCAAGCAGCACGCCGCCGTTATAAAAACGTGGATCCATGCGATCACGCAGCATCGCAAGGCCGGAATTGGCGAAGAGATAGCCGATCTTGGTGAAGATCGAACGCTGGAAGGCGGACTTCAGCAGCGACGCCATCAGCTTGGCGGTGCCTTCAACCGTCTTCAGGGCGATGTTACCAGTGAAGCCGTCGGTGACGATCACATCGACTTCGCCACCGGCGATATCGTTGCCTTCAACGAAGCCGACGAATTCGAAAGGCGGCTTGGCGACGGCACGCAGCAGGTCCGCTGCAGCCCTCACCTCGTCATGGCCCTTCAGTTCCTCGACGCCGACATTGAGCAGGCCAACGCGCGGCCGGTGCCGGCCTAGGGCCGAATGCGCCAGGTTCGCGCCCATCACGGCGAACTGCACCAGATTGCGCGCATCGCATTCGACATTGGCGCCAAGGTCGAGAACGACCGTTTCGCCTTTCAGGGTCGGCAGGAATGAGGCAATGGCGGGCCGCTCGATACCCGGCAGCGTGCGCAGCACGAATTTCGCCATTGCCATCAGCGCGCCGGTATTGCCGGCCGACACGATGGCATGGGCTTCGCCACTCGCCACGGCATCGATCGACAACCGCATGCTGGTATTGCGGCCGCGGCGCAGGGCCTGGCTGGGCTTGTCTTCGCTGAGGACCTTTTCGGCGGTGTGCCGAAGTTCACAGCGCTCTTTCAGATTTGGAAAACGGCGCAGCAACGGCTCGACCTGCGCCGCGTCGCCGAACAGGATGAACTTTACCTGTGGGAAACGCGGCAACAGAGCCGCTGCACCTTTGATCACCATGTCAGGGGCGTGGTCGCCCCCCATGGCATCGAGCGCAATCGTTAAGGCCGCGGTCACCCCGTTGCCCTTATCGATTCAATGCCAGTGCCTGAGCGGGCTCAGGCGGCAGCCGTCTTCGCAACCACCTCGCGGCCGTCATAATGGCCGCAGGCACCGCAAACGTGATGCGGGCGCTTCAGTTCGCCGCAATTCGAGCATTCGACATAAGCGCTGCCGCTCAACGCTTCATGCGAACGGCCCATGTCGCGCTTGGACTTGGACTTCTTCTTCTTAGGAACAGCCATGACACATCTCTCTCACTATTCGCGCGCTGCGGGCCCGCATGCGCGTTAACCGCTTTGGCTAGAATCCCCGCCTATATACTCTTGGCGCGCCCGGGGACCAAGCGCTTTCCCTTAATCCTTTTTCGCCGCCTTCAGCTTCGCAAGGGCGGCAAAGGGGCTGACTTTTGCCCCCTCTTCTGCATCCGGACGATACCCTTCCGGCAGGCCGGCCCCGGGTTTGCGCGGATACGGATCCAGCGCCAGGGCCAATTCCTCGGCAACCACGGCGCCGACGTCGATCAGGCCGTTTTCGATCGGATCGACCGGATCCTCGGCATCGGGATCCAGCCATTCCGCCTCGTCTTCGCCCAGATCGGCCTCTGGCTCGATCATGTCGGCCGGCGCGAAACGGCGGATAAAACCATCCGAAATCCGCTGCCGAACCGGTTCGAGCGACACTACGCAGGTCTGTTCGACCTCGGCCTCGATTTCGCCCTTCACCAGATACTGTCGGTCGGTCGCCGGATCGGGCATCAGCCGGACTTTGGCGACCAGCGACAGCACGGCCGGAATACGGAACCGCCGCGCCAGCGCGGCACGGGCCTGTTCGTCAGCCGTCAGGGCCAGCGTCAGGCCTTCAGGACCGATCCGGTCGACCTCGACGACATGGCTGAATTCGTTGCCAGGCGCGTCTTTCGACACGATAAATCCTCTTGATTCCAACCAGGGCGGTCAAGGCGGCGGAACATAGGGGCAAGCCGCCCCCCGGTCAACCGCTTTGTCCGCTGCCGTATCAGCCGGCCAGAGCCGGAAAAACAAGCTTTCCCGCCAGAATTTCACTATCCGGCTGGCCGGCCAGCTCAGCATCCGCCCGCCGGACATAGGTGGAAACCGCCCTGAGGCCGGGCATGTCGGGCGCCGCCTTGCCGGCATAGAGGTTCCGGGCCAGGGCCTCGCGCAGGGCCGCATCGTCTGCGGCCTGTAGTGCCGCCTCGTAGGATTCGACCCGGCCATAGAAGGCCTGGGCCATGGTTTTCACTTTTTTGCCCACGCTCAGGTCGCCAACGCCGATTTCACGTAAATTGCTGTCCATATCGGCAAACATCAGGTCGAACAGCTGCTGATTGAGCGGTTCAGCCTCGCTCCCGATCCGGCGCAGACGGCGCATGACAAGGAAACTGTGCAGCACGACCATGTCGAACCGGCCATCCAAACTGTCGGGTACCCCATGGTCGCGGTAAAAGCCGGCCTGGCGGGACTGGGCAACAATTCCGCTATACAGATCAACCGCCCGTGGGTCGGGCTGTTTTCCAGCGAAAAGTGAGAAAATTCTGGCAAGCATATGATTCTACGTCACGAATATTACACGACTATGGTGGCCATTTGCCTTTCGGAGCGACAGAAGATAATATGCCGCCCTCGTTAGAGCGAGTCTTCCGCCATGCCAATGCGTTTTCGTGGCAGCCTGCTGGCCGCCGCCATTATCCTGACAATCGCCGCCTGCGCCCCGCGCCAGGAATTCCGCGGCGTGACTATCGAGGAAGACAAGCTCAAACAGATTCAGGTCGGCCAGACCACTGAGGCGCAGGTTGGCGCCCTGCTCGGTTCGCCGTCCACCACATCCACCTTTCCGGATTGGGGCGTGACCTATTACTACATCTCGAGCGAAACCGAAGCCGTCGCCTTCCTTGCACCAGAGCTGATCGACCAGCAGGTCGTTTCCATTGCCTTCGACAAGGACGGGAAGGTCAAGGACCTGAAGCGCTATGGCTTGAAAGACGGCAAGCAGATTGCCTTTGTCGAACGCGAAACACCTACACGCGGCAAGGAGCTGACCGTCCTGGAGCAGCTGTTCGGCAATTTCGGCCGCTTCAACTCCGCTGCTAATCCCAGCAAGTGAACATATGATCAGCCACGCTGGCTGACGCTGGCTTCGGCAAAGGTTGCCATGCCGGCGTGACATGCAACAGCGGCTTTCAGCAGGCCGATGGCAACGGCCGCGCCCGCACCTTCACCCAGACGCATGCCCAGATCCAGCAAGGCCGGTTTCCCCAGTTCGGCCAGCAGCCGGCGGTGACCCGGCTCGGCCGAGACATGCCCGGCGAGGCAATGCTCCAGACCGGTGGGATTGAGGCGAGCCAGTACGGCCGCTGCGGCACCAACCACAAAGCCGTCCAGAAGAACCGGAACCGATTTCAGGCGCGCCATCAGCACGGCACCGAACAGCGCAGCCAGTTCCCGGCCGCCAACCCGGCGCAGGGCTTCCAGAGGATCGCCCAGCCACGCGGCATGAAAACCGAGCGCGGCATCCACCACGCCAATCTTGCTCGCCAGGGCGTCGCCATTCACGCCCGTGCCGGGTCCGACCCAGCTCGCGGCATTGCCGCCGTACAGCGCAGCCGCCAATGCGGCAGCAGTGGTGGTATTGCCGATACCCATTTCGCCGGGTACCAGCAGATCGCATGAGGACGGTACAGCCGTGGCGCCGGCATTGATCGCCGCGAGGCAGTCCGCCTCCGTCATGGCCGCCGCCACGGAGAAGTCTTCGGTGGGACGATTAAGCTCGAGCGCGGCAACCGACAGTGTCGCGCCGTGCAGCCTCGCAAGCTGGTTGATCGCCGCGCCGCCACGTTCGAAATTCGCCACCATCTGCACCGTGACTTCGGCTGGATATGCCGAGACCCCACGCGCAGCAACGCCATGATTGCCGGCAAAGATTGCGATATGGATATTATCAAGACGCGGGATGGCGCGGCGCTGCCAAGCGGCCAGATGGAACACGCAGTCTTCCAGTCGGGCCAGCGCCCCGGTGGGTTTGGTCAGCTGCAGATCGCGTTCACGCGCGGCGGCCATCATATCCGCATCCGGTGCCAGCAGGGTCAGCGCTGCGGCCCGTACGGCCGCGAAATCCCGGAATGGTTGCGTCATGGTTTCACTCTGCCTGCCAAGCGTCGTCGGAATAGCGTTGGCGTGCTATAAGCCAGCCTAACCGGAACCGCAACGCACCATGACTGACTCCACCTCCGATTCGCCTGATCCGCATCAACAGCCGGGCCGCCGTCAGCGCTGGTTCGATGACCTGCGGCTTGCGCTGATGCTGCTGACCCGGCTGCCGATACCGGGCGGAGGCGCTGTCGACGGCAACGTGGCGCGGGCCGTGTGGCTGTTTCCGGTGGTTGGCGTGCTGGTCGGTCTGGGTGGCGGTGCCGTGTTCTTCGCCGCCAACCGGCTAGGCCTTGGCATTTCGACGGCAGCCCTTCTTGCCATCGGCATGCAGGTGCTGCTGACCGGTGCCCTGCATGAAGATGGGCTGGCAGATACCGCGGATGGCTTTGGCGGCGGCCGGACGCGCGAGCGCAAGCTGGAGATTATGCGCGACAGCCGCATCGGCACTTATGGCGTTGTCGCCCTGCTGCTGGTGTTGAGCCTGCGTTTTTCGGCCTTGCAGGAACTGGCCAGCAACCTGCTGTCGATCAGCGACGAGTTGGACGAAACCATCAGCCATACGGGCGCGATCATCGTATCTCTGGTTGCCGCCGGCGCATTGTCCCGCGCGGCCATGGCCGTGGCCTGGTATCTGCTGCCAGCCGCGCGCATGGATGGCCTGGCGGCCAGCAGCGGCAGCGTGCCCCGGATATCGGCCTTGCTGGCGCTCGGACTTGGCATTGCCACGGCCTTCCTGCTGCTACCCGGCACGGCTTTCCTGCTTGCCGTTGCCAGCGTGGCCATCATGACGGGTCTGTTGGCTGTGCTCGCCTACCGCCAGATCGGCGGCCATACCGGCGACGTTCTTGGCGCCATCCAGCAGGCCACCGAGATCGCCGTCCTGCTGGCAATCGGTGCGGCAACACTGCCAGTTTGATTCGACCATGAAAAAGGGCCGGGTTGCCCCGGCCCTTTCCGTCTGGATGCGGATATCCGCGATCAGCCGTGCGCCAGCACCGCCAACAGCAACAGCGCGACGATGTTGGTGATCTTGATCAGCGGGTTCACCGCCGGGCCGGCCGTGTCCTTGTACGGGTCGCCGACCGTGTCGCCGGTCACTGCGGCCTTGTGGGCATCCGAGCCCTTGCCGCCGTGGTGGCCTTCCTCGATGTACTTCTTGGCGTTGTCCCAGGCACCGCCGCCCGCCGTCATCGAGATGGCGACGAACAGGCCGGTGACAATCACACCCAGCAGCATGGCGCCGACAGCGGCAAAGGCCGCCGCCTGACCGGCAATCCAGGTGATCACGAAGTACAGCACTATCGGGCTGAGCACCGGCAGCAGGCTGGGAATGATCATTTCCTTGATCGCCGCCTTGGTCAGCAGGTCGACAGCCTTGGAATAATCGGGCTTCGCCGTGCCTTCCATGATGCCGGGGATTTCCTTGAACTGCCGCCGCACTTCCACGACGACCGAACCGGCCGCGCGGCCGACCGCCGTCATGCCCATGGCGCCGAACAGATACGGCAGCAGACCGCCGATCAGAAGGCCAACCACGACATACGGGTTGCTCAGGGAGAAATCGATGGTCACGCCCTTGAAGAAGTACTTCAGGTCTTCCGTATAGGCGGCGAACAGCACCAGCGAGCCGAATCCGGCCGAACCGATGGCATAGCCCTTGGTGACGGCCTTGGTGGTGTTGCCCACGGCATCGAGCGCATCGGTGGTCTTGCGCACGTCCTTGGGCAGGTCCGACATTTCGGCGATGCCGCCGGCATTGTCGGTGACCGGGCCATAGGCATCGAGCGCCACGATGATGCCGGCCAGCGCCAGCATGGTGGTCACCGCGATGGCGATGCCCAGCAGACCGGCCAGCATGTAGGTGACGATGATGCCGGCCACGATGAACAGCGCCGGCAGCGCCGTCGCCTCCATCGACACCGCCAGACCCTGGATCACGTTGGTGCCATGACCAGTGGTCGAGGCCTGCGCCACGCTCTTCACCGGGCGATAATCGGTGCCGGTGTAGTACTCGGTTGCCCAGACGATCAGCGCCGTCACTACCAGACCGACAATGCCGCACCAGAACAGGCTCTGCGCGGTGAAGGTCTTGGCGCCGGCGGTGAACTGCGCGTCCATGCCGCCCAGCACCCAGGAGGTGACGGGCCAGAGCACGATGGCCGACAGCACGCCGGTCACGATCAGGCCCTTGTACAGCGCGCCCATGATGTTCTGGCTGCTGCCCAGGCGGACAAAGTAAGTGCCGATCACCGAGGTGATGATGCAGGCGCCCGAGATCACCAGCGGATAGGCCATGAACTTGGCCACCACTGCCGGATCGGCGGCGAAGTAGATCGAGGCCAGCACCATGGTGGCCACGATGGTCACCGCGTAGGTCTCGAACAGATCGGCGGCCATGCCGGCACAGTCGCCGACATTGTCGCCCACGTTGTCGGCGATCACGGCCGGGTTGCGCGGATCATCCTCGGGGATGCCGGCCTCGACCTTGCCGACAAGGTCGGCGCCCACATCGGCGCCTTTGGTGAAGATGCCGCCGCCCAGACGGGCAAAGATGGAAATCAGCGAGGAGCCGAAGCCGAGCGCCACGAGAGCGTCGATCATCTCACGCGCCGGAGCGTTCATGCTCTTGAGGATAAGGTAGTAGACAGCTACGCCCAGCAGGGCGAGGCCGACCACCAGCATGCCGGTCACGGCGCCCGACTTGAAGGCGATGCCCAGGGCGTGTTCCATGCCTTTGCGCGCGCCTTCCGCGGTGCGCACGTTGGCGCGGACGGAAACGTTCATGCCGATATAGCCGGCAGCGCCGGACAGTACGGCACCGATGATGAAGCCGATGGCCACCTTCAGGCCCAGCGTAAGGCCGATGATGATCGCCACCACGATGCCGACGATGCCAATGGTACGATACTGGCGGTTCAGATAGGCGGAAGCGCCTTCCTGAATGGCCGCGGCGATTTCCTGCATCCGCTGGTTACCGGCGGACTCGGCCAGAACGGACCGCGAGGTCCAAATGCCGTACAACAACGCCAATACGCCACAGGCGATGGCGAACCACAACTCCGTCATGAGCGTTTCCCTTCGTTCCTTGGATTATGTAATCGAGACACGCCCGACCGGGCAGCGCTGCCCGCCTCGGGTTACGCGACTGCTACCTAGTTATTGCCCCCAGACTCGACGCGGGGTGGAACACGGAGTCGTTATGCCAGAGAAGCCGGACCGGCGCAATATGGCTTATTTTTCCAATGCTTATTCAGCCAGCGCTGGTTGCTTGCGCTGCAGCAGCAGCCACAGCACGGCCAGACCGGCCATCAGGATGAACGGCAGGGCCGACAGCGGCACGAAATCCCAGCCCCAGTGATAGAGCATCTTGCCCGATCCCAGCGAAGCCAGGGCAACCGTGCCGAAGACCAGGAAGTCGTTCAGGGCCTGCGTCTTGTTGCGTTCGGCTGGCCGGTAGACCTCGGTCAGCAGCGAGGTGCCACCGATATACATGAAGTTCCAGCCGACACCGAGCAGAAGCAGCGCGATCTGGAAATGCCACACACCGACGCCGCTCAGGGCCACGCCGATGCAGGCAAGATTGAGTGCCGTCCCGACCATAATGATGCGCAGCGCACCGAACCGGCCGATCAGGTTGCCGGTGAAAAAGCTGGGAAAGAACATGCCGACCACATGCCACTGGATCACCGTGGCGGCAGCGGCAAAGGGATGTTCGCAGAGTTGCATGGCCAGCGGGGTCGCGGTCATCAGCAGGTTCATCACGCCATAGCCGAACATGCCGGCCATCGCGGCAACCATGAAGGTCGGCTGCCGCACGATTTCCAGCAGCGGTCGCCCCTGCTCCTTCAGTTCCTGCAGTGTCGGAGCCGGAATGGTGACTGCCGTCAGGATGACAAGAACGACTAGCGGCAATGCGGCGGCGGCCATATAGGAGGCCAGGAACAGGTGCGGAGTCAGCAGTTCGCGGGTGTATTTGGCGATCTCGGGTCCCAGGATGGCCGAGACGAGTCCGCCAACCATGACCCAGGAAATCGCCTTGCTCTTGAAATTCTGCGGCGCGATATCAGCCGCGGCAAAACGATAGAGCTGAACGAAGGCACTGGAGCCGCCGAAGATGAAGGCGCCTAGGCAGAACAGCCAGAAATGCCCAAGGTAGACGCCGAGAGCGGCAATCAGCGAACCGCTGCTGCCGACCAGGCAGCCCAGCATGAAACCAAGCCGCCGGCCGATCCTGCGCATCAGCATGGAGGCCGGAATGGTGGCCAGCGCCGTTCCTGCCACGACGAAGGTGACCGGCAGGGTGGCAAAGGCCTTGTCCTCGACCAGGATGTGGCCCACCAGACCACCGAGCGTCACCTGCAGGGTAACCGCGGAATTCGCCAGGGCCATGCAGACGGCAAGAATGAGGACGTTCCGCTTCGCAGCGGCCGGCGAGAGTACGGTCATGGGAGACGGCCAGTTCTGTTAGGCAGTTCTGTTGGGCGCGATTCTACTTACTTTAGCTGGCCAATAATATTCAGAAGCAGGACCTGCGTCACCAGCCCTTTTCCCATCACCTGCTCGGTCGGACCGCGCAGACGGTCGCGAACCACATACAGATCCTTGGCCGTGAAGCGGGCCGGTACCTCGATGGGGTCGCCTTTCAGCAGTTCGCGGATATAGGCATCGCGCAGCAGATGCATCTTTTCATTCACCTGCGGCACGTTATCGGGCGGTACTTCCAGGTGCAGGATGACGATTATTTCCCGGGAGGGCTGACCCTCCGGCTTCACATAAACGCTGAACGGTTCAAGCGGGATGAAGGCCGGCCGCTTGGGAACCGGCGGTGGCGGCGGATCATTCGGATCGATGGCCTCTTCCTCGGTCTGGTTCTTCGGCGCGATCACCAGCAGATACACAGCCACGCCGCCACCGGCGAGGGTGAGCAGCACCACCAGAGCCAAGATGATCAATCCGATTTTACGCATGCCTGCGCATCCCGCCTTTCACTGCTATTCTAGCGTGCCGCCAAAATGTTGGAAGCCGCCCCGCGCCAGATCCAGCGGCTGCCCGCCGGCACCGCTCACCGAAACTCCGCTGCCGGCCTCAAGGCTGCCGATACGATGCACGGCCAGACCGACACGACGCGACAAAGCCGCGATGTCCTGCTCGGCCTGGGGCGGTGCCGTGAACAGCAGTTCGTAATCGTCGCCGCCGGTCAGCACGATCGGCAGCAGGCTTTTGTCCTCCGCGACGGCCTGACGCGTCGCCAGCGACAACGGCACCGCATCTGCATGTATCACCGCGCGCAATCCAGAGGCCGACGCAATATGGCCAGCATCCTGCACAAGACCATCCGAGACATCCATCGCGGCATGCGCCAGGCCCCGCAGCTCCTGACCGAAAGCAAGGCGCGGGGTCGGCAGGTGAAGCCGGGAATCGAAGAACATCATCGCAGCCGACGAGAACAGGCGATGGTTGAGTTTCGTTTCGAGGCCAAGGGCGGCATCGCCGATGCTACCCGTCACATACAGATCGTCGCCGGTCTGGGCCTGGTCGCGTCGCAGCATCGTGCCGGCCGGAACGGCGCCGAATGCCGTGACATTCAGCATCAGGCGGTCCGGGCTGCGCACCGTGTCGCCGCCATACAGGGCAATGCCAAAAGCTTTCTGATCCTGTGCCAGTCCGGCGCAGAAGGCGCCCAGCCATTCGTCGCTGGCCAGGGATTCCGGCAGGGCGATGGCAAGCTGGTATCCGATTGGCCGGGCACCTTTGGCGGCAAGATCGGACAGGTTGACCCTCAGCAGCTTGCGCGCGATCCGTGCGGCGCCATCCTTGAGCAGGAAGTGAACCCCCTCCACCATGGCATCCGTGGTGACGACCAGGTCCTCGCCAGGCGGCAGAGCGATTGCGGCGGCATCGTCACGCAAACCGAAAGCCCCCGGGGCATCGGCCGCCAGAGGCGCGAAATAACGCGCGATCATTTCGAATTCGCCGAGGCGTTGCCCGGCCATGGGGAGATCAGGCTGCGAATTCGCCGGGGCGCAGTTTGCGCGCCACGGCATCTATCACGCCATTGGCCAGCTTGATTTCGCGCGGGCCAAAAAAAGCGCGCACGATACCAAGATATTCGTCGATCACAGTGGCCGCTGGAACATCGATACGGGCGATGGTTTCATAAGTCGCGCAACGCAGCGCATAGCGCAGGATCGCTTCCATGCGGTCGAGCGCATCAGAACGCGGCATGGCTTCCTTGATGATCCGGTCGATTTCGTCCTGGCGCTTGGACACGCCACGCACGATTTCGGAGAACCAGTCGGCATCCGCCTCGCGCATCTGCACGCCTTCGATCTCTTCGTTCTGGCGGTTGGCGCGAAAGTCGGCGATCACGGCCTCGGCAACACCGCCGCCGAATTCGATCTCGTACAGGGCCTGCACCGCGAACAGACGGGCGACCGACCGGCGGCCTGCTGGTCGATCGTTGCGAAATCCGCGGCGCTGCCCTCCTTCACTCATATCGAGAAGAGCTGCTTCAGCCCGATCATGGCGACGCATGCCAGCGCCGCCTGACCGCCCTTGTCCTGACGATCCTTGCGGGCGCGATCCCAGGCCTGCTCCTCGTTCTCAACGGTGATAATACCGTTGCCGATGCATAGCTGATGGTCGATAGCGAGTTGCTGCAGGCCACGGGCGCTTTCGTTCACCACCACATCGAAATGGGCCGTCTCGCCGCGGATAACGCAGCCCAGCGCCACGAAGCCGTCATAGGCCTTGTCGCCCTTGCGGTTCATCGCGAAGCGGATCGCTGCCGGCAGCTCAAGCGCGCCGGGCACGTCGATGCGGTCATAGTCGAAATCCGAAGCCTCGATCACCGCCTTGGCACCTTCGAAGAGCGCATCGGCGATATCCTCGTAGAACCGGGCCTCCACGATCAGTACCCGCGGCTTGCGGATATCGATGGCGAGATTTCCTTTGACCTGGCTTTTGCTGGTCGAAAACTTCTGCATCTTGGCCGGCTTCTTCTTCGCGGCCGGCTTGCTCTTGCGCGCCACCATGCTCTCAGACCTCCCTGCGAACCTTGATGGGCCGGGTTTCGACCACAGTCAGGCCATAGCCTTCCAGGCCGACGATTGTGCGTTCCACGTTGGACAAGACGATCATGTCCTTAACCCCCAGATCGATCAGGATCTGCGCCCCGATGCCATAATCCCGGAGTTGGGCAGACTTTTCAACTGGTTCGCCGATTTTCTGGCGCACCTTGTCGGACAGGGCGGTGGCCCGGGGTTCGCGGATCAGGACCACGATGCCCCGTCCCTCCTCCCCGATCATCTGCATGGCCCCGTGCAGGACCCCGGACCGGGCGCCATGGTCGCCGAGCACGTCTTCCAGCACATTCATGGCGTGCATCCGCACCATGACCGGCCGGCCATCGGCCACGTCACCCTTAACCAGGGCAATATGCTCGGCATACTCAACCCGGTTGCGGTAGACCAGCATCCTGAATTTCCCGCCCCAGACGCTGTCGATCTCGCCTTCCACCATGCGCTGGATCAGGTTGTCGTTCCTGCGGCGATAGGCGATCAGGTCGGCAATGGTGCCGATCTTCAGGTTGTGCAACTGGGCGAACGAAATCAGGTCGGGCAGCCGGGCCATGGTGCCGTCGTCATTCATGATCTCGCAGATCACGCCGGACGGGTTCAGGCCGGCCAGGCGGGCGATATCGACCCCCGCCTCGGTATGGCCGGCGCGCACCAGCGTACCGCCATCGCGAGCCATCAGCGGGAAGATATGGCCCGGCACGGCGATGTCCTGCGGGCCCTTGGCCGGGTCGATAGCGACGGCGACGGTCTGCGCCCGGTCGGCAGCGGATATGCCGGTGGTGACGCCTTCACGGGCCTCGATCGAGACGGTGAAGGCCGTCTGATGGCGCGAGGCATTGTTCTGCGCCATCAAGGGCAGGCCAAGCTGCTCGATGCGCTGGCGGGTCAGGGTCAGGCAGATCAGGCCGCGGCCGTATTTCGCCATGAAATTGATCGCCGCGGCATCGGCCATTTCCGCGGGAATGTAGAGATCGCCTTCGTTCTCGCGGTCTTCCTCGTCGACCAGGATCACCATGCGCCCTCGCCTCGCCTCTTCGATGATCTCTTCCGTCGAAGCGATATACCGCTTGATATCGTCCATGCTGTTCACGCCGGCTTGTTCCATTGCTGCAGGCGGGCGACGTAGCGCGCCAGCGTATCGATTTCCAGATTGACCCTGTCGCCAGTCTTGAGATTACCGAGCGTCGTCACCTGCTGAGTGTGCGGTATGAGGTTGACGCCGAAGCTCGCGCCGTCAACGCTGTTCACCGTTAGCGAAACGCCATCCACCGTGATCGAGCCCTTCTCGGCGATGAAAGCCGCAAGGGCATCGGGTGCCCTGATTTCGATCCGCAGGGAATCGCCCTCAGGTTTGGCCATCGTCACGTCGCCGACACCGTCGACATGGCCCGAAACGATATGGCCGCCCAGCTCATCGCCGACCCGCAGGCTGCGCTCCAGGTTGATGCGGCTGCCTTCGCGCCAGTTCCCCAGGCCTGTGCGTGACAGGGTTTCGGCCGAGACATCGACCGTGAACCAATCCTCGCCTTTCTGCACCACAGTGAGACAGACGCCGGAACAGGCGATGGATGCGCCGATGGCGATGCTGGCCGTATCGTAGGTCGTACGGATGCGGAAACGGGTATCGCCGCGCGCCTCGCGTGCGGTGACGGTGCCGATGTCGGTGACGATGCCGGTGAACATGGGTTTGTTTTAGAGGGGACGGACGAAGGTTTCCAGCAGGTCGTCGCCCAGAATATCGGCCCTGACCCGCCGCCAGCGGGGGGCTTCCGCTACGGTATCGATGCCGAAACCGGCTATGGCCGGCAGGCCATCGCCGCCGATCACGCTGGGAGAGCGGAACCAGATCATCCGGTCGACCAGGTCGGTCCGGATCAGGCTGGCGGCCAGCTTGCCCCCGCCCTCCACCAGGACCCGGGTCAGCCCCCGCTCCGACAAGGCGGCAAAAGCCTGGACCAGGTCGGGGAAACCGGCAGCATCCGGCTCCACTTCGATCACCTCGACACCACAATCGCGGAAGGCATCGCGTCGCGTGGAATCGACATCGTTCCGCGTGATCAGCCAGGTGGGCGTCTCCCGGGCGGTGGCCACCACCTTGGCGGTCAGGCTCAGGCGCAACCGGCCGTCCAGCACGATGCGCACCGGCGGCCGCGTGGGCAGGCCAGGCAAACGGCAGGTCAGTTCCGGATCATCCTGCAGGGCGGTGTTGCTGCCCACCATGATCGCGTCATGCTGGGCGCGCAGCAGATGGGTGCGGCGCCGCGATTGCGGATTGGTGATCCATTTGCTGTCGCCCGTATGGGCACCGATGCGGCCGTCGAGGCTGACCGCCAGTTTCAGGCTAACCAGCGGACGGCTTCGTTCGCGGCCAAGCAGGAAACCAGCATTCAGGTCGGCGCCCGCATTGGCCAGGCAACCCTCGCTCACGACAATGCCGGCCTCGCGCAACATGGCCAGACCCTTGCCGGCCACACGGGCGTCCGGGTCTTCCAGCGCCACGACGCAACGGCCGATACCGGCCTCGATCAGTGCTTCCGCGCAGGGCGGCGTGCGGCCATGATGGCTGCAGGGTTCCAGCGTCACGTAGGCCGTGGCGCCGCGTGCGGCTTCGCCCGCCTGCTGCAAGGCCTCGGTTTCCGCATGGGGACGGCCGCCGACTTTGGTCCAGCCGCGACCGACAATGCGGCCGTCGCGCACGATCACGCAGCCGACAGCTGGATTGGGCCAGGTATTGCCCAGCCCGCGCGCGGCCAGCCCGAGCGCGATGCGCATGTAGCGCTCGTCCCGGGCGGCCACGGCCTTGTCAGTCATCGTCGCTGCCAGCTCCGCTGAGCGAGCCGATGAATTCCTCGAAATCCTTGGCCTCGCGGAAATTGCGATAGACAGAGGCGAAGCGGACGTAAGCCACCTTGTCGAGGGCGGCCAGGCCATCCATCACCAATTCGCCGATGGCATCCGACTTGATCTCGCTCTCGCCCGAACTTTCCAGACGGCGCACGATGCCGTTGATCAGGCGTTCGATGCGATCCGGATCGATCGGACGCTTGCGCGTGGCGATCATGATCGAACGGGCCAGCTTGTCGCGATCAAACGGCACTTTCAGGCCGTTCTTCTTGATCACGGTCAGCTCGCGCAGCTGGATGCGCTCGAACGTCGTGAAACGCGCGCCGCAATTGGGGCAAAAGCGCCGACGGCGGATCGCCGAGTTATCCTCGGTCGGCCGTGAATCCTTCACCTGGGTGTCGTCATTGCCGCAGAACGGACAACGCATTGTTCAGCTTCCCCCGCCTTGAATGGTGCCGTCAGGCTTTCGGATAGATCGGAAAGCGGGCGCACAGAGCCATCACTTTCTCGGCTACCGCCCGCTCGACATCGGAATTATCGTTGCTCTTCTTCACTAGGCCATCCAGCACATCGGCGATCAGGCCGCCGATCTGGCGGAACTCGGCAACGCCGAAGCCGCGCGTGGTGCCAGCCGGGCTGCCGAGGCGCACGCCGGACGTGATGGTCGGCTTCTCGGTGTCGAACGGAACGCCGTTCTTGTTGGTGGTGATGCGGGCACGCTCCAGGCTCTCGACGCAGACATTGCCCTTCAGGCCCTTGGAGCGCAGATCCACCAGCATCAGGTGATTGTCGGTGCCGCCGGAAACGAGATCGTAGCCGCGCTCCTGCAACGCACCAGCCATGGCCTTCGCATTGTCGACAACAGCCTGCGCATAGGTGCGGAATTCCGGCGACAGCGCCTCGCCGAAGGCCACGGCCTTGGCCGCGATCACATGCATCAGCGGGCCGCCCTGCAGGCCGGGGAACACCGCCGAATTGATCTTCTTGGCCAGGGCCTCGTCATTGGTCAGCACCATGCCGCCGCGCGGACCGCGCAGGGTCTTGTGCGTCGTGGTCGTCGCCACATGGGCATGCGGGAACGGGCTAGGATGCGCGCCGCCCGCCACCAGGCCGGCGAAATGCGCCATGTCGACCATGAACACAGCACCGATGCTGTCGGCGATTTCACGGAAGCGCGCGAAGTCCCAGAAACGCGGATAGGCCGAACCGCCGGCGATGATCAGCTTCGGCTTGTGCTGTTCGGCCAGCTTGGCCACCTGGTCCATGTCGATGCGCTGGTCGTCCTGCCGCACCGTATAGCTGACGACGTTGAACCACTTGCCCGACTGGTTGGCGGCGGCGCCATGGGTCAGGTGACCGCCGGCGGCCAGGTCGAGGCCCATGAAGGTATCGCCCGGCTTCAGCACCGCCATGAACACGGCCTGGTTGGCCTGCGCGCCGGAATGCGGCTGCACATTGGCAAAGCCGCAGCCGAAGATTTTCTTGGCGCGCTCGATGGCCAGGCTTTCGGCGATGTCGACGAATTCGCAGCCGTTGTAATAGCGCTTGCCCGGATAGCCTTCGGCATATTTGTTGGTCATCACCGAGCCCTGCGCCTCCAGCACGGCGCGGCTGACGATGTTTTCCGAAGCGATCAGTTCAATCTGGTTCTGCTGCCGGTCCAATTCGGCAGTGATCGAGGCGAAAATCTCGGGGTCGGCCTGGGCGAGCGAACGCTCGAAAAAGCCTGCATGAGTGACGGTGGGCTTGGCGGCGGTGCTGGACATCTGGGTACTCCGGCTCTGGGGTATTCTGGTTGTGATCAGGCAGGCTGGCCGAGTTTCTCCACGCGGCGGGTATGGCGTCCGCCGGCGAACGGGGTTTCGAGGAAAGCTTTCAGGCAGTCGCGCGCCGTCTCCACGCCGATCAGGCGGGCACCGAGCGCCAGCACATTGGCATCGTTATGCTCGCGGCACAGACGTGCGCTGGTGCTGTCATGGCACAAAGCGGCCCGGCAGCCCGGCACGCGATTGGCGGCAATTGAGATGCCAATCCCGGTCCCGCAGACCACGACGCCCATCTGGGCCTGACCGTCGGCCACGGCCTGGGCCAGTTTGCGTCCGAAATCGGGGTAATCGACGCTGTCGGAAGAATTGGTGCCGAGGTCGAGGACCGGATAGCCCTGGGCCTTAAGCTCATCCCGCAGCAGGTTTTTCAATTCAAAACCGGCATGATCGGCGGCAAGAGCGACCGTGGGCTTGGACATCGGCGGAGCACCTCGGGAAAAGACGCCGGACCCTACAATATCCGGTGGCAGGTGCCAACCCCAGCAACAAGGGAAATGACAACCGGGTGTTTACCTGCCCTTTCGGCCAAAAGAACATAACAGGCACGCTCTGGGCGGAAAAAAGCCCGGCACGGGCCGGGCTTTCTCCTGATCGGATGGGATCAGTTCACGTAGTCGTAGGAACCGTTCTTCCAGACATAGACCTTGTAGGCCGGCGACGTGGTGTCGCCCTTGGCGTCGAAGGAGATTTCGTTCAGCACGGTGCTGAACTTGTTGCTGCGCATCACCTTCTCGACATCGCCCGTCTTGAACGACTTCGCCTTGGTTGCAGCCTCGGCCCAGACCTGGATCGCGGCATAGGTATAGAGGGTGTAGCCCTCGGGGTCGTAGCCGCCGGCCTTGAACTTGTCGACGATCGGCTTGGCAACCGGGTTCTTGCGCGGATCGGCGTCGAAGGTCATCAGGGTGCCTTCACCGGCCGGGCCCGAGATCGCCCAGAACTGCTTGTCGACCAGGGCGTCGCCGCCCATCAGCACGGCGTTCAGGCCCTGCTCCTTGGCCTGGCGCACGATCAGGCCACCTTCGGGGTGATAGCCACCCAGATAGATCAGGTCGATGCCGGCCTGCTTCATCTTCGACACCAGCGCCGAGTAATCCTTCTCGCCAGGGGTGATCGCCTCGTACATGGCTTCCTTCACGCCCTTCGAGTTCAGGCGCTTCTTGGTCTCGTCCGCCAGACCCTGACCGTAGGCGGTCTTGTCATGCAGGATGGCGACCTTCTTGCCCTTGTACTTGTCCATGATGTAGTCGCCGGCGACGATGCCCTGCTGGTCATCGCGGCCACAGACGCGGAAGGTGTTCTTGTAGCCGCGATCCGTGTATTTCGGATTGGTCGAGGCCGGCGTGATCTGCAGGATGTTTTCTTCCTTGTAGACATCCGAGGCCGGGATCGACGAACCCGAGCAGAAATGGCCGATCACGGCCGCGACCTTTTCCTGGGCCGCGCGATTGGCCACCGCCACCGCCTGCTTCGGATCGCACTGGTCATCGCCGATCACGAGCGTGATCTTCTGGCCGTTCACGCCGCCCTTGGCGTTCAGGTCGGCAACGGCCATCTCGGCACCGCGCTTCATCTGCTCGCCGAAGCTGGCGAGCTGGCCGGTGATCGGGCCATTCAGCGCGATCTTCACCTGGGCCGAAGCAGCGCCGGCGAACAGGCCAACCGCAGCGACAACCGCCAAACCAGTCATAAGTCTACGCATGATATCCTCTCCCTGTTTAAAATACTGATGCGAAACTCTAATCAGTCCGGGGCCTTCGGGCAACAACCTAAGGTGACGCCTGTCTGTCCTTCCACCCCAGCAAGCCGGACCGCTCATATAGCCACGGATACTGGTGAACCATCAGGTCGGCCTGGGTCAGCCGGAATCCCAAAGTGGCCAGGCCCAGCACGACAACCGCAGCTGTGAGGTATGGCACTACCGCCAGAAGCTGTTCCTCGAACAGGGCGAAGGCCAGGAAGCGGCTGGTGGCCGCCAGCAGCAGGCTATAGGGCACCACCTGCCAGTAGGGTCGCCAGGTATTGGCGATGGCCTGTCCCATCATAAAACCGCAGCCGCCGACCAGGATCACGGTCAGGCCGATGAATACGGGAATGCTCTCGCCCAGAATCTCGTTCATCCGTGACCGCCTTCCAGATAGGCCGCGCGAATCTGCTCGTCTGCCAGCAGATCGGCGCCGCGGCCGCTCATAGTGATCTTGCCGTTGACCAGCACATAACCGCGATGGGCCAGCTTGAGCGCGTGATAGGCATTCTGCTCGACCAGCAGCACCGTCACGCCATCGCGTTTGTTGATCTCCTCAATGATCGAGAAAATCTGCTTCACCACCAGTGGCGCCAGACCGAGCGAAGGCTCGTCCAGCAGCAGCAGGCGCGGCCGGCTCATCAGCGCACGCCCGATGGCCAGCATCTGCTGTTCACCGCCCGACAATGTGCCGCCACGTTGCTCGCGCCGCTCTTTCAAACGCGGGAACAGCGTAAAGACCCTTTCCAGGTCGTCGTCGAAATGCGCGGGATCGGCGGCCACGGCGCCCATGCGCAGGTTTTCCAGCACGGTCATGCGCGGAAAGATGCGCCGGCCTTCCGGTGCATGGGCCAGTCCGCGACGCACCAGCATATGCGTCGGAATGCCGACGATATTCTGGTCTTCGAGGCGGATGCTGCCATGGCGCGGCTTCGGATTGCCGCAGATGGTCATCAACAGGGTGGACTTGCCGGCACCGTTGGCGCCGATCAGGGCTACGATCTCGCCCTGCCCGACTTCGATATCGACGCCCTTCAGTGCATGAACCGCGCCGTAGAAGGTATGCACTCCCGAGATGCTGAGCATCAGGCCGCCCCCTTCTCGTCGCCTTCCGGCTCGCCGAGATAGGCCCGGATCACGGCAGGGTCGTTGCGGATCTGCTCAGGCGTGCCATCGGCGATCTTGCGGCCGTAATCCAGCACCACGATATGATCGGAAATCTGCATCACCACGCTCATGTCATGCTCGATCAGCAGCACGCCGCAATCGTGATCCCTGCGGATGAACTGCAGCAGGGTATTGAGTTCGGCGGATTCACGCGGATTGAGGCCGGCGGCCGGTTCGTCCAGACACAGCAAAGCCGGCTCGGTGCACATGGCGCGTGCGATCTCCAGTCGGCGCTGTCCGCCATAGGGCAGCGCGCCGGCCGGTTCGTCGGCCAGATCGGTCAGATTTGTACGCTCCAGCCAGTAACGTGCCCGGTCGATGGCATCGGCTTCGGCCTTGCCATAGCCGCCCAGACCGAACAGGCCCAGGAACGTGTAGCCCGAAGCACGCATCAGCTTGTTGTGCTGGGCAACGATCAGGTTCTCCAGCACCGTCATCTTCGGGAACAGCCGGATGTTCTGGAAGGTGCGCGCCACCCGGGCCTTGGCCGCGATGTCGTGGCCCTGCATGCGTTCCAGCAGGTAGGGCTCGCCATTGCGGCGCAGAGTGAGCCGGCCGACCGTCGGCTTGTAGAAACCGGCAATGCAGTTGAACACCGTGGTCTTGCCGGCGCCGTTCGGCCCGATAATCGCGGTGATCTGGCCCGGCATGGCATCGAAGGAGACATCGTTGACGGCAACCAGGCCGCCAAAGCGCATGGTCAGATGCTCGACCTGCAGGAGGGGCGTTGTCATGGCGCGCCTCCACCTGCCGAGGCTTTCAGTTTTGAAAGCCTGATCGTCGGTTCCCGATAGGACAGCAGCCCCTGCGGCCGCCAGATCATGATCAGCACCATGGCGGCACCGAAAGCCAGCATGCGGTAAAGCGAGAACTCGCGGGCCAGTTCAGGCAGCAGGGTCAGGAAGGCGGCAGCCAGCACGATGCCGGCCTGACTGCCCATGCCGCCCAGCACCACGATGGCCAGGATCACGGCAGACTCGATGAACGAGAAGCTTTCGGGGCTGATGAAGCCCTGCCGTGTGGCAAAGAAGCTGCCAGCGAAACCGCCGAACATCGCGCCGATGGCAAAGGCGGTCAGCTTGGTGTTGGTCGGATTGATGCCGAGCGCCTTGCAGGCGATCTCATCCTCGCGCAGGGCCTCCCAGGCGCGACCCACGGGAAGTTTGCGGATGCGCATGGTGAAGAGGTTCGTGATCAGGGCCAGCACCAAGATCACGTAATACAGAAACACGATCCGGTGCAGCGACGAGAATTCCAGCCCGAGCAATTGATGGAAAGCGGTCTCGCCGTCCGGTGGATCGGCGGTAAAGGGAAAGCCGAAGAAGGACGGGCGCGGAATGCCGGAGATGCCATTGGAGCCCGACGTCACCTCGGTCCAGTTCAGCAGGACGATGCGGATGATCTCGCCGAAGCCCAGCGTGACGATGGCCAGATAATCGCCGCGCAGGCGCAGCACCGGAAAGCCGAGGATCACGCCGAAAGTGGCGGCGAAAATGCCAGCCAGCGGCAGGCATATCCAGAAGCTGAGACCGAACTGGATCGCCAGGATCGCGTAGGTATAGGCACCCACGGCATAGAAGGCCACGTAGCCCAGGTCGAGCAGACCGGCCAGGCCGACCACGATGTTCAGGCCCCAACCGAGCATCACATAGATCAGGACAACAGTGGCCAGATCGACCACGGTGCGGTCGGCGAACGGCAGGAATGGCAGAACCGCCGCAAAGGCTATCAGCGCCGGCATCAGCCATGCATCGGCCTTGCTGCCCAGCCAGGTCAGGAAATCGCGGCGTTCGACCGCAGCGGCCCCATTCTGCTGCACACGGCTGCCGCGCTGGCGATGCCAGTCCAGCAGGGCCATGAAGGCCAGACGGCCAACGAACACGATGCCGGCGGCATAACCGACCCAGGCAAAACGCGTATTGATGCCGAGTGGTCCGCCGGTATCGACGGTTTCGAAACCCAGCAGCGGAAACGAGAGGGCGGCGGCGACCAGGGCGGCGAGCACCGCGTCGCGGAGGCGTTGCGCTGGCGTCATGTCAGACCTTCTCGATTTCCGGACGGCCAAGCAGGCCGGTGGGGCGGAAGATCAGCACGATGACAAGAATCGAGAAAGCCGCGACATCCTTGTATTCGATGCTGAAATAGGCCGACCAGAAAGCCTCGATCAGGCCGATCAGCAAGCCACCCAGCATGGCGCCGGGCAGCGAGCCAATGCCGCCGAGCACCGCAGCCGTGAAGGCCTTCAGCCCGGCCAGGAAGCCAATGTAGAAGTCGACCACGCCGTAATACAGGCTGACCATCACGCCGGCCACCGCGGCCAGAATGGCGCCGAGCACGAAAGTGAGCGAGATCGTGCGATCCACATTCACGCCAAGCAGACCGGCCATGGTGCGATCCTGTTCGCAGGCGCGCTGGGCGCGGCCAAGTGGCGTCGCCGCGATCAGCCAGGAGAAACCGCCCATCAACAGGACGGTGAGCGCGATGATGATCATCTGCATGTAGGAAAGACTGACCGAGAATGTCTCGCCGTGCATCAATTCGACGCCACCGCGAATCATGGGTTGCAGGGGCTTGATCCGGGCACCCTGGGCGATCTGCACGTAATTCTGCAGGAAGATCGACATGCCGATGGCCGAGATCAGCGGCGCCAGCCGGAACGAGCCGCGCAGCGGCCGATAGGCGATGCGCTCAACCGTCCAGCCATACAGGCCGGTGAGCATCATGGCGGCGGCCAGCACGATGATTAGGGCCAGCGGAACCCAGGTGATCCCGAGCAGGCCCAGCACGGAGAAGCCGATCACCGCGATGAAGGCACCGATCATGTAGATTTCGCCATGGGCGAAATTGATCATGCCGATGATGCCGTAGACCATCGTGTAGCCGATGGCGATCAATGCGTAGACCGCACCCAGGGTTACGCCGTTGATAAGCTGCTGAAGAAAGTACTCCATTGTCCCCCGTTACGGCCGGTCAACCCGGGTTCTGCTGCTTTTTCTGCATATACCGCAGCTTCTGAACCGCAAGTCGGGCCAGCTCCTGTTGCGACAGGCGCGGATCACCAACCATGGATACTTCCATGCCGGTAATGGGATCTACCGCGATCACTTTCAACGCCGCCCCGATGCGGCGAAACTCCACGATCGCTTCCCCGTCACCACTCCCTGTCGCGTGTGACATGTCAGGTCTGTTACCATTTCTTTGTCAGCCGGCTCAAGCATCAAAGCCCGGGCAGCAGAGTTACGCTTCCAGAGATATGCCGCTTGCCGGGCCCGGCAATATATTTTATATATAAAATATTCGGAGGGATACGGATGAAGATTCTCAATCCGGCTGAATGGGCAAAACCCAAAGGCTATGCCAATGGCATCGCCGCAGAGGGCCGGCTTGTCTTCGTGGCCGGGCAGATCGGCTGGACGGCCGAGGCTCGCTTCGAAAGCGATGACCTTGTCGAGCAGACCCGTCAGGCCCTGCGCAACATCGTACGCGTGCTCGCCGAAGCGGGCGCCCGCCCCGAGCATATCGTCCGCATGACCTGGTATGTGGTCGACAAGAAGGATTACCTCGCCCGCAATGCCGATCTGGGCAAGGTCTACCGCGAGATCATTGGCAAGCACTACCCGGCCATGACCCTGGTGCAGGTGGCCGCCCTGCTGGAGGATCGCGCTAAGATCGAAATCGAGGCGACAGCCGTCATTCCCCCGGCATAATTCCCGGAACTTCCCGCTTTCTGGTCTGTTTATTCCTGCGCAGCGGAGGTTGCCTCCGCCAGCATACGAGCAGGGAGCAAACCATGCACGATATCTGCCTCATCCTGCTGGCCGCTATCATCGCCAGCCTGCCATTCCTGGTATTAGGCGATCACATCCATCGCCCGGCCCGGCTCGCTGACGATTCATCGACAATCAGGCAACAACTCCAATCGAGAGTCGCCTCGCCGAATATGCCGGCAGGCATCACGCCTGTCGCGGTATCGCGCTGAATGGAAGGTATTCCATGACCAGACAACGCTTCATCGCAGCCTCAATCGCAACCCTGGCTATTCTGGGATTACAGCATGCTGCCATCGCCCAGCCCCGGCTCGTGGCGCAAGCTCCCAAACAGGAAGAACCGGCGCCCCGCCAGCCGCGCGCCGCCGTCCCGGGGCCCAACGCAGTTCCCGGCATCCCCGAAGGGGAGAAATCAAAGGCACCCGATTTCTCTGTCCGGGAGAACATGCCGGAACACAGCCAGGCACAGGCGGCCATCCTCGGTCAGCCCTTGCATGATGCCCGGGGCGCCCGGATCGGCGAGATTGAAAACCTTGTCGTCGATCGGAGCGGCAAGGTCGTGTCAGTCATTGTCGGAATTGACAGGCTGCTGGGCCTGACCGAGGAGCGGGTCGAAGTCGAATGGCGGCATCTCCGCCTGGAAATGCGGGACAAGGATGCCGCCTTCGTGACCGATCTGAGCCGGGATGACCTGCGCAATCTGCCAAAGGCAAGGCCGGACCGGAGTTGACGGATATTCGTCAGGCCATGCTGCGGATCATGCGGATGATGCCCGAATAATCGGACGGTCCGTTGCCGCCCTGAACGTATTCGGAAAACAGTGCGGTGGCCTCGGCGCCCAGCGGGGTCTGTGCCCCGGCGCTGCGCGCCGCTTCCTGCGACAGCTTAAGGTCCTTCAGCATCAGTTCGGCCGCGAAGCCCGGCTTGTAATCGCGATTGGCCGCCGAGGTCGGCACCGGACCGGGCACCGGGCAGTGATTGACCAAGGCCCAGCAGGAACCTGACGAGCTGGAGACAATATCGAACATCGCCTGCGCCGAAAGCCCGAGCTTTTCAGCCATCACAAAAGCTTCCGACACGGCGATCATGCTGATGCCCAGCACCATGTTGTTGCAGATCTTGGCGACCTGGCCATTCCCTGCCCCGCCAGCATGCACGATCTTTTTGCCCATGGCCTCAAGGATCGGCTTAGCCCTGGCGAAGGCCGCATCGGTTCCGCCGACCATGAAGGTCAGCGCAGCATTCTCTGCGCCGGCCACGCCACCCGATACCGGCGCATCCAGCATCAGCATGCCCTTGGCTTCGGCTGCGGCAATGGCTTCGCGGGCGGATTTCACGTCGATGGTCGAACTGTCGATGAACAGCGTGCCGGGACGCGCCGCCGCCAGGATGCCCTTGTCGCCGGTATAGACGCTGAGCACATGTTTGCCCGCCGGCAGCATGCTGATCACGGCATCCACATCTTGCGCGGCTTCCTGCGCCGAGGCGGCCTTGGTGCCACCCGCCTCGATCACTTTCTGCACCAGCTCGGGCATCAGGTCGAAGGCTTTCACCTTATGCCCGGCTTTCAGCAGGTTGCGCGCCATCGGGCCACCCATGTTGCCGACGCCGATGAAACCGATATTCGCCATGATGTTCCTCCGCCTGTGTTCTTGTGGTTTGTGTTCTTGTGGTTGTCAGTCGAACTGCAGTTCGCCCTGCGGCACTGGTTCGAAATATTTCTCGATCTCGGCATCCGAAACCGCTTCCAGCGTCGCCGGCTGCCACTTCGGATGGTGATCCTTGTCGATGATCACGGCGCGCACGCCTTCATAGAAGTCATGGCCTTCCGCCACGTGATTGCACATGCGCCACTCCAGCCGCATGCAGTCGCGCAGCGACAGGCTGCGGCCGCGCCGCAGCTGGGCGAAGGTGAGCTTCACCGAGGTGGGCGATTTGGCACGGATGGTGCGAGCCTGTTCTTGCGCGAAGTCGCTGCCATCGGCTTCCAGCGCCGTCATGATTTCGGCCACCGTGGCACCGGAGAAGAGCCGGTCGATCTGGGGCTTCGCCTGCGCCAGCGCCGAAGGGCCGGGATCGGCGGCAAAGCGTGCCACGACCGCATCGACAGCAGCCTTGTCGGCCGGTGCGGCGGCAACCAGCGCTTCTTCAAGGGCTGCCATTTTCTCACGTGGCACGAAATGCGTGGCGACGCCAGCCGCGATGATGTCGGCGCCTTTCAGCCGCGTGCCGGTCAGGCCCAGATAGGTACCCAACTCGCCCGGGCAGCGCGGCAGGAAATATGTGCCGCCGACATCCGGGAACAGGCCGATACCGGTCTCCGGCATGGCGAAATGCGCATATTCGCTGATGATGCGATGGCTGCCATGCACCGACAGACCCACGCCGCCACCCATGAAGATGCCATCGACCAGGGCAATAAAGGGCTTGGGGAATTCGCCGATCAGTGTGTTGCAGCGGTATTCGTCATGCCAGAAGCTGCGACGGTATTCGGCGCCGCCCGGCTCGCGGTCGGCCAGCTTGCGGATATCGCCGCCGGCGCAGAAAGCCTTCTCGCCGCTGCCCTTGATGATCACGGCCTTCACGGCAGGATCCTTCGCCCAGTCGCGCAGATGGCGTTCCAGCGGCACGCACATGTCATGCGTCAGGGCATTCAGGGCTTTCGGGCGGTTGAGTTGGATGGTGGCAACGCCGTTGCGAACGGAAAACAGGATATCGTCGGTCATGGTGTCCTTGAGGGTACGTCAATCAATCGTGAAAAGAGCCTGACAGCAGCGCACGGGATATGATCACCCGCATGATCTCGTTGGTGCCTTCCAGAATCTGGTGCACGCGTGAGTCGCGCAGATAGCGTTCCACCGGATAATCCTTCAGATAGCCGTAACCGCCATGCAGCTGCAGCGCCTCGTTGCAGATGGCAAAGCCGGAATCGGTGGCCAGCCGTTTGGCCATCGCGCAGTACATCGTCGCCTCGGGGTGCTTGGCATCCAGCATCGCGGCCGCCTGACGGATCATCAGCCGCGCGGCAGCCAGATCGGTGGCCATATCGGCCAGCTTGAACTGCGTGGCCTGGAAACTGGCAATGGCATTGCCGAACTGCTTGCGGTTGGCGACATATTCGCGCGCCGTGGTCAGGCAGGCCTTGGCCGCGCCCAGCGAGCAGGCGCCAATATTGATCCGGCCGCCATCCAGCCCTGCCATGGCGATGCGGAACCCCTCGCCTTCGCCGCCGACCAGGTTGGCTTTCGGCACCTTGCAATCCTCGAAGATCACCATGGCGGTCGGCTGGCTGTTCCAGCCCAGCTTGCGTTCCTGCGCACCGAACGAAAGGCCCGGCATGCCCTTCTCGACGATCAGGCAGGAAACGCCGCGCGCGCCCGTCTCGCCCGTCCGCACCATGCAGACATAGATATCCGAGCGCCCGCCGCCTGAGATGAATGCCTTGGTGCCGTTCAGCACGTAATGATCGCCGGCATCCGCGGCCTTGGTCTGCAGCGAGGCGGCATCGGAACCGGCATTGGGTTCGGTCAGGCAGTAGGAGGCGAAACTCTCCATGCTGCACAGGCTGGGCAGGTAGCGCTGACGCTGCGCCTCGTTACCGAAACGATCGATCATCCACGCGGCCATGTTATGGATCGAGATATAGGCCGCCGTCGACGTGCAACCCGCAGCCAGCTCCTCGAAGATGATCGCGGCATCCAGACGGCTCAGGCCCGAACCGCCCACATCGTCGCGCACATAGATTCCGCCAAACCCGAGCGCGGCGGCTTCCCTCAATTCCTCGACCGGAAAGTGCTTGTCCTCATCCCAGCGGGCGGCATTGGGCAGCATGCGATCGGTGGCGAAACGGCGCGCCGTTTCCTGGATGGCCCGCTGATCATCGGATAACTCGAACAGCATTGCGTTTTCTCCCTTAATGCGGGTCTTAATCGCCCCTCCAACCGCCGTCAACGCTCCAGCCGCGCCGAGTCTCCGGTAGAATCTTGCGCCAGAGTCGCATGCCTGCCTTCCGCATGCTAGCTTTGCGCCCCGCCATGACCTGTCATTTCAACCGATGCTGACGCCAGCCCCTTCCGCCGCGCCGGACTCCCCGGCCGCAGCCGGCTGGCCATTGCGCGGCATAGCCTACAGCCTGGCCATCGTTCTGCTGGGCATGGCCTTCCTGCTGGCCTATCCGCCATTCCTGACCGGCGTCATGACGACCGCCCTGCCTGGCCATTCACCATTCCATGCCGATATAGCGCTGGCCGCTTTCCTGGCCGGCATCGCCCTGCTGACACGTGATCGCTATTCGATATTTTCCCGCCTGGTTGCTGCGGGCCTTGCCCTGCTTTGCCTCGGAGGTTTGCTGGGCACGATGCAGATGCCCGGGCTGCAGCATGTTGCCGCGACCTTCGACACCCTGAGCCCGGTTGAACGCTGGTTCGGCCATATGGGGCCGGTCGTCGCCATCGGCGGCCTGATCGGTGCGCTTCGCCTCTGCGTCAAGCCGGCTGTCAACGCCACTGCCGGGAATGTGCCCCTGGGCTGGACCATCGCCATGACAATGCTCGCCATGGCCACCATGCTGGCCATGGCCGCCCTGGATATCCTGCCGCAGGAACCGGAATGGGCATCCCATGCTGCAGCCCTGCCCGACGGCGCTGCGTTGCTGTTCCTGTTCGGCGCCGCCTGTGCGGCACGCACCTATTATCCGTCGGTCGATATTTCTCCGCCAAGCCTGCTGGTCGCCCAGGCGGTCGTGCTGATCGGCGGCATCCTCGCCTCGTTCACGCTCTGGCAGGCCAACCTCGCTACATCGTCTGATCGGCTGGTGCCTGCCCTGTCGCTGATGGCCTGCCTGGTCGCCACCTACATGATCGCCGGGCTGATCACCCTGGCGATGCGCGTGATGATCCAGCAGCGTGCCATGGCGGCCGCCCGCAGCGCCCTGCAGGCCAGCAACGATCTGTTTGAAGCGGCCGCACGCAGCAGCCGGCTGGGTATCTGGGACTGGAATCTGGCCAGCGGCGATCTGTTGATCATCGCCAACTACCTGCAGGACAGCGGCCACCCGTCGCCGCTCGCCGCGCGCAGCACGATCACCGAGTTCAACAGCCTGATTCACCCCGACGATGCGGCCCGCGTCGCCCGCCAAGTCAACGACAGTCTGCGCAGCGGCCGGCCGTATGAATGCGAGTTCCGGATACAGCGCGGCAACGGCCAGTATCTATGGGTGCTGGCGCGTGCGGATGTGACGCGCAATGCCGCCGGCCGGCCGCTGCGCATGATCGGCAGCCTGGAAGACATCGACCAGATCCGCCGCCAGATGAACGAACTCGAATGGCAGCGCCAGATGCTGGAGGAACAGTCCGTCAAGCTGGCCGAAACGGCCCAGGCCCTGACTCTGGCCCGCGACGCCGCCGAAGCCTCGCACCGTGCGAAGTCCAGTTTCCTTGCGATGATGAGCCATGAAATTCGCACCCCTATGAACGGCGTGCTGGGCATGCTCAGCCTGATCCATCGCGACGAGCAGGACGCGGCGCTGAAGCGCTATGCCGAGGTGGCCCAGCAATCGGCACGCGATCTGCTGGGACTGATCGACGATATCCTCGACGTTTCGAAACTGGAGGCGGGAAAGCTGCAGATCGAGTCCATCGATTTCGATCTGCATCCCACCATCGAGAACGTGCTGACCCTGATGGCGCCCCGTGCGCGCGAGGGCGGCAACCGCCTGAATCTGGATATCGCGCCGGATGTGCCTGAGCATGTGATCGGCGATCCGCTGCGCCTTCGCCAGGTGCTGACCAACCTGCTGGGCAATGCGATCAAGTTCACCGAGAATGGCGACGTCACCGTCACGATCACCAGCACCGCGCTGCAGAATGGCGAGTTCATGCTGCATTGCGCCATTCGTGACACAGGCATCGGCATCGCGCCCGACCAGCAGGAAAAACTGTTCGAACCCTTCACCCAGGCCGATGCCTCGATGACACGCCGCTACGGCGGCACGGGTCTAGGCCTGACCATCTGCCGACATCTGGTGCATCTGATGGGCGGCGAGATCGGCGTCGTCAGCGCTCCCTGCGCCGGATCGACATTCTGGTTCACCATTCGCTGCCGCGAGGATGTCGAACTGGCCGCCAGGCTGTCGGGTCGCGACCAGCCTGTCCTGCCGGCGCCGGCGCGGCCGCCGGCCAATGACGCACCGGTTGCGACGCCAAAGCTGGATCAGGACATGACTGATCTGCTCGACCAGTTCGACCGTCTTGCCGGCCGGCCGCCACGCGGCGGCGGCGGCGTTACGGGGCATTAACCAGCCTGCCCCATACTTGCATTGTCCAAGGCGGACTTGCGAGGTCTGGTCATGCTGCCAATCCATCCCGGCCTTCTGCTGGAGCGGGCGATTGCCGCCCATGGCTCCGACCCTGACCATTTTCACCGCGAAGCCCGCATGCCCAGGAAACTGCTGCGCATGGTCCTGAGCGGCGAAAGGCCGATTTCCTTCGGCCTGGCCCTGCGGCTCGGTCGTATTTTCGGTACATCGCCCTGGGTCTGGATTGCGTTTCAGGAGCGGTTTGATAAAGCTCTCTGAATGACCGAGAGCATCGCCCCCCTTCCGCCCTTTCCCGCCTCGCGCCCGCGCCGCCTGCGCCGTTCCGACTGGAGCCGCCGCCTGGTGGCCGAAAACCGCCTCAGCGTCGACGACCTCATCTGGCCGATCTTCGTCCATGGTGGTAAAACCAATATCCCGATCCCGTCGATGCCGGGCGTCGAGCGGTTGAGTATCGACAATGCCGTGGCAGCCGCGAAAGAAGCGGAAGCCCTCGGTATTCCCGCCATCGCACTGTTTCCGGCCACCGATCCCGGATTGAAGACCGATGATGGCCGTGAGGCCCACAATCCGGACAACGTCGTGTGCCGCACGGTGCGCGCCATCAAGGCCGCCACCACCAATCTGGGCGTGCTGTGCGACGTGGCGCTCGATCCCTATACCTCGCATGGCCATGACGGCCTGCTGAAGGACGGACAGATCCTGAACGACGAAACCGTCGCCGCCCTGGTGCAGCAGGCCCTGGTGCAGGTGCGCGCCGGCTGCGACATCATCGCGCCGTCCGACATGATGGATGGCCGCATCGGCGCCATCCGCTCGGCGCTCGAGCAGGAAAAGCTGCAGCATGTGCAACTCATGGCCTATGCCGCGAAATATGCCTCGGCCTTCTACGGCCCGTTCCGTGATGCGGTCGGCTCGGCCGTGAATCTGGGCGTGGGCGACAAGCGCACCTACCAGATGAACCCGGCCAACGGTGATGAGGCCCTGCGCGAGGTGGCGTTGGACATCGCCGAAGGGGCCGACATGGTGATGGTGAAGCCCGGCATGCCGTATCTGGACATCTGTTGGCGCGTGAAGCAGGCCTTCCGCCTGCCGACCTATGCCTATCAGGTGTCGGGGGAATACGCGATGCTGGCGGGCGCTGCCGAACGCGGCTGGCTGGACCGCAGCCGCGTGGCGCTTGAAAGCCTGCTGGCCTTCAAGCGTGCAGGCTGCGACGGTGTGCTGACTTATTTCGCCCGCGACATCGCGCGCATGCTGGCCGAAGGCAAATAACTCCGGCCGCCATGCCCATCTGCCGTCAGTGCTTCTTGGTCTTGGTTGCTTCCAGACGCGCCATCAGACTCGACGTGTCCCAGCGGTTGCCGCCCATCTGCTGCACTTCGGCATAGAACTGGTCCACCAGCGCTGTCACCGGCAGGCTGGAGCCATTGCGGCGAGCCTCGGCCAGGCAGATGCCCAGATCCTTGCGCATCCAGTCGACCGCGAAGCCGTAATCGAACTTGCCTTCGATCATGGTCTTGTGCCGGTTGTCCATCTGCCACGAGCCCGCGGCACCCTTGGAAATCACTTCCACGGCCTTCATCAGGTCGAGGCCGGCAGCGCGGCCAAAGGCCAGGGCTTCCGCAAGTCCCTGCACCAGACCGGCGATGCAGATCTGGTTCATCATCTTGGTGAGTTGTCCGCTGCCCGGACCGCCCATCAGGTTCTGCATCTTGGCATAGGCCTGGATCACCGGCTTGATCTTCTCGTAGTCGGCCGCCTCGCCACCGCACATGATGGTCAGTTGGCCATTCTCGGCACCGGCCTGGCCGCCGGAAACCGGGGCATCGATGAAGCCGAAGCCCGCAGCCTTCGCCTTGGCGTGCAATTCGCGGGCGACATCGGCCGAGGCCGTGGTGTGGTCTACGAAGATTGCTCCCTTGGCCATGCCGGCGAAGGCGCCCGTCTCGCCATACACCACCGAACGCAGATCGTCGTCATTGCCCACGCAGGCCATGACGAATTCGGCCCCGGCGGCGGCGGCCTTCGGACTGGCGGCTTTCTCGCCCTTGTGCTGGGCCACCCAGCGGTCGGCTTTTTCTCCGGACCGGTTCCAGACCGTGACCGCATGACCGGCCTTAACCAGATGCCCAGCCATCGGATAGCCCATCACGCCCAGACCAATAAAAGCCACTTTCGCCATCGTTCCCCCCTAAAAAAACAAATTAAATGAAGCAGTTATGGTTAACCGCGATCTTGTGTGAAGTCTGCCCTAACCTTGCCGTCGGGGCAATCTTCTAAATTAACACTACTGCCGAGACTATTCGCAGCGCACAAACAATTTGCGCTTGCAAATCCGCGATTTTTATAGTAAATACACAATCGAGTAACCATATTTGGCGTGGGAGAAGCCCATTATGCCGCTCGAGACCATTGGCAGTTACGCCGTGGCGGGCAGCAGCGGTGCGATAGCCCGCGGTGCCCGTACAGTAACAGATAGCGATTACTCGACACCCGCTGATGACCTCACTGGCTTCGCGGGTCTTTCAGCGCGTTCTGGCGGCAATCAGAACAATATCATCACCATTCCCTCGCCATCCCGCAATGTGGCGGCTTATCTCAGCCCGTTCATCCGGCTTGATCTGGTAACCCGACTCGCAATCGTTGAAATCCGAAACAGCGAAACCGGCGAAGTCCAGCAGCAGTATCCCAGCCCGCGCGTGGTGCGTGAGTATCAGCAGAACCAGATCGAAGCTTCGGAACTCCGGGCGCAGTTCGGGAAAGGCGATCAGGAAACTGAGAAGGCCCCGGTGCAGCCGGTCACTTTCGATACGACGAATAATGGCGCTGAAGAGGTTCCGGCCACTGCGTCGGCACCCACGCAGTCGGCACAACCTGCTGCTCCGGCGCCCGCGCCGGCGCCGCCTGCGTCACCCATTCCCAGTGCTGCTCTGGCTGCATTCAGCAGCGTGCAGAACAGCCTTACAGGCGGTCGCGAACTCGCCGTAGCCTGAATAAGGCAAGTATTTTTTCAATCCTGCAAATCACTTGCGAATCTGTTAAGTCTGCTCGGGTCTTTATGCTGAGCGGGGATTGATGCGCTGGTTCGTCCGTATTTTTACGATTCTGTTTCTGCTGGCTGGCATGGTTGCCGGCGCCTTGTACATCACGGCCCGCCTGTCCCTGCCCGATATGAGTGGCGACGTCACGGTTGCCACGCCATTGTCCGGGCCGGTCGAGATCGTGCGCGACCGTCATGCGGTGGCCCATATCCGTGGTGCCAGCCGTGCCGACGCCGCCTTTGGCCTCGGATATGCCCATGCCCAGGACCGCCTGTGGCAAATGGAGGTGCAGCGACGCGTCGCGGCAGGCCGCCTGTCGGAAGTGTTTGGTCCGCAGGCGCTCAACACCGATAAATTCATCCGCACACTCGGCATCCGCCGCAAAGCGATCGCCGCCTTTGCCGCGCTGCTGCCCGATACGCAGGCCTATCTGCAGGCCTATGCCAACGGCGTGAATGCATTTCTCGAAACCCGCTCTGGCCCTCTGCCGCCGGAATTCCTGATCTTCGACATCGTGCCTGAACCCTGGACGCCGGCGGATACGCTGGGCTGGCTAAAAATGATGGCCTGGGACCTCGGCGGCAACTGGGGCAGCGAACTGGCCAGGCTGGGATTGTCGCAGCGCCTAACCCGACAACAGGTCGAGGATTTCTATCCGCCCTATCCCGGCGACGCGCCGGTGGCGCTGGCCGATTTCAGCGATCTGTATCGTCAGGTGGCCGACGCCATCGATGTCGAGCGTCTTCAACAGATACTGCCGCCGCCGCGGCCGGAGGGCCTTGGATCGAACAACTGGGTGGTCAACGGCAAGCGCACCGTGACCGGACAGCCCCTGCTGGCAAACGATCCGCATCTTGGCCTGACGACACCCGCCATCTGGTATTTCGCGCAGATGGCCTCGCCGTCCGGCGCAGTGATCGGCGCCACCCTGCCCGGCGTGCCCGGTGTGATCCTCGGCCATAACGGCCGCGTGGCCTGGGGCTTCACCAATACCGGTCCGGATACGCAGGACCTGTATATCGAAAAGATCGATCCAGCCGACTCATCCCGCTACATCACGCCAGATGGCAGCGCACCCTTCATCCTGCGTGAGGAGATCATCACGGTACGCGGCGCTGACCCGATCAGCCTGACGGTGCGCGAAACCCGCCATGGCCCGATCATTTCCGATGTGCATGATACCTCCAGGCGACTGCTCGAACCGGGCTATGCGCTGGCATTCAGTTGGACCGCCCTGCGCGACGACGACACCACCGCCGATGCACTGACCGGTGTGGACACGATCACCGACTGGTCCAGCTTCATCAACAACTACCGCCGTTTCGTCTCTCCGCAGCAGAACATCGTCTATGCCGATCGCGAGGGGAATATCGGGTTCCTTGCCCCTGGCCTCGTGCCGATCCGTAAACCGGAAAACGATTTGAAAGGTCTTGCGCCTGCGCCGGGTTGGGATGCCCGCTACGACTGGGCCGGATTCATCCCCTTTGATCAGCTTCCCCGCAGTTACAATCCGCCGCAGGGCATGGTGGTGACGGCGAACCACAAGATCGTGCCGGACAGCTATCACTATTTCATCACTTCGGAATGGGCAGAACCATTCCGCGCACGCCGGATCGAACATCTGCTGCGCGAGCGACCGATTCATTCGGTTGAAAGCTTCAAGCAGATACAGGGTGATACCCTGTCCTTGATGGCGGCGGAAATACTGCCGTTTCTGCTCGGCGCGCCGCTGAAGCCTGCGCCACGGAATTCTGAATTGCCAACCGCCCATGCCATGCTGATGGGATGGGACGGCACAATGGCGATCAGTCGCGCCGAACCCCTGATCTTCCAGGCCTGGTATCGCGAGCTGACCCGTTTGGTGCTCGCCGACGAACTGGGCGAAGTCTTCACATCCCTGTGGCGGCACCGCCCGATCCTGATGAAAAACATTCTCAGCAATACAGACGGTCAGTCTCGCTGGTGCGGCAATGTCGCGACCGGGGCGACAAGCCCTTGTTCTACTCTTGTCGCCGAAGCCCTCGACCTCGCTCTCGATGATTTGAAGGGCCGTTACGGTTCCGATCTCAGCCGCTGGCGCTGGGGCGATGCCCACCACACCCGCGCGCCCCACCGTCCGTTCAGCAATATCCCGGTTCTGCGGCGCTTCTTCGAGGTCGGCACCCCCAGCCCCGGAGACACATTCACGGTTAACGTGGGCCGCAACGATCTGGGCGATGACCAGGAACCCTATGCCAACCGTCATGCCGCCTCATTGCGGGCGATTTACGATCTGGCCGACCTCAACCGATCCCAGTTCATGCACTCGACCGGGCAATCCGGGCACCCGCTTTCGCCGAATTATGGCGATTTTGCCGCCCCCTGGGCTGCGGTGCAGTACATTCCCATGTCGTTACGCCCGGCCGACATCGAGGCTGGCGCGCTGGGCCGGGTGCGTCTCAGGAATGAGTAAATATCATTGCTTTTTCAATATTCTATTTACCCGCCGCATACGATAAAAAAGACTTGGGTTGACGTGTATCCGGCCGAATCGCCGGACGCGGGCATGGAGAGTTGGGATGCTGGTTATCATCGGCTCGGTTATTGGCCTGGGTTGCGTGCTCGGCGGCTACATGGCCATGGGCGGCAAGCTGGCCGTGCTGTGGCAGCCGTTCGAGCTGGTCATCATCGGCGGCGCAGGTGTCGGCGCATTCATCGTCGGTAATCCCAAGCCGGTGCTGAAAGCCGCGCTGAACGGCTTCAAGCTTTCCTTCAAGGGGCCAAAATACACCAAGGACGATTACCTCGAGCTGATGTCGATGATGTACAGCGTGTTCAAGCTGGCCAAGAGCAAGGGCATGCTTGCGCTTGAACAACACATCGAAAAGCCCGAAGAGAGCAAACTCTTCACGCAGTTTCCGAAATTCATGGCCGATCATCACGCCATGGATTTCCTGTGCGACTATCTGCGCCTGATGACCCTTGGCAGCGAAAACCCGCACGAGATGGAATCCCTGATGGACATGGAGCTCGAAGTCCATCACCAGGAAGATCACTTGGCCCAGGCCGCCCTCACCGCCTTCGGCGAAAGCTTCCCGGCGCTGGGCATCGTCGCCGCCGTGCTAGGCGTGATCAAGACCATGGGCTCGATCAGCGAGCCGCCGGAAGTGCTGGGCAAGCTGATCGGCGGCGCGCTGGTCGGCACCTTCCTCGGCATTTTGCTTTCCTACGGCATCGTCTCGCCGATCGCCGCCGCCTGTAAGGCAACTCAGGAACATGACCAGAAATACATGCTCTGCATGAAGGCCGGCCTGCTGGCGCATCTGCAGGGCTACGCGCCAGCGGTGTCGGTGGAATTCGCGCGCAAATCGCTGATGTCGAACGTGCGCCCGACCTTCTACGAGGTCGAAGAGGCGACCAGTAAAGTGCAGTCTGTGTAATGCAGCGGGACGATTGATCCATGGCAGCGGTCGACGGCGAACGCCCAATCATCGTCAAGAAGATCAAGAAGGCGGCCCATGGTCATCATGGCGGCGCCTGGAAGGTGGCGTATGCCGACTTTGTGACGGCGATGATGGCCTTCTTCCTGCTGCTGTGGCTGCTGAATGTGACCACCGACGAGCAGAAGAAGGGCGTGGCCGACTATTTCTCGCCGGCTTCCGTCAGCCGCAGCCTGTCTGGTGCCGGCGGCGTGCTTGGCGGCCGTACCATCCTGGAAGACGGCGGCAAGATTTCCAGCTTTGGCCTGCCAACCGTGATCGTCGGCCCTTCGGCCGAAAAGAGCGATCAGGAAGACCAGCCGCAATACGACCAGAAATACCCCGACGCCCGCCAGCCACCGCCCGCGGCGGGCACGCGCGGCGACCGTTTCCAGGACCCCTCGATGGCGCAGACCGGCACCGGCGAGCAGGCCCAGATCGGTGACGGTCAACAGCAGCTGTCAGATCTACAACAGATCGACGCCCAGGCGGCGCGCGAACGTCTGGCCCAGGTGGAAGCCGAGAACTTCCGCGAGGTCGAGGAACAGATTCGTCAGGCCATCGCCAGCAATCCGCAGCTGGCTGAACTCTCAAAGCAGATCGTGTTCGACAACACCCCGGAAGGTTTCCGCATCCAGCTCGTCGACGAGGAGCAGTCCTCGATGTTCCCATCGGGCAGCGCCGGACTGAACGACAAGGCGCGTCGCCTGATGCAGCAGGTCGCTCAGGCCGTCTCCAAGCTTCCGAACAAGCTGGCGATCAGCGGGAATACCGATGCCCAGCCCTTCCGTGGCCAGGGCGCGTATTCGAACTGGGAATTGTCTGCCGACCGTGCGAACGCGGCCCGGCGCGCCATGATCGAGGCGGGGGTACCGGCGGATCGGATACGTCAGGTCACCGGCAATGCCGACCAGGATTTGCTGATCAAGGACAATCCGCTTGACCCGCGGAATCGCCGCATCGCCATCCTGCTGCTGAGCGACGCACAGAAGGCGGCAGCCGGGGGTAATGACGCCGGCGGTGGTGCAGCCCGGCAGCAGCCAGTACCTGGCGTGTTGCGTAACCCGCCGCCACCACCACCACCCCCGCCAGGCTTGAACGGCCCCGGGCCGGCGAATGGCGCCATCCGTATCCTGCCGACCCGCTGATGTCTGACAATTATCGCCCTTCACGCGGCTTGGTGCCGGAACCGCCTTATGTCCCTGCGGGCCGGATCGATGACGATCCCGCATTATATGCCGGGGTGACCGGTCGGCGATTGTTCGCCTACCTTATCGATCTTGGCGTTCTGACCGGAATTCTGATCGTCTACAAGATCATGCTTGGTCTGCTGACCATTGTGAGTTTCGGCCTGCTCACGCCACTGCTGGTGCTGATCGGCGCGGCGATCCCGATCGCCTATCACACCCTGACCATCGGAGGGGCTGCCTCGGCAACCCTGGGCATGCGCCTGTTCGGGCTGGAAGTCCGGGTCTGGAATGGCGGCAAACCGGGATACCTGCAGGCCCTGCTCCATACCGCCGCGTTTTATGTGACGGTCAGCTTCACCGGCGGCCTGATCCTGCTCTGGGCGCTGTTCAACAACCGCGGCCGCTGCCTGCACGACATCCTGTGCGGAACCCTGGTGGTGCGGAGGCCGTTGGGCGGGTGAAACGTAGAATCCCCCTCCCCAAGCCGGCTATTTATACTAAGCTCTACCTGACGCTTCAGCGACGGACTGCGACGTGAAACATCGCCTGCAGATACCTTTACGGCACTTCTTTGCCACGCCGCCGACCCCTTGCCCTTACCTACCGGGCAAGCTGGAACGGAAGGTGGTGACGCTGCTTGCCGGCGAGGACCCCGATGGCTTGCACAATGCGCTGAGCCAGGCCGGTTTCCGTCGTAGCCAGGATCTTGCCTATCGGCCCGCCTGCGAGAACTGCAATGCCTGCGTGCCAGTCCGCGTGCCGGTCGCCGATTTTGTGCCCTCGGTGACGCAGCGGCGAATCCTCAAACGCAATGCCGGCACCCTGGCACGGCGCCTGCCCGCGTATGCCACCCGCGAGCATTACCAGGTCTTCCGCCGCTACGTGACGGCCCGCCATGACGGCGGCGGCATGGCCGACATGGAATTTGCCGATTACCGGGCCATGGTGGAGGACAGCCCCGTGCGCAGCGGGCTGTCGGAATTCCGTTGTCCCGATGGGCGGTTGCTCGGCATTTGCCTGATTGACGAGATGAGCGACGGCGTGTCGCTGGTTTACAGCTTCTTCGATCCGGATTTCGAACGCCGCAGCCCGGGCAGTTTCATCATCCTTTGGCATATCGCCAATGCCGTTGAGCTGGGGTTGCCCTACGTCTACCTCGGCTACTGGATCGCCGAGAGCCGCAAGATGGCCTACAAGAGCCAATTCCGCCCCCTGGAAGCCCTCAACCCTGAAGGGTGGCGCCCCCTGCCCGCATAGCTTGAGGCGATTACGACGAAAGAATCATCCGTAGACAGCCTGAAAATATTGTCTTTTCAGGGTCGGCGCGGCATTTTCTTTTCAGGGTTGGGCACTTAGTTCTGCTCAAGAGAATCTGGTAACCCGACGATACTTCCTTTGTCGGGCAATCAGAGGCTGTGGCCCGTAAATGAATGCAGATATGGAGGAAACTTCTGCAATGAAACGCCGTAATTTCATCAAGGGTGCCGCGCTTGCCGGCGCCGCCACGACCGCGTCTTTTGCTGCTCCTGCCCTGTCGCAGGGCCGCATGGAGTGGCGCATGGTCACCACTTGGCCGAAGAACTTCCCGGGCCTGGGTGTTGGCGCCGAGCGTCTTGCCAAGCGCATCACCGACATGTCGGGCGGCCGCCTGACCGTCCGCGTTTTCGCCGCCGGCGAACTGGTTCCGCCGCTGCAGGCCCTGGATGCCGTGATCGAAGGCTCGGCTGAAATGAGCCATGGCGCCGCCTATTACTGGCAGGGCAAGTCCCGCGCCCTGTCGTTCTTCACCGGCGTGCCGTTCGGCATGACCTCGCGTGAACTGGCTGCCTGGGTCCGCTTCATGGGCGGCCAGCAGATCTGGGACGAAATTTACGACAAGTTCGGCGTCAAGGGCTTCCTGTCCGGCGACACCGGCACCCAGGCGGGCGGCTGGTTCCGCAAGGAGCTGACCGGCGTCGCCGACCTCAAGGGCATGAAGTTCCGTACGCCCGGCCTCGGCGGCCAGACCTGGGAAAAGCTCGGTGCCACAGTGGTGAACCTGGCCGCTGGCGAAATCTTCCAGGCCCTGCAGTCCGGTGCGCTGGATGCCGCCGAGTTTGTCGGCCCGTATAACGATCTCGCCCTGGGCTTCTATCAGGTCGCCAAGAACTACTACTTCCCGAGCTTCATCGAGCCGGGCCTGGCCACCGAAGCGGTGGTCAACAAGTCGAAGTTCTCGGCCCTGCCGAAGGATCTGCAGGCTATCGTCGAGAATGCCTGTCAGGCCGAATACGACAACACCGCGTCGGATATGTATGCCAACGATCCGGTGGCCCTGAAGACCCTGGTCGACAAGCACGGCGTCAAGATCCAGAAGTTCCCTGAGGAAATCCTCAAGGCTGGTGCCGCTGCCGCGAAGGAAGTGCTCACCACGGTCCGTAACAGCGACGATGCCCTCGTCAAGAAGACGGCCGAGAGCTTCATCAAGTCGCTGAATATCCTGCGCACCCGCACGGAAATCGTCGACAGCGCTTTCCTGATCGCCCGCGAGAAGTATTTCCAGATCTCGTAAGCTTCATACGCAAGCCAAACGAAAGGGCCCGCTGAAAAAAGCGGGCCCTTTTTTATGCCTGCTCTCGCAGACGGCTTACTTCGACAGCACCGCTTCCGGCAGCCAGGTCGCCAGTTCGGGGAAGACGAACAGCAGCACCATGGCGATAACCTGCAGGCCGACGAACGGGATGATGCCCTTGTAGATCTGGCCCGTGCTGATGCTGCTCGGCGCAACGCCGCGCAGATAGAACAACGAGAACCCGAAGGGCGGGGTCAGGAAACTGGTCTGCAGGTTGACGCCGACCATGACGCCCAGCCAGAGCGGACTGACATCCATCGCCAGCAGGATCGGCGCGGTGATCGGGATCACGATGAAGATGATCTCGAACGTATCCAGGATGAACCCGAGCACGAACATCAGCAGCATCACGAAGATGATCGCGCCGATGACACCGCCGGGCAGGCTGCGCAGCAGTTCCTCGACCAGGTTGTCGCCACCCATCATGCGGAAGGTGATCGAGAAGACCGAGGCGCCGAAGATGATGATGAACACCATCGAGGTGATCAGCGCCGTCGACATCATCACATGCCGCAGGGCTGCAAGGTTGAGCCGGCCCCGCACCGCAGCCATCAGCAACGCGCCGACCGCGCCCACCGAGGCCGATTCCGTCGGTGTCGCGATGCCGGTCAGGATACTGCCCAGCACGGCGATGATCAGCAGCAGCGGCGGCAGCAGGGCAACCAGGATATCGCGACCCAGCGATTTCCGCTCTTCCGCCGTGACTTCCAGGGCCGGACAGCTCTTGGGATCGGTCACGGCCTTGTAGATCACATACAGCGAATACAGGCCGACCAGGATCAGGCCGGGAATGAAGGCGCCGGCAAACAGGTCGCCCACCGAAACCGGGGTTGGCGCGAAATTGCCTTTGGCCATCTGCACCTGGGCATTCATGCCAGCGAGCATGTCGCCCATGAAGATCAGCACCGTGGAGGGCGGAATGATCTGCCCCAGCGTGCCCGAGGCGCAGATCACGCCGGTCGCCAGCTTGGGATCGTATCCCGCGCGCATCATCGCCGGCAGACTGAGCAGCCCCATGGTCACGACCGTCGCACCGACAATGCCCGTCGAGGCCGCCAGCAGCGCGCCGACCAGGATGACCGACAGGCCAAGGCCACCGCGCAGGCTGCCGAACAAACGCCCCATCGTCACGAGCAGCTGCTCCGCGATCTTGGAGCTTTCCAGCATCACGCCCATGAAAATGAACAGGGGCACGGCTACCAGAACCTCGTTCACCATCGTGCCGACATAACGGCCGGCGATGCTGCTCAGGTTCGAGGGATCGAATGCGCCGAGCCAGTAGCCGATCACACCGAAGATCAGCGACGTGCCGGCCAGCGAGAAAGCCACCGGATACCCCAGCATCAGCACCGCGATGATGCCGAAGAACATCAGGACGGCGAGAACCTCGCCGATCAGAACGGTATCCATGGCCTCAGCCCTCCTTCTGGTAACGAAGGGCCGGCGGTAACAGGTCTTCGCGATTCATCAGCACCAGCAGACTCCGCAAGGCCATCGCCAGGCCCTGCAGGGCAACCACAACGGCAAAAACGATGATGAAGGTTTTCAGGACATACAGTCCCGGCATGCCGCCGATATTCCCGGAGCTTTCATTGAAGCGCCAGGACCGGGCCACATAGGCCCAGCTATATGCGGTCACCATGTAAGTGAAAGGCGCCAGGAAAACGAGCGTGCCGATCAGGTCGATCCACGCCTTCCGCCGCAATTGGGCCGGCCGATAGAAAATATCGACCCGTACATGCCCTTCCTTCAGCAGCACAAACCCCGCGATGCCGGTGAACATGATGCCGTTCATCCAGACATAAAGGTCCTGCATCCAGACGAAGCCGATGGAAAACACATAGCGGAGTACAACGACGGTGAAGCAGACCAGCACGATCCCGAGCGTGAACCAGGAAAACACCTGGCCCAAAAGGGTATTCATGCGGCTGATCGCCGTGATGATCAGGGCAATGGCACGCACCGAACCAATCCTCTTTTTAGGAATGAAAGACGCGGAACCGGCTTTGATCGTCGATGATGTCGCTGTGGACATCCCCCAATACCGACCGGCATCTGCCGGAACGCCAAGCCCTCGTGCCCTTCAGCGCACGCCGGCTGCCCTCCCGCATTGGGCTGGTGTTTTAAAGGATCAGTGCGGACGATACCAGTTAAACGAACCAATTAGTTTCGACCGAAAACGACGGCGCGGCCAGCGTCTGTGAAAGAAAATTACTATATATAACAAATACATATAATAATCATTCCCGCCCCGACTTCGAACTGCTTGCTGCTCGGGAGGCAGCAGATTCGACTCCTCTGAAAACGCAAACATCTGCATACGGCATTCCGCATAGAGCGCGTCAATGCTGCCTTACAAGGTTTTCCTTCATCCGCGTTGTTACGGGCAATTTGATTTCGTACTCTCCCCGCAACGTTCATCACAGCACGAGTCTGCGGGGGCGTTCGGCAGCGGGCCGCAGAGTCCGGCCCGTCAGTCGAAAACATAAAAACAGGGAGATAACAAACAATGCAGCGACGTAAGTTCCTTAAAGGCGCGGCCCTGGCCGGCGCCGGCAGCATCGGCGTTGCCGCGAGCTTTCCGGCTCCGGCGATTGCCCAGACCATGCCCGAAATCCGCTGGCGCATGGCCTCCTCTTTCCCGAAGAGCCTGGATACCATCTTTGGCGCCGGTGAAGTGGTGGCCAAGCGGGTTGAAGCTGCCACCGGCGGCAAGTTCCAGATCCGCGTTTTCGCCGGCGGCGAAATCGTGCCGGGTCTGCAGGTTCTGGATGCCGTCCAGGCCGGCACGGTGGAATGCGGGCATACCGCCAACTACTACTATATCGGCAAGGACCCGACCTTCGCCTTCGACACTGCCGTGCCCTTCGGCCTCAACGCCCGCCAGCAGAATGCCTGGATGTATCATGGCGGCGGTCGCCAGCTCATGAACGAGTTCTTCAAGGACTATAACTGCCATGCGATTCCGGCCGGCAATACCGGCTCGCAGATGGGCGGCTGGTTCCGCAAGGAGATCAAGACCGTTGAAGACCTCAATGGCCTGAAGTTCCGCATCGGCGGCTTCGCCGGTCAGGTGCTGACCAAACTGGGCGTCGTGCCGCAGCAGATCGCCGGCGGCGACATCTACCCCTCGCTCGAAAAAGGCACCATCGATGCTGCTGAGTGGGTCGGCCCGTATGACGACGAGAAGCTCGGCTTCAACAAGGTCGCCAAGTACTACTACTATCCGGGTTGGTGGGAAGGCGGTCCGCAGCTTTCGGTCATGGTCAACCTCGAGCAGTGGAACAAGCTGCCGAAGGAATACCAGGCCGTTCTGGAAGCGGCCTGCGCCGAAGCCAACGTCTGGATGGTCGCCAAGTACGACGCCCTGAACCCAGCAGCCCTGCGCAAGCTGATTGCCGGCGGCACCCAGCTCCGTGCTTTCCCGCGCCCGGTGATGGAAGCCAGCTTCAATGCTGCCGTCGAACTCTACGCGGAAACCAGCGCGAAGAACCCGAAGTTCAAGAAGGTCTTCGACAGCTGGGTCAAGTTCCGCGACGATGAAGTCATGTGGTGGCGCGTTGCCGAAAACACCTTCGACAACTTCATGATCGCTGCCTCGCAAAAGAAGAAGGCGCCCGCCAAGAAAAAGGGCTGATACACCACCGGAAAGGCCCCTCACGGGGCCTTTCTTTTTTCGACTCCATCGTCACCCGAATAAAAAAAGGCCGGCTTGCAAAGCCGGCCTTTTCGATTCTCGAGGAACAGGAAACCTGCAGCACGCCTTATTTCGGCGTACCGCTTTCTTCTTCCTCTTCCTCGCCAGATTCCTCTTCCAGCTCGATATCCACTTCTTCTTCGCCGTCCTGGGACTCGGTGATGTCGTTCTGCACATCAGCACCCGTGTCGGGAGATCCGTAATCGGGCGTTTCGAACTGCAACTGCATCTGGAGTTCGGTTTCGTTCAGGACCGGTCCACGGTCGAGCATCGAGGTAACCATCTCCGGGAATGCGATCACCAGAGCAACCATGATGATCTGGATGCACACGAACGGCACCGCGCCCCAGTATATCTGCCCGGTAGTGATTTTCGGGATCAGCTTTCCGGTGACCTTGTCGATGTAGTCGGCGACCGGCGCCACGCTGCGCAGGTAGAACAGCGCAAAACCGAACGGCGGATGCATGAACGAGGTCTGCATGTTCACGCCCAGCAAGACGCCAAACCAGATCAGGTCGATGCCCAGCTTTTCCGCGGCCGGTCCCAGCAAGGGCACCACGATGAAAGCCAGCTCGAAGAAATCGAGGAAGAAGGCCAGCAGGAACACCATGATGTTGACGACGATCAGGAAGCCAGTCTGGCCGCCCGGCAGGCTGGTCAGCAGGTGCTCCACCCACAAGTCGCCGTTCACCGCGCGGAAGGTCAGGCCGAACACGGTGGAACCGATCAGGATGAAGATCACGAAGGCCGACAGCTTGGCCGTCGTATCCATCGCCTGCCGCAGCAACGACCAGTCCAGCTTGCGCTTGATCAGTGCCAGGATCAGCGCGCCGGACGCACCCATAGCGCCACCTTCGGTCGGCGTCGCGATGCCAAGGAAGATCGTGCCCAGCACCAGGAAGATCAGCACTAACGGCGGCACCAGCGAAACGATCACGCGGATCATCAGCTGCATGCCGCGCAGCGTACGCGCCTCGGGCGGCAGGGCCGGCGCCGCGTTCTTGTTGATCATCGAGACCAGGAAAATATAGCCCGCATACAGCGAGGACAGCACGAGGCCAGGAACCAGTGCGCCGGCATACATGTCGCCAACCGAGCGGCCCAGCTGGTCGGCCATGATGATGAGCACCAGGCTGGGCGGGATGATCTGTGCCAGCGTACCCGATGCCGCGATCACGCCAGTTGCCAGTCGCCGGTCATAGCCATACCGCAGCATGATCGGCAGAGAGATCAGACCCATCGAGATGACCGATGCCGCCACGACGCCCGTGGTCGCCGCGAGCAGCGCGCCGACGAAAACCACGGCATAGGCCAGACCGCCGCGCATCGGGCCGAAAAGCTGGCCGATGGTGTCGAGCAGGTCTTCCGCCATGCCCGATCGTTCGAGAATCAAGCCCATAAAGGTGAAGAAAGGGATGGCCAGCAATGTGTCGTTGCGCATGATGCCGAACACACGTTCGGGCAAAGCCTGCAGCAAAGCCGGTGTCAGAAGCCCAAGCTCGATTCCGATAAAGGCGAACAACAAGCCGTTTGCGGCCAGTGCGAATGCCACCGGATAACCGAACAGCAGGAAGAAGACCAGCGCCGCAAACATCAACGGCGCCATGTTGTCGATCAGAAACTGGACCATGGTTGATTACTCCGCCGCGCCGTCGACTGGGCTATGGGCATCCTGTTTTCTCGGTGCCGGATTGGGGATCAGGCCCTGCAAAAAGGCGATGCGTTTGATCAGTTCGGAAACACCCTGCAGGACAAGCAGCAGGAAGCCGACCGGGATGAGCAGCTTCACCGGCCACCGGATCAGGCCGCCCGCATCGCTTGACATTTCATGGCGGATGAAGGAATCGACCAGCACCGGCCAGGACAGGTACATGATGATGAAGGAGATCGGCAGCAAGAACAGTGCGGTTCCAATGATGTCGATCCAGGTCAGCGTGCGCTCGGAAAACCGGCTGACGATCACGTCGATGCGGATATGCTCGTTGCGTAGCAGGGTATAGCCGGCGCAAAGCATGAAAATGGCCGAGAACAGGTACCACTGCACCTCGAGCCATGCATTCGAACTGGTATTGAAGCCGTAGCGGACAACCGCGTTGCCCGAACTGATGATCACCGCGACAAGTACCGCCCAATACACGGTGCGGCCAATGGCGGCGTTCAGGCCGTCGATCAGACGGCTGAGTGCCAGCAGGATATTCACAATACCTCCCCTACCCCCGGCATCCCGGCCGGTGGCGGCGGGATGCTAAAAAGCACAAAGGTCGCAGCGGCTACCGCCACGCCTGCCGGTCATTTCCTTGTTAGGCTGACCCCGTTTTTTCTCGCCCCTGTTAAGGCGACCCGGTTATAGCAGATCACGCCCCAAATAGGAATATTTGGCGGCAGCCGAATAGGTTACGGAAAAATAAGGCGACCTTTTCCGGAGTTTGCCCGAAAATTCCGTCAGTCCGCGTGCTGAAAATTTAAGGCTTTTAAACCAATCCTGCCCGAAAGTGGTAGCGCACCCCGGGGTTGTGTCGCACTATCCGAAACGCCATCCATCGGGCCCAGAAAGGACCGCCTGTTTCGCCATGTGGCGCAACGTTGTCAAACGAGCCTCTAAACGGCCGGCGGAGCCAGACCTGGCCCCGACCCCGCGCGATCGCGAACGCGTCGATGGCATCATCAACAAGATCTCCGAAGAGACCCTGCTGGTTTTTGACCTGCTGAAAGACGGCATGGTCAAGGAAGCCTCGTTCAAGACCGTCGAGGAAAGCATCACTCGGCATTGCATCCTCTCTACCTTCGAGCAGGTGCGCGCCGATGCCTTCCGCGATGCGGCAGGACTTGCCCGTCATCAGGCGCGGCGCTTTGCCGAAGCCGCTCTGGAAATGCCGGAGCCGCAGCACAGGCAGTTTGTCCTGTCCGTTTCACAGGCCTTCGAGCGTTTTGCCAAGCAGCTGCAGCTGGTTGAGCAAAAAGCGTTGGCCGACAAGGAACGGCGCGAAAAACAAGACTGAATATCGTAGCGGGTCTTGTCAAAAGCGGGCCTGCGGGCGAAGATTCGTTCCAATTCCAATTCTATTACAAGCCGAGCTGGCGGGGGATATAAATGGTGTTTGGGTCATTGTTCGGCTCGCGGGCCTACGCATACGAAATCTATGTTCAGGTTGATGGCCGCTGGCGCCTGGACAAGCGTCTGGAAGGCGATTCCGGCATGACGCAGCATGCCAACGAACAGATGGAAAAATCCGCCATCGCCCAGGCCAATGCCCTGCTGAACATGGGCGATTTCACCGCCGTCAAGATTCTGCGCTCCCGCGCCCGCTCCGACGGCTTCGCGACCCAGACGGAAATCTTCAACAAAACCGCGTCCGCCAAGGCCAAGGCGATGGTGACGCGCCCCTTCAAGGGTGTGTTTCCGGTTTGTGAGACGGTCTATGACCTGGCCCGCCGGCCCGCGGTCAAGGGATTCAGCGCCGCCTTCCGCGAATTCCTCGACAAGCAGAACGCCACCGCGATTGAACTGCTGCACTCGCCCCAGCATCAGCGCAAGCTGAATGACATGAGCAATTTCCTGCGTGCGGGACTCTATGCCCTGGCCGGCGCGCAGACCCAGCCCGGCCTGCCGAGCCAGGCCGAGCGCAGCAAGAAGCTGGAAGCCCTGTTCGACAAACTGATCCAGCGCACCCGCGATGCGATGGCGGAGAAAAACCTGCCGCCGTTCGAGAATAACGATTTCGCCAGGCTCTACGAGCGCCTGGCCGCGCGCATGCAGGACGACGAGTTGCGCTTCACCTATTTCTTTCAGACCGCCAAGGTCACGCAGAGCATGTCGAGCTATGCCGCGCGGCTGGACATCATCCTGACCGACATGATCGACCGGCCGATGAACGGCAATGGCGCCCTGCTGGATGAACTGGCCGCAGCCTGCCTCGACTCAACGACGCTGATCCAGGATCTGCTTGGGCCACGTCCCGGTCTGGCGGAAGCCCTGATCGCCCTGGCCGATCTTTCCGCCGGCAAGCTTGTCATGCCGGCGAAACCCGACCCGCTATTGGAAAAGCTCAACCGCACACTCGGCGAGGGCCGGCTGCCCTTCTGTGCCGACACGATCTGGGAGCGCATCCTGTCCAACCTGAATTCCAAGGCTCTGCTCAGCAAGAACGAGCCCAAGAAGGAATGGCAGATGTCACGTAACCTCAACCAGAAACTGATGACCGTCGTGCCCGAGCAACACAAGGAAGCCGTCGAATACGCCGGCCGCATGCGCATCGAACGCGCCCGCAATATGGAAAACTGAAAAGCCACAGAACGGCCGGTTCCAGCCGGCCGTTCTGTGATCAAGCTTTTTGCAATCAGCCCTGGGGCGGCAGCTGCGCGCCGGTGGTATCCGCGCCGTTCATGTCGGTATTGACCATCTTGGCGTCGGTGAGGTTGGCATTGATTAGCCGCGCCCGCGTCAGCTTGGCATCGATCAGGTTGGCGCCTTTCAGCAACGCATCGGAGAAATCGGCTTCCGTCGCATCGGCAGCCGCCAGGCTGGCCGACCAGAAACGTCCGATCGGCTTGCCATCCGGACCGCGTAGCGGCACCTGACCGAACTGTGCGCGCTGCAGGATCGCCTTGTGCAGTGTGGCGCGGGCCAGGTTGGCGCCATTGGCCAGTGCGCCGATCAGGTTGGCGCCGGTCAGGTCGGCTTCCGACAGGTCGGTCATCACCAGGTTGGCGTTCTGCAGCTTGGCGCCGGCCAGCTTGGCGCCTTTCAGGTTCGCGCCGCTGAGGTCTTTGCCCGACAGGTCGATACGTTCCATGTTCAGACCGGCAAGATCGGCGCGCGAGCCTTCCTTGCCGTCGGTCTTGATCCACTTCTCGTGTTCCTGAAGGATGTTCGCCACCGTATCGCCGAAGCTGGAGACATCGACGAACAGTTCCGCGCCGGCGAAATTGGCGGAATCCATGTCGACGTCTTCCAGGATCGCGCCCTTCAGGTCGGCACCCTGGAAATCGGCGCCGTCGATCAGCGCCAGCGACATGTCGACGCCGCGCAGGCAGGCGCCCTTGAAATCGGCACCGGCCAGGTTGGCCTTGCGCAGCGACACCTTGGTCAGATTCGCGCGCGACAGGTTGGCGCCGGCCAGATTGACGCCGTTCATGTTCGAGCCGGTCAGGTTCGAACCGCGCAGGTTGGCCTCGGCCAGGTCCGCGCCGCCCGTATTGGCCTTGGGCTTCTTGCCGCTGGCATCCTTGGCACCGAAACCGACGCCGTCGTCGGAAGCCTGCATCAGCGCGCCGCCACGGAAATCCACGCCCATCAGACGGGCGCCCGCAAGCGTGGCGCCGCGCATCGAGGCGCCGCGCAGATCGGCTTTCGACAGATCGGCCCGCGAGAGGTCTGCCCGCTCCAGATTGGCGGCAAACAGATCGGCTTCTGAAAGGTTGGTCTCGACCAGCACGGCACGCGAGAGGTTGGCGCCGGACAGCTTGGCGGCACGCAGGTCGGCGCCGCTGAAGTCGTAGCCCTGAAGATCGGCCAGGGAAAGATTGAGACGCGCTCCACGGGGACGCTTGAGCAGCCACTCTCTGTGGCGGCCGAGCATCCGTTCTACTTCCATCGGGTTCATTCTGACCCTTTACCCCCTCTAGCCGAACTCACGGCGCCCCTGATATTCGGGTTATCCCCTTGCCGCATAAATATTTCATGAATTTAATGCCTTTCCCGGGCGCCGCGCAATCTTTCCCGCCGGTTCGCTGGCATTGATCTGGCGGCCAGGGCGGCGTGAGACTGGCACGACAATCGTTTGAGACAGCCGACCAAACTTCATAGACTTAGCCCGCGCCTCTCCTCCCTTGGTATAGTGCCGTCATGACCGATCCAGCCAAACTGCAAGCCCTGCGCGCGAAGTTCGTCGATACAAAAGGTGGGGATATCTTCGACCCGGCCTTCCGTGCCGTGGCCGAGCAGCAGTTCAGCGAGGGCGACCGGCGCAAATGGCCCTTCTCGGATGTCGCCACCTTCCTGGATGCCCCCTACCGCCCGGACGCCGCCCAGGCCGACGACTTCGCCGGGCTGGATTTCGCCCTGATCGGCCTGCCCATGGACCTGGGCGTGACCAATCGCGCCGGCGCCCGGCTGGGGCCCCGGGCGGTGCGGGCGGTGGAGCGCATCGGCCCCTACGAGCATGCCCTGAAGATGGCGCCCTTTGCCGGCTGCAAGGCGGCCGATATCGGCGACGTGCCGTTCCGCAGCCGCTTCAGCCTGGAGAGCTGCCACGAGGATATCGCGGCCTTTTACCAGCGCATCAAGGCCGCCGGCGTGATCCCGCTATCGGTGGGCGGCGACCATTCGGTCACCTGGCCGATCCTGAAGGCGCTGGGCGCCGACCGGCCGGTGGGCCTGGTGCATATCGACGCCCATTGCGACACGTCGGGCCCCTATGAGGGTTCGAAATTCCACCATGGCGGCCCTTTCCGCATGGCGGTGCTGGACGGCGTGCTGGACCCCGAGCGCACCATCCAGATCGGCATCCGCGGCGGCGCGGAATACCTGTGGGAATTCTCCTACGAGTCCGGGATGACGGTGATCCATGCCGAGGAGGTCGCCACCATGGGCATCCCGGCCATCATCGCGAAGGCCCGCCAGGTGGTGGGCGACGGGCCGGTCTATGTCTCGTTCGACGTGGACGGCCTGGACCCCGCCTTCGCACCCGGCACCGGCACGCCCGAGATCGGGGGCCTGAGCACGGCCGAGGCGCTGGCGATCCTGCGCGGCCTGATCGGCCTGGACGTGATCGGCGGCGACGTGGTGGAGGTGGCACCGCAATATGACGGCACCACCAACACGGCCCAGGCCGGCGCGCAGATGCTGTTCACGATCTTCTGCCTCGCCCGCGCGGCATGGGAGAGGCGAAAGGCGAAATAGAGATCAGCCGCGCCCGACGAAGGGCATCTTGGTGGCCATCACCGTCATGAACAGCACATTGGCCTCCAGCGGCAGGCTGGCCATGTGCACCACGGCATTGGCCACATGCTCGACATCCATGCGCGGCTCGGCCCGGGTGGAGCCGTCGGCCTGCAGCACGCCGGCCTTCATGCGCTCGGTCATCTCGGTGGCCGCGTTGCCGATGTCGATCTGGCCCACGGCGATGTCGTAGGCGCGGCCATCCAGCGAGCTGGCCCGCGTGAGGCCGCTGATGGCGTGCTTGGTGGATGTATAAGGCGCCGAGAACGGACGCGGCGCATAGGCCGAGATCGAGCCGTTGTTGATGATGCGGCCGCCGCGCGGGGTCTGGTCCTTCATGATGCGGAAGGCTTCCTGGGTGCACAGGAACGGCCCGGTGAGGTTGACATCCACCACCGCCTTCCACTGTTCGTACGACAGGTCTTCCAGCGGCATGGCCGGCGTGCCCATGCCGGCATTGTTGAACAGCACATCCAGCCGGCCGAAGGCCTGCTTGGTCTTGGCGAACAGCGCCTTCACCTGGGCGTGGTCGCCCACATCGGTGGCCACCGCCACGGCGCGCACGCCATGGGCCTCGGCCTCGCGGGCGGCAGTCTGCAACGGCTCCAGCCGGCGGCCGGCCAGCACGACGTTATAGCCCGCCTTGGCCAGGGCGATGGCCGAAGCCTTGCCGATGCCGGTGCCCGCGCCGGTGATCAGGGCGACCTTGGTGATGGTCATCTTCGGGTTTCCTCCAACCTCTGTTCCGTGGGCCGGCTGCCTATGCGGCTCCGGCCTGTATTTCGTCGCCTACCATACCCGTCCGCCTGCGGCAGAAAAGCGCCGGCCATGGCCCGGGCGGCCGAACCATATGGATCGCGTATTTTGTTGGCCGTTATGCGGCGGGTTTTCAGCCGGTTTGCGTCGTTTTGCGATGGTTTTGATGTGTTAAACTGTAGAATTTCCTAGAAACGGAGATTTTCCATAATCAGAAATCAGGCTTTGCCGCTCGAGAACAATATAGCAACATATAGTGAGAAGGGCAAGCCCGGCCTGATCACCTTGCCCTTCACTGGTACCGGGGAACTAGCAGGTACAGCGCTAGCGCCTGGATCACAGAGATGAAATATTTCCAACTGGCCGCATAGTGAAAATACGGGTGGCACCACCTATAACGGCACCTAGGGAAGAGCCAATCCCATCGACCTGAAATTACTTATGATTCAATATCTTATGAACCTGCAAATACGAATAGCTTGTATCATCGCTGTGTACAACTTACAACGACTCAACCAAGGGCAGCGCAATAGCTGGCGGCACAGCGCTTCCCAGTAGCGCCGTGGGGAGTAAGGAGCATTGCGGAAGCTGACGGAGAGGCAGCGCAGGTGGCTTATCCACCAGGCCCGAGCACCGTGGCGCGCCTTCAAGGCGGCCAAACGCCGATTTCATCAAAAGCCCGCGACCCTCCCGCAGTCTACGACATTGCCCGCGTGGAAGCAGGCGTATGTTAACTCCGAAGGCCAACTCGTAATCGGGGCTCCCGAAGTGATCAGCTTCGTCGAGAACCACGCCGAAACTGCGGAGTTTCTGGGCGCCATGCGCGAGCTGGCACGTGTAGCCACCCTGAAGCAGCAGCGGCGCAAGGTGGACTTCGATAAGATCAAGCGCATCGCGCCAGCAGCGGCTTTATGCGTTGTTTCTGAGTTCGACCGTTGGCGTCTCACTTCGATGCGCACCGGCCAGCTTCGAGCCCAAACCGAAACCTGGGACCCGCACGTTCGCCGCTTGCTTTGCGAGATGGGGTTCTTTGAAGTCCTTGGCGTCGAGCCGCCCGCGCTGGAGGAAATTACCAAAGGTCACTGGATCAAATTTAAATCGGGCGTCAGCAATGATGGCCAATTTGCCAAGGAATTACGGCAAGAACTTGAAGGGCTGATCGGCAAGTTCCCGAAAACCCAACTCCTCTACGACGCAATCGTGGAAGCAATGGCGAATGCCATCGATCACGCCTATCCCGAAGACCGCGAGGATTTCTTGGCACTTTCTCGGCTTGGTAAGCGTTGGTGGATGTCAGGCTCCGTGGATCAGGAGGGCCGAGTCCAAGTAATCTTCTTCGACCAAGGAATAACCATTCCTCGGTCCCTGCCCCGCTCTAAGTTCTGGGAGCGTGTCAGGGGGCTTATGACTAGTCTGAACTGGACAACCGATGACGGGCATATGATCGCAGCGGCAGTACAGGTGCGGCGATCTGCCACAGAGCAAGAACATCGCGGGAAAGGATTTGCAAATATTCTGCGATTGTTGGATGACAGTCCCGAAAATAAGTTGCGGATCATCAGCCGGCGCGGTTCTTATACATATGTGCCCGGTCGTGAACCGGAAATTAAAGAATATAACGTACCGTTAAATGGAACACTTATAGCTTGGGACTTGTCATTGACGGACCCCATCCTATCTGGAACTACGCCATGACCACTATCGCCATAGCCAAAGATTTCTCCGACGTACCTGCAGGCCGCTACAAAAAAGATGGTGCGTTTAGCGGTGAACAGTTCCGTGATGACTTGCTGCGTCCACGTCTGCAGAGCAGCGAGACCGTGGAGGTCATTCTTGATGACGTTGAGGGATACGGCTCCTCTTTTCTAGAAGAAGCATTTGGCGGCCTGGTGCGGGTTGCCGGCTTCACTCCTGATGAGCTCCACAAGAAACTCAAGTTGGTGGCTAGAACCGCTCCCTATCGTGTCTATGTGACCGAGATTTGGGATTACATCGACTCTGCTAAAAAACAGTAGCGGACTTCTGAGGCAGAATGATGTGGATGGCATGTGCCATCTCTGGTGTTACAGGACTCCTCATCGGGGGCGCCTCCATTTACTTCCTTGGTATTAGTTCGACAAAAGAAGGCATCATCCCCGTCGCCGCGGTTGCCGGCCTCATCGGTACGCTTATCGGCGCGCTTCTTTCATATTTCTTAAAACGCTACGAGTTACGTGTCGCCGAGATCACAGCCCGAGTGGACGACATAATTACCGAGGTCAAGGCGATTGAAGAAGCCGCTGCCGAATATTGGGCACGTACAGCAAAGGAAGGCGACAAGCTGGTAGAAGAGCGTCTCACTGGGCGTCTTCACCGTCTTTCCCAACTCGTCGCCTACTGCCAGAACGAGGGGTGGGAATCTGACATTCTTCTCGAAAATAAGCTCATCCGTTTTAGGGCGGCCGTCTCAGGTGCACCCTTTGGAGAATCTGACCGCTTCGCGAGCTATCATAAGGTTCGCAATATCACTGGTACAGGTAGCGATCTAATCATTACTGTGCGCAAGGCTAGGCGCCGGATTTTGTAGGCGCCCTCACTTTTCGAGCCATTTATAAATACTCCGCTGAGTCTCTCGCCTCCGTCAGGACTGCCTTCTCTGTACGAACCGTTGTCACAGCGATGCACAACCTGGTCATACCGACCAGGCTCTATTTAGAAATAGATACTAAAAACGAAAGATTGGCGTGCCCTGGTGGATTCGAACCACCGACCTGCCGCTTAGAAGGCGGCTGCTCTATCCAACTGAGCTAAGGGCACCCAAGGTCAACAAACGTCAATGGCCGGCGGAGCCGGCCATCACGGGCGCCCCGCCGGAAACCGGTTTAGCGGATTCTGGTATACGCGAAGTTATCGGCGTAGGCGCGGTTGGCCAGCCTGCGCTCCTGCGGCAGCTCGACCTCATAATCGATGCCGCGCTTGTCGGCATAGGCCTTGGCGTCGTCCAGCGTATCGAATTTCAGGGTGAGCTGGCTGAGCGTGCCCTGCGATCCGGTCCAGCCCATCAGCGGCTCGACGAAGCGGGCATCGGCGGTGTCGTATTCCAGCACCCACTGCTTTGTCTTCGCCCTGCCCGACTGCATCGCGGTCTTGGCCGGCTGATAGATACGCGCCTTGGTCATGGCACAACCCCTGGAAACGGTCTGATCCTGGTCTGGCCGTCATTATGGTCGGGGTGACTGGATTCGAACCAGCGACTTCCTGCTCCCAAAGCAGGCGCTCTACCAGACTGAGCTACACCCCGCCCTAAATGGCGGAAAAGCGAGGGCCTTTTAGCACAGACGGCCCCATCGGGGCCAGTGCCCGGACACTCTGCCGCAGGAGCCGGAAATCCCGGGTTAACGGGTATCTCCGGGGCTACTTCTTTGGCGGATTGCCGAAAATGGCGTGCTGCACCCGGTCGCCGGGCTTGATGCCCAGCCGGCTGGCCGTGCCGCCATTGACCTCCAGCACCGCCCGCACCGGCCCGGTCGAGTTGATCCCGGTCTCGTCGCGGGGAATCGCGCGCTGGTGGATGTTGAGGATCGTGCCGTCGGCCTTGATGAAAATCATGTCCAGCGGGATCAGGGTATTGCGCATCCAGAAGGAGGCCATCTGCTCCTGTTTGAAATCGAACAGCATGCCGGCATCGGGCGCCATGGACTGGCGGAACATCATGCCGCGCGCCCGGCTCTGGTCGTTGTCGGCCAGCTCGACGGTGAAACGCTGCGGCCCCTTGCCGCTGGTGACGATGACAAGCTCGCTCTGGGGCAGGGTCGGCTGCGGCTGGGCCCAGGCGGAAAACATGAAGGATGCGCTGAACAGGATCACGGACAGCAGAACGGCACATACCGACTTCAGTTTCACGCCCTCATCCTTTCCTGCACCCGCCGCACGAGGTCGCGGGTTTCCTGCCGCACGGCACCAAAACGCGGCGCATCCTGCAACGTGGTGAACCAGTGCTCCGGCGGGTAACGCCCGGCCGTGCGGTTCCAGCTCAGACTGCGCAGCAGGCTTTCCGCCGGCGCCGGCAGACGGTCGGGTTTTTCCAGGTCGTTCAACTCGGCCCAGATCCCGGTCCAGCAGCGCGCCACCGACCACGGATTATAACCGCCGCCGCCCAGCACCAACAGGCGCGGCGCGATGCCTTTCAGCGCCGCCACCGCCTGCCACAGTGCATTGTTCGACAGTTCCTGCTTGGCCAGCGGATCGTCGGCCAGCGCATCGGCGCCGCACTGGATCACCATGGCATCGGGCCGGAAGGATTCGAGCAGCGGACCGATGGCGTCCTGAACAAGCGCGGCCATCTCGTCGTCGATCATGCCGGGCGGAACCGGCAGGTTGAACAGGTTGCCGGCGCCCTCTTCCTCCAGCCTTCCGGAATGCGGCCAGCGCCCGGCCTCGTGCACCGAGAGGACCAGCACGCGCGAATCATGGGCGAAGGCTTCCGCCACGCCATCGCCGTGATGCACATCGAGATCGACATAGGCCACGCGCGACAGGCCGGCATCGAGGAAGGTCAGGATCGCCAGCACCGGGTCGTTGAAATAGCAGAAGCCCGAAGCCTGAGCCGGGCGGCCGTGATGGGTGCCGCCGCCGGGGCTGTAGATGATACCCGGCTGGTCCAGCAGATGCCGTGACGCGATCAGGCTGCCGCCGACGCCGGTGGCCGGGCGGCGGAACATGGTGGCATAGACCGGATTGCCGCCGCGGCCGAGATTGTAACGCTCGGAATCCTCGGCGCTGATGGCGAGGTCGCGTTCGGCCGCCTGCACGGCGGCGATGTAGTCCGGGCGATGGAACCGCGCCAGTTCCCCGGGCGTGGCCGGGCGGCTGTCGCGGTATTGCTGCGGCGCCAGCCAGCCCAGGGCCTGCACCAGATCGAGCACGGTGGAGACGCGCGGAATCGAGAGCGGATGTTTTCCGCCCAGGGTGGAATGGCGGTAGATGTCGTTGGCGATCAGCAGCGGGGCCGGCATAGGCCCTGAATCTAGCGGCCGACCCAGTCTTAACAAGTGGCGGGACTTAACAAGCCGGCCGGCTGCCCTATAATGACGGCTTGCCTCTGAGGGGGAGCCGATGGGCGGCTGAGAGGTCCGGGTTGTCCGGACGACCCCTCGAACCTGATCCGGTTAAGACCGGCGTAGGGATCAGCGGCGTGATATTGCCACTCTCCTCCTCGTCTGCGAGTCCGCCTTTCACCCTTCGCCTGAAGGGCGGCGGCTTTGCCTATGGCGACCGCGCAGTGCTGGCCCCTTTTGCGCTCGATCTGCGCGCGGGCGAAACCGTCGCCATCCTGGGCCCGAGCGGCGGCGGCAAGAGCACACTGCTGAAACAGGTGGCCGGCCTGCTGCCCGGACTGGAAACGCCGGTTGCCGGAAACGTGGCCTGGATGGCGCAGCAGGACCTGCTGCTGCCCTGGGCGACGATCCGCGAGAATGTGCTGCTGGGTGGACGCCTGCGCGGCGACACGCCCGACATTCCGAAGGCCGAGGCCCTGCTGCGCCGGCTGGGGCTGCATGCGTGGATGGACTCTTATCCCGCCGCATTGTCGGGCGGCATGCGCCAGCGCGCGGCCCTGGCGCGTACGCTGATGGAAGACCGGCCGCTGGTGCTGATGGACGAGCCCTTCTCGGCGCTGGATGCGATCACGCGCGCATCGATGCAGGAGCTGGCCTGCGAAATGCTGCGGGATCGCATGGTGCTGTTCGTCACCCATGACCCGGCCGAGGCCTGCCGCATTGCCGACCGCGTGCTGCTGCTGGCCGGGCATCCGGCGCAGCTGCGCCCAGTGACGGCGTTCGGCATGCCCGCGCCGCGCGATCCGCTGTCGCCCGCCGTGCTGCCGGCCCTGCGCCTGATCCATGCAGCGCTGCAGGAGCCGCTGCCATGATGCGGCCTCTGGTGACGCTGACAGGCCTCGCGCTGCTGTGGCAGTTGATCGTCACGCTGTTCGCCCTGCCGCCTTACATCCTGCCGCCGCCTTACGCCGTGGCGCGGGCCTTCATTGAGCGCGGCGATGTGCTGCTGGCTGAGGCCACTGTCACGCTCGCAGAGATGCTGCTGGGTCTTTTGTTCGGCGCGCTGCTCGGTGCGATGGCTGCGCTCGGCCTGCTGGCCTCGAACAAGGCGCGGCGCTGGCTGCTGCCGGTGATCGTGGCGAGCCAGGCGATTCCGGTTTTTGCGCTGGCGCCTTTGCTGGTGCTGTGGTTCGGCTATGGCATGGCGTCGAAAATCGTGATGGCCATGCTGATCATCTTCTTCCCCGTGGCCGCGACCTTGTATGACGGCCTGCGCCGCACCGAGCCGGGCTGGCTGGAGCTGGCGCGGGTGATGACGGCGAACGATCCGCGCCATCGCCATCGCGTGCTGCTGCGCATCCGCCTGATGGCCGCCCTGCCTGCTTTTGCCAGCGGCCTGAAGATCGCGGCTGCCGTGGCGCCCATCGGCGCGGTGATCGGCGAATGGGTCGGGTCCAGCGCGGGGCTGGGTTTCCTGATGCTGCAGGCCAATGCACGCGTGCAGACCGATTTGATGTTCGCCGCCCTGATCACGCTGGCGCTCTGCGCCGTCGCGCTCTATGCGGCCGTAGATTTCCTCTCGCGCCGTCTGCTGCCCTGGCAGGCGGACAGCCATGTATCCAAGTGAAGGAGTTCGTGATGATGTTGCGTAATATCGCGCTTGCCGCCGCGCTGCTGCTGATGCCGGTTGCGGCTTCGGCCCATGACAAGCTGACCGTGATGCTGGACTGGTTCGTCAACCCCGACCATGCGCCGCTGATCGTGGCCAAGCAGACCGGCATCTTCGACCGGCACGAATTGCAGGTCGACCTGATCGCGCCGGCCGATCCGAACGATCCGCCCAAGCTTGTGGCCGCCGGCAAGGCCGATGTGGCGATTTCCTACCAGCCGCAGCTGCATGTGCAGGTGGCGCAGGGCCTGCCGTTGCGGCGCATCGGCACGCTGGTGGCGACGCCGCTGAATTCGCTGGTGGTGCTGCGCGATGGGCCGGTGAAATCGGTGGCCGACCTGAAAGGCAAGACCATCGGCTATTCGGTCGGCGGCTTCGAGGATGCGCTGCTGAAGACCATGCTGGGGCAATACGGCCTGACCCTGAAGGACGTGACCCTGGTGAATGTGAATTTCGCGCTGTCGCCCTCGATTTTCGCCGGCAAGGTGGACGGCACCATCGGCGCCTTTCGCAATTTCGAGCTGAACCAGATGGACATCGCCGGCAAGCCCGGCCGCGCCTTCTATCCCGAGGATTACGGCGTGCCGCTCTATGACGAACTGATCCTGGTGGCGCACAAGGACAAGCTGGGCGACCAGCGCCTCTCGCGCCTGCTGGATGCCCTGGAGGAAGCGGTCGCCGCCCTGCACAACCAGCCGCAGCAGAGCTGGCAGGCCTTCATCAAGGAGAACAAGACCCTGGACGACGAGCTGAACCGCCGGGCCTGGGCCGCCACCCTGCCGCGCTTCGCCCAGTCGCCGCGCGCGCTGGACAGCCGGCGTTATGCCCGCTTCGCCGACTACCTGACCAGGCAGGGCCTGATCCCGAAGGCCCTGCCGGTGGGCGATTATGCCGTGGAACTGCCCTGATATAGGCCGGATACGGATTATGAAGCGCTTGAATTAACCGGCAGAAAGGCACTCAATATTCAAGTTGAGGTCGTATGGCGTGGAGGAACGTCCAGTGCAGCGACCGAATTTTGCCAGGCTGCATCCGCGTTTCGCGGCACTGCGTGACTATCTGGCGCAGGCGGCCCCGCCAGGTCGCCTGCCGGGCCGGCAGGATATCGACCCGACGAGGCTGAAAGCGCTGCTGCCCTTCATCAACCTGGTGGATGTGGAACGCAGCGCCGAGGGATTGCGGTTCCGCTTCCGCCTGACCGGCACATTGCAAACAGAAGTGGCCGGTCGCGAGATCAATGGCCGCTATGTCGAGGATGCGGTGCTGCCGGAATATGTGGAGCGCATCCGGAACAACATGCGCCAATGCGTCACCACGCGCCGGCCGATCTACGACCGGTTTCCGATGCCGCATCCCGATCGTGATTTCATCGATACCGAACGCGTCTATTTTCCGCTGGCGCGCGACGGCGAAACCGTCGACATGCTGCTGATCCTCAACGACTACCCGCATGAGGAAGAGGCAAATACCGAGGCGAAAGCCGAACCTGAGGCAGACAGGACGGACAACAGGAGGCCGCCGAACCTGGAAACAAAAACGCCGGCACAGTGAGCTGCGCCGGCGTTTTGAAGGATGGCGTAAAGCCCTGACTCAGTCCTTGCGGATTTCCGCGACCTGCGGACCCTTGGGGCCCTGGCCGATGCGCACACGCACGGAATCGCCCGGCTGCAGTTCGTTGATGCCCTCGCGGCGCAGCACTTCCATGTGGACGAAGATGTCCTGCTGGCCATCGCCGCGCGACACGAAGCCGTAGCCCTTCACGGCATTGAACCACTTCACCTTGGCCTCGAAGAAATCGCCCTGGGCGACCACCGACGGGAAGCGCGGCGGGCCACGGTCTCCCCCGAAACCGCCGCCGCCGAAACCGCCGCGGTCGCCGCCGAAGCGATCGCCGCCACCGAAACGGTCATTGCCACCAAAGCGCGGCTGACGCGGCGGGCGCGGACCGCGGTCGCCAAAACCGCCACCCATGCCGCCGGGACCGCGGCCGGCCGACGGCGCAGCCGTGCTGGTATCGACCGACAGAACACGGATCGCCTGCATGCCTTTCGGCCTGCGGGCAACCTCAAGCATCACGGTCGTGCCTTCCTCGATGCTTTCGTGACCCGCCTGACGCAGGCAGGACAGGTGCAGGAACACGTCACCGGAATTGTCGTCTGGACTGACGAAACCAAACCCTTTGACGGCGTTGAACCACTTAACTTTGCCAGAAATCTTGATGATTTCCGCGTCGCCGAAGCCCCCTTGATCCACTCTTTTAATCCTTCAATTGCCGACTACGCCCCCAAGCGTAACATCATTTTTTGGACCTGCCAAAACGATTCTAACAAGGCGTGCGTGGGGTTAGCTGCGACTTTGGACTTAGATCGTAGGGCCCTCGACCCGGCGTTTCGGGCGCCAGCGGGTGACCGAGCGGCCATCGGCGGTAAAGCGGACTTCCTGGCTGTCGGGCGGCGCGGCACGCAGATGGCCGGCGGCTTCCTGCACCGACGCCGTGCGTGCCGGAACCGGGGCCGGCGAAGCCTGGCCCGCAGATGCCGGGACCGGCGGTTTGGCCGGCTGACCCTGCATGGCCCGGGTCAGGGCATGGCTAGGCGCGCGTCCGCCGGAATGCTGTGCGATTTTCGCCCGCACTGCCTCCTCGAACGGCGGCAGGTCCACCTTCGGGCGCGCCTGAGCGGCATGGCCGGCCTTGGCGGCGCTCTTGGTGGGATGGCTGCGATGGGTTTCGACATGAACCTCGCTGCCCGGGCCGTTCTCCTGCGCCCGGCGCCAGGCCGGATCTCCGACCACGAGCTTATGCAGGGCGATGGCCGGCAGCGCGCCGAAACGCTTCCAGAAGCCGTCGAGGAAGGCTTCCGCCGTTTCGCTCAAACTCGGCGACCAGGGATTCTCGATGCCGGCCTGGAAGACCAGATCCAGCGTGGGTTCGATCGGCCCGTCCTCGCCGACCAGAAAGGTGGCGGGCATCAGCTTGGCACCCTCGCGGGCGATGGCATAATGGGCCTGGGCAAGGTAGAGCAGCCAGCGCAGCTTGGGCAGCGACATGGCAATACGTTCCGTGGCCGCGCGTTCAAGCAGCCAGAAACTGACATCGATACCGGATCGCGTTGCGGGGACCATGACCGTCCCTAATCCCTCATCCAGACCTGAACCTAGTTATCGCAAACCTAGGCGGCTAAGCTTAACAGCCCGTGAATCGACCGCCCCATCGCCCTGCCTGTAATTATGTAGTGTTTTCTGGAGATTTGCCATGGAACTGACCGGCGAACAGCTCATCCCCGCCCCCCGGGCCAAGGTCTGGGATGCCCTCTACGACCCCGAGATTCTGCGCCAGTGCATTGCCGGCTGCGAAACCGTCACCAAAACCTCGGATACCGAGTTCGAGGCCGCCGTCCAGGTCAAGGTCGGCCCGGTGAAGGCCAAATTCAAGGGCAAGGTGACCCTGACCGATATCGATCCGCCGAACAGTTGCACGATCAACGGCGAGGCCCAGGGCGGCGTGGCGGCCGGTTTCGGCAAGGGCAATGCCAAGGTGCAGCTTGCGGATGCCGATAATGGCGCCACGAAACTGACCTACAGCGTGCAGGCCCAGGTGGGCGGCAAGCTGGCCCAGATCGGCGCCCGGCTGATCGACGGCGTGGCCGCCAAGATGGCCGAGGACTTCTTCGCCAAGTTCAACCAGATCGTTGCCGCACCGCAAGATGCCGCCGCCGTGGCCGAAGCCGCGAAGGATATCGCCATGGCCGAGCCGATCGCGGCGTCGGCCAGCCTGGACGCCCTGCCGAAATCACAGCAGCCTGTTGCACCGCAAACGCAGAAAGCGGGGCCGGTCACCGGCGGGATACCGAGCTGGCTGTGGATCGCCGGCCTGATCGTGATCGTATGCGCAGCAACGGTCCTCGTGCTGCGCGGCTGAGATATTTTCCACAGCATTGAGCGGCTTCGCCGTTTTGCAACTTGACGCCATTCGCGCGTTTCGCCCACTCTCTTGTCCGGGTGAAGCGCGCGCTATCTTCAGCTCCGCGCTTGATGGGAGGAAAGCATGACCATTTCCGTGACGATGACCGTCAACGGCCAGTCGGTGACGCGCGATGTCGAACCGCGCACCCTGCTCGTTCAGTTTCTGCGTGACCAATTGAACATGACCGGCACGCATGTCGGCTGCGACACCAGCCAGTGCGGCGCCTGCGTCGTGCATGTGAACGGCAACAGCGTGAAATCCTGCACGATCCTGGCCGCACAGGCCCAGGGTGCCAAGGTCACGACCATCGAGGGCCTGGCCAAGGACGGCAAGCTGCATCCGATGCAGGAAGCCTTCCGCGAGCATCACGCCCTGCAATGCGGCTTCTGCACGCCGGGCATGATCATGAGCGCCATCGACCTGGTGCAGCGCAATCCGAACCCGAGCGAAGAAACCGTTCGCCACGAGCTGGAAGGCAATCTCTGCCGCTGCACCGGCTATCATAACATCGTCAAGGCCGTGATGGCCGGGGCACAGGCAATGCGGGGGTAAGCGTCATGACAAACCAGGGCATCGGTCAGTCCGTACGTCGTAAAGAAGATTTCCGCTTCATTACCGGTCAGGGGCATTACACCGACGATATCAATCGCCCTGGTCAGCTCTATGCCGCGTTCCTGCGCTCGCCGCATGCCTTCGCCAAGATCCGCGCGATCCGCGCCGATGCGGCGAAGAAGATGCCGGGTGTGGTGGCCGTCTTCACCGGACAGGATGTGGCGGCCGACAAGGTCGGCGGCCTGATCTGCGGCTGGACCGTCAAGGACAAGAAGGGCGAACCGCACAAGGCGCCGAAGCATGACATCATCGCCGTCGACCATGTGCGCCATGTGGGCGATCAGGTGGCGGTGGTAATCGCCGAAAGCCTGTCCCAGGCCAAGGATGCCGTCGAAGCCATCGAGGTGGATTACGACGTGCTGACGCCGGTGGTGGATGTCGTCACCGCGCTGAAGCCCGGGGCGCCGCAGGTACATGCCGATGCGCCCGGCAACCTCTGCTACGACTGGGAATTCGGCGACAAGGCCGCCACCGAGGCTGCTTTTGCCAAGGCCGCCCATGTCACCAAGATCGACCTGCTGAACAATCGCCTGTCGCCCAACCCGATGGAGCCGCGCAGCGCCATCGCCGAATACGATGCGGGCGCCGACACCACCACCGTCTATACGACGTCGCAGAACCCGCATGTGCTGCGGCTGATCCTGTGCGCCTTCGTCTTCGGCCTGCCCGAACACAAGGTGCGCGTGATCGCGCCGGATGTGGGCGGCGGTTTCGGCTCGAAAATCTTCAACTATCCCGAAGAGACCGTCTGCTTCTGGGCGGCGCGTAAACTGAAGAAGCCGGTGAAATGGACCTCGGACCGCACCGAGGCCTTCCTCACCGACGCCCATGGCCGCGACCACGTCACCCATGCCGAGCTTGCCATCGACAAGGACGGCAAGTTCCTGGCCCTGCGCGTCGACACCAAGGCGAATATGGGTGCGTATCTGTCCACCTTCGCGTCCGCCGTGCCGACCTATCTCTATGCCCTGCTGCTGGCCGGGCAATACACCACGCCCGCCGTCTATGCCGAGGTGAAGGCGGTGTTCACCAACACCACGCCGGTGGATGCCTATCGCGGCGCCGGCCGGCCGGAAGCCACCTATGTGGTGGAGCGCATTGTGGAAGCCGCGGCGCGCGAGTTGAAGATGGACCCCGTCGAGCTGCGCAAGAAGAATTTCGTGCCGGTGGATGCCTTCCCGTACCAGACGCCGGTGGCCTGCGTGTATGACAGCGGCCAGTATGCCAAGGCGCTGGATGAAGCCTGCAAGGCTGCCGATTACGCCGGCTTTGCCAAGCGCAAGGCGGAGTCTGCCAAGAAGGGCAAGCTGCGCGGCATCGGTTTCTGCGCCTATATCGAAGCCTGCGGCATCGCGCCCAGCAGCGTGGTCGGTTCGCTCGGCGCCGGCGTCGGTCTGTGGGAGTCGGGCCAGATCCGCTTCAACGCCACCGGCACGGTGTTCGTCTATACCGGCTCGCACAGCCACGGCCAGGGCCACGAGACCACCTTCGCCCAGATCGTCTCCGACAAGCTGGGCGTGCCGCTCGAGAATATCGAGGTGGTGCATGGCGACACGGCCCAGGTGCCGATGGGCATGGGCACCTACGGCTCGCGCTCGCTGGCCGTTGGCGGCTCGGCGCTGATGCGTGCTGCCGACAAGATCATCGAGAAGGGCAAGAAGATCGCGGCCCATCTGATGGAAGCCTCGGTGGACGACGTGGTGTTCGACAAGGGCACCTTCTCGGTGAAGGGCACCGACAAGCAGGTGCCGATGGCGCAGGTGGCCTTCACCGCCTACGTGCCGCATAACTACCCGGCCGACCTGGAACCGGGCCTGGAGGCCAGCGCCTTCTACGATCCGGCCAACTTCACCTTCCCCGCCGGCGTGCACATAGCCGAGGTGGAGATCGACAGCGACACTGGCGTCACCACCGTGGCGAACTGGGTCGCGGTGGACGATTTCGGCAAGGTGATCAACCCGATGATCGTCGAAGGCCAGGTGCATGGCGGCATCGCCCAGGGCATCGGCCAGGCCTTGCTGGAAGGCGTGGTCTACGATCCCGAAAGCGGCCAGCTGCTGACGGCGTCGTTCCTGGATTACTGCATGCCGCGCGCCGACAACCTGCCGAGCTACAAGGTCGGCATGATCGAGACGCCCTGCCCGCATAATCCGCTGGGTGTGAAGGGCTGCGGCGAGGCCGGCGCGATTGCCGCGCCGGCGGCGCTGATGAATGCCATCACCGACGCGCTCGGTACCGAAGACATCACCATGCCGGCGACGCCGCTGAAGGTCTGGAAGGTGATCCAGAGCCGTCACCTGGCCGCCGCCGCCGAATAGAGTTCAGAGGAGAAGCCCCATGTATGCGTTCAATTACCATCGCCCGGCCTCGCTGGCGGATGCGGCCAAGCTGCTCGGCAGCGCCACCGACGGCAAGTTCCTGGCCGGCGGCCAGACCCTGCTGCCGACCCTGAAGCAGCGCCTGGCCTCGCCGTCCGACCTTGTCGACCTGAACGGCATCGCCGAACTGAACGGCATCACCGTCTCGGGCGGCAGCGTCATCATCGGCGCCACCACGCGCCATGCCGCCGTCGCCGCCTCGGCCGAGGTCAAGAAAGCCATCCCGGCCCTGGCGGCCCTGGCCGGTGGCATCGGCGATCCGCAGGTGCGCAACATGGGCACCATCGGCGGTTCGCTGGCCAACAACGACCCGGCGGCCGACTATCCCGGTGCCGTGCTGGGCCTGGGCGCCACCATCCATACTTCCAAGCGCAAGATCGCGGCCGACGATTTCTTCACCGGCATGTTCGAGACCGCACTGGAGGAAGGCGAGATCATCACCAAGGTGGAATTCCCGATCCCGAAGCGCGCCGGCTATGTGAAATTCCCCAACCCGGCCTCGCGCTACGTGATGGCGGGCGCCTTCGTGGCCGAGACGACGAGCGGCGTGCGGGTGGCCATCAACGGGGCCGGCCCCTGCGTATTCCGTCACAAGGAGATGGAAGCCGCGCTGGCGAAGTCCTTCTCGCCCGATGCGCTGAAGGGCATCAAGACCGATGCGGGCAGCATGAACAACGACATCCATGCCAGCTCGGAATACCGCGCCCATCTGGTGGGCGTGATCGCCAAGCGCGCCGTGTTGGCCGCGCTGGGCTGAACCACATCCATCCTGCGAAGACGCGAACGCCGGGCCACAAGCCCGGCGTTCTGCATTTCTAGCGGCTGTTCTTTAGCTGGCCGGTCCCGGCAGCGTCTTCAGATAGGCCAGCAGGGCGGCAATTTCGGCATCCGACATTTCCTTGAGGGAGTCGAAGGGCATTACCTGGATGGTGCTGCCATCCGGACGCTTGCCGCCGCGCAGCATGGCAGCGAAGGCTTCGGACGTCGGATACCGCGCCATCACGGGCCCGGGGCGCAGGTCGGCGGCGGCCGGCCAGTCCGGCGGCGCGCCCGGGATTTTGCCGCCGCGGAAACCTTCGCCGTGACAGCCCAGGCACATATTGGCCGCGTAGGCGCCCTGCGCGATCACATCGTCCGCCGGTGCGGGCAAAGCGGGCGGCAGGCTATGGTCGATTTTCTCGGCGACGTCTTTCAGAATGCCGGCGGCATAGACAAGGCGCACCGGCAGCGGCAGGCGCAGATCGCGCCGGTCGCCTTCGACCGGCGGCAGCGCGCGAATATAGGCCACCATCGCGCCCAGATCGGCATCGGTCATCCGGTTATAGTCTTCGCTGGGCATGATCAGCAGCGGCTGGCCATTCCGGTTCAGGCCATGGCGGATCGCGCGCACCCAGTCGGCGGAGGTGTAAACAGCGGTCGGACTGCCGGCGCCAAGCGTCAGGTTCGGCCCTTTGACATACAGGCCATTGGGATCATCGATGAAGGTCTTGCCTGCACCGTCGCGGCCATGGCAGTCGATGCAGCCGCGCGATTCAAACAGATACCGGCCGTGCTGCAGGGCATCGGTGCTGGACGGGATGTCGATGGCCGCGACCGTCACCGGCACCACGCGCTGCAGCTTGCGTTCGCTGACGAGTTCCGCGAATCCCGCGGCACCGCCGATGACAAGCGCTATCGCCCCGGCCACACCGGCCGCGACCTTCCAGAGTCTACGCATTTCCCTCTCCGTTGGATACGAGGCCGGCTTCAGCCGGTCGGCCCCTTCTCGCCAAGTGTCCAGTTCTCTTTGCGGCCGCGCTCGTTTAGGGGCAGTGCAACGCCCACGCGACGGCGACTGAAGCGACCATTCGGCGCAAGATTGGTCATGATGATCTCGGCCACGTCCTCGTAGCTTACGATCAGTTCCGAGAGCTTGGATTTCATCAGCAGCGAGAGGGCCACAGGCGGGGCCCAGCGCGCCCAGGCCCCCACCCGATACGGCAGCATCTCGACACTGATCCGCAGATCGTCTCGCGGCAGGCCGTTGGCGGCGGCGACCATCGGACCGGGACACATCAGAGACCAGTCACAGCTTGATGCCTGCAGACGCCGCCAGTTGATTTCGTGCGTTTTGTACATGGCCGGCACGCCAGGCAGGCTGACTCCAATCCGGTCGGCATGCGGCACGGTCAGCACCGCCGCGCCGGCGAGCAGCCATAGGCGGCCTGAAGGCGCCATATGCTGCTCCGCGGCAGCGACGACATTCTCGAAAAGCGAGACAAACCTCGCCCCGTCCGCAACATGGCCGGCTGCATTGACAAGAGCATCGCAGCCCATGACCGCCGAGGCCATGGCCCGCTTGTCGAAGACATCGCCCTCCACGACCCTGACATGCTCCGGGAGAATACCGGGCCAATGCTCGGCAAAACGGCTGGCATTGCGTACGAATACGGTGACCTCGTGCCCATGGGCCAACCCACGCGCAACCAGCCTGCGCCCGAGATTGCCGGCGGCGCCGAGCACGACGACCTTTTTGCGTTCGCTTGCCTCTGCCATAATTGCCTTGGAACTTCCTGCGATTAGCGTATCATTAAGAAAATGAGAATAACCTCATTTCTGAGACTAGCGTCATTTATGAGAGGATTCTCAGTTTGTCAATGGCTAAATCGGCGCCCTCCAAACGCGACCGCACCCGCCGCCAGCTGCTCGATGCCGCCGTGAAGGTTTTTGCCGCTCATGGCGTCGAGGCCGCTACGATCCAGGAAATCGCCGCGGTCGCTGGTGTCGCCAACGGCACCTTCTACAACTACTTCCAGACCAAGGAAGGAATCATGGAGGCCGCCGCCGTCGCGGTCGGTGTGGATTACTGCAAGCGGATCGCTGCCAGCGCCGCCCATCTTCCTGACGGCGCCGAACGTATGTCGATTGGCGGCCGCCGCTATATGGTCATGGCGCTAGAACAACCCGAACTGGCACGATTCACGATGTCCGTGGCGGTCTTCTCGCCGATCTGGGCGGCACAGGTAGAACCCTTCATCCGCGCCGACCTGATGCTGGGCATCAGGCAGAAGCGCTTTCATGTCGCCAGCGTGCCCGCCGCCATGGACATGATCACCGGCACCAATTATGCCGCGATCAACAGCATCCTCGCCGGTCGCGCCGGCAAAAGCCATGTCGCGACCATTTCGGCAACCATCCTGCGCGGTCTGGGCATGGCGCCAGACGATGCCGACGAGATCGCCCGCCGGCCCCTGCCGCCAATGCCGCCTATGGCTAGAGAATGATTGGCTGGCCGTGCGGCGTGGCTTTCGCCGCGCGGTCCCAGGCCTCGGCGCGCTCATGCAGCGCGGCATCCGAAGTCGCGCCTTTGGCCACGACAAGTTTTTCCAGCGCGTTGAGCCAGTGGTAATAGTAGGTCTCGCCGGTATCGGGGTCGCCGGCGGCCTGCGCGCGCTTGATCTCGGCGCTTAAGCTCTCGGCCCATTCCGGCCAGGTGAACAGGCCCTTCTGGTGCAGGGCCACGGCCATGGCAAAAGCCTGCGCCTCCCACGGCGCGCGGAAGACCGGCGCGGCGGTCTCGTCACAGGGCAGATCGGGCAGCAGGGCCTTCAGCTCGCTCATGCCGGCTCCAGGTAGCTGTCCCAGGCATCGACCGAGACCGACACCGTCGGATCGGCGCCTTCGCCCCAGAGCTCGCGGCCCTCGAACCGCACGGTGTAGAGCCATTGCGGCATCTCGCCCCGGCCCTGCGCGCTGGCATCGGGGAAGACATGCATGCCATGCAACAGTTCGACAATGCCGACATGGCCGCGCACGTAACGCGGCAGACGGGTATGGCCCGCGGGATGCATGTTCTTCGCCCGCACGCGGTCGCCAACTTTAAAACGCGCCGGCTGGGTCGCCTCGCGTTCGGTCGGGCCGCCTTTCGCCAGCACGGCCGGCACGGCCTCGGCCTTCAGGATGCGCGGCAGCTGTTTCGGCGGCGCCAGCACGCGGCCGGCCTCGATCTCGTCCGCGCCGACCAGCCCGCGGTCGGCCATCAGCTTTTCCAGCCCCGCCAGCCAGATCTCGTAATAGCTCTTGGCCAGGTATTGCGGCGGCGGCAGGCTTTCGCGCGCCGAGCGCGACTGGTCGATGTTCCACTGCCCGGTCGCGCCCATCGCCAGCGTCATGGCCAGCACGCGCTTTTCCCAGCCGGCATGGAAGCGGATATGTTCGGGTTCGGGCTGCACCGGGCCGAAGCCCATCATGCCGCCCATATCGGCTGCGCCATTCATGCGCCGATCTCCTCCGGATCGCGGGCCAGCCCGGTACCGATCATGCTGTCGCGCGTCACCAGTTTCGCCAGCCGCTCCTCGCTCCAGCCCTCCGTGCCGGCCGGGCGTTCGGGGATCACGAGGTAGCGCACTTCCGCCGTGGAATCCCACAGCTTGATCTGCTTGGCCATCGGCAGGGTGACGCCGAAATCTTTTAACACGCCGCGCGGGTCGATCACCGCGCGCGAGCGGTAGGCCGCCGACTTGTACCAGACCGGCGGCAGGCCCAGCACCGGCCACGGATAGCAGGAGCAGAGTGTGCAGACGACCATGTTGTGGGTGTCCGGCGTGTTCTCCACCGCCACCATATGCTCGCCCTGGCGGCCAGAATACCCCAGCGAGACGATGGCGGCCGTGGCATCCTTGCGCAGCCAGTCGCGATAGGCCGGATCGCTCCAGGCCTTGGCCACCACATGGGCGCCGTTATGCGGCCCGACCTTGGTTTCGTAGGTTTCGATCAGCACGTCCAGCGCGGCCGGATCGACATAGCCCTTTTCGACAAGGATGCTTTCCAGCGCGCGCACGCGCAGCTCCACGTCGCTCAGTTCGCTGCCGTGGTGGTGGTCATGATGATGGTGGTCGTGATCGTGCTGGCTCATGGCTGGAGCTTAGCAAGCCGGCGCCGGCAAAGCCAAGGCCGCGCGCAGGCCGGGCGGGGTCTGGCCCAGCAGGCTGTCCTCCAGCCTCAGTTCCCCGCCATGCAGCTTCGCAATCGCAGCAACGAGGCTGAGGCCCAGCCCGACGCCATCGGCGGCCGAACGGCTGCTGTCGCCGCGATAGAAGCGGTCGGTGGCGCGTGCCCGCTCCTCGTCGGTCAGGCCGGGCCCGGTATCGGCCACGACGATGGCCGCGCCGTTTGCACCGTCCCGCACCAGGCCGAGCCGGATACTGCCCCCGGCCGGCGTGTATTTGATGGCATTGTCGAGCAGGTTGCCCAGGGCCTGGGCCAGCAGCGAGGGATCGCCATCGGCAACCAGACCCGGCGCGGTATCCAGCGTGAAGCCGAGCCCACGGGCCTCGGCCGCCGGGCCGTAGAGCTCCGCCGTATCGGCCACCAGGGCGGCGAGATCGACCTTGCCGAAACCGGCACGGCGCAGGCCGCTGTCGATCTCGGCCAGGCGCAGCAGGGCGTTGAACACGCCGATCAGCCGGTCGATGCCGGCAATCGCGGCGGCGATCTCGTCCAGATTCGCCTCCGATCCCTCGGCACGCCGCAGCAGGCCTTCCAGCCTTGCCCGCACCTCGGCCATCGGCGTGCGCAGGTCGTGCGCGATGGCGTTCGAGACGTTGCGCACGCCCTCGATCAGCTGCTGGATCTGGTCCAGCATGCGGTTGATGGTGACGACCAGTTGGTCGAATTCGTCGTTGCCGGGGCCGGCTGGCACGCGGCGGGCCAGATCGCCCTGCACGATGGCGGTGGCGGTGCGGTTGATGCTTTCAATGCGGCTTTGCACACCGCGCCGCAGCAGCCAGCCGCCGAGCAGGGCGAGGCCTACGACGATGGCGCCGACCCAGATCAGGCTGCGCAGGAACAGATTGCGGATCGCCACACGCTCCTGCACGTCGCGGCCGACCAGAAGCTGGTAATTCCCCGGCAGCACCACATGCAGCAGACGCGTGGCATGCAGCTTGCCGCGATAGACCAGGTCCACTTCATACCAACCCGGCGCCGGGCCGACTTTCAGTGGCCATGCATCGACATTGCCGCCCAGCGGCCTTAAGCGCGGATCGGTGAGCAGGTAGATCGCCTTGCCGTCGGCGGATTCAGCCTCGACACGCTCGTTCATTGTCTGGATCGCACCGGCCAGGCCGAAGTCGCTGAGCCGGTCGCCGATCGCCCGCGTGTCGGCGGCGATCACCGCATCGGTTTCGCGGTCCAGATATCCGGTGGTGTTCCACCACAGCAGGCCGACCAGCAGCAGCGACGAGGCGATGAACAGGGCCGCATAACCCAGCGCCAGCCGCAGCGAGGTCGAATGCAGCATGTCAGGCCTCGGCCGCCATCATGTAGCCGGCGCCACGCACGGTTTTCAGCAGGGGCTTTTCCGTGCCGGCATCGATCTTCTGGCGCAGGTTGCTGATATGCACGTCGATCACGTTGGTCTGCGGATCGAAATGGTATTCCCACACATTCTCCAGCAGCATGGTGCGCGTCACCACCTGGCCGGCATGGCGCATCAGGTATTCCAGCAGCTTGTATTCGCGCGGCTTCAACGCAATGACCTTGCCGCCGCGCATGGCCTGGCGTTTCAGCAGGTCGAGGCTGAGATCCCCCACTTCCAGCATGGTCTGCGTCGGCACGGTGCGCCCCCGCCGCACCAGTGCCTGCAGACGCGCCTCCAGCTCCCCGTAAGCAAAAGGCTTGGTCAGATAGTCGTCGCCGCCGGCGCGCAGGCCGCGGATGCGTTCGTCCACATCCGCCAGCGCGCTCAGGATCAGGATCGGCGTGGTGTTGCCGGTGCGGCGGAGGGCATCGACGATGCCCAAACCGTCCACCCCGCCCGGCAGCATGCGATCCATGATGATCGCGTCGTATTGTTCCGTGGTGGCCAGGAACAGGCCATCGCGACCGTTATCGGCATGGTCGATGGTATGGCCCGCTTCGCCCAGTCCCTTGCGGATGAACTGGGCGACCTGCGGATTGTCTTCAACGAGCAGGATTTTCATCGTCTTCAGGCAAGTTGCAGGGCCAGATAATAAGTGGTGCCGTCGCGCCTGACCAGCAGGGTGACCGCCTCCTTATGCTGCTGGCGGGCCGTCCGGATCTGCTCGGCCGCTTCGGCCGGATTCGCCACTGCGTGGCCGGCCACACCCAGGATCACGTCGCCCGGGCGCACGCCGCTGTCCTCGGCCCTGCTTTCGGGCGTCACCTCGGTCACGACGGCTCCCTTCCCGTCATCGAGGCCCAGGCGGGTGCGCAGCTCGGGCGTCACCGGTGCCAGGGCCAGGCCGACGCGTTCTTCCTTGCCGGCTTCGTCCAGCGCGGCACTCTGTTCGGTCGGCTGGCTGCCGACGGTGATGGTCAGGGTCTTCTCCCTGCCCTCGCGCCAGACATCGAGTTTCGCCTTGTCGCCAGCCTTGAGTCCGGCCACCTGGGTGGCCAGGTCACGCGGGTTGCGGATCGTGCTGCCGTTCAGCGCGATCACGACGTCGCCCTGTTTCAGCCCCGCCTTCGCGGCCGGGCCATCAGACTGCACGTCGTTCACCAGAATGCCGCTGTCGTCCTTGCGGCCGACCGCCTTGGCCAGCGCCTCGGTCATCGGCTGCATGGTGACGCCGAGCCAGCCGCGGGCAACCATGCCGCTGTCTTTCAGCTGCGCAATCACGCTACCGGCCAGATTGGACGGCACGGCGAAGCCGATGCCGACATTGCCGCCATTGGGCGTATAGATCGCCGTGGCAATGCCGATCACCCGGCCCGACTGGTCGAACAGCGGCCCGCCGGAATTGCCCGGATTGATCGGCGCGTCGATCTGCAGAAAGTTGTCATAAGGCCCGCTGTTCAGGTTGCGGCCGCGCGCCGAGACGATGCCGGCCGAAACGCTGCCGCCCAGACCAAACGGATTGCCCACGGCCACCACCCAGTCGCCAATGCGGGCGCGGTCGGAATCGCCAAAGGCCACATAAGGCAGCGGCGTCTTGGCTTCGATCTTGAGCAGGGCCAGGTCGGTCTTGGGGTCGCGGCCCTTGACGGTGGCGGGGAATTCGCGGCCATCGTCCAGGGTCACCACGATCTTCTCGGCGCCATCGACCACATGGTTGTTGGTCACGACATAACCGGCGGGATCGATGATGAAGCCCGAGCCGAGCGCATGCTGCGAGCCGCTGCGGCGCTGCTGCTGTTCGCCGAATTGGCGGAAGAATTCCTCGAACGGCGAGCCGGGCGGAAACGGCGATTGCGGCAGGCGCTGGGCTTGGCGGGTCGCCTTCTCGGTGGTGGCGATGTTCACCACGGCGGGCTTCACCTTCTCGACCAGGTCGGCGAAGGACGGCTTGACGGCAAGCTGCTCGACCGGCGCGGCGGGCAAAGCCGCATCGTTGGCAGCAAGGGCGCGGGCGGCAAGATACCCGCCGCCGCCGGAGAGGATCGTGCTGGCCAGCAGGACAGCGGCTAGGGTGCGCTTAAAGGAAGGGCGTTCGGCTTTCATGGGTCTGCTCCTGTGCAGGTGGACATCCATGCTGCCAAGGTAGGAAACCCGGGTTTTCCGGCGCCTGAACGGCGGATTAAATAAATTTAATCTTCGACCTCAGGCCACCCGCAGATAGCCCATCATGCCGGTTTCCTGGTGTTCGATGATATGGCAGTGGAACATCCAGTCGCCCGGCTGGCCGGCGACGAACGCGATCCGCACGCGCTCCTTGGGCCGCACCAGCACGGTATCGGCCCAGTGCGGCGGCAGGTCGCGTTCCGACGAACCCAGCACCCGGAAGGTATGGCCGTGCAGGTGCATGGGGTGCTGGTGCGGCGTGCCGTTGAACAGCTCGGCGATATAACTGCGGCCCGATTTGAGTTCGGCCAGCGGCGGCGGCAGCGCCCCCTCACCCATTCCTGGCCAGACCCGGCGGTTGATCGACCAGAAGACTTTCTGCGTCAGGCAGATTTCATCGGGGCTGACGCCCATCTCTTTCGCCCAAGCCTGCAATGCCGGATCGGGATTGCCGGCCAGCAGGGTGAATTCGAGTTTCTGCGCCGCCTTCAGGTCGGGCTGCGGCAGCTCCGCCTCAGGTAAACGCAGGGTCGCCTTCGTACTGCGCATCGCCTCGCCGGCCGTGACGATTCTGGCCAGCACGCGCGGCTTGGTGCTGAAGATATCCTGCAGCGGAATTTCGACGCCGGGTTTTTCCGGTGCGATGAAAGCCACATCGGCACGCATCGCCGGCCCCAGCCGCCAGCCCTGCAGGGCAAAGGGCGCGCAGGCATTGCCGTCTGTGGCGATCACCACGGCTTTCGCCCCGGGCAGGTCAAGCTGCGGGATGCGGGTGGAATCCAGATTGAGGATACGCAGGCGCACGCGGGCGCCGGGCGGCACACTGATCGTTGGCGCCACCATGCCGTTGGCGGTGCGCAGGCTGCCGAAACTGCCGGCCTTGGCGGCGCCGGCATCGGTGAGGAAATCCTCGAAGCCGCCATCATTCTGCACGCGCCAGTCCTTCAGCGCGATCACATGCTCAATATCGAACAGGCCCTGATCGCGCGGATCGTCCACGATCAGCACGCCGGCCAAGCCGCGGCCCAAAGCCTCGACGGTGTTGCAATGGGGATGGAAAAAGAAGGTGCCGGGATCGGGCGGCGCGAAACTGTATTCGAAACTCTCGCCCGGCCGCACCGGCGGCTGGGTGATGTAGGGTACGCCATCCATTTTATGCGGCACGCGCACGCCATGCCAGTGGATCGCGGTGTGTTCGGCCAGCTCGTTTTTCAGCGTGGCAGTGAAGCCCTCGCCGCGCGTGGCGCGCAGCACGATGGGCAGGGTCTCGTTGCGGCCGTCGTCATAGAGCCAGAGATCGGACGGGCCGATGCAGCCCGGCAGTGTCTTGGCCACCCGCTTTGCCGTGAGCTGGTAGCTCACCGGAAGGGCGACAGCGCCGCGCGGCAGCAGGGCGACGGCGACCGCGCCCAGACCCGATTGCAGCAGATGGCGACGGGTCAGAACGGGCATGCGCGGACTCCGGGATGGGAGAGCGCTGGCGACGGCTGGCGCAAGGAATCGGAAAGATAAGTGGCGGAGGGGGCGGGATTCGAACCCGCGGTACGACTTGACATCGTACGGTGATTTAGCAAACCACTGCCTTCAGCCACTCGGCCACCCCTCCGCACGCGAGTGGGTATTAACACAGTGTATGCGGGGCCTCTTCTAAGGCTCAGGGGCTGGCCTGTCAACGACCCTAAACCGCTGAAATGGCGGCCGGTTTGCCGCCGGTCCAGGCCACCAACTCGCTGTAGGACAACGGGAAAACCGCATGGGGATGCCCGGCGGCGGCATGCAGCAGCGGGAACCGGGCCAGGCTGTCGTCGATTACGATCGGCAGGGCTTCCATATGGCCCAGCGGGGCCACGCCGCCGATGGCGAAACCGGTGGCCCGGCGCACCAGAGCGGCATCGGCCCGATTGAGTCCCTGGCCCGGCGAGGCCGCCAGCCCCAGGGCGCGGCCCAGTGCCGCCACGTCGCATTGCCGGTCGCCGGCCACCAGCGCCATCACTGGGCGCTTTTCGCCTTCCTGGCTTTCATGGGCAAACACCAGCGACTTCACGATGGCGCCGACCTCGCAGCCCAGCCCGGCCGCCGCCTCGGCCGCCGTGCGCGCCGCGCCGTCCAGCACGATCACGCGTTCGCCTGCCCCACGCGCCAGCAGGGCCTCGCGCACCCGTTTGACCGAGGCATTCTCCAGGATGGCTTCCGCCATCGTCAGGGCACCTCGAAGCCGCGCTGCACGCCCGGGCGTGCCATCAGCAGATCATACCAGCGCTTCACGTTCGGATAGGCGGCCAGGTCGATCAGGTGCCATTCATGGCGCGCCGCCCAGGGCAGGGTCGCCATGTCGGCGATGGAGTATTCCTTGCCGGCGAGAAATTCGTTTTTCGCCAGATGGCCGTCCAGCACCTTGTAGAGCCGCTGGGTCTCGGTGGTGAAGCGGTCGATGGCGTAGGGCACCTTCTCCTTGGCGAAACGCACGAAATGATGCGTCTGGCCCAGCATCGGGCCGAAGCCACCCATCTGCCACATCAGCCATTGCAGCGCCTGCATGCGCGCGGGCGCGTCCTTAGGGAGAAACTGGCCGCTCTTTTCCGCCAGGTAGATCAGAATCGCGCCGGACTCGAACACGCTGTAGGGCTTGGTGCCATAGGCGGCCGGCGGTTCGTGGTCGACGATGGCAGGGATCTTGTTGTTCGGATTCACCTTGAGAAAATCCGGATCGAACTGCTCGTCCTTGGTGATGTTGACCGGGAAGGCCTGATATTTCAGGCCACTTTCCTCCAGCATCACGGAGACCTTGCGGCCGTTCGGCGTGCCCCAGGTGTAGAAGTCGATCACGGCGGAATCCTTACTTGATGTGCTTGAGGAAGTGGAAGCTGGAGATGCTGTAGCGCTGGCGGAAATAGAAGCGGTGCGCTTCCGCACGATGTGTGCCTGAATCGAGGTCCACCACCTTGCGGCCCTCGTGCCTGGCGATGTCCTCCACCCAGTTGAGCAGCAGCGCGCCATAACCGCGCGAGCGGCCGGTGGCGGTGGTGACGAGGTCGTCCACATAGATCAGCGGGCCATGCACCAGCCGCTCCTGACGGCGGAAACCGATGCAGGCGGCCGGCACGCCGTTGCCGTCAGAAGCGTAGGCCAGCACGAAGCCTTCCTTGTGCTGGTGCTTCACCCGCGCCACCAGCTCGGCGGCATCCTTCAGATGCGGCCGCAGCTCGTGCATCACCGGAAAACAGGCGGCGATCTTCTCGTCGGTATCGGCGATTTCGACCCTGGCGGTTTGCATGACTCCTCGCTTTTCTCCCTAAACCGTCATGCCCGGCCTTGTGCCGGGCATCCACGTCTTATTGTCAAAAAAACTCGTGGATGGCCGGCCTAGAGATTCTTCCTGGGCCCGGCCATGACGAAACAAAAAACGACCCTACCCCTTCACCACACTGGCGGTCTGGCCGAACAGCACCTTCTTGGCTTCCTCGGTCATCACCGGAACGCCCTGGTTGATCGCCTTGCCCTTCTCGTAGGCCACCTTGGTGGCGGGCCGGGCCCAGATGCTGTCGAACCAGCGTTTCAGATTGGGGAAATCCTCCAGCTTCTGGCCCTGGCGTTCGTAGGGCACGATCCAGGGATAGGCGGCCATGTCGGCAATCGTATACTCGTCGCCGCAGATGAAGGCGCGGCCTTCAAGCCGTTTATTGAGAACCCCATACAAACGATTGGTCTCGTTCACATAGCGGTTGATCGCGTAGGGAATCTTCTCGGGCGCATACTGGCTGAAATGGTGGTTCTGGCCGCACATGGGGCCGAGGCCACCCATTTGCCACATCAGCCATTCGGTGCAGGCGACGCGGCCGCGCAAATCCTGCGGGATGTGCTTTTTGTACTTGTCGGCGAGATACAGCAGGATGGCGCCGCTTTCGAACACGCTGACCGGTGCGCCGCCGTCGAGCGGCTTGTGGTCGACGATGGCCGGCATGCGGTTGTTCGGCGCGATCTTCAGGAAGTCGGGTTCGAACTGCTCGCCCTTGGAGATGTTGACCGGCTTGATCGTGTAGGGCGTGCCGGTCTCTTCCAGGAACAGGGTGATCTTGTGGCCGTTTGGCGTCGGCCAGTAATACAGGTCAATCATTGTGCGTCTCCGGGCTAGACGAACGAAGGATGGAACAGGATCGCCGGCACGGCAAGGCGCAGGCCCGGCCCAGTTAGGGCGAAATTCCGCCAGAACAAGCAGTTACCCACTGGCAAGTACACCCCCTGCCATGCTGCTGCCAGAATAGGGATCGCGCCATGCCATCCTGCGCCGGCAAAGATGGAGATACTTATGCCGCAGCCCGCCCCGATCCGCCTCTATTCCGGCCCCCTGAGCATGTTCGGGGCCAAGGCGCAGATCGCCCTGCTGGAAAAAGGCCTGGAAGCTGAGGTGGTGATGGTGCCGTTCGAGATGAAGGCGCTGTATGAGCCCAAGCATCCCGAGGTGCTGCGCATCAACCCAAAACGTCAGGTGCCGGTGCTGGTGCATGGCGATCTGGAGATTTTCGATTCCACGCAGATCTTCGAATACCTGGAAGACCTCTGCCCCGAGCCGCCGTTATGGCCGCGTGATATCGCCGGCCGCGCGCGGGCGCGCCTGCTGGAACTGCAATCCGACGAGGTCTATTTCCCGCACATCATCCGCCTGATGGGTCTGCAGCAGACACCAGACGACCCCGCCGCCATCGCCGCCCGCGACGGCGCGGCGCAGTTCTATGCCCGCATGGAGAGTCTACTGGAAGATGACCGGGCCTGGCTGGCGGGCGCCGATTTCACCTATGCCGACATCGCCTTCTTCATGGCGCAGATATTCGGCGACCGCATGGGGGCGCCAATCCCGGCCGATGCGACCTGTCTGATCGCCTGGCGCACCCGCATGAGCGAACGGCCCGCCGTGCGGCAGGTGGCCGGTGCCATGGGGCGCTGGCTGCTGGGCATCGGACGGCCGGTGCCGGAGTGGATGCAGGCGATTGTCGGCTAAGCCACGTTGCGGGTGATCAGCCGGCCGGCGCTGGCGCCGGTGACGCCCTTGTTCCCCACATAGCTGGATACGCCGTTGACCCAGACTTCGAGGATGCCGGCCGCCGGCGTCTTCGGGGCCGCGAAGGTGGCGGTGTCGATCACCGTGTCGGGATCGAACAGCACGAGGTCGGCATAGGCGCCCGAGCGGATAGCGCCGCGGTCGACCATGCCGAAGACGCGAGCAGTGAGCCCGGTCATCTTGTGCACCGCCTGCTGCAGCGAGATCAGCTTCAGGTCGCGGGCGTAATGCCCCAGCACACGCGGGAACGTGCCCCACAGGCGCGGATGCGGCATGTCGTTGCTGGGAATGCCGTCGGAACCGATCATGCTGCGCGGATGGGCGATGATGCGCTGCACGTCCGTCTCGTCCATCATGAAATAGATGGCCGCCGCCGGCAGCAGGCGATGGGCCGCCGTCACCTGGTCGACGCCCCATTCCTTTGCGATGTCGGCCAGCATGCGGCCCTTCATCTCAGGGTATGGCTCCGACGTGGCGATCTGAACCGGCATGTCGTCGCGCAGACGGTCGGGCAGCAGGGCCGTGGAACTGGCGATATAGGGATAGACGTCGAAATCGACGCTCTGGCTTTTCGCCGCGCGGTCGATCAGCGCCAGCGTCTCGGTCGAGCGGCCGAAATTCTCCGGGTTGGTGCATTTGTGATGGCTGATCACCACGGCTGTGCCCGTGTCGCGGCCGATCTTCAGTGTCTCCTCGATGCTGTCGATCACGCCATCGGCCTCGTCGCGCATATGCGTCACATACAACCCGCCGCGCGAGCGCAAAGCCTCGGCCACCGCGATCACCTCGTCGGTCGGCGCATGGCGGCTGGGCGGATACCACAAGCCAGTGGAAAGGCCAGAAGCGCCCTGCTCCAGCGCCTCGGTCAGGCGCTGCTTCATCTGCGCGGCTTCTTTGTCCGTCGCGGCGCGGTTGATGTCGTGGTCCATCGCCTGCACGCGCAGCGACATATGGCCGACCAGCGCATAGGTGTTGGTGGGCGGCGGCACCTTGCGCAGGCGTTCGGCATAATCGGCGAAGCTGGGGAATTGCCAGGATTCCGGGCCACCGACCAGATCGAGCGGCGCCGGCGGGCGTTTGGTCATCGTCACCGGCGCGAGGCTGATGCCGCAATTGCCGACCACGACGCTGGTGACGCCCTGGCTGAGCTTGCAATGCATACATTCGGGCCCGCAAAGTACGGCGCCGTCGTCATGGGTATGGGCATCGATGAAGCCCGGCGCCAGCGCCAGGCCTTTCGCGTCAACTTCGCGGTCGGCCGAGCTTGCGCCCAGGTCGCCGATGGCGGCAATGCGGTCGCCGCTGACCGCCACGTCGCCCATGAAAGACTCCGCGCCGCTGCCGTCGAAGATGCGGGCATTGCGGATGGCGAGATCGTAGCGGCGGGTCATCCGGCGATCCTCCTTGTGTGGTTCAGCGCCGCCTCGATCAGGTTCATGCTGGCTTCCGGCGTGCGGAAGGCGGAATGGGCCGAGAGCGTGACGTTATCCAGTTTGGTGAGCGGGTGATCCTTGGGCAACGGTTCGACATCGAAGACATCGAGGCCGGCGTGGCCGAGCTGGCCGGATTTCAGCGCCGCGATCATCGCCGCCTCGTCCACCACCGCGCCGCGCGCGGTATTCACCAGGATCGCGCCCCGTTTCATCTTGGCGATGCGCTTGGCCGAGAGGAAACCGCGTGTCTCCTCGTTGAGCAGCAGATGCATCGAGACCACGTCGCTCTGCGCCAGCAGCTCGTCGATCGGCACAAAGCGCACGCCCTCGGCGCTTTTGGCGCTGCGGTTCCAGGCCAGCACCTTCATGCCGGCGCCGCGGCACAGCCGCGCCATCTCGGCGCCGATACCGCCATAACCGACCAGGCCAATGGTCTTGCCGGTGAGTTCCACGCCATCCAGCCGCAGCCAGTTGCCGTCGCGCATCGCGCGATCCATGCGGGCGAAGCCCTTGGCGGCGGCCCACATCAGGGCGAAGGCGCATTCGGCAACGGCGGTATCGCCATAGCCCTTGATCAGATGCACCTCGATGCCGAGACCCGCCAGTTCCTCGACATGCATGTAGCTGCGCGCGCCGGTGCCGAGGAAAACGACATGCTTCAGCCCCTTGCACTGGGCGGCGATGGCGGTGGGCAGATAGGTATGATCGATCCAGGCTACCGGCGCGCCATCCAGCACGCGGGGCAGGTCCTCGGGCTTCACATCCGGCTGGCGGTTGACGCCGACCGGCGGATCGGAGGGTTTGCGCAAGCGCTCGGCCAGATCGCCGAGAGTTGGATTGGCATCGACGAAAACGGCACGCAAGGCGGCATTCCCCCGGTCTGAAGCGGCAGCACAGGCCCGGCCGGCTCAGCGGCGGGCGAGTCGTATACTGACGGTCATCGCGGCAAGTGTCACGCCTGTCGCAGCCAGCAAAACAGCCATGCCAGGGCGCAGGCCCATGTCGATACTGAGGTTGGTTTCAAGCACAAGCAGCCATGGCGCGCCGCTGCGCAACCAGAAATATAGCGCCTCGCCGCCCATAGTGAGCGCCGCGCTGCCGAGTGCCAGGGCCACCTGCCCCGGCCAGGGCAGAGTAACGCCGGACGGGAAGACGCGGCGCAGCAGGCGGTAGCCCAGCAGCCACAACAGCAGACCGGCCATCAGGGTCGGTTCGCCCACATCGGCCTTGGATTGCAGGAAGAAATGCCACAGCGCCAGCGGCGCCAGCAGGTAGACGATGCGATGCAGGTTCTGCCAGCGCCGGCCGCCCAGCCGCCGCACCATGCCATCGGTGGAAGTCGCGGCCAGCACCAGCAGGCCAATCAATGCGGCCAGGCCGATCAGCAGATAATTCGAGGTGGCGACTTCGCGGATCGTCTTGTCCAGGGCGAAGGCATGGTTGGCGAAATAGAGCAGCAAATGCGCTGCTCCATATACAGCCGAGGCCACGCCGATCATGCGACGCACCAGCACCAGCCGGCCATAACGCAGCATCTGGCGCAGCGGCGTGACAGCCAGCGACAGCAGCAGGAACCGGAAGGCCCAGAGTCCGGTCTGATGGATCAGCTCGGTGAGCGGACGCGGCCCGAGGTCATGCTGGGCCGTGCGCCACAACAGCCACAGGGCCGGCAGCAGCAGCAGGCCGAAGACCACGGCTTTCAGCGGCACGAAACGCCCGCCGGCATCGCGCCAAGGGATCAGAAACGAGAAAGGCCGGGATACTGCTCTGCTGCTCATATCAGCCGATATAGCCCAGCCAGGGCCTCAAGCCGACATGCTCTGCGGGAAATTTATCGTGAACCGGGTGCCCTCGCCCTCCCTGCTCGACACCGCGATGGTGCCGCCCAGCACCTGGGTGACCAGGTTGTAGACGATATGCAGGCCCAGGCCGGTGCCGCCGGTGCCGCGCTTGGTGGTGAAAAAGGGATCGAAGACACGCGGCAGACTGGCAGCGGCGATGCCGCGACCGTTGTCCCGGAATTCCACCGCGACCCGTCCCTCGCGGGGCTGGCTCACGCCGATCCAGATCCGGCCCGGCCGGTTGCCGTCCTCGAAGGCATGCTGCAGGGCGTTCATCACGAGGTTGGTGATGATCTGGCCCAGCGCACCCGGACGGTTACGGATCATCAGCTTGTCCGGACAATCAATCTCTACCGTATTCTGGGTACCGCGCAGGGCCGGCGCCAGGCTCAGCATGATCTCGTGCAGGTATTCCCCCAGGTCGAACAGGCGAAGGTCATCGGTACTCTGGTCGGCGGCGACCTGCTTGAAGGCCTGGATCAGGCGGGCGGCGCGGGCCAGGTTGCCCTGCATGATGCGGGTGGCCTCGGTGGCCGTCTCGATGAAATCCGCCATGTCGCTGCGCCGAAGCTGATCCTCGCTGAAGCGGTTCGACAGTTGCGCGATCTCTTCCGCCAGATGCGAGGCCGCCGACACGCCGATGCCCAGCGGCGTGGAAATCTCGTGGCTCATGCCGGCCACCAGTGAACCGAGCGAAGCCATCTTCTCGGCCAGGATCAGGCTGGCCTGGGCGCCGCGCAGGTCGGCCAGGGCGCGTTCGGCCTCTTCCTTGGCACGGCGCAGTTCATCCTCCATGCGGCGGCGCGCCGTGATGTTGGTACGCACCACCACAAGGTCGCCCGACGGCGTCACGCGCTCATGCACCAGGAACCACTCTCCGGCATTGGTGCGGATTTCAACCATGCGTTCGGGGATGCGGCGACGGCCCATTGCCACGGCAGCCGCCGCGCCCTGGTCCTTTTCATCGCGACTGAACACGCCCCGGTCGTAGCCGCGCTGCACCAGTTCGTCGAAACTCATGCCGATCGCCTGCTCCGATGTCAGGCCGTACAGCGCGGCGAAGCGGCTGGAGCAGATCGCGATGCGATCCTGGGAATCGTAGATGACGAAACCGTCGCCGGCGACCTCCACCGCATGACGCAAGCGACGGTTAATGGCGTAACGTTCGGTCGCGTCGAAAATGGAAACGGCCACCGAATGATCCGGCAGGCGGCCGATAGTGAATTCCAAAACCTTGCCTGTCGGCGTGTGGCGTGCCGCCGTCGCACCCGAGGCACCGCGGATCAGGCGGTCGATGTGATAGCGCATGTCGCTGACCTCAGTGTCGCCGAAATCGCGGCGCTGGGCCAGGAAGCGCAGCATTGCGTCATAATTGTCACCGGGATTGAGCGAGCCAGGCGGCAGCGCCAGCAATTCCGCCGCACGCCGGTTGATGGTGTGAATCGTGCCATCGGGATGGAGCAACATGACACCGACCGGCAGTGCGTCGAGCGCCCAGGCCTGATATTCGCTGCGGCGACGGCTTTCCTGCCTGGACAGAGTGAGCGCTTCGGTGACCCGCCGCGCCTCTTCCTGGGCCATGTAGTTGCGCCGTCGTTCCAGCTTGATCTGTCGCATGCCGATGAAGCCAAGCACATTGCCGATCACGGCGAACAGCACGAGGCCGACCAGGTTGTCGGCCCGAAATGGCAGCCACAGAGCGGTGGTGAGGCCGGTGCCCAGCGTGATATAGGCCGCGTTCGACAGCGTCAGCCGGGCCGAACAGGGCACCAGCAGGTAGAAGACCAGCAGGTATGCGAAAACCAGCGAGCCGGCATTCAGCGCTGGCGGCGCGCTGATCGCCCAGGTCATGAAAGTGAGCGAGGTGAGGCTGGCCATGCCGATGCCGGCCACCACATCCAGCAGCTGCAAGTCGTTCAGGCGATGCAGCAGATACTGGAACAGGATGCCGACGACCAATCCCAGGCCGCGCACCAGGGCGAAGAACAGGAATGTCTCGCCATAGCCATGCACCAGGTAATCGCGCACCAGCAACAGGCAGAAGACCGAGGTCGCCGCCAGACCGCAGGCCTGCAGCATGCGTCGAGACGGATTAAGCCGACCCTGCCGGTAGATCTGCTCGACGCGGCGGTCGCGGAATTCACCGGTCCAGGCGAACAGCCGCGGATCCTCCGCCGATTGCAGCGGGGATGTCAGTGACGAAAGTGGCGGTTGCAGCATGGCAATGCGGGATCCCGGGCCGGCATATTATGACCGCCTCGCCGCCCGCACAAAGCAAGACGGCAAATATTGCCTAGTGACAACCGACAGGATCAGGTTCATCTGTCTTATTTATCAGATATTTACGGTGCATTCCAGTTCGGCATGGCCCTTGCTTTGCAATGCCCGCGACACATTTTTACGGACCCAGGAGTCCAATCATGTCCTATTACGGTGCCCTCGGTACGGCCGTGCAAGGCATTTCCGCCCAGGCGATTGCCATCGGCCATATTTCCGACAACGTCGCGAATGCGGCCACCAACGGCTACAAGCAGGTGAAAACCAGCTTTGCCGATCTGGTCAGCAACAAGGTTCTGGGCGCCAGCGAGGTGCTGGACAACAACCGCAACATGGGTGTCACCGCCGCGGCCAACTTCGCCAACCGGCAGCAGGGCCAAATCATCGGCCATAATAGCTTCACGTCCATCGCCGTGGACGGCAACGGCTTCATCCCCGTCGCCAAGGCGACGGGCTTCGACCGCGAGACCGGCGAGCCGACCGGCTTCGAAGATACCGTCTACTATACCCGCCTGGGCGATTTCCGCCTCGACAACAACAACCGCCTGGTCAACTCCGCCGGTTTCTACCTGATGTCGGCAGAAGTGGATGGCACGGAGATCACCCCGTTCGAGCTGGACGACAGCGAAATCGCCGCGGTTCCGACGACCACAGTGAACTATCGCGCCAACCTGCCCGCCAATGCCCAGACCAATGCCACCTTCTCGAACGGCATCGGCATCGTCGATGCCGAAAGCAACGACCGCAATTTCCAGATGCTGTGGACCAAGACGGGCAACAACGCCTGGAATCTGACGATCAATACCGCCGATGGCACGCCGGCCAGCTTCGGGCCGATCGCCGTGACGTTCAACAACGGCCTGCTGAACACCATGACCACGACCGACACCAACCTGACGGTCACCGCCACGGGTAACGCGACTGTCACCCTGTCGCCGGATTTCGGCAGCGGCGCTCAGACCATTACCGTCAATCTCGGGCAGTTCAACGGCGCCTTCGATCCCAATGCGACTAACGGATTGTCACAGTATGGCGGTAACATCAGCACCCTGACCAATCTGAGCATTGATCAGAACGGCCTGAAGGGCGGTGAATTCGATTACGTCACCTTCGCGGAAGATGGCGGCATTATCTACAATTACGAAAACGGCCGCAGCCAAATCGGCGGCCAGCTTCTGCTGGCCAATTTCCCTGAGCCGGACCGCCTTGAGCGCCTGGACGGAACCGTTTTCACGGAAAGCACGCTTTCGGGCGAGGCCGTGCTCGGCTCCCCTGGCGACGCCGACAACGATGCCGGCGTCGGCGTGATCCGCGTCGGCGCGCTGGAACAGTCCACCGTCGACGTAGCCGAACAGATGACGCGGCTGATCGTCGCCCAGCAGGCCTATTCGATGAACGGCCAGGTGATCAGCGCGGCCGACAGCATGCTGTCGCGCGCCATCGACATGAAACGGTAAGCCTGCGCGATCATCCGGGCGTGCAGCGGGTCTGCTTGCCCGGCAGGGTGTAACGACAGGTCAAGTCCCGCCCTTTCGGCTGGCTAATCTTGAAGATGTCCCCCTCCATGCGGCGCACGGCATACTGGTTGGAGAACTGCAGCCAGCCGAAGCTGTCGAAATAAGCCTGGGTTCCGTTGGAGAACAGCAGTTCCCGCCGACGGTTCTTGGAGACCCGGAACTTGCCGCCGTATTCCAGCGTGCCATCGTCGAATTCGCGGATCACCACATCGTTGGTGCACAGCGCCTGCTTCGGATCGTCGGTCAGGCGGCAGCCGAAGGCGGGCATGTCCGCCGGGGGCGTAGTGATCACGATGGCGAAGATCGTGGCTTCCATCAGGTTCATGCTGGCCTCTCGATTCCGTGAGGCATTTTAACACAGGCCGGCCAGCAGGCAGCCTTGACCCTACCATATGGGAAGCCATTATTAGTGCCCGCATGACCCATCGGAACGGCATCCCGAAACGCCAGGCTGGCCGGCGACTCGTCGCCCTGGTCGCAGCCATTGGCCTGCTCGCCGCGTCCCTGCTGATGCCCCCGGCCATGGCGGCCGTTTCAGGCGGCATAATGCCATCCTCTGTTCCGCAGACCGAGATGCAGGCCGGCATGCAGGCTGGGCATGATCATGCCGGGCACAGCCATGCCATACAGGGCCATGCCGACCGTCATGATCATGACGGACAGATGCCCCAGTCCAATTCATATGATCGATCCGGCAATCCGTCGGACGATCCAGGCGGCTGCGGCCTGTGCAGCGACTGCGTGCTCTGCACGATGACCATCCCGATCACCGTCGGCGCTCTGCCGGTCGCGGAATATCCGCCGGTCAGGCTCAGTATCACCAACACCAGCCTGTTGCCGGGCATCGCCCCGCCTCCGCCCGCTGAACCCCCGCGAGTCTGAAGCTTCGCCATAGATGCATGCTGCCGCACAATCAGCAGCAGCATGACGGACGATTCTTCAACTCCGGAGAGAGCGTGCATGCTGTCCCTGTCCATCCGACCGGCCCTGCTGAGCCTGGCCCTGCTCCATGCGAGTGGTGTCGCCGCGGCCGAGCCACAGCGCCCATCAGCCGTCGATCCCACCGCCGCTGCCGGCAACCCGGCCTATCGTTCGGCCTTCAGCGATTACCGCGCCATGGAGGGTGCCCCGCCACAAGACTGGCACAGCGTCAATGACGCGGTCACGCGCACCGGCGGCCATGCCGGCGCACTGAAAGAAACCGATGCGCCGGAGACAAAACCGGACGCGGCCTCTCCAGCCGGCCATGCCGGCCACAAACATTGAGGCGCATCATCATGCCCAGGATTCCATCCGCCCTCGCGCTGCTCCTACTGCTTGGTGCCTGTGCCGGCCCGGTCGCCAACAGCGCCTTCGAGGATATCGCCACAGCGACCGAACAACGGATCGGCCAACGTCCGGCCTGGATCAAAAGCGAGGAAGACGAGAAAGCCGTCCGTGAGACGCTCGACCGCCTGCTGGCCAAACCGCTCGGTGCCGACGACGCCGTGCAGGTTGCGCTGTTGAACAACCGCCGCCTGCAGGGCAGCTTCGGCGACCTCGGCATCGGCGCCGCCGATCTGACCAGTTCCTGGCGCCCGCCCAATCCTGGCTTCACCTTTAAACGGCTGCACGGCAATGGCGAGCGGGAGATCGAGCGCACGTTCAGTATCGATGCACTCAGCCTGCTCACCCTGCCGATTGCCGCCAGCATAGAATCGCGCCGCTTTGAGCAGACAAAGCTGCAAAGTGCGAGCCAGGTACTGTCGCTGGCCGCGCAGACGAAACGTGCCTGGTACGAGGCCGTGGCTGCCGAGCAGACCGCCCGTTATGTAGCGCAGGTGCGCGAATCCGCCGAAGTGCAGGCCGAGCTGGCGCGCCGAATGCGGCAGGCGGGCAACTGGAGCCTACTCGATTACACGCGCGAGCAGCTCTTCTATGCGAGCGTGACAGCGCAACTGGCGAAAAGCCGTCTCGCTGCCACGATGGCCCGCGAAAAGCTGGCGCGTCTGATGGGATTATGGGGCGGCGACCTCGCCTTCAAGCTGTCCGAGCGCCTGCCCGATCTGCCGGCACGCCCGCGCAGTATCGAGAATATCGAAGCCAGGGCAGTCAGCGAGCGCCTCGACATCCAGATGGCCAAGGCCGATCTGGATGGGTTACGAAAGTCCTACGGATTGACCCAGGCGACGCGGTTCATAAACGTGCTTGAGACCGGCTTCGTGCGCAAGAGCACCACCGGCCAGCGCGACCAGACCGGCTACGAGATCAGCCTGGAAGTGCCGATCTTCGACTTCGGCGACGCCAAGGCGACCAGGGCCGAGCATCGCTACATGCAGGCCGTGCACCGCTTGGCGGAAACCGCCATCGAAGCCCGCTCGGCGGCGCGGGAAGCCTATCTGAGTTATCGCACTGCTTTCGATACTGCGCAGCATTACCAGAATGAGGTGATTCCGCTCAGGCAGAAGATCGGCGAGGAAATGGTGCTGCGCTACAACGGCATGCTGGTCAGCGTGTTCGACCTGCTGGCCGATGCGCGCGACCAGATCGCCGATGTGACGTCGGCACTGGAAGCGCAGCGCGATTTCTGGATTGCCGATACCGACCTCACCTTCGTCACCCTTGCCGCCACCCATTCGGGGAACTGAGACCATGCTCACCCGTCGTACCCTGCTCAGCGCCACCGGCGGCATCGCCGCCGCCGCCGTGGCCCGCTCCGCCCTGGCCGCCCTGCCTGAACCGGCCTATTCGCAAAACCCTGGGACCGCGCCTCCGCTGCAGCCCTCCACCGGCCGACCCTTTTATCCCGTCGTTACCCTGAACGGCTGGTCGGCGCCCTGGCGCATGAACCAGGGATGGAAGGAATTCCACCTGGTGGCAGAGCCCGTGGTGCGCGAGATGGCGCCCGGCATGAAGGCCAACCTGTGGGGCTATAACGGCCAGTCGCCCGGCCCGACCATCGAGGCGGTGGAAGGCGACCGCGTGCGGCTGTTCGTCACCAACAAACTGCCCGAGCACACCACGATCCACTGGCATGGCCAGATCCTGCCCAGCGGCATGGATGGTGTGGGCGGCCTGAACCAGCCGCAGATCAAGCCGGGCGAAACCTATGTGTATGAGTTCGAACTGAAGAAATCCGGCACCTTCATGTACCACCCCCATGCCGACGAGATGGTGCAGATGGCCATGGGCATGATGGGCTTTTTCGTGGTGCATCCGCGCGACCCGAACCAGTACCGCGTCGACCGCGATTTCGTGTTCCTGATCAACGCCTATGACATCGAACCCGGCGCGGCCACGCCCAAGATCGCCACCATGACCGAGTTCAACCTGTGGAGCTGGAACAGCCGTGTGTTCCCCGGCATCGACCCGCTGGTGGTGCGGCAGGGCGACCGCGTGCGCATCCGCATGGGCAACCTGACCATGACCAACCACCCGATCCATCTGCATGGCTACGATTTCTCGGTCACCTGCACCGATGGCGGCTGGGTGCCGCCCACGGCGCGCTGGCCGGAAGTGACCATCGACGTGCCGGTGGGGGCCATGCGCGCCTTCGAGTTCGACGCGGTCAATCCCGGCGACTGGGCGTTCCACTGCCACAAGGCACACCACACCATGAATGCCATGGGCCATGACGTGCCGACCATGATCGGCGTCGACCACAAGCATGTGGCGCGGCGGCTGGTGAACCTGATTCCCGATTACATGGTGATGGGCGAACGCGGCATGGCCGACATGGGCGAGATGGAAATGCCCCTGCCCGACAACACCCTGCCGATGATGACCGGGCGCGGCCCCTTCGGCCCCATTGAGATGGGCGGCATGTTCACCGTGGTGAAGGTGCGCGAGGGGCTGGCGCGGAACGATTACCGCGATCCAGGCTGGTACAAAAACCCGCCCGGCACCGTCGCTTACAAATGGAAAGGATAAACTGATGAATATCCCTACCCTTGTGTTGACAGCTGGCCTGCTGGCCATGCCTGTTCTTGCCGCGCCCGGCCACAGCGGCAGTCATGGCCATTATGACGGCCATGCCGCCGCCCTGGGCGAACCGGGCGATCCGAAGGCGAAGGCCCGCACCATCAATGTCGTCATGACCGACGAGATGCGGTTCAGCCCCGAGACCGTGACGGTCAAGCGCGGCGAGACCATCCGGTTCGTCGTGAAGAATGCCGGCGAACTGAGGCATGAAATGACGCTGGGCACAATGGAGGAGCTGGTCGAGCATGCCGCAGTGATGGAGAAACACCCCGACATGGAGCATGACGATCCGAATGCCGTGACCGTCGAGCCCGGCCAGACCAAGACCATCCTGTGGAAATTCACCAAGGCCGGCAGCTTCGATTTCGGCTGCCTGGTGCCGGGCCACATGCCGGCCGGCATGAAGGGCCGGATTGTCGTTCGCTGAGCGCAGGAGAATACCATGAAGCAGATTTTCGCAACCATCGCGGCCGGAATGATCTTCCTGGCCAGCAGCACGGTGTTTGCCCAGACCGGCAATACCGAAGGCGAGGTGCGCCGCGTCGACAAATCGACCGGCAAGGTCACGCTACGCCACGGTCCCATCACCGGCGCGCTGGAAATGCCGGCCATGAGCATGGTGTTCCAGACCAAGGACCCTGCCCTGCTGGACCGACTGAAACCCGGCGACAAGGGCCGCTTCATCGTCAGCAAGGACGATGGCGGCTATTGGATCCTATCGGCGGAACCGGAGAAGTGAAATGTGGCGTTTTGCATTTGTTGTCCTGACCGGCATCACGATGGCGGCGACGGCCGTTGCGCAGGACGGGATGGTGGCGGTGCAGAAACCGGCTCAACTCAGCCCGCTGGCCGAACAGGGCCGCGTCGCGTTTGGGAAGACCTGCGCGCAATGCCATGGCGACTGGGGCCAGGGAAATGCGAGGCAGGGCCCGCCGCTGATCCACAAAATATATGAATCCTCGCATCACGCCGACATGGCCTTCCTGATCGCCATGGCCCAGGGCACGCGCCAGCATCACTGGCGGTTCGGCAATATGCCGCCGCAGCCCACTGTGGGCCGCGAGGAAGCGCTGGCCATCATTGCCTTCGTGCGCGAGGTGCAGAAGGCCAACGGGATCGACTGACCTGCTTCAGGCCGCGTCCTGCAGATCGTAGTGAAAGACCTTGGAGATGATCTGCCAGCGGCCATCCAGGCGGACCAGGGTGAGCAGGTCGGTGAAGAATTTCGGGCCGATGGCGCATTCGACCCGCGCAATGGCAGTGACCGGACCGGCGAAATCGACGGAGACGATGCGGTCGCGCCGCGGCTCGTTGCGGCTGGCCGGCGACGGCCGCTTGTCAACCACCGGGAAATACTCGTCCATGGTCAGATGCAGCAGCGAACCATCGGTGGCGCAGGCATAGATCGCCTTCGGATGGAACACGGCGCGCAGCCGCTGCGTCTCGCTGTGGTACAGGCCATCGAAATAAGTCGCCAGCACGGTGGCGATATCGGCCTCGGCGGTCGTCATGCTTCCCCCTCCTTCATATCGGCCCGGCATCAGATAAATGGCCGGGCTGGAGGGTAAAGTAGGCACTGCAGCGTAACCGGGCCAGAGCCCGGCGATCCCGCCAGCGATGTCAGTGCCCCCGCCGCTTGCGGGTCGCGGCCGCTTTCTTGGCCGAGGCGACGCGGGCGGATTTCGGTCGCGTCGCTGCCGCCTTGCCTCCCTTGCGGCCGCCTTTTTTCGCCGGCGCCTTGTTGGTCGGCTTGCCCTCGCCCGAGCCGCCCTTGCGGCCGCCGCCGGTCATCTTGTTCACCGTGGCCCAGGCGCGGCGCTCGGCCTCATCCTCACTGACGCCGCGTTTTTCATAACCCTTCTCGATCTTCTCGGCCTGGCGTTTCTGTTTCTCGGTATATTTCGATTTGTCGCCGCGCGGCATGATTCCTCTCCTGTGAATATATGCCTCTGCATCGCAACCGCCTTGCTGCCAAATGGTTCCGCGCCGCCATGGGCTGTGACTTTTATGGGAGAAGGTCCCCTGGCGATGGCGACCCGGTTTCATGCCCGCTGGCCTGCTCCTACATCAGCCTGACTCAAGCAGAAAAAGGAGGATGCAATGAGAGTCAGCGAAGTCATGAGCCGGGATGTGCATATCGCCTCGCCCATGCAGACGATTTCAGAAGCCGCGCAGGCCATGGCCGCCCATGACATCGGCAGCCTGCCGGTGGGCGAGAATGACCAGCTGGTCGGCATGATCACGGACCGCGACATCGCGATCCGCGGCGTGGGTAAAGGCTGTGCACCCGATACGCCGATCCGCGAGGTGATGACCCGGGATATCAAATACTGCTTCGAGGATGAGGATCTTGGCCATGTGACGAAGAACATGGGCAATATCCAGGTCCGTCGCCTGCCGGTGGTGAACCGCGAGAAGCGGCTGGTGGGTATCGTGTCGCTGGGCGACATCGCCCAGGACGGTCATCCCCGCCATACGGTGGACATGGTGCGCAAGGTCTCCGAGCCCGGCGACCAGCACAACCAGAGCATGGCCGGCATGCGCTGAGACCTTGTCCTGATCTGAAGGGCTGACCGAAGCGCCGACTAAACGGCCGGACGCGGGGATCAGGCGATATCGAGCACCACGTTGCCCATGAAGCGGCCCTGTTCCACCGCTTCATGGGCGGCGGCTATGTCATGCAGGGGATAATGCGCCGCGATGGTGTGGCGCAAGGCCTTTTCCGCCAGCAGGCGGTTGAGGTCGGCGATGGCGCGCTCGCGTTCGGCGGCCGTCAGTTCATACACAACGAAAAACCGCAGGGTAATGCTGCGGAACAGCAGGTCGCGGAACGGCACCGGTACTGCGTCCATGCTGTTCGAGCCGTAACTAACCAGTTCGCCATGTGGCCGCAGGATGCCCTGCGCCAGCATCGCGGCGGTGGTGGAAAAATCCATGTCGACCACCGCATCAGCGCCGACGCCGTCGGTCAGGTCCTTCACGCGCTGGGCCACGTCCTCGTGTTTGTAGTCGATCACCTCGGCCACGCCTGCCGTCTTGGCATGAGCCGCCTTCTCGGCCGAGCCCACGGTGCCGATCACCCGCGCGCCGCGCCGGGCCGCCACCTGGGCCACGTAATGACCCACCGAAGTCGCTGCGCCGATCACCACAACATTGCGGCCCTTCACGTCGCCGAGCAGGTTCACAGCATGAATGGCGGTGAGTGCCGGAATACCGAAACAGGCCCCGGCGGCGAAATCTACGTCATCGGGCAGGGCCACCGCCTGCCGGGCCGGCAGCACGATATGTTCCGCCGCCGTACCGAGTGGCCGCTGCCACTGGCCATTCCATGTCCAGACCCGCTCATTCATGCGCGAAGCCGCGACATCGGGGCCGACGGCATCGATCATCCCAGCGCCATCGCTGTGCGGGACGATCTTTTCGGCGATCAGCGGCCGGCCGCGCCGGCTTTTCACATCGGACGGATTCACACCGGAGGCATGCAGCCGCACCCGCACTTCGCCAAGCCCGGGTTGCGGCGTCGGTAGTTCGCCGACCTCCAGCACCTCGCGCGCCGCACCGTTCCTGCCATACCACGCTGCTTGCAATGCTGCCTCCCCACCTGTTCCGACCCAGCCTGTTCTTACTTGGGCAGACTAGGCGAGACAGAACGACCAGACAACAGCAGGTTCAGACGGCGAAATAGGACTTGATGCGCTGCACGATGGCGGGATCGCTGCAGGCATAGCGCGCCGCAACCACGTCATCGGTCACGCGCAGCACTTCCGCTTCGGCGCTGAAATCGATGCTGAGCGCGGCATTGCGGATCTCCACCGCAATAGTCAGCCTATCGCCCACCGCCATGCCGGGCGGGCACGGCCCAAACAGCAGGCCAACCGGACTCCAGTTGCGCAGCGGAATGCGCAGGCCCTGCACGATCACCGCATCGTTGGCACCACCCTGCCCGCGCTGGATATTGCGCTGGCCATTCGGTTTGGCCACGGTGGCAAGCTGGGTGCGGAACTGGTCCAGAAGCCGGGTCTTGCGCGGATCGGGGATGTCGGCCCTGACCAATCCTTCCGAGATCGCCGCCGCAAGCGTGGCGAATTCCTCGCGCGTGGCCTGCGGCCCCAGGAACTGCGTTCTGAAATCGCGATGATCCATATAATGCGAGAGGATGCCCTGCAACTCGAAGCGGGCATTGCCCTCCTCGACCTCGCGATAGAGCCGCAGCAGGAACAGCAGCTTGCGTGCGATATCCGGCTCCCGGCCGAGGATCGGATTGAGCAGCTCCGGCGCAGCGAAACGAGCAAAACGGCGCGCCATGTTGGCGGGGATGGCCGGCTCGCCCTGCAGCAACGGCAAAGCCGCCACGCGCTGGCGCAGGGCCAACAGGCCTTCCCATTCGAGATAGGCGTCCTCGCCGAATAGCGGCAGGCCTCCATCCAGCGCCTCGGCCAGCCGTTCGCCGATGGCCGTCAGGCTGTGAGGCAATGACTGCGCCTGCAGCATCTGCCGCAGGCGCAGCAGCACCGGTGGCATGTCCGACAACGGGGCCTCTCCTGCCAGGGCCAGGCAGACATCGATCATGCGCCGCCGGCCTGCCTCGCCGAACAGCACCGCCGCCGGCTTGAGGCGCAGGATCTCGGACAGCGTCTGGTCGGCCAGCGCATGGCTCTCGCCACCGAGACCGGCCTCCAGCAGATCGAGGCAAAGCGTCGCCTTCGCCTCCCAGCTATCGCAGGCCGCCACCAGACGCGCGACAGTCACGCCATCACGCACCCACTCGTCCAGTGTCGCGCCACGCAGCAGTCCCTGCTGCTGTGCTCCGGCGATGTCATCAAAGGGCGACAGTTTCGCGGCCTGTGCTTCCACCCGCCGCATGGCTGCTTCGGCCAGCGCGGTGAGTTCCTTCATCCGTTCGGAGACCGGGCGTTTGGTATGCTGGCCCTGCAGCAGTGCAACACGCTGCAGGATTTCCTGGAAACGCGCGCCATCGTCCAGCAGGGCCTTGTGCTGTGCCGGCTCGAAGACCAGTTCGGTGGCCGTGATCCCGCGCCGCTCCAGGTAGCCCCGGGCAACCTGGAAGATCAATTCGCGCGCCGGATCGGCAAAGGTCTCAGCTTCGGTTTCGCAGAACATGACCCGCTCTTTTGGCGGAATTCAGGGAAAGGCCGGCTGACATAACTGCATACCCGCCCTAGTGCAACCGCGCAGACGGAAGTAGAAACAATATACTACTATCAGATGTTTTGCCGGCTATAAAAAACTAGCGGGCGCCCACCCGCGCACGGAAGCCCTATTTGCCGAAATACTGCTGGATGCGCTCGGAGACTTCAAATTCCTTACAGTAATACCGTGCGGCCACCACGCCATCCACCACCCTCACCACGTCCGCCGAGGCCTCGAAACTGATATCGATGGCGTGATTGCGGACCTCGACGTTAATATCGACGGAATCGCCGATCTTGATCTCTTCATCCACCGGACCGAACAGAACGCCCAGGGCGCTCCAGTTGCGCAGCGTAGCCCGGCGACCGTTGATCAGTACTGCATCGTTCGGCCCGCCCATCACGCGCGGGTCGCGCCGGCGCTCGGCCAGCTTCTTGATATGCATGTACTGCTTGAGGATGCTGTTACGGAAACGGTCGCGGCGGTGATCCGGCAAAGCCGGATTCTGCAGCGCCTCGTCCAGGGTCTGCGCCATTTCCACCATGGCATCAAGCGAGGTTCCAGGCTCGGTGAACTGGGTCTGGAAATCGCGATGCTCGAGATAGAAGGTCAGAGCGGCGAGAAGATCGCGCCGCGCCGTGCCATCCAGAACCTCGGGATAAAGGCGGGCGAGATACAGTGCCTTGTTGCAAAAAGCCGGAATGTCGCTGAGGGCCTGACGCAGCGGTTCCGCCTGCGCCAGCCGGAGAAACCTGTTCCCCAGTGCCTGCTGCAGAATCGGATCGGCCGAAAGGGTCTCGTTGGTCTGCAGCCGCTGTTTCAGATGCTGAAGATAGCTCCATTCCGAAAAGCCGGGCGCATCGGAAAGCGGTCCGATCTGGTTCAGCGCCTGCGCGATGCGGTCGGATATCGCCTCGGTCAGGATCGGCGTATCGCCAGCAACCAGCAATGCCTTCAGGCGCGCCTGCACCGGCAGGTCGGCCAGCGCTTCCATATCCGCCATGGCCAGGCAGCCATCGATCACGCTGCAGGGCTTTTCGTCGAAGCCGAAAACCGCACCGGCAGGTTCCAGCAGCAGAAGTTCGGCCAGCGTCTGTTCCAGCAGGGCCCTGGTGCCGGCTTCGGCGCCGCTTTCCAGCAGGTCGAGGCAGAGCATGGCACGGGCTGTCCAATCGGCTGCCTCGGATAGCTGCGCGGCAATGATGATGGCGACGCGGATTTCGCCATGCAGCGGAGTTTCCGCCGCCAACTGGCTGAGCGCGGCACCGGTCAGGATAAAATCGGATGGTGTCTTCCGTGTCAGGCTGTCAACCAGGCGCATGGCCTGGTTCACCATGCCCGTAAGCTCGCGGCGACGATCCAGTACCGGCTGGCGGGTCTGCTGGACCTGCAGAGCCGCGACGCGCTGGATCATGTCGGCCAGGCGATTGCCGTCATCCGCGAGGCTGCGCAGCCTGGTTCGAGAGAAACAGAGCTCGGTCGCGGTGATGCTCTCCTGCTCGAGATACGGCCGGGCGAGTTGGAAAATAAAATCCCGCGCACCGCTTGAGAAGAGGTCCGCTTCGGAAAGGCAGTAGCTGTCCTGGTCACGCATGGGGATGCCCTGATTGCATGCCCTGCCTTCGCACAGCCGGAGAAGATCGGCACCTTTAAAGTCAATAACACCGGCGCCGCAGATGGGCTTTGTGCGTTACGTCCCTGTAACATCGGCCCTCATGCCAGGCCGCGCCGGAAGATCACCGGCCTACCCATTCCTCCCGCGCCGGCTTGGGCACCAGGTCATTCGTGTCCCACGAGAAGAAGATCAGCGCCGCCCATTCCTTCTTGTGCGCGAACCCATAGACCGGATCGAGCGACTGGATCAGCAGGCCGGTCTTCGCATCATAGGCCGTGGCCGCTACCTTGATCACGCCCTGCTGGGTGTCGCGCTTGAACAACGCGATCTCGGGCATCTGCACCTGCCCGGCCAGCGGAATCGGCACGCCGAAATCGGGAATGCCGAACAGGGTCTTGTCGCGGTCCACCGAGATGGCGCCGATGCGCGGCTCGATCACGATATCGGCCTTGCCCTTGTCGTCCACCAGATCGCTACCCTTGCGCAGGATGCGGTCGCGGATGGTGCCCAGCAGGTATTTGCTGTCGGTGCCTTCGGCATACGCCGGATCGACGAACACCTTGCTGCCTTGCGGCAGGCTGAAGGCCAGCTTGTCGGCCGCGCGCTCGGCGGCGGTGGAGAACAGCATCTGCTCGGTGGCCGTGCGGCCCGGTTCGGTGGTGCGCTGCGTGGAGCAGGCGACGAGCAACAGGCAGAGCGCGGCAGGCAGGAACGGGCTGCGGAACATCAGGCATCCTTGATCTGGGATGCCTTCTGCATGCCGCATAAAAACGGCAGAAAAAAGGCCGGAACTTTGGTCCCGGCCTTTTGTCACTGCATGATGCGTAGATCAGCCCGCCAGCTTTTTCTTCAGCAGCTCGTTCACCGCCGCCGGATTGGCCTTGCCGCCCGAGGCCTTCATGGTCTGGCCGACGAAAAAGCCGAACAGCTTGTCCTTGCCGGAGCGGTACTCGGCCACCTTGTCGGCGTTGGCCGCCATCACCTCGTCGATCACCTTCTCGATCGCACCGGTATCGGTGACCTGCTTCATGCCCTTTTCTTCCACGATGGTGGCGGCATCCTTGCCGGTTTCAACCATCAGGGCGAAGACATCCTTGGCCAGACGGTTCGAGATCGTGTTGTCGCTGATCAGATCGATCAGGCCGCCCAGCTTCTCGGCCGTGATGCCGAAATCCTCCATCGACTGGCCGGACTTGTTCAGCACGCCGAAATACTCGGTGATCACCCAGTTGGCGCAGAGCTTCCCGTCGCGACCCTTGGCGACCTTCTCGTAGAAATCGGCCGACTCCTTTTCGGCCACCAGAACGGCGGCGTCATAGGGGCTGAGGCCCAGCTTCTCGATGAAGCGCGCCTTCTTCTCGTCGGGCAGTTCCGGCAGGCCGCGGGCGATCTCGTTCACCCACTCGCCGTCGAGTTCCAGCGGCAGCAGGTCGGGATCGGGGAAGTAACGGTAGTCATGCGCTTCTTCCTTCGAGCGCATGCTGCGTGTCACGCCCTTGGACGTATCGAACAGGCGGGTCTCCTGATCAATCTGGCCGCCGTCTTCCAGGATCTCGATCTGGCGGCGGGCTTCGTATTCGATGGCCTGCTGCACGAAACGCACGGAATTGACGTTCTTGATCTCGCAGCGCGTGCCCAGGCCCTCGCCCGGCCGGCGCACCGAGACGTTGACGTCGGCGCGCATGGAGCCCTCGTCCATGTTGCCGTCGCAGGTGCCGAGATAACGCAGGATGGTGCGCAGCTTCTTCAGATACAGCCCCGCCTCTTCCGAATTCCGCATGTCGGGTTCGGAGACGATCTCCATCAGCGCCACGCCGGAGCGGTTGAGGTCGATGAAGCTTTCGCGCGGGCTCTGGTCGTGCAGGCTCTTGCCCGCATCCTGCTCAAGATGCAGCCGCGTGATGCCGATCTCGCGCGTGCTGCCATCGGGCATATCGAGCAGCAGTTTGCCCTCGCCCACGATGGGCTGCTTGTACTGGCTGATCTGGTAGCCCTGCGGCAGGTCGGCGTAGAAGTAGTTCTTGCGATCGAACACTGAATGCAGGTTGATCTGCGCCTTCAGGCCAAGGCCGGTGCGCACAGCCTGCTCGATGCAATAGCGGTTGATCACCGGCAACATGCCGGGCATGGCGGCGTCCACCAGGCTGACCTGATGATTCGGCTCGGCGCCGAAAGTCGTGGCCGCGCCGGAGAACAGCTTGGACTTCGAAGAGACCTGGGCATGCACTTCCATGCCGATGACGATCTCCCACGGACCCGTGGCACCCTGGATGTAATCTTTCTCAGCCATCTTTATGCCCTCCACCAGGCGGTGGGTTTGGCGGTGAAATTCGCGGCCTTCTCGACCGTGCGGCCGACACGCAGCAGGGTCGCCTCGTCGAAGGGGCGGCCGATCAGCTGCAGGCCCCAGGGCAGACCGTCGGCGCTTAAGCCCGCGGGCAGCGACATGCCGGGCAGGCCAGCCAGGTTTACCGGCACCGTGAACACGTCGTTCAGGTACATGGTGATCGGGTCGTCGGTCTTGGCGCCCAGCGGGAAGGCCGTGTTCGGCGCGGTCGGCGTCAGGATGGCGTCGACGCGCTGGAAGGCCTGCTCGAAGTCCTTCTTGATCAGCGTGCGCACGCGCTGCGCCTTGGTGTAGTAGGCGTCGTAATAACCGGCTGACAGCACATAGGTGCCGATCATGATGCGGCGCTGTACCTCGCGGCCGAAACCGGCGCCGCGGGTATTCTCGTACATCTCGATCAGGTCCTTGCCCGGCACGCGCAGGCCGTAGCGCACGCCATCGTAGCGGGCCAGGTTCGACGAGGCTTCGGCAGGCGCCACGATGTAATAGGCGGACAGCGCGTAATGGGTGTGCGGCAGGTGGATATCGACGATCTCGGCGCCGGCATCCTTCAGCCACTGCTTACCCTGTTCCCACAGCGCCAGAATCTCCGGGTTCATGCCATCCATGCGGTATTCGCGCGGAATGCCGATGCGCAGGCCTTTCACGCCCGCTTCCAGATTGGCGGTGTAATCCGGCACCGGCGTATCGACCGAGGTGCTGTCCTTCGGGTCGAAGCCGGCCATGGCCTGCAGCATCAGCGCGGAATCACGCACGGTGCGGGTCATCGGGCCGGCCTGGTCAAGCGACGAAGCAAACGCCACGATACCCCAGCGCGAGACGCGGCCATAGGTGGGCTTGATGCCGGTGATACCGCAGAGCGAGGCCGGCTGGCGGATCGAACCGCCGGTATCGGTGCCGGTGGCGCCCAGTGCAAAGCCGGCGGCCACGGCGGCGGCCGAACCGCCCGACGAACCGCCGGGCACCAGCTTGGTGCCATCCTGCGCGCGCCAGGGATTGATGGCGGGGCCGTAGTAACTGGTCTCGTTCGACGAGCCCATGGCGAATTCGTCGAGGTTCAGCTTGCCCAGCATCACCGCACCGGCCTGCCACAGATTGGCGGTGGCGGTGGACTCGTAAGCTGGCTTGAAACCGTCGAGGATATGGCTGGCCGCCGTGGTGAGCACGCCTTCGGTGCAGAACAGATCCTTGATGGCGAGCGGAATGCCTTCCAGCAGGCCGGCCTCGCCTTTCGCACGGCGGGCATCGGAGGCCTTCGCCATCTCCAGCGCCTTTTCGGGCGTCTCGGTGATCATGGCGTTCAGCGGCTTGGCCGCCTGCATGGCCGCGATGCTGGCCTGGGTCAGTTCAACCGAGGTGAAATCCTTCTTCGCCAGGCCCTCGAGGGCACTGGCAATGGTGAGCGTGCTCGGATCGATGGGCATTATTCCACCACCTTCGGCACGGTATAGAAATCGCCCTGGCGCTGCGGCGCATTCTTCAGCACGGCGTCCGGCTTGCCGCCGTCGTTCACTTCGTCCTCGCGCTGGCGCAGCTTCATCGGCATCACCGAGGTCATCGGCGCGATGTTTTCCGTATTCACCGCCTGCAGTTCCTCGACGAAGGTGAGGATGCTGTTCAGTTCCGAAGTCATGGCGTCCAGCCGCTCCGGCTCCATCTTCAGCCGGGCCAGCTTGGCGATTTTCGCCACCGCCGTTCTATCCAGTGACATGCGCTGTCCGTTCCGTGGTAAAAACTGGGGAGAATCCCTTTGAAATTGCGGCGGAAAGTATCACTCGTGACCGGCCCCGGCAACCCCGCTCCCCAGCCCGTTAAGTCCTTGTTCCGACCGGCAGAAGGCCCGATCCGGCTGGATCTCGGGCAGCGTTATCTCGGCTTCGATCTGGGCAGCAAAACCATCGGACTCGCGCTCTCTGATGCCGGCCACAGGATCGCCAGCCCCTACCAGACCCTGCCGCGCAAGAAATTCACCCAGGACGCAGCCGAACTGCAGAAGATCGTGGCCAAGGAAGCCGTCGGCGCCCTGGTGCTGGGTCTGCCGGTGAATATGGACGGCACGGAAGGCCCGCGCTGCCAGGCGACGCGGGCCTTTGCCCGCAACCTGTCGCAGCTGATCCCCCTGCCCGTCGCCCTGTGGGATGAGCGCCTGAGCACGGTGGCCGTACAGCGCATGATGACCGAGGAAGCCGACCTGAGCCGCGCCCGCCGCGCCGAACTGGTCGACAAGCTGGCCGCCGGCTACATCCTGCAATCCTACCTGGACTGGCTGGCGCAGCAGCCGGCCTGAGCCGACTTTCCTGTAGCCGCATGCGGATTATCTGGTAGGCTTCGCTCCAACCGGCGGAACAGCCGGAGAAACGCCGTCACGTCCGTCCCGCAGGCCCCATGACCGATTTCGCCCTTCCCGCCGGCCATCAACCCACGGCCAACAAAGACATCAAGGTGATGGCGCTGGTGGGCGCGGCCCATGGCTGCAGCCATTTCTTCCAGCTCGCGCTGCCCTCGCTGTTCCCCTTCCTGAAAGAAGCCTTCCAGGTCAGCTATACCGAGCTGGGCATCGTCACCACCATGTTCTACGTGGTCTCGGGCCTGCTGCAGACGCCGGCGGGATTCCTGGTCGACCGCATCGGCGCGCGCAAGGTGCTGATCGGCGGGCTGGGCATCTTCTGTATCGGCATCCTGATGCTGTCGCTGGTGCAGAGCTACTGGCTGCTCTTCCCCGTGATGCTGATCGCCGGCCTGGGCAACTGCGTGTTCCATCCCGCCGATTATTCGATCCTGAGCGCCAGCATCGACCAGAAACGGCTCGGCATGGCCTATGGCACCCATACTTTCGCCGGCAACCTGGGCTGGGCGCTGGCGCCCGCACTGATGGGCGGCGTGGCCACCTTCGCCGGCTGGCATGTGGCGCCGGCAGTGGCCGCCGTGATCGGCCTGGGCATCCTGGCCGCGCTGGTGCTGAACCGCGAACTGCTCAAAGACGATGCCGGCCTGGCCCGGCGCGAAAACAAGACGGAAGCGGCCGACAAGGCGATTCCGCTCGGCCCGCTGCTGACCCTGCCGGTGCTGATGTGCTTCGTCTATTTCATGTTCAATTCCACCGTCACCGTCGGCCTGCAGAATTTCATGCCGGCGACGCTGCTGGCGCTCTACGGCACGCCGCTGGCCATCGGCACCACGGCGCTGACCGGCTTCCTGCTCGCCTCCGCCGGCGGCATCCTGGTCGGCGGCTGGGCGGCCGACCGCGGCCTGAAGGTGGAGATGAGCCTGGTCGGCGGCATGCTGGGCGGCGCCGTGCTGATGCTGCTGGTCGCGCTGGTGCCGATGCCGACCGTGCCGATGGTCGCCACCATCGCGGCCGCCGGCTTCCTGATCGGCTTCACCGTGCCGTCGCGCGACCTGATCGTGCGCGGCGCTACGCCTAAGGGCGCCTCGGGCCGTGTTTTCGGCTTCGTCTATTCCGGCCTCGATGCCGGTTCGGCGCTGGCGCCGCTGGTGATGGGGCAACTGCTCGACCATGGCCATGCCGATGGCGTGCTGTTCTTCGTCAGCATCATCCTCGCCTGCGGCATGTTCACCGCGATCACGGTGCGCCGCCGCTCGCAGGTGTGGCCCGCCTAGCGTTTCAGCCAGCCGAGCAGTTCGGCATCGAACAGCGCCGATTCCTCAGCCAGAGGCGATCACGCGCCCGTCGCAGATCAGACATGACACTCAGTTTGCATCATGGATCGTGCAGTTCTCGGACGCTGTCTTGCACCAGCCGCGCAGGCCACCTGCAAATGTCGTCGCAGGATCGTTGCAAGCCGACAGCATGAACAGGAACGAGAACAGAGTTAGCATGCGCATGGCATCACCCAAGTATTTTATCCTGGTAGCGTGTCGGCCGTGTAGGTCTTGTTGATCACCTGCCAGCGACCATCCAGGCGGATCAGGCTGAGGTAATCCGTGAAGAAGCGCGGCAGGATGGCGCAGTTCACCTTCACCATCGCGGTGTCCGGTCCGGTGATGTCGACCGACAGCACGCGGTCATGCTCGCGGGTCTGGCCCTTGGCCTTGGGCGACGGCCGGCTTTCGATCAGCTTGCACCAGTCTTCGCGCGGCACATTCACCAGCTTGCCGTCGATGGTGGCGAACAGGCTGGAGGCCGGATGGAAGGCCTGGCGGATCTTGGCCGTGTCGCCTTCATACAAGCCATCCAGGTAGGTCTGCACCGTGGCGAGGATGTCGTTGAGCTGCGGGTTGTTCATACGCGTCTCCCTGTCTGCGCAAAGGAAAGCAGCGCCGCACCGCGCGGTCAAGCGTGGCAATGCATCCCGACAATTGGAGCGTTACGGCAGCCGATGGTATTTCAGCGGCAGCAGATCGGAGGGGTGATAGGCTTTCAAGCCTTGCTCCGGATCGGCCAGCAGCACACGGGCCTCGGGCGCGAAGTCGCGCAGCATCTCGCGGCAGATGCCGCAGGGTGCCACGATCTGGATCGCCTGGTTCTGCTCGGTCGGGCGCGGATGGCGCACCGAGACGATGGCAGTGATGGGATCCTCCGCACCGGCACCGTCGGCCATGGCCTGCCCCACCGCAACCGCTTCGGCACAGACCGAGGCGCGGCCGACATAGGTATCCAGATGCAGGCCGGTGACGATTTTCCCTGAGCGCGTGCGCAGGGCCGCCGCGATGTGATGCCGGCCAACCGCATAACGCCTGTTGATCAGCGCCGATGCGGCGTCGATCAGGGCCTGGTCGTCGGGGCTAATCGCGGCAGCCATGATCAGCCCAGCTGGGCCAGCGCTTCGGCCAGCTTTTCGGCCATGGCGGTCTGGGCGGCGCGGCGTTCGCGCTGCTCTTCCACCACGGCTTCGGGCGCACGCGAGACGAAGGTGGCATCGCCCAGCTTGGCGTCGATCTTGGCGATCTCGGCCAGCGCCTTGTCGCGTTCCTTGGCCAGACGCGCCTTTTCCTTGGCGATGTCGATCACGTCGGCCAGCGGCAATACGAAGGTGGTGCCGTCCACCACGATGCGCGCGCAGCCCGAACCGGCCGGCGCCGACTGTTCCATGGTGATAGTCTCGATGCGGGCCAGGCGCTTGATCGGATCGCTGTGACGCAGCAGACGGCGGACCAGCTCCGGATCGTCGCCCACGCCCTGCATGGCGATCTTGGCACCGGCCGGCACGTTCAGCGCCGAGCGCGCCGCACGCACCGCCTCGATCAGGCGGACCAGCCAGTCGATCTCGGCCGAGGCAGCCTTGTCTTCCGCGCGCTCGCCGTCATTCGGCCAGTCGCGCAGCATCAGGAAGCCGCCCGGCTTGCCGTAAAGCTTTTCCCACAGCTCTTCGGTCACGAAGGGCATGAAGGGATGCAGCAGATGGATCAGCTGGCGCAGCACATAGGCACAGGTGGCCTGCGTCTCGGCCTTCAGCGCCGCATCCTCGCCGGTGAGCGCCGGCTTGATCAGCTCCAGATACCAGTCGCAGAAGGTACCCCAGGTGAAGTGATACAGCGCGCCGGCGGCCTCGTTGAACTTGTAGGCCTCCAGCGCGGCATCCACGTCGCGCACCGCCTGGCCCAGCCGGCCGAGAATCCAGTTGTTGACCGTGCCATCGACTGACTTCGGATCGAAGTCCTCAGTCAGGACACAGCCATTCATCTCGGCGAAACGCGCGGCATTCCACAGCTTGGTGGCGAAGTTGCGGTAACCCTCGACGCGCTGCTCCGACATCTTCACGTCGCGGCCCTGGGCGGCGAAGATGGAGAGCGTGAAGCGCAGGGCATCGGCGCCGTATTTGTCGATGATGTCGAGCGGGTCCATCACGTTGCCCTTCGACTTCGACATCTTCTGGCCCTTCTCGTCGCGGACCAGGGCATGGATGTAGACCGTGTGGAACGGCGCCTTCTTGGTGAAGTGCAGCCCCATCATGATCATGCGGGCGACCCAGAAGAAGATGATGTCGAAGCCGGTGACCAGCACGTCGGTCGGGTAATGCGACTTCAGAACCGGCGTCTGCTCGGGCCAGCCCAGCGTGGAGAACGGCCAGAGCGCGGAGGAGAACCAGGTGTCGAGCACATCGGGATCGCGACGCAGCGTCGCGGCATGGCCGTAATGTTTGGTCGCGGCTTCCTGCGCCTCGGCCTCGTCGTAAGCGACGAAGACCTCGCCGTCCGGCCCGTACCAGGCCGGAATCTGGTGGCCCCACCAGAGCTGGCGCGAGATGCACCAGGGCTGGATGTTGCGCATCCATTCGAAATAGGTCTTTTCCCAGTTCTTCGGCACGAACTGGATGTCGCCCTTCTCCACCGCCTCGATGGCCGGCTTGGCCAGGACCTCGGCCTTCACATACCACTGCTCGGTCAGCCAGGGCTCGATCACCACCTGCGAGCGGTCGCCATGGGGCACCATATGGGTATTGGGCTCGATCTTCTCGACCAGACCCAGTTCTTCCATGTCGGCGACGATCTGCTTGCGCGCCTTGAACCGCTCCATGCCGCGATACTTCTCGGGCACCGCGTCGTTCAGCTCGGCATGCATGTCGAAGATGTTGATCATCTCGAGATTATGGCGCTTGCCCACCTCGAAATCGTTGAAGTCATGCGCTGGCGTGATTTTCACCGCGCCCGAGCCCTTTTCCGGATCGGAATATTCATCGGCCACGATGGGGATGCGGCGCCCGACCAGCGGCAGGATGGCGAACTTGCCGACGAGAGACTTGTAGCGTTCGTCCTCGGGATGCACGGCTATGCCGGTATCGCCCAGCATCGTTTCGGGCCGCGTGGTCGCCACGGTGATGAAGGTATCGGCCATGCCCTCGACGGGATACCGGAAATACCACAGATGCGACTTCACCTCATGCTGCTCGACCTCGAGGTCGGAGATCGCGGTCAGCAGCTTGGGGTCCCAGTTCACCAGGCGCTGGTCCTTGTAGATCAGGCCTTCGCGGTAGAGTTCGACGAACACCTTGCGCACGGCATGGCTGAGGCCGTCGTCCATGGTGAAACGTTCGCGGCTCCAGTCACAGCTTTCGCCCAGGCGGCGCTGCTGGCCGGTGATCATGCCGCCGGATTCCGCCTTCCAGTCCCAGACGCGCTGCACGAAGGCATCGCGTCCCATCTGGTGGCGGTTCATCTGCTTCTCGGCCAGCTGGCGCTCCACCACCATCTGGGTGGCGATGCCGGCATGGTCCGTGCCCGGCTGCCACAGGGCGTCGCGGCCGCGCATACGCTGCCAGCGGATCAGCACGTCCTGCAGCGTGTGGTTCAGCGCGTGGCCCATATGCAGGCTGCCGGTCACGTTCGGCGGCGGCAGGGCGATCGTGTAGGGCTTGCCCGGTTTCACACCGACCTTGAACGCGCCGCTTTCTTCCCAAGCCTTGTAAAGGCGGGCTTCGACATCCTGCGGGGAATAGGTCTTGTCCAACATGGGCGGAAACTCGGGTTTGGCTTGTCTGGCACGAAGCTGGGAAAGGGCCGAAAATAAAGACGATCCGGGCACGCAAGTCCAGACTTGCGCCGGTTCAGAGACGCCCCGAGAGGGCGAAAACCCCCGGTTTTAGAGGTGGTCCTGCTCTTCTTCCGCCTGGATGGTCAGGCGGGCGACCTCGCGCTCGACGATGCGCTGGACGATGGTGGCCAGATGGGCATCCAGCCATTCCTTCAGCATCGGGCGCAGCAGTTCCTTGACCAGTTCCTCCAGCGTGCGCTGGGAATTGCCCATGGCCATGGCGCGCGAACCGGCCACGGCGCTGGAAAGCTGGCCCAGATGGGCGGCGGCGCGGCTGGCAATCGGCGCGGAAACCAAGCCTTCCACATCCTCGCGCACCACATCGGTGAGTTCGAGGATATCCTCGCGCGGCGGCGGCGGCCGCGTGGCGGCCCGGCGCGGCGGCGGAGGCGGCGGAGGTTCATAAGCCTCGGGTTCCGGCTCGGGCTCGGGCGCAGCCATCATCGCCGGCTCGGGCTCAGGCTCGGGTTCCGGCATCGGCTCGGGTTCGAAGGCAGGTTCAGGCTCGGGTTCAGGCTCCGGCTCGGGTTCCGGAGCGGCCATCATCGGCTCAGGTTCGAATTCCGGCTCAGGTTCGGCGGCGGGCGGCGGCGCAGCCGGCTCCTCGGCAGGCGCGGGCTGCTGATCGGCTCCGTCCTCGGAAATGATCCGGCGGATGGAGGCAAGGATTTCCTCCATTGTCGGTTCATTCTGGCCAGCTTTTGGGTCGCTCATCCCTCGCCCGACACATCCTGACCCGGGACCGGCGTCGATCCGGGGTCGTGTTACATTTTGGCGGCAGCCGGAAACCGTGACGGACGGCCATCGCAACGATGCAGGCCATCGCCCGAATCACAGGCCAATGGTATGCGCAGGAAAGATAACCGAACTGTTAACCTGGGTTAAGGGATTTTTCCCCAAATTCCCGGCCCGGCTGCACTTTTTGCCCGATTCGCTGCAAATTCGACCGCAACGAAATCAGATGACCGGACGGCGTTACTCCGCCGTCAGGCCACCATCGGTGCCGAACCACTTGTCGCGCACGCGCTTGTAGTTCGTCTCGGGGTCGTAATAGTCGACCGGCAGCGAAAGCTGGCGCGCGCCCAGGCGGCCGACGGCCGACAGCAGCGTGAAACCCGCCACATACTCATCGCGACGGGCACGCACTTCGGCCACCCGCGCGTCGAGGTATTCCTGCTCCTGGTCCAGCACGTCCAGCGTGGTGCGCGAGCCGACCTCGGCTTCCTGCTGCACGCCCTCCAGCGCGATGCGAGCGGCGTCGACCTGGGCGCGACGCGCGGTGATGTTGGAGCGCGCGGTGCTGAGGTTTTCCCAGGCCTGCGTCACCGACTGGCGCACGCTGCGGCGCTGTTCCTCGACCTGAATGCGGCGCTGGTTGTGGGTCTGCTTGCGCTGGCGCGTCTGGCTGTAGATCGAACCGCCTTCATACAGCGGCATGGTGACGGTGAGCGCGATCCTGGCCGATTCCGTTTCCAGATTGGCACGCGAGGTTTCATCCGCCTGGCTGAGTGTGCCGTTCAGCGACACGGTGGGCAGCAAGCCGCCCGAGATGGTGCGCACGTCATACTTGGCCGCAACCTCGCGGAAGCGCGCACCGAGCAGATCCGGATTGTCTTCATAGGCAATCGCCAGCGCCTCGTCCTCGTTGGTCGGCAGTTGCGGCAGCGGCGGCGGCTGTACCAGCGTGCCGGGCGTTTCGCCCATCACGCGGGCCAGCACGGCACGCGACGAGATCAGCGCGCCCTCGGCCGAGATGCGATCCGCCGTGGCGCGGCTGAGGCGCGATTCCGCCTGCGCCACGTCGGTGCGGGTGATCTCGCCGACACGGAAGCGTTCGCGAGTCGCCTCAAGCTGGCGGCGCAGCACTTCCTCGTTGTTGCGGTTGAGTTCCAGTACGGCCTGGTTCTGCACCACGTCCATGTAGGCAGTCACGGCATCCAGCAGCACGCGGCGTTCGGTGCTGGCCAGATCCTGCCGTCCCGCGAGCACGAGGGCCTCGGCGGCATCGGTAGCCGATTCCGTGCGACCGCCGCGATAAAGCGGCTGCGACACGGAAAGCTGCAGCGTGCGCGGCGAGATCGTATCGCTCGGGTTGCTGGCGGTGGACGGATCGAAGTCCTGGCGCAGCTTGCCGGCCTCACCCGTAAGGTTGACGGTCGGACGCCAGTTCGACAGGGCCTGCGGCACGCCTTCATCGGTGGCGCGCAGGGCGGCGCGCGCCGCCAGCAGAGTGGGGTTGTTGTTATAGGCCGCGCTCAACGCATCGGTGAGCGACTGGGCCGAAGCAGACTGTACGACGGCGACGCAACCGAGCGCCAGGGCCGAAGCCAGCAAAGCAGTTTTGAAGCTCATAACGCCTTCCCGTCCTTTATCCGTTCATATCGTTCGCGTCGCATCGAGCCCCGATCGTATTCCCCGAAAGCCTGCTTTTTATTTTTTATACGCCACGCAACTCAGTACGTCGCCAGCGACGGATCGATCTGTTCCGCCCAGGCATGAATGCCGCCGGCGAGATTGATCGCCTGCGAAAACCCGTTCTGCCGCAACCAGGCTGTGACCTGGCGGCTGCGGCCGCCATGGTGGCACATCACCACCAGCGGCTTGTCGGCGGGCAACTCGGCCACGCGATCAGGCACCTGCCGCATCGGAATATGGCGAGCACCATCGAGGGCCACCGTGGCCAGTTCCCAGTCTTCCCGCACGTCGAGCACGACCACATCGCGGCCAGCCTTGCGCCACGCGTTCAACTCCGCGACATCGATTTCGAGAGGCTGGGCGTTTTGCGACATCGACTCAGAACACAAAACCGGCCGGGCGTTCGAAGCCCGGCAGCAATGGCGTGCCGGCATCGAACAGCACCCGTTGCGGGAACAGATCGCCGCTGCGCTTGACCAGAACGGCCTGCCCGATCGGAGCACCAGCCGGCCGGATCACACCGACAAGGCGGCCGCCATCGGCCAATTGCGCCAGCAGGGCGGCGGGGATTTCCGGCACCGCGCCGGCCAGAAGGATCAGGTTGAACGGGCCCTGCTTGGCCAGCCCTTCCTTCAGCGCGCCTTCGACGATGGCGGTGTTGTCGATACCCAGCGCCTGCAGGGTCTGGCTGGCCTGCTGGGTTAGCACGGCATCAGCCTCCAGGCCGATCACGGTGCTGCACAGGCGGGCCAGGACGCCAACCTCGTAGCCCGTGCCGCTGCCCACCACCAGGGCGACTTCGCCGGACTGGATTTCGGCTTCCTGCAGCAGGCGGGCCAGAACCATCGGTTCCATCAGATACCGGCCGGGCGCCACCGCCACGTCCTCGTCCATGTAGGCGACGCCGCGATAGGCCTTGGGAACGAACTGCTCCCGCGGCAGGGCCGCCATGGCGGCGATCAACTGCTCGTCGATCACCTTGTTGGGGCGGAGCTGGGTCAGCACCATCTGGCGGCGCGCTTCGGCGAAGTGGCGGTCGGCTTGGGCCATGGGGTCGGAATCCGGGCTGGGACGCGGGTATGGTACGGGATGAAATACCGGCGCCGTTTATAATGCTGCAATGCCGCAAAAACAATGCTCGTATTGTGGGTTAGCGATCAGTACCGGCCCGGCGAGTGACCGACGTCACGTCGGCCCGGAGCGCCTGCCGGCCGGGTGGAAGCCCTTGACCCCGCAGGGCCGAAACCCTTAGTAAGAGGCCGCGTTCTCGAGGTCCGGTGGCGGAGTGGTGACGCAGCGGACTGCAAATCCGCGTACGCCGGTTCAATTCCGGCCCGGACCTCCATCTTCCCAAACGATTTTCCCAGGTCAGCCCCTGTCCCCCGGCCGGGTACCCGTCCCTAGCAATTGCCCCTCTTCTATACCCGCCATTCGCCCCTTATCTTATTGAAAGGCCGCGACTCGCGGCAGGAGGCGACGATGAAAATCATCGGTTATGGCAAGGACAAGGTCGATCATTTCGTGAGCAAGGACATGCTCGACCGCGAGTCCGCGCGCAAGCTGCAGAAATTCCTCGAAGAAATCGAGATGGGCATATTCAGCGCCAACCGCGAGGTGATGCGGAAGGCGGTTCCCGAACTCAACCGGGAATCCTTCATGGCCTTTGCCGTTCGGGTGGCCGAAGCCCGCGCCCGCTACGTGAAGATCGCCCTGGAACTCTCCAACATCACCAATCCCTCGGCCGAGGACATCGCGCGGCTAAAGGCTGCCCGCGAGGCAAACGACGAGATGGTGCATGCCTTCGAGGCGACAAAACGCGTGATCGAGCGCGGCTATACCATCCTCGCCCGCTAGCCTGTCTCCGCAAAAGGCGACGTGCCGCTCGCCGGATTGAACACCATCTGCCAGGGACGCAGGGTTGCCGTCAGCAGGCCGGACTGCACGGCCGGGTCATCATTCATCATTCTGCGGGCCATCGCCTCGTCGCTGCTGTCGAGCACCGCTATGCCGCCGCCGGCCTCGTCGCGGAACAGCCCGGCCATGAGTAGTTTCCCGTCGGCCATCAGCCGCTCAAGGTATATTTGATGGTCATGCAGCGCCTGCGCGGGCGGCGGTTGCCCTTCGGGCCAGGCCGGGCCGCGCTGGTAATCGATCCAGTAGACCGGGCGCGGTTTCGGCATCTGCTGCTCCGTCAGCTTTCCTTCCCTGCCGCCCAGTCCTGCGCCTGCCGCAGGGATTGCGGATCGATCCGCGTTTCACCCAGTTGACGCATGAGCGTGGCAAGATCGTAGTAGAAGCGCTCCTCCACGAACAGCCCGTCGCGGAACCGCACGAACACGGTGAACGGCAGCACAAATGGCCGGCCGGTGGCCGCCAATCCCAGGAATTCGCCGACATGACGGCCGGCATAGCGCGGCTCGGCCACATAGGTCTCGTCATCGAGCCAGTGGGCCACGCCCTTCGGATTGCGCTCCACCACATTCCCGAAGGCACTCCACCATTGCCGGTAATGCCGCTCGGCGCCGGCGCGGCCCGGGAAGACCTGGCCGGTGGCCATGTCGCGGAAGACGCAGTCGGGATGGATCGTTGCCAGGGTTCCCGCCATGTCATGGGCATTTTCGGCGGCCAGATGCCGGAACAGCATCGACTGGTTGGGGCGCGGCGCAACAGGCTGGTTCATGGCGGTCTCCTCGACATATGAGGAACAGACGTACCGGGCCCCAAGCCTGTGACAGCCATGCCTTGTTCCACCGGCGTTAACCGGGCATGATTTCCGTCTCCCTCGCCCTAGATGCTCGTTATGACCGCACAAAACACGTCTGCCGCCCTGCCCGTCTCCATCGACGATGTCGAAGCCCTGCTGGGCCGCGGCGATTACGTCGCCGACCGTTCGCTCGCCACCACGCTGTTCCTGGCCCTGAAGATGGGCCGGCCGCTATTCCTCGAAGGCGAGGCTGGCGTTGGCAAGACCGAAATCGCCAAGGTGCTGGCCACCACACTGAACCGCCGGCTGGTGCGCCTGCAATGTTACGAGGGTCTTGATCTCGCCTCGGCCGTCTACGAATGGAACTATCCGCGTCAGATGCTGGAAATCCGCCTGGCCGAAGCCACTGGCGAAGGCGACAAGGGCAGCCTGAGCCATGACCTGTTCAGCGCCGACTTCCTGATCGAGCGGCCGCTGCTGCAGGCGCTGAAACCCGATCCGAACGGCGCTCCGGTGCTGCTGATCGACGAACTCGACCGCACGGACGAGCCTTTCGAGGCCTATCTGCTGGAGGTGCTGTCCGATTTCCAGATCACCATCCCGGAAGTCGGCACGGTGAAGGCGCCCGAGCCGCCCATCGTGATCATCACATCGAACCGCACGCGCGAAATCCATGACGCGCTGAAACGCCGCTGCCTGTATTACTGGGTCGATTATCCCAGTGCCGAACGCGAGCTGGCGATCCTGCAGCGCAAGGTGCCCGGCGCGCCCCAGCGCCTGAGTCGCGAGATCGTCGCCTTCGTGCAGCATCTGCGCGAGACCGAACTGTTCAAGCTGCCCGGTGTGGCCGAAACCATCGACTGGACCCGCGCGCTGGCTTTCCTCGACAAGGTCGCGCTCGACCCCGAAACCATCGACAATACATTGGGCGTTCTGCTGAAATACCAGGACGACATCGCCAAGATGAAGGGCTCCGAAGCCGCGGCAATCCTGCGCCAGGTGCAGCAGGACATGGCCGCGCTGGGCGCCTGAGCGGCAGCGGGCTGAACGCGCCATGACCATGCTGCCCGCTCCACCCACTGGCGACCAGGGCGGCGCCTTTGCCGAAAACATCGTGCATTTCGTGCGGCTTTTGCGCGCCTCGGGCCTGCGGCTCGGTCCAGGCAAGGCCATTGACGCCGTGCGCGCGGTGGACGCGGCCGGCATCCGCCGCCGCGACGACCTGTACTGGACACTGTTCTCCGTACTGGTGAACCGGCGCGACCAGCGCGAATTGTTTGACCAGGCCTTCCACATCTTCTGGCGCGACCCGAAGATTCTGGAACGTATGATGAGCCTGCTGCTGCCCGAAGCGGAGGGTACGGCGGAGCCGAAGAAAAACGCCACGTCGCAGCGCCTGCGCCAAGCCCTGCTGCCCGGCCGAGGCGAGAGCAAGCCGGCCGGCGAGCCGAAGGAAGTGGAGATCGATGCCACGCTGACCTTCTCGGCCGATGAACTCCTGCAGAAAAAGGACTTCGCCGAAATGTCGGCCGAGGAACTCGATCAGGCGAAGAAGGCGTTGGCGCGAATCGAGTGGCCGTTCCGGCCGCAGCGCGTGCGCCGCCTGAAGCCCGACGACCGCGGCCACCGCATCGATCTGCGCGCCAGCCTGCAGGCCTCCATGCGCACCGGCGGCGCGATCATTCCGCTGAAACGCAAGAGCCCGGCGCAACGCCCGCCGCCGCTGGTGGCGCTGTGCGACATTTCCGGCTCGATGAGTCAGTACAGCCGCATGTTCCTGCATTTCATGCATGCGCTGACCAATGACCGCGCACGGGTGCACAGTTTCCTGTTCGGCACGCGGCTGACGAACATCAGCCGCCTGCTGCGCCAGCGCGACGTGGACAAGGCATTGGCGGCCGTGAGCGAGAAGGTGCCAGACTGGTCGGGCGGCACGCGGATCGGCGCCACGCTGGAGGAATTCAACCGGCTGTGGTCTCGCCGCGTGCTGGGCCAGGGCGCCGTCGTGCTGCTGCTGACCGACGGACTGGACCGCGAGGGCGGCAAGGGCCTGGCGCGCGAGATTGAGCGGCTGCACAAATCCTGCCGGCGCCTGATCTGGCTCAACCCCCTGCTGCGCTGGGATGGTTTCGAACCCAAGGCAGCCGGCATCCGTGCCATCCTGCCCCAGGTTGACGATTTCCGTCCGGTTCACAATCTTAGTTCCATTGCCGACCTGGCCGCCGCGCTGAGTCATGCCAGCGACGCCGGCAACCGGCTGAAACCCAATCTCGCGAGGATGGCCGCATGAGCGCTGATCCGACTGACGACGTGCTGGGCGCCGCCCTGGACTGGAAACGCGCCGGCAAGGGCGTGGCGCTGGCCACCGTGGTCACCACCTGGGGCTCGGCGCCGCGCCCGGTGGGCAGCCAGCTGGCGGTGGACGACGAAGGCAAGTTCATCGGCTCGGTCTCGGGCGGCTGCATCGAGGGCGCCGTGGTGACCGAGGCGCTGGATGCCATCGCCGACGGCAAGCCGCGCATGCTGGATTTCGGCGTGAGCGACGCACAGGCCTGGGAAGTGGGCCTGGCCTGCGGCGGCAAGATCCAGATTTTTGTCGAACGGCTGGACGGATGAAACAGGACATCCTCGAACAGCTGCAGCAGGACCGCGCCGAGAAGCGGCCCGTGGTGCTGGCCACCTTCCTGAAGACCGGCGAGCAGCGCCTGCTGTATCTCTATGGCAAGAAGGGCCTGAAGGACATCGACCCGCGCATCGGCGAGGCGGCGCGCGCCGCGCTGCTGGAAGACAAGGCACGGACCATCGAGACCGAACAGGGCCCCCTCTTCCTCAATGTGTTCAATCCACCGCTGCGGCTGATCCTGGTGGGTGCCGTGCATATCGCGCAGGCGCTGGTGCCGATGGCGCAACTGGCCGGTTATGACCTGGCGGTGATCGATCCGCGCAGCGCCTTCGGTTCGTCCGAACGCTTTCCCGGCGTGACGCTGTCGAACGACTGGCCCGACGAAGCCATGGCGCAGATGAAGCCCGACCTGCGCACCGCCGTCGTGACTTTGACCCACGATCCGAAAATCGACGATCCGGCGCTGGTCTCGGCGCTGAAATCCGATGTGTTCTATATCGGCGCGCTAGGCAGCAAGAAGACCCATGCCTCACGCCTGGAACGCCTGACTGCCGCCGGTTTCGGACCCGAGGATTTCGCCCGCATCCATGGGCCGGTGGGCTTAAGCATCGGTGCCAAGTCGCCGGCCGAGATCGCCATCTCGATCCTAGCGCAGATGACGGCGGCCCTGCGCCAGCCCGTGCCTGCCGCCGCGACGGCCGCGGCCTGAACATGTTCTTCGGTCCCGTGCCGGTACGCGAGGCGACCGGCGGCATCCTTGGCCACAGCGTCAGCGCCGGCAGCGAGCGTTTCAAGAAAGGCCGCGTCCTGAGCCCGGCGGATATCAACGCATTGGCGCAGGCCGGGCATCGCGAAATCTACATCGCGCGGCTGGACGAGAGTGACATGCCGGAGGACGAAGCCGCGCGCCGCATCGCCGAGGCGATTGCCGGCCCGCAAGCCCGCGTAGCCGCCGCCTTCACCGGCCGCGCCAACCTCTATGCCGATACGGCCGGCCTGGTGCGGATCGACCGTGCACGGCTAGATGCCCTGAACGAACTGGACGAAGCCCTCACCGTGGCCTGTCTGGCCGATTACGAGATGGTCGAGGCCGGTCAGATGCTGGCCACGGTGAAGATCATTCCCTTCGCCGCACCGCGCAGCGTGATCGAGCGTGCCGAAGCGATGCTGAAGGGCCAGCCGCCGCTGGTGCAGGTGGCGCCTTTCGTGTCGCGCCGGGTCGGGCTCGTGCTGACCCGTGTAACCGATACGAAGAGCAGCGTGTTGGAGAAGACCGAAGCAGCCGTGGCCCAACGCCTTGCCCTGCTGGGCAGCCGGATAGGGGAAACCCGCATCGTGCCCCATGCCGAGGCCGAGGTCGCCGCCGCCATCGCCGCCCTGAAAGCGGCCGGCTGCGCGCCGATCCTGGTATTCGGCGCCTCGGCCACGGTGGATCGTCATGACGTGGTGCCGGCCGGCCTGACGCGGGCCGGCGGCGAGGTGCTGCATTTCGGCATGCCGGTCGATCCCGGCAACCTGCTGATGCTGGGCCGCCACGAGGCCGTGCCGGTGGTTGGTGTACCCGGCTGCGCCCGTTCACCCAAGCTCAACGGCTTCGACTGGGTGTTGCAGCGGTTATGCGCCGGGTTGGAGATCGGCCGGCGCGACATCATGCATCTGGGCGGCGGCGGCCTGCTGAAGGAAATCCCCAGCCGACCCATGCCCCGTGATCAGGGGCCCCGTGATCAGGGGCCCCGTGATCAGGGCAATACCCCCACGGGATCTAACGCACCACGCCGGCCGCGCATCGCAGCCCTGATCCTGGCCGCTGGCCTGTCGCGCCGCTTCGGCGACGGGCACAAGTTGCTGGCCGACCTGGAGGGCAAGCCGGTGATCCGCCATGTGGCCGAGGCCGCCCTGGCCTCGTCGGCCCGGCCGGTCCTGCTGGTGACCGGCCATCAGGCCGAGGCCGTAAGCCAAGCTGCCGGCCCCGGCGTACAGGCGGTGCATAATCCGGCCTATGCCGAAGGGCTGGCTTCCTCGCTCCGGGCCGGCCTGAGTGCCCTTCACCAACCAGGATCAGATGGGGGGCTCGACGGCGTGCTGGTCTGCCTGGGCGACATGCCGGATGTGCCGGCCGAAACACTGGAAAAGCTGATCGCGGCCTTCAATCCGGCGGAGGGGCGCGCCATCTGCCTGCCGGTCCATGGCGGAAAGCGCGGCAACCCGACGTTGTGGGGCCTGCAATTCCTGCCGGACCTGATGCGGCTGGAGGGCGATGCCGGCGCCCGCAGCCTGTTCGGCCCCCATGCCGAGTGGATCTGCGAGGTGCCGGTCGAAACCCCCGGCATTCTTCACGATTACGATACCCCGGCCATGCTGGCGGCACGACAAAGTGGTAAAGCCTGATTTCAAGCCTTTGAGCTTAATCGAATATTATTCACAACCGACCTATTAACCATGCTATCTGGCTTTTTCCGCGTGCGGGAATTTGCCATAGTGGTTGTGCTGCGGGGGCAAAAACACAGCTAATCGGCAGGTTGCCGCCCTCTCCACGACCGTTACCGGAGAAAGCGACCGTTTCGATGAGTGAGGCTATCAACCAAAATCAGCCGTCGTATGACGACGAGAAGATGTTCACCGATTTCGACCGCCTGGCACGCGGCAAGATTTTCGGCGGACGTCTGGCGGCGGTGATTCAGTTCGTCAACCCGAAAACCTTCGAGCGCAATCGCGAAAGCTACAACATCGTTGTGCATTCGATCCGGTCGCTGATGTCGAAATACGAGGGTTCGTTCTACACGTTACACGATTATTCGATCGTGATGTTCGTGCGCCTGTCGGAACGGTTTTTCGACCAGACCTTCGAAAAGCTGGTCCTGGAAATCGACGACATCCTGACCCGCAACAATGTGGCCATCGGCCTGACCCCCGAAGAGGCGGAAAATGCCGTCCGCTGGTATCGCTTCGACAGCCAGTTCGAGGAACTGCAGGAGCTGGTCGACAACATCCAGCAGCGCTTCCGTGTTTTCTCCGAGCGTCGCAAGCGCCTGCTGGCCAAGGCCGGCACGGCCGCCGCCACGGGCGACGGCGCCCCCCTCACACCCGGCGCTCTGCAGCAGATCGACGACATTCTCAAGAAGGCCGACGTCTCGACCTTCATGAAGCGCCAGCCGGTGACGCTGTGCTTCGGCAACCAGCCGCCCAAGCCGATCTTTCAGGAAATCTTCGTCGGCGTGAACGAGCTGCGCCAGGCGATCGCGCCGACCGTGAACCTGCGCGGCGCGCGCTCGCTGTTCCATCACCTGACCCGCACGCTGGATACCCGCGTGTTCCGCGCCCTGCTGGACGGCTACGTGACGCGTAACAGCGGCCCCTTCAGCATCAACCTGAATGTCAGCACCATCCTGAGCGACACCTTCCGCGATTTCGACAGCCGCATCGGCAATATCGTGAAGAAGGAACAGATCATCATCGAGATGCAGCGCTACGATGTGTTCTGGGATTACAACGAATACCTGCTGGCCTGCGAATTCCTGCACAATTCCGGTTATCGCATCCTGATCGACGGCATCACGCCCGATCTTCTGCAGCTGTTCGGCCGCAAGGAACTGAAAGCCGACTTCGTCAAGCTGTTCTATTTCAAGGACCGCCACGAGGACTGGATCGACAAGGAACTGGCCAGCAAGATCGCCGAGACCGATCCGAACCGCGTCATCATGGCACGCTGCGAGACCGAAGAGGCGATGCGCGCCGGCCTGGCTGCCGGCATCCGTCTGTTCCAGGGCTGGCATATCGACAACATGATCCGCGCGTCGCGCGAAGTGGTGAACTGAGCCGGCGACGGCTCGTTACCATTCCCATCCACCATTTCCGACAGCAGGGTCGTATCATGTGGAACCGCTCCAGCCCGAAACCCAACCAGACCGAGAGCCAGGTGACGGAAATCCGCGCCGGCGCTGCCCAGCAGGCAAAAAAGCAGGTTTCGTCTAAGGATAACGAGCGGGTCGAGAAGATTCTGGCCAGCATTGCCATCGATACCTCGCAGACCTTCAACGCGATGCTGGACTCGCTGATGGGCGAACGCCCGGTGACGCATCACGAGGGCAGCCAGACCCGCGACTTCATCGTCAGCGTGTTCGACGACATCCGCCAGGAAAGCAACCGCGATGCCGTGGTGCTGGCGCGCAAGTTCGCCGATATGTGCATGCGTGCCGCCGACCAGCTGAACGACAACCACCAGCGCACCGTCGCGCGCTGCGTCAGCGAATTGTTCGAACAGTTCGCCGCCAAGCTCGACCATCGCGAGCCGGCCAACTCCAACTGAGTCTGGCCAGAAGCCGGAAAATCAGAACGGACCGTAATGATCCAGTTCGCGCAGGAAGTTGCCGGCCAGCTTCGCCGCATCCTCGCCTGTCGCCGCCCTGAACAGGGCAGCATCGTCGGCTGACAGCCTGGCCAGCGGCCGGATAAGCCCGTCGAAGAATAGATAGAATTCGCGGTCGCCGAATGGCAGCGCCTGCCCCTCAAAGGGACGTTCCAGATACACGTTCGATGAGATGCCGACCGCAGTGGGGTCGTGCTGCATCACCTTCATGGCCCATTCCTTGCGCGTCTCGAAAACGCGGAAGGATTTCATCACGCGCGCAGCCACCTTGAAATAGAGCTGCTTGACGCGGGGATCGGCATAGTATTCCGCCCAGTCGAGCGGACCTCCGACGGCAACGCGCAGTTCCTCGGCGATGTTGGCAGCTTCTTCGGCCATCACATCCACCTCGTCACCGAACAGCGAGCGGACGAAGAAGAAGTAATTACCGATCAGCCGGCGATCCAGCTTGTCCTCGGCGAACAGGGTATCCAGCGGATGCACCAGCAGGCGGCCGAAGGCATTGACGCGGGCGCCCTTGCGCTCGTCTTCCTCGATCACCTTCATCAGGGCATCGTAGGAAGCCCTATAGTAATGGTCGTAATCCGAGGCCGTCTTCATCGATTCGACCAGCTGGCGCAGCGTGTCGACGGTGAAAGGCGCTTTCTTTCCCTGCTGCTCCGCGCCCTGCACCAGGGCATCAAGCAGCCGGTTGGCCATCTGGCGGAGGAAATCCGGACCCCGGGTGATCATCGTAATTCTGTCTGGCCTGCAGCCGAATCTGTTCTTGCTGGCCGCAGCTTAAAGGGGCGGCCGAACGGAAGCGAGGCAATTCTTGGCGCGGCGCGGCGAACGCGGATACGTTTTATTAACCCTCGCGTTGCGAGGGTGCGGCGACCTCGCTAGAGTGCCGCACCTTACAATTCCGGCCGTCCCGGCCAATCCCCTTACGCCTCCGCCTCGTCCCTTGGCAGTATCGTCATGAGCCTGATCCTCACCCTGTCCTGCACCGACCGTCCCGGCATCGTCGCGGCGGTTTCCGGCTTTCTCGCCGCCAACCGATTCAATATCCGCGAATCCGCCCAGTTCGGCGATGGCGAGACCGGCCTGTTCTTCATGCGGGTCTGCATCGAGGATCTGGAGACCGGCCCCGACGGCCGCGGCCGCCCGGTGGAGGAAATCCGCGCCGCCTTCTCGCCGGTCGCCGCCCCCTTCAACATGACCTGGGGCATCCATGACGAGCGCGTGCGGCCGCGTGTGCTGATCCTGGTTTCGAAATTCGGCCATTGCCTGAACGACCTGCTCTACCGCTATTCCATCGGCGCCCTGCCGGTGGAAATCCCGGCCATCGTGTCGAACCACCGCGACTGGTATCAGCGCGCCGCCGCCCACGACATCCCCTATCACCACTGGCCGGTCACGCCCGCCAGCAAGGCGCGGCAGGAGAAGATGCTGCGCGACCTGATCGACCAGGAACGCATCGACCTGATCGTACTGGCGCGCTACATGCAGGTGCTGTCGCCCGAGCTGTGCCGCGCCTTTGCCGGCCGGATCATCAACATCCACCATTCCTTCCTGCCCAGCTTCAAGGGCGCCAAGCCGTATCACCAGGCACATCTGCGCGGCGTTAAGCTGATCGGCGCCACGGCACATTACGTGACCGAGGATTTGGATGAAGGCCCAATCATCGAGCAGGAAGTGGCCCGCGTGGACCACAGCTATTCGCCCGATCAGCTTGCCGCCACCGGCCGCGATATCGAAAGTCTGGTGCTGGCGCGTGCGGTGAAATACCACGTCGAGCACCGCATCTTCCCGAACGGCAGCAAAACCGTGGTGTTTCGCTAGTCGTCGCGCAATCTATTCGATGGCTTCGCTGCCCAAGCTTTTCGCCACCTTCTTGAGCAGCCGGATCAGCGTGGCGCGTTCCGTCGGGCTCAGTGCAGCGACGATGTTTTTCTCATGCTGCTCCACCTTGCGGGTCAACTCGGCCAGGAAGGTGTCACCTTCGGGCGTGAGCCGCAGGGCATAGGTACGCCGATCCTCCGGCGTGCGCTCGCGCAGGATCAGGCCCTTGCGTTCCAGCTGGTCCAGCGCCGGCGTCAGTGTCGATTTGTCCAGGCCCACGGCGCGGCTGAGCGCGGTCTGGTTGATGCCCGGATTGGCCTTGAGCAGGGTCAGCAGGCTGAAGCGGCCGGGCGTAAGCTCTCCCATGCGGTCGGCCAGCTTTCCCACCATGCGTTCGAAATTTTCGAACACCGCCACCTGGGCGATGCGCAGGGCATAGCCGTAATAGCCTGGCAACGGCCCGCGATCGATCTTCCGCGTATCCCTGCGACCGGCCTTGGGCAGGGCCAGCTTGCCATCGTTGCTGGCTTTGGAAACCTGGTTGCGGGGAACGCGGGCCATGTCAGTTCATCTGGCTCGGCAGATACAGCGCGATGGCGGGAAACAGCACCAGCAGGGCAAGACGCACCAGATCGACAAGGATGAAAGGCATGACGCCTTTGTAGATTTGCCACAGGCTGACATCCCGGGCAATCGAGTTGATGACGAAAACATTGATGCCGACCGGCGGCATCACCATGCCCAGCGTGGTGACCATCACGATGATGACACCGAACCAGATCGGATCGAAGCCGAGCTGCAGCATCACCGGATAGATGATCGGCACGGTGACCAGGATGATCGCCAGTTCATCCATCAGCGCGCCAAGGATCAGGTACATGACCAGGATCAGCACCAGCACGCCATAGGGGCCGACCGGCAGGCCGGTAAGGAAGTCGCTCACCTTCTGCGGCGTCTGGGTGATGACCAGAAAATAGCCAAACAGGAAGGCGCCCACCACGATGGTGAAGATCGAGGCAGAAGTGCGCACCGCCTCGGTCAGGCTGGACCTGATTTCGCTCCAGCCCAGCCGGCCGCGCAGGATGCCGATCAGCAATGCGCCCACCGCGCCGCAGCCGGCGGCTTCCGTCGCCGTGAACACGCCGCCATACAGGCCGCCGACGATGCCGGCAAACAACAGCACCGTGGCCCAGATATCGCGCAGGGAGGCGAAGCGCTCATGCCAATCGGTCTTGGGGCCGCGCGGCATCAGGTCCGGCCGCAGCCAGCCAAGCACCTGGATCAGCGCCATGTAAAGCGCGATGGCCAGCAGGCCAGGCAGGATGCCCGAGATGAACAGCTTGCCGATATCCTGCTCGGTGAGAATGCCATACAGCGCGAACACCACCGAAGGCGGGATCATGATGCCGAGCGTGCCGCCGGCGGCGATCACGCCGGTCGAGAAACCCGGGTGATAACCGAAGCGGCGCATCTCGGGCAATGTCACCGTCGTCATTGTGGCGGCTGTCGCCACCGACGAACCATTGATGGCCGCGAAACCGGCGCAGGCCGCAACCGTCGCCATCGCCAGACCGCCGCGTCGATGGCCCAGCCAGGCCTCGCCGGCACGGAACAACTCGCGGCTCATCCCGGCAGCCGTGGCGAAGGCGCCCATCAGGATGAACATTGGAATCACGGCCAGGTCGTAATCCGTCGCCACCCGGATCGGCGACTGCGCCAGAAGATTCAGGGCCGGTTCGGTGGCGGCCAGTAGGCCGAAACCGCCAACGCCGACGATGCCCATGGCGACACCAACCGGCACTCGCAGCACCATGAGGATGAACAGAACGACGAAACCGCCGATCGCGACAAAATCCTGATCCACAGTTACGCCTCTTTCTTGCCGGTCAGCAGTCGCACCAGACGCAGCAGCAGCAGCAACGATGCCAGAGCGATGCCGAGGGCCGCCACGGCATGGAACGGCCAGACCGGCAGGCGCAGATCGAAGGTCTGCTCGTTGCTGAGGAACACGCTGGTCACCTTGCCTTCCAGCATCCAGGCGAACAGCGCCATGAAGGCAAGCGTGACACTGGTGGCGAAGATATCGATCAGGCGCCGGCCCCAGGCCGGAGCCAGCTCCCAGAATCCATCGACCTGGATATGGCGGTTATGAAACCCGGCCAGCGCGATGCCCCAGAACATCGCGGTGCCGAGCAGCAGGCGGGAGAAATCGAAGGCATCCGGCAGACCGTAATTGAACAGCCAGCGCAGCATCACGGCCGTGAAGGTCAGCAGGGCAATGGCGCCCAGCAGCAGGCCGGCAATCAGCTCGACCTTGTCGATGAAGGCTTTCATCTGGCAGTTCCCCCTGCCGGTACTCTAGCGACAGACGTCGCCTGAATGCAAATCGGGGCTGCGGCCGGCCTGCGGTCGCAGCCCCTGATCTTGCCTGCCGATCAGAACGCGGCGTTGCGCTTCTTCAGTTCGGCCTTCAGTTCGTTCAGGGCCTGCTCGCCATTCACGCCGACCTTCTTGACGTCTTCGTACCAGGCCTTGGTCATTTCTTCCGACAGCTTGCGCCAGGCGGCGATGTCGGAATCGCTGGGCTTCACGCCCTCATGTCCCGGCAGGGCCAGCATCTTGCCTTTGCCCGCTGCTTCGCCGTCGGCCCAGTTGGTATTCAGTTTCTCCGACCATTCCGGCGTGCAATGCGCATCAAAGGCCTTCTTCTGGGCTGCCGACAGCTTGCCGTAGGTGCCCTTGTTCACCGCCAGCACGAAGTTGCTGATATAGAGCGGGGCATCCATGTGGTATTTCACGGCCTTCTCGAAGCCGAAGATGAACACGCTGCCCCACGGGAAGCTGATCGCATCGGCCAGGCCGCGTTCCAGCGCATCGCGCGCTTCCGGTGCCGTCACCTGCACGTTGGTGCCGCCGGCCAGCGTGACGAGGCGCGCCACCGAGGCGTTACCCGGGCGGATCTTCATGCCCTTCAGGTCATCCGGCTTGGCGATCTTCACCTTGCTGTGGAACGTGCCCGGGTCGTGCACGAAGGCGATGCAGACCTTCACATCGCTCATCTCCTTCTCGGCATATTTGCGGTACCAGGCGTCGATGGCCGCCGAGCCGCTTTTGCCGTTGGAGAACAGGAAGGGCAGTTCGCTGCCGGCAATCACCGGAAAGCGGCCAGGCGTGTAGCCCGGATTGACATAGGTGATGTCGGCGATGCCGTCGCGCGCCATGTCGTAATGGTCTTTCGCGGCGCCGAGCTGCTGCGACGGGAAAATCTGCGTCTTCACCGTGCCGTTGGTTGCCTTCTCCAGCGAGGCACCCCATTCGCCGAAAGCCGGATGCAGCGGATGCGTTGGCGGCAGCCAGTGGCCGAGGCGCAGGGTGACCGGCTTGTCCTGCGCCTGTGCGACCGGCGCGGCAGCCGTCAGCCCGAGGGCGGCGCCGAGGGCAAGGCCTGCGGCATAGGTGAAGAGCTGGCGTTTCAGGGCCATGGTGTTTTCCTCCGCTAACGGACCGTCTCGTGCTGGATGCCGGCGGTCCTTTGGTTTTACCCGACGACCCTATCAGGGCCTCTGGCGGGTGTAAATATAGTTTCGTTGGATACCAAACTATTTTCCTTGACCATGACCGGCCCCGGTGGGAAATTCCGCCGCAGTTGGGAGGATTCGTAATGGAACGCTCTTTCGCGAAAGAGATTGAATCGCTGCGGCTCGGTAACGGCGACACGTTTCGCGGCGAAGGTATCCTGGCCGTTACCAAGGCCCTGCTGCAGTCCGGCGTTTCCTATGTCGGCGGCTATCAGGGCGCGCCGGTCTCGCACCTGATCGATGTGCTGGTGCAGAGCCAGGACATCCTCGACGATCTTGGCATCCATCTGGAAACCTGCACCAACGAGGCCTCGGCCGCAGCCCTGCTCGGCGCCTCGATCAATTATCCGGCGCGCGGCTGCGTCACCTGGAAGGCCATCGTCGGCACCAATGTGGCATCCGACGCGCTGAGCAATCTGGCTTCCGCCGGCGTGGTGGGCGGCGCGCTGATCGTCGTGGGCGAGGATTATGGCGAAGGCGCCAGCGTTATCCAGGAACGCAGCCATGCCTATGCGATGAAGTCCTCCATGTGGCTGCTCGATCCGCGGCCCGACCTGACCACCATCACGAGCAGTGTCGAGCACGGCTTCGCCCTTTCGGAAATCTCCAACACGCCGGTAATGCTGGAACTGCGCATTCGCGCTTGCCATGTCACCGGCGAATTCGCCGCCAAGGATAACAAACCGGCGCAGGTCTCGCGCAACAGCCGCCTGCCCGGCCCGTCCGCCTTCAACTACGATCATCTGGCCCATCCGCCGGCCACCTTCATGCAGGAAAAGCTGAAGCTGGAGCAGCGCCTGCCGGCAGCGCGCAGATACATACTCGATCACGGCCTTAACGAGGTGATGCCCGGCGATCTGCAGGATATCGGCATCATCGTGCAGGGTGGATTGTACAATGCGCTGAACCGCGCGCTGATGAATCTGGGCTTGGCCGACGCCTTTGGGCAGAGCCGCGTGCCGACTTTGGTGCTCAATGTCACCTATCCGCTGGTGCCGGAGCAGATCGGCGCTTTCTGTGCCGGCAAGCGTGCCGTGCTGATGGTGGAGGAAGGCTCGCCCGACTACATCGAGCAGGCGATCCACGCCATCCTGCGCAAAGCCGATCTGAACCCCCGCCTGCATGGCAAGGGTATGCTGCCCGAAGCCGGCGAATACACCATCGAGGCGTTGACCCGTGGCCTGCTGGCCTTCATCAGGGCCGAGCAGCCGCAGATCGATGTCTCGATCGCCGAGGCCGCCTACGGCGCAGCGCTGGATAACCGCAAGACGGCGCAGGCGCTGATTGGTCCGACGCTGCCGCAGCGCCCGCCCACCTTCTGCACCGGCTGTCCCGAGCGACCAGTCTTCACCGCGATCAAGCTGGCCGAGCGCGAAATCGGTAAGGTGCATATCGCTGCCGATATCGGCTGCCATGCGCTGGCCACCTTCGCTCCGTTCAGCGTCGGCCATTCCATCCTTGGCTATGGCATGTCGCTGGCCTCCGCTGCCGGTGTCGGCCCGCTGATGAACAAGCGCTCGCTCGCCATCATGGGCGATGGCGGCTTCTGGCATAACGGCGTGCTGTCGGGCGTGGCCTCGGCCCTGTTCAACCGCGGCGACGGCGTTCTGGTGATCATGCAGAATGGCTACACATCAGCGACCGGCGTGCAATATATCCCCTCCTCTGCCGGTAACCGCGTCGATGGCCTGGCCAGCGGCTCCGATATCGAAAGCACGCTCAAAGCGCTCGGCGTGCAATGGGTGCGGCGCCTGCGTTCCTATGGCCTGAAGGACATGACCGCCTCGCTGAAAGAGGCGCTGACCACCGCCCGCAAGGGCCTGAAGGTGATCATCGCCGAGGGCGAATGTCAGCTGGCCCGCCAGCGCCGCCTACGCGGCGAGGAAGCCCAGGCGCTGAAAGCAGGTGAGCGAGTCCTGCGTACCCGCTTCGGGATCGACGATGCGGTTTGCACCGGCGATCACTCCTGCATCCGCCTCTCCGGCTGCCCCTCGCTGACGATCAAGCCCAACCCCGATCCGCTGCGCACCGATCCGGTGGCCAGCGTGAACAGCGGCTGCGTCGGCTGCGGCCATTGCGGCGAGGTGGCGCATGCCGCCGTGCTCTGCCCGTCTTTCTACAAGACAGAAATCGTGCATAACCCGACGCTGTGGGACCGGCTGAACGACCGCTTCCACCGCACGGTAATCGCCTGGCTGAGCGGCGGCAAAGCCGCAGCGACGCAGCCGGCGGCGGGAGAATAGTCATGGCTGCGACCCGTCCTGTCTGCATCCTGATCGCCGCCATGGGCGGTGAAGGCGGCGGTGTGCTGACCGGCTGGCTGGTCGGCGCGGCGCAGCGCGAGGGCTATCCGGTGCAGAGCACCTCGATCCCCGGCGTGGCCCAGCGCACCGGAGCCACCACGTATTACATCGAGATCTGGCCCGAGAAGACCGACCGCAGCCCGGTGATGTGCCTGAACCCGATGCCGGGCCAGGTGGATGTGATGATCGCCAGCGAATTCGTCGAAGCCGGCCGGGCCATCGCCAATGGCTATGTCTCGCCCGACCGCACCCTGCTGATCGCCTCGACGCATCGCGTCTATGCCGTTGCCGAAAAAAGCGCCATGGGCGATGGCCGTTACGATGTCGGCAAGCTGTTCCGCGCGGCAAAAGATCACGCAAAGCAGACCATCCTGTTCGACATGGACCAGGCCGCGAAAGACTCCGGCTCGATCCTCAATGCCGTTCTTCTCGGTGCGCTGGCGGGCTCGGGCGCGCTGCCGATCCCGTCGGAGGCCTTCGAAGCCGGTATCCGCGCCGAGGGCAAGGCAGTGGACAGCAACCTGGCCGGCTATCGTTTCGGTCTGGCTCATGGCAAGGGCGAACTGGAACAGCGCGCAATGCAACAGGCAACAAAGCCTGTGCCCGCCGCGCTGATGGCAGACCGCATCCTTCGCCTGCCCGATGCGGCGCAGCGCTTTGCCTCGGAAGGCGTGCGACGGCTGGTCGATTACCAGAATGAATCCTACGCACGACTTTATATCGACCGGCTGGAAAAGATTGCGGCGCTGGGCGATGCGGGTCTGACGGCGGAAGTCGCGCGGCACCTGGCCCTGCGCATGAGCTTCGAGGATGTGATCCGCGTCGCGCAGCTCAAACTCAAGCCCGAGCGCTTTGCCGCCATCGAGCGTGAGCAGCGCGTGAAACCGGGTCAGCCCTATGCCGTTGCAGAATTCCTGAAGCCGGGTGTCGAGGAGATCGCAGGCCTGCTGCCGCCGGCACTGGCGCGGCGGGTTCTGTCGGTGAGCGAACGACGGGACTGGAGCCGGCACCTGCATGTCGGCATGACAGTGCAGTCCAACCGCATCGGCGGCTATCTGAAACTTCGCCTGCTGGCGGGACTGCGAAACTGGCGTCCGCGCAGCCATCGCTACGCCGAGGAACAGGACCTCATCGAGGATTGGCTGGAGTTGGTGACGCGGGCCGCCAAGAAGGATATCGCGCTGGCCCGCGAGATCGTCGACTGCGCCCGGCTGATCAAGGGCTATGGCGACACCTTCAAACGCGGCGCCGGCAATTTCGAGCAGATCCGCCAGCGCGTGATCCTGCCGGCGCTGAGCGATCGTATTCCCGTGGTCCAGGCAACCGATGCTGTGATCCAGGCCCGCACCGCCGCGCTGGCCGATCCGGAAGGCAGCAGCCTAGCCAATATGCTGGCGGCCTTCGAGGACAGTCTGCGCCGTCTGCCCCAGGCCGCCGAATAAAAAAAGGCGCCCGGATTCCGGGCGCCTTCGTTTCAGATGACGCTGTCGCTCAGGTGCTGGGCGGCGCGTATTTCACCGTGCAGCCATAGGGCCGCGCCGTGCTGACCGAAACCGGTTTGCCCTGCGCCAATTCGGTCAGCGCCGCATCCACGTAATTCTTCGCGCCGGCCACATCGTCCAGGCGTGACGACGGCTTGTCGTCGATGCCGCCGGCATAGGCCAGTTTTCCATCGGCCGCGATCACATACATATGCGGCGTCACCTGCGCGTTATAGGCCCGCGCAATCTGGCTTTTCGGATCGAGGATCACGGCCGACGGCGACGCGCCGCGGTCGACGGTGAGCTTGTTGGCCTGCTCGGGCGTGACGTAACCCTGCTCGCCCTGCGGCGAGGAAACGATGGTGAGCCAGACCACGTTCTGCGCCGTCCACTTCTTCTGCAGGCCCTGCATGTTGCTGCTGTTGTAATGCTTGCGCACGAAGGGGCAGTCGTGATTCGACCATTCCAGCACCACGGTCTTGCCCTTCAGGTCGGCGAGCGAAACCGGCTTGCCATTGGTATCGGTGGCGGTGAAGGCCGGCGCCGGCTGGCCGATCTGCGGCGCGGCGGCAAGCGAAAGCTGTGGCAGGGCAAGGGCAAGGCCGGCCGCGCCGATCAGGCCGGCGGAAAGCAGGGTGCGTCGGGCGATGGTCATGGACAAAAGCTCCTTAGCGGGTTGAGGTTGGATTCGACACGGATGCCATTAGCGGAACCGGACCGCGCACTGCTACCCGATCCACCAGTTCCAGGTGTTCCAGCACGATGGCCGGCGTCAGGATCTGCGGCAAAACGACAGTCTCGCCGCCTGCCAGCAGCAGATAGAGCGGCACGCCGCTACGGCCATGCTGCTCCAATACGCGGGTGATCTCGGGGTCCTGGTTGGTCCAATCACCCTTCAGATAAGCGATGTTCTTGGCCTTGAACGCTGCCTGTACGCTGTCGCTGGACAACGCCGTGCGTTCGTTGACAAGGCAGGTGATGCACCAGGCCGCCGTCATGTTGACGAAAACCGGACGGCCTTCGGCCACCAGGGCTTCCAGCCGCTGGCGGCTGTAGGCTTGCGCGCTACTGCCGGCGCCGGCCTGCGCCACCTGCTGCGCGCCGGGAGCAACCGGGTTCTGCGCCACGGCATAAAGAGAGACACCGGCCGCGATCATGGCCAGTGCCGCCGTGGCCGTGGCGATACGACCGCGCAGGCCGAAGCTCCAGGCCGCCATGCCCAGCAGTACCAGGCCAAGGAGTGCGGCGAACAGTCCCTGCCCGTCCACCTGCTGACTCAGCACCCAGATCAGCCAGGCGACGGTGGCATAAAGCGGGAAAGCCAGCGCCTGTTTCACGCGCTCCATCCACAGGCCGGGACGCGGCAGGCGCTCGGCCAGTTGCGGAATGAAGGTGAGCAACAGGAAAGGCAAGGCTAGGCCAAAGCCCAGCGCGAGGAACACGGCGATGCCGATGACGGCCGGCTGGGTCAGCGCGAAACCGACTGCCGCGCCCATGAACGGCGCGGTGCAGGGCGTGGCAACGATGGTGGCCAGCACGCCGGTGAAAAACGAGCCCTGGTAACCGCCGCGCCGCGTCAGGCTGTCGCCGAGGCCGGCCAGCCGGCCGCCGAAATGGATGACACCAGAAAGGCTGAGTCCCATCACGAACAGCAGATAGGCCAGGCCCGCCACCACCAGCGGCATCTGCAACTGGAAACCCCAGCCGATCTGCGCGCCGGCCGCACGCAGGCCCAGCAGCAGCACGGCGAGTGCGGCGAAGCTGAGCAGCACGCCCAGCGTATAGGCCATACCATGGCGACGCATCCGCGCCCTGCCCTGCCCGGCATGTTCGACCAGCGCCAGTATCTTGATGGAGAGCACCGGGAAAACACAGGGCATCAGGTTGAGGATGACGCCGCCCAGCAGGGCCAGCAGCGCGGCCTGCAGGATCGCGGACCAGTCGAGGGATGCCGTCGTCGGAGTCGCAACCGCGCCGGTGGGAATGCTGGTGAATTCGAAGGCCTGACGCTGGATGCTGCCGCCGATGTCTTCCTCGATCAGCAACAGGCCGCCGAGCAGCGGCGGCAGGGTGTCGGTCGCATAAAGGCTGCGTTTCAACCGCAGCGACAATCCTTCGGCATCGACGCTGAGCAGCTGGCTGGCCGCGTGCTCGATCAGGGTTTCGCTGAAGGGCAGGAACGTGGCCTTGCGGATGGTATCGGCTTTCAGGCCCGGCGCCATCACCTGCAGCGCATAGCCTTCCGGTGCCACCTGCATCCGGGCCGACCAGGGCGATGCCATCGGCAGCGACTGGCGTGCCGCCTCGAACAGCGCCGCCATTTCGGGATTGGGACCCGCGGCCCCATCGGACGGCAGGCTGAGCGACAGGCTGGCTTCGCCTGGCACGCATTCCTTTTCGCAGACCAGCCAGTTCACATCGGCTTTCAGCACGACTTCTTCGCCAGCCGGAAGCCTCGCCGGCGGCGTGATCTGCGTCAGCAGGATGGTTTCGCCCTCGTAGCCGTAGTTGACCAGATGAGCGACGGGGATGGCGGATGGCGTCGGCCAGACGATAGGACCGGCGGTAAAACCCTGGGGCAGATCCCAGGCGATTTCGGGCGCCAGTCCGGAATCGCCGGGATTGCGCCAATAGACATGCCAGTGTTCGGCCATGCGCATGCGCAGGCCGACCCAGAACGGCTCGCCGGCCCGTATCGACTGCGGTTCGGCCAGCAGGTCGGCCTGCACAAGGTCGTTGCCCGAAAGCGGCGCCGGATTTGCGGCATGGGCCGCCATTCCCGGCACAAGCAGCAGGAGCAACACAAGAAAACGGATCATGGCGCGGCGCAGCATGCCCCTAATGTGGCGGAAAGCAGGGCCACGGCAAGTGCGACGGACTCACAACTGCGCGAGGCGGCTGGCCGAGCGCCCACCCCGGCCGGCCTATTCCCTTGCCTCCTGATTTCTGAGACTCTGGCGGAAGGAAGAATTCCACAGTGGCAGCATGGCCCCAGACCCAGACTTTCTCCGGGCGATCCACGCCCCCGACCTGCAGGCCTTTGTCCGGCACTGGTTCGCCTGCCGGCGCAAGGGCGAAAGAGCCACGCGGCGGAGCGACATCGACCTGTTCCACGTTCCCGCGCTGGTGCCGTGCCTGTTCCTATATGACTACGACGCCGCAACGCGCGGCTTCACCCTGCGGGTGGCCGGCGAGGAAATCCGCCGCGTGCTGCCCAACTCCCTGCCCGGTGCTCCGCTGGAAAAGATCATGCCGCCCGCCATCCTGCCCGTCGTGCTGGAACGCTACCGCCGGGTCTGCGAGGAACCGGCGATGATGCATGCCATAGGCCGCATCTTCCTCAATCTGGGTGGCCATGGCGTCGGCGAACGCATTGCCCTGCCTCTGGCCGGCGATGATGGCCGGGTGCATCAGCTGATCGGCGCGACGATCTACAGTTTCGGCGACCAGCTGGCGGATGGCAGCAGTTTCGCGCGCGAGGAAGTGACCCTCACCTTCCTGCCGCTGCCGGCCTCAGAAGGCGAGTGACACGCTGAAGGCGCCGAACTGGTCGTCGACATCCTGTCCGGCATATTCGCGAGTACGCAAGACGTGGGTATAGGCCAGGCGCACGCCATCCACCACCACGGCCAAGCCGAACTGCGCATCGCCCACGAAGGTTTCCTTATCCACGCTGCGGCTGTCGGCGAAGGTGTTGCCGTCGAGGAAGATATTGCGCGCCACCGCGCGACCATCGACACCGGCGAACAGGTACCAGCCGAAGCCGCCCGGCGCGCGTTCGAAATAACCCGAACCCGGCAGGCTGGGCTGCACGCGCGGCGGGCCGTAATCGATGGGCAGGTTCTGGCCGAAACGCAGCATCGCACCGCTATTGGCATAAACATAGACATTGCCCAGGGCCGCGCCGGCATGGGGCGTGGCATCGATGCCGAAACCGCCGGGCAGCCTGAATTCCGGCGACTGCCAGCTGCGCTGGTAGGTGAGCTGCAGGGTCGGTTCGTTCTTGAGCTGGCTGTCCCAGCCCTGCGCCTCGGGTGAGTTGACGATGCTGTGGATGAAGTCCTGCGTTTCATGCGCCAGCGCGGCAGGGCCGACGACGCCGACGCTGACCAGCATCTGGTCCAGCACGTTGTCCGTGCGCGCCACCATGCCGACAGAACCATAAAGCCAGCCGGCATAGGGCCGGTCGTCTGCCGGCGGATGCCGCTGCAGCTTGTCGGAAGCGGTATACATGTTCTGACCCAGCGCGAATTCCACGCGGATATCGCTGTGCAGGTCGAACATCGGCACCTCCAGCGCCGCATCGCGCAGCCAGTCCGGTTCGCCGCCCTTGGGCGTCAGGTAGCTCAGTCGCACGCCGTTGGTGTAGCGGCGGTCGGTATCGTAGAAGAGGTCGTTCTCCAGCACGAAGCTGAAGATGCCGACCTGCTGCTGCGGATCGGTCTTGCGGTTTTCGGTCGCCCCTTTGTCGGGGACTTCCTGCGCCAGGGCAGGCAATGCCGCGGCAAGGCAGAACAGGCCTGCGGTAATGGAGCGAATCATCATGAAAGGCTTCCGGTCGCGGTGGGGTCGGTCCGTTTTGCCGGCGAAATATGGCGTCTTGTGGGCGATTGTGTTGCGAAAGCCGGCATCGCTTCAGTCCATGGCCGGCCGGCCGCGGCCGCTTTTGACGGCGGCGCGTTTGCTCTTCGATTCCAGCCGGCGCTGCTTCGACCCCAGCGTGGGCCGCGTCGCGCGGCGGGCCTTGGGTGCCACGGCCGCCCGCTGGATCAGGGAAACCAGCCGATCGAGTGCATCCTGACGGTTACGCTCCTGGCTGCGATGCTGCTGCGCGGTCAGCACCAATACGCCGTCGTTGGTCAGCCGGCTGCCCGCCAGCGCCTCCAGCCGTGCCCGCACATCCTCTGGCAGCGACGGCGAATGCCGCACATCGAACCGCAGTTGCACGGCCGTGGAGACCTTGTTGACATTCTGTCCACCCGGGCCGGAGGCGCGGATGAAGCTGGTCTCGATCTCGCGTGGGTCGAGGCTGATGCGGTGGGTGACGCGAATCATGGCCGCAGGCTACCTGCCCCCGCCGGGGCCGGCGAGCGTGATATCACTGATATCATTGATATCAAAACGGGTGTTTTGCGTCGGTTTTGAGTCGGTTTTGACGGAATCCGCCGCTTTCGTCCGTTCGGCGGCGGTTTTTGCGGCGCGGATCATGCGGTTTGCATCCTGTTTTAGACGGTTTGCGCGATTTTGCGATGCTTCAGAAACACGAAGGCCCGCACGGAAATCCCGGCGGGCGCACCATACGATGGCATGCATGCCGGACATGCAGACCGGCAGCGCCATCATGCATGAACAATATAGGTACACTTGGCTCTGCCGACAAGCCGGGCCTTACCGCCCGCCCCCACTCCGGCTAGCCTGACCGGATCAGGAGTTTCCGCGATGACAGACCCAGCATACGTGACAGACAATCCCGACCGCAGCCGCTTCGAGCTGGACGTGAGCGGCCAGATCGTGTTCGCCAATTACCGGCGCCAGGGCGAGACCGTGATCATCACCCATGTGGAAGCGCCCGTCGCCCTGCGCGGTACCGGTGCCTCGGGCAGGCTTATGGAAGGCATCGCGCGGATGCTGCAGGCGCGGAACGAAAAGGTGGTGCCGCTGTGCAGCTACGCAGCGGCCTGGCTGAAGCGCAAACCGGAATATGCCGGGCTGCTGACATAGCCCCGCCCTGTCCTATTCCGAGTCCTATTCCCGCCCGAAATGGCGACGGATCGCCGTCTGGATTTCGGGGTCCAGCCGGCGGAACCCGACACCGACGTAGCCGTCGGTCACCCGCGCCACCTTCACCTCGGCATCGAAGCTAAACATCCTGCCGTCGATGTCGACATCCACTTTCACGGTGATGTCCTTGTTGGCCGGCGGCGGGTTGTCCATCGGACCGAACAGCAGGCCGGCGGAACTCCAGTTGCACAGCCGCACCTGACGGCCGCTAAAAGTGACATGATCGTTCGGGCCACCCGCCTCGCGACGGCTGGTGCGGCGCTCCTGTTCAGTGCCGCCGGTGCGGAAAAAGCGCACCAGACCGGCCAGCATGTTCGACTGGTTGGCCAGCATCTGCGTGGAAGCGTGGGTTTCCTCCACCAGCGCGGCGTTCTTCTGTGTGATCTCGTCCATCGCCGTGAAGGCGATATTCACCTCGTTGAGCGCGGTGGTCTGCTCCTGGCTGGCATTGGCGATCTCGCCGATGATGCCCGACACATTCTGCACGGCACCGACAATTTCGCTTAGCGCCTCGCCAGTCTGCTTTACAAGTCCGGCGCCCTGGTTCACTTCGGTATTCGACTCCGTGATCAGCGCCTTGATGTCCTTTGACGCATTGGCGCTGCGCTGGGCTAGGGCTCGCACCTCCTGCGCCACGACGGCGAAACCTTTTCCGGCCTCGCCGGCACGGGCGGCTTCGACCGAGGCGTTGAGCGCCAGCAGGTTGGTCTGGAAGGCGATCTCGTCGATCAGGCCGACGATATCCACCACCTTCGCCGCGCTCCCCTCGATGCGGCCCATGGCGGCCACAGCCTGTTCCACTACGCTGCCGCCCCGCTCGGCGATCCGCCGCGCCTCGCCGGAAAGGCGGTTAGCCTCCTGGGCGTGGTCGGAACTCTGTTTCACCGTTTGCGTCACCTCGTGCATGGCCGCGACCGACTGTTCGAGTTGCGCTGCCTGGCTTTCGGTGCGGCCGGCAAGATCCTCGCTGCCGTCTGAAATGTCGTTGGCGGCGACGCGCACCACCTCGACGCTGTCGCGCAGCTTGGCGGCGAAATCCGTCAGCTTCAGGGTCATGCCGTTCAGGCTGTCCTGCAGGTGCCTGAGCTTGCCGCTGTAGTTGCCCGCCACGCGCTGGGTCAGGTCGCCATCGGCGAGGCCCGAAGCGACACGATCGATCTCGTCTACGGCGGTGGCGAAGGTGCCGACCAGGTCGTTGATGCCGCGCGCGATATCGCGCATGAAGCCGCTCTTGTTCTCCAGCGCCAGGCGCTGCGAGAAATCGCCAGCATTGGCTTTCTGAACCAGGCCGCTGATTTCGTGCTCGACCGTAACCAGCTGGCTGACATCGGACCATTGTAGAACGGCACCGATCTGCTCGCCGCGCCGGTTGCGCGCAGGCGCCGCCTCGATCTCGAACATCATGTGGCCGATGGCATGGCGCAGGGGCCGCGCGAAATCGGCAATGACCGCCTTGGCATCGCGGCCCTGCATGCCTTCATGCAACATGCCCAGCGGCTGCCCGAGCAGGGAGTCGGCGCGGAAGCCGGCATGATGTTTCTGGATTTCACCTTCGACCAGGCCAAGCATGTCGAGCATGGCGTTGTTGGCAAAGACGATCCTGCCGGCGGTGTCGCAGACGACGATGCCACTGCGCGTGCCGTTCACCGCGCTGTGCACGCGGGCGGCATCGATGGCCGCCTCCTGCATGGTGATGACGCCGCGCGCCAGATCACCGAAATCGTCCTGCCGCGTTCCGCCGGGCACCTGGATGCCATAGTCGCCTCGGCTGAGTTGTTCCACCGCTCTGATTGCCGTGCGCAGGTTGCCGCCGACCAGACGGCTGAGCGACAGGCAGAGCAGCAGGCTGACGACCAGGCCGGCAGCGACCAGTCCGATCAGGCCATACCGCGCGCCACCCTCGGCAAGGCCGGGCGCGAAGACCAGCAGGCCGCCGGCGAGCAGCAGCACACCCAGCGACACAACCGCGTTGGCGACGATCAGCGCATGGGGCGACAACGCGCCGAACAGGCTGCCGGCGGCTTCGCGTCCGGCGCCGTACTGGCGCTGCAGACGGCGATGCCACAGCAGCAAAGCCTGAGTCAGTTCCGTGGAGATGATGTGGAAACGGCCGGTCGGCGCGGTATCGACATCGTAGCCGGCGCGGTCGCCGGCCAGTGCCTTCTTCAGCGTCTCGGCTGCCTGGACATGGAATTCGGCATGCATGTGCCGGATCGCCTCGTAATCGGCACCCTTCTCCGCGCGCGAAATGCCGAGAGCATCGCCATACAGCCATTTGCCGAACTGGCAGAGATTGTCCTTGCAGGCATGATCCGGTGTGATATCGCTCTGGCGGGTTTCCACCGCCACCCGCAGCCGGTTCTTCCACTGGGCATGGGCTGACACCGCCTTGTCGATGGCGGTGAGGACGGGCGCGGTATCGGACATCGGGGTGATTTCCGTTTTTGTTATTCTTCCCCGACGTCTCTATTTAGTTGCATTTGAATATACAATTAATAGCCGTGATTATTTTTCAGTAACGCCGCCCATACTTGTCGCTACTCGCTACGAGCCATGGATGATCAGACGCCAATATCCTCATTCCACAATTCCGGCTTGGCCGCGATGAAGTCGCGCATCAGGCCAATGCAGGTTTCATCCTGCAGCACCTCCACCTGCACGCCGCGCGAGCGCAGCAGGTCTTCCTCGCCCATGAAGGTGCGGTTCTCGCCGATCACGACCTTCGGAATGCCGTAGAGCAGAATCGCGCCGCTGCACATCGAACAGGGCGACAGCGTCGTATAGAGCGTGCAGTCGCGATAGATGCTGGCCGGCTGGCGCCCGGCCTTCTCAAACGCATCCATCTCGCCATGCAGGATGACACTGCCCTGTTGTACGCGGCGATTGTGGCCACGACCGATGATGCGGCCCTGGTGCACGATCACCGATCCGACGGGAATGCCGCCCTCATCGCGGCCGGCCCGGGCCTCGTCGATGGCGGCCTGCAGGAATGGATCCATGGCGATTGTTCCGCGGTTATCGAGGCACAACGTCAAACAGGAAGGTCACACATAGGTGCAACCATTGCAGGGCGCGGCGGCCTGACGGCGGCTGGCCATCGTTTTCCGCATGATCCGATAATCCGGAAGATTGTAGATTTCGAGCAGATGCTGCTTCGATACGTCGCCCACGACATATTTCTCTTCACCGTCCATACAACACAAGGCGACCTTGCCCGTGGCAGTGATCGACATCATGTACCAGCGATTGCAGCCCATGTCGGGGACAGTGTCGATAGAGGTCGCCAAGTCCATCTGGCCGATCCAATCGTTACGCGGCACCAGCCCAAAGGTGAAAGCGGGGAATTCCCGTCGGCCCCATTTGACAAAATCGAGGTCAGCCGGCGTACCGTCCGAGACGCGACTGACAACAACTTCGAAATCATAGTCGCGGTTCTCATAACGTTTATGCAATGCCCGCATGCGCTCAACTGTCCGCTCGAAGGGAATGCCCATCACTTCGCGGTAGACTTCAGGGCGATGATCATTCAGGGAAATGGACAGCTGTATGATATTCTGAATTCCGGTCAGACGTTCGAGATTCCTGTCCGTCATCGCCGATCCATTGGTAATGAGAGAAAAGCTCGCCGAAGGCAGGCGCTCGGCAGCTGTTTCCATTATTGAGAATAGTCGTTTCTCAAGAAAAGGATCGCTGACCTTGAGCGGAGCAATGGTGAATTTTATCGAACTCGGAATATCCTCTAGATCACGCAGAATCTTCGCGATAAGTTCATCCGACATCCTTGTTCCCTGGCGCTCCAGTGTTGGATACGGGCAGAAATTGCAGGCGGCATTGCACACCGCCAGCGTCTCCAGATGCAGGTAAGCAGGAAAATCCATATAAGGCGTGTTGCGGGCAATCAGCTGGAATTCCAGGCTGTTCACGCTGCGCTCCGCAACGTTGGTCTGCAGCATGACCTGTGCGCGCCGCACCTGATCCAACGTCCCGTCCTTAAGTTGCAACTCAAGCTGAGCAAGCCGGTCCTGTTCGTGCAATAGCGCACGCGCCATAGCCAGGGTCTGCCGCTCGACCGGATCAAGCTCGACCTCAGGCACCCCATCAAGAATGCGGACAATCTCAACACTGCAGTGTGAACTTGCCAGCATCGAAACGAGACGGCGGCGCCATTTGGGATTACCCGGGTCGAGCTGATAAGCCACCCGCATCAATTCGATCCGGAATTCTTTGTCGCCGCTTGCCGCCTGCTGTGCCAGTGCACCGAACAAACCTGACGCCGTCGCAGGCGACGGCAGTAGGCCTTGCATTACCGGTACGATCCGCATGGCCCGGTCGCCCTGAGCCAAATGCTGAAGGACAGTCGAGCAGATCTGAGGGTCGTTGAAACCGTAAACCAGAGCGCACAGCATCGGCCGCAGCGCGTCTTCGTCACGTCCCAGAGCCTGCATGCAGCGAGCTATGCCGTACCAGCCAGACGCCCGGGTTTCAACATTTCGCACGATGCTGTTGAATATCTGCAATGCTGCATCATCCTCGCCACGCTGCAGTGCAGATTCGGCAATAGACAAATCGCTGTCGGCAGACTGGGGGCTGGACATCGAGGCTCCTGTTGCAACCTAATTTCTTATGTCGCCCACCTTGCCTTAACAAAACGAAAATGGTGCGGCAGCACCAGCCGTCCACAGAAAAGGAAAAAGGAAATGTCGCCGGAGGGAAATGGCGACCCCAACGGGAGTCGAACCCGTGTCTTCACCGTGAAAGGGTGACGTCCTAGGCCTCTAGACGATGGGGTCGGCCTGTGGCGGTCCGAATCATGTGTGGACCGCGGCGCCGGTCGCCCGGCGCGAGGCGCTGTGTAGCGGTTAGGCCTGCACAAATCAATAGCCGCTGTCCGGGAAATCGAGCCCGTGCCGGCACTTGGCCGGGCGGCAGGCCAAGAGCTGCGCACCAATTCTGCATTGGTACGAGCCACCCACCATCAATTTGCCCGAAGAGGCAGCATTTTGCTCAACAATTCAGCGGATTTAGCGTATTTTTCCGATTGTATACATGTACCATTTCTTTTAGGTTCGATGCCCATGAACGAAATGCCCCGCCAGCCCTTCCAGGCCCGTTCCGCTGTCGCCGATGCCATGGCGCTGCTGCGCCGGTTGCTGCAGGACCATGCCGGCCGGCCGAACGAACCGCTGCCCACCGAACGCAGCCTCGCAGCCCAGCTCAACGTCAGTCGCCGCGTGGTACGCCAGGCGCTGGCCGAGCTGGAGGCCGAGGGCAAAATCTGGCGCCGCCAGGGCAAGGGCACCTTCATCGGCCCCGCCCCCGCGCTCTCTGCCCCGACACTCTCGCGACTCGCCAGCCGCACCAATTTCTACGAGATCATGGAGGTGCGGCTGAATCTGGAGCCGACCCTGGCACAACTGGCTGCCCATCGTGCCAGCGCCGAGCAGGTCGCCATGATCCGCAAACTGGCCGAACGGCTGGCCGGCCGTGAGGCCGATGCCGACCCCGCCACCCTGGAACGCTGGGACAGCGCCTTCCACCGCTGCATCGCCGAGGCCGCCGGCAACCGGCTGTTCCTCGACCTGTTCGAGGTGATCGACAAGATCCGCTACGATTCCGCCTGGCAGAGCATGCGCGCCCGTGCGCGTACGCCCGACGGCAAGCGCCTCTCGGCGCAGCAGCATCTGGATATCGCCGAAGCGATCGCCGCGCGCGATGCCACGCGCGCCGCCGCCGTGATGCGCCAGCATATCGCCCTGCACCAGGAAAACCTGCAGCGCGCCCTGAATACCGATCCCGTCCAGTCCTAGCCCTTCAGCTTTCAAGGCAGCTTTCAAGGTCGATCATGTTCAAAGCCCCCTTCGCCTTCACCACCCGCCCGGAAATCAAGGGCACCTTCGGCGTGGTCGCCACCACGCACTGGATTGCATCGTCCGCGGCGATGGGCGTGCTGGAGCGCGGCGGCAATGCCTTCGATGCGGCGGTGACGGCGGGTTTCGTGCTGCATCTGTGCGAACCGCACCTGAATGGCGCCGGCGGCGACCTGCCCGCCCTGATGTGGGATGCACGCGGCAAGCGCATCGACGTCCTGTGCGGCCAAGGCCCGTCGCCGGCCAAGGCCAGCATCGCGCATTTCAAGTCGCTGGGGCTCGACCTCATTCCCGGCTCGGGCCTGCTGGCCCCCTGCGTGCCGGGTGCGGTGGATGGCTGGCTGTTGATGCTGCGCGATTACGGCACCATCGACATCGCCGACGCGCTGGCGCCGGCGATCCATTATGCCGCCCATGGCTGCCCGCTGGTGCCGCGCGTGATCGACACCATCGCCACGGTGCAGCAGCTGTTCAAGGATGAGTGGAAAACCTCCGGCGCCGTCTGGCTCGACAAGACCGGCGCATTGCCCAAGGCCTTTGCGCTGTTCAAACAGGAAGGCCTGGCCGAAACCTATCGCAAACTGGTGAAGGCCGGCACGGATCGTGGCGGCAGCCGCGAACAGCGGATCGATGCGGCGCGGCGGGCTTGGCGCGAAGGCTTCGTGGCCGAGGCCATCGACAGATTCTGTGCCAACACCGAAGCCATGGATGCCTCGGGCCGGCGCCATCGCGGGGTTTTGAGCGGCGACGACATGGCGAAATGGCAGGCGCAGGTCGAGACGCCGCTGACCTATGATTACCGCGGCTGGACCGTGGCGAAATGCGGGCCCTGGAGCCAGGGCCCCGCTTTCCTGCAGCAGCTTGCGATCTTGAAGCATTTCGACCTCGATGCCATGGAACCGGCGGGCCCCGACTTCGTGCATACCGTGGTCGAAGCCGCCAAGCTGGCCTTCGCCGACCGCGAGGCCTGGTATGGCGACCCGAATTTCGTCGACGTGCCGATGGCCGACCTGCTGTCGGATGCTTATAACGCCCAGCGCGCCGAGCTGATCGGGCCTTACGCTTCGCTCGACATGCGGCCGGGCAATCCGATGGGCAAGGCGGCGAAACTCACCTCGATCAAGGCCGGCGAAGCCGGCGGCGTGGGCGTGGGCGAGCCCACCGTGGGCCGCTTGGCCGGCAGCGACGGCGCGGTGACGAAGCGCGGCGCGATCAGTGGCGATACCTGCCATGTCGATGTGATCGACCGCTGGGGCAACATGGTCTCGGCCACGCCCTCGGGCGGCTGGCTGCAATCCTCGCCCACGATTCCGGAACTCGGCTTCTGCCTCGGCACGCGCGCGCAGATGTTCTGGCTGGAAGAAGGACTGCCAAACTCGCTGCTGCCCGGCAAGCGGCCGCGCACCACGCTGTCGCCCTCGATGGCGCTGAAGGATGGCAAGCCCGCCCTCGCCTTCGGCACGCCGGGCGGCGACCAGCAGGACCAGTGGCAGCCGCAGTTGTTCCTGAAACTCGTGCATCACGGCATGAACCTGCAGGAGGCCATCGACGGTCCCGCTTGGCATACCGAACATTTCCCCTCCTCCTTCTATCCGCGCGCGGCCAAGCCGGGCCATCTGGCGCTGGAAGGCCGCTTCCCCAAGGCCACGATTGAGAAGCTGAAGGAGCGCGGCCACAAGGTGGAGGTCGGCGGCGACTGGTCGGAAGGCCGCCTCACCGCCTGCGCCACCGACGAAACGCCCGAAGGCACCCTGCTGCGCGCCGGCGCCAATCCGCGCGGCATGCAGGGCTACGCCGTCGGCCGGTGACGGAACCATGACCTGGTCCATCGTCGCCCGCGATGCCCAGACCGGCGCCTTCGGCGTGGCGGTGACGACGAAGTTCTTCGCTGTCGGCGCGCTCTGCCCGCATGCGGCGGCCAATGCCGGCGCATTGGCGACCCAGGCGCTGGTCAATCCCACCTGGGGGCCGCGCGGCATTGCCATGCTCAAAGACGGTGTGCCGGCGGCAAGCGTGATGGAACGCCTCGTCGCCTCCGACCAGGGACGCGAGACGCGGCAATTGCATCTGGTCGACCGCCATGGCGGCACGGCGCAGCATACCGGCCGCGACTGCATCGGCTGGTGCGGCCACAAGGCGGGCGACGGATTCTCGGTGGCTGGCAACATGCTGGCCGGCGAAGCGGTGATAAACGCGACCCATGCCAGCTTCGCCGCCAGCGCCAAACCTTTCGCCGAGCGCCTGATCGACGCGCTGGATGCCGGCCAGGCCGAGGGCGGCGACAAGCGCGGCAAACAATCGGCGGCGCTGATCGTCTTCACCACCGAGGATTACCCGGCGCTGAGTCTGCGCGTGGACGATCATGCCGAGCCGCTGGCCGAGTTGCGCCGGCTATACGCGCTTTCGCAGGGGCGCTTCGCGGCCTTCTCGAAATTCATGGCCACGCGCGAGAATCCGAGCGGCGTGTGGGACCGCAGCGTGATCGAAGCCGAGGCGCAACGACTGGAACAACTGCAGCAGGAGGCCGGCTGATGGCCCTGCTGGAAGTCGACGACCTGCGCACCCATTTCGCCACCGACGCTGACGGCGAGTTCCGAGCCGTGGATGGCGTCAGCTTCGCCGTCGATGGCGGTAAGACGCTGGGCATTGTGGGCGAAAGCGGCTGTGGTAAGTCGGTCACGTCACTGACCGTGATGGGCCTGCTGCCCAAGACCGGGGCGCGTGTCGCCGGCGGCAGCATCCGGTTTGCCGGGCAGGACCTGAGCTGCCTGAATGCCGAAGCCATGAGCAATCTGCGCGGCAATCGCCTGGCGATGATCTTCCAGGAACCGATGACCTCGCTGAACCCCGCCTTCACCATCGGCGACCAGCTCACGGAGGGCCTGATCCGCCACAAGGGCGTGAGCGCGGCGCAGGCCCGCGATCAGGCGATTGCCATGCTGCGCAAGGTGAAGATCCCCGCGCCGGAAAAACGCATCGACGATTATCCGCACCAGCTTTCCGGCGGCATGCGCCAGCGTGTGATGATCGCCATGGCTTTGGCCTGCGGTCCGGAGCTGCTGATCGCCGACGAGCCGACCACCGCGCTGGACGTGACCGTGCAGGCGCAGATTCTCGACCTGCTGCGCGAGCTGCAGCGCGACCTGGGCACCGCCATCCTGCTGATCAGCCACGACATGGGCGTGATCGCCGAGATGGCCGATGAAGTTGCCGTAATGTATGCCGGCCGCATCGTGGAGAAGGCACCGGTCGAGCGGCTGTTCGCCGAGCCGCAGCATCCCTACACCATCGGCCTGCTCGGCTCGATCCCGCGTCTGGACGTCACGCGCGAGCATCTGCCCGCCATCCAGGGCAGCGTTCCCGATCCGATGAACCCGCCGCCGGGCTGTCGCTTCAACCCGCGCTGCCCCTTCGCCGATGCCGAATGCCGGCAGGCTGTGCCTGAACTGCGCGAGGTGGCGGCCAGCCACGCCGTGGCCTGCTGGAAGGCGCCGCTTGAATGAGTATCGTGGCATGAGCAACCTTCTCGACGTCAGCGGCCTGACCAAACATTTCACGGCCAAGACCAACTGGCTGGGCCGGCCGGTCAGCCATGTCTCGGCCGTCGATGACGTGAGTTTCAGCCTGAAGGCCGGCGAGACCTTGAGCCTGGTGGGTGAAAGCGGCTGCGGCAAATCCACCACCGGGCGGCTGGTGCTGCGCCTGCTGGAACCCACTGCCGGCACGATCCGCTATGACGGCCGCGACATCACTCGCCTTGAGGGCCACGCCCTGCGCGATCTGCGCCGCGAGATGCAACTGGTGTTCCAGGACCCGTATGCGTCCCTGAATCCGCGTATGACGGTGGGCGACATCCTGGCCGAGCCGCTGATGCTGCATGGTCTGGTGCCGCCGGAAAAGCGCAAGGCCCGCGTCGAGGAGCTGCTCGACCTGGTCGGCCTGAGGCCCGCGCACGCACGGCGCTACCCCCATGAATTCTCCGGCGGCCAGCGCCAGCGCATCGGCATCGCCCGCGCGCTGGCCGTACAGCCTAACCTGATCGTGGCCGACGAGGCGGTTTCAGCCTTGGACGTTTCGGTGCAGGCGCAGGTGCTGAACCTGCTGAAGGACCTGCAGGCCCGCTTTGGGATCGCGCTGGTATTCATCGCCCATGACCTGGCCGTGGTGCGCCATATCTCGCAGCGTATCGCTGTGATGTATCTGGGCCATATCGTCGAGATCGCGCCGGCAACCGAGCTGTTTGCCGTGCCGCGCCACCCCTATACCCGCGCCCTGCTCTCGGCCATTCCGGTTCCGCAGCCCAAGGCGAACCGCCAGCGGATCATTCTGACCGGCGACGTGCCCAGCCCGATCGACCCGCCGGCCGGCTGCCGTTTCCATACGCGCTGCCCCTTCGCCGTCGATCTGTGCCGGCAGGCCAAGCCGGTCATGGAAGACACCGCCGCCGGACACAGTGTCGCCTGCCATCGCTGGCGCGAATTGCCGGCCGCAGCCCCCCTGCCCGTCGAAAGCGACCGGCCTGGCGCCGCGCGCCTGGCGCGGTTGCAGACGAAATTCAGCGAACCCGTTACCCAGACCGAATAACCAACAGGAGAGAGGCAGACATGTTCAGACACGCTACCTATGCCGCCTTGGCGGCGTTACTCATGGCGGCGGCACCCGGCGCCATGTCATCGGCTTCGGCCCAGACGCTGAAATTCGGCCTGGCCGAAGATCCCGACGCGCTGGATCCCACGCTGGCCCGCACCTTCGTCGGCCGCGTCGTCTTCTCGGCGCTTTGCGACAAGCTGGTGGATATCTCGCCCGACCTGAAAGTCGTGCCGCAGCTGGCCACCGAATGGAGCTGGTCGGCCGACAACAAGAGCCTGACCTTCAAGCTGCGTCCGGGCGTGACGTTCCATGACGGCGAGAAATTCGACGCCGAAGCGGTGAAGTACAACATCGAGCGCCACAAGACCATGCAGGGCTCGCAGCGCCGTGGCGAGCTTTCGGCCGTGACTTCGGTCGATGTGGTCGATCCGCTGACCGTGAAGTTGAACACCGCCGCGCCATTCGCGCCGCTGCTGGCCACGCTGACCGACCGCGCCGGCATGATGATCTCGCCCAAGGCCGGCAAGGCGCTGGGCGACAAGTTCGCCACCGCGCCGGTCTGCGCCGGCCCATTCAAGTTCGTCGAGCGCGTCGCGCAGGACCGCATCGTGCTGGAGAAGTTCGACGGTTACTGGAACAAGGCCAACATCCACTTCCAGCGCATCGAGTTCCGCCCCTTCATCGACGCCACCGTGCGTCTGGCCAACCTGCGTTCGGGCCAGCTTGATATCCTCGAACGCCTGGCCGCCACCGACGTGCCCGGCGTGCAGAAGGACTCGAAGCTGAAATTCGGTTCAATCACCGAAATCGGCTATTACGGCATCACCATCAACATCGGCAAAAGCGACAAGGCCAAGACCTCGGCCCTGGGCTCGAGCCAGAAGATCCGCGAGGCCTTTGAGCTGTCGCTAGACCGCAACGGGATCAACAAGGTTGTGTTCGACGGCCTGGCCACGCCGGGCAACCAGTGGGTCGCGCCGACCAGCCCGTATTATGCCAAGTCGTCGCCGATGCCCAAGCGTGACGTGGCCAAGGCCAAGGCACTGCTGAAAGAGGCCGGCAACCCGAACCCGGTGGTGAACCTCGTCACGCCAACCACAACGGATGCCCGCAACATCGCCCAGGTGGTGCAGGCCATGGCCAAGGAAGCAGGCTTCGACGTGCGCATCCAGGCCACCGAATTCGCCACCTCGCTGAACATGGCCGACAAGGGCGATTTCGAGGCCTATATCCTGGCCTGGAGCGGCCGGCCCGATCCGGACGGCAATCTCTACAGCTTCCATGCCTGCAAGCAGCCGCTGAACTATTCCGGCATCTGCAACCCGGCGCTGGACGAGATCCTGAACGACAGCCGCCTGACCACCGACATGGCCCAGCGCCAGGCCGCCTGGAACAAGGCCGCCGCCATCGTGGTGGCCGAACGCCCGATCATCTACCTGCTGCATCGCAAGTGGCTGTGGGCTTATGGCAACAAGCTGCAGGGCTTCAAGGAGTATCCCGACGGCCTGATCCGCTTCACCGGCATGAAGCTGGGCTGATGACACCCGGGGATCGCGGCTCAACCGCGATCCCCTTTCCTCTTTGACCAGAGTCCCATGACCCGTTTCCTGTTCCGCCGCCTGGCCATCCTGCTGCCGACACTGCTCTTCGTGTCGATCATCATCTTCGGGCTGCAGCAACTGCTGCCCGGCGATCCGGCGATTGCCATGGCCGGCGAGGAACGCGATCCGGAAACCATCGCGCAGATCCGCGAGAAGTATCACCTCAACAAGCCGATCCACGAGCGCTACCTGATCTGGATCGGCGGCGTGCTGCAGGGCGATTTCGGCGAGTCCATCCGCATCCAGCTCCCGGTCTCGCAGCTTCTGCTGGAAAAGCTGCCCGTCACTATCGAACTCGCGTTCCTGTCCATGCTGGTGGCTTTGGGTATCGGCCTGCCGGCCGGCATGATCTCGGCGCTCTATAACGGGCGATGGCCCGATTATGTCGCCAATGTCGTCGGCCTGTGGGGTCTTTCCACGCCCAATTTCTGGCTTGGCATCATGATGATCCTGCTGTTTTCGGTGGAACTCGGCTGGCTGCCGGCATCGGGGTATGTCAGTCCGCTGGAAGATCCCATCGGCAACCTGGAATCCATGATCATGCCCGCTTTCGTGCTGGGCACCGGCATTGCCGCGGTGATGATGCGCCACACCCGCAGCGCCATGCTGCAGGTTCTGTCCAGCGACTATATCCGCACCGCGCGGGCGAAAGGCCTGCGCGAGAAGGTGGTGATCGGCAAACATGCCCTGCGCAATGCCGCCGTGCCGGTGATCACGCTGGGCGCGCTGGAATTCGGCCAGCTCCTGTCGGGCGCCGTGCTGACCGAACAGATTTTTTCCATCCCCGGCTTCGGCAAGCTGATCGTCGATGCCGTGTTCAACCGCGACTATGCCGTCGTCCAGGGCGTCGTGCTGTGTACCGCCACCGCCTATATCGTACTGAACCTGCTGGCCGACATCGCCTACTTCCTGGTCAATCCGAGGCTGCGCGCATGAGTGCCGTGACGATGGACGACGCGGCCAAGACCGCGCCGCGCGAGGAAAGCCCGGCACGGCGCGCCTTCCGCCGCCTGCTGAAGCGCAAGGGCGCCGTCGTCGGCCTGGTGGTGGTGGTCGCCTTCCTGCTGCTGGCCGTGCTGGCCGATGTGGTGGCGCCATACGATCCCACCGAAGCCGACTGGGGCGCGCTGCGCGCCGCGCCAACCATGGAACATCCCTTCGGCGGCGACGAACTGGGCCGCGACGTGCTTTCGCGCGTGATCCATGGTGCCCGCGCTTCGCTGTTCGCCGGCGTGATCTCGGTCTTCCTCGCCCTGCTGATCGGCATTCCCGTCGGGCTGCTGTCGGGCTATGCCGGCGGGCTGGTGGATGGCGTGATCATGCGCTTCACCGATGCCATGCTGGCCGTACCTTTCCTGATCCTGGCCATCGCACTGGCCGCCTTTCTCGGCCCCAGCCTCACCAACGCGATGATCGCCATCGGCATCTCGGCCGCGCCGATCTTCATCCGCCTGACGCGCGCACAGGTGCAGGCCGTGAAGGTGGAGGATTACATCGAGGCGGCGCTGGCCGTCGGCAATCCGCCCTTCCGCATCGCCTTCCGCCATATCCTGCCCAACATCTGGCCCGCATTGATGGTGCAGGCCACGCTGACGATTGCATCGGCCATCATCGCCGAAGCCAGCCTGTCCTTCCTCGGCCTGGGCCAGCAGCCGCCGGCACCAAGCTGGGGCAGCATGCTGAACACGGCAAAGGACTTCCTCACCCAGGCACCATGGATGGCGATTTACCCCGGCCTTTCGATCTTCGTGGTCGTGCTGTCGTTCAACCTGCTGGGCGACGGCCTGCGCGACGCACTGGATCCACGCCACAAGGGCTAAAGGCTTGCCCTGACCGTTTCGCCTCCCTACCATCTTCCGTGCCGCATACGGAGGAAACCATGGGCCACGATCACCACCACACCGACTGGAAGCATGACGGCGTGCGGGTGATTCCGGCCGACCAGCTCGATCCCACCACGGCCGGACAGACGACCGGCATGAACCGGGCCACCGCGATCAACTTCGCGCGTGTCGGTGCGCAGAAGATCTGGGCCGGCACCGTGCATATCCATGCCAATGCCAAGACCGGCGCGCATCACCACGGCGACCTGGAAAGCGTGATCTATGTGGTGAAGGGCAAGGCGCGCATGCGCTGGGGCAACAACCTGGAATTCGTGGCCGAGGCCGGACCGGGCGATTTCATCTTCGTGCCGCCATACGTGCCGCACCAGGAGATCAATGCCAGCAGCGACGAAACGCTGGAATGCGTGCTGGTGCGCTCAGGGCAGGATCCTGTCGTCGTGAACCTGGATATCGAGCCGGTGGAAAAGCCCGAGAACGTGGCATGGGTCGATCCCATTCACGCTGATCCGGCGGCGAAGAAATAACCGCCCCTTTCATGACCCTCGACCAGATTCTGGGCACCGGCAATCGCCGGGGCATCATCTTTTTCCTGCTCGCCATCATCCTCTTCGTGGTGAACGAGGCCCTGTGCAAGCTGGTCTATGACACCGTGCCGGCCAACCAGATCATGGCGGTACGCGGCCTGATCGCCACGGCGGTGATCCTGGGCATCGCCCATGCCCGCGGCGTCACGCGGCAGATCGGCATGATGGTCGACCGCCGGGTGCTGCTGCGCGCCACGACCGACCTGGCCGGCAGCTACCTCTACATGATCGCTCTGTTCCATATGCCGATCGGCAACATGATGGCGATCAACATGGCTTCGCCCCTGATGATGACGGCCGTGGTGGCGGTCGTGCTGCGCGAACCGGTGGGCTGGCGGCGCTGGGGTGCCATCGTGGCGGGCTTCCTCGGGGTTCTGCTGGTGGTGCAACCGCGCGCCGAGAATTTCAATGCCTATTCGATTCTGGCGGTAGGCGCGGTGATCTGCATCGTGGTGCGCGACCTGGTCACACGCCGCATCGACGCTGCGATCCCCTCGTTGATCGTCATCCTCACCAATGTGGGCATGATGGCCGTGGTGGCGCTGGGGCTGGCTCTGGTCGAGGGCTGGGTCGCGATGGGCTGGCGCGAAAGCATTTTCCTGACCCTGTCCGCGCTGTTCATCGCCGCCGGCTACCAGCTGGCGGTGGAGGCGTTCCGCCATGCCGAAGTGCCGGTGATCGTGCCGCTGCGGTATACCGGACTGCTCTGGGCTCTGCTGCTTGGCTGGCTGGTCTGGGGCGATGTGCCCAACGACCTCGCCACGGCCGGCATCGTTCTGATCGTGGCCAGCGGCTTGTATGTCTTCCATCGCGAACGGGTGCGCGGCCGCCTGACGCCGCCGAAAATCTGACGCTCGCTCAGCCGGCAGGCTGCGCGGCATCCTCCAGCACGAACTGCACCCGGCGTTCGCCGCGCCAGTAGTCGGCGCGCAGATGGCCACCCAGATGCAGCGGTGCGCCGGTCTGGCGCGCCTGCAACAGGGCCGGACCAAGCTCGCCCTCGATGCTGCGGAAGGCGATGGCCTTCAGGCGCGGGCCGCTGCCGTCGCCGCCGGCCAGCAGGCAGCGCACATGTTTTTCGCCCACAACATCGGCGGTGATCACGCGGGCGGCGGTGAGCGCGAAGCGCGGTTCGGGGTTGCCCGAACCATAGGGACCGAGCTGTTCCAGCTTTTCATACAGGTCGATATTGCAGCCGCCGATGCCGACCGCGCCATCGAAACCCAGCGAGGCGGAAGCCCCGGCGCGTATCACCGCGTCGCACAGGCGCTCGTTGAGGAAGGCCTTCAGATCGTTGAGCTTGCTGGCTTCCACCGTCAGGCCGGCCGCCATGGCATGGCCGCCGCCATTCACCAGCAGGCCGGCCTGGCTGGCCGCCACCACGGCGGCGCCGAGATCGACGCCGGGAATCGAGCGGCCCGAGCCCTTGCCCAGAACGACTCCTCCTGGGCCATTCTCATCCAGCGCGATCACAAAGCTGGGCCGGCCGGCCGCCTCGCGGATGCGGGCCGCCACGATGCCGATCACGCCGGGATGCCAGCCTTGCCGCGCCACCAGCGCCAACGCCGCCGTTTCGGGCACATGCTCCAGCTCCTGCATGGCTTCCAGCAAAACGCCGGCCTCGATCTCCTGCCGCTCGCGATTGTAACGATCAAGCTCGGCGGCCATGGCGGCAGCCTCGCGCGGATCGTCGCAGGACAACAGCCGTGTGCCCAGATCGGCCTGGCCGACCCGCCCGCCGGCATTCACGCGCGGCCCGAGCAGGAAGCCCAGATGATAGGTGCCGGGCGGCTCGTTCACGCCGGCCACGTCGGCCAGCGCGGCCAGCCCCGCATTGCCGCGTCCACGCAGGATCTTCAGCCCCTGCCCCACCAGCGCGCGGTTCAGGCCGGTGAGCGGCACCACATCGCAGACCGTGCCCAGCGCCACCAGATCGAGCCAGCCCATCAGGTTGGGCTCCGGGCGTTCAGTGTTGTAGAAACCGCGTTCACGCAGGCGGCGGTTCACCGCCACCACCAGCAGGAAGGTGACGCCCACGGCGGCGAGTTGGCCGAAACCGGGCTGCTCATCCAGACGGTTGGGATTGACGATGGCCACGGCACGCGGCAGGTCCGGCTCGGCGAGATGGTGATCGGCCACGATCACATCCAGACCGACAGTGGCGGCATCCTCCAGCGCGGCAAAGGCCAGCGTGCCGCAATCGACGGTGACGACCACTTTCACGCCCTCGCCGGCCAATCGGCGCAAGGCCGGTGCATTGGGGCCGTAGCCTTCCTTCAGGCGGTCGGGGATGTAGACACGCAACGGCCGGCCGACGGCGCGGAAGAACCGGTTGAGCAAAGCCGTGGAGGTGGCGCCGTCCACGTCATAGTCGCCAAACACGGCGACCTTCTCGTCCTTCTCGATGGCGGTGGCCAGCCGGTCGGCTGCGGCATCCATGTCGCGGAATCGCGAGGGATCGGGCAGCAGACGGCGCAGCGACGGATTGAGATAATCCTCCAGCATCTCGAGATCGATGCCGCGACCGGCCAGCACGCGGCCGAGGATTTCCGGCAGGCTTGCCTGCTGCGCCAGCGCCAGTGCCAGCCGCTCGTCGGTATTGCGCAGGCGCCAGCGGCGGCCCTGCACCGACCGGGTCACGCCCAGGAACGGTGTTTCGGAAACGGCCGGCGCGTTCAGCAGGCCGTTCATGCTCAGATCGGCGCGCGGATGACCGCGTCGATGCGGCGGATCGTGCCGGTCTGCGAACGCATGACAAGCGAATTGGCCCTGAAGCCGCCCGGCACCCGCTTGATGCCATGCAGCAGCGGGCCGTCGGTGACGCCGGTGGCGGAAAAGATCACGTCACCCGAGGCGAGGTCGGTCAGGTTGTATTTGCGGTCGAACTTCTCGATGCCGAGCCGGCGGGCGCGGCTGCGTTCGTCCTCGTTGCGGAAGATCAGCCGGCCCTGCATCTGGCCGCCGATGCAGCGCAGCGCCGCTGCCGCCAGCACACCTTCCGGCGCGCCGCCGGAACCCATGTAGATATCGATGCCGGTATCGGGATCGGTGGTGGCGATGATGCCGGCGACGTCGCCATCCGAGATCAGCGCGATGCGCGCACCGGTCTCGCGCACCTGCCCGATCATGTCCATGTGGCGCGGCCGGTCGAGGATGCAGACGGTGAGTTCGGAAACGGCGATGCCTTTCGCCTCGGCCAGACGTTTCAGGTTCTCGGCCGGCGTCAGGTCGAGATCGACCACGCCTTCGCGCAGGCCGCCACCGACGGCGATCTTGTCCATGTAGACATCCGGCGCATTCAGGAAACAGCCGGCATTGGCGAAAGCAATCACGGTGAGCGCGTTGCTGCCGCCCTTGGCGGTGATCGAGGTGCCTTCCAGCGGGTCCAGCGCGATGTCGATGCGCGGGCCGTTGCCGGTACCGACCTTCTCGCCGATATAGAGCATCGGCGCCTCGTCGCGCTCACCCTCGCCGATCACGATGGTGCCGTCGATGTTCAGGCCGTTGAGCGCCGTGCGCATGGCGTCCACGGCGGCCTGGTCGGCCGCCATCTCGTCGCCATGACCGACCAGCCGCGCGGCGGCAATGGCGGCAGCCTCGGTGACACGCACTGCCTCCAGCGTGAGGTTGCGTTCGACAGACATGCTGTCGGCGGCAGACGTCTGGACTGCCGACTTCGCCTTGGATTTGGATGCCTTGCCCGTCGCCATCGTCAGCTCCAGAGCGGTTGAAGGATCATTGCTGTTCGATACGGATCAGCGCCGGCGGCTGCAGCACCGAGCGCAGTTTCGCGATACGCTTCATCGCCCGAGCCATGTCCGCCTCGCGGGCCTCGTGGCTGATCAACATCACGGCGACCGGCTGGTTCTCGGCTTCCGAGCGGCCGCGCTGCACCAGGCTTTCAATCGATATCTTCTCGTCCCGCAGCACCGCCGAGACATCGGCCAGCACGCCGGGCTGGTCGCGCACGATCAGGCGGATGTAGTAGCGCCCGACATGATCGGCCATCGCCGCGGCCTTCAACGGCTGCAGTTTCGCCGCCGGCACGCCGAAAGCGGGCGCGCTGCGTCCGGCGGCCAGGTCGGCCAGGTCGGCCACCACGGCCGATGCCGTCGGATTGCTGCCGGCACCGCGGCCCTCGAACATCACGCGGCCGACATAATCGCCTTCCGCCGCCACCGCGTTGAACACGCCGTCTACATGGGCAATCGGCGTATCGGCCGGCACCATGCAGGGATGCACGCGCTGCTCGATACCCCGCGGCGTACGGCGTGCAATCGCCAGCAGCTTGATGCGGTAACCGAATTCCTTGGCAAAGGCGATGTCGATGGCCGAGACATGACGGATGCCCTCGACATGCACCGCGCTGAAATTCACCTGCGTGTTGAAAGCCAGCGAGGTGAGCACCGCCAGCTTGTGGGCGGCATCGACGCCGTCCACGTCGAAGCTGGGATCGGCCTCGGCATAACCCAGCTTCTGCGCCTCTTTCAGCACCTCAGCGAAATCGCGGCCGGTTTCGCGCATCTCGGTCAGGATGTAGTTACAGGTGCCGTTCAGGATGCCGGTGATGCGCTCGACACGGTTGCCGATCAGGCCTTCGCGCAGGGCTTTCAGGATCGGAATGCCGCCGGTCACTGCCGCCTCGAAGGCCAGAGGCGCCTGCTTGAGCTCGGCCATGGCCGCGATCTTCGCGCCATGCATGGCGAGCATCGCCTTGTTGGCAGTGACCACGCCCTTGCCGAGTTTCAGCGCGGTTTCAACCAGCGCGCGGGCCTTGCCGTCGGCGCCGCCGATCAGTTCGACCACCACTTCGACTTCCGGGTCCTTCGCCAGTTCGACCGCGTCGGCATACCAGCGCCAGCTGCCTTTCGGCATGTCGCGCTTCTTGCGTTTGTCGCGCGCCGAAACCGCCACCACCTTGATCGGCCGGCCGGCGCGGGCCGCGATCATTGCACCATGCTGATCGAGCAGGCGCAGGACACCGGCGCCAACCACCCCCAGCCCCGCGATGCCGACTTTCAGCGGCGGGGCCGACGTCACATAAGCCTTAACCATTGGCGGCAGCCTTCTCGGCCTGATCGGGAAGATTGGAGGGCGAGCCGAGCAGACGTTTGATGTTCTTCACGGCCTGACGGGTGCGGTGTTCGTTCTCGACGAAGGCGAGGCGCACGAAATTGTCGCCATGCTCGCCAAAGCCGATGCCCGGCGCGACGGCGACCTCGGCCTCGCGCAGCAGCAGCTTGGAGAATTCCACCGAGCCGAGATGCGCATAGCGTTCGGGGATCGGCGCCCAGCAGAACATCGAGGCGTTCGGCATCGGGATCGGCCAGCCGGCGGCATTCAACCCCCTCACCAGCACGTCGCGCCGCGACTTGTAGGTCTGGCGGATTTCCTCGACGCAGTCCTGCGGGCCATTCAGCGCCGCTGTCGCCGCCACCTGGATCGGCGTGAAGGCGCCGTAATCGAGGTAGGATTTCATGCGCGCCAGGGCGCCGATCAGCACCGGGTTGCCGGCGCCGAAGCCGATGCGCCAGCCCGGCATGTTGTAGGTCTTCGACAGCGAGGTGAATTCGATGGCGATGTCCTTGGCGCCCTTCACCTGCAGGATCGAGGGCGGCGGATTGCCGTCGAAATAGATCTCGGAATAGGCCAGATCCGAGATCACCCACATGTTGCGTTTCTTCGCATAGTCGACGATGGCCTCGTAGAAACCCAGGTCGACCGTCATCGCGGTGGGATTGGCCGGGAAGCTGACGATCAGCGCGATCGGCTTGGGGATGCTGTGCTGGTAGGCGCGCTCCAGGCCGGCGAAGAAATCGATGCCCGGGCCGATCTGCACGCTGCGCACATTGGCGCCGGCGATGATGAAGCCGAAGGCATGCATCGGATAGCTGGGATTGGGCACCAGCACGGTATCGCCCGGTGCCGAGATCGCCATGGCGAGATTGGCCAGGCCTTCCTTGGAGCCCAGCGTGACGATGGCTTCCTTTTCCGGATCGAGCTCGACGCCGAAACGCCGGCCGTAATAGTTCGACAGCGCCTTGCGCAGGCCGGGCACGCCGCGGCTGGAGGAATAGCGGTGGGCGCGCGGGTTCTGCGCCGCTTCCACCAGCTTGGCCACGATATGCGCCGGCGTGGCGTTGTCGGGGTTGCCCATACCGAAGTCGATGATGTCTTCCCCGCGGGCCCGCGCGGCAGCCTTCATGCGGTTCACTTCCTCGAACACGTAGGGCGGCAGTCGCTTGATGCGGTAGAACTCGGTATCCATGGCTTTATAAATCCGAAAAACGGGGATCCAGTTACGCGAAAGCGCGGCAGCTTTTCGCCCCGCGCCCCCGCCGCTATATGATCGAAATCCGTTTCAGTTCACGAGATAGATTTCAATCCGGCGGGTGTAGTCCTCGGCGCCGGCAGCATAGGCGGCCGGCGGCGATATGGCGGCGGCCAGCTGGGTCACGCCGCGCCGCTTGAGTTCGGTCGTGACATTATCGATGCGCCGCTGCGGCAGGCCGCCGGCCGCAGCCAGGCCATAACCGACCACGCGCACCGAGCCCTTGCCGCCCACGCCCTTGTAATATTCCGCCACCTTGCGAACCAGGGCCTTGTCGTCGTTGCCCAGGGCGGTCTCGTTGTTGTTGAACCGGATGATAGCCAGCAACTGCTGGCTGCCCGGCAACGGCATGTAGTTCGATGACCCGAAGCCAGGCGCGGCGGCGTTCTGCTGCGCCAGATTGGGCGGCAGGGTATTGGCCGAGGACTGCGCCAGGCTGGAGGAGAAGGTATCGACCATGCCTGCACCGCGCGGTGCGGGCACAGGCGCAACACCCTGGGCCGGCATCGCCTGTCCCGGCATCGTCTGCTGGACACCGGGTTGAGCGGCAGGCAGCGGTTCGATGGCGCCGCGCGGCTGCGCGGTGGGCGCGCTGGACGGTAACTGGGTGACCGGGGCGCGCGGCGCCGGCGGCGGTGCATTGCTGTCGGCCGGGCGCGCGCGTAGTTCCTCGTCGGTATGACGCGCATTGGCACGGTCGGCATTCAGGCTGTCGATAGCCTGGCGGCGTTCGCCGGAGGACGACATTTCGACCGGACGCGGGGGCACGCGGCCCAGGTTGGGGAAACGGTCATCCGTCCCGCCGGTGGTGGCCGACCCGGCGGCGGGAGGGGTATCGTCGGAGTCGTCGCTGAACAGGCCGGTGGGATCGGACCATTCGGTCGGATCGGCCCAGGTGCCGCAACCGGCCAGGGTCAGCATGGCAGCCAGCAAGGCGGTTGCGGTTGCACCGCGCAGCCCAAGGCTGCCTCGGATCGCCTTGTCGGCGGAAGCCCTGCCGATACCTGCCATCTCAAAATCCCCCTAAACACCCAAAAACCAGTGGTTCCGCCCTGTTGACCGCTGGGTATTCCCGTCAGCCTTGCAGGGCGATTCCCTATCCCGTAACCTCAATCCGTGCCGTGGAAATCCGGCGGTAAGGCCGGAGTCGCAGGGCGAGGAAACGGGCCCCGAGAATAAGGACTGTCGGATGGCGAAGCAACCGGACAGTGACAGGAAACCGGAGAGCGATCTTCAGCTGCCCGATCCGGCCGTATGGGCGCAGACCTGGGCCAGGATCGCCGAACAGAGCCAAAAACTGATTAGCGACTTTGCCGTCCGCCAGCAGGCCGAGCAGGCCAAAGGCGGCGCCGGAGCGAGCGGCCAGGGCAGCCCCCTGCCCCCGCCGCTGACCGCCCCAGTCAACCTGGACCCCCTGAACCTGACCGGCGCCTACATGCAGATCGCGGCCAAGCTGATGGCCGACCCGGCCAGACTGGCCGAGGCCCAGGTCCAGCTGTGGCAGGATTACGCCAAGCTGTGGGCCAATACCGCCGACCGGTTCCTGGGCAAGCCGGCCGAGCCGCTGGTGCAGCCTGACAAGGGCGACAAGCGCTTCCGCGACCCACATTGGGAACAGGGCGCGATCTTCGACTATCTCAAGCAATCCTACCTGCTCACCTCGCGCTGGCTGCAGAAGACCGTGACCGAGGTGGACGGCATCGACCCCAAGGTGGCGAGGAAGGTCGATTTCTATACCCGGCAGTTCGTCGACGCGCTGTCGCCGTCGAACTTCGCCCTCACCAACCCTGAAGTGCTGCGCGCCACCATCGACAGCAAGGGCGAGAACCTGGTGAAGGGCCTGCAGAACCTGCTGGAGGACTTGGAACGGGGCAAGGGCAAGCTGAACATCAAGATGGTGGATGCCAAGGCTTTCACCGTGGGCGAGAACATCGCCGTCACGCCGGGCAAGGTGGTCTACCAGAACGACCTGATGCAGTTGATCCAGTACGCACCGACGACCAAGGAGGTCTACAAGCGGCCGCTCTACATCGTGCCGCCCTGGATCAACAAGTTCTACATCCTCGACCTCAAGCCGGAGAACTCGTTCATCAAGTGGATGACCGAGAAGGGCTACACCGTCTTCGTCGTGTCGTGGAACCAGCCCGACGAGACGCTGGTGGACAAGACCTTCGAAAGCTACATGCGCGAAGGCATCCTGGCGGGCCTAGATGCCGTTAAGAAGGCGACAGGCGAAGAGGAAGTCACCGCCATCGGCTATTGCATCGGCGGCACGCTGATGGCGTCTACGCTGGCCTGGATGGCGGCGAAGGGCGACGAACGCATCAAGGCTGTCACCTTCTTCGCCGCCCAGGTGGATTTCTCGGAAGCCGGCGAGCTCAGCGTCTTCACCGACGAGGACACGCTGAGCTACCTGGAAAACCTGATGTCGGAAAAGGGCTATCTCGACGGCGGCGAGATGGCAACCACCTTCAACATGCTGCGCGCCAACGACCTGATCTGGTCGTTCGTGGTCAACAACTACCTGCTGGGCAAGGAACCCTTCCCCTTCGACCTGCTGTACTGGAATTCCGACTGCACGCGCATGCCGGCCAAGATGCATGGTTTCTATCTGCGCAACATGTACCAGAAGAACCTGCTGTCGCAGCCCGGCGCGCTGGAACTGGCCGGTGAACGGCTGGACCTGCGCAAGATCAAGATTCCGGTCTACCTGCAGGCCAGCAAGGACGATCACATCGCACCCTATAAATCCGTCTACAAGGCAACGCAGCTTTATGGCGGGCCGGTGCGGTTCGTGATGGCGGGCTCGGGTCATATCGCCGGCGTGATCAACCATCCGGCGGCGAAGAAATATCAGCACTGGCTGAACGAGGCGAAAACCAACCCGGCCAGCGTGGACGAATGGATCAGGGGCGCGAAGGAAATCCCCGGCTCGTGGTGGGATGACTGGGACAAATGGCTGTCGGCCAAGTCGGGCCCGAAGGTGCCCGCCCGCGTGCCCGGCAGCGGCAAGCTGAAAGCCGTCGAGGACGCGCCGGGCAGCTACGTGAAGAAGCGGATTGTGGATTGAGCACTCCGTTGTCCTCGCCCCCCATCAACGTCATGCCCGGACTTGATCCGGGCATCCACGTCTTGGGGTCTCCTGAGAACTCACGGTTAAACAAAATTCGTGGATGCCCGGGACAAGCCCGGGCATGACAAATTAGGGAACCCAAAAACATGCTCGCACTCGTGGATGTCACCTTCAATTTCTCCAGCCTGGGCGACAAGGCGCAGGAGCTGGTGAAGGCCGAATGGAAGGTCGAGGAAGAGCTGCTGGCCAAGGGCCAGTTCGTCGGCATCTGGCGCAAGGCCAACGGCATGGGCACCATGTTCATCCTCGATGTGCCGAACAACGAGGCGGTGGGCAACCAGGTGCGCGCCATGCCGCTCTATCCCTTCTTCACCGATGTGACGGTGACGCCGCTGATCGGGCATCCGAATTTCCCGCAATTTGCCCGCGGCGCGACCACGCATGAAAAACCCGACACCAAACCCAAGCCCGACAGCAACCTGTTCCTCTGCGACGTACGCATCGAATACCTGCGCGCCGGCGACAAGTTCCAGGAGCTGGTGCAGGCCGAATGGCGCGCCTCGGAAGCCATGCTGGCCAAGCGGCAACTGGTGGGCATCTGGCGCCGCGCCAACGCGCTGGGCACGTATGTTTTGTGGAACCTGCCCGACGCCGATGCGGTCGCCAGCACGTTGCGCGGCATGCCGCTTTATCCCTGCTTCACCAAGGTGGACGTGATCCCCCTGATGATGCACCCCAACTTCCCGCAATTCGCCCGCCCGGCCGAGCATCACGAAAAGCCGGCCTGACGTGCCGGCCTGCCCCTGCCAGTCCGGCCTGTCTTTCGAGGATTGCTGCGGCCCGATCCTGGCCGGGCGGCCAGCCCCCACCGCGCTGGCCCTGATGCGCTCGCGCTACACGGCTTACACGCGCGGCGATGTGGCATATCTGGCGCGCACGCTGGCGCCCGAGCATCGCGCCGGCTTCGATGTCGCCGATGTCAGCGCCGGCATGCGCGAGACCCAGTGGCTGGGGCTGGAGATTCTCGACACTGTGGATGGCGGGGCGACGGACAGCACCGGCATCGTGGAATTCGCCGCGCGTTTCAGTGCGCAGGGCAAACTGCATGAACTGCAGGAACGCTCGCGTTTCCGCCGCGAGGCCGACCAATGGCTTTATGTCGACGGCGAGACCGCGTTACGGCCAATCAAGGTCGGCCGCAACGACCCCTGCCCCTGCGGCTCAAGCAGGAAGTTCAAGCAATGCTGCGGGCGGGTGTAGGCGCACGAAAAGCTGACCTGAGACGCCACCACGGCTGACATCCCCTGTCTTTTGCGGTATCCTGCTGCGAAACATACCGGATGTTGGGTCGGCATCCGGTTCCGCACGACCGGGGGTAGCAAGAGCCGTATGGGACGGATGCTGGAAGGCGCGCCGCAACTGACGCTGGAAACGCTCCAGGCGCTGTATGCCTACTGGGCCGGCAAGCGCCGGGGCCGCGCCATGCCCGACCGGGCCGATATCGACCCCATCGAGATGAAGCCCTGGCTGGGCAACCTGATGCTGGTCGAGCGCAAGGACGACGGCGACTATCTCTACCGCCTCTACGGCTCGACCTTCGTGAACCAGTTCAAGATCGACATGACCGGCAAGCGGGTGAACGAGCTGCCGGCCCAGCAGGCCGAGCTGCTGCGCACGGAATACGACGCCGTGGTGCACAGCCGCATGCCGATGTCGCGCCGCTACACCGCCACCTTCGACTACACCTCGCGCGACAAGCGCTCGGCCTGGCAGGTGGAACGGAGCTGGGAGCGCCTGGCCCTGCCGCTCACCGCCGGCGGCGAGGATTGCCGCATGCTGCTGGTGGCCGCCTTCCCGCTGGAACCGGCCCAGGAAGACCGGCTGTCCTGAACCGACCGTCCTGATTTTCATTATAAATCAGTAGTTTATATGCACCGCTCGGCAATCGGGTTTGACAAGCCGGATTCCATCGCCCATGTTCCGGCAGCCGCGCCGGATCAGCCGTGGCCCCAGACTGGTTAAAACGTCCGCCTCATTTTTGTTGGAAAACCGCAGATTATGAAAGTCGTTGTCGTCGAAAGCCCGGCGAAGGCAAAGACCATCGAGAAATACCTCGGTCCCGGCCACACGGTGCTGGCCTCGTTCGGCCATGTGCGCGACCTGCCGGCCAAGGACGGCTCGGTGGAGCCCGACAAAGACTTCGAGATGCATTACGAGATGTCCGGCCGGGGCTCGGAATCGATCCGGGCCATCGCCGGCGCCCTGAAGGATGCCGACACCCTGATCCTGGCGACCGACCCCGACCGTGAGGGCGAGGCGATTTCCTGGCATGTGCTGGAGGCGCTGAACAACCGCAAGGTCGTGAAGGGCAAGACGGTCCGCCGCGTGGTGTTCAACGAAATCACCAAGTCGGCCGTGCTGGATGCCATGGCGCAGCCGCGCGACATCGACATGGACCTGGTGAATGCCCAGCAGGCGCGCCGCGCGCTGGATTATCTGGTCGGCTTCACCCTCTCGCCCGTGCTGTGGCGCAAGCTGCCCTCCGCCAAATCGGCCGGCCGCGTGCAGTCGGTGGCCCTGCGCCTGATCTGCGAGCGCGAGACCGAGATCGAGGCCTTCCGCGCCCGGGAATACTGGACCATCGGCGCCGATTTCCGCACGCCGCAGAACCAGACCGTTTCCGCGCGGCTGGTGGAGCTGGGCGGCAAAAAGCTCGACAAGTTCGACATCAATACCGAAGCCGCCGCCAAGGCCGCCGTGGCGAAGCTGCAGGGCCTGGATTATGTCGTCACCGACGTATCCATCAAGCCGGCCAAGCGCCACCCGGCGCCGCCGTTCACCACCTCCACCCTGCAGCAGGAAGCCGCGCGCAAATTGGGCTTCTCGGCGCAGATGACCATGCAGATCGCCCAGCGCCTGTATGAAGGCGTCACCATCGGCGGCGAGACCACCGGCCTCATCTCCTACATGCGTACCGACGGCGTCAGCATGGCCGACGAGGCCATCCGTGCCGCGCGCGACGTGATCGCCGAGGATTTCGGCCGCGATGCCGTGCCGGAAAGCTGGCGCGTCTACAAGACCAAGCAGAAGAACGCGCAGGAAGCCCACGAGGCGATCCGCCCGACCGATTTCCGTCGCCGCCCGAAGGCGGTCGCCCGCTACCTCGACGACGTGCAGCTCAAGCTCTACGAGCTGATCTGGGTGCGTGCGCTGGCCAGCCAGATGGAATCCGCCGAACTGGAACGCACCACGGTGGACATCGCCGATAAAAAGAACACCGGCGCCTTCCGCGTCACCGGCACGGTCGTGCTCTCGCCCGGCTTCCTCAAGCTGTATGAGGAAGGCGTCGACGACAAATCGGCTGATGATGAAGAAGGCGCGCGCCTGCCGAAGATGAATGTCGGCGAGGCGATGAAGGAAGAAGGCGTCAAGCCGGAGCAGCATTTCACCGAGCCGCCGCCGCGCTATTCCGAAGCCAGCCTGGTGCGCAAGCTGGAAGAACTGGGCATCGGCCGGCCGTCTACTTACGCCGCCATCCTGGAAGTGCTGAAGGCGCGCTCTTACGTGAAGCTGGAGAACAAGCGCTTCCAGCCCGAGGATGCCGGCTGGCTCGCCTATGCCTTCCTGGTCTGCTTCTTCGAGCAGTATTTCGCCTACAGCTTCACGGCCGGCCTGGAAGAGAAGCTGGACGAGATCGCCGAGCACAAACTCGACTGGAAGAAGGTGCTGGAGGATTTCTGGCAGGATTTCTCCCTGCACGATCCGAAGGAAGGCACCACGGCCGTGTCGGTGAAGGATGCCGTCACCCGCATCGACGAGAAGATGGGCCGCCGCGGCGAGGTGCTGGACGCCATCAACGCGCTGCTGGAACACCACTTCTTCCCGCCACGCGAAGACGGCACGTCCGCCCGCCTCTGCCCCGCCTGCAACAAGGGCCAGCTCGCCATCAAGGCCGGCCGCACCGGCGCCTTCATCGGCTGCTCGGATTATCCCGAATGCAGCTATACGCGGCCCTTGAGTGCCGGCAACGGCCATGGCGACATCGCCATCTCTGGCCCGCAGGAGTTGGGCGCCGATCCGGCCACCGGCCAGATGATCACCCTGCGCCAGGGTCCGTTTGGTCCCTATGTGCAGCTTGGCGAGGCCGAGGGCGAAGGCAAGACGAAGACCAAGCCCAAACGCGCCTCTCTGCCCAAGGGCGTCACCATCGAGGACGTCACGCTGGAAATGGCGCTGAAGCTGCTGGCTCTGCCGCGCGTGGTGGGCCTGCATCCCGATACCGGCAAGGAGATCCTCGCCGGCCTGGGCCGCTTCGGGCCGTATCTGCTGCATGACGGCGCCTATACCAAGCTGAAGGATGCCATGGAGGCGCTGGAGATCGGCATCAACCATGCCGTCCAGAAGATCGCCGAGGCCGATGCGCGCCGCAAAGGCCCGCGCCAGCGCGCCCAGCTCACCGTGCTGCGCGAGGTGGGCAAACATCCTGACGACGACGAGCCGATCCAGGTGATCGACGGCCGCTATGGCCCCTACCTCAAGCATGGCGCGACCAACGCGCCTTTGCCCAAGGGCGTGGAGACCGATGCCGTGAGCATGCAGCAGGCCATCGAAGCCATCGCCGCCCGCGCCAAGAAGGGTGGCAAGGGCAAGAAGAAGGCTGCGCCCAAGGCGAAGAAAGCCGCTGCGCCCAAGAAGGCGGCTGCGGCTGAAAAGCCTGCCGCCAAGCCGAAGGCGAAGAAGGCTACGGCCAAGAAGGCGGCCAAGAAGACAACCGGCGGCAAGAAAGCTGCCGCAGCGTAGCCGACGTGGCCAAGAAAAAAGCCGCCGCCCATCTGCCGTCCAAACAGGACATCCTGCGCTTCATTGCCGACAATCCCGGCAAGGCCGGTAAACGCGAGATCGCAAAAGCCTTTGGCATCGGCCCCGCCGACCGCGTGGCGCTGAAAGGCCTGCTGCGCGAACTGAAAGCCGAAGGCGACATCAATCAGGGCCATGGCAAGAAGCTGACGCCCAAGGGCGAGCTGCCGGAAGTCTGCCTCGTCGATATCGTGAAGCTGGATCGCGACGGCGACCTGCTCGGCCGGCCGGTCGAGTGGAAGGGCGAAGGCGAAGCGCCGCGCATCATCTTCGAGACCGGCGGCAAGGCCCGCCGCCGCGAGATGGCCGATACCGGCGTGGGCGACCGCGTGCTGGCACGCCTGAGCCGTGCCGGCCGCAACCGCTATGCCGGCCGGGTGATCAAGCGGCTGGAAAAGGAAGAGCAGCCGGTCCTCGGCGTCTTCACGTTGACCGAAGACGGCCAGGGCCGCCTGCAGCCGACCGACCGAAAGCTGCGCCATGAATATGTGATCGCGCCCGAGCATTATGCCGGCGCCAAGTCCGGCGAGATCGTGGTGGCCCAGCCCCTGCCCGGCCGCCGTTTCGGCCTCAAGCCGGCCAAGATCACCGAAGTGATCGGCCACAGCACCGACCCCAAGGCGCTCAGCCTGATCCCGATCCACAGCTTCGGCATCCCGACCAAATTCACCGAAGCCGCCCAGCGCGAGGCCGAAAAGGCCAAGCCGGTGCATCTGGGCGAGCGCGAGGATTTGCGACAGATCCCGCTGATCACCATCGACCCGGAAGATGCCCGCGACCATGACGACGCGGTCTTCGCCGAACCCGACGACGATCCGCATAACAAGGGTGGCTGGCATGCCATCGTCGCCATTGCCGACGTGGCGCATTACGTGCGGCCGGGCAGCGCGCTGGACCACGACGCGCGCCAGCGCGGCAACTCGACCTATTTCCCCGACCGCGTCGTGCCGATGCTGCCCGAGGCTTTGTCGGCCGATCTGTGTTCGCTGGTGGAAGGCAAGGAGCGTGCCTGCCTGGCGGTGCATCTGTGGTTCGATGCCGATGGCAACAAGAAGCGCCACAAATTCGTGCGCGGCCTGATGCGCTGTGCCGCCGGCCTGAGTTATCGCCAGGTGCAAGACGCCATCGACGGCAACCCCGACGAAGCAGCCCAGCCCTTCCTCGAAACCGTGCTGAAACCGCTCTATGCCTGCCATGCCGCCGTGAACCGCGCGCGCGAGGCGCGCCAGCCGCTGGCGATCACCGCGCCAGAACGCCGCGTGGTGATGGGCAAGAACGGCCATATCGCCGCCATCAAGCCGCGCGAGCACATGCTCAGCCATCAGGTGATCGAGGATTTCATGATCGCGGCCAATGTGGCCGCCGCCGAGGAGCTGGAAAAGCGGAAACAGCCCTGCATGTACCGCGTGCACGAGCAGCCCTCGGACGAGAAGATCGATAGCTTGCGCAAGTTCCTCGACACGCTGGATTACCGGCTGGCCAAGGGCCAGGGTCTGCGGCCGATGCATTTCAACGCCATCCTGGTCGCAGCGCGCGGCAGCGAGCATGAACGTCTGATCAACGAGGTGGTGCTGCGCAGCCAGATGCAGGCCTATTACTCGCCGAACAACCAGGGCCATTTCGGCCTCAACCTCCAGCGTTATGCGCACTTCACCTCGCCGATCCGCCGCTATGCCGACGTGCTGGTGCATCGTGCGCTGGTGCGTGGCCTGAAACTGGGCGATGACGGTCTCGCGCCGGATGACGACGCCAATTTCGAAAGCATCGCCGAACATATCTCGCTGACCGAGCGCCGCTCGATGCAGGCCGAACGCGATGCCATGGACCGCTTCGTCACGGCCTTCATGTCCGAGCATGTCGGCGCGGAATTCGACGGCCGCATTTCCGGCGTCACCCGTTTCGGCCTGTTCGTCACGCTGGAGGAAACCGGCGCCGACGGCTTCGTGCCGATCTCGTCGCTATCAGATGACTTCTACGCCCATGACGAGGCCCATCGCGCCCTGGTCGGCAAACGCACCAAGAAGCGCTATCGCCTGGGCGACAGCGTCAGCGTGCGGCTGGAGGAAGCAACGCCCGTCACCGGTGGCCTGCGCTTCGAAATCCTGGGCAGCGGCGGCAGCGTGCCGCGCGCCCGCGGCGGCAGACCGGTGATCAAGAAGGCCACCAACCGCCCGAGCTGGTCGAAACACCGCAGCAAGAAACGCAAATGATCCGCCTCGCCACCGCCCTGCTCCTCGTCCTGCTGCCCGTGCAGGCTTTTGCTTTCGACCTGCAGGGCCATCGCGGCGCGCGTGGCCTGGCGCCGGAAAACACCCTGCCCGCCTTCGCCACTGCGCTCACGCTCGGCGTCAGCACGCTGGAACTCGATGTCGGCCTCACGCGCGACGGCCATCTGGTGGTGGGCCACGATCCTTTGCTGCAACCGCATTTGGCCCGCCTGGACGGCAAATGGATCGCCGCACCCGGCCCTGCCATCTGGCATAGCACGCTGACAGAGCTGCAACGCTACGATGTCGGTCGCCTCGATCCGGCCAGCAAATATGGCCAGACCTATCCGGAACAGAATCCGGTGGATGGCACGCGCATGCCGAGGCTGGAGGATGTGTTCGCGCTGGCGGCGAAAAGCGGCAATAGCGCCGTGCGTTTCAACATCGAGACCAAGATCAGCCCGCTGAAACCCGATGAGACGGCAACGCCGGCCCAGCTGGCCCAGGCCGTGGTGCAGGCGATACGCATGGCCGGCCTGGCTCGGCGCGCCAGCATCCAGTCCTTCGACTGGCGCACGCTGGCCGAGGCGGCAAAGCTGGCGCCCGAGATTCCCCGTGTGCATCTCACCATCGAAGGTACGGCCTCGGATAACGTGCAGCGCGGCCGGCCCGATGCCAGCCCGTGGCTGGGCGGGCTGGACGCCGATGACCATGTCTCCACGCCGGCGCTCGTGAAGGCGGCAGGCGGCCAGGTCTGGTCGCCCTTCTGGCGCAATGTGACGGCAGACCTGGTGACCGAGGCCCATGCGCTGGGCCTGCAGGTGATCCCCTGGACAGTGAATAACCAGCCCGAGATGGAACGCCTGATCGACCTCAAGGTGGACGGCCTGATCACCGACTATCCCGACCGTCTGCGCGCCGTGCTGCAGGCCCGTGGCATCGCCCTGCCCGCCGCGTCGCCCGTCACGCCATAAATCGGTCGCATCCGGCGGGCATTCTGCCGAACGGAACAAATTTGCCGCAGGATGGTTTCAGGGCTTCCCAGGCCCCGCATCCGGGGCTAAAACGGCGCCGCGCCGCACCGCCGGGTCGGCGCCGGAACCAGGGACGGCCAGCATGATCACTGCCTACCTGCCGCAAGGCGGCCAGCTGCAACGCATCGAGCTTACCCCGGACTCCACGCTGCCCGAAGGCGTGGTGTGGATCGACCTGCTCGAACCCAGCCCGGCCGAGGAGAAATCCATCGAACGCCTGCTCGGCATCGAAATGCCGACCCGCGAGGAGATGCAGGAGATCGAGACCTCCAGCCGGCTGTATCGCGAAGGCGATGCCAGCTACATGACCGCCAACATCCTGTTCCATGCCGAAACGGAACAGCCCAAGACTACGGCCGTCACTTTCATGCGCACGCCGCGCGCCACCGTCACGCTGCGCTTTGCCGACCCACTCTCTTTCCGCCAGTTCGTCGCCCGCGCCCAGCGCCAGCCCAGCCTGGCCGCTTCGCCCGATGCCGCGCTCTGCGGTCTGCTCGATTCCATCATCGACCGCGCCGCCGACGTGCTGGAGATCGCCGGCAAGGACCTGGACGGCGTGTCGCGCAACATCTTCGGCCATCGCGTGAAGGAGCATGAATCCGCCGACGAGGTGGATCTGGAAGAAGCCGTGCGCAAGCTGGGCCATGTCGAGGATCTGAATTCGCGCATCCGCGACAGCCTCGTGTCGCTCACCCGCCTGATCGCCTTCCTGACGCTCACCATGGCCGAACAGCGCGGCACCAAGGAAAGCCGCACCTGGCTGAAGACTCTGGCGCGCGACGTGCAGTCGCTGAACGAGCAGGCCGCCTTCCTGGCGCATAAGGGCAACTTCCTGCTGGATGCCACGCTGGGCCTGATCAACATCCAGCAGACCAAGATCATCAAGATCTTCTCGGTGGCCGCCACCGTGTTTCTGCCGCCGACCCTGATCGCAAGCATCTATGGCATGAATTTCGAACACATGCCCGAACTGTCGTGGGATTTCGGCTATCCGATGGCGATTGGCCTGATGATCGCCTCTGCCGTGCTGCCCTACTGGTTCTTCAAGCGAAAGGGCTGGCTGTGAACCCGCTGTCGCTCGACGACCTGATGGAACGCCCGATGGGCGATGCGATGTGGCGCGGCTGGCGCATGCGTTGCCCCGCCTGCGGCCAGGGCCGCATGTTCGGCCGCTATCTCAAGGTCAACGATACCTGCCCGTCCTGCGGGCTGGAAATGTCCGGCCATCGCGCCGACGATGCACCGCCCTATTTCACCATCCTGATCGTCGGCCACATCATCGTGCCGTTGATGCTGCTGCTGGAACAGCATATGCAGCCGCCCGAATGGGTGCATATGGCGTTGTGGCTGCCGCTCACCCTGCTGCTCTGCCTGTGGTTCCTGCCCCATATCAAGGGCACGCTGATCGGCCTGCAATGGGCGCGGCGCATGCATGGATTCGGCAGCGAGCCGCACTGATCCGGCAAAGGCGCTATACTGCGTCGGATGACGTCCGCCGACTCGCAGAGTGAAAAACCCAAAACACCCCAGCCGATCCGCGATGCGGCCACGCTGATCCTCTATCGCCGGCGCGGTGCCGGAAGCGATGGGCGTTTCGAGGTTCTGATGGGCGAGCGCCATGGCGCCAGCGCCTTCATGCCCAACCGCTATGTCTTTCCTGGCGGCCGGCTCGACCTCGCCGACTACAAGATCCGCCCGGCCGCGACGCTCAATCCCGTCAGCACGGCGCGGCTGGCCCGCTGCAAGGGAACCGGCCCACGCAAGGCGCTGGCCCTGGCGCTGACCGCCATCCGCGAAACCTTCGAGGAATCCGGCCTGCGCATCGCCGCGCCGGGGCGCCAAACCACGCCTCCACCGGCCGGCTGGGCCGCCTTCTGCGCCGGCGGCCTGGCCCCTGATCCCTCGCGCCTGCTCTATGTCTGCCGGGCGATCACCCCGCCGGGCCGGCCCCGCCGCTTCGATGCCCGCTTCTTCGCGGCCCCGGCCGAGGCCGCCACCGGGGACCTGCGCCCCTCGCCCGAACTCGACAAGCTTAGCTGGGTGACCCGGGAGGAAACCGAAAGCCTGCCGCTGCCCAACATCACCCAGTTCGTGATCGCCACCCTGGAAGATTGGCTGCGGCCAGGCAACGCCGACGACCCGGCCTGCCGGGTGCCGTTCCATTACATGCGCCACGGCCAGCGCCGGCTGGACTGGGAATGAGCCTGAACCCTTCCAGACCGGTGAAGCCCAGGGATGCCGCCAGCCTGATCCTGGTGCGCCGGAGCAGCGCCGGCCCGCTGGAAATCCTGCTCGGCCGCCGGGCTGGGAAACACCGCTTCCTGCCCGATGTGTATGCCTTTCCGGGCGGGCGGGTCGATTCGAGTGATTTATCAGATATAATCTCTAATGCCATAAATATAAACAGAAATATCATATCATTGATGGGCTGCTCGCCGGATCTGGCTGGCGCCCTGGCGCTGGCTGCCCTGCGCGAAACCTGGGAGGAAACCGGGATCGTCCTGGGCCGGGTGGAAGCCGACCGGCTGCGGCCTGATGCCTCCAGCCTGCAGTATCTCGGCCGGGCCATCACGCCTTCGGAAAGCCCGATCCGGTTCCACGCCCGCTTCTTCCTGCAGGATGTGACGGGCCTGCCCGTCAGCCTGGGCGGCTCGGGCGAGCTGCTGGACCTGGCCTTCCGGCCGCTGGAGGCGGCCCTGCGGCTGCCGCTGGCCGACATCACAGAATTCATGCTGCGGGACGTGATCGGCCGTCTGGGGCCCGACCTGAGGCCGGGACGGCCGGTTTTCTGGCGTTATCGCCGGGGTAAACCCCTGATTGGCTGGGATTAGATTTTCATTTGTACATTTTATAGTGATTGAATTAATGTACATTCTATATTCGATGAATGGGAGCTCAGATGATCGCCAAAGGACAAGTTTGGGAAGCAAAATTTGACAATGGCCAGGTCAGGCAAATCGCTGTAGATGAGATTCTACTTGATGGCTCATTTGGGATAGTGCGCTTTCTAGACAACCAAATGAGAATAAAGCTGAATTTGGCTGGATTGCTTTATCTACGACCTGGTACGTGGCGGCGAGTAACGTGAGCAGTTGACATCGGGGTGCGAATCCCTATGCTGCGCCGCCAATCCCAAGCCGACCGCTAATTGTGGAATCGTAAGTCATGGCCAAGCCGACTACCCTGAAGATCAAGCTGGTGAGCAGCGCCGACACCGGCTACTTCTACGTCACCAAGAAGAACCCGCGCACCAAGACCGAGAAGCTGTCGTTCAAGAAGTACGACCCGGTGGCGCGCAAGCACGTCGAATTCAAGGAAGCCAAGATCAAGTAATCAGGCTTTCGCTGGCGCATCCGTAGGGGTGCCGCCATGAAAAAAAGCCCCGCCTTTCGGCGGGGCTTTTTCATTTCGACGGCATACTGCGGCTCAGTTGTTCACCGCCATGGCCGGGTGATTCGCCGGCACGCGACGCAGAGCGGCCCACAGGCTGAGCACCGAAAGCAACGTGGCAACGGCGAACAGCCCGACATATCCCACGGCATCGGCCAGCACGCCGCTGACCAGGGAGCCGGCCATGAAGATGAAAAGCTGCGCGCAGGATAGGAGGGTGAAATCGGTGCCAGCGCGCTCCTTCGCCGCCGCGCCCATGAACAGGGTGTAGAGCGCGACGATCTCCATGTAGCGTGACACGGTATTGCAGGCCACCAGCAGGATCAGCAGGCCATGCATCTGCAATCCCAGCGCGGCATAGACGCCGCAGCCCAGGAATACAGCGCTGCGTAGAAGCCCAAGCCCGAGGATGGTGCCCCACAGGCCATAGCGCTTGATTGTCCATGCCGCCAGCGCCGCTCCGAACAACCCCGCCGTGGCCGCCGAGGCGCCCGAGAGGTAGCCGATCACCTCGAGCGAAAGGCCATTATCGACCAGGAAGGGTTTTTCCATCGCCTTGGTGATGCCCTCAGAGGCCCGATAGATCAGCGCGAAGCCCAGCACGGAATAAGTGATCGGGTCCTTCAGCGCGGCCCGCAGGGAGGGCCGCGTTTGTGCGGCGGCAGGCGATGCGGGCATCACGGTATCGGCGTGCGGCTCGTCCATCAGCAGAGTGGACAACAGGGTAAGCCCGGAAAGGCCGGCCAGGATCAGGATGGTCGGCGTCCAGCCATACTGGCTGTACAGATAAAGCGTGAGGCTGGAACCGATCACCACGCCGATCGCCACACTGCCGCCCTGGATGGCATTGCCGCGACCGCGTTCGCTGGCCTTCAATCGCTCGGTGGCATAACCGTCGGTGGCTATATCCTGCGTCGAGCTGAGCATGATCACGCAAAACCCGAGGCCGAGCACAACCCACATATTGGTCGGCGGCATGAAAGCGAACAACACAAGCAGGCCAATGACGCCGAGCTGGGTCGGCAGTATCCAGGAGCGGCGATGACCGAGCCGTGCCAGCCCGAACAACCGCAAGGGTGTACGATCCACCAGCGGCGCCCAGAGAAACTTAAGCATCATCGGCGCCATCAGAATACCGATCATTCCAATGGCGCTGCGCGATATGCCGCCATCGCGCAGAATGGCCGGCAGTGCGGCGGCATAGAGATACATCGGGATGCCCTGCGCCACATACAGGCCCAGCAGGGCTGCAAACAGCCGCGTACGGCCTGCCGGCATCGGCGGCTGGGATACGATGCCCACGGTCATGCGGCCTCCAGTTGAAGCCGGGCCCAGGCCATCGCTTCAGCTTCGCTGCGCAGCACCACGGTGGGAAACGGCATGGCCTTGCGGAAATTGGCATCATCTATTGTGGCCGGATCGCTATCGGGCCGCACCCGGGCCAGGCCGAGGCACAATCGGCCCAGGTCGTCGCGGTGCCGCTTGAACCACAGCGCCATGGCACGGTAGCCCTCGGGCGACATGCGATTGCTGTTGCCGAACACCAGCACCATCACAAAGCCGGGCGGCCGCATGACGAGATCATCAAGTGCGGCCAGATAGGCAGCTTCATCGGCAGCATCAAAGCTGCCGATGAAGCGTAGGATGTAAACCGGCGCACCGGCTGTTTCGTATGCGAACATTGGCCTCCTGTGGGCCTGTTACCAGGTGTGGGAATATCGCAGGGCCACGACACGGCCGAGTGCCGCAACAGGCACATTGCGCGTGGCGCTGGCTGCACTGTTCCAGTCATAGGCATCCAGCAGGTTCTCCACACCAAAGCTGACCACGCCGCCGTTTCCGATATCGTAGGCCGCAATCGCATTCAGCGTAAACATTCCCGGCAATGCCAATTGTCGCGTACCACCGTCGTGAATGTCGCGACCCGCCACATACAAGGCTTCGCCACGCAGGCTGATATCCTTCCAGGGTTGCCAGTCGGCGTAGACCGTGCTTTTGAACGGACTGGAAATCCGGTTATTGGCCAGATAGCGCTCCAGATCGCCGTCCTTGTCGCGGTCGTATTTACCTTCCATCCAGCTTGCCGTGGTGCCGACCGCCACCTGATCGCTGAGGTCCACCCGACCAGCCAGCTCGAGACCATAGATACGCTCTTTTTGCTGGGAAATGCGGTTGGAGGCTGAATCGAAGGTCGTTCCGTCCTTGGACTCGCTGACATACGCGCTGATGCTGCCGTCGAAACTGCCGGTGCCGCCACGAAAGCCGACTTCATAGGTCGTCACCTTCTGTGCCCGAGGTGCAAGCGTACTCAAATCCGCCGTCGTACCCAACGCGGCAACGCCGGCGCGCCGACTGAAGGCGCCCCAGTCGGGCAGCGAATAGCCTTGCGACACACCGCCGAATAGTTCCAGGCCCCGAGTGATATCCACCACCGCGCCCAGATTGTAGACAAGGGCATCGTAGGTAAAACTGCCACCCTTGATATTGGCGGCCGCGGCCACGGCACCGTAATAGATCGCCGGTCGGCGGAAATCATCAAGATCAACATCGAACCGTTCATAACGTAGGCCGCCGCGCAACCGCACGCGTTGGGTTACCGGCGCGTCGACTTGGGCAAAAGCAGCCATGTTCACCTGTTCGGCTGGGGCAACGATGGTTCTGCCGTCGATCAATTCCTGTGTCGTATCGTCATGCCCGAGATCGCCGCCCCAGGTCAGTTTCATCCCCGACCAGAGGCTGTCCAATGGAGAGACCACCGTGGCTGCCGCATTCAGCTGTTTGGCTAACAACACACTTTGCGAATTTGGATCGGTCGGCGAGGCCGGATTGCCGGAATAGTAGACCTGATTGTTATAGGTCGCGTCATAGAGCGTAAAACCGAACCGTTTCTCAACGTTGCTGTAGCTTAGATTGAGATCGAGATTACCGAGCGCAAAATCGCTGTCGGTGTAGGTCGCGCGCCAGTATTCTGATTTGTCGGTGACACTTCGTCCGGTATAGGGCTGCGACAGATTGGGCTCGGCCGCCTTATTGGCGTAGAAGCGCGTGAAATACTGCGGATCCTGCTCTAGGCGCACGATATTGCTGCTCAGCTCGATCCGGCGGGCATCGAAGCTTTTGCCGACCTTCACCGAACCGTTGTAATTGTCGACATGATCGTAACCGCCCTGCCCCAGCATGCCATCGGAAGGCATCAGGTTGCCGCGGCCATCAAATGCATCGCGGGTGTAAGTTGCGCTCAGGCTTGCCACAACATCCACCGGCCCAGCCATGCCACGAAAGCCGGCAGAGAATTCCGGCGCCAGCGAATCGCCCAGGTCTGCCGTGAAACCACGCAGGCCGGCACTGGCCGTTACCACGGGTTTATCGGATGCCTGTCTGGTGATGACATTGATGATGCCGCCAGAGGCCCCGCTGCCATAGGCTGCGCTTGAGCCGTTGATAACCTCAATCCGCTCCACGTTGTTCAGGTCGATGCCCGACAGCAGGCGCGAGACATTGCGCAACGGCGTATTGCGCGCCACGCCATCCACAAGTACCTGCACGTCGCGACCACGGAAATTTTCCGAGGCTTCGGATATCGTCTGGTTGCTGACGCCGTATCCGGGGATCAGTTTCTGGATCGCGGCCGAAGGGCTGCTGTTGAGCCGGAGTTGCCGCTCGATTTCTTCCCGCTCGATCACGATCACCGAGCCGGGGATTGCCGAAACCGGCTCTGGCGCTCGAGTGGCGCTCACCACCACCGTCTCAAGGATTTTCGGCCCTTCTTCCTGGGCTGCCGCCGTCCCGGCCATGCTTCCCACTGCCAGAACCGCAGCCCATTCTTTCCATCGCACCCGCATTTTATATTCCTTGGAATGTATTGAGGCGATGAAAAGCTATACGCTTTTAATACGCGTTTGCAATAATAATTCTTCGGAATATATTACGGCAAGTGAGTGTCCGCGTGTCAGGACCGCTGGTCGAGCGCCGTTTTGACCCGTTCGAGTTGGGCCATCAGACGCATCAATTCGCCGTCTTCCCAGTCCGCAAAGATTTCGACAGCTGCCGGGACCAGCAGGCGAATCGCCCTGACATGCAGCGCCCGCCCCTCAGGGGTGATGAAAAGCAGCTTCTTGCGTGCATCGTTCGGGCTAGGGGCCTCACGCAGGAACCCCCGTTTCAGCAATTTCTGCACCCGCTTGGTGACACCCGGCTGGGGCACCTGCATGGTCTTCGCCAGCAAGGTAACCGTGCGTGGGGTATCCGGGTTTTCGGCGAAATGATGCAGCAGGCCGAATAGCGGCGCGGGCAGGTCCAGCGTTTCCAACAGTCGGGTGGCAATGCCTGCCGACAGCATGTCGATCATGCCGATTTTGTTGATGATGCGAAACCGCAGGTCCAGGACAGGCAGTGCCTCGCCCGTCCTCTCGCGGACTGCACCCGTGCCGGTCTTTGCTGTGCTTTTCGCCACGGCTGTATCCACCCGGCTGTCAGGCCGACCGGTAGATGATCCGGTTGCGTCCGCCGTTCTTGGCTTCGTACAGCGCCTCGTCGGCGCGCTTGAGCAGGGAATCGGCGTTGTCGTTCGGCCCTGACGACGTGCAGCCGATCGAACAGGTGACGGTCAGTTCGCCGGCATTGCGCGTCGCCACCGGCTTGTCGGCGAGTGCATGCAGCAGGCGGTTGGCGACCACCTCGGCGGAATCCAGATCGGTGTCTGGCATCAGCACGACGAATTCCTCGCCGCCATAGCGGCAGGCCATGTCGATGCCGCGAATGTTGCGCACGATGCGGTTGCCCACTTCGCGCAGCACCTCGTCGCCCGCCTGGTGGCCGTGGGTGTCGTTGACCTGCTTGAAATGGTCGAGATCAAGGATCACCACAGCGGTGCCGTGCTGGCTGGCGCTCTGACTCAGCAGGGTCGCCAGATGCGAGGCCATGTAGCGGCGGTTATACAGGCCGGTGAGCGGATCGGTCACCGCCATTTCCATGCTCTGCTGGTAATGCTGCCGCAGACGGTCCTGATAGCGCTTGCGCCGCGCCTGCGCCCGCAGGCGGGCGATGAATTCGTTGCGGTCGATCGGCCGCACGACATAGTCGGTGACGCCGATCTCCAGGCCCTTCACCAGCTGCTTCTGGTCGTCCGGCCCGACCAGCAGCAGGATCGGTACATTGCGGGTTTCCTCGGTGGTGCGGAACTGCGAGCAGAGCCGCAGGCCATCGGGATTCTGCAGGCTGAGGCTGACCACCACGGAATCATATTCGGTCTGCCGGGCGCGGTTCAGCGCCTCCATGCCATCGGCGATCAGCTCGGTGCGGAACTGGCCTTCCAGCATGCGCTGCAGCCGCACCTGGTCGCGTGGATTGTCTTCCACCAGCAGGATCTGCGCCGCGGCGTAATCCTCGTCCAGTTTCGGCACCGGCGGCGAGATCACGCCCAGCGACGCGGATGTGCGCTCGCGCATGCGCAACTCATCGAGCATCAGCTTGACGCGCAGCAGCGATCGCACGCGCGCGAACATGGCGACATCGTCGACAGGTTTGGTGAGGAAATCGTCGGCGCCGGAACTCAGGCCCTGCACCCTGTCTTCCGGGTCGCCCAGTGCGGTGACCATGATCACCGGGATATGCGCCGCGTCGGGATCGGCCTTCAGCCGGCGGCAGACCTCGAAGCCGTCCATGCCCGGCATCATCACGTCGAGCAGGATCAGGTCGGGTTTCTGGCTGGCGACGGCATCCAGCGCCTCCGGCCCGGAGCCGGCGGTGATCACCTCGTAATATTCGCTGGTCAGCTTGGCTTCCAGCACCTTGATATTGGTGCGGATGTCATCGACGACCAATATGCGCGCGGTCATCGGGAATCAGTGCTGGCTTCAGGCCCGGGGCTCAAGGAACTGCTTCACCGTCTCGATGAACTTGCCGACCGAGATTGGCTTGGCGATATAGGCGTCGCAGCCGCCCTCGCGCATCTTCTCCTCGTCGCCCTTCATGGCAAACGCGGTGACGGCGACCACCGGGATGGTGCGCAGGTTGTCGTCTTCCTTGATCCACTTGATCACTTCCAGGCCGGAAACCTCGGGCAGCTGGATATCCATCAGGATCAGGTCGGGCCGATGCTTACGCACCATGGCCAGCGCTTCCATGCCATCCTTGGTCTGCAGGGTCTCGTACCCATGCGCATCAAGCAGGTCGTGGAACAACTTCATGTTAAGTTCGTTGTCCTCGACAATCAGTACTGTCTTGCTCATCAGACGCCTTCCCCGGATATTCTATCGCTGCCCTGCGCCATATTTTCCTGAGTATCCAGGATTTTGTAGCATCATGGCGTGGCCCGGCCAAGCCGTTTACCATGACAATAGTTAGTCCAATATAGAGACGATGAGCCAGATTCCCGACCGAATTCCGCCCCTTCCCGCGCCGGTTGCCGAGCAGATCGCCGGGCTAACCTTTACGGCAGGACAGCCCCTGATCATCGTCGATGCCGACGAGGTGCTGTTCTATTTCATGCGGGGATTGGAGACCTTCCTGACCGGGCGCGATCTCTATTTCGACTGGGCCTCCTATGCCCTGTATGGCAACATCCGCCAGCGCGCCGACGACCTGCCGGTGGCGGCCGAGCTGCTGCATCCCCTGCTGCAGTGCTTTTTCGACGAGGCGACCGAAAGCCTCGAGCCGGTGGATGGCGCGGCGGCCGCGCTGGAAACCCTGAGCGCAAAAGGCCGCGTGCTGGTGCTGAGCAACGTGCCGATGTCGGCCCGGCAGGCGCGCCAGCGGGCCTTGCAGCGCCATGGCATGGATTTCCCGCTGATCGCCAATACCGGGCCGAAAGGCCCTGCCGTAGCGGAATTGCTTACCCGCGCCGCCGCCCCGGCCGTGTTCATCGACGACATCCCCCACAATCACGCCTCGGTGGCCAAACTGGCGCCAGCGGCGCATCGGCTGCATTTCATCGCCGATCCGCGCCTGGCCGCCCTGCTGGGTCCGGCCGAGGATTGCCACCATCGCGCCGAAACCTGGCCCGACCTGCAGCGCCTTATTACCGGCCTGCTGGAGCCGACCTGACCATGCGCATCGGCATCGACCTGGGCGGCACCAAGATCGAGGCCATCGCCCTGGCCGATGATGGGCGTATTCAGGCCCGCCGCCGCGTGCCGGCCCCGCGCGGCAGCTATCACGCAACAGTGACCGCCCTTCGCGACCTGACCGCCGCCGTGGCGGCTGAGGCCGGAGAGACGACAATCAAGGCCCCGGTCGGGGTGGGGATTCCGGGCACCATCTCGCCGGCCACCGGCCTGATCAAGAACGCCAACTCCACCTGGCTGATCGGCCATCCGCTGGACCGCGACCTGGCCGAGGCGACCGGACGGCACGTGCGGCTGGCCAACGACGCCAACTGCTTTGCCCTGTCGGAAGCCAGTGACGGCGCCGGCGCGGGCCACGCCGTGGTATTCGGCGCCATCCTCGGCACCGGCTGCGGCGCCGGCATCGTGGTGAACGGCCATGCCCTGACCGGCCCGAATGCCATCGCCGGCGAATGGGGCCACAATCCGCTCCCTTGGCCCCTGCCCGATGAATTGCCCGGCCCGCTCTGTTACTGCGGCAAGCATGGCTGCCAGGAAACCTTCCTGTCGGGCACCGGGCTGGAGCTGGACTTCCGCACTTACACCGGCCGCGACCTGGACGGCCCCGCCATCGTGGCGGCAGCGGAAGCCGGCGATGCGGCGGCGGAAGCCACCCTGCAGCGCTACGAACACCGGCTGGCCCGCGGCCTGGCCGCGATCCTCAACGTGATGGACCCCGACATCGTCGTGCTGGGCGGCGGGCTGTCGAATCTCGCGCGCCTCTATCAGAACGTGCCGCGCATGTGGGGCGCCTATGTCTTCTCCGACACCGTGACCACACCATTGGTGAAGAACCGCCACGGCGACAGTTCCGGCGTGCGCGGCGCCGCCTGGTTATGGGCGCCGGGCGAGGCCTGAACCGTCAACACGGATCGCGCGGCTTCAGCTCCAGGAATTTGAGCGTCGCGCGGATCGCGTAGTCGCCGTAATCGAACACGATGTCGTCGACCACGCCATTCTCGAACAGGCGGTAGGCGATTTCGTAATCGGGCGTGTCCTGCGTCTTGTCGGAGGTGAAATAGGCCAGCCGCACGCGCCAGGACCGCTGGCCCTTCAGCGGCGCCAGCAGCGGCGTGTCGCCAGCCTCGACCGGCAGTTCGCCGCCGACGAAGCCGCCCACCTCGCTGTAGCCCTCGGCCGAGGCGCCGTCGAAGATCGCCGCATGCAGCCAGTTGCCGCCGGTGCGCGCCATCTGGATCAGGCGCATGGTGTGCTCGGTGGGGAATGCCGTGCCGGCCGGCAGGGCCAGTTCGGTATCCTCGGGCTGGGTGAAGCGCACCAGGCCGGATTCGCCGCGGCCTTTCAGCTTGCCCTCGCCGGCCAGTTCCTGTTCGAGGTCGCCATTCACCTCGTCCTTCATCTTGAAGCGGAAGCGCTGGCCATCGAGCGATTCCCAGGAATTCAGCACCATGTCGTTGATCAGCGTACCGTCCTCGGTGTTGGTCTCGATCAGGAAACGCTGGTTCAGAACATAGCCGTCGCAGGCATGCACGAATTCCAGGCTCAGCCCCCCGGCGATGCCGTTGCGGTAGTTGCGGGCATCGAGCTTGGCGATGGACAGGCCATAGAGCGCCTTGTGGCTGACCAGGCCCTGCGCGATGGCCGCCATGTCGCTGGCATCGGCGGCGCGCGCAACAACGGGCGCGGTGCCGGCCGGCAATGCGGCCAGGGCGAGCAGCAGGATGAAAACGCGCAATCTGGCAACAGCCGACATGGGGGCCTTCGAATTGGGCCGGATATGGCCCGGCGCTGAAAAAATGATGCGACTCAAGAATACCCTTCGCACTGCAAGAAAGAAACGCCTGCCCAATGCACGGGTCGTTTACAGCACCATCCGGGACCGTTTGCGACCATTCGTGACGGTTTGGGTCCGTTCCGGTCCATTCGGGTCCGTTCCGGTCCATCTGGGTCCATTCAGGTTCGTTTGGGTTCGTCACGCTTCGTTTGACTTCGTTACTGCTCGTTCGTGTTCGTTTTGCTTCGTTACGCTTCGTTTGTGTTCGTTTGGCTTCGGTACTGCTCGTTACGCTTCGTTTGGCCTACCGGCGCGGATCAGGCCTTATGGCGCCTTATGGCGACCTAACGGACATTATCGCCGCTTATCGCATACACCCGCATGCCATGACGGGCCTGAAATCCGGCCCGGAGCACCAGCCTTGGTAATAATGCTTGACTCCACAGGAACATTATAGGAACTTTTAGCACAAAGTCCAGACCTCATACTATGGCCCGACCACAAGCACCGCCGGGGGCCGGAGGCAGGCAGCCATGACCAGGACAGCACCCTCCTCCACCAAGGCATCGCCCCGCCAGCGCGCGACCATAGGCCCGCAGAGCCTGAAAGCCATGGGCCGGGACTTCCTCGATCAATGGCATGCGCTGGAGGGCGGCGCGGCCATTGCCGAAACCCGTATCCATTTCCAGACGCTGGCCGATGCCGCCCGCATCGATATTGAAATCAGAATGTAGTGCTGGAGGTGGTGAGCCGCGCACTAAAATCGTGACCTGCTCGATTGCCCTTCAGCGCTAGTGACTGCGAGTAATGAACCTCGCGCGTTCAAGCAACTCATCGAACGTTACGATATCAATGCTGCGGTTCTCGCGCCGGAACAATTCGAAAGTGTCGCGCATTAGATTGGAATCTCTGGAGCTATCAGCTTTCGTGAATTGATCCCGCGAACCAATTACTAAGATACTTTTTGCATTTCTGGTGCGCGCCGCCAGAATCTCGGTGCCTGATTTATTATAGTGCTCGCCAGTTGAGGCAAATGATGACCACTCCGCCTTCTGCTCGATAATCTGGGAAATGGCGCTCACAAATTCCGGGCTAAATTCCCATGTTCCGGCGCGACCACCTCGGATTGCCCTGAAAATTGGAGTGTCAGGCTTCTTGATTTCGACAAGCACAGTGTAGTCCGTGAAACTCATAAGAAAGTCGATCACAGGTTTGTTCTGGTTGTCAGTGCCGCCAGTCCCGACTGTCATCTCTCGGCCAAATTGTCGCATTACGCGATAATCGAGGCCATACCCGAAAACCCACTGCTCACGCTCAAAGAAGTCCTGCCATTGCGTCTCACTCCAATCTCCGAGGCGCATGTGCTTTTCATATTCCTCCAGGCCTTGCCTGCGCCCAAGAAGGATATTGATTTCTTCGTCAGTTAACGAAGGTTGGAGTTCATGCAGAAGGCGGTTCCTCTGTCCTTCTGACATGCCCTTGATCCGATCAATAATTGCGCGATCTGACGCATCAATAATTGTTTTCGGCCCCGCCTTCGTAGATATGTCTTCTATCTGGAAATTTTCTTCATTTGACAGGTCTATAAACTCAATCTGGGATAGGAAATCGAGAAGCCGGCGGAATTCATCTGCCCTGAAAGTAAATTCGTCTTTTTCGATGGCCTCAATCCAATCTCCCGCGCGTGTCTTGAAGGTTTGAAGGCTCAGCCGCTTGATCTTCTTGTCATCTTGAGTGATGAGGGCAGTAACCTGCGTTTTGCGCGTATTGCCCGTCAGGCGAAGGCACATCGCGCCGTCAATTTCGCCAAAGTGAACTTGATCGCTCCCTTCAATCGCTATTCTAACATGGCGAACGCGTTCCGAGTTTCGCGCATTAAAGGTGAAGACCTTTGAAATATAAGTCTTGGCCTGTTTGCGAAGGTTAAAGTATTTGACTTCGTCTTCGTCATTCATGCTTTGCGTTTCCTTGGAGTAATCGGGGACAGGCCACAATTCTTTTCATCTCCGGCTGCATTCGAAGCCGTTGAAGTGATCAATCAGAATCGCGGAATTGAGCGGGCCTTTCACCGCTCCCACTCGTCCCGCAATTTGTCCTGCCACACGAGACCATCTCCGCCTTCCCACAGGCCTTTGGTCTTTTGCACCAAATCGGCCAGATCGTTTTTGCCGCGCCGCTCGTCCTCGGCGCGATAGCGCGCCACGGCTTCGCGCACCAAAGCCGTCATCGGCCGGCCGGTCTCCCGCGCCTTGCGGTCGAGCCAGGCCCTGTCTTCCGGGTCTAGGGTGATGACGGTGCGGACCATGGCGGAAGCCGGAGCATTTGTTGGATGCCCGGAATGATACCGCCCGGGCAAGCCGGGACAAACTGAAAGCGGACGTCCACTCCCACCCCGATCCGCCCGGCAAATCCTGCCGGCCCACACGCGCCACCAATACCGGTTTTCCGCCATTTTCTGCTGGCATACGGCTTGCTTTGTCATGGTGTGAGGACAAACACCATGATGCCCGCAAACGATTTCCCGATTTCTTCCTGGCCCGCCGATGCGGGCGACGCCCAGGCTGCGTCCCACCATGCCGGCCCCGGTTTCGCCAGCCTGGTGCTGCGGCTGCGGCTGGCGTTGCGGCGCGACCCCGATCCGCGCAAGCGCGAACTGGTGGAGCAGATCCTGACGGCGGCGGCCGAGAGCGAGCAGCGGCTGGTGGAGCAGCAGGCGCGCATCGACGAATTGCAGGCGATGTCGTCCACCGACGAACTCACCGGCCTGCCCAACCGGCGCGCTTTTGAATCCTTCATGACGGCCGAGCTGGCCCGTGCGCGGCGCGAGCAGCGCGGCGGCTGCCTCGCCTTCCTCGACCTCGACCGCTTCAAGGCGATCAACGACCGCCACGGCCATGCCGCCGGCGATGCCGTGCTGCGGCAGATCGCCCTGCGCCTGCGGCCCGCCGCGCGCGCCACCGACTGCCTCGCCCGCCTGCATGGCGACGAATTCGTGCTGGCCATGCCCGGTGCCAGCCTGGCCCAGGCCGAGAGCCGCCTGGCCGACCTGACCGCGCAGATCGAACGCCAGCCCCTGCGCCACGGCGATGCCCTGATCCCGACCGGCCTGAGCTATGGCTTCGCCGCTTACGATGGCGATACCGACCTCAAGACCCTGCTGCGCGACAGCGACCGGGCCATGTATGCCCGGAAGCAGGCGCGGCGTTCCTGAACCGGTCGCTCCCGAACCCGGCCAGCTCCAATCACCTTATCGGCATAACCCGATACCCTGCCGGTGCCCATGTCTTCTGGGTGCGTTGCCATGGCGCCGGCTTCCGGGCTAGAACCGGTCATCCCCCAGATGACCGGAAAGGCCCACCATGAGCCACGACGCCCGCCTCGCCGCCCTCAAGATCGAACTGCCCAATCCCGCCGCGCCGGCTGCCAATTACGTGCCGACCGTGATCGCCGGCAATCTGCTGTTCGTGGCCGGCCAGATCACCATCTTCAATGGCGAAGTGCGCTATCTGGGCAAGCTGGGCGCCGACATGGATTTGGAGACCGGCAAGCAGGCCGCGCGGCTCTGCGGCCTCAACATCATCGCGCAGGCCCGTGCGGCTTTGGGCGGCAGCCTGGATCGCGTGAAGCGCGTGGCCAAGCTGGGCGGCTTCGTGAACTGCACGGCCGATTTCATCGACCATCCCCAGGTGGTGAACGGCGCCTCCGACCTAATGGTCGAGGTGTTCGGCGATGCCGGCAAGCATGCCCGCTTTGCCGTCGGCGCCGTGTCGCTGCCGCGCGGCGTGTCGGTGGAAGTGGACGCCATCTTCGAGATCGCCTGACCGTATGAGCAAGGTTGCGGCCCGATTGAAGGCGATGGGGCTGGAACTGCCGCCGCAGCACCCGCCCACCGGCAATTATGTCGGCTTCGTCACGAGCGGTAACCTCGTGCATGTGGCCGGCGTGGGCCCCACCTGGGGCAGCGCGGTGCGCTACAGCGGCAAGGTTGGCGGCAGCCTCAGTTTCGAGGACGGCTACGCTGCTGCGCGGCTGACCGCGCTGAACCTGTTGGCCCATATGCAGGCGGCCTGCGGCGGCGACCTGGATCGCATCGCCCGCTGCGTCAAAGTCTTTGCGCTGGTCAATGCCGGCCCGGATTATACCGATGCCCATAAGGTGGCCGATGGCGCCACCGACCTGATCGCTGCAGTCTTCGGCCCAGAGAACCTGCCGGCCCGTGCCGTCACCACCACCCTTGCCCTGCCCTTCGACATCGCCTTCGAGGCCGATGCCGTGTTCCTGCTGCATTGAGATTGAAGACCATGAGCAAACGCGACCTGCCGAAATGGCTGACCAGGACGCCGGTGGCCCATCGCGGCCTGCATGACATTGCCAAGGGCGTGCCGGAGAATTCACGGCTGGCTTTCCAGAAGGCGATCGATGCCGGCTTTGCAATCGAGACCGATGTGCGCATCACCGGCGATGGCCAGGTGGCGGTGTTCCACGACCCGGACCTGACCCGGCTGTGTGGGCGCGAGGGCATCGTGAAGCGCATGCCGCTGGCCGAATTGAAACCACTGACGCTGCTGGGCACGCAGGAAACCGTGCCGAGCTTCCGCGACCTGCTCGACCAGGTGAAGGGCCAGGTGCCGCTGGTGGTGGAACTGAAGAAGGACAAGGGCGAATTGCCGGGCCAGTTGGAGGAAAGCGTGGCCCGCATGCTGCAGCATTATCCCGGCCCCTTCGTGGTGCAGTCGTTCAATCCGCGCACCGTGAAATGGTTCCAGAAGCATGCGCCGCAGATCGTGCGCGGCCAGATCGCCACCAACATGGCCGACATGACCAAGGGCCTTGGCTGGTTCACCCGGTGGCAGCTGAAGCGCGCCCTGATGAACGGCTATGGCGAGCCGGATTTCCTGGCCTATGACGTGCGCGACCTGCCGTCGGAGATCACGGCGGCGGCGCGGCGGCGCGGTTTGCCGATTTTAAGCTGGACCGTGCGCACGCCGACCGAACGCGCCCGCGCGGCAGCCCATGCCGACAACGTGATCTTCGAGGATCTGTCTACGGCGGCATGACTGGCAGCGTGGGTTCCAGCAAACGGATAGACCTGCGCAGCCTGAAGCGCGTCGCCGACCTGGCCGCGTCGGACTGGGATCGCTGCGCGGGGCAGGACAATCCCTTTATCAGTCATGCCTTCCTCGACGCGCTGGAGCAATCGGGCTGCGTGACGCCACGCACCGGCTGGCAGCCTTTGCATCTGGTGGCCGAGATCGGCGGCGCGGTGGCCGGCATCCTGCCGCTGTATGTGAAGGGCCACAGCCAGGGCGAATACATCTTCGACCATGGCTGGGCCGAGGCCTATGCCCGCGCCGGCGGCCAGTATTACCCCAAACTGCTATCGGCCGTGCCCTTCACGCCGGTGACCGGGCCGCGTTTCCTGGTGGCGCCGGGGCAGGATTTCGGCGCCGTCGCATCGGCGCTGCTGCACGGCGCGCAGGGCATCGCGAACCAGCACGGACTCTCGTCGCTGCATGTGAATTTCCTGCCCGAGGAGCAGGCGGACTGGGCCGGGCAACAACCCGACCTGCTGCTGCGGCTGGGCGAGCAGTTTCACTGGCTCAACGAGGGCTATGCCGATTTCGAGGCCTTCCTCGCCGCCCTCGCCTCGCGCAAGCGCAAGGCGATCCGCAAGGAACGGCGCGATGCCGTGGCGGCAGGCATCGAGATCGTCACGCTGCAGGGCGGCGACCTGAAGCCCGAACACTGGGATGCCTTCTTCGAGTTCTACATGGATACCGGCAGCCGCAAATGGGGCCGACCCTATCTGAACCGCGACTTCTTTTCCCGCCTGCACGACAGCATGGCCGAACGGGTGGTGCTGGTGATGGCGCGCCGCGCCGGCCGCTGGATCGCCGGGGCCTGGAACATGCTGGGTTCGGATGCGCTCTACGGCCGCAACTGGGGCTGCAGCGAATACCATCCGGGGCTGCATTTCGAATGCTGCTACTACCAGGCCATCGACTATGCCATCCGCCATGGCCTGGTCCGCGTGGAGGCCGGCGCCCAGGGCGAGCACAAGCTGGCGCGCGGCTACCTGCCGGTGCCGATCCATTCCGCCCACTGGATGGCCGATCCGGGTTTCCAGCAGGCCGTTGCGCGCTATCTGGAGGAGGAGCGCGCCTACATGGCCGGCATGATCGAGGCGCTGGACCAGCATTCACCTTTTCGTCAGGTGCAGGCCGAGCCCGAAACGGAATAGTCTGTCTTGGCCCAGCCGGCTAAGATCGGCGGAAAAGAACGGGAGGACTCGGATGGCTGCCATGCCGCAGGATGCCGGCTGCATCTTCTGCAAGATCGTGAAGGGCGAAGCGCCCAGCTTCAAGCTCTATGAAGACGATCTCACTTTCGCGATCATGGACATCAACCCCTTCATGCCCGGCCATGCCCTGGTGCTGAGCAAGGGCCATTTCGCCAACCTGCACGAGGCCAGCGACGAGAGCGTCGCCGCCGTGGCGCGCACGGCGAAGAAGATCGCCGCCGCCGTCAACGAGGCCGTGAAGCCCGATGGCATCAACATCGTGCAGGCCAATGGCCAGGGCGCAGCGCAGTCGGTGCTGCATTACCATGTGCATGTGCTGCCGCGCCGCTTCGGCGACAATGGCAGCCTGAACTGGAACCTGACGCCCGGCGATCACGAGGGCATCGCAAAACTGGCCGCCGATATCCGGGCCTGCCTGTGATCCGTTTCGCGGGTATTGCATTGGGGCTGCTGTGCCTCGCCCTGCCCGCCGCGGCGCAGGACCTGACGGCATCCTGCCGCGAGGAAGCCCAGCGCGGCCTGACCAGGGCCTGCGAGGCCGCCATCGCCAGGCAGCCGCGCGATCCGGCCCTGTTTTCGCTGCTGGGCGAGGCGCATTTCGCCAGCGGTTTTTACGGCGAGGGCCTGAAGGCCTTCCGGCACGCCATCGCGCTGTCGGATGGCAAGTCCGAATATCGCTACCGCTATGCCGGCTATGCCGCGCTGATCAACGACTATCCGCAGGCCCGCCGAACTGGAACTGCTGGTGAAGGACGAGCCGAACCATGTGAAGGCCTGGTCCCTGCTGGCCGACTGCTACCGCTACATGAAGGACAAGCCGCAGGCCGTGCGGGCCGGCCGGCGCGCCGCCGAACTGGGCGATCCGGCCGAGGCCTATGCGCTGGGCGTGCGCTACGGCAGCGGCGACGGCGTGCCGGCCGATCTGCGCGAGGAACTGCGCTGGCTGGAACGCGCGGCGCAAAGCGGCTACGTCGCCGCCATGCAGGAACTGGCCCGGCTTTATGCCGAAGGCCAGCCCGGCCTGCCGCCCGACGCGACGAAACAGCGCCAGTGGGAAGACGCCGCGCGCAAGGCCATGAAGAACTAGCGCAGCTTGGGATTCAGCGCGTCGCGCAGCCAGTCGCCCAGCACGTTCACCGCCAGCACCAGCAGCACCAGCGTCAGCGCCGGGAAGAAGGTGATCCACCATTCGCCGCTGAACAGGAAGCTCTGGCCGACACGGATCAGCGTGCCCAGCGAGGGCTGGGTCGGCGGCACGCCGACGCCGAGGAAGCTGAGCGTCGCCTCCGACAGCACCGCCAGCGCCAGGCCCACGGTGGCCAGCACCAGCACCGGACCCAGCGTGTTGGGCAGCACATGGCGCAGCACGATCACCCAGGAGGGCTGGCCGATCACGCGCGCAGCGGCGACATAATCCTTGTTGCGCTCGACCATGGCGGCCGACCGCGCCACGCGGGCGAATTGCGGCCAGTCGGCCACGCCGATGGCGAAGATCAGCACGAAGATGGCAATCTCGTTATGCAGCTCGCGCGGCAGCGCCGTGCGGGCAACGCCGTCGATCATCAGGGCGATCAGGATGCTGGGGATGGTGAGCTGCACATCGGCCGCGCGCATCACCACCATGTCGAGCCAGCCGCCGCGATAGCCGCACAGCACGCCCAGCAGGGTGCCGAACACGGCCGCGAAAGAAATCGCGGCAAAACCCACCAGCAGCGAGATGCGGCTGCCATAGAGGATGGTGGAAAACAGGTCGCGGCCCTGGTCGTCGGTGCCGAGCAGATAGGTTCGCATGCCCTGTTCCGTCCAGGCCGGTGGAGTGAAGGCATCCATCAGCTTCACGGCGCCGGGATCGAACGGGTTGAACGGCGAGACCAGCGGCGCGAATACGGCGGCCAGGATGATGGTCAGCGCCACCACGGCGGAAACCACGACCGCGGGCGAGCGGCGGAAGCTGTAGGCCAGGTCGCTGTCGTACCAGCGGCGCAGGGTCGCCATGGGGCTGCCTGTCGCGGCGCTGCTCATGTCGCCCTCCCCGCCGCCTTGGCGCGGTCGACACGCAGCCGCGGATCGATCAGGAAATAGATCAGGTCCACGGCCAGGTTCAGCACCACGAACATGGCGCCAACCATCACCAGATAGGCCGCCATCACCGGAATATCGGCGAAGCCCACCGCCTGGATGAACAGAAGGCCCATGCCGGGCCACTGGAACACGGTTTCGGTGACGATGGAAAAGGCGATCAGCGAGCCGATCTGCAGGCCGACGATGGTGATCACCGGCATCATGGTGTTCTTCAGCGCATGGCGGAAATGCACGATGCGGTCGGTCAGGCCGCGCGCGCGGGCGAACTTGATATAGTCGGTGCGCAGCACTTCCAGCATCTCGGTGCGCACCAGGCGCAGCACCAGGGTGAGCTGGTACAGACTGAGCGTGATGGCCGGCATGACGATGGCAGCCCAGCCGGATTTGGTGAGCAGGCCGGTGCTCCACCAGCCCAGTTGCACCACCTCGCCGCGCCCAAAACTGGGCAGCAGGTCGAACTGCACCGACAGCAGGTAGATCAGGCCGATGCCGATCACGAAGGTGGGCAGTGACACGCCGACCAGGCTGGAGGTGAGGATGAACTGGCTGACCCAGCTGTCGCGGCGCAAAGCCGTATAGACACCGAGCGGCAGGCCGACGGCCAGCGCCAGCAAGGCGGAAAGGAAGACCAGTTCCAGCGTCGCCGGCAGGCGTTCCTGGATCAGGACGGCGACCGGGCGCTTGAGGCGATAGGACAGGCCGAAATTACCTTCGGCGGCGTTGAGCAGGAAACGGCCGAACTGCACGGGCGCGGGATCGTTCAGGCCAAGCTGTTCGCGCAGCTCCTGGCGGTCGATCGTGGTGGCTTCCTGGCCGACCATGTTGTTGATCGGGTCGCCGATGTAATTGAACAGAAGGAACGCGACCAGCGCCACGGCAAGCATCACTGCCACCGCCTGGGCCAGGCGTCCGACGATATAACCGAGCATGGGGCTTTACTTACTAAAGAGGCTGCCGCCCCCGGCAGAACCGGAGGCGGCAGGTCCGATTACTTCATCTTGGCGAAGTGGAAGCGCGGCACGTTGTCCGCGATGATCGGCATGTCGAGCTTGTCGCTCATCGCCCAGTTCAGCACCTGGTGATGCAGCGGCAGGTAGATGATCTCATCGTTGACGATCTTCCACGAATCCGCGATCAGCTTGTCGCGCTTGGCCTGGTCGAGCTCGTTCAGCATGGCGTTGATCATGCCGTCCAGCTTGGGGTTCGAGTAGTTGGTGAAGTTCCAGGCGCCATTCTTGCCGTCCGGGGTCTGCACCAGATACGAGAACACATAATGCGAGTCGAAGGTCGGCACGCCCCAACCGAGCATGAAGAAGCTGGTATCCTTCTTCTGCAGCTTGGGGAAATGCAGGGTCTTGGACTGCGCCACCAGCTCGACCTTGATGCCGACCTGCGCCAGCATGCCGACCACCGCCTGGCAGATGCCCTCGTCGTTCACGTAGCGGTCGTTCGAGCAGTCGAGACGGATGCCGAAGCCATTCGGATAGCCGGCATCCTTCAGCAGCGACTTGGCCTTGTTCACGTCATAAGGCAGGCGCTTGTCGATGGCCTTGTCGTAGCCATGCACGCCGGGCGAGGTGATCATGCCGGCGATCACGGCATCGCCGCGCATCACCTTCTGGGCGATCGCGTTCATGTCGATGGCGTGATACATGGCCTGGCGCACGCGCTTGTCGGCCAATGGGTTCTTGCCCTTCACGTCGGAGTATTTCAGCTCGGCGCTGCCGACATCCAGGCCAAGGAAGATCGAACGGATCTCATTGGTCTTCTTCACCTGCAGTCCGGGCGAGCGCTTGACGCGCTCCACATCCTGCACCGGCACGTCGAGCACGAAATCGAGCTGGCCCGAGATCAGCGCAGCGACGCGGGTGGCCGGCGTGGTGATCGGGGTATAGACGATCTCGTCGATGTTGTGCGGATTGTCCTTCAGGCCCCACCAGTTCGGGTTCTTCGCCATCACCGTGCGGACATCCTGCTCACGCAGCTTGAGCATGAACGGGCCGGTGCCGTTGGTGTTGCGCACCGCGAAGGTCTCTTCCTTGTCCTTGTAGGATTGCGGATTGACCACGTTGTTCTTCTCAGCCCAGGCCTTGGACATGATGAAGATGTTGGCGATCTGGTTCGGCAGGATCGGATTCGGACCGTTGGTCTCGACATGCACGGTCTGCGCGTCGACCTTCTTCACGTCCTTGACGCTGGCGATGTAGGTCTTGAAATCCGAGTTCGGATGCTGCGCGCGCTTCACCGAGAAGACCACGTCATCTGCGGTGAAATCGCTGCCGTCATGGAACTTCACGCCCTGGCGCAGCTTGAATTCCCAGGTGGTGTCGTTGACCGGCTTCCACGAGGTGGCCAGTGCCGGCACGAATTTCAGGTCTTTGCTGTAGCCCACCAGGCCTTCATAGGTCTGGAAGCTGCCGGTACGGGTCAGGCCCTCGTTCTGGCTGTGCGGGTCCATGGTCAGGTAATCGCCCTGACTGGCCCAGCGCAGCGACTTGGCCTGCGCGAATGCCTCTCCACCCATCAGCGGCATCGCCAGCGGCGCGGTCAGCGCAAAAGCGCCCGCCAGCAATGCAGCCTTCAATCGAAACATGGCCATAAACTGCCTCCTTGTTTTTATGTCGCAACGTCGCGTGGCGAATGAGCACAAGCCAATCGGCCACGCGCGTCCTGGGCGCGACTGTAATTTTATGGAGAATTTATGTCTACGGATTCGCGGTCCGCGATCCGCTGCCGTCAGGCAAGCCAACCTTCAGTGTACGTACTCGGGTACCTTCCCGCCGCCATCGCCGGCAGAGCCGCCCTTGTCGCCCCCGGCCTTGTCGGCCGTAAACTCGAAGGCTAGCTTGTCGTCAGCCACCTTGACCAGAACATGGCCGCCCTTGGCGAGTTGCCCGAACAGCAACTCGTCGGCCAGCGGCTTCTTGATGTTTTCCTGGATCACGCGTCCCAGCGGGCGGGCGCCATACAGCTTGTCGTAGCCGCGTTCGGCCAGCCAAGCGCGCGCCTCGTCGGTCAGTGCGATGGTGACGTTGCGGTCGGCCAGCTGGCCTTCCAGCTGGGCCACGAACTTGTCGACCACGCGGTTGATCACATCGGGCGACAGCGCCGCGAAGGGAATCACCGCATCCAAGCGGTTGCGGAATTCGGGCGTGAACAGCTTCTTGATCGCTTCCTCGTCCTCGCCTTCCTTCATGTCGCGGCCAAAACCGATGGCCTGTTTCGACATCTCGGAAGCGCCAGCATTTGTGGTCATGATCAAAACCACGTTGCGGAAGTCGACATGCTTGCCGTTGTTGTCGGTCAACTTTCCGTGATCCATGACCTGGAGCAGGATGTTGAACAGGTCGCCATGGGCCTTCTCGATCTCGTCGAGCAGCAGCACGCAATGGGGATGCTGATCGACCGCATCGGTCAGCAGGCCGCCCTGGTCGAAACCGACATAGCCCGGCGGTGCGCCGATCAGGCGGCTGACGCTATGGCGCTCCATGTATTCCGACATGTCGAAGCGGATCAGCTCGACGCCCATGATATGGGCGAGCTGGCGCGCCACTTCGGTCTTGCCCACGCCGGTGGGGCCTGAGAACAGGTAATTGCCGATCGGCTTTTCAGGCTCGCGCAGGCCGGCGCGCGCCAGCTTGATGGCGCTGGCCAGCGCATCGATGGCCTGGTCCTGGCCATAGACCACGCGCTTGAGTTCGGCATCCAGATTGCGCAGGCTTTCCTTGTCCTCGCGCGACACCGACTTGGGTGGGATGCGGGCGATCTTGGCGACGATGGCCTCGACCTCCTTCACGCCGATGGTCTTGCGCCGCTTGCTTTCGGGCTTCATCAGCTCGGCCGCGCCAACCTCGTCGATCACGTCGATGGCCTTGTCGGGCAGCTTGCGGTCGTTGATGTACTTGGCCGACAGCTCCACCGCGGCCTTGATGGCATCCTCGGTGTAACGCACGCCGTGATGCTGCTCGTAATAGGTCTTGATGCCCTTCAGGATCTTCACGGCATCGGGCAGCGACGGCTCGTTCACGTCGATCTTCTGGAACCGGCGCAGCAGGGCGCGGTCCTTCTCGATGTAGGAACGGAATTCCTTGTAGGTGGTCGAGCCGATGCAGCGCAGCGCGCCGGAAGCCAGCGCCGGCTTCAGCAGGTTGGAAGCATCCATCGCTCCGCCCGAGGTGGCCCCGGCACCGATCACGGTATGCATCTCGTCGATGAACAGGATCGAGCCGGGCTGGGCTTCCAGTTCCTGCATCACCTGCTTCAGACGTTCCTCGAAATCGCCGCGATAGCGCGTACCGGCCAGCAGGCTGCCCATATCGAGCGCGTAGATGGTGGCATCCTTCAGAATCTCGGGCACCTCGCCGCGCACGATGCGGCGCGCCAGGCCTTCGGCGATGGCGGTCTTGCCCACGCCGGGATCGCCGACATAAAGCGGATTGTTCTTGGTGCGGCGGCACAGGATCTGGATGGTGCGCTCGATCTCCGCCTCGCGGCCGATCAGGGCGTCGATCTTGCCGGCCCGCGCCTTGTCGTTGAGATTGACGCAATAAGCCGTGAGCGCTTCCTTGTCCTTGGACGCATTCCGCTCGCGCTCGCCGCGCTCGGCACGTTCGGCGCGCTGCTCCACGTCGCTGTCGGCACCGCGCACGGGACGACGCTCGTTGCGGGTCGGCGCCTTGGCCACGCCATGGCTGATGTAGCTGACTGCGTCCAGACGCGTCATGTCCTGCTCCTGCAGGAAGTGCACGGCATGGCTCTCGCGTTCGGAGAAGATCGCCACCAGCACGTTGGCGCCGGTCACCTCCTCGCGGCCGGAGGACTGCACATGGAACAGGGCGCGCTGCACCGCGCGCTGGAAACTCAGGGTCGGCTTGGCGTCCTGCGACACGCCGGCCACGAGGCCGCGCAGTTCCTCATCGATGAAATTCCCCAGCCGCTGGCGCAGCTTTTCGACATCGACGTTGCAGGCGCGCATCACGGCGATCGCATCCTGGTCTTCGGTCAGGGCGAACAGCAGATGCTCAAGCGTGGCGAATTCATGTTTCTTTGCACCGGCGAGCGACAGGGCCCGGTGCAGAGTCTGTTCAAGCGTGCGGGAGAAAGATGCCATGCGCCGTTGCCTCCCTCAGTCGCGTTCCATGGTGCATTGCAGCGGATGCTGGTGCTGGCGCGCGAAATCGATCACCTGCGTCACTTTGGTCTCGGCCACCTCGTAGGTGAACACGCCGCAAATCCCGACGCCCTTCTGATGGACATGGAGCATGATCTGCGTGGCTTCCTCGCGGGCCTTGTTGAAAAAGCGCTCCAGCACGTAAACGACGAACTCCATCGGCGTGTAGTCGTCGTTCAGCAGCAGCACTTTGTACATGGGCGGCTTCTGCGTCTTCGGCCGGGTCTTGGTGACCACGCCGACCTCGGTGCGCCCGCGCCCGTCACGTCCATCCCGTTCGCTCATGCCTCAAGTCCAAGCTTACAGCGGCACCAGAAAAGCGGTGCACGGAAGGATGATATGGCCTCAAGCGTTAAAAATACCAGCACCCTTGGCACAAAAAAAGAGCCCGGTGTGACCACCGGGCTCCAGACGCAATGTACTCTGGGGAGGAAACTTGGGCTGCGGGCCCGCCTGATCAGGCGGCCAGCGGCTTCACCATCTTCTCGACGGTGGCCTGGACCTGCGCATTGATCGGGGCGAAGGTCTCCTGGGCGACCTTGGTGGCCACTTCGCTCAGCTTGGTGGTGTGAGCGGTGTAGGCCTCGAAGGCGCTCTTGGCGAAATCGTTCTGCAGTTCGATCAGTTCCTGCAGGGTCTTGGCACCCATCATCGCCTTGGTGGCCGAGATCTGGTCCTCGATCTGGTTCTTGGTGAAAGCCATCACCTCGGCATTGATGCTCTCGAAGCCCTTGGCGGCGACATTGCCGGCCGACACGAGGGCCTCAACCTGGTTCTTGCCCAGCTTGGCGGCGTCATCGACGGTCTTGGCGACGGCGTCGAAGCGCTCCTTGCTCACCGAAAAGGCCTTTTCGACGGCTTCGGTCGAGGCCTTCAGGGCCTTTTCCATCTGCTCCTTGGAAGCGAACATCACCGCTTCGTAGGGATTGCCGTTCAGGGCTTCGGTTTCGATCTTGGTGGTCTTGCTCTTGGTAGCCATGGGGAAACGTCCTTGCTTGTCCGGTTGGGTAACAGGGCCGGACCCGCTTTGCGGGGGCGGCGGCTCAATCAATGCTGCGCTGCAACAAGACTAAAATAAGGGCAGATATCCTTCGGGTCAACCAAAAAATTGTGCGGCGCACAAAATTCTTGTGCGCCGCAGCGTTACATTCAAGTAATTCTTTTTATTTCAGTTAGTTAATTGTTCCTTGCGAGTAGCGCAGGCCATTGCCATGCACCTGATAGCGGTGGGGAATCGACCTGCTGCCACTGGGATCGGTTGTATTCAGATAGCTGCTGTAGGGTGGCAAAGGCACTTGCTGGGGCCGCCGGACGGCCACCCCCGTCTTGTCGAAAGGCTGGAGGGCTTCGAGCAGCGGCACCGCCATGCGGTCGAATTCCGCCGAAGGCCATGCCCAGGCATGGAAATGGAAATTGCCATCCCGGCAGGCACTCGCCGTCCAGTAGAAGCTGTCGCCGCGCAGGAACAGGTCCTGGGGGGCTGGGGCCTCGAAACCGGTGGCCGAGATGGCCTGTTTCAGGCGGGCATATTCGGCCTCGTTCAGGCGGTACATCGCCCGCTGCCCCCGCCAGGGCGCGAGCGGGTCACGGACCGAGATCGGATTATGGGGATCGTTCAGGTTCGGCCGGCCGATGGCCTGCATTTCCAGCATGGCGCCGCCATCGGCCATGGCGCTGATGTCGTAGGTGCGCCGCTGTTCATCCTCGACGGCATTGTAGACCAGGCGGTAGCGCTCGGGCTGCCCCGCCTGGCAGGCCCGGGCGATGTCGTCCCCGCCGACATAGCGCTGCCAGGTCAGGCTGCGCAGGAAGGGGTCGTCCGTGGGCCCCACGGCGGCACAGCCTGCCAGCAGGAAAAAAGCGCCGGCAACGGCGGAAAAGGCTGGGAACGATTTCTTAAGCGGCATGGGTCTAGGCTTTCCATTTGTCGTGCCAGGCGGAGGAATACTCCGAATGAATCTAGCAGATTCAATTTGTTAGGAAACAATCCGCTGGACAAGGGGTGGCATGGTTAATATCCTACACCCGATTCGCGGCCGGGGCAGCATCCAGGCCAGGACACACATCCGAAACAGCCTGCCGGCCAGGCGCGGACCATGTGGGGGAATAATGTACGGTTTTAGTCGGTTCCCGGGACGGACTCTGTTCGCCTTTGTAACAATCTGTTTCATCCTCGTTGCCGCCGCTCTCATTCCCGCCCCTGCACACGCCGGCGGCTATTCTGCCATCGTGCTTGATGCCGATACCGGCCGCGTCCTGCACGCCCATGAAGCCGATACCCTGCGCTACCCGGCTTCGCTGACCAAGATGATGACCCTCTACATGGCCTTCGATGCCCTGAAGGACGGTCGCCTGAAACTGGACCAGCGCATCACCGTCAGCGCCCATGCCGCCGGCCAGGCGCCGTCGGCCATCGGCCTGCGCCCCGGCCAGACCCTCACCGTGCGCGACGCCATCCTGGCCGCCGTAACCAAGTCGGCCAACGACGCCACCGTGGCGCTGGGCGAGGCGATCGGCGGCACCGAGTCCCAGTTCGCGGCCATGATGACCCGCAGGGCGCGGGAGATCGGCATGTCCAGCACCACCTTCCGCAATGCCTCCGGCCTGCCCAACAAAGGCCAGAAATCCACTGCCCGCGACATGGCGACCCTGGCGCGCGCCCTGCTGAAGAACCACAGCAGCCATTACGCCTATTTCTCCACGCCGGAATTCGAGTGGAACGACAGGGTTTTCAACAACCACAACCACCTGCTGAAGCGCTATGAGGGCGTGGACGGCATCAAGACCGGCTATATCCGCGCCTCGGGCTTCAACCTGGTCGCCTCGGCCAAGCGCGACGGCCGGCGCGTGATCGGCGTGGTGTTCGGCGGCACCAGCGTGACCGCCCGCGACAACCGCATGATCGAACTGCTCGACACCGCCTTCGAAAAGATCGACGACACCAACGCCCCGGTGATGGCCGAGAAGTCCGACCGTCACTTCGCCCTGATCTCCAGCGCCGAGGCCACGACGGCCAAGCCACCGAAGCAGAAGCAAGTCAAACCCGCCGCCGAGGCCAAGGCCGGCAATAACGGTGAATGGGCCGTTCAGCTCGGTGCCTTCAAACAGGCCGCCTCGGCCGAAAAACTGCTGGATCGCGTGCGCGGCAAACTGCCCGCCGCCGAGCCGCTGGTCGATGCCGTCGATGCCGGCAAGGTGACGCTGTATCGCGCCCGCCTGACCGGCCTGAGCCAGGCCGATGCCCAGTCGGCCTGCCAGCGCTTCAAGCGCGAGAAACTGAGCTGCTCGGTCGTCTCTCCCGACGCCTGAGTTGGCCCGGCCTGCCCAATATGCCGCCGCGGTGACGACCATCACCGCGGCGGTTTCATTTTGGGGCCAACCGGCAGGCTTCGCTTTCCAGCCGAAGCGCGCCTTCCTATGATGGCGCTCCCACCCGCTGCCCCCGCCGCATGACCTCACCCAACCTTCAGCGCCGCTATCGCAAAGCCCTGGGCTATTCGCTGGGAATCTCAGCCGTGGCCGGCGCGATCTACGGTGCCGTCATCACCTATATCCTGGCCCATGGCGAGCCTCATGAGCTGCTGGAGGATATCGTCCGTGGCACGCTGCGCGGCATCTTCACCGGCCTGATGATCGGCGGCCTGATCGGCTGGTTCGAGATATTCCAGGTCAATACCGGCCGCGCCCGGCTGCGCAGCCTGCCCTTCCTTTCCCTCGTCCTGATCAAGGGCGCATATTACGCCGTGGTGATCGTGGGCAGCATCTGGCTGGGCGGGCAGCTCTTCCGCATCGAGGGCGATCCCGGCACGGGCTTCAACCGCACCACGATCATCACCGTGACCTTCGCGCTGATCTTCAGCATGATCTTTTCCTTCATGATGGAAGTGTCGCTGCTGCTGGGGCCCGGTGTCCTGAGCAACATGCTGCGCGGCCGCTATCACCATCCCCGCCGGGAAAACCGGCTGTTCGTGTTCTTCGACATGCGCGGCTCGACCGCCATCGCCGAACGGATCGGCGATCTGGCCTTCCACCGCCTGCTCAACCGCTTCTTCTCGGATCTGACCGAGCCGGTGCTGAGCTGGCGCGGCGTGGTTCACAAATATGTCGGCGACGAGATGATCGTGACCTGGCCGCTGGACGACGGCCGCGATGCATCCGGCGCATTCGCCGCCGTGGCCGAAGCCCATGCCCGGCTCGACAGCCTGCGCGACGACTACCTGCGCGATTTCGGCGTGGCGCCCCAGTTCCGCGCTGTGCTGCATGCCGGCGAGGTGGTGACCGGCGAAATGGGCGAAGTGAAACGCGAGATCGTGCTGCTGGGCGATACCATCAACACCACCGCCCGCATCGAGCAGCTGGCCAAGAGCCTGCCCGAACACGCAACCATCGCCTCGGCCGAGGCCATTGCCGCCGCTCCGCCGTCCGGGGTGGCCGCCGCCCCGCTGGGCCAGTTCTCGCTCCCAGGCAAAAGCGCTGCTATAACCCTGTACGCCGTCTCGTAACGATACAAAAAGAGTTCGAGGAAATGTCCGCCCCCATGACTTCCAGCATGGCGTTCATCGCCGGCCGTGTGCTGCTGCCGTTTGCCTGCGGCTATTTCATGTCCTACCTGTTCCGCAGCGTGAATGCCGTGATCGCGCCGAACCTGCAGCGCGACTTAGGGATCGGCGCAGGCGACCTCGGCACGCTGACGGCCGCCTATTTCATCGCCTTCGCCGCCTTCCAGCTGCCCCTTGGCATCCTGCTCGACCGCTTCGGCCCACGCCGCGTGCAGGCCGTGCTGCTACTCTCGGCCGCGCTGGGCGCCGTCGTCTTCGCTGTCGGCTCGGGCCTGAGCCACCTGATCATCGGCCGCGCCCTGATCGGCCTGGGCGTCGCCGGCGGGCTGATGGCGGCGATGAAGGCCATTGCGCTGTGGCTGCCCAAGGAACGCTGGGCGCTGGCCAACGGCGTGTTCATGACGGCTGGCGGCCTTGGCGCGCTGGCCGCCACCCTGCCGGTGGAACTGGCGCTGGAGCACGCGCACTGGACCATGCTGTTCTGGGGCCTGGCCGGGCTGACCGTGCTGGCCTCGCTGACCATCTTCTTCGTCGTGCCGGAACGGCCGCGTGCCGCCGCGACGCAGACCGTCGGCCTGGGCACGCAGCTGCGCGAATGCGGCCAATTCCTGGCCGACCGCCGCTTCTGGCGCATCGCACCGGTCTCGATGATGGGCATGGCCAGCGGCATGGCGATCCAGGGCCTGTGGGCCGGACCTTATCTGCGCGATGTGGGCGGGCTGGACCGCGCCGCTGCCGCCCAGGTGCTGTTCCTGCTGGCTGCCGCGCTCACCGCCGGCTTCACGCTGACCGGCATCGCCGCCGACGGCCTGCAGCGGCGTGGCATTCCCCTCAGCCGTACCATGGTCTGGGGCGTGGTGCTGTATGCGTTGGTGCTGGCGGCGATGGCGAGCGGCTGGGTGCCGACCAACCCGCTGCTGTGGATTGCCTTCGGCATCATCAGCAACACCACCGTGCTGGCCTATCCGATCCTCAGCGGCCAGTTCTCTCTGGAGCAGGCCGGCCGTGTGAACACATTGCTCAATGGCGTGGTGTTCGGCTTCACCTTCTTCGCCCAGGCCGGCATGGGCTGGCTGATCGACCTGTGGCCACGCGGTACCGATGGCAGCTACCCGGTCGAGGCCTATCGCTGGACCTTCGGGCTGGCGCTGATTCTGCTGCTGCTGACGCTCGGCTGGTTCCTGCGCGGCGAGCGTGCGGCTCAGGCCCTGACTGCGGGACGGCCGACCGAATAATAGCTGAAGCCGGCCTGACGCATGTCAGCCGGCTTGTAGATGTTGCGCAGATCGACCAGCACAGGCTGCTTCAGCAGGGTCTTAAGGCGATCCATATCGAGCGCGCGGAACTGGTTCCATTCGGTGATGATCACCAGCACGTCGGCGCCCCTGGCGGCGTCGTAGGAATCCTCGCACCAGACGATATCCCGCAGCAGCTTCTTAGCCTCGCCCATGCCTTCGGGGTCGAAGGCGCGGATCGTGGCGCCGGCCGCCTGCAGGGCCGGCAGGATTTCCAGGCTGGGGCTGTCGCGCATATCGTCGGTCTCGGGCTTGAAGGTGAGCCCCAACACGGCGACGGTCTTGCCTTTCACGGCGCCGTCGCAGGCCTCGACCACCTTTTCGGCCATGCGGCGTTTGCGACGGTCGTTGATCTCGACCACCGCCTCGACGATGCGCAGCGGCGCCTCGAATTTGCGCCCGGTCGCCACCAGTGCCTGCGTATCCTTGGGAAAACAGGAGCCGCCATACCCTGGCCCGGCATGCAGGAACTTGCCGCCGATGCGGCCATCCAGGCCGATGCCGCGCGCCACATCCTGCACGTTCACGTTCACCTTCTCGCACAGGTCGGCGATCTCGTTGATGAAGGTGATCTTGGTGGCGAGGAAGGCATTGGCTGCATATTTGATCAGCTCGGCCGTTTCCAGCGCGGTGAACAGGATGGGCGTTTCGTTGAGGTATAGCGGCCGATAGAGCTGGCGCAGCAACTCACGCGCCCGGTCGCTCTCGGCGCCGCAGACCACGCGGTCGGGGCGCATGAAATCCTCGATCGCCGCGCCCTCGCGCAGGAATTCCGGATTGGACGCCACCTCGAATTCACCGTTTGGCCGGGTTTCGCGGATGATGCGCTCAACCTGCCGCCCGGTGCCGACCGGCACCGTCGACTTGGTGACCACCAGGGTATAACCATCGATGGCTTCGGCGATCTCTTTCGCGGCGGCGTAAACGTAGGACAGGTCGGCCTCGCCATCGCCGCGACGCGACGGCGTGCCGACGGCGATGAAAACGGCATCGGCCTCTTTGACCGCGTTTTTGACATCCTGGGTAAACGAGAGCCTGCCGGCCTTGACGTTGCGCGTCACCAGATCGTCCAGACCGGGTTCGAAAATCGGAATCTCGCCGCGCTGCAGGCTGCCGATACGCTCGGGATTCTTGTCGACGCAGACGACCGTATGGCCGAACTCGGAGAAGCAGGTCCCCGACACCAGGCCGACATAGCCGGTGCCGATCATGGCTACGCGCATCGTCTAATCCCCCACGCTACCGAAAACTCAGAGCGTCTTGCTGATCTCGCGAATGATCTCCGCCGCGTCATTGCGCATGTCCTGCCGGTGCAGGGCGAAGGCGATATTGGCATGCAGGAACCCGATCTTGTCGCCGCAATCGTAACGCGTGCCAGAAAAGCGCAGGCCGTGGAACGGGACTTCGCCGATCATGCGGGCCAGCGCATCGGTGAGTTGAATCTCGCCGCCGGCGCCGCGTTCCACCTGGTCGAGATGGTCGAACACGCTGGGCTGCAGGATATAACGGCCGATCACGGCAGTGCGCGAGGGTGCCTTGTCGGGCGACGGCTTCTCGACCAGTCCCTTCACTTCCACCAACCTGTCGGCGTCCTTGCCGGGCTGAACGATGCCATAACGCTTGGTGTGATCCTGCGGCACATCCATGGCGGCGATCATGTTGCCGCCAACCTTGTTATAGGCCTCGACCATCTCGGCCAGGCAGCCGCGCGGCGACAGGATCAGGTCGTCGGCCAGCAGGACGGCGAAAGGCTCGTTGCCGACCAGCGACTTGGCGCAGCGCACGGCATGGCCCAGGCCCTGCGGTTCCATTTGGCGGGTGTAGGAAACCGCGCCCGCCTTGGGCATCCAGCTGTTGATCGCTTCCAGCAGGTCCGTCTTGTCGCGCTCGCGCAGTACGTCTTCCAGCTCGTAAGAACGGTCGAAATGATCCTCGATCGCATGCTTGCCGCGACCGGTGACGAAAATGAATTCCTCGATACCCGCCGCCTGGGCCTCCTCGACCGCATACTGGATCAGCGGCTTGTCGACCACCGGCAGCATCTCTTTGGGCATCGCCTTGGTGGCCGGCAGGAAGCGGGTGCCGAGGCCGCCGACGGGAAACACGGCAGTACGGATCGGGCGGATCATGGATGGCGCGACTTTCTTGGTTGTTGTTGCGGGCAGATGATTCGGCCAGGTGCCCCGGTACTCGTCTCCTCGGGCTCGTCTCAGGGACGATTCCCTCCGGGGCACTGCCGGGTTTTACGCCGGCCTCCGGGCCGGTGCAATGGGGGTGGCGGAATTGCTCATGGGTCACATATCTCCTTGTAATGGGGCAGAAATACGGCCTTCCCCGGTCGATTCCGGGGCGCCCCGGCCTGCTTCCCCTGTCCGCCCGGTCGCCGTATCATGCCCGGCCGGAAAAAAGCACCCCCGAGAAGCATCTGAGGAAACAATCGATGTCCGCCGCGCCAGACCTGACCACCCAGCCCGTTTTGCGCGACCAGCCTGAGGCCGGGATCATTTGCCTGACCCTGAACCGGCCCAAGGCCTATAACAGCCTTTCGGTCGACCTGATGGCAGCATTGCAGGCCGAACTGGACGCCATCAAGGCCGACCGCGGTGTCAAAGTGGTGATCATCGCCGCCAACGGCCCGGGCTTCTGCGCCGGCCATGACCTGAAGGAAGTCCGCGCCAATCCGGGCCGGCAGCATTACGAAGCCCTCTTCCGGCAATGCTCGACGCTGATGCAATCCATCGTGGCCCTGCCTCAGCCGGTGATCGCCCAGGTGCATGGCATCGCCACCGCCGCCGGGTGCCAGCTGGTGGCGAGCTGCGATCTGGCCGTGGCAGCCGAAACGGCACGCTTCGCCACCCCGGGCGTGAATATCGGCCTGTTCTGCTCCACGCCCATGGTGGCATTGTCGCGTAACGTCTCACGCAAACATGCCATGGAGATGCTGCTGACCGGCGACATGCTCCCGGCCAGCCGCGCGGCCGAGATCGGCCTGGTCAACCGCGTGGTGCCCGAGGCCGACCTGGCCGGTGCCGCGCTTGGCCTGGCCCGCCAGATCGCGGCGAAATCGCCGCTGACGGTGAAGATCGGCAAGGAAGCCTTCTATCGCCAGCTCGATATGCCCCTGGCCCAGGCCTATGATCATGCCAGCCGGGTGATGACGGAAAACATGCTGGCCCGCGATGCCGAGGAAGGCATCGACGCCTTCATCCAGAAACGCGAACCGAAATGGGAAGGTCGCTGACGTGAGCGCGACATTGGACAGGATCGACCACGACAATTACGACGACGATTACATCCGCGGCATCCTGCGCCGGGTGAACGTGATCGCCATGGTGGGCGCCAGCCCGAACTGGAACCGCCCCTCCTACTTCGCCATGAAATACCTGCAGCAGAAGGGCTACCGCGTTATCCCGGTGAACCCCAAGGAAGCCGGCGGCGAAATCCTGGGCGAGAAGGTCTATGCCAGCCTGTCGGAGATTCCGGTGAAGGTGGACATGGTGGATTGTTTTCGCGCCTCGGCCGCCATCCCGCCGATCGCCGACGAAGCCATAAAGATCGGCGCGAAGGTGTTGTGGCTGCAGCTTGGTGTGCGCCACGATGAGGCCGCCGCCAAAGCCGAGGCCGCAGGGATTCAGGTGGTGATGAACCGCTGCCCCAAGATCGAGTTCGGGCGCCTGAGCCGCGAGATCGGCTGGATGGGCGTGAACACCCGCGTCATCAATTCGAAAAGACAGAGCAGGATCTGACCGTGGCTGCTGACAACAAACCCGCTGCGCGTGCGGCGGAAAACTCCTCGTCGTTCGGTTTCGATACCCTGCAGGTGCATGCCGGCACCGCGCCAGATCCGGCCACCGGCGCGCGGACCACGCCGATCTACCAGACCACGGCCTTCGTGTTCGAGGACGCCGACCAGGCCGCCTCGCTGTTTAACCTGCAGACCTTCGGCAACATCTATACCCGCCTGACCAACCCGACCACGGCGGTGTTCGAGCAGAAGATCGCGGCGCTGGAGAATGCCCGCGCCGCCACGGCGGTGGCCTCGGGCCATGCCGCGCAGTTGGTTGCCTTCCACATGCTGATGAATCCGGGCGACCATATCGTCGCCTCGCGCAAGCTTTATGGCGGCTCGATCACCCAGCTGGGCGTCAGTTTCAAGCGCTTCGACTGGCAGACCACCTTCGTCGACCCCGACGACATCAATGGCTTTGCCGCCGCCATCACGCCGAAGACCAAGGCCATCTTCGTCGAAAGCCTGGCCAATCCGGGCGGCGTGATCTCGGATATCGAGGCGCTGGCAGATGTGGCGCACAAGGCCGGTATTCCGCTGATCGTCGACAACACCATGGCCACGCCCTATCTGTGCCGGCCCGTCGAGTGGGGCGCCGATATCGTGCTGCATTCGGCCACCAAGTTCCTGGGTGGCCATGGCAACTCGATGGGCGGCGTGATCGTCGATTCCGGCCTGTTCGACTGGGGCCAGAACGACAAGTTCCCCCATCTGTCGCAGCCCTCGCCAGCCTATCACGGCCTCACCTTCTGGGAGACCTTCGGCGACATGGCCTATGCCGTGGCCTGCCGCGCCATCAGCCTGCGCGACCTGGGCCCCGCCATTTCGCCCTTCAACGCCTTCATGATCCTGACCGGCATGGAGACGCTGAGCCTGCGCATGCGCAAGCATTGCGACAATGCCCAGGCCGTGGCCGAGTTCCTGTCGAAACATCCAAAGGTCGACTGGGTGTCGTATGCCGGCCTTAAATCCGACCGCTACCACGCGCTGGCGCAGAAATACCTGCCGCGCGGCGCCGGCTCGGTCTTCACCTTCGGGCTGAAGGGCGGTTACGAGAGCGGCATGAAATTCGTCGAAAGCCTGCAGGTGTTTTCACACCTGGCCAATATCGGCGACACGCGCAGCCTGGTGATCCACCCGGCCTCCACCACGCATCGCCAGCTTTCGTCCGAACAACGCACGGCCGCCGGTGCCGGTGACAACGTGATCCGGCTATCCATCGGCATCGAGGATGCGGCCGACCTGATCAAGGATCTCGAGAAGGCGCTGGCCGCCGCCTGATCCTCAGGCCGGGTTGCGCTTGCGGAACTGGGTCGGCGTCAGGCCCGTATGTTTGGTGAAGAAGCGCGTGAAATAGGCCGGATCGTCGAAGCCCAGCGAATAGGCGATCTCCTTCACCGACAGCATTGCGAAGGTGAGGTCGCGGGTGGCTTCCAGTACGATGCGCTGGCTAATCGCGCCCAGAGCCGAAGTCTTCAGTGCGGCCCGGCAGACGCGGTTGAGATGCACTTCCGAAATGCCCAGCCGGTCGGCATAGAAGGCCACGCTGCGCTCCGTGCGGAACATCTGGTCAAGCAGGATGCGGAACTGCATGGCATACCGCGCCGTGCGGTTCGGTGCCGCCTCGGCCTGTTCCGCCGTTTCGGCCGCCAGCCGGCCCAGCGTGATCAGCAGGATGCCGATATGCGCCTCGATCAGACCGAGCCGGCCCGGCGCGCTGCCGGGAAATTCCCGCACTACCGCCGCCACGCTGTGCTCGATCACAGGCGCCGTATCGCCCAGGGCTATCGCCTGCGGTTCGGCCAACAGAGCCTGCAGGCCCGAGCCCGGCGCCAGGATGCGGTTCACCTGCTCGCCCAGCAGGGTGATCACATGCCCCTCGGTATCGGGCGAGAAGCGGAAGCCATGCACAATGCCGGGCGTGACCGTGACGGCCATGCCGGACGCCAGCGGCACGGAACGGCTGCCCAGCCGGGCTTCCCCCTGCCCCCGGGTCATGTTCAGAATTTGAAAGAAATGCTGGTGGCGGTGCAGCCCGATTTCCCAGTCGAACAGGGCCGAGCGGGCCGGAATCGATTCGCAATGCAGCCAGTTCGCATATGCGGTATGATCGGCCTCGCCATAGAGGGCATAGGTGGGGACAGCGGACACGGGGCTCCTGGGCCTTTGGGCTTTCCGATGTTTGGATTGTCCAATTTTTTGTTGCCCCTGTCCATCGTCGCCCGGCTGCCCCGGCGCTAGCTTCTGCTCCACAGGGTTCAGGAGGAAACAACCATGCGCACCCAGGTCGTCATCATTGGCGCCGGCCCCTCGGGGCTGCTGCTCGGCCAGCTGCTCAGCAAGAATGGCATCGACAATGTGATCCTGGAGCGGCAGACCGGCGAGTATGTGCTGGGCCGCATCCGCGCCGGCGTGATTGAAAAAGGCGCCGCCGACCTGCTGGACGAAGCCGGCTGCGGCGCGCGCATGCACAAGGAAGGCCTGATCCACGACGGCATCGAGATTTCCTTCGGCGGCGCGCGCCATCGCATCAACTTCAAGGCGCTGATCGGCAAGAGCGTCATCGTTTATGGCCAGACCGAGATCACCCGCGACCTGATGGACGGCCGCGCCGCCATCGGCTCGCAGACCATCTACGAGGCCGAGGATGTCAGCCTGCACGGCATCGACACCGACAGGCCGAAAGTGCGCTACACCAAGGGTGGCCAGGCCCACGAGATCGAATGCGATTTCATCGCCGGCTGCGACGGTTTCCATGGCGTCAGCCGCAAGAGCATCCCCGCCGACGTGCTGAAGACTTTCGAGCGCGTCTATCCTTTCGGCTGGCTCGGCATCCTGGTCGACAAACCGCCGGTGTCGGATGAACTGATCTATGCCAACCACGAGCGTGGTTTCGCGCTCTGCTCCATGCGTTCGCCCACACGCAGCCGCCTCTATATCCAGTGCCGGCTGGACGACAAGGTGGAGGACTGGTCGGACGAAGCCTTCTACGAGGAGCTCAAGCGCCGGCTGGACGACGAAGCGATCAAGCGCCTGCAACCCGGTCCTTCGATCGAGAAGAGCATCGCGCCGCTGCGCAGCTTCGTGGCCGAGCCCATGCGGCATGGCCGGCTGTTCCTGGCCGGCGACGCCGCCCATATCGTGCCGCCGACCGGCGCCAAAGGCCTTAATCTCGCTGCCAGCGACGTGTATTACCTGTGGCAGGCGCTGGTGGAATTCTACAAGAAGACATCAGCCACCGGCATCGACGCCTATTCCGCCCGCGCGCTTAGCCGGGTGTGGAAGGCCGAGCGCTTCTCGTGGTGGATGACCTCGCAGCTGCATCGTTTCCCCGAGAGCAGCGGCTTCGACCAGAAGATTCAGCGCAGCGAACTGGAATACCTGGTCTCGTCGCAGGCGGCGATGACCGCCCTGGCCGAAAATTACGTCGGCCTGCCCTACTAGGCTTTATTCGGCCGGTGCAGCGACCGGTTCCGGTTCTGCATCCTTGGACTCGCGCGGCAGCAGCAGGGCGAAGATGCCCGCACCGGCCGCGCAGGCGGCCAGCAGGATGAACAGCACGTCCAGCGTGCCGGTGAACCGGTAGATCACCGGGATCACCGCCACGCCCAGCGACGACACACCCAGCGTGAGCACGAACTTGCCGCCGAAGGCGCGGCCGCGCCATTGCGGCGGCGTGTATTTCGCCAGCAGGGAATTCTCGGCCGGCTGGCCGGCCACGTTCAGGCTGACCATCAAGGCCGCCACCGGCGCCAGCGCCGGATGGATCAGCATCATCGCGATCAGGATCACCGGGATCTGCAGCCACTGCACGGCGATATAGACGCCGCGCAGGGAATAGCGGTCGGCCAGTTCACCGCCGACCAGCTGCGACAAAGCCGAGCAGGTATAGACGATGGTGACCATGCCGCCGATGCCCAGCATGCTGTCGTTGAAAAAATCGGACAGTCGCGTGTCGAACACCTTGGGCAAGGCAAAGGCCGTGGCTTGATAGATGAGCCCGGTGCAGAGCATGGTGGCCGACATCACCCAGAAGACGCGCCATATGTCGCTCTTACCCGGCGCAGGTTGGGGCACTGCATCCTCGCCGCGATCCAGCAGCAGGTTGGCCTGCCGCGCCCAGACGAACCCGAAGCCGGTGATCAGGCACAGGATGCCTGGGATGATGAAGGCGGCGCGCCAGCCCCACAGTTCGGCCAACAGGCCGGCCACGAGGGCCGCGCCCGCCGTACCAACCGAACCGAACACGCCGTTGATGCCCAGCGCGCGACCGCGGTTGACCGCATTGCGGACCAGCCAGGGAATGCCGACCGGATGGTAGATCGCAGCGAACAGGCCGATGCCGGCCAGGCCGAGACCAATGCCGAGAGGCGAATTGGCGAAGCCGGTGGCGATGGAACAGCCACCGACGCCGAGGAAAAACAGCGCCATCATGCCTGAGGCGCTCCATTTGTCACCCATCCAGCCAGCCGGCAGGGCGGCGGCGCCGAACAGCACGCTCATCGGGATGGAGAGCGCGAACAGCTCGGCGTAAGACAGGCCCCATTCGCGCTCCAGCACCAGCACCACGGTGGCATAGAGCAGCGTGAAGAGATGCGAATAGGTATGGGCCAGACTGGAAAAAACCAGCGTCAGGAAGCCGGCATGGCGGGTCATTACGAGTCTCCGGGGTTGCCGCCAGCCTAGTCCTGCCGGCGCGTCAGGCAACCCCAAAATTGTATCGAAACACTCAATCCCGCCGGGTCTCGCCCAGCAGCCAGGCCACGTAATCCTCGTTGCCGCCCTCGCCCACGCTGATCGCCAGAACGCAAGGCACACTGTAACTGTGGGCGGCCCTGATGGCGGCCGTGGCGGCCTCGACCAGGTCGGGGCGGGTCTTGAGGATCAGCACCGCCTCTTCGCCCCGCTCCAGCTTGCCCTGCCACCAGTAGAGCGAGCGCATGCCGGGAATGATATTGGCGCAGGCGGCCAGCCGCTGACCCACCACCGCCTCGGCCACCTTCTCGGCTTCGGCCAGACTGGCCGCCGTGCAATAGAGCAGGACGATATCGCTCATTGCTGCGCGGCCAGCGCGCGGTCATGCCACAGCGCCACGACGACGCCGAGCACCAGCACCGCGCCGGCCTGGTGCAGCGTGCCCAACGCGACCGGCACATGCATCAGCAACGTGGCGATGCCGAGCCCGATTTGCAGCAGCACGGCCGAGAGCAGCGCATGGCGCAGGCCGGTGGGCACGCGGCCTTTCAGCGCGAAGACCACGATGACGGCCAGGATGGCGACGGCATAGGCGCCCATGCGGTGCTGGAACTGCACGGTCATGGCATTTTCAAAAAAGTTATGCCACCAGGGCTGGATGACCAGCAGGCCGTCCGGGATGAAGGCGCCGTCCATCAGCGGCCAGGTATTATGCGACAGGCCGGCATTCATGCCGGCAACCAGACCGCCGGAGAGAATCTGCAGGAAGACCAGCGCCCCGAGCCAGCCGGCTATGCCGCTGCCGCGCAGGCCGACCATACGGCCTTCACGCACCAGTGAGAGCGCGCCCCAGAGCAGATAGCCGAAGATCAGCAGGGCCAGCCCCAGATGGGCTGTGAGCCGGTAGTGGCTGACATCGGGATGGTCGACCAGGCCGCTTTTCACCATGAACCAGCCGAGCGCACCCTGGCTGCCGCCCAGGACGAACATCAGCAGCAGATGCGGCTTCATGCCCGGCGGAATGCGGTCGCGCAGCCAGAACCAGACCAGCGGCAGGGCAAAGGCCAGGCCGATCACACGGCCCAGCACACGATGGATGTATTCCAGCCAGTAGATTTCCTGGAAGCCCGCCAGGGTCATGCCGATATTGACCTTCTGGTATTCGGGGAACTGCTTGTATTTCTCGAACTCGGCCTGCCAGGCGGCTTCCGAAAGCGGCGGCAGCCAGCCGGTGATCGGTTTCCATTCCACCATGGAGAGGCCGGACTCGGTCAGCCGCGTCAGCCCGCCGATCACCACCATCAGCGCCACCAGCCCCGCGACCGCGAAGAGCCAGCGCGCCACGGCTTCGGCGTCGCGCCGCCGCGTTTCGGTCACTGCCTGCACTGCCGTTATACTGGTCATCGCCATATCCTGCACATCACGCTCCGGGGCAGAAAAAAGACCGCACCCTGCCCCGGGTCAAGCCCGATGGCTGCGACATTTTCACCGCTTTTTCCGCGCCCGGAAATCGTAAATTCCGGGCCGCTGGCGCGGGTCTTCGCCGGGTTTGAAAATCTGGGTCTTCTGCACCTTCTGGGTGCCGGTGGTGGGCAGGCTGTCGACGAACAGGATCCAGCCCGGCGCCTTGAAATAGGCCAGCCGCTCGAAGCTCCAGGCGAACAAAGCCTTGGCCAGTTCGGGTGACGGCTGCACGCCCGGCATCGGCAGGATACAGGCCATCACCTCTTCCTCGCGGAGTTCATCGGGCGCAGCCAGCACCGCCACCTGCGCCACGGCATCATGGGCCTGCAGGCAGGCCTCGATCTCGGCGGCGGCGATATTCTCGCCCGAGCGACGGATGATGTTCTTCTTGCGGTCGACGAAATAGATCATGCCGCCTTCGGACTGCCGCACCACGTCGCCGGTATGGAACCAGCCGCCAGCCCAGGATTCCTCGGTGGCCTTCTCGTTCTTCAGGTAACCCGAGAAGAACCCCCGGCGCGGATCGGCCGCCGAATGGCGCACCAGCAATTCGCCTTCCTGTCCGCGCGGCACCTCGCGGCCGTCTTCGCCCGCAACCATCGCCTCGAAGCCCGGCAGCGGTCGGCCGAAGGCGCGCGTGTCGATCTGGCGCGGCTCGTGGCAGTCGGCGAAGATGCGGCCGGTCTCGGTCATGCCCCAGACCTCGACCAGCGGAAAACCATAGCGGTCCTCAAAAGGTTTGTGGAGTTGCGGTTCGACGCCGGCGCCAAGACCAAAGCGCACGTGGTGGCGCTTTTCATCTTCCGTCACCGGCTGATTGAGGAGCAGCGGCGGTACCACGCCCAGATAGTGGATGATAGTGGCACGCGTTTCCGCCACCTCCTGCCACCAGCGGTTCGGGCTGAAGCGTTCGGTGAGGATTAGGCAATTGGCGGTCAGCATGGCGCAAGTAGCCGTCACGGCGCCGTGATTCATGTGAAAGAGCGGCAATGGATTATAGAAGCGATCCTCGCCATATTTCACCGTCAACAGGCCGCCGATATCGCGATACCAGGCACCAGCGTTCAATGCATAGAAATTGGTGAGCACGCAGCCCTTGGGCCGCCCCGTGGTGCCCGAGGTGTAAAGCAGATTGCACTCGGTATCATGGTTCGGCGAACCACTGCGCGGCTTTGTGAGAGGTGACGGAAACGTGGCTGGCAGATTGCCGGCATCCAGCACCGGCAGCGGCTTTTCACTGCGGTCGGCCGCCACTTTCTGCATATCGGCCACGCGATGCGGCGCGGCCACCACCAGATCGGCCTCGGAATGCTGCATCTGGTAGAGCATCTCGTCATGCCGGTAATCCGGATTGACCGGCACGATGCCGCAGCCACACGCGTTCAGCGCCAGATAATGGAAGAAGAAATCCGGCCGCATCTCCAGCAGCAGGCCGACACGATGGCCGATGCCATAGCCAGCGGCGGCATAGCGGCTGCGCAGGTCATCGACAATCCGCGCCACCGCGCCGTAGCTCAGCTCCTGCCCATCCGGCGCATAATCGCGCCCCGGACGCGACGGCACGCAGAGGAAGCTGTTTTCCGGATGCTTCTGCGCCGTGGCGGCGAAAGATTGATAAACCGATGGCGGCAGCGCCTCTGGCATGGACGGTTTCCTCCGGGTCTTTTTTCATTGTCAACGCAGGCCCAGCACGGCCAGCATCACCAGGCCGATGGCAATGCGGTAGATGGCGAATGGCACGAAGCCATAGCGGTTGATGAAGGCGATCACGCCACGCACCACCAGGGCCGCGCAGATGAACGACACGACAAGGCCGACCGCGATCAGGCCCAGGCCATCCAGCGTGAGGCCCGACCAGTTCTTGTAGAGATCGTAACTGGTGGCCGCGACCATGGTGGGCACGGCCAGAAAGAAGGAATATTCGGCAGCCGCCGCGCGTTGCACGCCCAGCAGGCGTGCACCCATGATAGTGGCTCCTGAGCGCGATACGCCCGGGATCATGGCCAGGCATTGCAGCAGGCCGATCCTGAAACTGAGGCCGAAGGTGAAATCGTCCACGCCGCGCACCTCACCCCGGCCAACGAAACGCTCGATCAGCAGGATGGCAATGCCACCGACAACCAGCGCCACGGAGACGACCCAGGGATTGAACAGCACGCCTTTGATGAAGCCATGGGCGAAGAACCCGATCACCAGGGCCGGCACCACACCGAGCAGGACGTTGACGGTGAAGCGGTTGGCGGTCTGGTCCCGCCCCAGCCCGATCAGGGTGTCGAAGAGCCGCTGCCAGTAGACGACGCAGACAGCGAGGATGGCGCCAAGCTGGATGGCGATCTCGAACACCTTGCCGGGTGGCCCCTCGAAACCGAGCAGATCGATCAGCAGGATCAGGTGGCCGGTGGAGGAAACCGGAATGAATTCAGTCAGCCCCTCGACGATCCCGAGGAAAGCGGCCTGCAGGTAATCGGTCAGCATCGGGACAGGCCCTGCCGAACCAGTGTTGAAAGCGATGTGATGAAAGGCACCGGATGACCCTGCTTCGCAGATAGAACAAAAATGATACGCACCCCGACTCAGCAAGGGCAATGCCTATCAAACCCCGCCAGCGGCGCTACGGGAAGACCCGGCAGCCAAAGAAACGGGGCCGATGAAACAAGTGCCCGCTCCGGGCGTTTTGTTTCAGTAAAACGCTTCAGGACAAGGAGACGACGATGCGGGCCATTCTGCTTTGGCTGCTGGGAATACCCATCCCGATCATCATTCTGCTGTTTCTGTTCGGCGTGTTCTGATCACGCCTCTGTCGGTCGATCACGCAGCGACCGGCTCAAGCCGGCGGCAAGCGCTTGTCCCGCAATTCGACCAGTCCCAGCCGCCCCATGCGCGAGGCAACGGCATCGCGTGAGCGACCGAACCGCCGGGCGATATCGGCGGCCCGCAGGCCACGCAGGAGCAATGCGCGCAAAACCTTCTCCTCGTGGTCGGTCCAGGGTTTTCCGGTATTGGGCGGCTGGCCGAGTTGGTGCACGCGATGACGCCGCCGCTCCTCGCTGTCGGCCGTGTGCCCGAATTCATCGGGCGCTTCCACACGCAGGATGGTCGCTGTCAGTTTCGGCGCACCAAAACCTTCGCTGCGCGCAGAATCCCACAGCCGGCGGCGCTCACCGCTGTCGCTCGGCACGTTGAGCAGCGGGGCGCCGCGTTGGCGGAAAATCTCGATCCAGAAGGCCTCGGCCGAGCGCAGGCGGGACTCTGCAATATCGGCCTCCAGCACGACCACCAGCGGCACCAGGCCGTTGCGCCGGATCACCTTGATCTTTTCGCCCGACACCGAATGGCCGCCGGCGAAATGCATGCGCTTGCGGGCTTCAAGGTCGCGGGTCAGGCCAATATAGAAAATGCTGTGGTCGCGCGGATCGACCAGCGCGTAAACCAGGCCGCCGGCTTCTGCCGGCTGATATTCCCCCCGGATGGCGTTATGGCCGCCATCCCCGTCTGCACCGACCATGCGCTACTTTTGAGACCAGCCTACCCTGACATACGCTCTTAAAGGGGTGCGTTAATTAGTTCAAGACTCGTTTTAGTTGATGTTTTTGGCCGAAATTCTTGTCTGTTGCTCCGGCTGCCGGCCTAAAAACGACTAAGGGGGAAGGCTCACGCCTTCCCCTTCTTTTTTTGCTGGGCGCCGGTCTCAGCTGAAACGGTTATTCTTGTTGAAGCCGCGCGGCACGATGCGGCCGGCCTGGGCGCGGTCGCCACGATATTCCTTCAGGTCGGTTTCGGTTTTGGTGCGGCCCGAAGAGTCCGTCCAGGTCAGGCCCTGCTTGAGCGTGAAGGTCTTGGCGTCCGACAGGCCGCCATCCTTGTATTTCTGCAGGGTGATGCCGCGGCCCTTGGTCATCTCAGGCAGTTCGTTGAGCGGGAACAGCAGCAGCTTGCGGTTCTCGCCCACCACGGCCACGGTGTCGCCCTCGACGATGCTGCACACGCAGGCCTCGGCCGGAGACTGCACGTTCAGGATCTGCTTGCCCGTGCGGGTGGCGGCCAGCATCTCGCCCTCTGGGCAGACGAAGCCGCGTCCGTCGCTGCTGGCCACCAGGAATTTGCGTTCGCCCTGGTATTTGAACAGGGTGACGATGTCCTGGTCATTGCCCAGATCGACGGTAAGGCGCACCGGTTCGCCATGACCGCGGCCGCGCGGCAGCTTGTCGCAATTGATGGTATAGGCGCGGCCATTGGTGCCGAACAGCACCAGCTTGTCGGTGGTTTCGGCATGCAGCCAGAAGCGGCCCTTGTCGCCTTCCTTATAGGCAGCGCTGCCATCGTCGGCCACATGGCCCTTGATGGCGCGGATCCAGCCCTTGGCCGAGCAGATCACGGTGATCGGCTCGCGCTCGACCAGCACCTCGAAAGCCTCTTCCGAGATCACCGGCGCGTCGCCGATGGCAGTGCGGCGCTTGCCCAGAGCGGTCTTGGGACCGAACTGCTTCTTGAGTTCCTGGATCTCGCCTGCGATGGCCTGCCAGCGCAGGGATTCGTCGGCCAGCAGTTTCTTAAGCTCGGCCAGTTCCTTCGACAGCGTCTTGTGCTCGTTGCGCAGCTCCATCTCTTCCAGCTTGCGCAGACTGCGCAGGCGCATGTTCAGGATGGCCTCGGCCTGCACGTCGGTGAGCTTGAAGCGCTTCATCATCACCGGCTTGGGCTCGTCCTCGCGCCGGATGATCTCGATCAGTTCGTCGAGATTGAGATAGGCGATCAGGTAGCCGTCGAGCACTTCCAGACGGTGCTCTATCTTGCCCTGGCGGTAGCGGCTCTTGCGCTCCAGCACCTCGTGGCGATGATTGAGGTAGGCCTGCAACGCCTCGCGCAGGTTCATCACCCGCGGCAGCTTGCCGCCATCCAGCACATTGAGATTGAGCGGGAAACGCGTCTCCAGGTCGGTGCTGCGGAACAGGCTTTCCATCAACACGTCGGGGTCGACATTCTTGCTCTTCGGGATCAGGACAAGGCGGATGTCCTCGGCCGACTCATCGCGCACATCATCCAGCAGCGGCGCCTTGCGCTCGGTGATCAGCTCGGCGATGCGCTCGATCAGTTTGGATTTCTGCACCTGGTAGGGAATCTCGGTGACGACGATCTGCCAGGTGCCGCGGGGCAGCTCTTCCTTCTGCCACCGGGCACGATGGCGGAAACTGCCACGGCCGGTTTTATATGCCTCGATGCGCGAGGACAGCGGCTCCACGAGAAGCCCGCCGGTGGGAAAATCCGGGCCTTGCACGAATTCCACCAGCTTTTCGATGCCGGCATTGGGATGCTTGATCAGATGCAGCAGCGCATCGCACAGCTCGGGCAGGTTATGCGGCGGGATCGAGGTGGCCATGCCCACGGCAATACCGCTGGCGCCATTGGCCAGCAGGTTGGGCAGGCCGGCGGGCAGCACCACCGGCTCGTCATTCTCGCCATCGTAATTGGGGCGGAAATCGACCGTCTCGTCATCGAGATTGGCCAGCAGGATATTGGCAACCTCGGTCAGCCGCGCCTCGGTGTATCGCATGGCGGCGGCATTATCGCCGTCGATGTTGCCGAAATTGCCCTGGCCGTCGACCAGCGGATAACGCTGGGCGAAATCCTGCGCCAGGCGCACCAGCGCGTCGTAGACCGACTGGTCGCCATGCGGATGATACTTACCGATCACGTCGCCGACGACGCGGGCGCATTTCTTGTAGCCGGCATTGGGATCGAGTTTGAGCAGCCGCATGGCGAACAGCACACGGCGCTGCACCGGCTTCAGGCCGTCGCGCGCATCGGGCAGCGAACGCGAGGTGATGGTGCTGAGCGCATAGGCCAGATAACGCTCGGACAGCGCATCGGGCAGCGGCACGTTGCGAATCGATTCGGGGATGTCTTTGGGCGGCAGATGCTTGCTCATGGCGCGTGTTTTACACCAGACGGGTCAAAGCTTCCATTCTCGGGCGTCGATTCAGGCGCGCAGAAGGATGTCCAAAAGCCGGGCGCGCGCCAGCGGCAGCGGCGCATGCAGCTGCGCGAACAGGCGGTTTTCCAGAAAATGGCCGGTGAGCGCGAAACCGTCCAGCACCGCCTGCCGCGAATCGCGCTCCCCCCCTGCCCCCTCTGCTATTCCGCCGCGGCCCGGCACCAGAAAGGCCGGCAGGACCAGCAGGCGCTCGGCATAGGGTGCGGCGGCCTCGGCCGAGACGGCGCGGCCGGTGCGCGGCGAGACATGGGTCAGGTTATCAGGCGCGCCGGTGGCGGCGCAGCTATCCAGGTCGAGGCCGTAACCCATCTCGGCCAGCAGGCCGGTTTCCCAGCGCACATAGAGCGCGCCCCAGGATTCGGGTTCGGGCAGATCGGCCATCAGCGAGAACAGCGCCCTGGTGGCGGCGAACAGATTCGGGTGCGGCTCGCGCTCGGGCAGGGCCGCATCGACCATGGCGCAGGCGCAGCTTAAGGCTGCCAGCCGGGCCGGATCGTCCAGCATCAGGGCGGCCGGATGCTGCAGGGCTTCCAGGGTGTAATAACCGAGCTGCTCCGACAGCCGCGCGCGCCACTCCGCCCGCACGACCTGGCCGGGCTGGATCGCGCCGCCCGATTTACTCTGGCCCGAGCCACGCAGCAGGCCGGCATGACGGCCGTGGGATTCGGTCAGCAGCGAGAGAATGCGGGCATTCTCGCCGTGATGCCGCACGCTGAGGACAACGCCTTCATCCTGCCAGTCCATGCTGATGGCTTATGGTGATTCGCGAGGGGTGGCAAGCCAACTCACGGTGTTCCTACCAGCACGCTACCGTCTTCGAGTTCAGCTTCAAAACCTGCCCCGATTTTTCGCAGACGCCGCAGCGGGGCCGACAATTGTTCGACCCGTTCTTCCCGTAGCCTACCGTCCGAAAGCGACATTAGAACAAGCCGCCGACGCTGCCGGTCTGGCAGCAATATCCGGTCGCGAGTCCGCCCGTGATCGACGATTGCCATCGCGATCTCGGCTCGTCCATTGACATGGTTGCTGTAGCCCGCCGCCTCGGCCAACAGCGGCAACTCGCCCATCTGAATACGGTAGACCCGCAGCAAACCTGCCAGATGCGGCATCGCTACCAGGGCGACTTCGTTCGCTACGCCATCGCCGTCGAAATCGCCTATGCCTATGGGCGCCAGCCAGCGGTTGGCCGTACCGATAAAGGGCGTGGCTGCCAGCAGTCGCCCCTGCCCAACAGCCAGACCATAGAAGGAGAGTCGCGAACCGAGGCGGCGATCGCTCTCGATCACCATGGCGGCATCTCCCAGCGCCGGCACAGAAACCAGGCGCGGCGCAAGATCCTCGAACACCCGATCCTCTGGCACCACGATCCGGATGGAAGCCCCCGCCCTGTCCTGCAAAACCAGCGCGCCGGCCTCGATGCTGTCGCCCAGCGCGCCATGGGCATAGCGCGTGGTAGGATCGGTGAACCATGCACGAGCGATGCTGCCCTGCCCTGTTGCCATGGCCGTGCCCGGCACCAGTTCCGCCGGCTGCGCCGCGGCACCAAAACCGCAGAGCAGTATCAAAGAAAAAAGAAAGGGAGCGGCTTTGCGGCCGCTCCCCATCATTAGCATGGCTGGAAGGCCCCTTACTCGGCGGCGTCGCCGACGGCGGCCTGCAGTTCGCTTTCCAGCGCATCGGCGAAATCGCGGTCGCGCTGGGCGGCCAGCGACTTCATGCGGTTCATGATGGCGCCGGTGCCGACCGGGATCAGGCGGCCGACGATCACGTTCTCCTTGAGGCCGATCAACTTGTCCACCTTGCCGCCGACGGCAGCCTCGGTGAGCACGCGAGTGGTCTCCTGGAAGGACGCGGCCGAGAAGAACGACCGGGTCTGCAGGCTCGCCTTGGTGATGCCGAGCAGAACCGGCATGGCCTTGGCGATCTTGCGGCCCTCGGCAGCCGTCTTGGCGTTCACCTCGTCGAACTCGCTGCGGTCGACCTGCTCGCCGATCAGGAAGGTGGTGTCGGCAGGATCGGTGATCTCGACCTTCTGCAGCATCTGGCGGCAGATCACCTCGATGTGCTTGTCGTTGATCTTCACGCCCTGCAGGCGATAGACCTCCTGGATCTCGTTGACGAGATAGTTGGCCAGCGCTTCGACGCCCATCACCTTCAGGATGTCGTGCGGCGCCGGGTTGCCATCGAGCAGATGGTCGCCCTTGCGCACGAAGTCGCCTTCCTGCACGGCAATGTGCTTGCCCTTCGGGATCAGGTATTCGACCGGATCGGTGCCCTCTTCGGCCGGCTTCAGGATCAGGCGGCGCTTGGCCTTGTAATCCTTGCCAAACTCGACGCGGCCATCGATCTCCGCGATCACCGCATGGTCCTTCGGACGCCGGGCTTCGAACAGCTCGGCGACGCGCGGCAGACCGCCGGTGATGTCGCGGGTCTTGGTGCCTTCCACCGGAATACGGGCGAGCACGTCGCCGGCATGCACCTGGGCGCCGTCCTCGACCGACAGGATGGCATCCGCCGACAGGTAGTAGCGGGCCTCGGCGCCGCTCACCAGGGTGAGCACTTCGCCCTTGTCGTCACGCAGGGTGATGCGCGGACGCAGCTCGCTGCCCTTCGGGTTCTGCTTCCAGTCGGAGACGACCTTGTAGGAGATGCCGGTCGACTCGTCGGTGGCCTCGCGGACCGACACGCCCTCGACCAGGTCGCGGTAATGCACCAGACCCTCGCGCTCGGTGATGATCGGGCGGGTATACGGATCCCACTCGGCGATGCGCTGGCCCTTCTTGACCTTACCGCCTTCGTCGGCCACCAGGCGGGCGCCGTAGGGCACCTTGTGGCGGGCGCGTTCGCGACCGTTGGCGTCGACCAGGATGACCTCGCAGTTGCGGCCCATCACCACGAAACGGCCCTGGCTGTCGGTCACCAGGTTGCGGTTTTCGATCTTGATGGTCGCATCATAGGCGGCCTCCAGGCTCGACTGTTCCGCCACCTGGGCGGTACCGCCGATGTGGAAGGTACGCATGGTGAGCTGGGTGCCCGGCTCGCCGATCGACTGGGCGGCGATCACGCCGACCGCCTCGCCGATATTGACCTTGGTACCGCGGGCCAGGTCGCGGCCATAGCACTTGCCGCAGACACCGGTTTCGCTGTTGCAGGTCAGCACCGAGCGGATCAGCATGCTTTCCACGCCGGCCGTCTCGATGATGTCGACGTCGCGTTCCTCGATCAGGCCACCCGCCGGCATCAGGACTTCGCCGGTCAGCGGATGCTTGACGTCGACCGCGGCGGTGCGGCCCAGGATACGCTCACCCAGCGTGGCGATCACCTCGGCGCCCTCCACCACCTCGCGAACGGTCAGGCCGCGCTCGGTGCCGCAATCATCCTCGGTGATGATGCAGTCCTGCGCCACGTCGACGAGGCGACGGGTCAGGTAACCCGAGTTGGCGGTCTTGAGCGCCGTGTCGGCCAGACCCTTGCGGGCGCCGTGGGTCGAGTTGAAGTACTCGAGCACGGTGAGGCCTTCCTTGAAGTTCGAGATGATCGGCGTCTCGATGATCTCGCCCGACGGCTTGGCCATCAGGCCGCGCATGCCGGCAAGCTGCTTCATCTGGGCAGCCGAACCACGAGCGCCAGAATGGGCCATCATCCAGATCGAGTTGATCGGTTTGCGGGCGCCGGTCACCTGATCGATGTCGGTCTGAATGACCTTCATCATCTCGTCGGCAACGCGGTCGGTGCACTGCGACCAGGCATCGACCACCTTGTTGTACTTCTCGCCCTGGGTGATCAGGCCGTCCTGGTACTGCTGCTCGTATTCGCCGACCAGCTTCTTGGTATCCTCGATGTGCTTTTCCTTGGTCAGCGGCACGACCATGTCGTCCTTGCCGAAGGAAATGCCCGCCTTGAAGGCGCGGTTGAAGCCGAGCGCCATCATGCGGTCGCAGAAGATGACCGTCTCCTTCTGGCCGCAATGGCGATACACAACGTCGATGACGTTGGTGATCTCCTTCTTGGTCAGCTGCTGGTTGATGACCCGGAACGGCACGTTCTTGTGCTTGGGCAGTATCTCGCTCAGCAGCATGCGGCCCGGGGTGGTGGTGACGCGGGCAATGATCGGCGTGCCCTCGGCATCCACCGTGTTGAGGCGGGCCTTGATACGGTGATGCAGGCTGATCGCCTTGGCATCCAGCGCCTGCTGGATTTCCGCCACGGTCGAGAAGACCGGGGTCTTCTCCACGACGGCGCCATTCTGGATCAGACGCTCCAGCTCGGCCTTCACCGCAGTCTTCGGAATTTCGACATTGGTCTTGGGGTCGAACAGGATGACGTCGTCCTCCGTCCAGGCCTTCAGCAGAGCCGCACTATCCTTGACCTTGAGCACGTTGCCGAGCGGCGCCGGGCGTTCCATGGTCAGGTAATACAGGCCGAGCACGATATCCTGCGACGGTACGATGATCGGCTTGCCGTTAGCCGGGCTGAGGATGTTGTTGGTCGACATCATCAGCACGCGGGCTTCGAGCTGGGCTTCCAGCGACAGCGGCACGTGCACCGCCATCTGGTCGCCGTCGAAGTCGGCGTTGAACGCGGCGCAGACCAGCGGATGCAGCTGGATCGCCTTGCCTTCGATCAGGGTCGGCTCGAAAGCCTGGATGCCCAGACGGTGCAGGGTCGGCGCGCGGTTCAGCAGCACCGGATGCTCGCGGATCACCTCTTCGAGGATGTCCCAGACTTCCGGCCGCTCCTTCTCGACCATCTTCTTCGCCATCTTGACGGTGGCGGCCAGGCCGCGCAGCTCAAGCTTGGAGTAGATGAACGGCTTGAAGAGTTCGAGAGCCATCTTCTTCGGCAGGCCGCACTGGTGCAGCTTCAGCTCCGGGCCGACCACGATGACCGAACGGCCCGAATAGTCGACGCGCTTGCCGAGCAGGTTCTGGCGGAAGCGGCCCTGCTTGCCCTTCAGCATGTCGGACAGCGACTTCAGCGGACGCTTGTTTGCGCCGGTGATGACGCGGCCACGGCGGCCGTTGTCGAACAGGGCGTCGACGGCTTCCTGCAGCATGCGCTTTTCGTTACGCACGATGATGTCCGGCGCGCGCAGCTCGATCAGCCGCTTCAGGCGGTTGTTACGGTTGATGACGCGGCGATACAGGTCGTTGAGGTCCGAGGTGGCGAAGCGGCCGCCATCCAGCGGCACCAGCGGGCGCAGCTCGGGCGGGATCACCGGCACCACGGTCAGCACCATCCATTCCGGGCGGTTGCCGGAATCGATGAACGACTCGATCAGCTTCAGGCGCTTGACCAGCTTCTTCGGCTTCAGTTCCGAAGTGGTCTCGGCCAGCTCCTGGCGGATATTCTCGCGCTCCTTTTCCAGGTCGATGGCGATCAGCAGGTCGCGGATCGCCTCGGCGCCGATCTTGGCGACGAAGGCATCATCGCCATATTCTTCCTGGGCGCGATAGAGCTGTTCTTCCGTCAGCAGGTCGAACTGCTTCAGCGGGCTGAGGCCCGGCTCGACCACCACGTAGTTCTCGAAATACAGGATGCGCTCGAGATCCTTCAGCGTCATGTCCAGCATCAGGCCGATGCGCGAGGGCAGCGACTTGAGGAACCAGATATGCGCCACCGGCGAGGCCAGCTCGATATGGCCCATGCGCTCGCGCCGGACCTTGGAGAGCGTGACTTCAACGCCGCACTTCTCGCAGATCACGCCGCGATACTTCATGCGCTTGTACTTGCCGCACAGGCACTCGTAATCCTTGATCGGGCCGAAGATGCGGGCGCAGAACAGGCCATCGCGCTCCGGCTTGAAGGTGCGGTAGTTGATGGTTTCCGGCTTCTTGATCTCGCCGTAGGACCAGGAGCGGATACGCTCCGGCGAAGCGATCGAGATCTGGATCTGGTCGAAGCTCTGGGCGCCCTGCGGCTGGCCGAAAACGTTGCTCAGTTCGTTCATGTCTGTCTCCTATCGGAGGATGCGTTGCGTGATGATCAGTAGGAGCGCTGCGACAGCTCGACATTCAGGCCGAGCGACCGCATCTCCTTGACCAGCACGTTGAACGATTCCGGAATACCGGCTTCGAAGTTGTCGTCGCCGCGCACGATGGCCTCGTAGACCTTTGAGCGGCCGGCCACGTCGTCCGACTTCACCGTCAGCATTTCCTGCAGCGTGTAGGCGGCACCGTAGGCCTGGAGTGCCCAGACCTCCATTTCGCCGAAACGCTGACCGCCGAACTGCGCCTTGCCGCCCAGCGGCTGCTGGGTGACCAGCGAGTACGGGCCGATCGAGCGGGCGTGGATCTTGTCGTCGACCAGGTGGTGCAGCTTCAGCATGTAGATGTAGCCGACCGTCACCTTGCGGTCGAACGGCTCGCCGGTGCGGCCATCGACCAGGGTGACCTGGCCCGACTTGTCCATGCCGGCCTTTTCCAGCATCTCGACGATGTCCGGCTCGTGGGCGCCGTCGAAGACCGGGGTGGCCATCGGCACGCCGCGGCGCAGGTTGTCGCTCAGCTCGATCACCTGCTCGTCAGAGAGGTCGGCGATCTTGTCGGTGTATTCCTGCTTGGAATACACGTTCCTGAGCACCTTGCGCAGGTCCTCGGCTTTGGCCGAGTTGCGGCGCACCTTGTCGAGCATGTCGCCGATCTGGCGGCCCAGGCCGGCCGAAGCCCAGCCCAGATGCGTCTCAAGGATCTGACCGACGTTCATGCGCGAAGGCACGCCCAGCGGGTTCAGAACGATGTCGACCGGCTGGCCGTCCTCGAGATAGGGCATGTCCTCCTCGGGCACGATGCGCGAGATGACGCCCTTGTTGCCGTGACGGCCGGCCATCTTGTCGCCCGGCTGCAGCTTGCGCTTCACCGCGACGAACACCTTGACCATCTTCATCACGCCCGGAGGCAGTTCGTCGCCGCGCTGAAGCTTCTCGACCTTGTCTTCGAAGCGCTTCTGGATGCGCGAGGTGGCGGCATCGTACTGCTTCTTCAGCGCCTCGATGTCAGACATCGACTTTTCGTTCTTGAGGCTGAGCTGCCACCACTGGCCGGGGGTCAGTTCCTGCAGCACTTCCTCGGTGATCTTGCCGCCATCCTTGAAGCCCTTCGGGCCCTTGTCGGCCTGCTTGCCGAGCAGCAGTTCCTTCAGGCGGCCGTAGATCGAACGCTCGATGATCGCCTTTTCGTCGTCGCGGTCCTTGGCCAGACGCTCGATTTCGGCGCGCTCGATGGCCAGCGCGCGTTCGTCCTTCTCCACGCCATGGCGGGAGAAGACGCGCACTTCCACGACCGTGCCGGAAACGCCCGGCGGCACGCGCAGCGAACTGTCGCGCACATCGGAAGCTTTTTCGCCGAAGATGGCACGCAGCAGCTTCTCTTCCGGTGTCATCGGGCTTTCGCCCTTCGGCGTGATCTTGCCGACCATGATGTCGCCCGGATGGACTTCGGCGCCGATATAGACGATACCGGCCTCGTCGAGATTCTTGAGGCCTTCCTCGCCAACGTTCGGGATGTCGCGGGTGATTTCCTCTGGGCCCAGCTTGGTATCGCGGGCCATCACCTCGAATTCCTCGATATGGATCGAGGTGAAGACGTCATCCTTGGCGATGCGTTCGGAGATCAGGATCGAATCTTCGAAGTTGTAGCCATTCCAGGGCATGAACGCGACCAGCACGTTGCGGCCCAGGCCCAGCTCGCCCAGTTCGGTCGACGGACCGTCGCCGATGATGTCGCCAGCCTTCACCACGTCGCCCACCTTCACCAGAGGACGCTGGGTGATGCAGGTATTCTGGTTCGAGCGCTGGAACTTCAGCAGCTTGTAGATGTCGACATTCGACTTCGTCATGTCCGTCTCTTCCGAGGCGCGGACGACGATACGGGTGCCGTCGATCTGGTCGACGACGCCCGAGCGGCGGGCAACGATGGTGGCGCCGGAATCGCGGGCCACCACCTCTTCCATGCCGGTGCCGACGAGCGGCGCTTCGGCGCGGATCAGCGGCACGGCCTGGCGCTGCATGTTCGAGCCCATCAGCGCGCGGTTGGCGTCGTCATTCTCAAGGAACGGGATCAGCGCAGCGGCGACCGAGACGAGCTGCTTGGGCGACACGTCCATGAAGTCGACACCCTCGGGGCGGACCATGACGAAATCGCCGTTGCAGCGGCAGGACACCAGGTCGCCAACCAGCTTGCCCTTGGCATCGACCTCGGCATTGGCCTGGGCGATGGTGTATTTGCCCTCTTCCATCGCGGTCAGGTAGACGACCTCATCGGTCATCTTGCCGTCCCGGATGCGGCGGTACGGGCTTTCGATGAAGCCATACTGGTTCACGCGGGCATAAGTGGCCAGCGAGTTGATCAGGCCGATATTCGGGCCTTCCGGCGTCTCGATCGGGCAGATGCGGCCGTAATGGGTCGGGTGCACGTCGCGCACCTCGAAGCCGGCGCGCTCGCGGGTCAGACCGCCCGGGCCAAGGGCCGACAGGCGGCGCTTGTGGGTGATCTCCGACAGCGGGTTGGTCTGGTCCATGAACTGCGAGAGCTGGCTGGAGCCGAAGAACTCGCGCACCGCCGCCGCCGCCGGCTTGGCGTTGATCAGGTCGTGCGGCATCACGGTATCGATATCCACCGAGCTCATGCGCTCGCGGATCGCACGCTCCATGCGCAGCAGGCCGATGCGGTACTGGTTTTCCATCAGCTCGCCGACCGAACGGACGCGACGGTTGCCGAGATGATCGATGTCGTCGATTTCGCCGCGACCGTCCTTCAGCTCGGTCAGGGTGCGCACGCAGGCCAGGATGTCCTCGGTGCGCAGCACGCGCACGGTATCGTCGGCCTCGAGGCCGAGACGGGCATTCATCTTCACGCGGCCAACGGCCGAGAGGTCGTAACGCTCGGAATCGAAGAACAGGCCGTGGAACAGCGCCTCGGCGGTGTCCATGGTCGGCGGCTCGCCCGGACGCATGACGCGATAGATCTCGAACAGCGCCTGCTCGCGGCCCTGATGCTTGTCGGCCACCATGGTGTTGCGGATGTAAGCGCCGATGGTGACGTGGTCGACGTCGAGCACCGAGATCTGCTCGATGCCGGCGGCTTCCAGCATCTCGATCTTCTTGACGTCGAGCTCCTCGCCCGCCTCCAGATAGATCTCGCCGGTTTCCTCGTTGACGATGTCGAGCGCGTTGTACTTGCCGGCCATGTCCTGCGGCGAGACCAGCAGTTCCTTCAGGCCCTCATCGGCCAGCTTCTTGGCCAGGCGCGGGGTGATCTTGGTGCCGGCCTCGACCGCGACCTTGCCGGTCTTGGCATTGATCAGGTCGGAATTCAGGCGCACGCCGCGCATGCGCTCGGCGTTGTAGTCGGTGCGCCAGCCCTTCTTGTCGTGCTTGTAGATCGCCTTCTTGTAGAAAGCGTCCAGGATCTCTTCCTGGGTCAGGCCAAGCGCGAAGAACAGCGTGGTGACGGGTAGCTTGCGGCGGCGGTCGATGCGGACATGCACGATATCCTTGGCATCGAACTCGAAATCCAGCCACGAACCGCGATAGGGGATCACGCGGGCGGTGTAGAGATACTTGCCCGAGGAATGGGTCTTGCCCTTGTCGTGGTCGAAGAACACGCCCGGGCTGCGGTGCATCTGCGAGACGATGACGCGCTCGGTACCGTTGATGATGAAGGTGCCCTTGTCGGTCATGAGCGGCATGTCGCCCATGTAGACGTCCTGCTCCTTGATATCGAGCACCGACTTGGCCTGGGTGTCGGGATCGACTTCGAACACGATCAGGCGCAGCGTCACCTTCAGCGGCGCGGCAAAGGTCATGCCGCGCTGCATGCATTCGTCGACGTCATACTTCGGCGCCTCGAATTCGTATTTCACGAATTCCAGCGACGAGGTCTCGGAAAAATCCTTGATCGGGAAGACCGACTTGAAGACGCCCTGCAGGCCCGCATCGGGGCGCTGGTCGGCGGCGTCATGCATCATCAGGAAGCTCTCGTAGGAGCTTTTCTGCACCTCGATCAGGTTCGGCATCGAGGTGACGCTCGGGATGCGCCCGAAGCTTTTGCGAACGCGCTTGCGGCCGGTGAACGACAAGGTCATGTCTGTCCCAAATCTATAGCTGTGCGGCGTAGGTCACGCCGCGCGGGGTTCGGACAGCGATGAATTTCACGGGCCCATTATCCCGCCGGGCGATCGCCGCGCCCAAAATCCGAAAACCGCATCGACCCGCCGGAAATCCCGCGGCGGACGGGGGTGTGCTTAACAGGGGTGCACTTAAAACGGCAAAAGCCCCGGCGACCCGGAGCGACATTCTGACGGTGTCGGGGCAGGCCACACCGGACCTGCCCCGCACCTGTACGCGGACCTTACTTGACTTCGACCTTGGCGCCAGCGCCTTCGAGCTGGGCCTTGATCTTGGCAGCTTCGTCCTTGTTGACGCCTTCCTTGACCGGCTTCGGCGCACCTTCGACCAGGTCCTTGGCCTCCTTGAGGCCCAGACCGGTGATGGCGCGCACTTCCTTGATCACGTTGATCTTGTTGGCGCCGGCATCAGCGAGGATGACGTTGAACTCGGTCTTCTCTTCAGCGGCCGGAGCGCCGGCAGCGCCACCGGCAACGGCGGCGACGGCGACCGGAGCAGCAGCCGACACGCCCCACTTCTCTTCGAGAAGCTTGGCGAGCTCGGCGGCCTCGAGGACGGTGAGCGACGACAGTTCGTCGACGATCTTCTGCAAATCAGCCATTTCGGTTACTCCTGGTTAGATAGGTTCGATACCTGGTTTGACTAGTACGGTTCGGCTTGCGACCTTAACCCTTGGTGGCATAGGCATTGAGCACGCGGGCCAGCTGGCCAGCGGGCGCCTGCACGACGCCGGCGACCTTGGTCGCAGGCGCGTTGAGCAGGCCAATGATCTTGCCGCGCAGCTCGTCGAGCGACGGCAAGGTTGCCAGAGCCTTCACACCGTCAGCGTTCAGCACGGTGTCGCCCATGGCGCCGCCAACAACAACGAACTTCTCGTTCTTCTTGGCGAATTCCACGGCGACCTTCGCTGCCGCGACCGGATCATTGGCATAAGCAATGCCGGTCGGACCCTTGAAGAGATCCTTCAGGGACGCGTAGGTGGTGCCCTCGAGGGCAAGGCAGACAAGACGGTTTTTCGCGACCTTGAAGCTGGCGCCAGCAGCACGCATCTGACGGCGCAGCTCAGTCACCTGAGCGACGGTCAGACCGTTATTCTGGGTTACAACGACAACCTCGGCCTTCTTGAAGACCTGGTTGAGCGTCGTCACCATCTCCTGTTTTTGAGCACGATCCACTGCTCGTCTCCTAAACAAGGAATCAGGCCAATGCTCCTTGCGGATACTGGCTGATCCTGGTTGGCACTTGAGCGATCGACTTGGTCGCCCCGGCTTTGCCGCTTGCGCAGCGCCACCGTAATGCGGCAAACCGATCACCCGGTTCGCCTGTCCCAGGGCTCGAACCTTCCTGAACCCGGCCAAAGCCGGATTCCTGAAAATTCTCTTCCCCGTCTATGCAGGTGGCCTCGTCCATTAAACCCTTCGGTTCGAAAACCTCCGGGGGCCTGCAGTCTCGGACAGGTTGCGGACATTCCGATTGCTCGAAACGCCGCTTCGCCGGCCCCTCCCGAGGGAAGGCCCGGCGAAACTCTTCACGCGTTAGGCAGCAGCCTTTTCGCCGCCGCCGAGCGCGTCGCTCAGCTCGATACGCACGCCCGGACCCATGGTCGAGGACAGCGCGATCTTCTTCACGTAATGCCCCTTCACGCCGGTCGGCTTGGCCTTCATCACGGCATCGATGAACGCCTTCACGTTGGCCAGGATCTGGTCTTCGGTGAACGACGCCTTGGCGATGCCGGCATGGATCAGGCCGGCCTTCTCCACGCGGAACTCGACCTGGCCGCCCTTGGCCGCCTTCACGGCGCCGGCGACGTCCATGGTGACCGAGCCCAGCTTCGGGTTCGGCATCAGGCCGCGCGGGCCCAGCACCTTACCCAGCTTGCCCACCACGGCCATCATGTCGGGCGTGGCGATGCAGCGATCGAACTCGATCTTGCCGGTGTTGATGATTTCTGCCAGGTCGTCGGCACCGACCAGGTCGGCACCGGCCTTCTTGGCCTCCTCGGCCTTCGGGCCCTTGGCGAAGACAGCGACGCGCACCGACTTGCCCGTGCCCGACGGCATGGTGACGACGCCACGGACCATCTGGTCGGCATGACGCGGATCGACGCCGAGGTTCATCGCGATCTCGATGGTCTCGTCGAACTTGGCCTTGGCATTGCCCTTGACCATCTTGACGGCATCGGTGAGGCCGTAGCGGAGGTCCGGGTTAACGGTCTTCGCGGCGGCGGTGTAGCGCTTGCCCTTGTTGCTCATGATCTAGATCTCCCCTTACTCGCCACGAACGTCCAGGCCCATCGAACGGGCCGAACCAACGATCATGCGGCATGCCGCGTCGATGTCGTGGGCGTTGAGATCCTTCATCTTCTGCTTGGCGATCTCGCGCACCTGATCCATCGTCACCGCGCCAACCTTCTCACCACGGCCGGTCAGCTTGGCGCCGGACTTGATGTTGGCGGCCTTCTTGAGGAAGTAGGTCACCGGCGGGGTCTTGGTGATGAACGTGAACGAACGGTCCGAATACACGGTGATCACCACCGGGATCGGCATGTCCTGCTCGAGATCCTTGGTCTGCGCGTTGAACGCCTTGCAGAATTCCATGATGTTGACGCCGCGCTGACCGAGCGCGGGGCCAATCGGCGGCGACGGGTTGGCCTTGCCGGCCGGAACCTGCAGCTTGATGTAGCCTTCAATCTTCTTCGCCATACTCTTTCCTTTCCTGCCTGGAACGATGCCGTTCCGTTAGCGGAGGCGCGGTGCGATCAGGGTCGGTCCGGCGAAATGGACCTTAGCTGTCTCCCACGCGGTGAACCGGGCCAGAAGCAAAAGCAGCCCGGGTACTCGCAACCAGATCAGAGCTTCTCGACCTGGCTGTATTCCAGCTCCACCGGGGTGGCGCGACCGAAGATCGACACCGCCACCTTGAGGCGTGCGCGCTCTTCGTCCACTTCCTCCACCACGCCGGAGAACGACGTGAACGGGCCGTCGGCAACGCGCACCTGCTCGCCCACCTCGAAGGTGACGGACGGCTTCGGATGTTCGACGCCTTCCTTCACCTGATTGGCGATACGCTGCGCCTCGGCTTCCGTGATCGGCGACGGCTTGCCGCCCGAGCTCAGGAAGCCGGTGACCTTCGGCGTATTCTTGACGAGGTGATAGCTCTCGTCGGTCAGATCCATCTTCACCAGCACATAGCCGGGGAAGAACTTGCGCTCGGCATTGACCTTCTGGCCGCGGCGGACTTCCACCACTTCCTCGGTCGGCACCAGCACCTCTTCGAAAAGATCGCTCATGCCCTTTTGCGCCGCGCCGTCGCGGATCGCCTGGGCGACCTTCTTTTCGAAGTTCGAATAAACGTGGACGATGTACCAGCGCGCCGCCATCGTCAGCTCCCCAGGCCGAGGACCAGCTGCACGATAAAGCGCAGGATCGAGTCGACCGCAAAAAAGAACAGCGCGGCGACCAGTCCCATGACGAAAACCATCGCCGTGGTGATCAGCGTTTCCTTGCGGCTCGGCCAGGTGACTTTGGAAGTCTCCTGCCGGACCTGCCGGAAGAACTCGATCGGACTGACTTTCGCCATCGCCTTGCTACCTACCTGTACTCATTCTCTGTCTGCGTCACGCTGGCAGGGGTGGAGGGAGTCGAACCCCCAACCCCCGGTTTTGGAGACCGGTGCTCTAGCCAGTTGAGCTACACCCCTGCACGCGCGTCAGACCTTCGCTTGGCGCAACTGGCGCTTACGCGATGATCTTGGCGACGACGCCGGCGCCGACGGTACGGCCGCCTTCGCGGATCGCGAAGCGCAGGCCCTCGTCCATGGCGATCGGCGCGATCAGCTCGACATCCATCGCAACG
>NZ_JBKBHT010000007.1:0-187393 GCF_046297595.1 Ferrovibrio sp.
CGCAAGAAGGCGCTGCGGGCCACCGAGGCCAACAAGAAGGTCTTCGAGACGCAACGCGCCCAGCTTGAGGCGCAGAACCTGGCCAAGAAGGGCGAGGCCGAAAAGGTCGCCGCCAAGATGGTCGGCCTCAGCGTGGCCCTGCTGCGCCAGGCCGGCGACAGCGGCCAGCTCTATGGCTCGGTCAGCGCCCGCGACATCGCGGAAGCTGTCACCGCCGCCGGCTTCACCCTGAACCGCAACCAGGTGGCCCTCATCGACCCGATCAAGGCGGTGGGCGTTTACACCGTGAAGGTGTCGCTGCATCCGGAAGTCAGCGTCGACGTGAAGGTGAATGTCGCCCGCTCCGAGGCCGAGGCCGAGAAGCAGGTGGCGACCGAGAGCCTGCTGGACGAAGGCGTCACCGTCGAAGGCGAAGAGGCCGAGGAAGCCGAGGGCGAGGCCGAACAGGCCTGATCCCCTTTCCTGTCCGTATTACAGATCGGGCCGGCAGCAATGCCGGCCCGATTCGTTTTTGAAACACGCTTTATACATATGAACGATGCCTGTGGATTTCTTCTGCTAACATACTGACTTATCGAATTGACTTATCCCCAGCGAGAATTCGGGGGATAATGTGCCGTCAATGAAAATCTGGACTGGAAGTGCGGGGCCGCATCGTCGTTAATGCCGCCCCGCTGCGTGGCTTCGCAACAGAACCGTCATAGCGCAGTCACGAAAGGCAAGGCCGGTCCACTGGCCGTACACTGAAGTTGGGAAGAAGTCCGCAATGGCTGTGGTGACCACGTTTTCCGCTCCGACCGCCAATGAACAAGTCGCCCAGGGGACCAATGGGGGGCTGAATACCGCCGGCGAGCCGGCCTTCCGCATCCAGCCGCACAACGTGGATGCCGAGCAGGAGCTGCTGGGCGCCATCCTGGTCAACAACGACGCCGCCATGAAGGTGTCGGGCTTCCTGCAGCCGGAGCATTTCTTCCACGAGGCCCATCGCCGCATCTATCAGGCGACGCTCACGCTGATCGAGCGCGGCGAGATCGCCAATCCGGTGACGCTGAAGGCCTATTTCGAGCGCGACGAGGTGATCGCCAAGGCCGGCGGCACCACCTACCTCGCCCGCCTGGCCGCCGCCGCCACCACGGTGATCAACGCCGAGGACTATGCCAAGGTGATCCACGACCTGGCCCTGCGCCGCGAGCTGATCGGCATCGGCGAGGACATGGTCAACCGCGCCTACGACCCCAAGATCGACGAGCCGGCCTCGGACCAGATCGAGCAGGCCGAACAGAAGCTGTTCAAGCTGGCCGACGAGGGCAATTCGGAAGGCGGCTTCGTCTCGTTCAAGGATTCGATCACCAAATCCATCGAGATGGTGCAGGCGGCCTACCAGCGCGGTGGCCTTTCGGGCGTTACCACCGGCCTGAAGGACATGGACGCCAAGCTGGGCGGCCTGCATCCCTCCGACCTGATCATCCTGGCCGGCCGCCCCTCGATGGGCAAAACCGCGCTGGTCACCAATATCGGCTTCAACGCGGCCAAGGCCTATTTCGAAAGCGGCGGCACGGAAGGCGCGCCGGTGGCCTTCTTCAGCCTGGAAATGTCGTCAGAACAGCTCGCCACGCGTATCCTGTCGGAGCAGACGCGCATCCAGTCGGAACGCCTGCGCCGCGGCGACATCACCGACGAGGAATTCACTCGACAGATCGTGCCGGTGTCGAAGACGCTGTCGCAGATCCCCTTCTTCATCGACGATACCGGCGCGATCTCCATCGCCCTGCTGCGCAGCCGCGCCCGCCGGCTGAAACGCACGCACAATATCGGCATGATCATCGTCGACTACCTGCAGCTGGTGCGCGGCGCCAATTCGCGCAAAAACGACAACCGCGTACAGGAAATCTCGGAAGTGACCCAGGCGCTGAAGGCGCTGGCGAAAGACCTGAACGTGCCGGTGATCGCGCTGTCGCAGCTCAGCCGCGCCGTGGAAAGCCGCGACGACAAGCGGCCGCAGCTCTCCGACCTGCGCGAATCCGGCTCGATCGAGCAGGATGCCGACGTGGTGATGTTCGTGTTCCGCGAGGAATACTACGAGGCCCGCAAGGAGCCGACCATGGACACGCCCGAACATGCCGCCTGGCAGGAAAAGATGGCCCGCATCGCCAACCTGGCCGAGGCCATCATCGGCAAGCAGCGCCATGGCCCCATCGGCAAGGTGGTGCTGCAGTTCGAGAGCGAATTCACCCGCTTCAGCGACTATATCGCCCCAGACCACCTGCCCGAGGCCTACTGAGCGCCCCCTAGGCTCAGGTAAATATCTGGAAACCCTGAATTACAGGGCTGTAACCTTACCGGATAATTACTCATCCTGATTGCATTCCCTGCGTAGAAACGGACGTCACCGGCGTTAGCGCCACCCAACGTCTGAACTACCAGCGGGAGAGCTGTCATGTCCTTTTTCAACAACCTCAAGATCGGCGTACGCGTTGCCATCGTATTGCTGATCGCCGCCATCGGCCTGGGTGCCGTGGGCTTCCTCGGCGTTCGCGACATCATGATCTACGACGCGAAAGTCGAGGAGCTGACCGACACCGCACGGCGCGCCATCTACGCGGAAAAAATCAATGGCCTGGTCAATGCCGTGGTGATGGACTCGCGTGGCGTCTACATGGCGAAGGACACCAACGACGCAAAGCGTTTCGCCAAGGGCCTGCTGGCCAGCCTGGACGAAATGGAAAGACTGATCCCGCTCTATGAGAAGACCCAGACGGCCGATCATCTTGCCGCCTTTCAGGAGCGCAAACAAGCGCTGACCGATTTCATCAAATTCCGTCGCGAGACCGCCCGGCTCGGTACCGAGGTAAGCCCGGCTGCTGCCAACGAACAGGGCAACAACGAGGCCAACCGCGCCAACCGCAAGGCGGTGAACGACCAGTTGGTGGAAGCCGCCACTCGCAACGACAAGGCCATCGACGAGATCACGGCCTATCTGCATGCCTTCGGCGAACGGGAAGTCCCGATGCTGATCGGCCTGTCCGCCGGCATCGCCCTGCTCACCATCGCGCTGGGCCTGGCGATTTCGATGCTCACCATCACGCGGCCCATCGCACGGCTGGCCGGCGGCATGAATGTGCTGGCCCAGGGCGACACCAGCGCCGAGGTCTTCGGTGCCGGCCGCAAGGACGAGATCGGCCAGATGGCCGGCAGCGTGCAGGTGTTCAAGGACAACATGATCGCCCGCGAGAAGGCGGAAGCCGAAATCGCCGAACAGCGCCGCGTAACCGAGGAGCAGCGCGCCGCCCGCGAGGCCCGCGAACGCAAGGCCATCGAGGAGATTTCCGATCTCTGCGACAAGGCCGCAGCCGGCAGCCTCGACACCCGCCTGAACGAGGCCGACAAGGACGGCTTCCTGCTCACCATCAGCCAGCGCCTGAACGGCCTGACCGGCATGCTGCAGCAGATGACCGGCGAACTCGCCACCGTCACCGGCGGCATGGCTCATGGCGACCTGACCCGCAAGGTCACCGGCAGCTACCAGGGTGTGTTCGGCGACCTGAAGGACAGCGTGAACGGCATGGCCGACAAGCTGCGCGATTTCGCCGGCCGCCTGAACGAAAGCGCCGAACTGGTGAAGAGCGCCTCGGCCGAGATCTCGACCGGCAGCCAGGACCTGGCCCAGCGCACGGAAAGCCAGGCTGCCTCCATCGAGGAAACGGCAGCGTCGATGCACGAGATCACCACGACGGTGAAGCAGAATGCCGACAACGCCCAGGCCGCCAGCCAGATGGCAGCCATGGCGCGCGACGCAGCCAACAAGGGCGGCCAGGTGATGGGCGACGTGGTGAATGCCATGGGCCGCATCGAAGGCTCCGCCGGCAAGATCGCCGACATCGTGGGCCTGATCGAGGAGATCGCGTTCCAGACCAACCTGCTGGCCCTGAACGCCTCGGTCGAGGCTGCCCGCGCGGGTGAAGCCGGCAAGGGCTTTGCCGTGGTGGCGCAGGAGGTGCGTTCGCTCGCCCAGCGCGCCGCCGATGCCTCGCGCGACATCAAGACGCTGATCACCGAGTCGAACGGCCAGGTCCGCGAAGGCGGCAAACTGGTCGGTCAGGCCGGCGAAACGCTGACCGAGATCGTCGGCGCGGTGAAGAAGGTGACCGATATCGTCTCCGAGATCGCCGCCGCCAGCCGCGAACAGTCGACCGGCCTGGAGCAGATCAATACCGCTGTGGGCCAGATGGACGAGATGACCCAGCGCAACGGCGCCCTGGTGGAGGAAACCTCCGCCTCGGCTCAGGCTTTGTCGGAGCAGGCCGCCGAACTGGCCAACCTGGTCGGCTTCTTCAAGACCGGCAACAACTCGGCTGCCGCTCCGGCGGTCAGCGCCGCAAAGCCCGCCGCCAAGGTGGTTGCGCTGAAAAAGCCCGCCGCTGCCAAACCCGTGGTCGCGGCGAAGACCACCGCGCAGGCCAAGCCGGCTGCCAAGCCCGCCGCACAGCCTGCACAGCAGGCCAATGACGAAGACTGGCAGGAGTTCTGATCATGGATACCTATGACGCCCTTCTGATCAATGTGGCGGACCAGACCTATGCGCTGCCGCTGCTGCAGATCCAGGAAATCCGCGGCTGGTCGCCGGTCTCGCCGCTGCCCGACACCGATCCGAGCTGCCTCGGCGTGATCAATCTGCGCGGCCAGGTGCTGCCGGTCTTCGATGCCCGCCGCATCCTCGGCAAGCCTGCACCTGAGGCGCGGCCGCAGGATGTGATCGTGGTGGCGGTGCTGCGTGGCAAACCGCTCGGCCTGCTGGTCGACAGCGTCTCCGACATCGTGAGCATCGACACCGGCCGGATCAGCCGCGCCGACGAGGGCGAAGCATGGTCCTCGGGCGTGGTGGACGGCATCGCGACGGTCGGCGAGAAGCTGGTGCCGCTGCTGGCCCTGCAGAAGCTGGCCGGCAACCGCCTGCCTGATCAGGGCATCATCGCCGAACAGGATGCCGCCGCTCTGGAAGACCTGACGGCGGCCGCGTAAATCCGCCAATTCCTGCGGCGGCGGACATGCGCCGCAGGAATTTCCGATGCGTTGCGTGTTTATGGGTGACGACGGTGTTCAGTTTCCTCCCGCGCCGTCTCCGCTCCGGTTCCGATTAAATCCGGGAACCGGAGCGGCACCCGCCCGCAACCCAGGAGTATTGTCATGTCCGTCCGTAACCTCCTCATCGCCACCAGCGTGATTGCCACCGGCTTTGCCGGCGGCCTTGCCTTTGCCCAGCCCGGCCAGCAGATGGGCCCCGGCTCAATGGGTCCTGGCCCGCATGGCCAGCATATGCAGATGCAGGCCGACCAGGCCGGCCCGGCCCGCTTCATCGAAGGCCGCATCGCCTTCCTGCGCACCGAACTGAAACTCACCGCCGCCCAGCAGCCGCTGTTCGACACGCTGGCCAACGAGATGCGCGCCAGCGCCACGGCGATGCAGGCCCGCTTCGAGGCTCATCGCCAGCAGGCCAGTGCACAGCAGCCGGTTCAGCTTTCGGCCGTCGAACGGCTGGAGCAGCGCCAGGCCATGATGAAAGACATGGTGGCCGCGCAGGACCGCTACCTCGCCGCGCTCAAGCCGCTCTACCAGTCGCTGTCGGACGAGCAGAAGAAAACCGCCGATACCCTGCTGGCCAGGGGCATGGGCGGGCCTGGCATGGGCAAGCATGGCATGATGGGCAAACACGGCCCCCGGTATCACTGAGCAGCCGACATCATTCCAATACCGAGGCGGGGCTTCACAGCCCCGCCTTTTCCATGTCGCAACGGCCATGCTACACCTGCGCCATGGACCTCAACGCCGCCACCGCCTCCCTCTCGCCCTTCACGCTTGGCGTATTGGCCAGCGTGGTGGCGGGCTTCATGGCCACCACCCTAGGCGCGCTGCCGGTGTTTTTCCTGCGCAGCATCCGCGACAGCACGCAGAACCTGATGCTGGCCTTTGCCGCCGGGGTGATGCTGGCGGCCACCTTCTTCTCGCTGCTGCTGCCGGCGCTGGACCAGGCCGAGACCGGACTGGGCAATCCCAGCCGGGCGGCCCTGGCAGTGATCGCCGCGCTGCTGACCGGTGCGCTGATCATGCATCTGGCGCATCGCTATGCACCGCATGAGCATTTCGGCGAGAAAGGCCGCGAAGGCATGGATGCCGGCCGGCTGGCCCGCGTCTGGCTGTTCGTGATCGCCATCGCCCTGCATAACTTCCCCGAGGGCCTGGCGGTGGGGATCGGCGCGGCCAGCGGCGATTATGCCAGAGGGCTGGGCGTCACGCTGGGCATCGGCCTGCAGAACCTGCCCGAAGGTCTGGCCGTGGCGGTGGCCCTGCGCGGCCAGGGCTACGACCGCCGCCATGCCTTCCTGATCGCGGCGCTGACCGGTGCGCTGGAACCGCTGGGCGGCATCGTGGGTGCCGGCGCGCTGGCGATCTCGGCCGGCCTGCTGCCCTGGGCGCTGGCCTTCGCCGCCGGCGCCATGCTGTTCATCATCTCGTCGGAAGTGATCCCCGAAACCCATCGCCACGGCGTGGAGCGCGGCGCCACCATTGCCCTGTTCGGCGGTTTCGTGGTGATGCTGTATCTGGATGTGGCCCTCGGATGATGTTTCCGGGCTGAAAAAATCCTGGGCTAGGCGCCGCGCTTCCACTCCGCCAGCAGGATGCCGCCCAGCACCAGCACCAAGGCGGCCACGTGATACAGTGCAAGCTGCTCGTTCAGGATCAGCATGGCAAATCCCGTACTGAACAGCGGCATCAGGTTGGTGAACAGGCCGGCACGGCCGGCACCGATCAGCTCGACGGCGCGGATGAAGAATATCTGCGACAACAGCGACGGGAAGATCGCCACGTAGAGCAGCACCAGCCAGCCCTTCCAGGTCGGGATGTAGAATTCCCCGGCCATGATCTCGATACCCAGCAGGATGATCGACGAGATCGCCGCCGCTGGCGCCATCGCGGCGAAAAAAACCAGGCCGGGCACCAGCGGCCGGTTGCGCAGCAGTACGGAATAGCCGGCATAAAGCACGGTAGCGATCAGGATCAGGATGTCGCCGCGGTTGATGGTGAGCGCCAGCAGGGTGGCGAAATCACCCTTGGCGGCCGTGACCACCACGCCCACCATCGACACAGTCATGCCGATCCATTGCAGCAAGCGCACGCGCTGGCCGAATACCATGAACGCGCCGATGAAGATCAGCGCCGGCATGGCGGCATTGATGATGCCGATATTGATGGCGGTGGTGGTATGCGCCGACCAGTAGAGCAGCGTGTTGTAGCCGGTATAGCCCAGTGTGCCCATGGCGCCGAGATACCACAGCCGCGGCTTCAGCGTGGGCCAGTGTTGACGCAGGCCCCGGCCGCTGACGGCGAACATGATGCTGGCCACCACCAGCCAGCGCAGGCAGGTGAGCGAGGCCGGCGAGATTTCGCCCACGGCCAGGCGGCTGACCACCGAATGGCCGCCCCACATGGCGGTGGTGAGCACCAGAAGCAGATAGGGACTGGAATAAATGCCCTGAACGATGGGCTGGATGGGCTGGAACACGGACGGCAACTCCCCCGGAAGACGCACATGGCGATGCGGACGCAAAACGACTCTGATCGCCCTCTTCCGTGGCCAATCCCCCTTGTCCGTACTCTGGCCCAGCCCGGCGGGCCGGACAAGGTCACAGAACCGGCATTTAACTCTGTCGCTTTCGGCAGGTCTGCGCTAAACACCGGCCATGACCGATTTCGGCGACCAGGCGATTCTCACCATCGATCTTGATGCGCTGGTCGCCAACTGGCGCCGGCTGGGCGGCATGGCCCCCAACAGCGAATGCGGCGCGGTGGTGAAGGCCGATGCCTATGGCCTGGGCGCCGCGAAAGTGGGCCCCGCCCTGTTCGCCGCCGGTTGCCGCCGCTTTTTCGTGGCCCATTCCACCGAGGCGCTGGCCCTGCGTGCGGCGGTGCCTGACGGCACGATTCATATCCTGCATGGCCCGGCTGCCGGCGCGGAAGCCGATCTGGCCGCCGCGAACCTCTGCCCCGTGCTGTCCACCCCGGGGCAGATCGCCGCCTGGGCGGCCGAGGCCCGCCGGCTGGGCCGCAAACTGCCGGCTGCGATCCATATCGATACCGGCATGAACCGCCTGGGCCTGAGCGAGGCGGAAGCCAATATCCTGGCCCAGGACCCCAGCGCGCTGGACGGCCTGGAGATCGGTTTCGTCATGACCCATCTGGCCTGCTCGGATGAGCCGGACCATCCGCTGAACCAGACCCAGCGCGAGCGCTTTGCCACCTGGCGCCAGCGTTTCCCCGACCTGAAAGGCAGCCTGGCCAATTCGGCCGGCATCTTCCTGGGCGCCGGCTTCCATCACGACATCCTGCGGCCCGGCATCGCGCTGTATGGCAGCAACCCGCTGGACCCCGCCGCCGGACCCCGCCGCGAAGCCAGCCGGATGGCGGAAGTGGTTCATCTGCAAGGCAGAATCCTGCAGGTCCGTTCCGTTGACAGGGGCGATACCGTTGGCTACGGTGCCGGCTATATCGTTGAAAAACCGAGCCGAATCGCCACCGTGGCGGTTGGCTATGCCGATGGGTTCACGCGCGCGCTGTCGGGTCGGGGCAGTGCCGTCATCAAGGGTCGCCAAGGCCATGTCAGGGTGCCTATCGCGGGTCGGGTTTCCATGGATCTGATCACACTGGATGTCTCCGCGCTGGACGCGGCCGATTGCGTGCCGGGCACGCCTGTCAGCCTGCTGGGCGGCGGCATCGACATCGACGAACAGGCCGCATCGGCCGGCACCATCGGCTATGAACTGCTGACCCAGCTGGGCCGGCGCTACCGCCGCGTCTACACGGGCGCTTCTCTTCGGGGCGCTGCATGAACCCGCTTGCCGTCATCGGGCGCGTTTTCCTGAATTTCCTGGCCGCCATCGGCCGGGTCAGCGTCTTTACCTTCCATGGCGTGCGCCATGTGTTTGCGCCGCCGGTCTACCTGCGCCTGACCGGCAGACAGATGATGGTGATCGGCTATTTCTCGCTGCCGGTGGTCGGCCTCACCGCGCTGTTCACCGGCATGGTGCTGGCGCTGCAGATCTATCTGGGTTCGTCGCGCTTCAATGCCGAGAATGCCGTGGCCTGGATCGTGGTGCTGGGCATCACGCGCGAGCTTGGCCCGGTGCTGGGCGGCCTGATGGTGGCGGGCCGCGTTGCTTCCGCCATGGCGGCTGAAATAGGAACGATGCGCGTGACCGAGCAGATCGACGCGCTGACCACGCTGTCCACCAACCCTTACAAATACCTGGTGGCGCCGCGCATCATTGCCGGCGTGGTGACCCTGCCGATCCTGATCCTGGTGGCCGACATCATCGGCGTGATGGGCGGCTATCTGGTCGGCACTCACAAGCTGGGCTTCAATGCCGGCACCTATCTGAAGAACACCTTCGACTTCCTGGAGACCATGGACGTGGTCTCGGGCCTGGTGAAGGCGTCGGTGTTCGGCTTCATCATCGCATTGATGGGCTGTTATCACGGCTTCAATTCCAAGGGCGGCGCCCAGGGTGTCGGCCGCGCCACCACCGACGCGGTGGTATCGGCCTCGATCCTGATCCTGATCGCCAATTATTTCGTCACCGAACTCTTCTTCTCGGGCACATGAGCAGCGACGCCAAGATAGCCCTGCGCGGGGTGCACAAGCAGTTCGGCAAGAAGGTGGTGCTGGACGGCATCGACCTGGAAGTGCCGCGCGGCAAGTCGCTGGTGGTGATCGGCGGCTCGGGCACCGGCAAGTCGGTGATGCTGAAATGCGTGCTGGGCCTGATCCGGCCGGAGCGCGGCGAAATCCTGATCGATGGCCAGGATGCGATGAAATTCAGCGCCGGCGAGCGCGAAGAGGCACTGCGCAAGTTCGGCATGCTGTTCCAGGGTTCGGCGCTGTTCGACAGCCTGAAGGTCTGGGAAAACGTCGCCTTCGGCCTGATCCAAGGCCGCCGCATGAACCGCGACAAGGCCAAGGACATCGCGCTGGAGAAGCTGGGCCAGGTGGGTCTGGGCCCGGAAGTGGGCGAACTCTCGCCGGCCGAGCTGTCGGGCGGCATGCAGAAGCGCGTGGCGCTGGCGCGCGCCATCGCCGCCGAGCCCGAGATCATCTTCTTCGACGAACCGACCACCGGCCTCGACCCGATCATGGCCGACGTGATCAACAACCTGATCAAGGATTGCGTACAGAAACTGGGCGCCACCACGCTGAGCATCACCCATGACATGGCCAGCGCGCGCAAGATCGCTGACTACATCGCCATGATCTACAAGGGCCGCATCATCTGGCACGGCACCGCTGCCGAGGTCGATAAGTCCGGCAACGAGTATGTCGACCAGTTCATCCACGGTCGGGCGGAAGGTCCGATCAAGATGGAAGTCCTGAAACCTTGAGCCGGTTACGCACAGTTTCACAAATCGTCACCCCGGCCTTGAGCCGGGGTCCCATTTCCTTGGCGCCGCTAAATGGGATCCCGGGTCTCCGCTGCGCTACGCCCGGGATGACGAGAACGGGCGGATAATGGCCAAAGCGACGGAGTCCTTCGTCTGCCAGAGCTGCGGCGCCGTCTACCGCAAATGGCAGGGCCGCTGCGATTCCTGCGGCGGGTGGAACACCATCCTGGAGGAAGCGCCGAAGGTCGCCGTGCCCAAGGGGCTGTCGGCCGGCAAGGGCAAGGCGATCGGCTTCGCGTCCTTAAGCGGCCAGCCAGACAAGGTGGTGCGCACCGTCACCGGCATCAATGAGCTTGATCGCGTGCTGGGCGGCGGACTGGTGCCCGGCTCTGCCATCCTGATCGGCGGCGATCCCGGCATCGGCAAATCCACCATCCTGCTGCAGGCCGTGGCGCAACTGGCGCGCCGTGGTGCCACGGCGCTCTATGTCTCGGGCGAAGAGGCCGTGGCGCAGATCGGCCTACGCGCGCAGCGTCTGGGGCTGGCCGATGCGCCGGTGATGCTGGCGGCGGCCAACTCCCTGCGCGACATCCTGGCCGGCATCGACACGGCCATGGCGCAGGGCAAAGGCGCGCCGGCGGTGGTCGTGATCGACTCCATCCAGACCATCTTCGCCGACAATATCGAAAGCGCACCCGGCACGGTGAACCAGGTGCGCGCCTGCGCCCATGAACTGATCCGCGTAGCCAAGCAGTCGAACGCCGCCGTGTTCCTGGTCGGCCATGTGACGAAGGACGGCCAGATCGCCGGCCCGCGCGTGGTCGAGCACATGGTCGATACCGTGCTGTATTTCGAGGGCGAACGCGGGCACCAGTTCCGCATCCTGCGCGCGGTGAAGAACCGTTTCGGCGCCACCGACGAGATCGGCGTGTTCAGCATGACCGATGGCGGCCTGTCGGAAGTGCCCAATCCGTCCGCCCTGTTCCTCGGCCGCTCGGAAGCGGGCAAAGGCGAACCGGTGGCGGGTTCCGCCATCTTCGCGGGTATGGAGGGCACGCGGCCGTTATTGGTGGAAATCCAGGCTTTGGTCGCGCCCTCGCCGCTGGCCACGCCGCGCCGGACCGTGGTGGGCTGGGATACCGGACGGCTGGCCATGGTTCTGGCCGTGCTGGATGCGAGATGCGGCTTGCGTTACTCGGGCTGCGACGTCTATCTCAACGTCGCCGGCGGCCTCAGAGTCGTCGAGCCGGCCGCCGACCTGGCTGTGGCCGCCGCCCTGCTCTCGGCGCTGGCCGACAGCCCGGCGCCGGAACGCACGGTGTTCTTCGGCGAGATCAGTCTGGCCGGCGAGGTGCGCCCGGTGAGCCAGGCCGAATCGCGGCTGAAAGAAGCCGCCAAGCTGGGCTTCGAGCATGCGGTGATGCCGGCCGGAGCGAAGAACAAGGTGAAGGGTATCGGGACGAGCGAACTGATGCGGCTGAACGAACTGGTCGAACTGTTTCCCGCCGCCCGGGCCGCCGCCAAGCGGGCCGCCGCCGGCCGCAACCAGCATAGCGGCTGGACCGGGCAGGAGGAGGACGCCTGATGTCGTCCCTGCCGGTCAACATCGTCGACCTGATCGTCATCGTCGTCCTGCTGCTGTCGGCCCTGCTGGCGCTGTTCCGCGGCATCGTGAAGGAAGTGCTCTCAATCCTGGGCTGGGTGGCTGCCCTCGCGGCGACCTATTTCTTCTTCCCCTATGCCCGCGACATCGCCCGCATCTATATCGAATCGCGGCTGTTCGCCGATATCGCCGCCGGCATCGCCCTGTTCCTGCCCACCCTGATCCTGTGTTCGCTACTGACCCACTGGATTTCCGAGCAGGTGCGCGCCTCGGCCATCTCGGCGGTGGACCGCAGCCTGGGCTTCCTGTTCGGCCTGGCGCGCGGCGCCCTGATCGTGGTGGTGGCCTGGTGGATCGTCGACCGCCTGGTCCCGGTGCCGACCCAGCCGGCCTGGCTGCTGGAGGCCCGCACCCGGCCACTGGCCGTGATGGGCTATAGCTGGGGCGCGGAAATGATCCTGCGACAACTCGACCCAAGCCGGGTGCCCGAAAAACGGGTACAACCCGGCCCTGCCCCGACCCCGGTGCCGACGCACCAGACCCAGGGGGGCCAAAGCCAGTCCGGCGGCGCTGACTCGCGCGGCCAAACCGGCTATAAGACCGAGGAACGCCAGGGCATCGACAGTCTTATCCGGCAGGACAAGCCTTGAAGCCGCCGCGAGCCTGCCCCATCTACACCGCTCGCGGGCGACGGAGCCGCTGACCATGCAGACCAATCCCTTCGACGACGACAAGCTGCGTGAGGAATGCGGCATCTTCGGTATTTTCGGCAGCCCTGACTCGGCCGCCAATACCGTGCTTGGCCTGCACGCACTTCAGCATCGCGGCCAGGAAGCCGCCGGCATCGTCGCCTACCATGAAGGCCGCTTCAACAGCCACCGGGCGCTGGGTCATGTGGCACCGAACTTCTCATCCGAGAAAGTGATCCGCGACCTGCAGGGTAACAGCGCCATCGGCCATGTGCGCTATTCCACCTCGGGCGCGACGCTGCTGCGCAACGTGCAGCCGATCTATGCCGACCTGGAACTGGGCGGCATCGCGCTGGCCCATAATGGCAACCTGACCAACGCGCGCATGATCCGCGACGACCTGGTGGCCAAGGGCAGCATCTTTCAGTCCACCATGGACACCGAGGTGATCACCCATCTGGTCGCGCTCAGCCGCAAGACCAGCGTGGTGGACCGCATCGTCGACGCTCTGAAGCAGATCGAGGGCGCCTATGCGCTGGTGGCGCTGACGCCGAAGAAGCTGATCGGCGTGCGCGATCCCTGGGGCGTGCGGCCGCTGGTGCTGGGCAACCTGAAGGGCACGCCGATCCTGGCGTCCGAGACCTGCGCGCTGGATATCCTGGGCGCCGATTTCGTGCGCGACATCGAGCCGGGCGAACTGGTGGTGATCGATGCCGAGGGCATCCATTCGCACCACCCCTTCCCGCCGGTGCAGCGCCGCTTCTGCATCTTCGAATACATCTATTTCGCCCGCCCGGATTCGCAGGTGGAGGGCCTGAGCGTCTATGAGGCGCGCAAACGCATCGGCGCCGAGCTGGCCCGCGAGAATCCCCTCGAGGCCGACGTGGTGATCCCGGTGCCGGATTCCGGCGTGCCGGCAGCCATCGGCTATGCCGCCGAGAGCGGCATCCCGTTCGAGCTGGGCATCATCCGCAACCATTATGTCGGCCGCACCTTCATCGAGCCGACCGACCAGATCCGCCATCTGGGCGTGAAGCTGAAGCACAATGCCAACCGCGCCTATATCCAGGGCAAGCGGGTGATCCTGGTGGACGATTCCATCGTGCGCGGCACCACCTCGACCAAGATCGTCGAGATGGTGCGCGAGGCCGGCGCCAAGGAAGTGCATATGCGCATCGCCTCGCCGCCGACGACGCATAGCTGCTTCTACGGCGTGGATACGCCGGAACGCTCCAAGCTGCTGGCGGCGACGCACAGCGTCGAGGAGATGACCAAGTTCATCAAGGCCGACAGCCTCGCCTTCCTCTCCATGGACGGCCTCTATCGCGCCATGGGCCGCCCGGCCCGCGATGCCGCCAAGCCGGCCTTCTGCGATGCCTGCTTCTCGGGCGATTATCCCATCGGCCTGACCGACGAGGCCGACCGCACCACGCGCGGCCCACGCCAGCTCACCCTGCTGGCCGAAACCGGCTAGTTTCCAAGACAGAGATTCCATCATGCGTCTGAAAGACCGGATCGCGCTGATCACCGGTGCCAGCCGCGGCATCGGTGCCGCCATCGCCAAACGTTATGCCGCCGAGGGCGCGCATGTGATCTGCGTCGCCCGCACCACCGGCGCGCTGGAAGAACTGGACGACGAGATCAAGGCTGCCGGCGGCAGCGCCACGCTGGTGCCGCTGGACCTGGAAAAGACCGAGCTGATCGACGGCCTGGCCGCGCCGCTCTATGAGCGTTTCGGCCGCATCGACATCCTGGTCGGCAATGCTGGCATCTTCGGCCGCATGACGCCGCTGCACCAGTTTCCGCCCGAGCTGTGGGAGAAGGTGTTCAAGATCAACGTGCATGCCAACCAGCGCCTGATCCGCGCCGTGCATCCGCTGCTGAATGCCTCGCCTGCCGGCCGCGCAATCTTCGTCACCTCGACTGTTGCGCGCGACATCCGCGCCTATTGGGGCGCCTATGCGGCTTCGAAGGCCGCGCTGGAGGCCATGGTGCTGGGTTATGCCAAGGAATGCGCGCAGGGCAACATCCGCGCCAATCTGGTCAATCCCGGCGGCACGCGCACCAACATGCGCGCCGAGGCCTTTCCCGGCGAAGACCAGAACACCCTGCCGACGCCCGAGGACATCATGGAAGTGTTCGTCGCGCTGGCCGAAGCGGGCTGCAATCGCAACGGCGAACTGATTTCCGCCCGCGAGTATTGCGGGATCGGCAAGTAGGCGATGCATGCGGGCGCAATTGCCGCCCTGCTCGCCGCGCGCAGCGGCGGGCCGCTGTTTACGCCGGATTATCCGCTTGAGAGCCTGAACGACGTCTGGGCCATCCAGTCGGGCGCGATGGCCGCGCTCGGCCCGGTCGGCGGCTGGAAGGTCGGCCGCTGGGACGCCGATGCACCGCTGATCTATGCCCCGATCCGCAAGGCGATGATCCGCCCGTCGCCATCGGCGTGGCTGCCGGCCGAATGCCGCCTGCGCGGCCTGGAACTGGAAGTCGGCTTCCACATCGATGCAACGCCGCCGGCCACAAACGACCCGGATTTTCTGCGCAAGCTGGCTGCCAGCGTTACGTCCATGCCGGTTTTCGAAGTGGTGGACAGTCGCCTCGCGGATCCGCAGGGCACGACGCCGCTCTGGCGGCTGGCCGATTTCCAGCTCAATGCCGGGCTGGTCTACGGCGAACCGGCAAAGCCCGGCTGGCAGCCCGGCGATTTCGATCATCCGCATGTGCAACTGACCGCCAACGGTACGGACGAATACAACGGACCCGCGACGCTGAATACCCGTACGCCGTTCATCATGCTCGCCGATCTGGTCCGCGAGTGCGGCGATCATTGCGGCGGCGTGCAGCCGGGCCAGATCGTTACCACCGGTTCTTTCACGGGACTGCGCTTCTTCGCCAAAGGTACCAAGCTCACCGGCCGGATCGCGGGTCTGGCGCCGATCAGCGCGACATTTGAAACATAAAGTGCAGCTAGACTTGGATGGCCGGATCAAACCCGGCCATGACGTACCTGAGAGATGTCGTCATGCGCGGGCTTGACCCGCGCATCCACGTCCTTTCTTCTGGGTCCCAGAAAAATCATGGATGCCCGATCAGGACAGCGTCTTGGGTTCGGGCATGATTGAAGAAACTTAAGAATAAAGAAGAAGTGTCCATGTCTCCTCCCCGTTCTCCGCTCGCCGGCATGGCGCTGGTTGCCTTCGGCGCGATCGGTTTCGGCCTGATGCCGTTATTCGCCCGTACCGCCTATGCCGAAGGCCTTCCGCCGCTGTCGCTGCTGACATGGCGGTTCGGCATAGCCGTTTTGTGTATGCTGCCGTTCCTTGGGCACATGATCGCGGCGCGGCGCGAGACGCTGGTCGCCACCCTGAGCGGCGCCGGCTACATGGGCATCAACCTGTTCTACTTCCTCGCGCTGGAGCGCCTGACTGTCGGCCTGACCGTGCTGATCCTCTTCACCTATCCGCTATTCACCATCCTGATCGGCTGGCTGGGCTTCAAAGAAAGGCTCACCTGGCAGAATGCGCTGGCCGCGCTGCTGGTGCTGGCGGCCGCTATGCTGATCCTCTCGCCCGCCGGTTTCGGCGATGGCGTGCTGGACTGGGTCGGCATCGGCATGGCCTTCGTGCCGCCGGCCGCCTATGCATTGTTCGTGCATGTCGCCGCCAAGCGGCTGAGCCGCATGACCATCCCGGTTCGCCTGGGCGGCGTGTTCCTGGGTGGCCTGATCGCCATGCTGGTGCTGGGCCTGATCATGGATGGCGGCATTACCACGCCCGCTTCGCTGCCCGGCTGGGGCGCCGTGGCGGCTTTGGCCATCCTGAGCACCGTGGTGGCGCTGGGCCTGCTGCTGATCGGGGCGCCGGCCGCTGGCGCGGAACGCAGCGCCATTGCGGGCGCCAGCGAACTGGTGACGGCGCTGGCCGTGGGGGCGATTGCCTTCGGCGAAAGTCTGGATATTCGCATGATAGGCGGCACGGTATTGATTTTTGCCGCCATCCTTTTGGCTGCCCGCAGCCCCGCCGCACCGCACAACCAGCCGCATGCTGAGTAAAACACATAAAAAGTGTTTATTAGTATTATCAACAATATAAATTGCGAAAAATAACGGCACCGCCTATCCTCCCTTTCACGGATTTGCAGGGAGGGAAACGCAAATGCACCGTTCTGTCTCGCCAAGGCTGCTGGCCGTCGCGATTGGCCTGGCCAGCATCGGCCTGGCCGCCATGCCCGCCGCCGCCCAGCAGCGTAATGCCGCCATCAGCGACACCATGTTCGCCGCACAGACCTGCAATGTCTGCCATGGCAGCGCGTCCTACATCTCGCCGACCATGCCGGCGATCCATGGCGTGCCGGCCGACACGCTCTATACCGCGCTGACCGAGTTCAAGGCCGACAAGCGCCCCTACACCATCATGGGGCGTATCGCGCGCGGCTACAGCGACGAGCAGCTCAGGGCGCTCGCCGATTATCTGGCCAAGAACTGAGGCAGGAGGACCAGCCATGACCCATATCTCCCGCCGCCACCTGCTCGCCGCCGGCGCCGCGTCTGCGGCCATGTTCGGCCTGCCCCATATCGCCCGCGCACAAAGCGCCGGCCGCGTCGTCGTGATCGGCGGCGGCTTCGGCGGCGCCACCACCGCGCGCTACATCAAGCTGTTCTCGCCCAACACGGAGGTGACGCTGATCGAACGCGATCCCAGCTATGTCACCTGCCCCTTCTCGAACTATGTGCTGGGTGGCATCAAGCAGATCGACGACATCACCCACCGCCGCGATCCGCTGCAGCAGCGTTATGGCGTGAAGATCCTGCGCGGCGAAGCTTCGGCCGTCGACACCAATGCCAAGCGCGTGCGCCTGAAGGACGGCGCGCAGGTCAACTACGACCGCCTGGTGGTGGCACCGGGCATCGAGCTGAATTATGCCGGCGTGCCGGGCTGGAGCGAGCAGGCTGCCAATACGGTGATGCCGCATGCCTGGAAAGCCGGACCGCAGACCCTGCTGCTGCGCAAGCAGCTCGAAAGCATGGCCGATGGCGGCACGGTGATCGTGGCCCCGCCGGCCAATCCGTTCCGCTGCCCGCCCGGTCCCTACGAGCGGGTCAGCATGATCGCCTGGTACCTGAAGACCCATAAGCCGAAATCCAAGATCCTGGTCCTGGATGCCAAGGATGCCTTCTCGAAACAGGGCCTCTTCGTCTCGGGCTGGGAAAGCCAGTATCCGGGCATGATCACCTGGATCGCCGGCAAGGATGGCGGCAAGATCGAAAGCGTCGACCCCAAGGGCATGACGGTGACGGCCGGCTTCGGCAAGGAGAAAGGCGCGGTGATCAATATCATCCCGCCGCAAACCGCCGGCAGGATCGCCATCGATGCCGGCCTGGCCGAAGCGAATGGCTGGTGCGCCGTCGATCCGGCCAGCTTCGCATCCAAGAAGGCGCGCGACGTCTATGTGCTGGGCGATGCCTCGATTGCCGGCGCGATGCCGAAATCGGGCACCGCGGCCAACAGCCAGGCCAAGGTGGTGGCCGCCAATATCGTGTCGTCCCTGCGCGGCACCACGCCGCCAGCGGCGGTGTTCCACAACACCTGCTACAGCCTGGTGACGCCGGACTATGGCATCTCGGTCACCGACACCTACCGCCCCGGCCCGAATGGCGTGGCGGCCGTGCCGAATGCCGGCGGCGTTTCGCCCATGCAGACCAACGCGGCCCAGCGCAAGGCGGAAGCCGAGCATACCGCCGGCTGGTATGCCGGCATCATCGCCGATACGTTCGGCTGAAACCTATCTGCGCACCAAAAAACCCCCGGAGCACGAAGCTCCGGGGGTTCAGTTGGGAACACGAGGGTCATCCCTCGACGCTGACCTGGTTTTTATCCCATGGCAGGCCCATGGATGGCTGTGACCATGGTCACAGCCCGTAGGGCGCCGCAAAACTGTCATCGATCAAATATTTAAGGGGCGGCATCCCCTCCGGTTGCGCTAGGTCAAAGCGCCCTGGCCGGCGCCATGCTCCAGTGGCGCCATGACTGATTCCGCCACAGCCCTGCCCACAGCCATGCTGGCCGCGCTGGCCGCCCAGATCGGCCCGGTGCCGCGCTATACCTCCTATCCCACCGCGCCGCATTTCCAGGCCGTGGATAACGACCGCGTCTGGCGCGGCTGGCTGGGCGAACTGCCCGACGACAGCGCCTTCAACCTGTATGTGCATGTGCCCTTCTGCCGGCAGATGTGCTGGTATTGCGGCTGCCATACCCAGGTGGTGAAGAACGACGACACGCTGGAGCGTTTCCTGCAGCTGCTGCTGCGCGAGATCGACCTGACCCTGCCCTACCTGCCCTCGCGGCCGCGCCTGACCGGCCTGCATTTCGGTGGCGGCACGCCAAGCATCCTGGGCGGCGACGGGCTGCAACGCGTGGCCGAGAAGCTGTATCACCATTTCACGCCGGAGCCGGGCGCCGAGATCGCCATCGAACTCGATCCGCGCCGCTTCGAGGCCGACCTGATCCCCGGCCTGAAGGCTCTGGGCATCAACCGCACCAGCCTGGGCGTGCAGAGCCTGGACGAAAGCGTGCAGGCGGCGATCAACCGGCGCCAGCCGCTGGACATGGTGGCGCGCACGGTAGACATGCTGCGCGAAGCCGGCATCGAATCCCTCAATCTCGACCTGATCTATGGCCTGCCGCGCCAGACGGTGGAGAACGTGGTCGCCACCGTGCAGCAGAGCCTGATGCTGAAGCCGGATCGCGTGGCGCTGTTCGGCTATGCCCATGTGCCATGGATGAAGGCGCATCAGGCCCGCATCGACACGGCCAGCCTGCCCGATACCGCGGCCCGGTTCGCCCAGGAAGCGGCAGCGGCACAGGTGCTGGTGGAGAACGGCTTCTGCCGCGTGGGCATGGATCATTTCGCCCACCCCGACGACAGGCTGGCGCAGCATGCCGTGAACGGCGAACTGCATCGCAATTTCCAGGGCTACACCACGGCGGTCGGTGAAGTGCTGCTGGGGTTCGGCCCATCGGCGATCAGCACCACGCCGCAGGGTTATGCACAGAATGTCGCCTCGGTCGCCTCCTGGCGGCAGGCGGTGCATAACGGCGACCTGCCGGTGGCGCGCATGCGGGCGGTGAGCGAGGAAGACATCCTGCGTCGCGCCGTGATCGAGGAACTGATGTGCCACCTGACGGTCGATCTGGCCGAGATGGCGGCCCAGCATGGCATAGAACCGGGCATCTTCGATGCCGATCTGCCGCGCCTGGCCCTGCTGGAACAGCATGGCGTCGTGCATCGCGATGGTTACCGTGTGGTGATCGAGGAAGCCGGCCGCGCTCTGGTGCGCCAGGTCTGTGCGGCGTTCGACAGCTACCTGCAGCAGCAGCAGGCCGCCTCCGCCCCGCCGCGTCACGCTGCCGCCTGATCGCGTGATGGCGCCTGATCGCGTGATGGCGGCCACGGCGGCTGGCCTTGTTTTTTGACCGCGCTACCCTTTCTGTAGAGGGCGGATAATTCATCCGCTCCTCCCACTCAACGGATTTTCACATGACCGGATTGTTCGATCCCTACCGCATGGGCCAGTTGACGCTGGCCAACCGCATCGTGATGGCGCCGCTGACGCGCAACCGCGCCGCTGCCGGCAACGTGCCCACCGCACTGACCGCCGAATATTATGCCCAGCGCGCCGGTGCCGGCCTGATCGTGGCCGAGGCGACGCAGGTCTGCCCGGAAGGCCAGGGTTATCAGGATACGCCCGGCATCCACAGCGATGCCCAGGTGGCGGCGTGGAAACAGGTGACCGATGCGGTGCATGCGCGCGGCGGCAAGATCTTCCTGCAGCTCTGGCATGTCGGCCGCATCAGCCATGTCTCGCTGCAGCCCAACGGACAGGCGCCGGTGGCGCCATCGGCGATCCGGGCCAATTCCAAGACCTTCGTGAACGGAACCTTCACCGAGGTTTCCGAGCCGCGCGCCCTGCGGCTGGAGGAACTGCCCGGCATCGTCGAGGCCTATCGCAAGGGTGCGGCGAACGCGATCAAAGCCGGTTGCGATGGCGTGGAGATCCACGGCGCCAACGGCTATCTGCTCGATCAGTTCCTGCGCGACGGCACCAACAAGCGCACGGACGACTACGGCGGCAGCATCGAAAACCGCGCGCGCCTGATGCTGGAGGTGACGGCAGCCATCGTGGCCGAGATCGGCGCCGAACGCACCGGCATCCGCCTGTCGCCGGTGACGCCGGCGAACGACGCCAGCGACAGCAATCCGCAGCCGGTGTTCAATTATGTGGTGGAACAGCTCGACAAGCTGAACCTCGTCTATATCCATGTGATCGAGGGCGCCACCGGCGGCGACCGCAATTTCGGCGCCGGCTTCGACTACGAGGCCCTGCGCAAGCGCTTCCGCAACACATGGATCGTGAATAACGGTTACACGCTGGAAACCGCGCAGCAGGTTCTGGCCGAGCAGCGTGCCGACCTGGTCGCCTTCGGCCGGCCGTTCATCAGCAACCCCGACCTGGTGGAGCGCCTGCGTCGCAATGCGCCGCTCAGCCCGCTCGATCGCGCCACGCTCTATGGCGGCGGCGCCAAGGGATATACCGATTATCCGGTGCTGGAAGCCGCCGAGTAATCGTCAGGCTGACGTCAGCGAAATCCGGCCGGTCATCCCCGGCCGGATTTTCATTTCGCCGTGATCGTGCCGGGATTGATGGAGCATTCTACCGATCCCCGCGTTACGCTCGGATAGTGTGTTCCCGAGGTTTCGCAATGCTTCAGCCCCATCTGGTTTCCCTGTCCAGCGCCGTGCCGCGATTCGATCTGGACCAGGAGGAGGTCGCCAGCCGAGCCGGCGCAATCTTCGCGCCGATGGTGAGCGACTTCCAGCGTCTGACCCCGGTCTACCGCAATGCCGAGATCGAACACCGGCATTCCTGCGTGCCGATCGACTGGTACACCGACCAGCATAGTTTCGCCGAACGCAACGCATTGTTCCTCGATCATGCCACCGCCCTGCTGGCCGAGGCGGCACGCAAGGCGCTCGATCAGGCCGGGCTGCAACCCCACGACATCGACATGCTGATGACGATCTGCTCGTCGGGCATTGCCACGCCAAGTCTGGATGCCCGCGTGATGCAGCGGCTGGATTTCCGCCCTGACGTACAGCGCCTGCCGATCTTTGGCCTGGGCTGCGCCGGTGGCGTGCTGGGACTCTCGCGTGCTGCAGCGCTGGCGCGCGCCATGCCGGATGCGCGCGTGATGCTGCTGGCTGTCGAACTCTGCGGCCTCACCTTCCGTCAGCAGGACCGTTCGAAAAGCAACATCATCGCCACCGCCCTGTTTGGCGACGGCGCGGCGGCGGCCATCGTCAGTTGCCGACCCGAACATGCTGGCGGTCCGGCCATCGGCGCCAGCGCCGAGCATACCTGGCCCGACAGTCTGGGCGTGATGGGATGGGATGTGCTGGATGACGGGCTGAAAGTCGTGTTCTCGGGCAGCATTCCCGATCTGGTGCGCAACGACCTGCGGCCGGTGGTGGACGGTTTCCTCGCGCGGCAGGGCCTGGGGCTGGACGATATCGCCGGTTATGTCTGCCATCCCGGCGGCGCCAAGGTGATCGATGCCCTGGAAGCCTGTTTCGGTTTGCCGCCACGGGCAATGACGGAAGCCCGTGACGTTCTGCGCGGGCATGGCAACATGTCGTCGGTGACCGTGCTGTTCGTGCTGAAAGAAACGCTGAAGCGGGGTGCCCATGGCCGGCACCTGCTGACCGCACTGGGCCCCGGCTTCACGGCCGCCATGCTGCTGATGGACCTGCCATGACGGTGCTCTACTGGGTGCTGGCCTTCGTTGTGCTGCAAAGGCTGGCGGAACTGGCCTGGGCTTCGCGCAATACCAGACGCCTGTTGGCACGCGGTGCTCAGGAGCATGGCGCACGGCATTATCCGCTGTTCGTATTGCTGCATGCCTCCTGGCTGATTGCCATCGCCCTGACCGTGCCGGCCGATACCACGCCGAACTGGCCGCTGCTCGGACTGTTCGCGCTGCTGCAACTCGGCCGCGTCTGGGTGATCGCCACGCTGGGACCCTACTGGACCACGCGCATCATCACCCTGGAGGGCGCACCGCTGGTGCGGCATGGCCCCTTCCGTTTTCTCCGCCACCCGAATTACTGGGTGGTGACGGCCGAAATCGCCTGCCTGCCGCTGGCCTTCGGCGCCTGGCCGGTGGCCGTGATCTGGAGCCTGCTCAACGCAGCTCTGCTGCGTCACCGCATCCGCATCGAGGAAACCGCCCTGCAGACCCGCGCCGGCCTGCCCTGATCAGATCTCGATCTGGCTGCCGACTTCCACCACGCGGTCGGTGGGCAGGCTGAAGAATTCCATCGCCGTGTTGGCGTTGCGCGACATCCAGGCGAACAGAACCTCGCGCCACGGCATCATGCCCGGCCGCGCGCTGGGGATGATGGTTTCGCGGCTGAGGAAATACGATGTCTCGAATGGCACGAAAGGCAGTCCGTGCTTCTCGCCCAGCCGCAGCGCCGCCGGCACATCGGGATATTCCATGAAGCCGTAATGCACCGAGATGCGCCAGAAGCCCTGGCCCAGATCGTGCACTTCCAGGCGTTCCTTGCGCGACACATAGGGCCGGTCGGCGATCACCACGGTGAGAAGCAGGTTGCGTTCATGCAGCACCTTGTTGTGCTTCATGTTGTGCATCATCGCATGGGGAATGCCGTCAGCGGTGCCGGTCATGTAAACCGCCGTGCCGGAGACGTGATGGGCCGATTTCGCCCCGGATTTCAGGAACAGGTCAACCGGCAGGGCCTCGCTACGCAGGCGTTCGAACAGCAGGCTGCGGCCGCGCTTCCAGGTCACCAGCAAGGTGAAGATCAGCAGGCCGGTGACCAGCGGGAACCAGCCGCCATGAGGAATCTTCACCGCATTGGCCAAGAAGTAGACCGTATCGACCAGCAGGAAGACCGCCACTAGGAAGCCCATCAGCAGCCGGTTGCCCTGCCATTGCTTGAACATCAGGATGGCGAACATCAGCGTCACGATCAGCATCGTGCCGGTGACCGCGATGCCATAGGCCGAGGCCAGATTGCTGGAGGAGTGGAAACCCAGCACCAGCAGCGCGACGAAGAAAGCCAGCGACCAGTTGATGAAGGGCATGTAGATCTGGCCGCGTTCGTCGGACGAGGTGTGCAGCACGCGCAGACGCGGCAGGAAGCCGAGCAGAATGGCCTGCTGGGTCACCGAGAAAGCGCCAGTGATCACTGCTTGCGAGGCGATCACGGTGGCCAGCGTCGCCAGCACGATCATCGGCATCAGGGCCCAGGCCGGCGCGAGCGCGAAGAAGGGATTGTCGACCGGGCCATTTTCCATCAGCAGCGCGCCCTGGCCGAAATAATTCAGCAGCAGCGCGGGCAATACGAAACCGAACCAGGCCAGGCGGATCGGCCGGCGGCCGAAATGGCCCATATCGGCATACAAAGCCTCGGCGCCGGTGACAGCCAGCACGACGGAGCCGAGTGCGAGAAAAGCCGTCCAGCCATCGAGAATGAAGAACTGCACGGCATAATAGGGATTGAGCGCCAGCAGCACGTCGGGCTGACGCACGATTCCCATGATGCCCATGGCCGTCAGCGCCAGGAACCACAGCACCATGATCGGGCCGAACAGCAGGCCGACTCGCGCGGTGCCGCGGCGCTGGAACAGGAACAGCGCCAGCAGGATCACCAGCGTGATCGGTTCGACAGCATGAGAAAGATGCGGCGTGGCCAGTTCCAGGCCCTCCACCGCGCTGAGCACGGAAATTGCCGGCGTGATCATGCTGTCACCATAAAACAGCGCGGCGGCGAAAATACCGAGGATAGCCACCAGGCCTGACAGACGCGTGCCCTGGGTGACGCGGTCGACCAGAGCCAGCAGTGCCAAGCTGCCGCCCTCGCCCTTGTTGTCGGCCCGCAGGATAAAAATCACGTATTTGAACGATACGACCAGCATCACCGACCAGAAGACCAGCGACAGGATGCCGAAGACATGCGCCTGATCGGTGGCCAGCGGATGCGGACCGAAGAAGCTTTCCTTCATGGCATAAAGCGGGCTGGTGCCGATGTCGCCATAGACCACGCCGATGGCGCCGAGAGTCAACCTGCCGAGCGACGAGCCATGGGCCGCGCCGGCAGACGTCCTGTGAATTGTCACGATAGCCTCTGGGGGATGCTTATCCTGCGCCGGTTCGTCTGGCGGTCTGTCCGCGATGGCGCGGGCGGAACTCTGATCCCGTTCCCCACATTTTGACAAGCGGGAGCAGCCCTGAATTTTTTGCAGGGCTGGAATGCTGGCATAATCAATAGCTTGAGCGTATCTGCAATAGCCTCAACGGCCGATAGCGACTCCCTCCCGCCGCGGATCGGCGCCGCCGATCAGCCGGCCGGACCGGACTTCGATTCCCTGCAATCCGCTGCCCAGTTCGCCGACACTCACCTTGTGGCCGCGTGCCCGCATCTCGTCGGCCAGACCGGCCAGCGGCGTGCCGGCTTCCAGTTCGAGGCCGGCATTGCGGTCGAGGAAATGCGGTTGCACGATGGCTTGCTGGATATCCATCTGCCAGTCCAGCACGCCGATCACCGTGCGGGCCACATAGCCAATGATGCGACTGCCGCCGGGCGAACCAACCACCAGACGCAGCGAACCATCGGCATCGAAAGCCACCACGGGCGTCATCGAACTGCGCGGGCGTTTGCCGGGTTCGATGCGGTTGGCGACCGGACGGCCATTGCTGACGGCATCGGCGGAGAAATCGGTGAGCTGGTTGTTGAGCAGAAAGCCGCGCACCATCTGGCGCGAGCCGAACACATTCTCGATGGTGACGGTCATCGACACGGCATTGCGTTGCGCATCCACCACCGAGACATGGCTGGTGGATGGCAGTTCCGGCGCCGTGTCGCGGCCATACAGCCTGCCTTCGCGCTGCGGCGGCTCGCCGGGTGTTGCCGGCTGCGGCGCCGCCTGCCCCGGACGGATCAGCGTTGCGCGGTCGCGCAGGTAGCCCCGGTCGAGCAGGCCGGTCGGCAGGCGCACATGGTCGGGGTCACCGATATAGAAATCGCGGTCGGCATAGGCCAGGCGGCTGGCCTGGGCGATGATGTCGATGGCCTCGGGGCCGGCAGGCTGCAGCCTTGGCAGATCGAACTGCGCCAGCATGCCCAGCATCTGCAGCATCGCGATGCTGGAAGATGGCGGCGGCATGGTGCAGACGCGATAAATGCGATAGGCGATGCAGGAAGGATCGCGCTCGGTGGCGCGATAACCGGCAAGGTCGGCCATGCTGACGGCGCCGGGATTGGGCGCAGCCCGCACGGCTGCCACGATGTCGGCCGCGATATCGCCGGTATAAAAAGCCGACGCGCCGTCTCTCGCGACCCGCCGCAAAGTTTCCGCCAGCGCCCTGTTCACCAGCAGACTCCCGACGGGCTTCGGGCTGCCATCGGCCTGATAGAACAGATCGCGTGCCGCCGCATTGTCGCGCAGGCGGGAATCCCGCTCCAGAAGAGCATGCAGCCGCGGCGATATGGCAAAGCCCTGCTCGGCCATGCGGATGGCGGGATCAAACAGCCTTGCCCAAGGCAGCCGGCCATATTCACGGTGGGCCAGTTCGAACATGCGTAGCAGGCCGGGCACGCCCACCGAAGCACCGCCCACCACGGCATCGAGGAAGGGTTTCTTCTTGCCGGCGGCATCATAAAACAGGTTGCGGTCGACGCCGGCCGGTGCGGTCTCGCGGCCGTCGAAGGCACGCAGCTTTTTTGCCGCCGCATCCCAGACCAGTATAAAACCGCCGCCGCCAATTCCAGAGGATTGCGGCTCGACCAGATTGAGCACCAGCGCCGTGGCGATGGCCGCGTCCACGGCGGACCCGCCTTCGGCCATGATCTGTGCGCCGGCTTGGGCGGCCAGCGGATTGGCCGCTGAGACCATGTGCTGGTCGGCAATGACGGCGGATTTCTCGGTCCGGCCGGTCTGTGCCTCTGGTGCGATACTTTCGTATGCAGGGGGGATTCTTGGTTGGGGCTGGGCTGCTGTGCGCTGCACAAAAAACGGCAGCAGAATTGCGGCGGCTAGAACCACGATTCCATGCTTAAATGCTGTGTGCAGGTCCATTCCGCTCACCCGGCCGATAATAATTCCGTAATGATAGGGCCATCCCGGCGCAAGGAATAGGTAGTTCCCCTTAGGTAGAAGACCGGGATTATCCGACGGCCGCGATTCCTGTAGGTCTTTTGCGTCAACGCAAACTGGCGGGGGATATCACGATGGCCATAGCACACGCAGTTCAGCAGCACAGCGACCTGTCTCGTGCCCGGTCAGCCGTACCGCTGCCACACAAGGTGGATGCGGGCGTTATTCCTCTCCTGCCCGGCATAGCCACCGAACTGCACCGGATCGGCACGCCTGTCGCCGCGGTACGCGGCGAGGAAGTCTGCGCTGCCGGATCGCCGGCCGATTACGTCTACAAGGTGGTGGACGGCACCCTGCGGGTCTCGCGGCTGCTGCCCGATGGCCGCCGCCATATTGCTAGCTTCCTGATGAAAGGCGACTTCTTCGGTTTCGCCGACCTGGGCGATTACAGCTATTCCCTTGAGGCCCTGAGCGATTGCGCCCTGATCCGCTATCCGCGCCGCCGTTTCGACGCCGTGCTGGAAGCCGATCCACAGGCCGGCCGACAGATGTTCCGCCTGCTCTGCCGCCAGTTCAACGCCGCCAACGAGCTGCTGATGACGCTGAGCCGCAAGACGGCGGCCGAGCGGCTGGCCACCTTCCTGCTTACCATGATCCGCCGCGAAGCCGGCGCCAACAGCCGCCATGTGGCCCTGGCCATGCCGCGCGTGGACATCGCCGACCATCTGGGCCTGACCATCGAAACGGTCAGCCGCGTAGTGACCCAGTTGCGCCGGCAAAAGCTGATCGACCTGCGCGGCAGCAACGAAGTGGCGATCCTGAATCCGGATGGCCTGGAAGACCTGGCGGGCGACTGAGCCCCCTCCCAACTCGGCCTGGTTCACATGCGGCAGCGCTTGGCGCTGCCGCATTTTTTTATCCGCACCAGCGAAACACAAAAAAAGCTGCGACCGGGTCGGGCGCAGCCTCGGAGGGCCTGGTAGGCGACGAACTCGGCGTGGGCCGGCTTAATGCGGGGCCAAGGCCTGTTCGATGGTCTGGAACAGGGTGACATGCGATAGCGGCTTGTCGAGCAGGGCCAGCGCACCCAGTTCGGATGCCTGGTTCTGCAGGATGGCATCGCGCTTGCCGGTGATCAGGATGGTAGCCGGCACATTGCCCCGGTCGCGCATGGCCTGCATCAGCTGGATTCCGGTCATGTTGGGCATATGAACATCGAGAATCAGGCAGCAGTGCGACAGATCCGGATCGGCCGCCAGGAACCGTTCGCCGGATTCGAAATCCCGCACGACATAACGCCGCACCTGCAGCAGTGCCTTGAGCGAGTCACGAACGACATCGTCATCGTCGACGACGTAGATCAGAGGCTCTTGGATCGGGATTTCGGACCGGGATTCCATGATGATCAGAGGATACCGGTCCGGCCCTGCATTACAATTAAGGAAGATTACCTAGCATCCGCCGGATCGCTGCCGGGGAAGCCGGCGGCCAGGGCCATCCGGATCAGGTGCGAGAGGCTGTCGGCCGCCATTTTCTTCATCAGGTTGGCGCGATGGATTTCCACCGTGCGGGGGCTAATGTTCAACTGAAAGGCGATCACCTTGTTTGGATTGCCAATGATCAGCTGTTGCAGGATGTCGCGTTCGCGGCCGGTGAGGCTGGCGATCCGGGCACGCGCATCGGCGGCGTCCACATCGGACAGCAGGCCGGCTGGCGCGGTTTGCAGCGTGCGCGTCACGGCCTCCAGGATGGCGGCATTGCTATAAGGCTTCTCGATGAAGTCTGCGGCTCCCGCCTTCATGGCGCGCACGGCCAGGGCAACATCGCCATGGCCGGTCACCACAATCACCGGCAGGCTGATGTTGCCGGCACGCAGATGCTCCAGCAGGGCGATGCCGTCCATGCCGGGCATACGCATGTCGATGATGGCACAGCCGCTGGCCACCGGCCGATACCCGAGCAGGAAGGCCTCGGCCGAGGCGAAGGCCACCGCCTCCATGCCCTTGGCCATCAGCAGGGCAGCAAGGGAATCACGGACGAATTCGTCATCGTCGACGATAAAAACAATCGGCTTGGTCATTATGCTTGTGTCTCGATGGCCTTCACCGGCAGGCGGAAACGGAAAATGCTGCCGCCATCGGGGTTCGGTTCGGCCCAGAGCCGACCGCCATGGGATTCGATGATCGAATGGCTGATCGACAGGCCGATACCCATGCCATCCTTCTTGCTGGTAACGAAGGGCTTGAACAGGCCGGCAGCGATTTCCGGCCCGATGCCGGGTCCGGTATCGGCGACGACGACCTCCTGATGATCATCATCGGCGAATGTGCGGATCGTCAGTTCGCGGCGGCTCGATTCACGCAGGGCCTCGACGGCGTTGCGCACCAGGTTCACCACCACCTGCTGGATCTGGATCTTGTCAATCTCAACCGGACCAAGGCTGTTATCGAGATCAAAGCGCACCTGGATGGCGTCGACCTTGGCACCGATGGTGGCCAGATTGCTGGCCTCGATTACCAAGCGATTCAGGTCCTCCGGATTGCGCTCCACCGGGCCCTTCTCGACAAAGCTGCGCAGGCGCCGGATGATCTGTCCCGCCCGCTCCGCCTGCCCCACTGCCTTGGCAATGAATTCCGGCACCTGCGGCGGTACGTCGCTGCCGGCGGTTTCCATCATCTGCCGGGCGGCTTCCGCGTAATTCATGATCGCGGTCAGCGGCTGGTTGAGTTCATGTGCCAGCGAGGATGAAAGCTGTCCCATGGCACTGAGGCGCGAGATATGCACCAGTTCAGCCGTCAGCTCGCGCACCCGTCGCTCGGCCTGATGCCGTTCGGTGATGTCGCGAATCACGCCGATGAAGCCGGCGCTGCCATTGGCACCGCGCATTTCACCGATCGACAGGTCGATGGGAAAAACCGTACCGTTCTTGTGTTGCGCCTCCACCTCGCGGCCGGTGCCGATGATCTTGGCCTTGCCGGTGGAATGGTAGTTATGCAGGTACCCGTCATGCTCCCGGCGATAAGGCTGCGGCATCAGGATATTGACGTTCTGCCCGATCACCTCCATGGCGCGATAGCCAAAGATGCGCTCGGCTGCGCGGTTGAAGACCTCGATCCGCCCTTCCGGCGTGATGGCAATGATGGCGTCATGCGCACTGTCAATCAGCGCGCGGAAACGTTCGGCGGCCTGCTGCTCGATGACTTCGCTGCGCGCGCGCCTGGCCACCTCGCTGTCCAGCGCAGCCGTGTGCTCCTGCACATCGCGTTGCACGATGCCTATCCGGTGCTGCAGCCATGCGAAGATTCCCAGCAGCGCGACCGTCACGCTCAGGCCAATCACAGGCCAACGGGCATCCTCTCCGGTCTCGCGGTATGCGATATAGGAGAGACCGAGGCCGATCGCCGCCGTGGCGATCATGATGAATGGAATCTGCAGGCGAGACATTCTGAAACGGCTGGCTTCCGGCTGGCTGGTGGAGCTGATTCTCCACATCTCAAAACGAGATTCGTGTTTACTCGATAACAACCGAGAGAGCCATTGATCTGCAAGCTTTTTTTAGGGAAACCGACCCGTCCGCCGCTCTGGCCAATTGCGTGGAATCCCCCTACAGATAAAAAGATGCATATGGGGGTGAGGCGGATGCGCGGTGTTGCCACAGCCATTCTGCTGGCCATGCTGGCCGGCGGATGCCGATGCCTGGTTCACGCGGGTCGACGCGGATCGTGACGGATTCGTCACGGTCAACGAACTGACGCTGATCCGGCGCAGCCTCGATCCGACGGAGCCGGTTCCTGCTTCCCGGACCGCCAGCCGCGGACGCAGAACAACGATCATCGACCGTTCGCCCGATCCGGTGATGGCGGCGGACGCCAACCTCGATTTCAGGGTCAGCGCGGGGGAATTCCGCCTGCTCAGCGAAAAACGTTATGCCCTGAAAGCTCGCGAAGGTGCGCCGGATCGCATGATCGTCATGGCCGAATGCCGGCGCTAATGACCACCTAGGCGACGCGCTGAACCTGCTGTACCGGGCCATCGGCGAAATCCACCGCGGCTTCCGAGTGCAGCAGGGTGGAATCGAAAACCGGCAGGTCGGTATGCTGCGGCCCGATCAACAACCCGATCTCGGTGCAGCCGAGGATAACGGCATCGGCGCCGGCGGCACGGCCGCGCTCGATCACGTCCAGATAACCCTGGCGCGATTGCGACCGGATAATGCCGCAGCACAGCTCGTCGAAGATCACGTCATGCACCAGGCCACGGTCGGTCGCCTCGGGCACCAGCGCCTCGATGCCAAACCGTTCGGCCAGACGGGCGCGATAAAAATCCTGTTCCATCGTGTAGCGAGTGGCGAGCAACAGCGGACGTTTGGCGCCGGCATCGGTCAGCGCGCGGCCCACCACGTCGGCAATATGGATCAGCGGCACGCCGGCCTTTTCTGCCACCGCATCAGCTACCTTGTGCATGGTGTTGGTGCAGATCAGCAGGCAATCGGCGCCAGCATCGGCGAGCTGTCGCCCGATCTGCGCCAGCGTGTCGGCGGCGAGGTCCCAGCGGCCGGCCTGCTGCAGGGCCACGATGCGGCTGAAATCCACCGAGCGCAGCAGGATCTCGGCCGAGGCCAGCCCGCCATGGCGGCGACGCACCGCTTCGTTGATCTGGCGGTAATAGACCGCCGTGCTTTCCCAGCTCATCCCGCCGATCAGGCCGATGGTTTTCATGACACCCCTCAAGGAATCGAAATCCGGCTGACAGTAGCCGGACAGGGGCGATAAATGCGTGCATTCTTGGGCGTCAATTGACTAGAATGCGAGAAATAATTCCGGCTATATAGAGAAATACCGAATTATTTTCGAATATCTGGCAGAAACATGCTTGAACCGCGCGACCGGAAGATTCTCGATATTTTACAAGAGGATGCTGCCATCCCCATCTCCGAACTGGCTGAGCGCTGCGCACTCTCGGTCTCGGCCTGCTGGCGGCGCATCCGGCGGCTGGAGGAGGACGGCCTGATCGCCAAGCGCGTGGCCCTGCTGGACCGGCGCAAGGCGAAAGTGCCGACCACGGTGTTCGTCAGCGTGCGCACCTCGCGCCATTCCATGGAGTGGCTGGAGAAATTCCGCCAAGCCATCGCCGACATCCCCGAGATCGTCGAGGCCTATCGCCTGACCGGGGATATCGACTATCTGCTGCGCATCACCGTGCCGGATGTCGAAACCTACGATGCCGTCTACAAGCAGCTCATCTCGCGGCTGGATTTCACCGACATCTCCTCCTTCATCAGCATGGAGGAATTGAAATTCACCACCGCGATCCCGACGAAATACGCCTAGCCGATACTCATCAGGCTGGCATTGCCGCCGGCGGCGGCCGTGTTGGTGCTGATGCTGCGTTCCGCCACCAGGCCATGCAGGGGGTAGTCCGGATCGGCGACATAAACCGGCAGCACGATATCCGACTCATCAGCCAGTTGCCGGGTAAGCGCCAGCAAGGCATCGCGGTCGCCTTCGAACAGCACGGCCGAAGGCGGCGTGGCAGGTTCCGATATCTGCTGGCGCAGGTCATCGGGCAGGCTGTCGAGGAGCCCGGCAAAATCGGCGGCGTTGCGGATCAAGACACGATTGCCTGTGGCAAAGACCGCCCCAAGCTGCAGCTTCAGGCCCGCTTCGCTCTGCGGCGCGCATAACACGACGCCGCGCGGCAGCAGCAGATAGAGATTGCGCTCTCCCACCGGGCCGGGCAGCTCCGCCGCCGCTCCCACCGGACTTTGTACCGCCATCGCCATGCAGCGATCCGCGAGTCCCGCATCGCCGCGCTGGCGCAGCCAGCCGGCATATCGTTGCGCGATGGCGGGCGCCTCGCCCTTGATGGCGGTCGGTGGCGCGGATTGCAGCAGGCGATGCAGATAGAGCGGCCCGCCGGCTTTCGGTCCGGTGCCCGACAGGCCATGGCCGCCAAAAGGCTGCACGCCCACCACGGCACCGATGATGTTGCGATTCACATAGAGATTGCCCGTCGCGATGCGCCGGGTGACATGCGCAATGGTTTCATCGATGCGGCTGTGCAGGCCGAAGGTGAGGCCATAGCCGCTGGCATTGATGCGGTCGATCAGGGCGTCCAGGTCCTGCCGGCGGTAGCGCACCACATGCAGCACCGGACCGAACACCTCGCGCTGCAATTCGCCGATATCCTCCAGTTCGATCAGGGTCGGCGGCACAAAAGTACCGTGACGGGCCTGGGGTGGCAACGGTAGTTGCTCGATGCGCCGGCCCTTCGTGCGCATGGCATCGATATGGGCCTGGATGTTGCGCCGGGCTTCGGCACTGATCACCGGACCGACATCGACCGACAGGCGATCAGGCAAACCAATGCAAAGTTCCGCCATCGCGCCTTTCAACATGGCCAGCACGCGGTCAGCGATATCCTCCTGCAGGCAGAGGACACGCAGGGCCGAACAGCGCTGGCCGGCGGAATCGAAGGCCGAGGCCAGAACATCGCCTACTACCTGTTCGGGCAAAGCGGAGGAATCGACGATCATCGCATTCAGCCCGCCCGTCTCGGCAATGAAAGGCACCGGCCGGCCATCGGGATTGAGGCGTTGCGCCAGCTGTCGCTGGATAAAACGCGCCACGTCAGTGGAGCCCGTGAACATCACGCCGCGGATGCGCGGATCGGCCACCAGCGCTGCACCGGTTTCACCGGCACCGGGCAGCAATTGCACCGCGCCGGGCGGCACCCCCGCCTCGCGCAGAATCAGCACCATCTGCATGGCGATCAGGGGCGTTTCTTCCGCCGGTTTCGCCAGCACCACGTTGCCGGCGGCAAGCGCGGCCGCCACCTGGCCAGTGAAGATCGCGAGCGGAAAATTCCACGGGCTGATGCAGGCCACGGGGCCAAGCGGGCGATGACTGTCGGCGGCAAAGCCGGCGGCCTGATTTGCATAGTAGCGCAGGAAATCGACAGCCTCGCGCACCTCGCCAACAGCATTGGGCAGGGTCTTGCCGGCCTCGCGCACAATCAGGCCCAGCAGCTGCGGCATGCGGCTTTCCAGCAGGTCGGCGGCACGCAGCAGTGCCTGGCCGCGTTCACTTGCCGGCGTCGACTGCCAGATCGGCGCAGTCGCCACCGCCCTGTCGATGGCGGCCACAACCATATCCGGCACGGCCGTCACCACATGGCCAACGATATCGGCATGGTTGGCCGGATTGCGCAGGGGCAGTGCTGGCCCCTCTTCCATCGTCATATCGGCCAGCAGCGGCGCGGCGTGCCAGACGACGTCATTGCTGGTCAACAGCGCCGCCGAGAGCGAAGCCAGCCGCTGCTCGTTGGCAAGATCCACGCCGGCGGAATTCGGCCGATCACTGAACATTTCGCGCGGCAGGGCAATTTTCGGATGCGGCGCGCCGACCGGCTGGATAGCCTGCGCGGCTTCCACCGGATCTGCGATCAATGCATCGACCGGAATGTCCTTGTTGGCGATCTGGTTCACGAAGGAGGTATTGGCACCGTTTTCCAGCAGACGCCGCACCAGATAGGCCAGCAGGGTTTCATGCGTGCCGACCGGCGCATAGATGCGGCAGGGCCGGTTCAGCTTGCCGCGCCCCACCACTTCTTCATACAGCGGCTCGCCCATGCCGTGCAGGCACTGGAATTCGTATTGCCCTGGATAATAATTCGCGCCGGCCATGGCATGGATGCTGGCGAGCGTATGGGCGTTATGGGTGGCGAATTGCGGATAGGCCGCATCGGGTGCTGACAGCAGCTTGCGCGCGCAGGCCAGATACGACACGTCGGTGTGAATCTTGCGGGTGAAAACGGGAAAGTCCTCCAGCCCGTCGAGCTGGGCGCGTTTGATCTCGCTGTCCCAGTATGCACCTTTCACCAGGCGGATCATCAGGTGGTGACGGCTGCGCCGCGCCAGGTCGATCAGCCAGTCGATCACAAAGGGCGCACGTTTTTGATAGGCCTGCACCACGAACCCGATGCCGTTCCAGCCAGCCAGATCGGCATCGAAGCAAAGCGATTCCAGAAGGTCGAGCGAGATTTCCAGCCGATCGGCCTCTTCGGCATCAATGTTCAGCCCGATGTCGTATTGCCGCGCCAGCAGAGCCAATGCCTTCAGGCGCGGCAGCAGTTCGGTCTTCACGCGCTCGATATTGGCGCGATTGTAGCGCGGATGCAGCGCCGAGAGTTTCACCGAGATGCCCGGGCCTTCATAGATGCCGCGTTTCGCTGCCGCGCGGCCGATGGCATGAATCGCCTGTTCGTAATCGGCGTAATACCGTGTGGCATCGGCGGCCGTGGTCGCCGCCTCGCCCAGCATGTCGTAGGAATAGCGGAAGCCCAACGCTTCCCATTTGCGGCTGTTGGCCAGTGCCTCGGCGATGGTCTGGCCCGTTACGAACTGCTCGCCCATCATGCGCATGGCGATGTCGACGCCCTTGCGGATCAGCGGTTCGCCGCCCCTGGCGATCAGCTTGGTCAGCGCATTCGACAGCGACTTGCCGCTGCTGGTTGAGGCCAGCTTGCCGGTGATCAGCAAACCCCAGGTAGCGGCATTGACGAACAACGACGGGCTGTGGCCCAGATGTGCCTCCCAGTCGCCGACGCCGATCTTGTCGCGGATCAGGGCATCGCGCGTGGCGCGATCCGGGATACGCAGCAAGGCTTCGGCCAGGCACATCAGCGCCACGCCTTCCTGGCTGGACAGTGCATATTCATGGATCAAGGCCTCGACGCCCCCGCCCTGGGCCTTGCCGCGCAGGGCCTGGACCAGCTTGCGGGCGAGATCGCGCGCTGCCTGCGTCACGGCAGGCGGCTGACTGGCCTCGGCGATCAGCAACGGCAGACATTCCGTCTCGGGCCGGCGCCAGGCACCGGTGATGCGGGCGCGCAGCACGCTTTGCGGCTGTATGCCCTGGGCGAAATCGAGGAAGGGCATGATCGGGGCATCGGCCTGTATTTCGGCCGGTTCGGCAGCACCGCCGTCCAGGTGGGCCTGCCCCAGCAGGTCGCTGACATCCTGGCCGCGCTCGATGCGGTCCAGCACCGTGAGCAGGGCCTGCTTGATCACCCAGTGGGGCGTGCGGCCCAGCCCGTCGGCGGCCTGTTTCAGCCGTGCTTTCAGGTCGTCGTCGATCTTCACCCCTATGGTGGTCGTCGCCATGCACTGTCTCCCGGTGCAGCCGGACGAGACCCACTCGTCAGGCGCAACCGTTATCCAGAAAAAGGCGCAACCCTGTCAAGTATACAGGCGCAACCTATGGCCTGCTTTACCGCTCCGGGACCTTGAACCCCAGATAAATCCCCCCGCTGATGCCCATCAGGGCCAAGAGATTGGTGCCGAATTGCGGCATCTGCAGATCCCAGTAGACCCGGAAGATGTAGATCACACCAAGGATGGCAGTCCAGGCGAGCATCTGGAATCGGTGCACTGTGGCGCCAGTGGCGTCATTAATTAAATCGCGAACAAACCCCTTGGAGCGATACGGTTCGGTCAGGCTCAGGTAACGTCGATGCAGGTCCGACAGCGTGATCCCCGCTGCCTCCGCCTGCCCGCCATCTTCCGCCGGCGGAATGTCGAAATGTCGGCCGGCTTCATGGCCGCCCTTGCCGCTTCTGACCAGGACTTTCAGCCGGGCGGCATCATGGGCATCGCGGATACCCATCGCACTCAGCGACGCCTCCACATCGGCGGCCGGCGATTGCTTGCCTTGGTCCACCATTACGGCAGCCAACGACGTGCCGGCCGAAATGCCGAGCAGGATGAAGGTTTCGGGATTAAGGGATTTCAACTGGCCGGTCACGGCCCAGATGAACACGAAGGCGGCGAAGATCAGGCAGAACCAGACGGACATCTGCAATTTGCCCAGGCAAAACGGCAGATCAGCGGCGGCGACCTGCGGGACCGGCGAACGGTTGCGCAGGGCGGAACTGCGCAAGCCGATATACAGAACGCAGGCAATCACCGCCAACGCGGCACCGAAGCCGAACAGCATCCATTCATCTTCATACCGCAGCAGGCGGAAGCTGGGCGCGAGCGGCTCCTCCTCCGAGCCGGCCATGATGCTGCGCCCAGCATATTCGACATCGAAGGGCACGGTAATGACCTGTGCGGCAGCGAATGGCGACCCCAACAGGCGGGACCACATTTCCCTGTTCAGGTTTTGCGCATCATCGTTGTTGCCGACACCGAAAAGCAGCGGAAATACCACTAACCGCGAGCTCTCGATGATGCGCGGCGTCATATCCACGGGGGCGCCATCGATCTTCAGCTTCAGCCTGGTTTCATCCAGGTTCTCGGTGCCGTTCAGAGTGAAGCAGAGATTGCCCTCCAGTGCCGGCGGATAGACGCAGGTCCAGTCATCGGAAAAGATGCTGAGCCGCGTCGCCTTGCCGGTTTCGGCGCGCATGCCATGCGCTGGCAGCAGGAAAGCAGCAAGAAGCAGAACCGCATATGCCATCGCATGTCGCATCGCGTCATTCCCATGTTCAGGATGGCGCGACGCTAACATGGGTTTATCTGGTCGGAAGATGCCACCGGCTATGATCGCGGGCGGCATTATGCGCGGGGGCCGTCTTATCGTCCGGTGTGCAGATTTTCACCCCGGCAACAAACACGCATTTTGTTGCAAACGAATACTTTGTTACGCGCTGTTGCACCGGCGTTGTTAACCTTTAACACCCTGCCCGTGACATGAGAGCGAAAGATGGACGATCCACGCAGGAGATTTCGCTATGGTCACATCGGTCAGCTCAACCACCGGCACGACTACCACGACCAACAGCGCCTCGGCCGCGCTAGCCAGTGATTTCGACACGTTCCTCACCCTGCTCACCATGCAATTGAAGAACCAGGATCCGACCGATCCGATGGACCCCAACGAATTCACCGAGCAACTGGTGCAGTTCAGCCAGGTCGAGCAGCAGATCAACATGAACAGCAACCTGGAAACGATCATCGCCCAGTTGCAGACCCAGCAGACCAGCGCCAACCTGGGCTATATCGGTAAGGTCGTCGATGTAAACAGCACGGAAGGCAAACTGGTCGAGGGGGGCACGGTATTCTGGTCTTATGAGCTGCCCGAGGGCACTACCAGCGTGCAATACAACATACTGGATGAGGACGGGAACGTAATGCGGACCGTCAACGCCGCCTCGGGTGACGATGGCTTCGTCACCGGCAGCCGGATAGAGATTTCCTGGGACGGCACCGATGCCAGCGGCAATGTTCTGGAGGCCGGCACCTATACCTTGCAGGTGACGGCAAAAGATGCGAGCGGCGCGGTACTCGACGGCACCAAGGTCTATGCCCGCGGCTATGTCGAGGCGGTTGAAACCATCGATGGCGAACAGTTTCTGATCGTTTCCGGCATGCAGGTCTCACCCAGCGACGTGGTGTCGGTTTTCGCCACTTCGGATACCAGCAGCAACGAAGGTTGAGTGTCGCATGTCACGGCCTCTGATCTTCATCGCCACACCGTGCTATGGCGGACAGGTCCATCAATTCTACATGCAGTCGGTGATCCAGCTGATGCAGCATGCGCGCGGCAGCATATTCGACACTACACTGGCCTTGCTGGGCAATGACTCACTGATTACCCGCAGCCGCAATACCCTGGTGTCGGCGTTCCTGGAAATGTCGCAGGCCAGCCATCTGATGTTCATTGATGCCGATATTTCCTTCGAGCCGGCACAGGTGGAACGTATGCTGAAGCTGGGCGAAGATGTGGTGGCCGGCATATATCCATTGAAGGTGCTCGATTGGCAGAATGCCCTGCCCCTTCCCGGCCGAGCGATCATCCATGAAGAGATGGCATTGCGATATTGTGGCGAAGCCTGTCGCGACAATGAGGCCGAGCGACGCGGCGACTTCATCAGCGGCACCTATGCCGGCACTGGATTCATGCTGATCGCCCGCACCGCCTTGGAACGCATGATCGCCGCTTATCCGGAATTGCGCTATGGCGGCGTGCATGTCTATCCGCCCACGCGATCGAACCGGCCGCAATACGCCCTGTTCGATTGCATGATCGATCCGGAAAACGGCACGTATCTAAGCGAGGATTACGCCTTCTGCCGACGCTGGCGTCAGATCGGCGGCAAAATCTGGCTGGACACCAAGGGCCGCCTTACCCATTCGGGCATGCACGATTTCCATGGCAATCCGGCATCGCGTTTTGCTGCGTCAGCGATGCCGTGATCGCCGTCACAAACTTCGCGCCGCGAATACCGATGCCGGATTGTGGTAAATGAAATTTAACTACGGATTGCAACACGACGTTACAAAACTGCGCTTTCGCCTGGTTGTATCGGCTGGCATCATGCAGCCATAAACGGCAGCAAAACGATTCCCCCAGATGTCGCGTATTCCTCATATCCTCATCGTCGATGACGACCGCGAGATCCGCAATCTGCTGATGCGGTTCCTAACCGAGCACGGCTTCCGCGTCACACCGGCTGCCGATGGCCGCGGCATGCAGTCCGCCCTCAAGAACGGTCGTTTCGACCTGATCGTGCTGGATCTGATGCTGCCTGGAGAAGACGGGCTGCAGCTCTGCCGCAAGATCCGACAGGATATGTCGATCCCGATTCTGTTGCTCACCGCGCTTTCGGGTGAGGCCGATCGCATCCTGGGTCTGGAAATCGGAGCAGACGACTACCTGACAAAGCCATTCAGTCCCCGCGAGCTGGTCGCCCGCATCAAGGCCATACTGCGCCGTGCGGCAAGCGCGAACGACCAGGACAGCGACCGGCCGCAGGCCTACAGTTTCGGTGGCTGGATCCTGGAGATCGGCAAACGGCATCTGCGTTCGCCAGACGGCGCATTTTTACCGCTCACCTCAGGTGAATTCGATCTGCTGATCGCCTTTGCCGAACATCCGCAACGGGTACTAAGCCGCGACCAGTTGCTCGATCTGACCCGAGGACGTTCCACCGTCCTGTTCGACCGCAGCATCGACGTACAGGTCAGTCGTCTGCGCAAAAAGATCGAGGTCGACCCGAATATGCCGGATCTGATCAAGACGGTGCGCAGCGGAGGCTATATCTTCACGCCAGAGGTCAAGGCCCTGCAGGCAGCTTAAATGCGTCCATTCCGGCAAGCGCTGCGGCGGATCGGCAGCGATCGTATCATCTGGCGAATAGCCGGCACGATACTGCTTGCCATCCTTTGCACCCAGATCGCCACCGTTCTGCTGCTGCGCAGTACACGGCCGGGCGAAATGCCGGTCTATGCCATCACCGCATTGATGGCAGAGATGCAGCGCCATGTCGCCGGCATGCCACCCGCCGAAGCCGATGCGCTGCACCGCCTGTCGGATCCAGGCCTGCCGCCCGAAACCGATCGGCCGCTGCCGTTTCCGTTCCGTGACGTGGAATACCGGTTGCGTCAATCCCTCGCAGGACCTCAGGTTGCTGAAATCCGCATCGGCGTCGACTTTCCCCGCCGGCCCGGCGGCCGCCTGCTGTTCTGGCCCGTGCCGGTGCCGCGCATTGCCGTCGAACCGCCCGAACCCGGCCCGCCGCCAGATCAGCAACCGAATGGCTGGCCTCCGCCGCCTCCCGGTGGACCCTATGGTCCACCGCATCCGGCATTGGGAACCGAGGATTTCCAGGTACCGGGCATTTTCACCATCTGGGTCCGTCAGGCACCAGAGGCCGAGTGGCAGGCCTGGCGCCCCAAGCAGAGCTTCGAGCCAATCGAGCCGTGGCTGTTCACCCTGCTGTGGTTCGTCGTGATCGCGGCCATCATCGCCGCCCTTACCTTCTGGTCGACCTGGCGGCTGCTGCGCCCGCTGAAAGCCTTGGTGGTCACAGCCCAGGGCTGGCGAGCCGGTCAGGAACCGACGCCCTTACCCGCACGCGGCCCACTGGAATTCCGCGCCATCGCCACCGCCTTTAACGACATGCAGGACGAAATCAGCCGCTTCGTGCGCGACCGTTCGGAACTGGTGGTGGCGCTCTCGCACGATCTGCGCACGCCGCTGACACGGTTGCAGCTACGCGCCGAATATATCGACGACCCGGAACAGCGCCAACGTATGCTGGACGAATTGCATTTCATGGAGGCTCTGACAGACCAGCTGCTCAGCTTCGCCTCCCTCAACCCACGCAACGAACCGATGCAACGCGTCGATATCGCCGTTCTGCTGACCACGCTATGCGATGATCGCAGCGATGCCGGCGCCGTGCTGGAATATGCCGGCCCGAGGCATATGGTGATCGACTGCCGGCCGACCGCGATCCTGCGGGCGATGATGAATCTTATCGAGAATGCCATTAAATACAGCGATTTTGCCTATGTCGCCCTGCAAGCCGATGTCGACGGCGTGTGCATCTTCGTCCGCGACAGCGGCCCCGGCATACCGGAAAACGAACTGGACCGCGTATTGCAGCCATTCTATCGCGTCGATGCCTCGCGCAGCCGCGAGACGGGCGGTTTAGGCATGGGCTTGAGCGTGGCCCGCGCCATCGTGCTGGAACATCGCGGCAGCATCACTCTGCGCAACCGGCTGCCCCATGGCCTGGAGGTGGAAATCCGGCTGCCGGCGACGCAGCACAAGTTGTCCATCGCCTGATCTTCCCCTTCTGATCTGCAGGGCTAGCCCTTCATGTCCATGGCCTTGCTCAGCATCTCGTCGGCGGCCTGGATCACCTGCGAATTCATGGAATAGGCCTGCTGGGCCACGATCAGCTTGGTCATCTGGTCGGCCGTATCGACGGTGGACAATTCCAGCGCGCTGCCGGCAACTGTCCCGACGCCATTGGATCGCGACAGCGGATGACCGTAAACGGCATTGCCTGATTCTTCCGTGATGCTGAAGGCTGTGCCATCGACACGGTCCAGCTTGTCGGGTTCGGCAAAATTCGCCAGCAGTATCTGCGCCTGCACTGCCGTCGTGCCATCATCGTAACTGGCCGTGATGCCGCCGCCATCGGTGATGCTGAGGCCGGTGTAACTGGCGCCGGCGGCATTGTCATCGGTGTCCACGGTGAAGATGCGCGGCGCCCCGTTGCCGCTGGGCGCCGCCGCCATCAGGTAGTAGCCCGCCGCGTTCACCAGCCGGCCACTATTGTCGACGTGGAAGTCGCCTTGGCGCGTGTAATATACCGTGGTTTCAAAGCCCGTGGGCTCACCGGTTTCCGGATCGAGACCGGTAGGTTCGGCGACAGGAAAAAAACCGTTGCCGCTGATCGCTGCGGATGTCGTGCTGGAATCGGATACGACCTGGCCCTGGGCGCGATTGAGGAAATCAGCCGAAGCGGTCAGACCCATCTGCTTCGTGCCATTCAGGACTGGGCTGCTGGTACCATAACTGCCCTGCACCATGTCGAAGAACTGGGTCGACACGGCTTTGTAACCCGCCGTGCTGCTGTTGGCGACGTTATCCGAGATATTGCCGATTGCCATCGCCTGCGCGTTGATCGCCATTACCGCCGCACTCATCACGCTGTTCATTGCATCTTGCTCCTTCGCCTGGCTGCAACTTTCTACAGCCCGTAGAGCAAGGCCCGTGCCTGACGCATCGAGACATGAAATTGGCATGGCGCGGCGCCAAGCCCGCAGATTTCATGTTTGTAGGGCTACGCCGTCTGCGTAAGGCATCATGATAGGCCGCAGATGCAGCCGATCCCGCTAAGTTCCTGTTGGCGCAGGCAAATTGTTCCCGTAATATTCTTTCTAATCATGATTAACGCCGCTTCACGACTTCGTCTTCTTGTTAACTTATGTAACAGGAAACAGGCCGGAAACAATGCGACATTTTCTGGTAAACTGAAATAAATAAAGAACTTTTTTCCCAGCAGGCAAATCCTGCCGATCACGCGCAAAGGCGCCAAAGGTTAAAGCCGGTTCATCCTTTGGCAAGAAATCCAGCAGAATGAAGGATATAGGATCAGAGTCACAAACCGGCACGCTCCTTGCTCAGCGATATGCCAGTCACGGCAACCGACCACAGGAGCACACCATGTCGATCACCGGCGCCATGCAGACCGCCATCTCCGGCCTGAACGGCCAGTCGACCTCGATCAGCTACATTTCCGACAACGTCGCGAATGCCAGCACCACCGGTTACAAGAAGGTGGAATCGCGCTTCCAGACCCTGATCACGCAGTCGAGCGCACAATCGAACACGCATTCATCCGGCGGTGTGCTGAACCAGCCCTTCTTCGCCAACAATGCGCAGGGCTCGATCACCCAGGTTTCGTCCACGACCTCGATCGCCATTTCAGGCAACGGCTTCATTCCGGTGTCGAAGACCACCGGCGTGGACTCCGCCACCGGCCTGCCCACCTTCGAAACAACGAACTACTACACCCGTGTCGGCGATTTCACGCAGAACTCGCAGGGTTATCTGGTCAACTCCTCGGGCTATTACCTGCAAGGCTGGGCGGTCGACCCGGTGACCGGCGTCGTGGATACCTCGAGCACGACGGAGGTGCGGGTCTCCAACCTGCTGGACGCGCCGGTCGCCACCAGCACGGTCGACTATTACGCCAACCTTCCCTCCAACGTGGAAGATACCAATGGCAACCTGCCGGCGACATTGCCCGTCAGCTCGATTCAGGTCTTCGATGCCCTCGGCAATGCCCGGACTCTGAACCTGACCTGGACACGCATCGCCGACAATCAATGGACCTTGCAGGTCGATGCGCCCGATAGCACGCCATCCAGCTTCGGCCCGGCTACCGTGGATTTTGGCGGCACGATAGCGGGCGCCGCCGTGCCTGCCGGCACGATCTCGGGCCTGAGCTCGACCGGCGGCCTCACCGGCAGTGCGGCCGGCGCAGCAGGCGATGATGCGTCATTCAATTTCAATCTGGATTTCGGCACCGGCGCGCAGGCCATCACGCTGGATCTGGGATCCTATGGCAATAATTCCGGCAGCACGCAATATGCCGGCAATACGCTGACCCTGAATGACTTCAAGCAGAATGGCGTGCCACAGGGAACGTTCAAAAGCCTAGCCATCGACGAGCAGGGCTATGTTTCGGTCACTTTCGACAACGGGAATGTCAAAACCTACTATCAAATCCCCATCGCACGATTTAACGACCCGACCGAACTGGATCGCGTGAACGGCAATGCCTTTGTGGCCACACCCAGATCCGGTTCGGCGATCCTGGCCCAACCTGGCGACAGCGGTGTGGGCACCTTCGTATCGGCCGCCATCGAGGGCTCCAACGTCGATATTGCCGAAGAGTTTTCCAAACTGATCGTGGCGCAGCGGGCCTATTCAGCCAATGCGCGCATCATGACAGCGGCCGACGAGCTGCTGCAGGAAACCATAAACATCCGGCGCTGATGGCTCCCCGCTAACCTGAATAGGAGGAGCGGCCATGTCGCTATCGGCAGCGCTCAACACATCCGTCACTGGTCTGGCAACTATCCAGACCCAGCTCAGCGTGATTTCCGGGAATGTCGCCAACGCTCAGAACGAAAGCTATACCCGAAAGATCGTCACTCTGACCACGCCGACTGCCGGTGGCCAGCCCCAGGCTGCCCTGGTATCCAGCGTAATCCGGGCGACGGCGCCGTATCTGCAGGCGGATTATTATGCCGCCACCGCCAACCACCAGCAGCTCATCACGGCATCCGACAATGCCCGCAGCCTGGCCGAGGCCCTGGACGCTACCAGTACCACGGGAGATCAGTCCACTCTCGAAGGCCTGATGACGGATTATGAGAATGCCCTGAAACAATTGGAGGCGACGCCGGAAGACACCGCCCTGAAGGCTCTCGTGGTGCAGCGTGGCCAAAGCCTGGCCACTGAGATCAACCGGCTGGCTGGACTGCGCAGTCAGCTTGAGACCCAGGCGACACAGGACATCCAGAGCAGCCTGTCCACGCTGAACGAAGCCAGCGCCAATATAGCCAAGCTGAACGCACAGATCGTCAGCCAGAAAGCCGCTGGCAATCCGGTCGGCGATCTGGAAGACCTGCGCGACGCCGAAGTAGCCAAAATCGCAGCACTGGTGGGCGTGCGCACAGTGGTCAGCGACACCGGTATCATGACGGTCTACACCGATACCGGCACCATGCTGGCCGGGACTACGCCCCAGAGCTTCAGCTACGATTCCGCCACCGGCAATATCCTGAACGGAAACGGCGTGACTGTTACCGACGGCTTCCGCACCGGATCGATCCGGGCCGAACTCGATTACCTGGACAGCAGCGCTCAGGCGCTGGCAAACCGCGACGGCAATGTCGGTACCCTGGCGAAATTCTTCAACCAGCTCGACTCGCTGGCGCAGAATATCGCCGATGTGGTGAATGCCGCCTACGACGATCCGGCGACGGCAGCGGTGGAACAGTTTTTCACCTACAACGCCGCCGATCCCGCCGGCAGTCTGGCCGTGGATGCCGCCCTGGTCGCCACCCCCGCCAATGTCAATGCCGAGCGCGTCGCCGCCGTCCAGCAATCCATGCGCAGCACTACCCTGACGGCGGCACAGGTCAATCCCGCCGGCGATCCGAACGGTCTGCAGATTTCCAGTGTGACCATCTTCGGACTGGCCAGTGGCATCCTCTCCTATCATGCCAAGCTGACCAGCGAGAACGAAACCAATCGCGATACGGCCGAGAGCCTGCAGCATGCCCTTGATCAGAAAATCAGGAACCTGACTGGTGTCGACATGGATTCAGAACTGGCGCAGCTGCAGACCCTGCAAACCAACTATGCCGCGCTGGCGCAGATCATGAACGCCATCACCGAAATGTTTGACCAGATGATCGCCATCGGGAAATGACCATGACCGCTATTACCGGAACGTCGCAATTGGCACGGCAGATGAGCCTGACCCGCAACATCAGCCTGCTGAATACCATGCTGAACCAGCAGAACCAGCAGCTCGGCACGGGCATAAAGCTGGATGGCCTGCTCAGCACGCCGAACCAGGCGCTGGAACTCGGTCAGCTCAAATCGAAACTGGGCAGTGTGGAAAATTATGCGTCGGCCACGCAGACGGCGCTGAACCGCGTCAGTCTTTATGCCGTGTCGCTGGAACAGATCATCGATATCGCCATCGAAGCGAAGGATACGATGATCAAGAATCGCGACACATCATTTGCCTCCACTTCGGCGCCGGCCGTGCAGGCCAATTCCCTGCTCGACCAGATCGGCGGTATCCTCCAACTGAAGGACGGCACCCGCTATCTTTTTGCCGGCACGAATTATACAGAGAACCCCCTGAATGGGTCTCTATCGAGTATCCCGACCACGTATGCGGCCGGCGCCATACCCGGCGTGACGCCTGGTTATGACGATCCGCTTACCGTGGTGCCCGATGGCGCTACGGTACCGCAGCCAGCCTATCTGAACACCACCCCGGCCGATCTGCAGAATTTCTACGATTACGCCGATGTCGAACTTTACGTCGACGACGCGGAACAGGTTTCCTACGGCGTCTCCGCCGTGGAACCCGGCCTGCAGCGCGTGATCGACTCCATCGTGCGGTTCCGCGATGCCACCGCCGATATCGGCACTGATCCGGCGAATTACCAGGTCCGCGTCGACGATGCCTTGAAGCAGCTGGAGACCGCGATCAGCGAATTACAGACTATGGCCTCGCGGAATGGATACAAGCAGCAGCAGTTGACCGAAATCCAGGACCGGCAAGCCCGCGCCAAGGATCTGCTGACCATCCGGATCGGTGAAATCCAGAATGCCGATACCGCAGAAGTCTCGACCGCAATTGCCAACCTGCAGACCGCACTGGAAGCTAGCTATCTGATCACCAGTCAGACCCTGTCACTCTCTCTGGTCAATTACCTGAAATAGCCCTGATGAACCAACCAGCCGATGGTCTGGATGGAATATCGGCTGGTCCCCTCTGATGCCAATGTCAGGCGAATAGGTTCAGCAGATAGCTATCCTTGCCGCCGCTGCTGGCCTCGCTGTCCTTGATGCTCAGGTAGCGCTGCACCATTTTCTCGACCAGGTCCGGGTCGCTTTTCAATTCGTCGATATCGACCTTCTTTTCCACCGTGGCGATCTGCGCCTCGGTCTCCTGGTAGGCCATCTCGGCAGGAATGTAATTCGCCACCGTGATCACCTCGCGCAGAACAGAATCGCCCAATAATTGTACCGTGGTGCTGACATCCTCCAGGCGGCGCTTGAACTCGATGGCAACCCGCACGCCAGGGGCCTGCTCATCCAGGTATTTTTCATATTCGGTCTGCTGGAACCTCTCCACCACGTCATCTACTGTAGGAGAGCTGGTCAATTGTGCAGTGCCGAATATGTAAAAACTGAAATCCTCCGCCATCTCCTGATAGCGCGGATCCTGGAAGCGGTTAGCCAGCGAATCGCTATCGGTCAGATCGCTTTCCAGAATCTTGCGAATCTTTCCGGGATACTGGGCCTCGCTTTCCATATCGTAAGCTTTGAGAATGAAATTCAGCAGGCGCTGGTTGGCGAACAAATCGTCCACGCTCTTCACCGTGCCGATTGTCTCCCGGTAATACTCCACCTCGCTCTGGATGTCGGTGCGGGTCTTGAACCGCTCGAATTCCTCGCCGTCATAGGCATAGGTTTCTTCGGTCTCGACTGCAGTCAATTCACTGAGCAAAGTCTTGCCCAAAGCCGTGTTATAGGCACTGGTATCGCTGGACACCACATCAGTGCCCGTCAACAGGGCACCCTCGCTGTCCAGCACGGCCTGCCCACTCACATCCAGCGTTAATCCCCTCAATTTTGCCAGCCCGGCTGGCAGGTCGGTCACGTTGCTGCCATCGTTCACCATATTGCCATCGGCATCGATCCCTACCGTATTGCCGTTGGCATCGGTCAGCGTGCCGCTGGCGCCAAAGCTGTATTTGCGTGCCAGTTCCTGCTCGGCCCATGTTCCTTGTCGGGCCACGGAATTCGGATCGCTCATGTCACTGGTCAGGATGTCGCGCAGTCGTTGTCGGTCAGAGGCATAGAGATCTTCCATGCCATTGGCATAAGCGATCACCTTGAGAAAGCGGTCGTCGTTGATCAGTTCATCAACCGTGGTGGCGCTGGCCGCCCGGTTCTGGAAGTAGGTTATATCGTTGGAGATCTGGGCATTGATCTGCTTGTATTGCGCATTGCGCACGCGAATTGCCGCATTCTCCATATCGCGAACCTGGGCCTTAATCTTCTCGGCCTCGGCCTGGTCAGCTGTCTCCGCGGCATTCTCGTCGGCCTGTCGCCCGAGCTTTTTGTACATCGCCAGCGCCGATATCGTACCGGTGCTGCTCGTATTGCTGTAGAGGATGCTGAGATCGATGCTCATCGTCCACCGCCTCTCCTTGTCGCTACAGCGCCGGTCCATATTCTGGGCCCTGGCGCGATAGGATCAGTCTAGGCAGACATGCGATGGCAATAAGCCGAATCCACCCCGTGACACAGAGCGTAACAATGTTTCATGCGCGATGAGCGCGACCCCAACTCGCATCAACCTTCTAGGAAATTTCCTGTTTGGCCAAGTGACAGCGCGGCGCTGGCAGCCCGGCTTATCGTCACGAGATCAACAATTATGCTCAATGTTATCAAGCCTGAACGAGACGCAGATCGGCTAGTACCTGATCCAGCGTTGCCATGAAAAGATCGGCATGGTCGCGACCAAAAACCAGGGGGGGCCGAATTTTTAATACATTGCTTTGTGGACCGGCAGCACTGATCAACACGTGGCGTTTGCGTAGTTCATTGACGATTCGCGCTGCATCCTGCGTTGCAGGCTTACCGTCACGACACAGTTCGATGCCAATAAAAAGACCGGCACCACGGATGGCGGAAATCAATGGATAACGCCCCGCAATCTCCCGCAAACCGCCTTGCAGATAGGCACCGATTGTGGCGGCATTGGCCATGATTCCTTCGTTCTCGATTACGTCCAGAACGGCCAGCCCGGCCGCAACAGAAACCGGATTTCCACCAAACGTATTGAAGTAACGCGACCGGCGGCCAAATTCCGCCAGCAGTTCCGGCTTGGCCGCCATCGCGGCAACCGGATGACCATTGCCCATCGGCTTTCCCATGGTAATCAGGTCCGGCACTAGGCCGTGCCGCTGGAATCCCCACATATGAGTGCCAGTACGACCGAAGCCCGGTTGCACCTCGTCGGCAATGAACAGGCCGCCTGCCGCGCGAATCGCGGCAACGGCCGGCTGCAGGAATCCAGACGGATCTGGAAAGACGCCATCGCTGGAGAAGATCGTGTCTACCAGAAGCGCGGCCGGCTGAATGCCGTGGGCACGCATGTCCTCGATGGCCTTACACACGCCAGCAGCAAAAGATGCCCCCGGATTCCCGCATTCTGACGGCGCCGGCACCAGCCGAACCGGACAGCCCGGGTCAATAGGCAACCCGAGCGATGGCGACAGTTTGGCCAGGGCCTGGGTAACGCCGTGATAAGCATTGGCGGTGACGATGAACCCGGTGCCTCCGGTGCATGTCTCCGCCACGCGCAGCGCAAGATCGTTCGCTTCACTGCCACTGCAGGTAAACATGACATTGCCGATCTCCGGCGGAAACATCGCCAGCAGCCGTTCGGCATAATCCAGCACCGCTTCATGCAGATAGCGCGTATGGGTATTGAGATGTGCCGCCTGGCGGGCGATGGCACCCACTACATGAGGGTGGCAATGCCCGACCGAAGCGACATTATTATAGACATCGAGGTAGCGTTCTCCGGCCGGGTCGAAGAGCCAGACCCCTTCGCCGCGCACCAAGTGCACCGGCTCTTCGTAGAACAGGCGATAAGCCGGACCAAGCAGCCTCTGGCGGCGCTGCAGTAGGTCGGAAGTTGTTCTGGTCTTGCCCATGCTCTCAATCCATGTTGCAGGCGCGCCTCAGCTCGACTCTTACCCTCTCAGCCGGAACACGCATCAGATAACGCAGCCTGGACCAGGCGCCGGGTGCGTGACGCAGGATATAACCCCGGTTCTCCGGGTGGCGGGCGGCGCGCCACCCTCCGATCACTACGGTCATGGCGCTTCGGATAACTATGAGGTCAAACAGAATGTCGAGCTCTGTTTCCTCCAGCGGCACAATCGCATGGTAACCGGCAACCAGAGCCGCCACTGGCTCAAGCAGGTTATCGCCACTGCCAACCTGATATGTCGCAGCGATGGCCACATCGTTGATTAAAGCGGTTCTGGTCATATCGCCGAAATCGAGGATACCCGACACACGCGTATGGTCGGCCGGATTAACCATGACGTTATTCGGATTGAGGTCGTTATGTACCAGCTGCTGCCGCAGTCGGGGCAGCGCCGGTGCGATGCGGGATGCGAAGCCATCCAACACTCCGGCCAAAAACCTGTAATCCTCTGCGGACAGTCCCTCAATCTCGTCCAGCAATGGCCGCAGTTGGCCAGCGTGCTGCAGATCCCATAAAAGGGGATAACAGGCTGCCGGATGATGAAAATTCTGCAAGGCACGGCCCAACTGGGCCGCACGCCGCCCCAGATCACGACATAAGGCCAGCGACGCCGTCGCCTGATGCAACGGCAGGCCAGGCAAATACGACAGCAGACGCATGATACGGGCTGGTCCATCATCAACAGCTAAATCCAGCTCTACTGCGCCATTACGAGCCGGGAACACCTGTGGCACCGGCAACTCCGGATCCGTTTTCGCCACGTGCAGCAGCGCCATGGTCTGCAGGTTGGTCACCTCCGGCGCTTCGGCAGGGCTGGAGACCTTGAGCACGAAGCAGTTGCCGGAGCCATCCTCCATACGGAAATTCTGATCGCGTTCGCTGCTCAGCCGGGTCGCGGTTGCCACCAGGCCAAAATGCTCCGCCGCCAAGGCAGCAGCCCGGCTTTCAGACAGGGGCACCGACGTGCTGTTAAGAGCATGAATCAGGTGGGCCGCACGGGAGCGAGCAGGGCCAGGCATGACGCGATGCTATTCTTAATAGCCGCGCTGCCGGTCGACCGCATGCGGCGGTCGCTCGCCGGCCCGCACTGCGACCGCGGTCGCGACCAGGGTCGCCGCCAGGGCGTCGGCGCTGATGTCGCAGGCATCATGCGGGGTCATGATTATCTGCGGATGATCCCAAAAGACATGATCCTGCGGCAACGGCTCGACGGCAAATACATCGAGAGAAGCTCCGGACAACTGCCCAGAATCCAGTGCCGCCAGCAGATCGGCCTCGACCAGATGCTCGCCGCGCCCGACCTGAATCAGATACCCGCCCGGCCGCATCGCCTGAAATGTATCGCGATTAAGGATGCCGCGGGTCTCCGGCGTCAGCGGCAGCAGATTCACCAGTACCTCGGTTTCCGCCAGCATGGCAAACAGGCCGTCGCGGCCATGGAAACCGCGCAGACCGGCCGGCAGCGGCTTCGGTGCCCGGCTCCAAGCCAGTACCGGGAAGCCCAGGCCGGCCAGATGGGCGGCAACCCGTTCACCGATCTTGCCATAGCCGAGGATACCGACCGGAACGCCGCTGGCCGGGCGCTGTTCCAGGCGCTGCCAGATACGGTCACGCTGATGCTGCATGAAGGTGGCGAATTTGCGCTGATGCCAGATCACATGCCAGGAGACGAAACCGGCCATCATCTGGGCTTGGTCCGGATCGACCACACGCACCACATCCACATGCTTCGGCAGGCTGGGGCAGGCCAGTACATTGTCAGCGCCAGCGCCAATGGTGCAGACCGCCTTCAGGTTTGGATAGCACTCGAAAGCATCGGGATGTGGATGCCAGGCCAGCGCGATGCGCACGGTATCGGCGCCCTCAGTCACCGGATGATCGACGCTTTCGATGCGATCCGCGATCTGCGCCAGCGCTTTGCCGTAATAGGAGCGCAGATCGAATTTCCGGCTGATGACCGCGCAGCGCATGTCAGGCGGTCTTCCGGCCCGGCACGGCGGCGAGCAGCTCGCGTGTATAGGGGTGCTCGGCCGCGGCAAAAAGGGCTGCCGTCGACTTCAGTTCCACGATCTGGCCGCGCTGCATCACGGCGATGCGATCGCAAATCTGGGCCGCCACGCGCAGGTCGTGGGTGATGAACAGCATCGACAGGCCGAGGCGTGATTTTAGGTCTTCCAGCAGTTTCAGTACCTGGGCCTGCACCGAGACATCGAGGGCGGAGACGGCCTCATCGGCGACAAGGATTTCCGGGTTGAGGGCCAATGCTCGGGCGATGCCGATGCGCTGACGCTGACCGCCGGAGAACTCATGCGGGTAACGCTCGACCGCGCCGGCATCGAGCCCCACCAGTTGCAGGAGATCGCGTGCCCGTTGCAGAGCCTGATCCGGTGCCTCGCCATGGGCAACCGGGCCGTCGGCGATGATCCAGCCAACCTTGCGGCGCGGATTGAGCGAGGCAAACGGATCCTGGAACACCATCTGGATCCGCTTGCGCTGGTTGCGCAGCGCCTGGTCGCGCAGCAGGGTGATATCGGTGTCGCCCAGCCGGACGCTGCCGCTATCGGCCTTGATCAGTTGCATCACCAGGCGGGCCACAGAGGATTTGCCCGAACCGGACTCTCCAACCAGGCCGAGGGTCTCACCCTGGCGGATCGAGAAATTCACATTTTTCGCGGCCTCGACGCGGCGGGCCGGACGGAACCAGCCGCTGGCGGTGACATAGGTCTTGTTCAGGTCGATGACCTCGACAGCCTTGCGGCGGTCATCCAGCGCCTGCCGCACCGGCGGTTCCATGGTGGGGACCGCGGCCAGCAGGGCTTGCGTATAGGGATGCTGTGGCCACAGCAGCACGCTGGCGGCATCGCCCTGCTCAACCAGCTTGCCATGTTGCAGCACCACGACGCGGTCGGCAATTTCGGCCACCACGCCGAAATCATGGGTGATGAACATCACGGCCATGTTGCGGCGCTGTTGCAGGTCGCGTACCAGATTCAGAATTTGCGCCTGGGTGGTGACATCCAGCGCCGTGGTCGGTTCATCGGCCACCAGGACGGAAGGCTCCAGCGCCAGCGCCATGGCAATCATCGCGCGTTGGCGCTGACCGCCGGACAGCTGGTGCGGATAAGCGCGGATGATGCGCTCGGGATCAGGCAGACCAACCTCACGCGCCAGCTCCAGCGCGCGCTGGCGCCGTTCGGCTGGCGTCAGCAGGTCATGAGCCTCAAACATTTCAGCCATCTGGTCGCCGATCCGCATCAGCGGATTCAATGCGGTCATCGGCTCCTGGAAGATCATAGCGATGCGCCGGCCACGCAAGGCCATCCAGGCCTCTTCATTCAGTCCGAGCAGGTTTTTGCCTTCGAAGAGGATTTCGCCTCCCTGGGCCTTCACGGCTTTCGGCAGCAAACCCATCAGCGCATGGGCGCACATCGATTTGCCCGAGCCGGACTCACCCACCACGCAAAGGATTTTGCCAGCTTCCAGGTCGAAGGAGACGTCATCGACGGCAAAGCCGCGATCGCCGCCGATAGGCAGTGATAGCTTCAGGTTTTTGATGGCAATGACGGGTGTGTTCATGCTCAGCGGCCTTCCTAGGCAAGCCGCGGATTGAGCGCATCGTTCAGGCCTTCGCCGATCAGGTTGAGCGCCAGCACGGTCAGCAGGATGGCGATACCGGGGAACACCGTGATCCACCAGGCCTGACGGATCACGGTGCGGCCGGCGCCGACCATATAGCCCCAGGACATCAAATTCGGATCGCCAAGGCCGAGGAAGGACAGCGAGGATTCCAGCAAGATCGGGGTGGCGATCATCAACGAAGCCAGCACGATGATCGGCGACAGCGTGTTGGGCAGGATTTCACGCCAGATGATCCAGCCATTGCTATGGCCGGTGACAATGGCAGCCTGGACATATTCCCGGCTGCGCAGCGACAAGACTTCACCGCGCACCAGCCTGGCCACCGGCGGCCAGCTGACAATTGCAATGGCTGCAACGATGGAAACGATGGAAGGCTGCATGATCGCCACCAGCACAATGGCGAGCGCGAAGCTTGGCACGGTCTGGAAGAACTCGGTGAAACGCATCAGGGCATCATCCGCCCTGCCGCCGGCATAGCCGGCGATGGCACCCAGTGGTACGCCGATCGACAGCGCCGCCAGCGTCGAGACCAGGCCGACGAGGAGGGAAACGCGCGCGCCATGGATCAGGCCGGCGGCGACATCGCGACCGAGTGCATCAGTGCCGAACGGGAAGCCGGGCGCCACCATCGGCGCCAGGAAGGGACGCTGCACCATGCGCCAGGGCGAGGTGGGGAATAACAGCGGGCCGCAAATCGCAATGAACAGCACGGCCGCCATGATGACGAGGCCGATCACGGCGCCGGGATGCCGCAGCAGGGTTTTCCAGAAGCTGCTCATGTGCTCATCTCGATGCGCGGATCGACCAGGCGATAGATCAGGTCGGTGATCAGGTTGAAAGCGAGTACCATGGCCGAGGACACGACGAACACACCGAGCAGCAGGTTGTAATCGCGCTGGATCAGCGCGTCATACATCAGGCGGCCGATGCCGGGCCAGGCGAACACGGTCTCGGTGAGGACCGCACCGCCAACAAGCGTGCCGGCCTGCAGGCCAGCCAGGGTCACCACCGGCAGCAGAGCGTTACGCAGCACATGGCGACGCTGAATGACGTGGTCTCCCAGACCTTTGGCGCGTGCCGTCTTGACTAAATCGAGACGCGAAACCTCCAGCATCGACGCGCGGGTCATGCGGGTATAGGTCGCCATGAAGAACAGGCCGAGCGCCGTTGCCGGCAGCACCAGATGGGCGGCAACGTCGGCGACATGGCGCAGGCCGGTATAGCCGGCGCCGACGGTCTCGTAACCAAAGCTGGGCAGCCAGTCGAGTGTCACCGAGAAGAGCAGGATGCCCATCAGCGACACCCAGAACAGCGGCGTGGCGTAAAACACCATGGAGAAGGTCGTGATCAATGTATCGGTCCAGCGGCCCGCGCGTCGTGCTGCCATACCGCCAAGCAGTACGCCCATGCCAAGCGAGATCATGAAGGCGGTGCCAGTCAGCAACAGCGTGGCGGGCAGGCGGTCAAGGATCAGCTTCGAAACCGGCATCTGCTGGCGGAAGGAGAACCCGAGATCGAAGGTGACGATCCCCTTCACATAGAAGAACAGCTGCTCATGCATCGGCCGGTCGAGACCGAACTTCTCGCGCAGCTGGACGACGAACAACTCGTCGGTGGCGCCAGCTTCGCCGGCCATCACCGTAGCCGGATCGCCGGGCGCGGCGCGGATCAGGAAGAAGTTGAGGACGACAATCGCCAGCAGGACGATTATCGCCTTGATAAGGCGCTGGGCAACAAATGACAGCATCAGGGCAATCTGGGGAAAGCGGAGAAGGCTGTGTAATGCAGAGGATCACCTGCGACAGCCGAGGCTGCCGCAGGCGGAACGTCCTGCTTACTTGTCGATCCAGGCGTCGCGGAAGCCGTCATTCACGCCGATACCGGTGGTGACAAGATCTTTGACCTTGCACTTGGTAATGGTCGGGAATTCCAGCTCCAGCAGCCAGGCGACGGGAACGTCGTCGATCAGGATCTTGGTGACCTGATTATAGAGTTCCTGACGCTTGGAATCGGGGAAAGCGACAGCGGCTTCAGCAAACAGCCGGTCGACTTCCGGATTGGAATAGCCTTCAACGTTGTTGAATGGCGAACCCTTGGCGATATTCGTGCTGACATAGCTGCGGCCGACGCCGAGCGCCGGATCGCCATACTGATAAAGGTAGCTAAAGCCGATGTCATAATCCCATTCGCCGAGCTTCTGGTTGTAGCCAGGCACGTCGGTGGCGACGACTTCGAGATTGATGCCCACATCCTGCAGGTTCTGGCGCACGGCCTCACCCCAGCGGGCCCAGGTCTCGCCATAGGGCAGCGGCATGAAGCGCACCTTCTCTCCCTTGTAGCCGGCTTCCTTCAGCAGGGCCTTGGCCTTGGCCGGATCGTACTTGTACTTGGCCAGGCTCTTGTCGAAGAAGCGGGTCGAGGAGGAAATCGGACCGACAGCCACTTCACCCAAGCCGTTCCACACCACATTCTTGGCGAAGTCGCGGTCGAGGGCATACATCACGGCCTGACGGAACAGCTTGTTCGCGGTCGGGCCCTGACGGTTGTTCAGCCACATCCAGGCAAGCGGACCGAAATATTCCCAGCCTTTGCCGGTGACGCAGACATCCTTCATCTTGCTCAGGCGCGGTACGTCGAAATTCTCGACTGAGCCGCCGGGCAGAATGTCGACCTTGCCGGTTTCGAAGGCAACCGAGCGCGCGGCAGCATCCGGGATGATATGCCAGTAGATCTCGTCCAGATACGGTTTTCCCTTGACGTGGTAGTTCGGGTTTTTCACCAGCTTGATGAAAGAGCCCTTCTGCCATTCCTTGAACATGAAGGGGCCGGTGCCAATCGGCGTGTTGTTCGCCGGCGCGGTCTTCCAGTCGATGCCGTCATAGATATGCTTCGGCACCATCGGCATCGAGCCGACCTCGAAGATGCCGATGAAGGGGCCGAAAGCCTGCTTCAGCTTGAAGACCACGGTGTAGTCATCTGGCGCCGTGACACTTTCGACCTGCGCCAGATTGGCGCGGGCACGCGGATTGGTCTGCTTGATGAATTCCGCGGTAAATAGCACGTCGGCAGCCGTAAACGGCTTTCCGTCGTGCCAGCTGGCATTCTTGGTCAGCTTGAAAGTATAGGTCTTGCCTTCATCGGTGATCGTCCAGCTCTCGGCCAGGCCGGGCAGCTGCTCTAGTTTCGGGCTGTAGCGCAGCAATCCTTCGTAGATATTGCCGGCCACCATCTGGGTCGGGCCGTTCTGCACGATGGCCAGCATCAGGCCTGGCGGTTCCGGCTGGATGATGGCGTTGGCGATGCCGCCGGTTTTTTGTGCCATGGCACCGGAAACAGGACAGGTGGCCATACCTGTAGCGATGATTAGACCAAGCAAGCTCTTTTTTAGCACAGCAAACCCCCTCTGTGGCAGTCGTGGTCAGGTGCGGTAGTCGGAATCCGTACGTTCCAGCATCCGCTTGAAAGCCTCCCATTCAATATCCGGGCCATTTCCGGCCTCTATTTTGTCGTAGCCGCGGCTATATTGCCCGGCGGTCTTTTCCGCGATGCCCGGTGGGGCCTGCACGACCGGCGAACCTGCCGACTGGATGGCGAGCTGGGCCCGGCAGGAGCGCTCCAGGTTGAACATCAGCTTGAAAGCTTCCGACACCGAGCGGCCGCAGGTCAGCAGACCGTGATTGCGCAGGATGAGCACCGACTTGTCGCCCAAATCGGCGATCAGGCGCTGTCGCTCATCCAAATCGAGCGCGATCCCTTCATAGGTGTGATAGGCGATACAGCCATGGAACTGCATTGACCACTGATTGAGCGGCAGCAACCCATCCTGTTGGCAGGACACCGCCACGCCGGCAACCGTATGGGTATGCAGCACGCAGACCACATCCGGCCGCGCCGAATGGATCGCGCTGTGGATGGTGAAGCCGGCCGGGTTGATATTGAGGCCGAGCGGATCCTCGATGACCTTGCCGTCTATATCGACGGTGACGAGGGTGGAGGCTTTCACCTCCTCGAACCGCATGCCGTAGGGATTGATCAGGAAGCGATCATGGCCGCCTGGCAACCGCGCCGAGATATGGGTGTAGATGCTGTCGTCCAAGCCATGGCGGTGGATCAGGCGATAGGCGGCCGCGAGGTCGACTTTGGTCTGCCAAGTGAGATCATGGCTGTTATTGAGGGCACGGATGGAGGCCGTCATTGGGATCATCTCCAGAAAGGTGTGACATACTGTCATGTGCTTGAAATGAACTGCAATCGAAAAGTGTCGACAGTCGACATTTTTATTGATACTAGATGAATCAAGGACATAATCGATGCGTCTCGCCTCAAAACCGGTCGGATTACCCGCCGTCACGAACCAGGATCTGGTCAGCCAGATCGCGGCCATGCTTACCGACGCCATCATTGTCGGCCGTCTGCCACCTGGCGCCAAAGTGGCCGAGGCCGCCATCGCCCGTGAGCTCGGGGTCAGCCGCGCACCGGTGCGCGAAGCCGGTCGCCTGCTGGAAAGCCAGGGCCTGCTGGTTGCGATCCCCAGCCGCGGATTCTTTGTGCGCACCCACGCGCCGGAGGAAATCGACGACCTTTACGATCTGCGCATTTGCATCGAGAAACATGCCGCCGCACTGACGGCGCAACGCCTGACGCCGGAAGGCCGTGCCGCTCTGCGACGGCAACTGGACGTGCTGTACGAAACCGCCGCCATCAATGACCCGGCCCGGCAGGTTGAGGAAGATTATCGCTTCCACCGTCTAATCTGCGAAATGTCGGGCAACCGCCGCTTGCTCAAGCTGTTTGACGATCTAGCCTCAGAATTGCGGATCGTGATTGGCCTGATAGGCCGGCTGTATGACGATCCGCATCGCATCGCGGAGACACATGAGCCTCTGTTGGCCGCGATTGAAAGCGGCGACATAGCCCGCATCCATGGCAGCGTGGAATACCATCTTGGCGATGCCTGGCGCGGCGTCTCCAATCTGGTGCGTACCCTGCCGCCGAAACAGCCTTAGCCAATGGAGACAACCCGTGAAAGCGGTCTACAGCGACGCCCATCAAAGCCATGATCCGGAATTCTTCCTTGTGCGCGGCAAGGTACGCAAGACCACCGAGCAGCCCGAACGCGCCGCCCGCCTGCTGACGGGCCTCGATGCAGGCAAGCACAGCATAATTCCAGCGCAAAGCTTCGGCCCTGGTCCACGTGCACGCGTGCATAGCCCCGATTATCTGGCTTTCCTCGCCGATGGCTACGCCGAATGGAAAGCGCTAGGCGATGCCGGCAGCGAGATGATTCCCAATATTCATGGCATGCGCAGCCAAATGTTGAGTTATCCTACCGGCATCGTCGGAAAACTAGGCTGGCATACCGCCGACACCGCCTGCCCGATCGGCGCCGGCACTTTTGCCGCGGCTTGTGTCGCTGCCGATGTCGCCACAACCGCTGCGCAGATGGTGCTGGATGGCGAAGACAGTATCTACGCGTTATGCCGTCCGCCTGGCCATCACGCCTACCGCGACATGGCAGGCGGCTTCTGTTATCTCAACAACAGCGCGATTGCGGCGGCGCACCTGCGGCAGAAATTCGAGCGCGTCGCCATTCTCGATGTCGATGTGCATCACGGCAATGGCACTCAGGGCATATTCTATGAGCGCGCAGATGTGCTGACCGTGTCGCTGCACGCCGATCCGTCCAGCTATTACCCCTTCTTCGTCGGTTACGACCATGAGCGCGGCGCCGGCCCCGGCCTCGGCGCCAACCTGAATATTCCGCTGCCCCTCGGCACCGGTGATGCCGATTACCTGCAGGCACTGGAAAGAGCGGTGCGGACCATTCGGGCCTTTGCGCCAGGTGCCTTGGTGGTGGCACTTGGGCTGGATGCTTCTGAGGCAGATCCCCTGCAGGGTCTAAAGGTGACGACCGCAGGCTTTGAGCGGATTGGTCAAGCTCTGGCCAGAATCGGCCTACCCACCGTTCTGGTGCAGGAAGGCGGCTATCTTTCGGACATCCTCGGGGTCAATCTGGCAGCAGTGCTAAAGGGGTATGAAGCCACGCGCTAAACCACGATACAGCGCCTGCCCCGTTGCCCAACCGGCCCCCACCGGATTCAAAATGCTCTATCCCGCTCCCCTGCCTGCCCCTCTAATGTCTGGATAAGACTCTAGGCTCTGGTCAAAAACAACGCCGAAGATGGAGCAACCAGTCCCCACAACATACTGTCCGGCACAAGTGCAACAGTACATAAAAACTAGCCGAGTTCAGACCCTAACGCAGCGCACCAGGTGCCCTGCCGCAACCGTCTTGGCCAGCGGCTGGCTAGTCAGGCAGGATGCCTCGGAATGTCGGCAGCGCGGCGCAAATGCGCAGCCCGGCGGCAGGTCGGCAAGATCAGGCGGTGCACCCGGAATCGCCTCCAGCCGCGCCGCCGCCATGGCACCATGAGCGCGCGAGGCTAGCAGGCCCTGGGTATAGGGATGACTGGGATTGCGAATCACGTCCCGCACTAACCCGGTCTCGACAATGCGCCCGGCATACATCACCGCCACACGGTCGGCTACCTCGACAGCGACTCCGATATCGTGGGTAACCAGAATCACCGACAGGCCAAGCTCTCGCTGCAACTCGCGCAGCAGCAGCAGTATCTGGATTTGAACGGTGGCATCCAGCGCCGTGGTCGGCTCATCGGCCAACAGCACTTCGGGGTTGCAGGCCAATGCCAGGGCGATCATGGCGCGCTGGCGCATGCCCCCGGACATTTCATGCGGAAAAGCATCCAGCCGCCGCTCTGGCGACGGAATCCGCACGCGCCGCAATAATGCCAGGGCACGAGCGCGGGCAGCCTGCCGTGACACGGATTCATGGCGAAGAATGGTTTCCGTGATCTGGTCGCCCACCGTGTAAACCGGATCGAGGGCAAGCAGCGGTTCCTGGAAGATCATCGAAACGCGGCGCCCGCGGAAATCGGCCAGCGCCCGTCCGGACAGGGTCATCAGATCCTCACCGGCAACCTGCATCGCACCAGCGATTTGCGTGCGCTTCTCCGGATGCAGACGCAGCAGTGATCGCAGCGTAACACTTTTGCCGGAGCCTGACTCGCCCAGCAGCGCCAGAACCTCGCCGCGCTCAAGCCGCAGGTCGACACCACTCACAGCATGTACCGGTCTGCGCCCACCGGTGAACGTGACTGTCAGGTTACGAATGTCGACGATCGGTGCGGCAACAGCCGAAGCTTCCCCCATAACTCCGGTAGCCGCGCTCACGATGCAGCCTCCGGAAGCACCGCCGACTGCAGGGCCGGAGCGTGACTGTGGCCGGAGCCAAGGTGATTCTCGGTCTTCTCTAAGCGGGAAGATCGAACAACACCCCCCCGCTGCCGTCTAAGTAGAACATGATTCGCGCTTTCCGGTCAATCGTTTATCGGGGGACCGGTCATGAGCAGTCTGGCTTGGGGGAGGGCAAAGCGCGAGATTCTTGCGCTTAGGCCAGAGATTGCCACCCTCATCAAAAGTGGGGCCACGCTTGTCGAGGCCTACAAGATTCTCTGTGGTGCCGGCCGTCTCACGGTAGGCGAGAGCACCTTCTTCCGCCACGCGGCGGTTATTCGGGATGAGACTCTGGCCGAGCCTAAGCAGGCAAAACCGCCAGTCGAACTCACAGCCGAAGTCCTTGCCTGGCTCGCAGCGGCCCCGAAGCCGGCCCAGGCAGCACCCTCACAACAATCGAACGCCGATGAACCCGCTGCTGCCACCCAGGCTGTGGCGCGCATCGATTCGCCCTCAAAGCCGGCCCGGCCGGCTGGAGCTGCCCCGGCAAGCCCAACACGGCTGCCGGTAGGGGCAGGCACGGAACCCGAGGTTCTGAAGTTCAAGGGCCTCAAGTCAGGTGGGGACCACTGGTGACAACGAACAACAAACGGCAACCAAGGAGACGACAGATTATGAAGCAAGTTCATCTGATCCTGCAGGGAAAGGGCGGCGTCGGCAAAAGCCTGGTCGCCTCTCTGATCACCCAGCACTTCCTGGCCAAGGGACTGGCTCCGATCTGCTACGACACGGATCCGGTAAATCAGACCTATGCCGGCTACAAAGATTTTGGAGCCATCCGTCTTGAGCTGATGCGCGATGGCAACATCGATCAGCGCCAATTTGACCAGCTGATCGAAGCGATCATCAACGCCAAGGACGATGCCACATTCATCGTCGACAACGGCGCTGCGACCTTCGTTCCGCTCTGCGCCTATATGTTCGAGAACGACGTTGCTGGCTTCTTCAAAGAGCATGGCCTGCAGCTGGTCATCCATTCGGTTCTCACTGGCGGTCAGGCCCAGGCCGACACCATGGATGGCCTTGCCTCTCTCCTGGATCACTTCAAATCAGTCCCCGTCGTTGTTTGGCTGAACGAGTTCTTCGGCCGCATCGAGCGCGACGGCCGGAAGTTCGAGGACAGCAAACTGTTCCGCGACAACCAGGAACAGATCCAAGCCCTGATCCGCATTCCTGAAGTCCGCAAGGAAACCTTCGGCGCCGACATGGATCAGATGCTCCGTCAGAAGCTGACGTTCAAGGAAGTCAAAGAGGCCGCTGGCTTCACGGTGATGGCAAAGCAGCGCCTCGCGATGACCTGGCGGACAATCGACGGCCAGATCGCCGCAGCGAACCTCTGAGTTAGGCGGGGACAATGGAAGTGATCGAAAAAGAAAAACCATATCTGCAGACCGTGTCAGCCGGTGGGTTGGACTTCAAGTTTTCCAGCCGCAGCAGCAACCAAGAAATCAACGCACATACCAAAGGCGTCGATGGCCTGCCGTTAATCCTGTCCATTTCGCACTACTACATTGGTGAAGAATTGCTTGCCTCGGCCTGTCATTTCTTAAGCGAGGAGCATGGACCAAGTGGCTATACGCCGATGCTGAGGTTGACCGCAGCTCGGGGGACTGACCTTCAACAAGTTGCAGATCGACTGGTTGCCGTCAAATTCGAGCGTGTCCGGCATCTCGGCACCGATTGGTTGCTCAGCTCAACAGGGCATGCTGCGGCGCTGGATGGTCAGGGTGAAATGATCACTGTTTCACCCGGTCTGATTGACGACAGCTGGAGCTGGGAACGAGAGAGCCTAGCACTGGAAGCATTCAATCAGGCAACCAGCAGCTTTTACCGGCTGCAGGGCATGAATTGCCCCAATCGGGAAGCTGCAATGATCCAGGCACTCGCGGCTAAAGAAAAGCTTCGTAGCTCCAGTGTGGCTCTCGCACTGGCCATCGGCCTTACCGTGATTTCGTGACGGGAGGGCATAGCGATGAGTGATGCCTCCAAGTTCAAGGAACTTACCCTGGCAGCATTAAGTCCCGCCAGCCGGAAGGCCATCGATCAACAAATCTCGATGTACAGCCTCTCCACCACCATGGAAGCCGTCGGCCTGCTCCGCAAAGTCCAGGTCGCCTATGGCAAAGGCTCATGGCCGAACATCGATGACTTCCTGTCGCGCCTGGACGCGCAAGGCACAACCGTTGGGGTCGAGCCATGACGGACCAAGCTGCCTTTGAGCCGATATCGAAGCAGGAGGTTCGCACTCTGCTTCTAGCTGAGCATGGCGTGGCAGTCGGTGAGGACGATCCGATTCTCATGTCTGTGACGCTGCACACCGCATTCATGGGTGATCTGGCGCGGTCCCTGGAAGCACATCGCAAATCCCAGAATGACATCTTCGAGCAGGCCGTGGTCGGTGTGGTGGAGTCTGTAACGCAGTCCGCTAACAAACTGCGCGATGCCTTGCTCGATGGTGCAGTCCGCAGCGTCCTTAACGGTGTGGCTCAACAGTCGGAAGCACTTGGTACGCTGCAGAGCAAAACCAAGTCTCAGCTGATCGCCCAGGCTGTTCTCACTGCTCTGAATTGGGCAGCCGTCATCGCCTTCTTCTTCATCCTGAAATAGCAACAACAAGCCGGGGGAACCCACAAATGCGTAAATCGACTGAATACCTGCCGTCGTTGATCCTTCTGGCCGGGATGGCATTCGTCATGTTCGTGGCACCGCAAATCGCGCTTGCTGCAGATGACTCCTGGGTGGAACCAGGCGTTGAAGCTGCCGGCAACATCGAAGCCGGCCTGGTTACGTTAGGAGCCGTGCTGGTGGGTATCGGCGTTATCGTCGCCGGCATTATCGCGGTAGTGATGGGCAAACTGGAGTGGCCCCGGCTCATCTACTGCATCATCGGCGGTATCTTGATCATGGCCGGTCCGGCGATCATTCGCGGCCTGATCAACCTGAGCAAAGTGGCCTGACCATGAAGGCCACGAGTTTTGTTTTCACCGGCGTACAGAAGCCCATGACACTCTTTGGGCTTCCGCCGAAGGTGATGTTCCTGGTGATCGCAGCAATGGGATGCTCTTTTGGCATCCTGGTTGCGGTCGGTTTGGCTCCCCTGGCAGTGCCAGCCTCTGTTGTGCTTGTCGTCGTTCTCTGGACATGGCTATGGCGCAAGAACAACCGCGATTGGCATTTCGGCAACTACCTGTTCTCTACGCCAAGGTTTTGGGCGTCTAGGGGACAGGCAGCTTTCTTTCTCGCCGGCCGCAGCTCGCGTCACGACAGGATAGTGTGATGTGGGGTGAGGTATTTATGACCAGCCTTGCAGCGCTATCGGTGGGGGCGCTGGTAGAGCCTTCGACACGCAAGCTGTTCCTTGGCGATATCAATCAGGACTGGATTGCGAACGAGCTGGAGATCGATGAAATCGATCCCGACCTGCAGGGCGTCCGCCTGAAAAATGGCGGACAGTTTCGCGTTTATCAGATTCGGGGAACCAGCTATGACGCCAAGGTCATAACGCAGCAAGAGCAGATGCTGCTCGGCCGCGCGGCCCTGCATCATGCCCTGGGCAAGCTAGGTATCCAGCACTGGATATTCGGCGTTAAGCGCCAACGCGATATCGGCTTCGAAGCAATCTGGCCCAGCAAGACGCTATCTGAAATTGGCGACGCTGAACGTCGGGTCTTTCAGTCCGCCTATTTCGTCAACTGGTATGTCGTGGTCGGCGGTCGAACCAAAACAGCCCTGGTCGAAGCCTGCGATAAAGTTACCTCGATGATGGAGCAGTATAAGCCAACGCTCCTGTCATCCCCGGAATCATCGGAAGAACCTTGCCCACTGACCTGCTTCGTCAGCTACCTGGTCTCAGGTGAGTATCGGGACGATCTGACGCGCCACTCTGGCAGCATGTCCGGCTGCATTCCTGCCGCAGATTTGATCATTACGACAGATGGAACGATTACCACTCGTGTCCCAGCACTTAAGATCCACCGGACTATTGCTATCCGGGATTGGCCGGAGAATTTATCCGGCCAGATCTTCGCCGATATCCTAGCGATTCAGGGCGATCTCGAAATTGTGCAGATGTGCGAGCCTTGGGATCGTGACGAAGCAATAGCGCTCTATTCACGCCGCAAGAAGGAACTGGAAAGCTCGTTCATCAAAAACGATGAACTGCTTGCCCAAGTCATTGCGACGCTCGCTCTGCTTGCCTCAGGCAATACCACTGTATTTTCGACCCAACTGCAGATCACAGCCCGTGGATCCAGCGCCTCTGAGCTGGACCGACTTGTAAGCGATATCTGCAAGTCCCTTGGCGGTCGTCGGATCGAATATTCGGTTGAAACCAAAGGCGCAGGGCTTTGCTGGTTTGCGCGCATTCCGTCTTTGAAACCGCGCCGGATATCAAGTTCCACCAGCCTGCTTCGCCCGCTGATTCTGCGTGAGCAAAACATCGCAGCAATCTGGCCCTTTCACCATTCCTTCACCGGGCAACCTACCAGCCCGCTTGGCGATCGGCCGGTTCGCTATTTCCGGACGCCTTCAGGCCAGGCCTATGCTTTTCAGTTTCATGTTTCCTCTAAGCCACAATCCAAGGGCCACTTCCTCTGCTTTGGCCCGACAGGTGGCGGTAAAACAACACTCGTCATCCACATACTGAGCGGGTTTGCCAAATTCTCAGGCGTCCGTGGATTCGTTTTCGATTCCAAGGAAGGTGCCCGCTACATGATTGAGGCCATGGGCGGTCTCTATCAGGGCTATGACGAACTCCAGCTCAATCCGCTCGATGTTGGCGACGATACTGCCAAAAATCGCCAACGCATCTACACCATCCGTAAGGCGCTCGCTGGTTCGTATGAGCGCGGTGAAAAGGATGACGAGATCCTGGCTCATGCCGTCGAACTCGCATTCAAAACTGAAACGCCTAACCGGACGCTCAATACGATCTTTGAGTTTGCGTTCCCGCGTGGAATGCCGCTGCGCCGTGCGATTGCCCCTTGGGTCGTGGACGGTAAAGGATCCAGAGGCATCCGATCCCACCTTATGAATGCACCAACCGACAGCCTGGGCAGCTTCCTAGCTTCTTCGCATCTGGTGGGTATCAACATGAACGAAGCGCTCGATGACCCAGCCACAGGGCCCGGCGTCGTAACGCACATTTCGTCCGCCATCGGCCTTTCAGCCGCAAGAAACTCCAAGGGTTTCGGCATCTACATCGATGAGGCGGCGAAGCTGCTGCAGAACGATGGCTTCAAGGCCCTGGCAATCGAAATGTTCCGTGAATACCGCAAGCTCGATGGCTTCGTGGGCTTGGGCTTCCAGGATCCGAAGGCATTGTTCGACTCTGGCGTCAGCGATGCCATCCTGGACAACACCGCAACCCTGATCTTCCTGCCGAACAGCCAGGCCCGCCGCGACAGCCTGGAGCGGTTCAACCTGAATGAAGAGCAAATCGGCTTCATTCTGGGTGCCGGCAACACGAAGGAAGGCCAACGCCAGGCTCTTATCGTCCAGCGTGACGCAACAACGGGTCTGGACGAGAGCGGCATCATCGATGTGAACCTCGCGATCCTGGGGAACGCGCTGCGGTTCTATCGCTCCGGCCCGGAAGCTAACCGCGTCATCGCTGATCTTAAAAACCAATGGGGGGCCGAATGGCTAAACCATCTGTGAAGTCCGTCGCAGCAGCTCTGCTGCTTTCTGCTGTCGTGTCAGCCGCAACGCCGGCACGTGCCCTAGACGCCGTTATCGACCAGGCAGCGATTGCGAAGCTGGCCGAACAGCTCACCAAAATGCAGCAACAGATCGATGCGTTAACCGCAATCATGAACGCCACGCGTCAGCAGGCCAACGCCATCGGGAAGATGGGCCAAATCTCGATCCCGATGCTGAATCTGCAACGAGTGGCAAGCAGGCTTCGGCAGGATTCAGAATGCCTCATGCCTAATTTCGACAAGCTGATGCCCGGCGTCGATATGGATGACGTTTCCTGGGGTTCCATTTGCCATGCTTCCAATGGCTACCGGACCACAATGTGGCTGGATCCCAAGAAAATGAAAGGCCAGTCATTTGACAAGCAGGATGAAATGCGTCGTGCGGTCGAGGCGCGCCGAATCAATATAGCTGTGGACGCAGCCGCGAAAGGCAACGGCCAAGCTGATATGGCCATTCGCGGCGGAGAGGACATGAACAAAGCTGCATCAGATTTGGAGACCGCCGTACTGGCCGCGAAGGAAAGCAATGAGTGGCTTGCAACAATCGCCCAAGGCCAAGTCGTTATCGCCAGGGCGCATATTCAGCAAACACAGATTCTCGCTCAACTTCTCAAGGTTCAGTCCACTTACATGGCTCTGACTGCATTGCCGCCGCAAAGCGTTCTGGCTGCAGAAGAGGAATGATCCGAGTGAGCGCGTCAATCTACAATGCGATTCCGCAGCATCCGTGCGATCTTTATCGCCGCTCTATCCTCATTGGGATCGAGGTCGAGCAATATACCTTCGACGACTTTGTTGCCACCAATAGGACGGTTCTTGTCCTTTTTTCGGCTTCGCTTCTTAGCCATGTCGAGCCCAGGCTGACTACCCAAGCGATTCCATTCAACAATGGCCGGCTCGGCTTCGCCTTCTCGAAACAAGTAAACCACCAATGGAAAAAGCGGGAAGAACAGAATGATTGGCAGCACTGTCATGGGTATGTGGATTATCCCCAACAGAACTCCCTTCAGCTTCGGACTTCTGGACAGTGCCCTTTCAATCCTAGCCAACACGAGTTTTCTCAACCGTGCATATGGCAAGAGGACGAGCAGGGCCCCAACCAGGTAAGCCAATACTGCCCAGGCCGGGTCTGCGAGCAACAGGATGATCCTGTCGAACATCTCCGCGCCCCAGTATGGCATTTAGTTTCCAACTCGCCACTGCTGCCAGTCCGGCAGATCATTGCACTGGCCTGTGAAGATGTTGCTTCTTCGTATTGCTGCGCAGGCATTGCTTGCCTGTTCCAGGCCGTTCCACTTCCTGATCCTACTGGGAGCAGCTCTCCAGTAACCCCAAAGTTCGTCCCACTTGTACGCCATCAAGTACAGGTCGTGGCATCGCTTAATCGTCTCTGCATTCTGTTCTTTATCGAGATCGCTCATAGCTGCTTTGCGATCCACATCAAGTCTCTTCGCCCACCGCTCGTACTCATTCCCGGCAGGGCAATTTGCCTTCCGATAGTTTTTGAGCTGTTCGTCGCTTTTCAGGGCTGTCCAATTCGCTTTGGCCGAGGCGAAATCGAAGAAGCTGTCTCGATAGACATTGTGGCCATAGCGCCAGTCCTGAGCGCTCACCGACGCCGTTCCCAATACAGCCAGGATAACGCCAATGAATAAGGAATGCTTCACCTGCGCCATCGTTGCCGAGTATGTCGACCTCGCAAATGGATACACCCAAGAGCTGAGTACGGCTCTGGTCAGCGCCATGCAAACTGCCTTTCTTGCATACATTGGAATCTGGGTAATCGTTCACGGTTATCGGATGATTCTGCTCAAGGCAACAGTATCTGACCTGGGCAAAGAAAGCATCTATGTGTTCATTTCGGCGTTGCTTCTTTTTGGCTCCGGACCCGGCTTAGTCAACGTCATTTTCATAGCTGCTTTGAAGATGATGGGCGCTGCAGCAGCTACGGCGCTTCTTGTTGCCAACAAGAATATCGATGGTGCACCGGAACCCTCTACTGAGACGCTCGGCGCTGGCATGACCGAGCTTGTACGGGTTGCGGAGGACGGAGTGGTTTCCGTTATCCAGATGGCTTTCAAAATCGCCACGACAGTCGGGTGGACGAACTGGCTACCTGTACTCTTCGCGATTGTTTTGATTGTCCCGTATTTTCTAGTCCTGATCGTCTACTTCTCACAGGTCGTTGTATCGATCTTTCGTATTACGATGTTAGCCACCCTTAGCCCATTCATGATGCTTGGCTTCGGCTTTGGGTGGGGCCGTGAGATCGCGACGAAGGGCATTCGTACCGTAATCTCGTCGTTCATGGTGCTCTTTGGAAGCACTCTTGCCCTAGGCGTCATGCTTTACGGGGTTACTCGTCTTGGCCTTGACGATATGCCTCTTGATCAAGCCGCCGACTTCGCTCGCATAAACAACGCAAAATTTGTCGTAGCAGTCGCTTTGGGCTGGCTCGGAACCGCCTTTATGACGGAAGCGACGAGCATTGCCAATTCCATCACCGGCTCTCAGCTCACAAACCAGGCGGCTGCAATTATCACGACAGGTGCCGCGGCGACCGGGGCGGCCATGTTCAAATTTGGCCGCCAGGGATTGTCCATGATTCCGAACATCGGAATGAACTCGCAAACCGGTGAACTCAAGTTCAACGGCCAGAGCATCGGCGATCACGTCCAGGCGCTGCTGCAAAAGGCCACCAAGCAAACCCCCAAGCCGTAAGCCAGGAGAACTGCGTTGAACACATTATCCCTTATCCACGCCGCGCCACGTAAGGCAGGGATCCTGCGGAAGGCAATCTCGGCATTGTCTGGCGGGTTCGCTGTCGGCCTGATCCTGATCCTCCTGGTCGGCTGCACCGTTTCAGGCAAGAGCGTCGAAATGCCTGCCAATGACGGCAGCGGCAGTGATCTCATGCGGAAAAGCCCCTGCGCCTGTTCCGAGATCGATTTTAACAGCAGGGGCTTCGTATGGGCCTCCTGAAGTTCACACTGCCTCCACTCCGGAAGCGGGCGCTCGGCACGGCAGCCGGGGTCGGCACTGCCGTATCCACTGATCAGCACCAATCAGTGAATGAAGCGGATCCATATAGCTTTCAGGTAGCCCATCGCCGGTTGGCCTGGCTGCTTAGGATTTCGGCGGGCACCAACATCGCGCTGCTGTTTACCATTGTCGTTCTGGCCAATGCCATCGCGACGATGCTTCCCCTGAAGTCAACGGAAGTAGCATTGGTCCGTTCCTACGATTCCAACGATAAAATCTATCGTATCGAGCCCATCGCGAAAAACGTCTACGGCTTCGATGTGGCCATGGAAGGCATTGCGAAGCGGTATGTCCGCGAATGCCTGGAAATTGACTCGGTTACCCAAGTCGAGCGCATGCGGTTCTGTTCGCGCGTGGCAGATGGCAAGCATTTCGAGCGATTTACCAAGGACCGTAAGGCCGAGGTCGAGAAAGAGATCAAGGGCGGTCTGACGCGCTCAATCATGATCGAAACCGCCGAGCGCATCGAGGCAGTCGGCAATACCTACAAGTATTCCGTCGAGCTTCTGCAGATCGATAAGCGCAATGGCGTCTTGGTCGAGCAAAGGAAGCTGCGCGCATACCTCAACATCACTACCCGACCGCATCGGGTCCATCCCGTCGACAAGTACGAAAACCCGCATGGTTTTACCGTGCTGGACATGTCTCTCAAGGAGAGGGCTAACGCATGAAATACTTAGTTCTGATTGCTGCTCTGGTGTGCCTGGCGGCCGGCATGTTCGGGCTATTCGTAGACGACCTGTATCTCATGCGCTGGTGCCTACTGGTCGGCTTCGTTCCACTCTCTCTCATGGCGTACCAGCTGCACCGGTCGGAGAAGCGGGCTGCCGATTACCGCCGCCCCGAGCCGCTGTTCGCATTGGACTTTGCGGTTTTCTGGGTTGTCGTCGCCGTTGGCGTGTTGGTGGCTGCTGCATCGGCCACAGCACAGACGGCGGTTGGCGGTCCGCGTGTGCTCGGCGGATCCTCGTCAGGAGTTCCGACGCCGGCACCGATAGGGCCGGTCACGGCCGTCCCGGTCCCGGATTCCATGGTGCGCCAGGCGGCCGACCAGGCTGAGGGCAAGTTTACTGCAATGAAGCGTGGCGCGGTTGGCGGCCAGGTTCAGGAAGCCTGGGACAGCGACAAAGCCAAGGGCACCTTCAAAGCGCAGATGTGCAACGACTGCGAATATAAGGTCCGCCTGCGCGAATACATGGTCTCCCTGATCGAGCTGCCGACAGGTGAGCAGATCGAGAATTGGGACAACGGCGATACTGAGAACTTCGAAGTCGTAAAGCGTGGTGATCGTCGGATCGCCGTTCGGCCACAGGGCTTCGGCATCGATACCAACCTTATCGTTTACGGCAAATCCGGGCAGACCTATCCGATCTACCTTCGCACGGAGAGCATCAACAGTAGGAACGTCCCGGACCTGCGATTCGTGATCGAGGGGCATGTTCGCATCGTCAAGCCGGCACCGCTGGCGAGCGAAGCCGAACCCACGAAGGACTCTATCGACCAGGACACGACAGAACCTGCAGGAACCGGGACCAGCAAACCACGCAATCAGAGCAGTTCCAAAACACCATCGCCGGCCGCACTGGCGGATGCGGCCAAGGCCGTCAGCAGCTCGCAAAAGAAGCCGGACTTTGTTCAAACGGCTGCCTTCAGCCCCGACAAGCTGCGGGGTTGGGGCCATTACAGCCTGCGCGGTAGCAATGAGCTGAAGCCGGAGACCGTCTTTAGGGATGATTATTTCACTTACATCCGGTTTGGCGATAAGTGGAAGGATATCGAGCTTCCAACCGCCTATATCGTCGTTGACGGCATCGATGAGACCGTCAACACCCGTGTTAACGGGACAACTCTGGTCGTTGAAAGCACGCAGCGCCTCATCACGCTGAAATCCGGCCTGAGCTTCATCTGCATCGAATACAGGGGCGTCTGATGGCCCTCTGTGACGTTCTAGTGGCCCTTGGCTTGACGTTCGGTGGCATGTGTGGACCGCAAGCGCCGGATCGGCAACCGGCGCTGCCGGCCGACGACCAGGCAGCGTGGAATTTTAAGCCCGCGCCGCCCGCGCCGCCGCCGCCTCCTCCAGCGCCGGCAATGCCGCCTGTCGTGATCGAGCGCACTGTGTCGGCACCGCAGCCACCCGCACCGGCCCCGGTCGTGACACCTCCGCCAAATCCTTATCGCCTGGCCTTGGCGTCAACACTGGCCAGGCGTGCCTCTGGCGGCTTCCAGCTGGCTCCGCACACTGCCGCTGAATCGATCATCACGTCCGGCATGCCCAACGCCGGCATTCAGAATGTCAACCTGTCGCCACCACCACCCCAGATCCAGGAGAAATACCATCACGACGGCAGGATCTCAGGCCTTCCGGTCGACAGTTCGCGGATCCTCACGACCGACCGCTATATCAGCGTCATTTTCGAGACCGGCGTTAATAGCCAAATCGAGAGCAAGAACGGTGGCCAGGTCATCCTTCAGGTGAGCCGGGACGTGTTCGGCTATCACGGCCGCAATCTCCTGGTTCCGAAAGGCTCCCGCATGGTCTGCGACTACAGCAGCCCGCGCCGGCAGGGTGATTCCAGGCTGTCATTCAACTGCGCCCGGATCCTCATGGCCGAATACCGCTCGGAGATTCTGCAGCTCGCAGCGCCAGTGGCTGACGTACAGGGCCGAGGCGGCGTTACCGGCGATGTAGATAACCGCTTTTGGGAGCGTTATGGCACGGCGTTCATTCTCGCCGGCCTCTCTGCCAGCGTGCGCCTGGCTACTGCAGTCGGAACGCAAACCACCACCACGACTGCCACCACGACATCTGGAAGCACCACCTCGGCCATTGCCGATAAGGGCTCCCAGGAGCTGAGCCAGAAGCTGGGCGAGATCGCCGCCTCCGATCTGGAGCGCAACATCAACCTCATGCCGATCATCACAATTTCGCAGGGTACACGGGCGCAGATCCGGCCTGCCCAGGACTGGTACATCCGCCGAATCGAGGATGGCCCTGCTCCGCCACCAGCCGACCTGGCCAGCTCGGCCGCCAAACCTTCAAGCAAGTAAGCAAAGGGGTAGACCATGACTAGAATTGTCATCAACTGCATTGCCGCCATCGTTCTGACGATCATTGGAACATTGGCGATCGGGGCGCACGCCCAAACCAAGCCTGTTTCCGCTCTGCCGGAGGCACCTTCTCTGGCTGAGAAGGTGGAGATCCTGACTAAGGCTAGGACCGCCATCGATGTTCCGCTTAACGAACCGCGCGCCATCGATCTGTCACTGCTGAACGTGCCAGGGATCGAGCGGACATTGACTGATGGTGTTACTGCCAAGGGCTACACCCGATATGTCGACGTGAACAGCAAGAAAATCGGCCAGGTCGTCCTGGTCGGTGTGGAGAAGAACGGCCGCCAGGAAGCTCTGAACTCGACCGATTTCACCGCCCAATTCGATATGGCAAAGCCGCAGCTGGATCCTGCGGCCGACGTGCTGGTGAAGGGTGATCGTGCTCAGCTCCGGGTAGCCCTGGAGAAACTTGCCGCCGCCAAGCAGGAGGAGAAAAGGGAAGAGCCGGCCAAGGCAACTCAGCAGGCCGCCGCTCCGCAGTCGAATAGCGGCCAGCGCCAGAACGACCTTGCCGGCAACTATCAGACGCCTTCTGCAGTTTCAGTGGCACCAGCGCCGGAGGAATCCGTGCGCGTTTCATCGGATGGTTGCCCGATACGCGTCGACCTGGCGCAGCTGCGGGCTGTCCAGCAGAACAAGTCGATTACCTCAAAGGGCGGCACGGTCCAGTCAGAGACCGAATGCAGTGATTCCAGTAAGGGGTTCCCGCTGCTGCGCAGCTACAGCGTTTGCAGCGATCAGATCGATCTGGAAGCCCGGAAATCCCAGGCGCGATTCAAGCTCTATTATGTTGATGAGGGCGGCGCGACCAAAGAAGTCACCGACTGCACTCCGGATTCCGACAAGATTTTTCCTATTGTTGAGAAGTACGACTCCTGCACTGTCTCGCTTGATTATGTAGGCAAGCTGGCGACGCCCAGAGCGACGCTAGTCTACATGGATGCCAGCAACCGTGAGGTTCAGGTTCGTGGTTGTGAGGCTTCAGAGGCAAAACCAGCCGTTCAGCTGGTGGCGACAACGAACGGCTGCTCAATCCGCCACGATTTCGCCAACTCGAAAAGCTTCCAGCAAGGAACGCATCATTACACACTGGAAGGCGTCACCTATCAGGCCGGCGCTTGCGCGGACAATGGCACTGAGTATCCGCAAACCAAAGTCTACACGGATGCCGGTGGTGCCTATATCTGCCAACCCGTCATCGATCAGAACGCCAGCACCGTTGCCTTACAGAGCAGGCTGCGGATCACCGTCGGCTCTCTCAGCCAGTTCATCACTGATTGCACGCCCGACACTTCGACTTTGGCGGTCCAGTCTACGACTGACGGTTGCACAGATCCGTCACTGTGGCAGCACGATATGGCGGCAGCGCGATCCTACGGGCAAGAGCGGTTCTTCTTCCTCGACAATGGCAGCCGGAAGTATCTCGGCCAGTGTCAGAACTCGCAGTCTGTTTACGTCCATAAGGTACAGATCACCGGTTATCAGAACCATGATGGCCAGCTCTATAGTTTTGCACAAACGACCGTCTACATCGAACCTTTATCTGGGCGGTTTGATATCAAGGTGAGCGAGGTTCTGCCGGGCGCTGTGCAGATTCCCTACGAGCTGCAGGGCACCAGCACCGCTCTAACCGGAACCTCGACATACCAAGGATGCGATGCGCTTCGCGAGACCAATAAGGTTGAGCAGTGGAAGCGCCCGGACAACACAATCTACAACAAGATTATCGGCGCCGGCACACCGGTTGGTCCAGTCGATGTATGCGTGACCACACTCATAGATAACAGGCGGCTCACGACCGGATATTCCTACCAACTGTTCCACACCGTTGGAGACAGCAACCAGCAAGACTACTGGTATCAGCGAATGTGGGTGACTGGCTTAATCCAAAAGCACCAGCTCAAAAACACCGAGACAGGCCAGATCGTGGGCAACACCTGTTCGTTCGATTCAGGCGGTTGGTACTCTGGCAACGGCGCAATCATGGATAGCCAGCAGCTTAACTGGCATTGGACTAACATCGGGGCTCCCGGACCTGCGGTGCAGCAGATGTTCCTGCCACCCTGCCCGTACTGAGCCTGGTCAGCGCCATGAATGCTTCCGTTCATGGGTCTGACCTGATGCTGCGCCGGCTGCTAGAGCCGCTGGCGCAGCATTACTCAGATCCCAGCACTATTGAGATTCGGATGGTCCGGCAGGAAGTCGTAACGACTGACCGGCGCGGCGATGGTAAGCGGCAGATTGAATGCCCTGAGCTATCGCTGTCGGTGATCGAAACGATCTGCAAGGCTCTCGGCAACTGGCATGGCTTGGTATTCGATCCAGATACTAAGCCGAAACTGTCGACGGTCCTGCCTGGTGGTCACCGCTTCGAGTGTTTGGTTGGTCCTTCCGTCCAAACCGGCCTTTCCCTGGCTATCCGCTGCAAGCATCCGTTTAGCCCCAGCTGGCAACAGCTGGGGGTGAATGATGCTGTGAGGAATTATCTCATCGGCGCTGTCAGCTCCGAAAAGAACATCATTGTTTCGGGTGCAACAAATACTGGCAAAACGACCCTTCTTAATAAGCTCCTGGAATGCATCCCGGAGGATCGACGCGTTATCGGCGTCGAAGATACGCCTGAGCTGCATCTGGGCAGGTTCTGGGATAGGGTTGGTTTAATCGCCGCCCGCGAGGAAGGCACAGGTGCGGGCATGATCACCTGGCGGCAGATCTACGACCATCTGATGCGCGCCACACCCGATCACCCCATCCTGGGCGAGATCTCCACCCAGAATGCATTTGTCGCACTGGCAATCCTCAACAGCGGTATGACGGGCTTCATGTGCTCGATCCATGCCGAAAGCACGCACCAGGCGATCAACCGGAAATTTGAGCAGAACATCGCCTGGTCAGGCAATCACATGCCGAAAGTACCGGAGTTTCTGCGTGAGCTGGTCGACGTGGTTGTGCAGATCAAGCGCAGCGCCGACGGCTGGCGGCGCATCACCGACATTTACGAGCCCAGAAACGACCGGTTCGTGCTGCAGGACGGAGAAATCGTCCTGCACGATCCAGACAGGAACGCCGCATGATCCAGAACGCCTTTGCCTGGCAGTCGTGCCCGGTTGATCCCAAGATTCTGCCTCTGGTCGATGCCATGAATGCAACCGGCTTGATTCGCACCTGGGCATCGTGCCAAGGCCACCTGACCGGCACTAGCTGTCCGTATGTCGCGTTTTTCTGCGATGTCCCTGTTGCCGAGACGCTTGCGGAAAATCTCTGGACCCTCCGCCGATCTAGTCGCCTCAATTTCAATTGGCACATCGAAGGCGGCTTCAATTATCAACATCGGCTGATCTACAGCCTAAGGTCGCACGAACTTTCGCACGCCAACGGTATGGCGAAGGTTCTTTGGAATTATGCGGTTCTACGCTCCAGAATTGACGAAGACCTTAAACGCCTCGCAGAAGAACTGCTGAACGGACGAATTCTGGCCAGGAATAGGCCACCACCAAAGAAAGGCCAGCATTCCGACGACCACTGCGAAGAAGAGGATCTTGTTCCAGCGCGCCTTGAAGTTTTTTCGGCCGGTAGGATCAGGTGTTTTGCATTTCGGGCAAGCCTCTTCAGCATCCCTGGCAACGAGATGCTGACACGCACGGCAGGGGACAAGCATAGCGGACACACTGAATCTCCCATAAGTGGCGACAGAACCATCATACCAAACCCAGTCTCGATTCGAGAAGGAACGGCATCATGCTGATCCTTCGTTTTGTCGTATTCCCGTTTTTGCTCTTTGCCACAATTGCCGCCATTTTGTTGCAATGGCACTGGGCGGTGGGCTTCTACGCCTTTGATTCGCGTTGGTGGCTTTGGTCGTTAAAGACCATTATGGCGACGGGTGGCCTTCCATCCGAGCTGCTTTACCCAGTTTGGTGGACCGGGGCTGCCGGCATCGTTCTCATGGGCGCTGCTGCTGCCATCTCATCCCGCGCTGGATCGAAAACGCTCCATGGCGGCCGTGATGCCCGGAATACCCATGGCTCCGCCAGGTGGGCGAATGTGGGCGATGCCAGACGAGCCGCCCTGCTTGGCTCAGTTGGTGCCGTGGTAGGTGGCTGGAAAGGCAATCTGCGGGTCCGCCCCCTGCACCATAACGGTCCAGAGCATATTCTGGCTTATGCGCCGACCAGGTCGGGCAAAGGCGTCGGCCTGGTCGTCCCCACCCTGCTCTCCTGGCTCGAAAGTGCCTTAGTGCTGGATATCAAGGGCGAGAATTACGCCCTGACTGCCGGTTGGCGAAACGCTATCGGCCACCGCGTCCTGCGCTTCGACCCCGCCGCCCTGAGCGGCTCAGCCAGGTACAACCCGCTTGCCGAGGTCCGCATCGGATCGCCGTACCAGGTGGCCGACGCCCAGAACATCGCCAGCATGATCGTGGATCCCGAGGGCAAGGGCCTAAAAGACTTCTGGATGAAGGAGGGTTGGGGCTGGCTCACGGCTGCCATCCTCCATGTGCTGTATGTTGTTCATCGCGATAGCGGCGGTGAGAAAATCGCCACGCTCGCAGATGTCCATGAATTTATGTCCGTTGGCGGTGACCAAATTGAAGTCGCCGGCAGCGATGGCGATGCCAGCTTTAAAGCGCTGCTTGACGACATGACGCAGTATGAGCACGGCGACGCCGTCGCAGACAGGGTCGTGAGAGCTGCGGCAAGCGGCATGAAAAAACGCGCACCGAATGAACGCAGCGGCGTGCATTCGTCAGCAAAGGTAGACCTGTCGCTCTACGCCGATCCGATTGTTGCCCGGAATACCTCGATCTGTGACTTCCGCATCGCGGATCTGATGAACAGCGACAAGCCTGTTTCGCTCTACCTCGTGATCCCGCCGAAAGACATTAAGCGCCTGCGGCCGCTTTACCGGCTTATGCTGAACCAGATCCTCAACCGGCTCATGCCGGAATTAACGTTTAGTGCTGGCCAGCCAACTAAACATTATCGGTACCGCCTGCTCCTCATGCTCGATGAGTTCACGTCGCTTGGAAAACTAGACATTTTCCAGGAAGCGCTGGCGTACATGGCCGGCTATGGCCTCAAGGCATTCATCATCGTCCAGGATATTGCCCAGCTGCAGAGTCAGGACGCATACGGAAAAGATGAAGCGATCACCAGCAACTGCCATATCCGTGTGGCCTATGCGCCCAACAAGTACGACACAGCCAAGGCCCTGTCGGAATTGACGGGTAAAACCACGCTGGTACAGCGAAAGCGGTCCAGATCCTCAAAGGCTGGCGAGCTGACCGGCAATATCTCGGAAAGCATCTCTGAGGTCGGACGCAATCTGATGACGCCCGATGAGTGCATGAGTCTGCCCGGCCTTCGCAAAGGCCGGTTTGGCCGTGTTGTGCCCGGCGACATGCTGATTTTCGTAGCTGGCCAACCAGCCATCTATGGCCGGCAGTTTCTATTTTTCAAGAACCGCACGCTAAGGCAGCGGTCATCGATTCCCGCACCGTCCAATGCAACCAACGAAGGAGAAAATGCATGTCAGGTGGCAGCGTGAGCAACCCTCTACCTCCCAAAGAGCTACGGAATGTAGAGGCAGCTATGGTCGCCCAGGCAGCTTCCCAGGGCTTCGTCGTGGCCGTCGATCCCGAACTGGCCATGGTCATGGGCGCTTTCCGTGATGAAGCGCTCGATGGCCAAGCGGCGGATGACAGCCGCCTGGCAGCCGTCGCCGGCGACGACCAGGGAGGCGGCGAATGAGCAAGGATAAATCCACTCAGCGGCCGTCCTGGCGCGACGAAGTCGCAGACGAAATCTACAAGCAGATTGAGGCAGGCACCGCACCCTGGCAGAAGCCCTGGAAACCGGGGATCGTCGCGGACCGAGCATTCAATCCGGCGACCAATAAGCCATACCAGGGCATCAACCGACTCTGGCTGGAAATGAAGGGTTATTCAGATCCTCGCTGGTTGACCTACAATCAAGCCGAGGCTCTTGGTGCCCAGGTTCGCAAGGGCGAGCGCGCCACCACCATCGAATACTGGAAATGGTCGGAGCGTGAGCCCGTTCGTGACGACGCCGGCAATCCGGTTCTGGATGCCCGAGGCGAACAGTTCTACCGCGACTTACAGCTCACCAGGCCATCGGTATTTTACGCCAAGGTGTTCAACGCCGAACAGGTCGAGGGAATGCCGCCTTACGTGGCAAACCAGCTATTTTTCGACCCGATTGTTTCAGCTGACGGCATCCTGCAGGAATCTGGCGTCAAGCTTCTCAATGATCAAAGCGATAGGGCGTTCTACAGCCCCATGTCAGATCAGATGCATTTGCCGCCCATGTCGGCTTTCGATACTGCCTATGACTACTACGCCACGGCCCTCCACGAGCTGGGCCACGCTACTGGTCACCGCTCCCGGATGGATCGCGAATCTGGACCGTTCGGATCGGAAGTCTATGCGCGCGAGGAATTAAGGGCGGAGATCTCCAGCTACATGGTGGCTCGTCAGCTTGCAATCGGCCATTTCCCCGAGCGGCACGCCTCCTATGCCGCCTCCTGGCTAAAAGTGCTCAAAGACGACCGGAACGCTCTGTTCCAGGCTGCCCGTGATGCGGATCGTATTGCGACCTGGATCCTCGATCCCAGCAAACGCCAGGAAATCGAGCAAGAAATGCAGGCGCAGAGAAAGGCGACGAAGATGGAAGAACAGCAGCTCGAAGCGCCCGAGCCGGCGCATACCCTGCAGCGGCAGCCGAAGATTTGGCTGCAGGTACCATTCAAGGAAAAGGAGGCCGCCAAGGCGGCTGGTGCCAGGTGGGATGGCATCAATAAGAGCTGGTATGTCCATGAAGGACAGGACATTGAAGCCGTCAAGCAATGGCGAACTGGCAATGTACCTGCACGCCTCACGGCACCGTCGCCGGCAGAGCAATTCGGCGCATTCCTTCGCGAGCATGGCGTTGTGCTCAAGAATACCCCCGTCATGGATGGATCCTGGCACCGGGCACCGCTGGAGGATGATAAGCCAGGCGTACTGACGGCTTCTTATCGTGGCTTCCCAGACGGCCGCGCTAACGGGCAGCTCAAGAACTTCAAAACCAATCAGCTGCACAAGTGGGTTTCAGATATTGAAGTGCCAGGCCCGGCTGAGCGTGAGAACCTGAAGGTTGAAGCAAAGAACCGCAGCGAGCAGCGGGGCAAAGAGTTGATTCGCCAGCACGAGTTGGCCGCACATAACGCAGTGGATATTTGGGAACGCGCCTTCCCAGAAGAGCGGGCACCCATCCTCGGCCTCAGCAACACCTACCTGGTATCCAAGGGCGTCAAGAACCATGGCCTTAAGTACAATGAGCGTGGCGAGTTTCTTGTACCCGGCCGTGATGTCAACGGCGAGCTGCATACGCTTCAAAAGATCGCCAGTGACGGAACCAAGCTGTTTTTGAAAGGCGGCCGCCAGAAAGGGGTTATGTTTTTAATAGACCCAGACAAGAAACTCGGCCGCGACACAGCCATCATCTGCGAAGGTTACGCAACCGGTGCCACATTGCATGAACGGTCAGGAAAGCCAGTCGTCGTCGCATTCAATGCCGGGAACATTCTTTCTGTTAGCCAAGCATTGAGAGACAGGTATCCCGACGGCAAGTTTGCGATTGCAGCGGATAATGACCACAAGTTGGAAAGTCGGCCGATGGGGAACGTCGGCGTTCTTAAAGCCCAGGAAGCGGCCGAGGCTATTGGAGCGCAGGTACTGATCCCACCGCTCACGCCTCAGGAAAAGGTTAAGGGGCTAACTGACTGGAACGATCTGCTGGATGAACGTGGGGAGAAGGCCGTCGAGGCCGAACTGAAGAAGCAGCTGGGCCAATCACCGGACAAACAGAAGCAACCGGGGCTGTTCCAAAAGGCCACGCAGCTCGTCCGCGAGGGCATCGGGCTATGAATGCGCTGATCGGGCGGCCGGCTTCGTCGGCCGCCCCTTCCCTTTCTGAAAAGCAAGCCTGCGTGCTGCAGATCATCGCCTATGCCTCGCGCATATTCGAGGTGTCGCACTCCCAGCTCGTCGGCCGCGACAGGAGCACGCCGGCATTCCACGCTAGGGCCGCAGCGATTCATGTTGCTCGAAGGGTTACCGGCCTTAGCTTTCCTGCTCTTGGCGAGTTGTTCGGTGACCGCGACCATACGACCATCATGTATGCCGAAAGCCAGATCGAGATTCTCAAACTGCGATCACCACGATTTCAGCGTCGGCTCGGCCGGCTTCTCGACATTTCAGAGGCCGTCGCCGGCAACGCCGGCATTCTGGCTTTAGCGGACGACAACGCAGAGCAGGTGTTTTCCGACCTGGCTGTTGCATTTGCCAAGGCCAGGCGGATGGACGCAAACCGAGCGGCCGATCTAATCGCCGCCCTGGTCGTCGCTATCCCTCACAAAAACGAGACCCCACGATGATGTATCTGGTTGGCAATACTCGGCTGCGCTCGGATGATCCCAGCATCGACCAGGCCTTGGCTGCAGTTCGTGGTTCTAAGACCAGGCCGCGTTGCCTATGCGTCGCTACCGGCGTCGAAATGTACGTCGCCCGGATCCAGGGAAAGCACGTCATCAAGCGGATGCCGGACTCCGGCGGGTCTCACCACCCTTCGTGTGATTCCTACGAACCGCCTGCAGAGCTGTCCGGACTGGGCCAGGTGATTGGTTCGGCCATCCAGGAAAGCCCAGACACAGGCATAACAGCCCTCAAATTCGATTTTTCACTTTCCAAGACTGGCGGCCGTGCCGCGCCGGTTCCCGGCGACGGCGAGGCCGACAGTGTCAAGACCGATGGCAGCAAGCTCACGCTGCGCGGTGTACTTCACTATTTGTGGGAGCAAGCCGGCTTTAATCGCTGGTCGCCCTCGATGGCGGGCAAGCGGAGCTGGTTCGTGATCCGCAAATATCTCCTGCAGGCTGCCGCTGAGAAATCGGCAAAGGGCGTCAACCTAGTCGACATCTTGTATATGCCGGAAGCCTTTAACGCTGAACGTCACGCCGACGCTACCGCACGCCGCATTGCCTATTTTGGCAAGGTGGCCAGCCCGACAAAGGGAACCAGGCGGCTGATGATGGTGATTGGGGAGGTTAAGGAGCTGTCCCCCAGCCGATACGGCCACAAGATCGTCCTCAAACACCTTCCTGACTGCCATTTCATGCTCAACGACGACATACACAAGCGGCTGGTGAAGCGGTTCGCGGTCGAGCTGGGACTGTGGGACGGCATCGAGGGCACGAAGCTGCTGGTAATCGCCACATTCAGCGTTGGGCAAACCGGCATTGCTTCTGTCGAGGAAGCTGCCCTGATGACCGTTACGGATAGCTGGCTCCCGTTTGACAGCGTTTATGAGAAAATGGTGCTGGACGGCCTGGCTGCCAGCGGTAGGCGCTTTATGAAGGGCCTGCGGTACAATCTGCCATCTTCCAAGCCTCTGGCTTGCGCGGTGGCGATAGACACGCAACCGGCTCCAACTGCGCTGTACGTCGTGCCGCCAGGCTCCAGCGACGAGTATTCGGCCGAGGTGTCCACCCTCGCCCAGGATAGCAAGCTGGCGTCCTGGATCTGGTCAGCAAGCTCCGGCGAAATGCCGGCGTTGCCGTCCAACCAGGTCAGCGCTTAACGCGCCGGCAGCAGGGTCAGAGAATGCCGCTCAAGAATCGCGTGCTGGCGAAATTCTACCCCACTCCGCATGACAAGGCCGATCTGGAAGCCCTGGCCAAGCGCACAGGCAGTCATTCTCTGAGTTGGTCTGTAGGCTTACGTCAGGCCGGCAGCCCATGGCAGCGAACGACAAGCATCTGATCGTCCGCGATCTGTTGAGGATCAATGCCGATTTGGCCCGTCTTGGGAATCTTATGAAGCTAATTCTCGATGATGAGAGCCTAGTCCTACCCGACGGTATGGATTTTCGCGGCCTCTTTGATAGCATCCGCGAAACACAGATTCTGCTTAAATCGAAAGTCAGGGAGCTGAACTAATGGCTGAGTATTCCGAAACTGATCTGAATCGTTTTGCTCGGAATGATGAGCTTCTACCGCTGGTGCTCGACGCTGCGCGTCGTGGCGATGAAGCTGAGGAAGATCGACTGATGCGCCAGATGATCTACCCCGCAGAGTCGCTGCTCTGGCTGAAGGACTTTCTGGGAGCCGACCAGGTGCGGGCCATGGGCCTGCGTACCGATGAAGCCGACCGCCAGTTCGGCAAGGGCTGGCTGGATCGCCATGTCGACGCCTGATACCGACCAGGGGCTTCTGGTCCGCCTGGCTAAGAGCATGGTGAATGAGCGCGCCGCCTATATTGGCCGCGAGCGCAGCAAGGAAGCAAAGCAGTACCGTCTCAGCCAGGACATGCTTCTGCAGGCCACAAAGGCTATCGGCAAGTCGGGCGATGTCGACCTGATCCTTTCTGCAGAGGCCGGCTTCCTTAAGAACGATGCGCGTTTTTACAGCAACAGCCCCTCGATGCGTTCCAGCTTGGCAGCTGCTCTGACCGAGCTGGGCCAGGCGCAGAAAATGCTGCCTTTGGTAAAAGACCCGGATTTGTACCTCGCCATCGATGCCAGCCACGGAAACGCCAAGAGCCGAATTGGCGGCGTGCCGCGCGATGCAGCCCGGCAGTTCTTTCAGTCGCACAACGCGCGCCTGCTGAATGCCGACAAGTCACGGCTGACGGACACAGAAAAGCAGATCCTCGATGCACGACGGCACAATATTCGTGTTGCCGCCCTCGCCTACACCGCTCAACAAGAGCAAGCCTTGGGTGTCGGCCTTGTCGCCCAGGTCCGCGAACGCGTCCTGTCGATGTGATCTGTAGCCGCTGCCGTGATTCCCAAGCGTATCGATATCGAGCCTGAAAACGACGATTTCGCCGGCCTGGCGAATTACATCGCTGCTGCCAAGGATGAAGGCGAAAAGCTGGAATCCTTTTGGATTGAGAACTGCAATGCCGGCGACGGCCTCGATGACCTAGATCTGGCCATTGCTGAGGTCAAGGCGACGCAAGCACTTAATCAGCGCACAAAGATCGGCAAAACCTACCACCTAATGATCTCATTCCGGGACGAGCATCCGCCGCTCGATGTCCTGAAGGATATTGAGAGCGAGTTTGCCAAAGCTCTCGGCTATGCCGACCACCAGCGCGTTATCGGCACGCATGTGAATACTGATAACTTCCACATGCACATTGCGATCAACAAGATCCATCCTGACACCTTGAAGGCGCATACACCGCTGCGTGATTTCCAGACGCTGGAAGCTGTCAGCCGTGAGATGGAAATGAAGCATGGCCTCAAGGTCGATCTCGGCCGCGCTGACAAGCTGCAGTCCGAACGGCGGCCGCAGCGCGCCCTGGATAAAGAGGCGCACACCTGGGAGCAGAGTTTCGACGGCTATGTGCGCGAGAATAAAGCCGAGCTGATGGCCGCCCTCGATCAGTCGTCGACCTGGCAGGATCTGCATGACGGCATGGCGCGTTTCAGCCTTCAGCTGCAGCCTTACGGCAATGGCCTGGTGATTGCTGACGCGAATGGGAAGCATCGTGTAAAAGCCAGCTCGATTGACCGCCTTCTGTCGATGAAATCTCTCGAAACTCGGCTAGGTCAATTTCGGCCGCCAGTTGCCGATCGCACGGCGGAGCAAGCCGCCGATCGCCAGCTCGATCGCTCTGGCGCTCGGACTAACGATCGTCAACCAGGTCAGGCCGGATCCGCGCCGCAAAACGACGATCTGGCTAAAGTCTTTCGTCAGTCCGAGTCATGGCAGGATCTGCATGTCGGCCTGGCACGACATGGGCTAGAACTGCGGCTGCAGGGCAACGGCCTGGTTCTGGATCCTGGTAAACGTGGCGCATCGATCAAAGCGAGCGCCGTCGGCCGCGCATATTCCAAGGCCGCCCTGCAGAAGCGCCTGGGAGCGTTCCAGGCCCCTTCCCGCCAGGCGCAGCAGATCCTGGCCACGAGGCGCGCGGCCATGCACCGCGCTGCGCCGCGCGGTCCTGCCGCCTGGTCTGCCCCAGGCGCGCGCCAGAGGTTTCAGTCAGGTCCACGTAAGCATTACCGGAAGCGGCCGATTACGACACATCCAGGGCAGGCCAAGCTCTGGCGCCGTTTTCTGACCCTGCAGCGTCAGCGTAAATCTCTGTTGGTGCTAGCTTTCAAGACCTGGAAGGATTTCCTGATCTACGAGGCATCGACAGATCCGTTAGCCATGGCCATTGTCGTTTCGCAGCGGCAGATTTTAAAGGCCATTAACCCGATCAGCCTGGATCCGAAGCGGCCCGATCCGGCTATATCCCGATAGGCGGCTGCCTTAGTTAACTGATTTGCGCCTTAACTCAGTTTCAGGGGGAATCCGCTTACACCCTACACGAATAGCCAACACCGCGAATGGCTTCGAACTTCCCACCCCAACCAACTGCAGAAAGTTTTTGGGAAATACGCATGATGTATGTCGCCAAAGATGACGCGCTGAGTGCATCTTGATCAGGAAGAGCTGAAGCTGCTTGCAGAACTTTTTTTGCTACAACTTCACCTGCTGCAGCGACCAGCTGCCACAGAATTTGGCTCTCGACTGCTGAAAGTGCGACCTCCCTCCGGCGCCACCAAGCCAAACCCATCGCCCTTGAAACCCTTAGCGCCCCTGCCGACACGGTGTCACACGCAGGGGCATAGCCCTTACTGGACAATTTCCTGGCAATCCTGATGGAAAAACTCCGCGGTCCGCCCAACATTGGAATCACATCGTAACGGACATGGTGTAGGAGATGGTCGGGCGTACTCGGCATTTGAATTGCCAGCACCCGATTAGATAACTCGCCTTTTGGATCGCAAACACCGGCAACGTCGACATCGTTCGTGTATAACGACTCGATGTCCATCAATCCGACAGTGTTCTTGGTTTGCGCAAGTAAACCGAAGACCTGTCGTGAACTATCAAATGATTTTGCCTGATATCCCAGGCTCTCAAGCCTGACTGGCACAGCGTTTGATATCAGGATTCCACTGCCGGCGACCAAGACTGTTGCCTGATAGATCAAGCTTTGAGCCCTTAGTCCTTTAGGCCATGGCACCAGCAGCGGCCGATGTCAGTTCCAGGGCGTAGCCAGCCGAACGCACGGTACGGATCACATCGGCTTCGGAATCGCCGTTGAGCGCCTTGCGCAGCCGGCGGATATGCACGTCGACGGTGCGCTGCTCGACATAGATATCACGACCCCAGACTGCATCCAGCAGCTGGTCGCGCGACAGCACGCGGCCGGGATGCTCGAGGAAATAGCGCAGCAGACGGAACTCGGTCGGGCCAAGATGGATGTCGCGGCCGTTGCGCGTCACCTTGTGGGTGGCGACGTCCATCACCAGTCCGCCATAGGTCAGCACCTCTTCCGCCAGCGCGGGGCGGATGCGACGCAGCACGGCGCGGATGCGCGCCAGCAGTTCGCTGGGCGAAAACGGCTTGGCGATATAATCGTCGGCACCGGCATCCAGACCGCGCACGCGGTCGGCTTCCTCGCCGCGCGCCGTCAGCATGATGATCGGCACATTGCGGGCATTGGGATCGCGGCGCAGCTGGCGACAGACTTCCAGGCCGGACAGGCGCGGCAGCATCCAGTCGAGCAGGATCAGGTCCGGCATATGCTCGGCCACCTTCAGCAGGGCCTGCTCGCCATCCATCGCCTCGTCGACGGTGTAGTTTTCCTTTTCCAGATTGTAGCGCAAGAGTGCCAGCAGTGCTGCTTCGTCCTCGATGACGAGGACGCGCGGCTTGATCGCGATATTCATCGCTGGCCTCCCGGGGCATTCATCACCGCATAGGCGGTGTCATCACCTTTCGGGCGGTCTTCCTTCGGCATTTCGCCCAGAACCGTGTAGTGAATCAGTTCGGCGATGTTCGTGGCATGGTCACCGATACGCTCGATGTTCTTGGCGATGAACAGCAGATGCGTGCAGGGCGTGATGGAGCGCGGATCTTCCATCATGTAGGTGAGCAATTCGCGGAACAGGCTGGTGTAAAGGTCATCAACCTCTTCGTCGCGCGCCCAGACCGCATCCGCCTTGGCGGCGTCGTCGGTGATATAAGCATCCAGCGTGTCCTTGATCAGCGCCTGCACCAGGGCGGCCATACGAGGGATGGCATGTACCGGCCGCACCAGCGGCGCCTGATTCAGAGCAACCGCGCGCTTGGCGACATTCTTGGCATAATCGCCGATACGCTCGATCTCGGACGAGATGCGCAGCGCCGCGACGACCACGCGCAGGTCGGCGGCCATCGGCTGCCTGCGGGCAAGCATCTCGATGGCGAAATCATCGACCTGGTTGCGCAGGGCATCGATCTTGGCGTCACCCTGCACCACTTCCTCGGCCACCTTGCTATCGCGCTTGACGATGGCATCGACCGCGGCAGCCAGCTGGGATTCCGCCAGGCCGCCCATCTGCACGATCAGGGTCGACAGCTTCTTCAGTTCGTCGTCGTAACGCTGAACGATATGTTGCGGCATTTTCTAAATCCTCGTTCTGATCAGCCGAAGCGGCCGGTAACGTATTCGAGCGTCTTCTGCGACATTGGATCGGTGAATATCTTCTTAGTGTCGCCGTACTCGATCAGCCGACCCAGATACATAAAGGCCGTGTTATCGGATACCCGGGCTGCCTGTTGCATGTTGTGCGTAACAATTACGATGGTGTAGAGGCCACGCAATTCGTCGATCAGCTCCTCCACCTTCGCCGTTGCGATCGGATCGAGCGCCGAACAGGGCTCATCCATCAGCAGGACTTCCGGATCGCCGGCGATCGCCCGCGCGATACATAACCGCTGCTGCTGCCCGCCGGAGAGCCCTAATGCGCTGTCATGAAGGCGATCCTTGGCCTCGTTCCAGAGTGCCGCGCCACGCAGGCTGCGTTCTACGGTTTCGTCGAGCAGCGTCTTGTCCCGCACGCCATCCACGCGAAGCGGGTAGATAACATTCTCATATATCGTCATTGGGAACGGATTTGGCTTCTGGAACACCATGCCCATGCGCTTGCGTAAGGAAATCACGTCTGTTCCAGACGCATAGATGTCCTTACCTTCCAACTCCACTTTTCCGGAGACCGTGAGGTTATCGATCAGGTCGTTCATACGATTGAGCGAGCGCAGAAGCGTTGACTTTCCGCAGCCGGAAGGACCGATCATAGCTGTGACCAGACCAGCCTCGACATCAAGATTGACATCGTAAAGCGCCTGGCTGGAACCATACCAGAGACAGAAGTTCTTGATGTCCAGTGCGATCCCGTTCTCACCGCGTTTGACATGATAGATCGTTGGATCGAAGCCAACCGCAGGTTTCTTTTCTTCCAAGGCCATTGCCATAACTTCTTCTCCGGGGATCTTAGAACTGGCTGCCGGCAAACTTCCGGCGCAAACGATTGCGGATAACGATGGCGCCGATATTCATCGCCGCGATCAAGGCAATCAGCAACATCGTGGTAACGAACACCATTGGCTTTCCTGCTTCGGAATTGCGCGACTGGAAACCAACATCATAAATATGAAAGCCCAGATGCATGAAACTGCGTTCCAGATGGATGAACGGGAAGAACCCGTCGATCGGCAACTCCGGCGCCAGCTTCACCACACCAACCAGCATCAATGGCGCCACTTCACCTGCACCACGGGCCATCGCCAGAATGAGTCCCGTCATGATGCCAGGCATCGCCCGGGGCAGGACGATGCTGCGGATCGTCTGCCACTTTGAGGCGCCACAGGCAAGCGAGCCCTCGCGCATCGACCGGGGCACCGCGGCCAAGGCCTCCTCAGTCGCCACGATGACAACCGGCACTGTCAGGATTGCCAAAGTCAGCGAGGACCACAAAAGTCCGCCAGTTCCGAAGGTGGGACTCGGTAGGCGTTCAGGGAAGAACAGCTGGTCAATCGACCCACCAAGGATATAAGCAAAAAAGCCGAGGCCGAAAACGCCATAGACGATGGAGGGCACGCCGGCGAGGTTGTTGACCGAGATGCGTACGATAGATACCAGACGGCCTTGCTTGGCATATTCACGCAGATACAGAGCCGTGATCACGCCGAACGGGGCAACAAAAACCACCAGCAGGAGCGTCATGGTGAAAGTGCCGAAGATCGCCGGCAGCACACCGCCCTCGGTATTGGCCTCACGCGGCTCGTCGGACAGGAATTCCCACCAGCGCGAAAGGTAGATTCCCATCTTTTCCGGCCAGGAGATATCGTTTGCGGCGTACATCCGAACAATGGTGGACAGATTGGCGGTTTTTTCCTGGCCGCCGATTTCTACCAACGCAATCTGCACTTTTGCATCCTCGGCTCGGATCACCTGAGCCTCGGCTGAAAGTTCTTCATACTGTTTCTTGAGTGCAACCTCCCGGCTTGCCGCTTCGTTGCGCGCCTCACGATACTCGGCGCTGCCATCCCCATAGCGAAGGAAAGCGCGCCTGACCGCCAGCCGATCGGCATCGATGCGGTGGTTGACCTCGCCGATCAGGCTGCGCTCGATGTAGAGGATTCTCTCGCGGCGCTGGCGCGCGGCATCATGGAGTTGTGTCAGCTCGGCATCGGATAAGGTGGCGCCATCTAGCTCACGGCCATCAATGCGGACAGATTTGATACGACCGAGAAATACACCCCACTCGACACGTTCGAAGAGGCGCAAATCATTCGGTCGCTCGGTTCTCACGACGTCGTAATCGGGAACCCAGCGGAAATCCTCGTTATAAACGTCGTAGTTGCCGGTACGGTACAGCGTTCGAACCGCGAATCCCTCATCCGCACGAACTTTGGCCTGGCTGGCCGGATCAAGCGTTCGCAGCTGCTCGGCGCCAAGGCGAAAGTCTTCGCGTCGGGTTGGCTCACCCACCACCTGCGTGCCGTCTTTGAGTACAACCAACTGGATCGGCTTGGGCCAAAAAGTGATGGCTCCATTCCAGAAAACCAGCAGCAGAAAGCCGGTAATCATCAGGACGCCAAGCGAAAGAGCGCCACCCAGACCCCAAAGGAAAGGTTCGCCGATCGCCTTTACGTTGGTGTGGCGAGAGCGCCGCGCCACCGGAAGAGCCGCAGCCTTTTCCATGTCGATAGCTTGATTGATCGTCATGATGAGGGCCTCAGAGCTGTGCGGCGCGCTTGCGGAAGCGCTGACGGATAATTTCTGCGAGTGTGTTTACAACAAAGGTCATGATGAAAAGCACCAAAGCAGCAAGGAAGAGCATGCGATAGAGTGAGTCGTCACGCACAGCTTCGGGCAACTCGACGGCAATATTCGCCGAGAGGGCGCGCAGACCGTTGAACAGATTCCATTCCAGAATCGGGGTGTTGCCGGCCGCCATGACCACGATCATGGTTTCACCAACCGCCCGGCCCATACCGATCATGATGGCCGCGAAGACGCCGCTCATCGCCGTGGGCAGGATCACCGATATCGAGGTCTGCCAGGGCGTGGCGCCGCAGGCAAGACTGGCGGCACGGAGATGCTCCGGAACCGCATTCATCGCATCTTCGGCAATGGTGTAGATGATGGGTATGACGGCAAAAGCCATGGCAAAACTGACCACGAGCGTGTTGCGCTGGACATAGGTATCGACGAAACCACCGCGCAAATCGAAGCCGATGGCTCCCAGCAGGCTGGCGACAATGTAAGCCGTAAAGCCGGCCAGCACGAGCTGAATCAATCCACGCAGCAAATCCACGCCTCCAGCCTGAACGGCGGGCAGGGATGCCATAATCTTGCCCAACCTTTCATCGCCATACCGACGCATGAGCATAACAATTGCCGTCAAGCTGAGCGGGAACAAGATCATGGCTAAAAACGGCGTGCCGCTGCCAATCGACCCGTTTGCCCACTGGCGGAGATCGCCAGCAAAGAAGATGGATTCAAAGGTCGGGCTCGCCTGTACCGTCAGCCACATCGCAAAGGCGATCACCAGGAAGAAAAGCGCGAACTTCGGAAGGCCCTCCAACCGCAACGCAGTGTCTCTCGGCAGAAGTTGCCAAAGATAGGCAGCCAAAAGCAGCGCAACCGGGACGAACAGGAATGCTAGTATGACGGCGGAAATCCACACCTCGACAAAGGGCGCCAGGATCAGCGCAGCAATGAAGCCCAGCACCACTGACGGCAACGAGGCCATCATTTCCATAACCGGCTTTACCGTGGCCCGCACAGATTTGTGAACGAACTCCGACGTGTAGATTGCGGCAAACAGGGCGAGCGGCACCGCAAACAGCATGGTGTACAGCGTTGCTTTGATCGTGCCGAAAATCAGCGGTACCAGGGAGAATTTCGGCTCGAAGCTGTCCGTGCCCGACGATGATTGCCAAGTATAGGTCGGCTGCGGATACCCCTCATACCAGATCTTGCCGAAGATCGAAGCCCAGGTGGTTTCAGGGTGCGGAATTCTGACCCGCCACAGCGCGCCCTTGCTGCCCGAGAGAGCCAACACAGCATCGTCGCGCGGGGTCAGAACGATATCGTCCGGCGTTGCGCCCAGCGCCGCTCTGACCAGAACCTGTTCGCTTGTGGAATGGCGGATCCAGACGTTGCCATCCGCATCCGCCGTGGCGAAGCTCTTGCCGCGCTGACTCTGGCTCACCGCCACTACAGCCGATTTGTGCCGCTCCAGTGTGTGCGCACGCACCATCTTGTAGCGATCCGTCGTATCGGCGTCCGCCCGCTCGAGTCGGAAATACACATTGACCGAGCCATCACTGCCGCCAGCAATAATCGACTGTTCGCCGATCAGGAATGCGAAGACCCGCAACTCGGTATTGCCATCTGTGAGTTTGGCGGTCTCAGCCAGAACCGGCTTTCTGAAATCCCGCACATCGTAGCGGAATACGCGACCTGAGAGGTCCGCGATATAGACCTGATCGGCCTTGTCCGTCATCAGCACATCGCGCACCGAAACACCCGCTGGCAACGACGGCAACGTAGTGGAATTGACCGTGGTCGTGGCCCTGCGGGTGAGCATATTGAGGCGGCTCTCCGCGATGCTGAGCTTGGCCTCGCCATTCTTATCGACCGTCACAAAAGCGCGAGTTGACCTCTCGACCGTGCCGCCTACCCGATAGTCTACGGCGACGATAGGTGCTTTCGCCTCGGAAATCTGCTGCGGCTCATCAAGCTGCGCATCGATCGTAATGCGTCGGACCTGATTCCCAGGCACAACGTCGAACAGCGCGGTGCCGTCTGTAGACGCGGTTTCACCCAGACTGCGAACTGTAGCCGGAACTTGATCGCGCGGCAGGACCGACACGCCAAAGCCCAGCCTGGCGAACTGGATTGAGCCGTCTTCAAATCCGAAAATGATATTTCTGCCGTCGATGGTGGCCGCGACCGTCGAAACGACGCGCCCCCCGAAATCGAAGGTCGGTGCGGTCAGGCGCTGCCCGCTGGCCGTATGGGAGGCAACAATTTCTCCCGAATTCTTCACCTGCACAACTATTGAGCGATATTCATCCATGCGGGTGAGCAGCACTTGCCCCGGAACAGTTGGCAGGCTGATCTCGCGCCGCTCTTCAATACTGCCGCCGGTGAACAAGGGAACGACCACTTCGGCAAGAAAGGCCATGATGCCGAAAACGGCCAGGATGACCAAAATGCCGCCGACGGAGATGATCCAGTCTGCGGCCTTGTCGATGATAATGACGCTCTTTCGCGTGGAACGATTGCGGCGCCTGCGCGGGATAACCCCGGACTGCTCGTTCTGGTTTTCGGGGAGGGCGGCGTCGCTCATGAGCAGTGTTCCGGCGATAAGAAACGATAAAACGAAACAAAATAAATGGTGCAGCGGGAATGACCCCGCTGCACCATCATCAGTTAGTTCATCAACTTCATCACTTTGAGGTCTTCATCAGCGATGGCATTCACGATCGGGAAGTAGCCATCCTTGACCACGGCCTGCTGGCCCTGCTTCGAATAGATGAACTTGATGAATTCGGCGCGGGCCGGATCCATCTTCTCGTTCGGGTTGGCGTTGACGTAGATGTAGAGGAAGCGCGACAGCGGATAGTCGCCGGAATATGCGTTTTCCGGAGTCGCATCGAAGCACTTGTCGCCTTCCTTGGCGGACAGCGGCACGGTGCGCACGTCGGCGGTCTTGTAGCCAACGCCCGAATAGCCGATGGCGAACTTGTCGGAAGCCACGCCCTGCACCACGGTCGACGAACCGGGCTGCTCCTTCACGGCATCCTTGTAGTCGCCGTTGAACAGCGCGACTTCCTTGTAATAGCCGTAGGTGCCAGAGGCCGAGTTACGGCCATAGAGCGAGATCGGCTTGCCAGCCCACTCGCCGGCCACACCGACATCAGTCCAGTTGGTGACATCCTTGGCATAACCGCCCTTGCGGGTCTTGGAGAAGATCGCATCGACCTGCTGCATGCTCAGGCACTTGATCGGGTTGTCCTTGTGGACGAACACGGCCAGCGCGTCGACAGCGCCGCGAATCAGGGTCGGCTTATAGCCATACTTCTTTTCGAAGGCGTCGATCTCGGCGCCCTTCATCGGACGCGACATCGGACCGAACTGGGCCGTACCGGCAACCAGCGCCGGCGGAGCGGTCGACGAACCCTTGCCCTCGATCTCGATCTTCACATTCGGATAGGTGCCCTTAAAGCCTTCGGCCCAGAGGGTCATCAGGTTGTTCAGGGTGTCCGAGCCGATCGACTTGATGCTGCCCGACACGCCGCTCACCGGCTTGTAGTCCTTCAGAGCCGGGTCCAGAGCCACCTGGGCGGAAGCCTGCGAAGTGAAGCCGAAGGCGGTGGTCGCCATCAGGCTCGCGATAAGAAGTGCCTTCTTGGTCACGGTGTACCTCATTTTTGTTTCAGTGACGCGCCATTGCGCGGCGGGATCGACCGTCAAACTGAATGATTTCGTCCCGACGATCGGTGCGGACCCTACCCATCGGCATTTGCATATATGTGACATGTAGTTTGCCGTTTTATGACAATGACCGCTGGCGCAAACGTCTAGATGGTTGGATTAACAGGAGGCGCGTTAAGTTGTTGAAAATAATAAAAAAGGCGGGAAATCCCGCCTTTTCACTGGATTGATCCAGATTCAGTCACTTCGCCTTGAGGTAGTCCTCGATGACCTTGCCGTCATTTGATTTGATCGTCATGCCGTTCGGGCCTTCACCGATTCTGGTGACAACCACCTTGGGCTCCTGATTCTTCGACACCAGGTCGATTTCTTTGTCGCCGGACTTCAGCACCCAGAGACGACCGTCATGGACGTGGGTATAGAAGCCAGGCTTGGCATAGGACGAACCGCCTGAGGCACAGGCAGCGACCGCCCCCATCATAACCAGTGCAGCCGCGATATTCATGAAACGCATGGGACACCCCTTCGAGCTTTGTTTTTATGCAGAGCCTTAATCCCGGAGAACAATGTCGATGGGATGTCAGTTTGATGAAGCTTCGATGAATGGAGCGCACGCGTTATGGTGGTCGCGGCGTGACTCGCAGGTTCCGACCTATCCCGTCTTATCTTTAAAAGGGCCCTGGGCATATTCCGACCCGATGACTGGGCAAAGCCAAGTCTGGCCTCAAAAAATAGGAAGGACCGTTGATTCTTTTTCGCGATAAGCCTGTCGGAGCAGCATATGAGTAGTCCTGATCCTGACGTGATCGTTATCGGCGCCGGCCAGGCCGGACTGGCCGTGGCATACTACCTCCGCCGTACCGCGTTAAATTATCTGCTCCTGGACGCTGGCGAGGCTGCTGGTGGGGCGTGGGCCCATACTTGGGACTCTTTGCGGCTCTTCTCGCCTGCAGCCTATAGTTCGCTCCCAGGCTGGCAGATGCCACCCAGTCAATTTGAAGGCTATCCGTCGCGCAAGGAGGTCATCGACTACCTTGCCCGATACGAACAGCGTTACGACGTCCCAATTAGCCGAAATTGGAAGGTTAAAAGCGTAACGCGAGAAGGCGACTACCTCCGTGTTGGGCGGGCCGATGGCACCAGCCTGAATGCCCGCGCGGTCGTCAGCGCCACCGGCACGTGGTCCGCGCCCTTCACACCAGACTATTCGGGTCGGAACATCTTTAAGGGTGTGCAGCTTCACTCGGCGCACTATCGGAATCCCCAGCCCTTTGTTGACAAGCGCGTACTGGTTGTGGGCGGTGGCAATAGTGGGGCACAGATTCTGGCAGAGCTAAGCGAGGTTGCCCGAACGATCTGGGTGACGGTGAAGGAACCGGTATTTCTACCGGATGAAATCGACGGTCGCATCCTCTTTGAACGCGCAAGCGCCCGTGCTCTGGGTAACGCCGACGCAACCGCAAACACGACCCTTGGCGACATAGTCATGCTGCCGTCGGTGAAGAAAGCTCGTGATCGGGGTGCACTCACATCGGCCCGTCCTTTCGACAGATTTACGGAGTCTGGTGTCGTTTGGAAAGATGGCTCGGCAAGCGTCGTGGACGCTGTGCTCTGGTGCACGGGGTTCCGACCTGCGACCCATCATCTTAAACCGCTTGGACTCGTTGAAGCGGACGGACGCATTGAGGTGATCGATCAACAGGCCAAAAACGAACCACGCCTCTGGCTTGCTGGATACGGAAATTGGACGGGTGCTGCTTCAGCCACACTTTTGGGTGCCAGCAGGACTGCTCGCGCATTCGTGCCACGCCTCGCGAAAAGCTTGTTATAGCCGGCAAAGAAGGCGGAAAGGCTCGTTCACACCGCCAGCGGAGTAGCCTCGGGTAAATCCCGCTCCGCACGCCCGGCGATCAGACGGCGGCGCAGGAACTGTGACAAGGCATCGATCAGCGCCACCGCGCCAATGACCAGGATGATAATCAGGCTGGCCTCGCCGAACTCATACACCCGCAGGCGGTCGGCCAGCTGATAGCCGATACCGCCGGCGCCGACGATCCCGAGGATCGTTGCCGAGCGGGTATTGGATTCCCACATATAGAGCGTCGCCGACAGCATATTCGGCAGAACCTGCGGCAGAATTCCGAATCGAACGCCATCCAGCCAACTACCGCCTGAAGCGCGAATGCCCTCCACGGGGCCCTTGCTGCTGTTGTCAAAGGCCTCTGAATACAGCTTCGACAGGGTGCCGAGGTCGACGAGGGCGATGGCCAGAATACCGGCTAGCGGACCCAGACCGATGGCGCGTACAAAAATAAGCGCCCAGATCAGGTGATCGAGTGAACGCAGCGAGTCGGAGAACCGCCGGAAGCCGAATTGCAGGATACGCACCGGCAGCGTGATGCGGGAACATAGCATGGCCAGCGGAATGGCAAAAACCGCGCCGAGCAGGGTTCCCAGAAAGGCCATCGAGACGGTTTCGAGCAGAGCCCAAAGGAATTCAGGCAGATACTGGAAGCCCGAGGGGACCAGCATCATGGCCAGGGCGCCGCCGAGCTTGGGCAAGCCTACGAAAAATTTCGGACCAATGAGTTCGCAAATCCAGGCGGCATACAGCAGGACCACTATCGTCGCACCCCAGATCAGTACGCGCCGTGTAGCGCGTCCCCGTGGCGCGGCAATCGCCGCGGCTATCCTGACCTGACGATCTTCATCCGAGGCTATTCTGGCAGTTGAATATGCTTCCATGATCATACCTGATGGCCGTTCCCGTCGATTCCAGCCAGTTTCAACCGCGCCCACTCGCTCAGCATGTCGATCAGGATGACAGCGATGAGGATGATCAACAAAATTGCTCCGGCATCGTCGAAGTAACTCAGCCTGATCACTTCATAAAGTTCCATACCGATACCACCAGCTCCGACAAACCCGATGATGGTGGCGCTACGCACGTTCAGTTCAAACCGCCACAGGGTATAGGAAACGTAATTCGGCAAAACCTGCGGCAAGACACCGATAACGATCTCGTCGAACCAGGTACCGCCGGCGGCGCGGACGCCTTCGATCGGCTTGCGGTCGATGTTTTCATTCACCTCGGCGAATAGTTTGCCCTGCGCGCCCACAGTATGAACCATGATGGCGAGGAAGCCTGCCAGCGGTCCTAGGCCGAAAGCGAAAAGGAAGATCAGCGCCCAAACGAGATCCGGGACCGTGCGGGAAACCTCGAGGACGCGCCGCACGATGAAAATCAAGCTCTTGCTCTGAACCAGATTCGCCGATGCGACAAAACTCAGCGCACCGCCGATCATGGCACCGACCGCCGTAGCTAGGATCGCCATCAGCGCCGTGGTCCATAGCAAGCCCAGCCATTTCCCGAGCCCCCAGTACCACTCGCCGATGTCGGACAGCACGGAACCGGCTCGGATTGGCGGCACCATGCCGGAAATAAAATCGCCAACCTTGGGCAGGCCATCGATCAGGCGGAAAATATCGAACTGGCCGATATGCGCCGCGAAAGCGCAGGCGCCTAGAAAGATCAGGGTCGCGATGGATCCCAGGCGCAAGGATCGAGCGCGCTCCGCATTCCATGCGTGATTGAAATCAAGCAGCGAGGTTCGCACGAGGCTTATGGTCATATGCCGATCACAAAAAAACGGACGCCGCGCGGCGATGCCGCGCGGCGCCGAATGCGTAGGAATTATTTCGGGTATCTCTGAGTATCTTGCGCATCTCAACCGTCGGCTCATAGACCTTGTGATCGACCGGAACGAAGCCCTGCGTCTTGCCATGTGCCACGGCTTCTGCCGCCTGCATGTCTTCCTTATGCAGCTCGACAAACAGCTTGGTTAAATCCGCTTTCAGATCCTTGGGCAGATCGGCACGCACGATCACCGGCGGCGGCGGAACGAGCGAGGACTCCCAGATCACGCGAATCTGCTCGCGCTTCAGCATATTCTTGTCAATCATGGTCCGAATCTGACCGTAACCGTCGCCCTTGGTCGTCCAGGTAAACGCCGCATCATAGGTACCGTTCAGGACGCCTAGCACCGACTGGGTATGGCCACCCGAAATCGGGGAATTGAAATAGGTCTCGACAGGTTTTCCCATGCGGGAAAAGTCCACCGTCGGCACCAGATAGCCGGACTGTGAATTCGGCTCGGTGCGCGCCACGATCTTACCCTTGAGATCTTCGTAGCTCTTGTAAGGGCTATCGGTCTTGACGATCAGAACCGAGTTATAACCCAGATTGCCGTCCTTGTCGGTGGCCGTCACGATCGGCTCGACGCAGGCTTTGCATTCGAGCCAGGTGCCTGCATAGGCCGACGGGCTGGTCCAGCCGAGCTGGATCTGACCTGCCACCAGCGCGTTGTTGATGCCGATAAACTCCGTCGCGGTGAAAATCTTGACCGGCACGCCCAGCTTCTTAGCTGCATAGGCGGTGAAACCGTCAAATGACTTCATCGTCTCGGTTTGGGTCTCGACCGGGATGATGCCGAAATTCAGTTCTTTGTACTTGTCGCGCCACGTCTGCGCTTCAGCCTGCCCTGCCAGCAGGGCAACGGATAATGCAAGCCCGAGAATAGCCTTGTTCATCGCTCTCTCCTCAACCTGTTGGTACAGAAATTTCTGCCTGAAAGCCTTATGCGGCGGCCATGGCCGGTTCGCTCTCCACCGGCACATCGCCACCGTAGATATTCGCAATTGCTGTATCGGTGAGCTGATGCAAAGGCGCATCGAACACCAGCGTGCCGTCGCGCAGCCCGATGACGCGGTCGGCGTATTGCCGTGCAATCTCGATGCTGTGCAAATTGCAGATCACGGAAATGCCGCGTTCGGTGTTGATACGTTTGAGCGCATCCATCACCGTGGCGGCGTTGTGCGGATCCAGCGAGGCAATGGGTTCATCCGCCAGCACCAGGCGTGGTTCCTGCAGCAGGGCCCGCGCAATCGCCACACGCTGCTGCTGGCCGCCGGACAGACGCTCGGCGCGTTGCATGGCCTTATCGAGCAGGCCAAGATCGTCGAGAACCGTCGCCGCCTGCATCCGCTCGTTGTCGGAATAGAGTTTGAATAGCCGGCGGTATTGCGGAACCCGCGTGCTGGCACCCACCAGAACATTGGTCAGCACATCCAGCCGCGGCGCCAAGTTGAAGCCCTGAAAGATCATCGCAGCCTGCGAACGCCATTCGCGGAGCGCAGGTCCTCGCAGGCTGACGATATCGGTGCCATTGTAGTAGATGCTGCCGCCGGAGGGCTCTGCCAACCGGTTGATCATGCGCAGCATGGTGGATTTTCCTGCGCCGGACCGGCCGATCACCGCGATCATCTGGCCATCGGGGATGTCCAGCGTAATATCGTTGACCGCGACAACAGCGCCAAAGCGCTTGGTCAGATTCGAGATACGCAGCATGTCTTGGCTCCCTGCTCCGGTGCTCGGGGAATCGCGTTCCCTCAATCCAGCGCGTGGCCACCTTGCGCGCTGCCCGTGACAGGCATGTTGCAGATCAAGCGGTTTCTTCGCAGGAGCAAGATTCCGTCTCGACCTTTGCTGCGGTGATCAACCCAGCTTAACTGCCGGCTTTACGGGCACAGGGAAATACGCCTTGTTCCACTTGGTCTTACGGGACGAATCACGCCATCCAGGCCCGGCTGCGGCGCAGCAGCCCACCGGTCAGCACCCCGTGCAGGGTTCGGATCGCGGCCGATGTAAAGACAATCATCATCGCCATGGCAGCAGCACCGGCGATTTCACCGGCATCATCCATGTTTAAAACGGCGACAGAGGCCAGCGCCGTCTGAGCGGAATAGATGAACACCACCGCCGAAACCGTGGTCATGGCATTCACGAATAAATAGACCGAGATATCGAAGATCGCCGGCAGACACAGGGGCACGGTGACGCGGAAGAAGGTGACGACCAGCGGAACCTTCAGCGATGCGGAAACCGCTTCAAACTCGCGGTCGATCTGGCGTAGCGCGGTGGCTGCTGTCAGGTGGGCCACGGTATAGAAATGGGCGACGGTGCAGATCACCAGGATTGCCAGTGTGTGGTACAGCCCATTCAGCGGATTCTGTGGGTTGTTGAAAAAGAAGATGTACCCGAGCCCCAGCACCATGCCCGGTACGGCCATGGGCAGCATGGCCAGAAAATGAAACCCGCTCGCCAGCCAGCCCGGCGGCCGCGCCTTCTCGGTCAGATAGGCGCCGACGAAGACTAGAGCTGCTCCGAACACCGCCGTCAGACCTGACATGATCAGGCTGTTCCAGTAGGCACGCCAGCCGCCGCCATCCATGTTGTCGAAATCATAATGTCTGAGGCTGATATCGAGGTTATAGGGCCATAGCTGGACCAACGAAGCGTAAAAGGCCATGCCAAGAATCAGCAGGATAAGGCCGGCAACCGCCACGCATACAGTCAGCAGCAAGCCGTCCCGCATGGAATCCGGCTTCGCGCGATATGGGACAGCGCGGACGGAAAGCAGCGCCGTCTGCCGCCGGCGCACGATCTGGTCGACGCCGAATGCAAGAATCGCCGGCAGCAGCAATATGATGCTGACCACCGCGCCCATCTGGAAATTCTGCTGCCCGATGACCTGCTTGTACACATCGGTGGCCAGCACATTGTAGTTGCCACCGATCACCTTCGGCACGCCGAAATCCGTGATCACCAGCGTGAAGACCACGAAGATCGCGGATATCAGGCCATACTTGATGCCCGGCAGGGTCACGGTCAGCAGAATTCGGAACCGGCTGGCGCGCAAAGTCCGCGCCGCCTCGAATAACCTGGCATCGCTGATCGACATGGCCGTGACAAGGATCATCAGCGCATGGGGAAAGCAGTAAAAAACCTCACCGATGACGATGCCTATCGGACCATAGATGCTGTATTCGCCCAGAAGATTGCGCAACCAGCCTTGTTTTCCGAACAAATAGACAAGGGCGATGGCGGGGAGCAGAGATGGCGCCAGCAGAGGTGCCAGCATGATACCCCGAAGAATCGCCTTGCCCGGCATGCAACTGCGAACCAGGCCGTAGGCAACCATAAAGGCCAGACCAACTGTAATGACTGTACTCAGGACAGCGATCAACAGGCTGTTGCCAATTGACGCCAGCAAGGACGAATTCGAGAAATAGGCCGAAAAATTTATCAGCCCGACAAAGTCGCCCGCCTTGTTTTCCAGGCTCTGCCCCAATAGCAGCCCCAATGGCAAAGCCAGGGCAACAATCAGGAACGCCGCGATAGCAAGCAGCAGGGCAACAGTCGCTATGCGCTCAAGCGAGAAAGGGCCGGCGACCCGCAAGCGCCGCGTCAGCGGCTCAATGACTGCCATGGAAACAGATTAGGCGCTCGGGCGGCAAAGCGATTTCGATGCGGCTGCCCGGTTTGATGTTCAAGTCGGCGACAGCATTGGTGGAAAAATCCGCTCGCAGGCGCACGCCCTCGCCGTCTCCGGCTCGCAGTTCCGAACGGAAGAACGAGCCCATAAATTCCATGTCATCGACCTGGGCCTGAATGCGATTCGCCGCATCCGGCAAAAGATTGCGCACGACTACGTCCTCTGGCCGGATACAGACCGTCAAGTGACTGCCCCTGGTCATTCCATTGGCATGGCCGTTGACCGTGAGGCATAGCGAACCCAGTTGCGCCTTGCCGGCATCGACCATATGTCCGCGCCAGAAATTCATAGACCCGATGAACTCGGCGACAAAGGCAGTTGCCGGTCGCCGGTAAATCTCTGCCGGCGTGCCAATCTGCTCGATTACACCCTGGTTCATCACCACGATGCGGTCGGCCATGGTCAGGGCTTCTTCCTGGTCGTGGGTCACCATGATGGTCGTGATGCCAAGCCGTTCCTGCAGGGCGACGATCTCATGGCGCAGGTTCTGCCGCACACGAGCGTCTAGCGCCGAGAGCGGCTCGTCGAGCAGCAGCAGGCCGGGCGATGGCGCCAGGGCCCGCGCCAGCGCCACCCGTTGCTGCTGTCCACCCGACAGCTGGGAAGGATACTTGGTGCCGATCTCCGGCATCCCGATCAGTGCCAGCAACTCCGCTACCCGCGCGTCCTTTTCACGGCGCGACAAGGCCTTGAGGCCATAGCCGATATTCTGGGCAGCCGTCAGGTTTGGAAACAGGGCATAGGACTGGAAAACGATGCCATAGTCTCGCTGCCCGGCGGGTAACTGGGAAATGTCGGTATCCCCGCGCCAGATGCGCCCTTCGTCCTGGGGATCCAGTCCTGCGATTGCCCGTAGCAACGTGGTCTTGCCGCAACCTGACGGGCCAAGAAAGCAAACGAACTCGCCTTCTTCGATCGAAAGTGAGATATCGCGCAATGCGGTGAACGAACCGAAACGTTTTGTCAGTCGGTCAACGCGAAGATAAGGGGTTTGTGTCATGGCTCGATCCACCGCACGGGGCCTGCTCGAAGCAGGCCCCGGCTTTGATCCGTTACTTCTTTTCCGACTTGCCGTCGTAACGCTTGCTCCATTCGGCCAGGATGCGCTCCCGGTTCTTGGCCGACCAGGTAAAGTCGTTCTTGATCAGCCGCTTCTCAAAATCGGCCGGGATATGCGGCAGCGGCTGGGCAATGCCGGGCATCGCCACGATGGCGAAGTTCTTGGCGTAAAGTTCGTTGGCCCGTTTGGTCACTGACCAGTCAGCCAGCTTCTTCGCACCTTCCGGGTTCTTTGCGCCCTTCAGGATCGCGAAGGCTTCCATGTCATAGCCCAGGCCTTCGGACGGGAAAATCAGATCGATCGGCGCGCCCTTGGCCTTGTTGGAGGAACCGCGATACTCGAACGAAATCCCGATCACATATTCGCCCGATGCCGCGAGGTTGCAGGGCTTCGAGCCGGAATGGGTGTAGACGCCCATATTCTGGTGCAGGGCATCCATATAGGCCCAGCCCTTGTCCTCACCCATCAGCTGCAGCCAGGATGACACGTCGAGGAAACCGGTACCCGAAGAAGCCGGGTTCGGCATAACGATGCTGCCCTTGTACACCGGCTTGGTCAGGTCGGCCCATGAAGTGGGCGCCGGCATATCCTTCTTCTTGGCTTCTACTGTGTTGAAGCAGATTGTCGCCGCCCAAATGTCCATGCCGACCCAATGCGGCGGCGTGCGGCCGTCTACATAGGCCTTATTGAGCTGGTCGACGCCCTTGGGGGCGTAAGGCGCGATCATACCTTCCTGGTCCAGCACCAGCAGGCTGGTTGCCGCCAGACCCCAGACAATATCAGCCTGCGGGTTTGCCTTTTCGGCCAGCAGCTTGGCGGTGACGATGCCGGTGGAATCGCGCGTAATCACCAACTCCACACCGGGATTGGATTTCTCAAAGGCTTCCTTGTAGGCCTTGATCTGATCGGCCTCGAGCGCGGTGTAGACATTCACCTTCGACTGCGCAATTGCCGCCTGGGCGAAACCGACCGCCAGCAGCGCCGTCGCCGCAAGGAAAGAAAAACGCTTCATGGATTAGCCCCCGAGATGTTACTGGCGCCTAGCGCCGTTTCTCATTCCGCAACCTGATGATCTTCCGGCGTCGGCCGGGCAGCGAACACCTTCAAGGGATTCGCAGTATCCGGTTTTTCTTCGCGCGGAAAACGCATGGCAAGCTATCGCCGGATCGTGACACTAATATTGCGATGAGAAGTATACCGCATGACGCAGCGCTAATTTGCGCCGCCCCCGCTTGTGCGGGCCTCAAGACTGCGGGGTTACTTTAACAACCTGTAACCTCTACGCAGATCGTAGGAGACGCTGAGATCGGGATGCAGCGCCGCCAGCTGTCGGTTCAGTCGGTAAATATGAGACTTTATTGTATCCGGCCCGCTGCCACCCGCCTGCCCCCACACAGCTTCCTCAAGCTCGATGCGATCAACCGGACGATGACTATTGAGCAGCAGGACACGAAGCAGGATTGCCAGGATCGGCGACAGCTCGCGTGATGCGTTCCGCGCTAAGGCAACATTCTGAGGCCATAACAACCTCAAGCCAGATTCGGCTATCAGATCGAGCGTATCATTGGCCTGGCCGGCATCGATCGCATTCATGAAATCAACCAGCAGTCCGTCGGCTTGTGCCGGAAATCGCCGTGACACACTGTTGGTGAGCGGCGTTTCAACAAATTCGATCATTAGCCGGGCATTCTCGTATTTTACCGCCAGCCCGCATGCGCCGGATACGTCCGTTGGCGCTGGACCGGTCGCCTCGCGACCAATGACCACGATATCGGTTCGGATATGACCTATCGCCGTCGAGACATCGACGCCATACGGGACAATCGTCACCGAATAGCCGAAGTAATACAAATGCCGCTCAAGGAATATCCTTGTACGACGATCGTTTACCGCGAGCAGAATCGATTGATTCCGAACTTGTGTTGAAGTCGCCATGTGGATGTTTCGTCGAGTTGTCCGGGAGCGCCGCCTGAATGCCTGGGGTGAACTATACCGCAACTTCACCACAAAAAGAGCCGCTGCAACATTAATGTCATTATTTGGAAATCCCATCGTCACTCCGCGATGGCACCTCACTTGATCAGCGCCCGGCCTAAAGCGATCAGCTCAATCGGTCAGGCAGATATCGGATCACGGATACAGAGGCCAAGATGATCTTCCGCAATCTCATGCTTGCGATCGGCATAGCTGCAACTGGCGCGACCCTCCTTCAGGCTCTTCCTGCGGCGGCACTCGACAGCCGATACAAGGATGCCAATGGCGATCTGGTCGCCGATGCCCCGACCGACCCGAAAGACTGGGTCGATCCGTCCACACTGGTTTTTGCCTACACTCCTGTCGAAGACCCTGCGGTCTATGCCAAGGTTTGGGAAAGCTTCCTGGATCATATGAGCAAGGTCACCGGGAAGAAGGTGCAGTTTTTCCCCGTTCAATCGAATGCCGCGCAGCTTGAAGCGATGCGTGCGGGCCGCCTGCATGTCGCGGGTTTCAATACCGGATCGAATCCGCTGGCCGTGAATTGCTCGGGTTTCACGCCGTTTGCCATGATGGCGTCTAAGACCGATGAATTCGGCTACAACATGGAAATCATTACCTTCCCCGGCAGCGGGATCGAGAAGGTAGAAGATATCAAAGGCCGCAAGATGGCCTTCACTGCGGAAACCTCCAATTCCGGATTTAAGGCGCCATCGGCCCTGCTTCGCGACAAGTTCAACCTGGAAAGCGGCAAGGATTACGAGCCGGCTTTCTCGGGCAAGCACGACAATTCGATCATCGGCGTTGCCAACAAGGATTATCCCGCTGCCGCGATCGCCAACTCCGTCATGAAGCGGATGATCGCGCGCGGCGTGATCAAGCAGGAGCAGGTGAAGACCATCTATAAGTCGGAGACCTTCCCGACTACCGGCTACGGCTACGCCTATAACTTGAGGCCTGAGCTGGCAGAGAAAGTTAAGCAGGCCTTCTTCACCTTTAAATGGGAAGGCTCTGCCCTGCTGAATGAGTTCGAGAAGTCCGATCCTCCGCAGGAGAAGTTCATCCCTATCACCTACAAGCAGCATTGGCAGGTGGTGCGCGACATCGACAAGGCTCTGGGCGTGAATTATTCCTGCCGCGGCGCGAGCTGAGTCTTCTCTCGCATGCTTCGCATTGAAAACCTCGGCAAGCGCTACAAGACCGGAGATCTGGCGCTTGCCGATATTCGCCTAGAGGTGCCGGCCGGTCAGGTCATGGGCTTGATCGGCCCTTCAGGCGCCGGGAAATCCAGCCTGATCCGCTGCATTAACCGGCTTGTGGAGCCCACGAGCGGCCAGATATTCCTGAACGGCGCTGAAATCACCGGCATCGACCGATCTAAGCTTCGCCTCATGCGTCGTAAAATGGGCATGATTTTTCAGGAGTACGCCCTGACTGAGCGCCTGACTGTGATGGAGAATGTGCTCTCGGGCCGTCTGGGCTATGTGAGTTTCTGGCGTAGCTTTTTTCGCCGGTACCCCGCGCAGGACGTTGCGCGCGCCTTTGCAACGCTCGATCGCGTTGGCCTGCTAGATCATGTCGATAAGCGCGCGGATGCATTATCCGGCGGCCAGCGCCAGCGCGTGGGTATCGCCCGCGCCTTGCTGCAGGACCCGGATATCCTTCTTGTCGATGAGCCGACGGCGTCACTGGACCCCAAGACGTCACGCCAGATCATGCGCCTGATCTGTGAGTTATGCGCGGAAAGCAATATCGCTGCCATCGTGAATATCCATGATGTAGGCTTGGCAAAGATGTTCCTGCAGCGGATCGTCGGATTGCGCCAGGGCCGTATCGTCTATGATGGCCCACCCGAAGGCCTGAGCGCCGACACGCTGACGCTGATATACGGCGAAGAGGACTGGAGCGGGTCGAGCGGCCAAGGCGATGAGAATGATGATGCCGACCGTCATGCCGCGACAAACGCGGTTTCTCTGCATCCTGCGAATGCCGAACCCGAGCGGGAACGCCTCGCCGGCCTGGTATGATGCAAGCCGCCCACCCCGTCGTCTGGCGTAAACCGCCCTTTATTCAGCGACGATCGCTGCGCTGGCTGATCATCGGCGGCGGGCTGCTGTATCTCGTCCTCGCAATTGGCAGCCTGGAAATAAATTGGGCGCGGGTGAGCGAAGGCTTGGAACGCGGCTGGCGCTTTGTCGTCGCCTTCAGTCAGCCTGATTTTGTCTCGCGTTGGAGCGATATCGCCCTTGGCATGCAGGAAAGCCTGACCATGGCAGTAACATCCACGGTGGTTGGAATCCTGCTCTCCATTCCCATCGGAATCGGTGCGGCTCGCAATCTCGCTCCCCCGCCTGTTTATTATTTTTGCCGCTCGATTATTGCCCTCTCGCGCACCTTCCAGGAAGTTCTGGTCGCCATTTTGTTTGTCGCCATGGTCGGCTTTGGCCCACTGGCGGGCTTTCTCACCCTGTGCTTTTCCACCATCGGCTTCATCGGCAAGCTGTTGGCCGAGGATATTGAGGATATCGACGAGGGGCAGGCGGAAGCGATCCGCTCAAGCGGAGCCTCATGGTTTCAGTTGCTGGATTACGCTGTTCGGCCGCAGGTCATGCCGCGGCTCATCGGCCTGAGCCTCTATCGCCTGGATATCAATTTCCGCGAGTCAGCCGTTGTCGGCATCGTCGGTGCCGGCGGAATCGGCGCAACCCTCAATACGGCGCTGGACCGGTATGAATTCGATAGCGCTGCCGCCATCCTTCTGATGATCATCGCCATCGTGATGGTGACCGAGTATGTGTCCTCGATGATCCGCAAGAGGATTCAGTAATGCCTGTCTCTGTCGCTCCGGACGTCCAGAAATCCTGGCGCCTGAGGACCAGTAGAGCGGAATTGTTGTTGTGGTTCGGCTGGTTCTGCCTCCTAGCCGTCACGGTGTTCTGCTGGCAGATCATGACGAAAGACACCATCTGGGCTTTCGTTTCGGATGCGCCGGCGCAGGCAGCCGATCTGGCCGACCGCATGATCCCGCCGCGCTGGGACTATATCGGCAGGTTGTGGGGCCCGCTTTGGGACACCCTGAATATCGCTACCTTGGGAACCCTGCTGGCCATTGTGATCTCAGTGCCGATTGCGTTCCTGGCGGCGCGCAACACCACCCCGAGCGTTGCTTTCGTGCGCCCCATCGCTCTGGTGATCATCGTTTCCTCGCGATCGATCAATGCCCTGATCTGGGCCCTGCTGCTGGTTTCGATCCTTGGTCCCGGCGTGCTGGCCGGTATTCTGGCCATTGCCCTGCGGTCGATCGGCTTCATTGGTAAACTGCTATATGAAGCCATTGAGGAGATCGATACGAGCCAGGTGGAAGCGATCACCGCCACCGGCGCCACACCGGCACAGGTGATGGATTATGGGATCGTGCCCCAGGTCCTGCCCGCATTCGCCGGCATCACGGTTTTTCGTTGGGATATCAACATCAGGGAATCAGCCATTGTCGGCTTGGTTGGCGCCGGCGGCATCGGCCTGCTGCTGGAATCTTCCCTGAACATCCTCGCCTGGCCCCAGGTCAGTCTGATCCTGCTGATAACCCTGGCCACTGTGATCGTGAGCGAATGGATTTCCGCGAAACTGCGGCATGCGTTGATCTGAGGGCACATCGGGGTTTCTGCGGCCTGTCCCGAAACGCGCAGCCTCTCTCCCCGGAGGGCGATTGAGGGGTCCTTACTGATGGTCACCGCAGTATGCGAATAATAGACGGCGCTCGGCACCATCGAGGTTGGCTGCCATAATGTTTGACCACGGCGACATCAACTCGGGAAACATCTCAATCATAGAGTTCGATCTCTCAGTCTTTGGGATACGGAACAGCACCCATCGTTGTTGCTGAGCACTACGACCGGCCGGCCTTCCAGGTGGGCGAAAACCCGCTCGTAGCTAACATAGAAATTGTTGCCGTCGACCAGGTCGAACATGCTCACCAGCCAAACATCGTGGTCGCAGATGTGACGACGCCGAAGATCACCAGCTCGGCATCCTCCCGGACCTCAATCGGCGGGTAGTTGTGATTGCCGGTTTCCAGCCAGATACGGCCGGCCCGTCGGCTGAAGCGCTTCAAGGTGACCTCGCCATCGATGCTGGCAACGACAATTTTTCCATCGGCCGGCCGGAGGCTCCAGTCGACCAGGACCACATCGCCATCGTAGATCCGGTACTTGATCATGGAATCGCCAGATACACGCATGGGGGAAGTGGCGGCTGGTTGCCGGACTAGCAGCGTAGCCAGGTCGATGCGCTCTTCTTCATGGTCGGCGGCCGGAGAGGGAAAGCCGGCCGGAATCGAGCCGACGATCTCTGGCAAGTCCAAGGTGGAGCAACTGGCTGGCAGCGGGGTCATAGCGGGGGTCATAAACCCGCCCCCAGCAGAAAACGAAAGCGGAACATGCGCCTCCAGCTATAGCGCAGAAATGGCTAGGGGAGGCCTCAGCTCAGTTGCCTGCATACGGAGCAGCCAAGGCGGGCTCACTGCCTCTCAGGGGCCCTGAAAACCGCCTTGCCGTGCACTCGTAAAGGGGGCCGTACCCCGTATCCGTCGTCAACAAAGACACCCGTTGAGCGCCGAAGGTGCGAATAAGGTTCTCGCCACTAGGAGAGCAGGAATAGCGGTGGGACCACCGCGCCTATCCTGCCGTCCTCACGACAGAGAATTGGGGAGCGGCAAGTCGAAGAAAGTCAGAGAAAATGGGAGAAATTCTCTGAGTATGCCGACGTTAGAGAGAACACGGAGAAAGATAGAAAATAATTAGATAATCCCGGAGAATGATAGAGAGAATCCGAGACACCCCTATTCTAGCGTGCATCACTATTGCGAACCGCCCTAACCGGCTGATATTGCAGAGTGTTTCATGGGGGTTTGGTATTCATGCGGGTGGCGATCTACGCCAGGCATTCCACTGACAAGCAGGAACACTCCACTAGGGACCAGATCGCCCGCTGTGAGGCGTTCTGCCGCCGGGTCGGATACGAAATCGCAGCCACCTTCTCCGATGAAGGCATCTCAGGCGCTGCGATGCAAAATCGCCCGGGCATTCGCAAGCTGATCGAAGCGGCCCTGGATGGCGAGTTCAACAGGATCATCTCCGAAGATCTCTCCCGCATCAGCCGCGACCAGGGCGATCTCGCCCATTTCTACAAAAAGTTGCTGTTCTTAAACATCAACCTGGAAACGATAGCCGAGGGCGATGTTTCAGAGCTGCATATCGGCCTCAAAGGCACGATGAATGCTCTCTACCTGAAAGACCTGGCCGACAAGACTAAGCGGGGGATGCTCGCAGCTGTGCTCAACGGCTCGATCCCGGGTGGTCGCACATTCGGCTATGACATTGTGCATCGCCTTAACGAACGCGGCGAGCCGATCCCGGGTCTGCGAAGGATCAACCCCGTCGAGGCTGAGATCGTCAGAACGATTTTCACTAGGTACGACCAAGGCGAAACCTTGCTTCGCATCTGTGAACACCTGAACGACAACGGCGTCGCCGCACCGAAAGGTGGCACCAAATGGCAAAAATCGGCGCTGATCGGGACATTTGCCAGGCAGACCGGCATTCTCCGCAACACGCTCTATAAAGGCGTGCTGACTTTCGACAAGATGGCTTATCGAAAACATCCGGAGACTGGTAAGCGGGTGTCGATGATCCGGCCGGAGCACGATTGGATTCGTGTCCCTGCACCGGAGCTGGCGATCTTGAGCGAAGATCAATTCGACAGCGTGCAACGGCATATCGAGGAACGGTCTAATAATTTCCGTCAACGCCGCCTGATCGTTCAGGTGATGACCGGAGAGGAAAAGGCGAAGCGCCAGCGCGGATATGTTCGCAAATGGCGCGCACGGCAAAAGACTGCAAAGAAAGTGCCTGAGCAGCCGTTTTACATCACGTCAGGAAAATTGTGGTGCTCGAAACACGACGCAGCATTTATTCATCGCCGCGCGAAACTGAACGGCTGCCCACACAAGGGCTGCCCGAATCAAAATCTTCCGCTGGAATACATTCTGCCTCTCGTCCTGGAAGATGTGCAAAAATTCACCGAGGCCGATCTGAACGCATATTATCAAGAAAACAAGAGCAGGCGCGCATTTCTTGAAAGCGAACTGCAGAGCCTCATTGCTGAACGCAGCCGCGTGCAATCGGAGATACGCGCATTGCTGGAAGCAATTGTCCGTTCACAGCGCGGCCCTGAAACGCTTTCGCATATCCAAGAGCGTGAGAAAGAGAGCGGCAGATTGAAGCTTGATACAGAGCAGGCGAAATCAGAGCTGGAAAACATCACAGCTGTGCCGGATGCTGACATGAAAATGATTGCACGGCGCGTGCAGGAAACAATCAACAAATGGCTGGCATCTGATCACGACAGCACCAAGATCCTGCACGATTGCGTCTACAAGATACGCATCATTCCATTCTGGAACGAAGTGGATCAGAGCATGCAGCATCGTGCAAAAGTCGGATGGGATATGCCGGCGGTGATAAGGGCATTTTCTGCATCGTCAGCTAAGATAGCAGCGTGACTAGTTGCAGCAGTTCCTGAATTGCAGGGTTCCAAATCTGGCCGTCGGCGCCAAAATCCTATTGACCGGGCGAAGTCGAAGCAGTATCTAAGCTACCAATGCTGCATCGCAGCATTACCCCGACAATTCTCTTCGGTTTCGAGCCAATGTAGTTCTCAGCCACATATTAATACGCACCACCACCATTTCCGCATACGGAGTGAGGCGGTGCGTCTGGCTGACTCTACCTGAATTATCGTTTCCCTATTTCCCAGACATTTAGACATCCGCCCACAGAGGCGGAGGCACATATTTTGGAGCCCTCCCTGTGAATACGAAATTCCTGTCGCAACTGCGATCCGAGTGGTTAGGCAACATTCGTGGCGACGTACTCGCCGGACTGGTTGTCGCCCTGGCCCTTATTCCCGAAGCGATCGCCTTCTCCATCATCGCCGGCGTGGACCCGAAAGTCGGGTTATACGCGTCGTTCTCAATTGCGGTGATCATCGCGATTGTCGGCGGTCGGCCAGGTATGGTCTCTGCGGCCACAGCCGCCACGGCAGTTCTGATGATCACGCTGGTCAAGGACCACGGCCTGCAATACCTGCTCGCGGCGACCGTGCTGGCCGGTATCCTGCAAATCGCGGCGGGTTTTCTCCGCCTCGGCTATGTCATGCGGTTTGTGTCGCGGTCGGTGATGACCGGCTTTGTCAACGCCCTGGCAATCCTGATTTTCATGGCCCAGTTGCCGGAACTCATCGGCGTGACCTGGCTCACCTATGTGATGGTCGCGGCAGGTTTGGCGATCATCTACTTGCTGCCGCGCGTCACCAAGATCATCCCGTCGCCTCTGGTTTGTATCGTTGTGCTGACCGCAGCCGCGATGTTGCTGAAGCTGGACGTGCGAACGGTTGGCCATATGGGAGAACTGCCGTCGACCCTGCCGATATTCCTGCTGCCCAACATCCCCGTGAGCCTCGAAACCCTGCTGATCATTCTGCCGTATTCGGCTGCGGTTGCCGCTGTCGGCCTGCTGGAGTCGCTGATGACCGCCACCATCGTAGATGACCTGACCGATACGACCAGCAACAAGAATCGCGAATGTGTCGGCCAGGGTATAGCCAATGTGGCCACAGGCTTCCTTGGTGGAATGGCGGGCTGCGCCATGATCGGGCAATCTGTGATCAACGTGAAGTCCGGCGGTCGCGGACGACTTTCTACCTTCTGCGCCGGCACTTTCCTGTTGTTCATGATCCTGGTGCTGGGAGATTGGGTTAAAGCTATTCCGATGGCTGCACTGGTCGCCATCATGATCATGGTCTCAATCGGCACCTTCAGCTGGACCTCGATCAAGGCCCTGAAGCTCCATCCGCGCAGCTCCAGTGTGGTTATGCTCGCTACTGTGTTGGGTGTTGTGGCAACGCATAATCTTGCCATTGGGGTGCTGGCTGGCGTCCTGCTTTCCGCCGTATTCTTTGCCTGGAAGATCTCACAAATCTTCCGCATATCATCTGTTCTTTCCGAGGATGGTACGCACCGGACCTACACTGTCGAGGGGCAGCTGTTCTTTGCCTCGGCAGATGATTTTAATGCCGCCTTCGATTTCAAGGAGGCGCTTGAGAAGGTAACCATTGATCTACGCCACGCGCATATATGGGACATTTCCAGCGTTGCGGCATTGGACATGGTCATCCTGAAGCTTCGCCGAGAGGGTGCGGAGGTCGAGATAATCGGCCTCAACAAGGCCAGCGAAACGATTGTCGATAAATTGGCCATCCACGACAAACCCGGCGCGCTAGAACGCCTGATGGGCCATTGAGAGGAAATGCCACAATGAGAAAAATTCTGGCTTTTATTGATGCCTCCCCGTACGGGGCGAGTGTTTGCGATCATGCGGCATGGGCTGCACAGAAGACGGGCGCAGCAGTTGACGTTTTCCATGTCCTTGGCCGTCGCGAGATACCCAGCGCGCCGGCTGATTATACCGGCAGTCTGGACGCCAATTCCCGGGAAGACTTGCTGTCGGAGCTGTCCGCACATGATGAGGAGAGATCTCGCCTGGCGCAAAAGCGCGGCCGCCTTATTCTCGATCAGGCCAAAGCACGGCTCCTTGCCACCGGGGTGAGCCAGGTTGAGACCAAATTGCGGCATGGCGACATACTCGAAACAGTTGAGGAATTCGAGAGGACTGCCGACCTCATCGCCATTGGCAAACGAGGCGAAGCGGCCGACTTCGCCAAGCTGCATCTGGGCTCAAATCTCGAACGAGTGGTGCGAACCAGCCAGAAGCCGGTACTGGTCGCGTCGCGCGCCTTCAAGCCGATCAGCCGCGTTCTCGTCGCCTTCGATGGCGGACCAAGTATTCTGAAGGCCATCGACTATTTGTCGAGAACGCCATTGCTGCAGGACGCTGCCTGCCTGCTTTTGCGGGCGGGTACCGCCACACCAGAAGCGACCACTCCGTTGGAAAGGGCTGCAAGTCAGCTTGTGGCCGCCGGCTATTCCACGGAGATCGGTGTTCGTCCGGGGTCACCCGAGACCGTCATCAGCAGCGCCGTCGAAACCAGCCAGATCGACCTGCTGGTCATGGGGGCCTATGGGCATTCGCGCATCCGCAATCTCATTATCGGCAGCACCACAACGGAGATGATACGCTCTTGCAAAATTCCGGTTCTGCTGTTCCGCTGAGCAAGTAATCTTCCCGAAACATGCCGCTTGAGATTGGCCGGAGTTATGCTTTCGCTTCGAGACACTGGCGGATGCTGGCGATCGGAATACAGCAGGACGTGAGCTGGTAGATATCCAGAATATTGGCGACGCTCTGCGCTATCGGAACCGTTATCGCCGTTGCGACAGCAATTTATGATTTATCGCTATACCGGAGAACCATGCAGTCTCCGGACTGATCCGGCAGACGTATTTGCGATTATACGGCGGGGTTCTCGGGCCCGGCCGCCATTCGCGCAGCTTTCAGGGCATCTTCGCTTGTCTTGCGTTCCTGAAGTAGCTGAAGAACGGCGTCTTCCACGGAGGTGAATTGCCGCGCTGTCGTCTGATCTCCAGCGTCGTCCAAAACTACAGTAACGCGGCTGCAACTCTTGGCAGAATCGCTCATCGTTTCCTCCAGCTTTTATATTTTAAGCTACAATGAGTTGTTGGATGCCCCCTGTCCAGAAGTATCCTGTGCCGGACGAATGGATTTTCAGACATTGGGGGCGATGCGGATCAAATTGCCCCACGCGTTTGATGGAAGATTTTAAGATGAACCTGAGCGGCTTTGAGCAACGCCTTCGCGAGGAACGAGCGCAGTTGCAGAATCTTCGGGATATCTCGGACGCTGGTCGCAAACCGGTCGAGTTGGATCAGGCGAGTGTCGGCCGGCTTTCCCGCATGGATGCCATGCAGATGCAAGCTATGGCCGCCGCTTCCGAGCGCCGACGGCAGATGAGAATAACCGCCATTGATGCTGCGCTCGCCAGGCTGGCAGAAGGTGAATTCGGGTACTGCGTCTCGTGTGGCGAGGAGATTGGAACCCGGCGCCTGGAACTGGACCCGGCGGCTGCAAGCTGCATTTCCTGCGCAGCCAAAGTCTAAGGCGCCGTTTTAGCTGAAAAACAAAAGGCTACAAATCTCCGGCCTCATGCCTTATATTGAGACTTAGCCCTTGAGCCTTAGCGGCTCCGGGCTTTCCCCAAGCAATTTCGCTTACGGGATTTCGCAGACAGACATGTCGGTGCCATCGTGGCCGGTTTCGGTCGCAACAAGGTATCGGCTTCGGTCTGAAGGGATCGAAAGATTCCGGTGACGCGAAATCCGTAGCCTTGTCGGCACCCAGGAATTTTCCTGGTCGATGCATTCTGTCTGCTTCGACAGAAGGAGAGAGGCATTGAAACAAAATCATCAATTGCAGACGACAGGCCGATACCACGATCAGAGCAAGCCTGCGACATACGATACCATCAATGTATTTGGCAGTGGTCCGCTGCCAATCGGTGAGAGGCCGCAGCCCTCGGATATTGAACAAGGTGCGAATACGGGAGAACCGGCCACTCCGCAGTCAGAATGACGGGAACAAGCCTATGGAAATCAATAGGACACATCCGTCTATATCTGGCGCTGAAACCACTTCGGCCAAATCCTGCAACATATCCATCGGTGATCAGTACCTCGATCTCCATGGCGAGCGTGTCTGGCGGGTCTGCTGGCTGCTGTACAGGGGCAATGCATATCCGTCCGAAGTTGTGCTCAGGGAGCAACCAGGCAATCGCCTTTGTCAGCTGCTATCACCCGCGAGGCTATCAGACAGAGACTTATACAAGCCACTGACAGCTGAAGAGGTCCGGTACTTTTCCCACGGGTAGCTGTAAATTTCAGTCGAAATCTCGGAATCATTGGAGATGCGCAATGTCGGCCAAATCTTCAAGCGCCATTAATTATGAGACTCTTCTCAAGCGCATTCTGCAAGTTCGGCCGGCCGCATCCATTGAGGATATCTGTCGACTAGCGCCACAGCTGAATGCCCTGCATTTCAACGACCTCGCCGCGAGGGTGTCGCGAATCCGCAAGAAAATGAATCCGAACCCACCTAAAGATACTGATGATGGAATGCGTCCCTTTTAACAGATGCCGGAAAGGCAAGAGAAATCAGATGCAGAGGCAATTCGAGGAGCTGGATTTCACGGAAACCCGAATGGGCGAACTGAGCCTGCGCCGCCGCATGGATCCGGGCACGGGGGAATGTGTCCACGAAGTCAAACTCGGCGATGCCTATCTTATGTCAAGCCTGTTTACGGCAGGCGAGAATGCGCTGGCCGAACTGGGTCTGCAGGACATTAATTCCGACTGCATATCCGTTGTCGTTGGCGGCCTTGGACTCGGCTATACGGCGCATGCCGTGCTTCAGAACAAGAGAGTCAATTCGCTCCTGGTTGTCGAGGCCATGCCGCAGGTGATCGCATGGCACCGCAATGGGCTGGTGCCGCTGGGGTCGACCATTGTTTCAGATTCGCGGTGTCTTCTGGTCGAGGGCGACTTCTTCGCGATGGCACGAGACAAATCCGGCGGATTCGATCCCAGAAACCCGGAAGCGAAGGTTCACGCCATCCTGGTCGATATCGACCACTCGCCCGACAATGTTCTCGATGAAAGCCACATCGATCTATACCGGGCGTCCGGTTTATCCAGGCTAGCTGACCGCCTGTATCCAGGTGGTGTTTTCGCACTCTGGTCAAACGATCCGCCGCAGGCGCACTTTATGAAGGAACTCAGGCAGAGCTTCGCCAAGACGACGGCCCATATTGTCTCGTTCCCCAGCCCTCTGCGCGGAGGGAATGAAACCAACACCATTTATCTGGTGCAGAAGGATCTCTGATCCCTTCTTGAGATGATGCGGAAGCGGAGATCGGCATGGCAGCGACGCCAATACACCTTGGCGATATATTCTCCAGTGTGCAGCCACCGAGACGTGAGTGGCGTGTCGTCGAGGCTCCGGGAGCGGGCCACTTTACTTTAGAATGCGTGGACAAACCCTCGTCCCTGCGATTCCTTGATGCCTCGGCTCTGCTGGATAGCAGCCGCTACGTCAGAAAGTAGACTTTTTGTTGCTTGGGCATATTCGGGCAGCCAACCCCACTCCGCGAGGCTCTCAAACCTGCTTCCGCTGTACCGCTCGGCTGCCGACGAAGCGCAGGGCTTTGACTTCGTCAGACCGCATCCAGCGCAGCTGTGTGATACAGGATTTCCAGGTACCATATGGATTGAGGAAAGTCGCAACAACAGGTGGGGGCGCTGCATACTTGGCCAGACGAATAAGTGCCCACTTCTGCTATCCCTTAAGCAGATTTGTTAGCGAAGCGAGCGGGTTTAGACCGCTCGACGGTTTCCTCAACATCCCCCCCAAATAGGACGCAGCCGATTGGATTGGCCTGTTGTTTTGATCTTTCCTCCGCATCAGTGCTACAGCCGCAGCTAACAGCGCTTTTTCTCGCCCATGAATCTCGACCGCCCTTTGCCATGCGGCGTGATGGAATCTGCTCAGTCGCTGCATTCTAACGGCATCGATGACATCGAACGGATCCACCATATCGATGACTGGCGCTCTTGAAGGATGCAATGCTACAGCGGCCTTCCGCGCGATGTTTACCGATTCGGATGATTGGATAACACGGGCAGGGGCATGAGTTTTGCCCTCTTCCTTTCCTGTCGTCATCATCGAGGTCTCCGCCTTCGCAGGCCTCTCAGGCTCTCGGCGTGCGGCAGCCGAAGGCGTAGCACGCGCGCTGTTGGGCGACGCTGCTGCGGCGCTCCTATCAGCCTTCGTACAAGAGTTGTTATTTTTTATTTCCGAAGGGTGCGCCTGTTTTTGCGCACCAGACTGAACCGGGGCGGGCCCGATTCGATTGATGCGCACCCAGCCCGCCGGCAGCACCGTGATGTTTGACGGCAGGTGATGACGCGGATTCTGGCTCGGCCGGATCTCTCTGGCGACATAACGCAGCTCGATGAGCCTAGCCATGGAATACTGGATGCCTCGACGGCTGCAGCCCACACGCTGAGCCAGCTCAGGAATGCTTACTTTCGTGATGCCCAGGTCATTTAGGAACGCCAGCTGCTGCAATAGCAGCTCCTGCGTGCCGGTGAGGCGATGACCTGGGCCACGCCGTTCCTGGCGAGGTCTACGCGGCAGCGGAGTGTGGATCTCTGCTATAGCCGCTGGGTCGTATTCCGCTTCCCTCGATCTAATCGAAGCCAGCTCGGCCGAGATCTTGGCATTCCACTCTACCTGGCGACGCTGTTTCCAGCCTGCCAGGTCGTCGGATTGCTCGTGATTCATATGTATTCGGCATACCCAGCACCGGCATGGCCGCACAAAACCGCCGCGCAAAATGCACGTTGGTCTTGACCGGGTCATGTCAGGGGAATAGGATGCGCCTTACGAACATAGCGTATCCAATTCCTAAAAACCTCGCAGCGCCAACTGCGGGGTTTTTGCTTTTTCAGAGCTGGGAGATAATGATCGCCGCCTCCAGGTTGAGGCTCCGGCGAAGTTACTTGTCCTTCCGGTCGAACTCAGATAATTTCTCTGCGTCCGACCGGAAAGCTCCAAGTGGTTGCGGGAGCCGGCAACCAGCATCAGGCAGGCGGACTGCTGAGCGGCCTCAACCACGGCAAGCCCCGGCACAATACGGCTGCATGGCGTTTCGGCATAGCGGCAGCGGGTGTGGAACCGGCATCCCGGCGGCGGATCGATCGGATTGGGCGGATCGCCGGTCAGCGGCGCTTCCTCGGTGCGCAGGTCCGGATCCATGGCAGGCATCGAATTCAGCAGCGCCGCTGTGTAGGGATGGGCCGGTCGATCGAAGATCGCTTCAGCGCTGCCGATCTCGGCTACCTTACCGAGATACATCACCATTACCCGGTCAGCCATGAAACGCACCACGTTCAGGTCATGGGAGATGAAGATATAGGTCAGGCCGAAGGCCTCTTTCAGGTCGAGCAACAGATTAAGCACCTGTGCTTCAACCGACTTGTCGAGAGCCGAGACCGCCTCGTCGAGGATGACAAGACGCGGCTCCAGAGCCAGGGCACGGGCTATGTTGATGCGCTGACGTTGCCCCCCGGATAATTCATGAGGATATCGGCCAGCAAAACGATTGGGTTCGAGACCAACGCGGGCAAGCAGATCATGAGCGCGACTGAGCGCCTCGCGACGACCGATCCCATGCACCTGCGGCGCGAAGGCGATAGAATCCTCAATGGTCAGGCGTGGATTGAGCGAAGCATAACTGTCCTGGAACACCATCTGGGTCTGGCGCCGGAATTCCGGCAGCGACAGGTCATGTCCGACTGCTTCGCCATCGAAGATGATTTCGCCGCGATCTGGCGGGATCAGATGCATCAGCAGTCGCGCCGTTGTCGACTTGCCGCAGCCGGACTCGCCGACAATGCCGAGCGTCTCCCCCTTCATCAGGTCGAAGTCAATGTCGTCGACGGCACGCACCACGGCACCGCCACGGCCGAACAGTCCCTTACCGACCGGAAAATGCTTGACCAGGCCACGAACTCCCAGCAATGGCTGACGCGGCCCCCCACGGTCGCGCGGATCGGAAGCAAAATGATCGGGGCTATTGGTCATGTGCGCACATCCATGGCGGAGCGCAGGCTGTCGGAGAACAGATTGAAGGAGATCGATGTGATAAAAATCATAACCCCAGGCAGTGCCGCCACCAGCGGATTGACATAGATCGCCGTGCGCAGCGTGTTGAGCATCAACCCCCATTCCGGCTCCGGTGGTCGCACGCCGAGGCCAAGGAAGCTAAGGCCGGAAGCGAGAATCATCGACACCGAAATCAGACTGGTGGCATAGACGAAAATCGGACTAAGCACATTGCCCAGAACATGCACCCGCACGATGGTGAAGCCACCGGCGCCACTCGCCCGTGCCGCTTCCACATAATCGCGGTTACGCACCTGGGTAGTGACGCTTTCGGCCACATGGGTGATTGGCGGTATGAAAACGATGGTCAACGACACCAGCGCGTTGGTCAGGCCCGCACCAAGCGCCCCCGATAGCGCCACGGCCAGCAGAACGGATGGGAAGGCGTAAAAAACGTCGATGGTGCGCATGATTGCGGTGTTAATCGCACCGCCGACATAGCCAGCGATCACCCCGAGGCCAGAACCAATGACAAAGGCCATCAGCACCGGCGTTACCCCCATGAACAGCGACAATCGCGCTCCGAAAATCAGGCGCGACAACATGTCTCGGCCCAGTTCATCGGCACCCAGCGGATAACCTGGCGTGCCCACCGGGCGCAGGCGCCGGAGCATCGAGCCCTTCACCGGGTCGGCTGGCGCCAGATAAGGCGCAAAAATCGCCATCAATATCAGCGCCACGATGATCGCCAGCGCGAACATCGCTACCGGATCGCGCGACAGGCGGCGGATCACTCCGCGCCAGTAACCTTCCGAAACCTGGATGGGGGCGATGACTGCTTTTCTGTCCAGCGCGCTGACGGCCATGGATCAGCTCCGCTGTATACGAGGATCAAGGGCTGTCTGCAGCACATCCACCAGCAGATTGAGCAACACAAAGAACATCGCCAGCACGAGTATGGTGCCCTGCAGCAGGGGCAAGTCACGCTGGAAGATTGCCGCGTTGAGTAAAAAGCCGGTACCAGGCCAGGAAAACACCGTCTCGATCAGGATAGATCCACCCAGCAGGTAACCGAGCTGCAGCCCCATCACTGCCAGCGCCGTCGGCGCTGTGTTCTTGACGACATGGCGGAAAATGCCGCGATCCATCAGGCCTTTCGCGGCCAGTGTCTGCACAAAGTCCTGCGACAGGATTTCCGCCACCAAGGCGCGGATGGTACGGGCAATCACGCCCATCGGAATCACTGACATGGTAACCGCCGGCAGGATCAAATGGCGCATATGGTCCCAATCCCATGCCCAGTCGGCAGAACCGCCCGGTCCTGCACCGGTGGCCGGCAGCCAGTTCATCTGCACCGAGAAGATGATCACCAGCACCATGCCGAGCCAGTAATGCGGCACACTGACGCCAAGAACCGACAGGAAGGAAGCGGTACGATCCATCACCGAATCGCGGTAATAGCCAGCAACAAAGCCGAACAGGCAGCCGAAGAAAAACCCGATCAGGGTGGCCAGAGCGGAAAGGATCAGGGTATTACCGACGGCCCGCATTACCTCCGTGGACACGGCACGACCGGAGGCGATGGATGTGCCAAGGTCGCCCATCATCACCTTTCCGAGCCAGATTACGTACTGCACCGGCAGTGGCTTGTCGAAACCGTAAGCGGCACGCATCTCGGCCTGCTGCTCGGCACTGGCGTCGATCGGCATCACCGCCGTCAGCGGATCACCCGGCGTGATATGCACCAACATGAAACAGACGAGGCTGACCCCGAAAGCCACGGGGAGCAGATAAAGAAGCCGCTTGAGGGCATAGATAAGCATGGGGCGGCCCGCAAATCAGTAACCGTAGGAGTGGAATAGCCGGCCCCGCTGGTCGGAGCCGGCCAACCGGCATTGCTTACTTCGACATGGTGATTGGCGAGAAGTCCTGGAACCAATTCTGCGCCTGCACGAAGCCCTTCACCTTCGGGCTCATGGCACGGGCATTGACGTCATGCGTCACCATCAGAAACAGGGCTTCGTTGACGTATTTCTCGTGAATCTTCTCCATGACCTTGTCCTGCTCCTTGGTATCGAACGCATTGCGGACTTCGTCAAACAGCTTGTCCATCTCGGGATCACAGTAGTGACCCCAGTTGGTTCCGTTAGGTGCTGCCAGGTTGCACTGGAGATGGCGGATCACGCCGGTGAACGGATCCTGGATGAAGTAGGTGAAGTTGATCGAACTGCCGCCGCGAGCGCTTTCGCTTTTTGCACCGGCACGCCAGATATTGATCAGTTGATTCCACTCCACTACCTCGAACTCGACCTGGATGCCGATTTCGGCCAGACTTTGCTGGACAAACTCGTTCATCGGCAGCGGCAGCATCTGGCCCGAGCCCGAGGGCGAGATCAGCGCCTTCACCTTCAGCGGCTTGTCCGGGCCGTAGCCGGCCTCCTTCATCAGCTTTTTGGCTTCGGCCAGATCGTAGCGGACCTTGAAGCTCGGCTTGCCGAACCACTGATTGCCCGGCGGCAAGAAACCTTCGGCTGGAATCATTAATCCGCCGAGAAGCTCTTTCAGCGCCATGCGGTCGATGGCGAGATTGGCGGCCTTGCGGATGCGAATGTCGTTCCAGGGCGAACCCTCGATACGCGACAGATGCCAAGTCCAGTTATGCGGATAGGCATTGGTCACGATCTGTAGGCCGGCGGCCTTCAGCGACGGCACCGCATCCGGCGCCGGCGCCTCGATCCAGTCCACCTGACCCGACCGCAACGCGGCAACACGGGCATTCGGCTCAGGCAGCGGCAGCAACACCAGCTTGTCCAGCTTCGGCACGCGGGCCTTGTCCCAGTACCCGTCATAAGGCGTGAGTTCGGCCCGCTCGCGCGGTACAAAAGCCGTCAGTTTCCAAGGGCCGGTGCCCGATGGGGTTTTGGCGAATTCGTCCCAGTTCCTGCCAAGTTTTTCCCACTGGGCCGGCGAGGACATCATGATCCAGGCCAGCTGGTAAAGCAGGGTCGCATCCGGCGTTTTGGTGACGATCTCCACCGTGTATTTGCCGGTGGCCTTGTAGCTGGCCACGGCCGGGATGCGCGAACGGCCCTGCGCCGACTGGCGCGGGTCGAACTGCGGCGCATCCTTGTTGAGCAGCTTTTCGAGATTCCAGACCACTGTTTCGGCAGTGAATTCGCTGCCGTCGTGGAATTTCACACCTTCGCGCAGGGTGAAGGTCCATTTGGTCTTGTCCGCCGCATCGACGGCCCACTTGGTCGCGAGGCCGGGGACCAGAACCGACGGCTTGTCGAACTTGCTCATGTCCCAGTTGATCAGGGCATCATAGACCGTATAGCCCATGAACCGCATGCCCTCGCCGCCCTGGTCGGTCTGGCCGGTGGTCAGCGGAATGTCGGAGGCCGTCATGCCGATCCGCAATGTACCTTGCGCCAGCGCCGGACCGGTAATCAGGGCGGCAGTAGCGGCAGTAATGGTGACAACCGCAAACAGCGCATGAAGCCAGGAGGAGGTTTTTTTGTGGTCATTGCACAACCCTGTTTTGGATGGTGCATGTTGCAACGCAAACTCCGTGCCAGTCGTCAAGGCTATGATTCTACATGGCAATGCAATCCTGCCGGATCACTTTGCCCGGTGTGATGCAGGTGCGCCTCGAAAACAGGCAACAGGGCGGTTGAACGCGTCCGTCGGCAAAGGCTTGCTGAGAGCCGTCAGTCGGCCCAGCCTTTGCGGAATGATTCACTGTGGAGCCCGGGCATGCGCCTACTGATTCTTAATGCCAATACCAGCCAAGCCATGACTGACAGGGTTGTGGCCGCCGCCCGAAACATCGTGGCGCCGGGCACAACAGTCACTGGCATCACCGGACGTTTCGGCGCCGAGGTTATTGCCACCCGCAGCGCCTATGCCATTGCCGGTCACGCAGCGCTGGATGCCTATGCCGAACATGGCCGCGATGCTGATGCGGTGGTTCTGGCCTGTTTCGGCGACCCCGGCATCCTCGCCCTGAAGGAGCTTGCCCATGTGCCAGTGATCGGCATGGCCGAAGCGGGCTGCCATATGGCGGCGCAGCAGGCCCGGCGTTTTTCGATTGTCACCGGTGGCCTGCGCTGGAAAGCGATGCTGACCGAGTATGTCGACAGCCTCGGCCTAGGCGGACAATTGGCCAGCGTTCGCAGTCTCGATGCGGATGGCGGACGCATTGCTGCCGATCCTGACACGGCCGAAGCGGGCATCGTTGCGGCCTGCAGAGCCGCGATCGACCAGGATGGCGCGGAACTCGTCATCCTTGGCGGTGCCGGCATGGTCGGCATGGTGTCGCGTGTGGCCGGCCATCTGCCGGTGCCAGTGATCGATGGCCTGACACCGGCGATCCATATGGCACAGGCGGCAGTGGCGGCCGGTAGCCGCAAGGCGGCATCAGGATCGCTTGCCTTCCCCGGACCGGTGAAGACTGCCGGTCTGGCGCCCGCGCTGGCGGCGCTGCTGGCTCAGTCCGGCGCTGTTGCGTAGACAGGCACCTTTGTTTCGAAAGCGCCGCCCAGACGATACAGGGTCGCTTCGTCGAACGGCCTGCCGATCAGCTGGAAACCGACCGGCAGCCCGCCGCGCACGAAACCGGCCGGGACCGTCATAGCCGGCAGCGCCAGGCAATTGATCGGCCGGGTCAGACGGGTCAGCGTGGCAATCACCTTGCCGGCTTCCGGTTTGCCGGCCACATCGGTCTCGGCGATGGTCGGCGCCGGCCGGTCGCCCACCGGCGCGAATACCGCATCGGCGCCATTCATCGCCTTCAGGAAAGCGGCAACCGCTTCGCTGCGCCAGCGCAGGGCGTCGACATAATCGACCGCGCTGAGCGCAAGCCCGTTCTCCAGCCGCGCCCAGACCTGATCGCTATACAGATGTGGCCGGGTACGCAGCCAATTGCCATGCAAGGCTGCCGCCTCGCTGGACAGCATCACATTGGCTGCCGCCGTGATGTCATCCATGTCCGGCGGCGTCATCTCGACCAGTTTCACGCCGAGCTTCGCAAACACGTCGAGCGTGCGCTCCAGCAGTTCGGCGCTGGGTTTGTTCAGTCTGTCCCAGAAGAAACGCCGCGGCACTGCAAGCTTCAGGCCGCGCACGGCACCGGACCGCGCCGCCTTCAGGTAGTTGCCAACCGGCAGGCTGCTGGCCGTCGGATCGCGGGGATCGGCGCCGGCAAGGATTTCCAGCAGCAGCGCGCTGTCCTCGACCCGGCGGGTCAGCGGACCGACGGTGTCAAGCGAATAGCTCAGCGGCATGCAGGCGGCGCGGCTGACCCGGCCCCATGTCGGCTTCATGCCGACCAGCCCGCAGTAATGCGCCGGCTGGCGGATCGAACCGCCGGTATCCGAACCAAGCGCCCCGAATACCATGCGGGCGGCGACCGCTGCCGCCGAGCCGCTGGAAGAGCCGCCGGTTATGCGGTCGGCATGCCAAGGATTGCGGGCATGGCCGTAATGATAGTTGTGGCCGGTGGGGCCGAAGGCGAACTCGGCCATATTGAGCCGGCCAAGATCGAGGGCACCTGCGGCATCCAGCCTTTGCAGGGCCGTGGATGTCTCAGTGGCTTTCCAGTGCCGCCGGATTGCCGAACCACAGCTCGTTTCCTCGCCCGCACGATAGTACATGTCCTTGTGGGCCAGCGGCACGCCGGCCAGCGGGCCGGTTCTGACGCCCCGTTTGCGGGCGCGGTCCACGGCTTTTGCCGCCTTCAGGGCACGGGCATCCTCCAGCTTGAGAAACGCATTGGTCCTCGGCTGCCATTCGGCAATGCGGGCAAGGCAGGCCTCGGTCAGCGCCTGCGCCGAAAGTCTGCCGCGGGCGATGGCGGCAGCGGCTTCGGCAAGGCCGAGACTGGTAAGGTCGTCGCTCATTTGCGCACCTTCTTCTTTCCGGTTTTCGCCGGCTTTGCGGTCACCGCCGGGAACAGACCGGGTTCGGTTTCGAAAGCTAGCCTGCGGGCGACCGCGCGGAACCGCGCCGCCGCCGGGCCAAGGGTCATCGAGACGGTTTCCGGGCGGCCAGCGCGCAGGGCCACGCCGGCCTGGTCAAACATCGCGGCAACCAGCGGCGGTGGCAGGGCTCCGGCTGGTTTCGCCGGCTGGATGGCAACGATCTTCTGTTTGTTCCTCATGGCGGCAGTTCGGCTCCCCTGCGTTCGACGATCAAGCCATAATGCTGTGGCATGCGATGCGCCGCAAAGTTGAAAGTCGTGGATTTATAACTGAGGCAGGCATCAAGGTCGCAGACGGCAACCGCCAGTTCATCGCCTTCGCCCCGTGTCGCCGCCACCGTCATACCGGACGGCGCGATGATCTGGGTACCCCCGATCATCGGCACGCCCTCTTCGTTGCCGGCCTTGGCGACTCCGACCACCCAGCAACCATTCTGGTAGGCGCCGGCCTGCATGACGAGGGTGTTGTGGTGTAGCGACAGCGCGTCGTGATCGGGCGCCGGCGGATTGTGCACCGGTGTGTTGTAGCCCAACAGGATCATCTCCGCGCCCTGTAGCCCCATGACACGATAGGTTTCGGGCCAGCGCCGGTCGTTGCAGATACACATGCCGAGGATGCCGCCAAATGCCCGCCAGACCCGGAAACCGGTGTCGCTTTCATCGAAATACCGCTTTTCCAGATGCTGGAAGCGTCGCCAGGGTTCATGCTCGCGATGGCCGGGCAGGTGCACCTTGCGGTATTTGCCGATGATGGTGCCATCGCGGTCGACTAGGATTGAGGTATTGAAATGCCGGCCTTCGGGTGTCCGTTCGGCATAGCCGAGCGAAAATCCGAGACCGAGCCGTTTCGCCTCGTCGAACAGGGCCTGCGTGTCGGGACCTGGCATCCGGTGTTCGAAAAAGCTGTCGATCTCTGCCGCATCTGTCATGAACCAGCGCGGAAAGAAGGTTGTCAGCGCCAGTTCCGGAAACACGACAAGGTCGCAGCCCAGCCGTTTTGCCTCCTGCAGATGCGCGATCAGCCGCCCGACAACTTGGGCGCGGCTGTCATTGCGGGCAATCGGACCAAGCTGGGCGGCAGCAACAGTGATCTGGCGGGACATCACTGGAAAGTTTCAGCAAGATGCATGCCAGCCCTGTCCGGCCCTGATCGGATGCGATGCCCGATGGCTGCCCAATCAATGGCCGCCTCACGATGTTTTATTGATCACCTGCATCGGAGCGGCCAGCGGCACCAGTTCCTCGTCGCCATCGTCGCCGGTAGTCCACATAACGATAGCGAAACGACCCGGCCGCTGCAGCGCCACCATCGGATGGTGCCAGGCACCGGCTGCATAAACGATGGCCTGGTCCGGACCCGCCATGAAACTCACGGCCCGTGATGGATCGGGCTGGCCAGTGCCGTCATCGGGGCAAACCGTGACCAGATAGCCTGCAACATCAATCGGAATGAAGGCCTGTGCCGAGAACGGATGCCGTTCGAACAGCCGCAGCGCAAACGGCAGCACGCCTGCATCGACAAGTGCCAGAGACAGATCAAGCTGCGCATGCGGGCGACGGTTTTCGATCAGGCCGCCATGATAGACTCGCCCTGCTTCCGCCAGCGACAGCACATGGCCATAGTCACGGAAGGACGATGCTGCTAGCGGCTGCGCCGCGATAGCGACCGGCAGCATCAGGCTGTCCAACAAGCCTTGTTGTTCTGCATACTTTGGATTGCCGTCATCACGGTGTTTCCGTCATCCATGATCAGAAGGGTGCAGACTGATATTATGCAATGTCCGTGCCTGCCTTGTTCAGCGGCAGGCGGGCGGAATGGCCAGAGCGTATCGGGATGGCGGCCCTGAACTGTTTGAATCAACAGAAATACGCTTGCTGCGGTTACGCTACCTGCAGGCTTCGCGGCCTGTGCCGCGGCGATAAAGATGCGGCGCGGTCGCAACTTGAAAATACATGCGGCCGCAGATGCTGGATCGCCTCCCTTCCACCCTCCTGATCGACAGCGAGAATATCTAAGGACGCCAATTCCGTTTGGCGGCTACCCTCTCGGATTCACTAAAGGCTTCAGCCGACCATTCTGCAGTGCCACATGCTTTGGTTGCGCCAAAGCAGAAGGGCTATTTGATAGCCAGGAGCTTTGTCGCCAAATCGGTGTAAGGCTTAAAAAATGGTGGGCGGTGAGAGGGTCGAACTCCCGACATCCTCGGTGTAAACGAGGCGCTCTACCACTGAGCTAACCGCCCACAAGGCCGGCCAGAACGGCCGAAGCCGGGGTTCTATAGCAGATCAGGTCCGGTATCGCTACCGGACCCGTTGCATTTCGATAGGCCGTTCCAGGCCGGCCAAAATCAGCCGACCGCCTCCTTCAGCGTCTTGCCGGCGCGGAATTTCGGCTGCCGCGTGGGCGGCAGGTCGATCCGCTCGCCCGTGCGCGGGTTACGGCCCGGACTGGCCGCCCGGGTGCCCACGAAGAAGCTGCCGAAGCCGACAATCCGCACCTCCTCGCCGCGACGCATGGCCTCGGTGATGAGTTCGAACACCGCCTCGACGGCGCGTTCGGCCTGTTCCTTGCTGAGACCCGAGGTATCGCGCACCTGGGCCATCAGATCCTGTTTGTTCACGCTGCCGTCCTCCGGAACACGATGGAGTCAGTGTTTGACCATGCCTTCGCGATCGCCCTCCGCTTCGGGTTCGACCACAGCCGGCTTGTTGAGATCGTCAACGTCGTTCCACTCGATTGGTTTCAACTCTGCGACCAGGGCGTGCTTCAGCACCTCTTCGCAGGTCGAGACCGGTATGATCTCGAGGCCTTTTTTCACGTTGTCTGGAATCTCGACCAGATCCTTCTCGTTCTCCTTCGGGATCAGAACGGTCTTGATGCCGCCGCGATGCGCAGCCAGCAGCTTTTCCTTCAGGCCACCGATGGGCAGCACGCGGCCGCGCAGCGTGACCTCGCCAGTCATCGCCACATCCTTGCGCACCGGCACGCCGGTCAGCACCGAGACGATCGAGGTGACCATCGCCACGCCGGCCGAAGGGCCGTCCTTGGGCGTCGCGCCCTCGGGCACATGGATATGGATGTCGCGCTTGTCGAAGATCGGCGGCTTGACGCCGAAAGCAACCGCGCGAGACCGCACATACGAGCGTGCCGCCTGCACCGATTCCTGCATCACCTCGCCCAGCTTGCCGGTGATGGTCATACGGCCCTTGCCGGGCAGCATCACGGCTTCGATGGACAGCAGCTCGCCGCCCACCTCGGTCCAGGCCAGGCCGGTGGTGGTGCCGACCAGGTCCTCAAGCTCGGCCTCGCCATACCGGAAACGGCGCACGCCGGCATATTTGTCGAGATTCTTGGGCGTGACCTTGATCGACTTCACGCCCTTGGACAGGATTTCCTTCACCGCCTTGCGGGCGAGGTTCGCCAGCTCGCGCTCCAGCGAACGTACGCCGGCCTCGCGGGTGTAGTAGCGGATCAGATCGCGCAGGGCGTCGTCGGTGATCGACCATTCGCCCTTCTTCAAGCCGGCGGCCTTGATCTGCTTGTCCAGCAGGTGGCGCTTGCAGATCTCCACCTTCTCATCCTCGGTATAACCGGGGATGCGGATGATCTCCATGCGGTCCAGCAGCGGCTGCGGCATGCGCAGGCTGTTGGCCGTGCAGATGAACATCACGTCGGAGAGGTCGTAGTCGACCTCCAGGTAATGGTCGCTGAAGGTGCTGTTCTGCTCGGGGTCGAGCACTTCCAACAGCGCCGAAGACGGATCGCCGCGGAAGTCCTGGCCCATCTTGTCGATCTCGTCGAGCAGGAAAAGCGGATTGTTGGTCTTCGCCTTCTTCATCGACTGCACGACCTTGCCGGGCATCGAGCCGATATAGGTACGGCGATGGCCGCGGATCTCGGCCTCGTCGCGCACGCCGCCCAGCGACACGCGCACGAAGTTGCGGCCGGTCGAGCGGGCGATCGACTTGCCCAGCGAGGTCTTGCCGACGCCGGGCGGGCCGACCAGGCAGAGGATCGGGCCCTTCAGCTTGCCCGAGCGCTGCTGCACGGCGAGGTATTCAAGGATGCGCTCCTTGACCTTCTCCAGACCGTAATGGTCGTCGTTCAGCACCTTTTCGGCGTTCTTGATGTCTTTCTTGACCTTGCTGCGCTTGCCCCACGGGATCGACAGCATCCAGTCGAGATAGTTGCGGATGACTGTGGCCTCGGCCGACATCGGGCTCATCGAACGCAGTTTCTTGACCTCGGCCAGAGCCTTTTCGCGGGCTTCCTTGCTCAGGCGGGTCTTCTTGATGCGCAGTTCGATCTCGGCCACCTCGTCGCGGCCGTCCTCGCCCTCGCCCAGTTCCTTCTGGATCGCCTTGAGCTGTTCGTTCAGGTAATACTCGCGCTGGGTCTTCTCCATCTGGCGCTTCACGCGCGAGCGGATCTTCTTCTCGACCTGCAGCACGCCGATCTCGCCTTCCATCATGGCGTAGACGCGCTCAAGGCGCTCGACCACGTTGGCGATCTCAAGCAGTTCCTGCTTGTCGCTGATCTTGATGGTGAGGTGCGAGGCGACGGTATCGGCCAGCTTGGAGGCGTCGTCGATCTGGTTTAGCGAGACCAGCACCTCGGGCGGAATCTTCCGGTTCAGCTTCACATACTGCTCGAACTGGTTGATCACCGAGCGCGACAGCGCCTCGGTCTCGCGGCCCTCGCCGGAATCGTCGCTGATCACCTCGGCCTGGACCTGGAAGAAATCCGGGTTGTCGCTGAACTTGACGATCTTGGCGCGCTGGGTGCCCTCGACCAGCACCTTCACGGTGCCGTCGGGCAGGCGCAGCAGCTGCAACACCGAGGCGATGGTGCCGACGCTGTGAATGTCTTCGGGGTTGGGGTTGTCCTGGCCGGCATTCTTCTGGGCGACGAGCAGGATCTGCTTGTCGTCCTTCATGACATCCTCGAGCGCCCGCACCGACTTCTCGCGGCCGACGAAGAGCGGCACGATCATGTGCGGGAATACGACGATGTCCCGCAGCGGCAGGACCGGAAACACTTGGGCGCGAGGCGATGTAAACATGCGGCTTTCATCCTGATGGGCGGCGCGGGAAAGCCCGGTTTTGGGCATCCCTTTGCCGCCTGACAGAGGTTAACATGGGAATTCCCACAAGTTCCGTCAAGGCACGGTGGCAACACACAGGAACACCAGAATGACACAACCCGAGTCGCATGCCACCCGCATCATGGATGGGGACATTCTGGAGGTCGCCATGCTCGACGTCCGCCGTGGCCAGGAAAAGGCTTTTGGAACAGCGCTGCAGCAGGCCCTGCCCCTGATCAGACGGCAGCCCGGCTGCCGCCAGGCCACAGTGCGGCCCTGCCTGGAAAATCCCGGGCGCTACCTGCTGCTGGTGTATTGGGCCACATTGGCCGACCATGAACAGGGGTTTCGCGGCTCCGACGATTACCGTCGCTGGCGCGCCCTATTGCACGGATTCTACGAGCCTTTTCCGACCGTGGAACATTACGGGCCGCCCCTCTGAAGAGGCGGCCCGCATAACCGGGTAAGGCAGCCGGGAACGGCGCCGCGCGATCAGGCGCTGACGTCTTCCTGCTTGCGGTCGGCGTAAATCAGCAGCGGCTTGGCGCGGCCCTCGACCACGTCGGGGGAGATCACCACCTCCTCGACGCCATTCATGTTCGGCAGGTCGAACATCGGGTCGAGCAGGATGGCCTCCAGGATCGAACGCAGGCCACGCGCGCCGGTCTTGCGGGCGATGGCCTTGCGGGCCACGGCCGCCACGGCCTCGTCCGAGAAGGTCAGCTTGACGTCTTCCATCTCGAACAGGCGCTGATACTGCTTGATCAGGGCGTTCTTCGGCTTGCTGAGGATGTCCACCAGCGCGGCCTCGTCCAGGTCATGCAGGGTGGCGATCACCGGCAGGCGGCCGATGAATTCCGGGATCAGGCCGAACTTGAGCAGATCGTCCGGTTCGACTTCGGCCAGGATTTCGCCCGAGCGCCGTTCGTCCGGACCGCGCACTTCGGCGCCGAAACCGATCGAGGTGCCCTTGCCGCGGCCGGCGATGATCTTCTCCAGGCCGGCAAAGGCACCGCCGCAGATGAACAGGATATTCGTGGTATCCACCTGCAGGAATTCCTGCTGCGGATGCTTGCGGCCGCCCTGCGGGGGCACGGAGGCGACGGTGCCTTCCATGATCTTCAGCAGGGCCTGCTGCACGCCCTCGCCCGATACGTCGCGGGTGATCGAGGGATTGTCCGACTTGCGGCTGATCTTGTCGACTTCGTCGATATAAACGATGCCGCGTTGCGCCCGCTCGACGTTGTAGTCGGCCGACTGCAGCAGCTTGAGGATGATGTTCTCCACATCCTCGCCCACGTAACCGGCTTCGGTCAGCGTGGTGGCGTCGGCCATGGTGAACGGCACTTCCAGGATGCGGGCCAGCGTCTGGGCTAGCAAGGTCTTGCCGCAGCCGGTGGGGCCGATCAGCAGGATGTTCGACTTGGCCAGCTCGACGTCGTTGTTCTTGCCGCTGTGGCCTATGCGCTTGTAGTGGTTATGAACGGCCACCGAGAGCACCTTCTTGGCGTGATTCTGGCCGATCACGTAATCGTCCAGCACCCGGCAGATTTCCTGCGGGGACGGCACGCCGTCACGGGTCTTCACCAGGGCTGACTTGTGCTCTTCACGGATGATGTCCATGCAGAGCTCGACGCACTCGTCGCAGATGAACACCGTCGGGCCGGCGATCAGCTTGCGCACCTCGTGCTGGCTCTTGCCACAGAACGAGCAGTACAGAGTATTTTTGGAGTCACCGCCGCTCAATTTGGTCATACCTGCTCCACTGAGCGGGCCGGCGCCGGGCGACGCAGGCCCTATTCCATCGAATCGTCATCATAAGGAACCGAAGCTCCGGGCACAACGGACATGGGGCCCGGAGGGGGGCTTCGACAGGGCGTGAACCGTCACATTATCGGTATTTAACGCGCCCTGACGCCCCGACAAGAACCTGTCCCAGCCATCAGTTCCGGGGCAGAGTGCCACGACCGGAGGTTGGTCGTGATCCCGGCCGGCGGTTGCAGGCCGGACTGGCCGGCCAAGCTCAGCCTCCAGGTTTGCGCCGTCAGGGCTTCTTGGCTGCCGTTTCGGGGCGGCGGTCGACCACCTCGTCGACCAGACCGAATTCCTTGGCCTCGGCCGGGGTCATGAAGCGGTCGCGCTCCATGGCCTCCTCAATCACGGCAATGTCCTTGCCGGTATGGCGGGCATAGATGCCATTCAGGCGCGCCCGCATGTCGAGGATTTCCTTGGCATGGATCTCGATGTCGGCCGCCTGGCCCTGGAAGCCGCCAGAAGGCTGGTGGATCATCACCCGGGCATTGGGCAGGGCATAGCGCATGCCCTTCTCGCCGGCAGCCAGCAGCAGCGAGCCCATCGAGGCCGCCTGGCCGATGCACAGGGTGGCGATCTTGGGCCGGACATACTGCATGGTGTCGTAGATCGCCATGCCGGAGGTCACCAGGCCGCCCGGGCTGTTGATGTAGAACGAGATTTCTTTGTTCGGATTCTCGGCTTCCAGGAACAGGAGCTGCGCGGTGACCAGGGCAGCGACGGCATCGTTGACCGGGCCGACCAGGAAGATGATCCGCTCCTTCAGCAGCCGGGAGTAAATGTCGTAGGCGCGCTCGCCCCGGTTGGTCTGCTCGACCACCATCGGAACCAGCATGTTCATGTAGGTATCGACCATCTTTTCCATGACGCGCCCTGTGCAACAAAGAATCCTGTGCCCTTAATGTGGCGCAGTCGGTGCCTTCCGGCAATGGCCGGACCCGCCGGGTGGCCGGCCCCGCCCGAAAAAGAAAAACGCCGGGCAAGCCCGGCGCTTTCCGTAAGGCGTTTCGAAAACCGGCAGATCAGGCGACCTGCTCGGCTTCCTTCTGCAGTTCTTCCTTCGAGACCGGCTTGTCGGTCACGGTGGCCATCTCGATGATGAAGTCCACCACCTTGTCCTCGAAGATCGGGGCGTGCAGGCTCTGGGCGGCTTCCGGGTTCTTCTGGAAGTATTCCATCACCTGGCGTTCCTGGCCGGGGAAGCGGCGGGCCTGCTCGATCATCGCGCGGGTGATCTCGTCGGGCTTGACCTCGATATTGTTCACACGGCCGACTTCCGACAGCAGCAGGCCGAGGCGGATGCGGCGCTCGGCAATCTTGCGGTATTCAGCCTTCAGCTCGTCCTCGGTCTTCTTCTCCTCGGCCAGTTCGGCGTCGAAGCGGGCCTTGTCGGCGGTCACTTCGCCCCAGATCTGGTTGAATTCGAGATCGACCATGCCCTGCGGCACGTCGAAGCTGTGCTGCTCGGCCAGCTGGTCCAGCAGGCCGCGCTTCAGCTTCATGCGCGACAGGCTCTTATATTCCTGGCCCAGGTCGCGCTTGATGTTGTCCTTCAGCTCCTGCATCGACTGCAGGCCGAAGCGCTTGGCGAATTCGTCGTCCAGCGTCACGGCCTGGCCGCCGCGCACTTCCTTCACCGTGCAGGCGAATTCCGCCGGCTTGCCGGCCAGTTCGGCATTGCCGTAGGCCTCGGGGAAGGTGACGGTCACGGTCTTCTGGTCGCCGGCCTTCAGGCCGATGAGCTGGTCCTCGAAACCCGGGATGAAGGTGTTGGAGCCCAGCACCAGCGGATAGTCGTTGGCGGCACCGCCTTCGAACTTCTCGCCGTTCACGCTGCCGACGAAGTCGATCACGATCTGGTCGCCCTTCTCGGCGGCGCGCTCGACCTTCTCGTAGGTCTTCTGCTGTTCCGACAGGCGGGTGAGGAATTCATCGACCTCGGCATCGGCCGGCTCGACCACCAGGCGCTCCAGCTTGATCGCCTTGAAGTCGCCGGTCTCGATCTCGGGCAGCACCTCGATGGCGATGGTGCACTCGAAATCCTTGCCCTCTTCGAAATTCTGAATGTCGACCTTGGGCTGCAGCGCCGGGCGCAGCTTGTTGTCGTCCAGTGTCTTCTGCAGGGCGGAGTTGACGCTCTCTTCCATCGCCTCGCCCAGCAGGGCGCGGCCATACTGCTTCTTGATGAGGGCGGCGGGTGCCTTGCCCGGGCGGAAGCCCGGCATGTTGACCTGGCCGCGGATGGTCTCCAGCTTCTGGTTGACCGTGCTCTCCAGCGCGGCGGCGTTGATCACCACCTTGTATTCGCGCTTCAGGCCCGAGGCGCTGATTTCCGTGATCTGCATGACCGAAATACCTGTCTCTCGCTAAATTCCGTTGCGCCGCCGTCCGCCACGCGGATCTGGCATCTCGCGGGTCTGGCCGGCAGCGGGACGCCGGGGGATCTGGTGCGGGCGGAGGGACTTGAACCCACACGCCTTGCGGCACAGGAACACACCTAAATCCCCTTGTCTGGTGCGCGAGAGGGGACTCGAACCCCTAAGCCCTTGAAGACAATGGAACCTAAATCCATCGCGTCTACCAATTCCGCCACCCGCGCGTCACGTCCGTGCCTCCTGTGTCACGTCCTGTGTCACGTTTTGGGGGCCCCGCGACGGGCGCTGTTCTAGCACGTCGGCGCAGACGTTCAAGTCTTCCGGAGCCAAATGGGCATACCGGAGGGTGGTGGTGATCGACTTGTGGCCCATCCACCGCTGGACCCGGCGGAGGTCTACGCCCCGCTGCACCAGCCGGCTACAGCAGGTATGCCGGAGGGTGTGGATGGTCACGTCCTTCTGCGCCTTGGGCAGTAGCCCACGCACCCGCTCCCAACGGTGCTGGAGGGTGTGTCGGCTCTGGTCGAAGGGCTGGCCGGGGTTCACCGCCGCCCGCCGCTGGAGGGCAGCCAGCGCCCGCACCGTCAGGGGCACCGAGCGGGGCTTACCCGACTTGGTATCCCAGAAGGTCACCACCCGGCCGTTCAGGTCGTCGGGCAGACGCACCCGCTCCACCTCTCCGAGGCGGGCCCCGGTGTCCACCGCGAACTCGAAGAAGTCCGCCTCGTAGTCCATCCCGAGGTGCCGGAAGCGTGCCAGCCAGAGGGCTTCCTCGTCCTCTCGAAGGAACCGCAGCCGGCCCTCGGTTTCCTTCCGCAGCTTGATTTCCGGCACGGCAGCCAGGTAGCCCCGCTTGTTCGCCCACTTCAGCATGACGGACAGGGCCGACAGCTTCCGATTTATGGTCGCGTCGGAGTCGCCCCGGTCCTTCATCGCCTCGACCAGATCGTCCACCGTCTGCTGCGTGATGCTGCTGACGGCAACGGCCGGGCCGAGGGTGCGGACGACAAACTCCGCCTTCATGGTCGTGGTGCGCTCGGCCTTCTGGCCAGCCCACACCAGCTTGCCCACCTTGTCGGCCAGCTCGCGCATGGTGAGGGATCGGTTGCTACGGTCAGGCGGGGTCACCTCCTGCCCGCGCTTGATCCGCGCCATCTGCTCCAGCTCCCACGCCTCCGCCTCCTCTCGTGAGGTGAAGCCCTGCTGGCGCACGCGCGGCCTGCCGGGGACTTTGAAGTCCACCTGCCATGTCGAGTTGCGTTCGCGAACCGCCATGCATACTCCTCCATGATCTGGACTATTCTCTCGATGAAGCGGCGACCTTTAGAGGTCAGCTCGACGATGCGGTGCCGCCGATAAGTTGGGTCTTTATATGACCTAACAAAGCCAAGGCCGGGGATGCCGGGCTTAAACACGTCTGAAAGGAATGCGATGGTTCTACTAACTGAGGAAGGCGCGAGGCCGAGCAAATCTGTAAGCTCGTGTTGTCTTATATCTGGCTTCGTCGCTATGACGATTATGGCTTGGAATGTCTAAAGCTCTAAGTTTCCTACCTGATCCCTCGCTACGGTCAGCATCTTGATTAGCCTTAGCAGGCTCATGCTCGACAAGGCCCCCTCAGGGCCCCGCGTCCGTATAGCTTTCGCGTTCATAGCTGATCCTTTCTTTCCCCCGTCGCTGCCAGCCCCATGAAGGGGACACGGTCATGGTTAGCTTGAGAGCCCGGACGAACAGGCTCCGGCGATCTACCCATACATCAAACCGATGGGTGTCAGAATGGTTCCAGTGAATAAAAACGTCGATTGGCTGAAAGATCGAACGCAACATGGCCGACTGATGCTCCCCTAGATTGTACTGATCACCGTTTGGGCGGGTGTAAACTTTGGGTAAAATGGTACGCACCACAAGGGGGCACGCCTGCGGAGCATCTCAATCTGAGATGGGCACGCCCCGGGCAGTGAGACGATCCTCAAAGATTGCGATGAAAGCCTCCAGCGTGGTGCACCCCATGTCGGTGAGGTGCCACCGCTTGGCGCGGCGGTCGAGACGGGTGTGTCCCGCACGCTCCGAATAAGCTAGAAGGCGATGTAGTGTTGCGCGCCGCAGGTTCTTATTCTGGGAGAGCTGGTCGATCACGACCTTGGCCGTGAGGAAGGCGACCACGTCGGCCTTCATGTCCACCAGGTAATGGTAGGCCAGATGCTTCCGGCCAGCCTTACCGGCCCTGGCTTCGGTGATGAAATCCTCAATGGCCTTGGTCAGGGGAGCGACGACCTGCTTCATCAGCAGCAGGCCGGCACCCACCTCACCCTCCCGGCCCTGCTCCCGGGCCTTGTTCAGGGCAGACCGGAAGCGGTCGATGCCGCTGCCCCGCATGCTTCGCTCTAGCTCCACCTGTCGGTGCCAACCAGCCGTCAGCTCGATGCCTTCCATGGTCCTTCTCTCCTTCAGTGAACCCTCACCAAGGAGGCAACCTTTCGGCTGCCCCGGGGTGGGGCGTTTGGGTCTTCAATAGGGGCAACCTTTCGGCTATCGGAACACGAGACACCGTCATGTCACGCGGCGGCGTGGCGCTGCAATCCTTCGCCTAGTCGGAAGGCCTGGGAAATGAAAAACCACCGCCAAATCTGCATGATCTGACGGTGGCTTAGGAATGTTTCGGGTAGCGGAAGCTATAGAGGCGGGAACCTAAAAATCCTGCGTGTCTACCAGTTCCACCACGCCCGCTTCCCGCACCGGGGGCCGGCGCGAAGGCGCAGTCTATAGCATGTGAAAACCGACGATGCGAGGCTTTTGGGCGGTTTTCCCGCGCCCCGCAACCCGCCCCTTAACTCACTGCTTTAACTGGCTTTTTCGCCCCAGCCTGATCGCAGTGGTTCATCAGCGCGCGCTCGTCCAGCCATTCCTTGGCATAGGAGCAATCGCGGAAGTCGTCATAGTAGGGTCCGCCGATCGTGTAATGCACGATCGAGACGTCCTGCACCGGCACGAAGGGGTCGTAATCGGCCAGGTGATTCCAGCGATGCGGGATTTCGCCGATCAGCTCGTCGTTGCCCAGCCATTTGAACTGGTGCAGCTCCAGGCCGGTGGCGGAATTGACGTAATCGGGCGTCAGCGCCGTGCATTTGGCGCAGTTGAACAGCATGACGCTGGACCAGTTCTTCTTTTCGTACTTCGTCTGCGCCTTGCCGAGGAATTTCACCTCTTCCTTTGGCACATGATGGTGTTTCACCACCTGCACGGCATAGCGGTCGTCGCGCAGGTCCCAGAGCTTGGCGATGTCGTCCAGCACAAGCATGTCGTCGTCCATGAAGATCGCCCAGTCCTGGAAACCGGCCAGATAGGGCGTCAGGAAACGCGAGAAGGAGAAGTCGGTCGACTGCAGTTCATGCTGCGGCCGGGTATAGAGGCCCGCCAACTGGTTCAGCGCCAGATGGGTGATGGCGACCGGGCGCGAGGCGCGTCGGTTGATGCTGAGGGCGGCGACGCTGGAAACCACCGGGGCGACGCGGGTGTAGCCGATGAAGACGCGGATCATCTGTATTCTCTCGATTGCCTGATGCAGGACTATGCCAACTCCCCTACCGGAGCGTTAAGGAAATGGCGTTGATCAGGCGCAAATCTCGGTGTTATTCGATGTTTTGATTTTCATAACATCGTAATTGATGTTATATATATAATATTGACTATTATTTATATCAGTATATATATTGGAGATATCCAAAAGGACTTTCGCCACATGATTACTGGCGCACAGATGCGGGCCGCGCGTGCCCTGATCGGCATCGACCAGCGCAAGCTGGCTGAATTCTCCGGCCTGTCCCTGCCCACGATCCAGCGCATGGAAGCCAGCGACGGCGTCGTGCGCGGCAATGTCGATTCCCTGATGAAGCTGGTCACGGCGCTGGAAGCGAACGGCATCGAGCTGATCGGCGACAACGCGCCCAGCACCGGCGGCGGACGCGGCGTTCGCCTGCGCGCCGGATCGGGATCAACCACGGGGTAAGCATGACGAGCCCGCAGCGACCCTCCTCCGCCCTGCCCGAGCCCAGCTTCGCCGAGCTGTTCACGCCCAAGCTGGTGACCATCCTGCGCGAGGGTTATCGCCTCGGCGACCTGCGCGCCGATGCGGTGGCCGGGCTGACGGTCGCCATCGTCGCCATTCCGCTTTCGATGGCGATTGCGATTGCCTCCGGCGTCACCCCTGATCGTGGCCTCTACACGGCGATCATCGGCGGCTTCCTGATCTCGGCACTGGGCGGCAGCCGCTTCCAGATCGGCGGCCCGGCCGGCGCCTTCATCGTGCTGGTGGCCGCCACGGTGGAACGCCACGGCGTGGACGGCCTGGTGCTGGCCACCATGATGTCGGGCGCCATGCTGCTGGTCGGCGGCTTCCTGCGGCTGGGCACCTACGTCAAGTTCATCCCCTATCCCGTCACCGTGGGCTTCACCGCCGGCATCGCCGTGATCATCTTCGCCAGCCAGATCCGCGACCTGCTGGGCCTGAGCTTCGCCGGCAAAGAACCCGGCGAGCTGCTGCCGAAACTTGCCGCCATCGGTGATGCGCTACCGACCTTCACGCCGACCGCCTTCGCCCTGGCACTGCTGACCATTGGCGTGATCGCGGGACTGAAACGCCTGCGGCCGCACTGGCCCGGCATGCTGATCGCCGTCAGCCTCGCGGCCGTCATCACCGGCATCTTCGCCCTGCCGGTGGAAACCATCGGCAGCAAGTTCGGCGGCATCCCACGCAGCCTGCCGCTGCCATCCCTGCCCGTCTTTTCGTGGGACCTTGCCCAGGCCGTGCTGCCCGATGCCATCGCCTTCGCCTTGCTGGGCGCCATCGAATCCCTGCTCTCGGCCATCGTCGCTGACGGCATGACCGGGCGGCGCCACCGCTCCAACTGCGAGCTGGTGGCCCAGGGCGCGGGCAATATCGGCTCGGCGCTGTTCGGCGGCATCTGCGTGACCGGCACCATCGCGCGCACCGCCACCAACGTGCGCGCCGGTGCGCGCGGGCCCGTCGCCGGCATGCTGCATGCCCTGTTCGTGCTGCTATTCATGCTGATCGCCGCGCCACTGGCCAGCTACATCCCGCTGGCCGCCCTGGCCGGCGTGCTGGCCGTGGTGGCCTGGAACATGGCCGAGAAACATGCCTTCATGACCCTGCTGCGTTCGTCCTCGGGCGATGCGGCCGTTCTGCTGTCCACCTTCCTGCTCACCATCTTCCGCGACCTCACCGAAGGCATCCTGGTCGGCTTCGGCCTCGGCACCTTGCTATTCCTCAACCGCATGGCGCAGGCCACCACGGTCGACAACCACGTGCCCTATGTGCCCGAGGACAAGGCCGATCATTACGATGGCGGGCGCACGCGCTACGATGCCGCGCTGGCCACCGACCCCGACCTTCTGGTCTATCGCATCTCGGGTGCCTTCTTCTTCGGCGCGGCTTCCACCGTGGGTGCGGTGCTGGATCGCATCGCCGACCGGCCGAAAACCTTCATCCTCGATTTCGCAGCGGTGCCCTTCCTCGATTCAACGGCGGCCAACACCATCGAGGGCGTGGCGCGCAAGGCCCAGCGCAACGGCGTGACCCTGATCCTGACCGGCGTGCCCAAGCATGTGCGCCATGTGCTGTGGGCCCATGGCGTGCATCCGCCGCTGGTACGCTACAAACGTTCGGTCGACGCCGCGCTGGAAGAGATCAAACACCCTGTCGGCGCAGCCGCCCCAGCGGAAGCCTGACGGCCAAAGGCAGGTCGTCGGCGATCAGCCCCGCTCCTGCCGCCTTCGCCGCCGCGCCGTGCAGCCACACGGCGGCGCAGGCGGCCTCGAAAGCCGGCATACCGCCCATCAGCGCACCCTGGGCCAGCAATCCGGCACAGAACCCGGCCAGCACATCGCCCGCCCCCGCCGTGGCCAGGTCGGGCGGCGCATTGGTGTTGATCGCCAGCCGGCCATCGGGCGAGGCGATCACCGTATCGGCGCCTTTCAGCACGATCACCGCGCGGCTGCGGCGCGCCGCCTTGCGTGCGCGCTCGGGCTTGGACAGCACCGCCAGATCGGGAAACAGGCGGGCGAATTCGCCGTCATGCGGCGTCAGGATGCAGGGACCGGCCACGGCCTTAAACAGCTCTTCCGGATTGTCGGCGAATACCGTGAGCGCATCGGCATCCAGCACCACGGCGCGCCGCGTGGCCAGCGCATCCAGCACGGCCTGCTTGGTCGCCGCGCCGGCGCCGTTGCCGGGCCCCAGCAGCAGGGCGTTGCGACGCGGATCGGCAATCGCATGCCGCCAGTCGGGGATGCCGTCGCAGGGCTGCCGCATCAGGGCGTCGGGCCCCCCATAGTTATTGGCACCTTGCAGCAGCGCCTCACGCGGCTGTGCCAATGTCACCAGCCCGGCGCCGATGCGCAACGCGGCATGACCGGCCAGTCGCGCCGCACCGGCCAGCGCACCGCCGCGCACCAGCACATGGCCACGCGCGTATTTGTGGCCGTCGATGCGCAGCGGCGGCAAGGCGATGCGCCACAGGGCCGGATCGTTGCGCCACTGGCGCGGCTCGATAGCGGGCAACACAGCGTCGGGGATGCCGATATCGGCCACATGCAGATGCCCGCAGAATTGCCGCCCGGGCAGCAGCAGATGGCCAGGCTTGGGCCGGAAGAAAGTGACCGTGCGCGCGGCGCGGATGGCTTCGCCGCGCGGCTGGCCGTCGTCGCCATGCAGGCCGCTGGGCAGATCGACGGCAACGACAGGCCTGCCGGACTCATTCGCCGCCTGCACCAGCGCCAGCGCCTCGTCGCTCAACGGCTTGCTCAGGCCAGCGCCAAACAGCGCATCCACGATCACGTCATGACCGGCGACCAGTGCCGGGTCGGGCAAGGCGACAAGCCCCGCCCACTGCTTCGCCATCTCTGCCGCGTCGCCGCGCAGGGCCGATACCTCGCCCAGCAGCATCACCGCCACACTGCGTCCGCCCTGCGCCAGCAGCCGCGCGGCCACAAAACCATCGCCGCCATTGCTGCCCGGACCGCAAAGCACCAGCACGCTGCCCTGCGGATGATACCGCTGCACCATGCGCGCCACCGCCGCGCCGGCCGCTTCCATCAGCTGCAGCCCCGTCACGCCGCCCGCGATGGCGCGGCGGTCGGCCTCGGCCATTTCAGCGACGGTCAGCAGGGCGGCATGATCGCTCATCAGAGTCCCGGTCGTTTCCTGTGCCAGTCGGTCGCCGCCTCATAGGCGGCGGCGGCGCGCAGCACCAGATCGTCGCGATGCATCGGGCCGACCAGTTGCAAACCGATGGGCAGGCCGGATTTGGAGAAGCCGCAGGGCACCGAAATCGCCGGCTGCTGCGTCAGGTTGAAGGGATAGCTGAACGGCGTCCACGCGGTCCAGTAAGCATCGCCCATGTCTTCCGGCGCCAGGCGACCCGCCTTGAAGGCCAGCACGGCCAGGCTGGGCGTCAGCAGCAGGTCGTATGTTTCATGGAACTGCTTCATCTGCACGCCGAGTTTACCGCGCGCATTCGAAGCTTCCAGATACTGCTTCATCGTGATCGCGGCACCGCGCTCGAAAGTCTTCGCCAGGCCCGGATCGAGCAGCGCGAATTTCTCCTTCGGCAGATTGAGCAGCGCGTTGTAGGCGCCGGCGAACCAGTGGGTGTGAAAGATATCGACCGGATCGGCGAAACCGGGATCGACCTGCTCGACGATGGCGCCCAATGCCGCCATCTGTTTCGCTGCCGCGTCCACCGCCGCCGCGATTTCCGGATCGACCTTGGCAAAGCCCAGAGCCGGGCTGTAGGCGATCTTCAGGCCTTTCACGCCGCCGGCCAGCGCCGCCGCGTAATCGAGGTTGCTGTAGGGCAGCGCAAACCAGTCGCGCGCATCGGGCTTGGCCATCTCGCGCAGCATCAGCGCGGCATCGCGCACCGTGCGAGTCATCGGGCCCAGATGCGCCACCGTGCCGAAGGGGCTGAGCGGCGCGGCCGGCACGCGACCGAAACTTGGCTTGAGGCCGACGATGCCGGTGAAGCCGGCGGGAATGCGGATCGAGCCGCCACCATCGGTGCCCACTGCCAGCGGCCCAAGATCAGCCGCCACCTGGGCCGAGGCGCCGCCGGACGAACCACCCGGTGTGGTGTCGAGATTCCATGGATTGCGCGTGATGCCGGTGAGAGGCGAGTCGGTCACACCCTTCCAGCCGAATTCCGGCGAGGTGGTCTTGCCGACGATCACGCAGCCCGCCTCGCGCAGACGCGCGGTCACCGGGGCATCCTCAGTCCAGGGCTGGTTCGGATCGACGGTTTTGGAGCCGCGCAGCGTCGGCCAACCTTTGGTGAGGATGATATCCTTGATCGAGGCTGGCACGCCATCGATCGGGCTCAGCGGCTTGCCCACCTTCCAGCGCGCTTGCGAGGCCTGCGCATCGCGCAGCGCACTGTCGGCATCGACCAGATTATAGGCATTGACCTTGGGATTGACCGCTTCGATGCGCGCCAACAAAGCCCGCGTCACCTCCACCGGCGAGAAGGAACCGGCGCGGTAACAGTCGGCCAGTTCGGCGGCGGAGAGGAAACACAGATCGTCACGCATCATGAAATCCCTTGTTCAACGCGGCAACATGATCATCGGCAGATCGGGCGACGGCCGCAAAGTGATTTTCGCCACCGGCGCCACCCTGGCGCCCGGTACCAGGCGGGCACGCAATTTCTGCGCCAGCGTCGCCAGGATGATCACGGCCTCGATCATCGCAAAGCCCTGCCCGATGCAGATGCGCGGCCCGGCGCCGAAAGGCAGATAGGTATAGCGCCGCCGCGTGGCGGTTTTCTCGGGTGCGAAATTTTCCGGGTCGAAGACATCGGGATTCTGCCAGTACAGCCGGTGGCGATGCATGATCCAGGGCGAGATGATCATCATCGTGCCAGCAGGAATTTCGATATGCTCGAACTTGTCGTCGGCAATGGCCTGGCGCGCCGTGGTATGGGCCGGCGGATAAAGCCGCATGGCCTCTTCCACCACCATGCGGGTATAGACCAGCTTGTCGTAATCGGCATAGGTGGCGGCACGGCCACCCAATACGGCATCCAGTTCGGCATGCAGTTTCGCTTCCACCGCCGGCGCATGGGCCAACAGATACCAGGTCCAGGCCAAAGCCGTGGCGGTGGTTTCGTGACCGGCAAGGAAGAAGGTCGCCATCTGGTCGCGCACCTCGCGGTCGTCCAGCATGCTGCCGGTTTCATCGTCGCGCGCCGCCAGCAGCAGGCCGAGCAGGTCGCCGCCCAGTTCCCCACCCTGCGCGGCGCGGTCGCGCCGGCGCTGGATCAGGGTATTGATAATGGCGTCCATCTCGGCCAGGGCGCGCTGGCCCTCGGCTGCATCGGGCCGCGGCACCCAGCGCGGCAACCCGAGCAGGTCGGGGATATTGGGCCGCACCGTCACCTGGTAACGGTCCATGGCCGTGCCCACTGCCGAAACATCGGTGCTGGCGTCGGCGCCGAACATGGTGCGGGCGATGATATCGAGCGTCAGCAGCATCATCTGCTCGGCCATATCGACATGCTCGCCCGCCGGCAGGCGCACCAGCCGGTCGGCCAGTTTGGCGGAATATTCGGTCATGATCTCGGCGAAGCCAGCCAGGCGGCGCGGCTGGAAAATCGGCGCCATCATGCGGCGCTGGCGTTTCCATAACGCGCCTTCGCTGGTCAACAGGCCCTTGCCCAGGCCGGGCTCCAGCATGCGCTTGCCGACCGGGTCGCGCTCGTAATTGGCGGCATTGTCGAGCATGACATGGCGGATCAGTTCGGGGTGGTTGGCCATGATCATCGGCTTGAACAGCAGCCGGTAGACAATGATGTCGCGCTCGTAGGTGTCTTTCGTATAGGTGCCGATGGCATTCTCGCGCAGGGTGCGCACCAGTTGCAGCAGCGGCAGCCTGTGCTCATGCCGCACCGGATAGGCCGGAACGAATCCCATGGTCTCGCTGGCGACAGACATGGCTGGCCCTCAGAAGGTGGTGGTCATGCCGCCATCGACGGCCAGCAGATGGCCATTCACATAGGACGCCGCCGGCGAGGCGAGGAACAACGCCGCACCGGCCAGTTCCTCCACCTTGCCCCAGCGCCTGAGCGGCGTGCGGTCGTTGACGAATTTCACGAATTCCGGCCGCGCCATCAGTTCCTTGTTGATCTCGGTCTCGAAATAGCCCGGCGCGATGGCATTGCAGGTGACGCCCGACGGCCCGAGTTCGGCGGCGAAGGATTTGGTCAGGCCCAGCAGGCCATGCTTGGCCGCCGTGTATGCCGGAATGCTGGCACGCCCCTTGATCGACAGCACCGAGCCGATATTGATGATGCGGCCATGGCCGCGCTTTGCCATGCCCAAAGCCGCGACGCGCGACAGCGCAAAAATGGCCGTCAGGTCCACGTCCAGCACGGCACGCCAGTCGTCCAGCGTGAAATCCTGCAGCGGCTTGCGGATATTGATTCCGGCATTGTTGACCAGGATATCCAGTCGGCCATGGGTCTTTTCGATAGCCGCGATGGCGGATTCGCCGGCCGGGATGTCGGCCACGTCGAAGGCGGCTGTTTCCACCAGCCCGTGCTTGCGCACCACATCGGCGGCGGTGGACAGCGTTTCGGGATGGCGGCCGTTGATCACCACCAGCGCGCCCGCCTCGGCAAACAGCTTGGCGAATTCCAGCCCGAACCCGCGCGAGGCGCCGGTGATCAGAGCCACCTGGCCGGTAAGATCGAACAGACGCTGCAACATGCTTCACTCCCTCATTCGTTATGCCCGAGTTTACCGGTTTGGCGGCTGGACTCCAGCCTGCCGGGCTTTACCATCGCCGCAACAGGAGGAATCCCATGTCCATGCTGCGCTGCTATCAGGTGGCCGAATTCGGCAAGCCGCTTGCCCTTGCGGAAAAGCCCCTGCCCGAGCCAACCGGCCGCCAGGTGCTGGTGAAGGTGGAGCGCTGCGGCGTCTGCCACAGCGACCTGCATATCTGGGACGGCTATTTCGACCTGGGCGGTGGCAGGAAGGTGGTGGCTGCCAATAACGGTGCCCTGCTGCCGCTGACGCCGGGCCACGAGATCGTCGGCACGGTTGTTGCCGCCGGCCCCGAGGCGCATACGGCAAAACCGGGCCAGCGCCGGCTGGTCTTTCCCTGGATCGGCTGCGGCACCTGCCCACCCTGCCGCGATGGCAACGAGCATATCTGCGCCGGTGCCCAGCAGGCCATCGGCATCTTCACCGATGGCGGCTATGCCAGCCATGTGCTGGTGCCCGACGAGAAATACCTGCTCGATATGGGCAGCCTCGATCCCGCGCTGGCCGCAACCTATGCCTGTTCTGGCCTCACCGCCTATTCAGCCCTGAAGAAGCTCGGCCGCTTGCCGCCCGATCACGACCTGCTGATCGTCGGTGCCGGCGGCGTCGGTCTGAATGCCGTGGCTTTGGCAAAGGTCATGACCGGCGTGGCCCCCATCGTGGCCGATCTCGATCCCGCGAAACGCACTGCGGCCATGCAGCTTGGCGCCAAGGCCGCCATCGATCCGCGCGAGGCCGACGCGGGCAAGACTTTGTTCAAGACCACCGGCGGCGTGATGGCGGCGGTGGATTTCGCCGGCTCGGATGCCAGTTTCGCCTTCGCCTATGCTGCCCTGCGCAAGGGCGGCCATCTGGTCACGGTCGGCCTGCTGGGCGGACAGGCGACGATCTCCATCGGCCTACATGTGATGAAGGGCCTGCGCATCAGCGGCAGCTATGTGGGCAGCCTGATCGAACTGCAGGAACTGCTGCAACTGGCGCGGCAGACCGCCCTGCCCGCCCTACCGATCACGACCGCGCCGCTGGATCAGGCGACGGCATCGCTGGAAAAACTGAAAGCCGGTCAGGTGATCGGCCGCATCGTGCTGGAAGCCTAGACGGTGGCCGCGCCGCGTGTCGCCATGGGTCGCTCGCCGAGGCTCTCGGCCAGCATGATCAGATAGCCATCCGGATCCTGCACGAAAAATTCGCGCTGGCCCGCCTCGACGGTTCCGACTTTGCGCCAGATGTCGCGTTGCGGGGTATGCAACGGCCAATGCGCCGCTTGCAGGGCCGAAAGAACCGGCTCGATGCCATCGAGGTAGATCTGAAACATCACGCCCCGACCGAAGGGCGGCTCCAGCGGGCCGGTTTCCCATTTACCGCTGCGCTCACACAGCATGATCTGCGCGCCGCTGGCGTGTTCAAGATAAACGAAACCCTGCTCCGGCCGCGCATAGGCGGCGCGAAAGCCCAACAGATCGCGCCAGAAGATCAGGCTTGCGGTCAGGTCCTGCACCAGCAATTCCGGCACCAGCCGAGCCCACCCGCTGCGCGGCGGGCCTTCTTTTCTGCTTGTCATGTGACACCTCCGGCTCAGCCTGCCGGAGAAATGTTACAGAAACAGCGCGAGTACGCCGGTATAGCCGTAGAGCCGCGACTGGGCGATCTCGCCGCCGCAATACATGCCCACCAGCGGCAGGTCGGGGAACACCGCCTGGATGCGGGCCAGTTCGCTGGGGTCCTGCACGAACTGGTCCTGGCAGCGCGCCATGCACGAGAACCACAGCGCCCCACGCGGCATGCGGTCGCCGCAGCGGCGCTTGAGATCGGCCAGCATGCGGTCCATGTCACGCGCCGCGCTGTCGGGGTCGCGGCGGCAGAAGAAAAGCTGGTCGCCCTCTTCCACCATGGCGCCGATGGCGATGCCGCCGGCCTGCGGATCGATGCCGATGATGTTGCGCACCAGATAATCGGGACGGTCGGCACCGCTGACGGGCAGGCCGACCATCAGGCCGTTCGAGAGCTTGCGCAGATCCTGCAGCGACTGCACCGAGAAACTGTCGCGCAACACGTTGTAGGCCTGCTGGCCATCGAGTTCGAGGATGATGTTGCCGTCGGCGGCGGTGACGGTGTGCAACTCGCCGAGCTGGCTGCAGCCCTGGGTCAGCGCGGTGAGCACCGGCTGGGCCTCGGAGAAGACGATGCCGGAAACGCCGCCTTCGGTGAGACTGCCGGCCCATTGCGGCCGCGGACCGCGCGCGGCGATCAGGCCGCCGACCAGATAGGCGCCGCAGGCCTCGGCGAAATCCTCGATCAGTTCCGGCAATGCCGGCACCTGCGGGTCGGCATGCACCACGCCGAGCCAGCCCTGCGGCCGCTCGGTCGGGCGGCGGAACAGTTTCGCACTGCCTTCGGGCACGGTGCCGACCAGGCAGGCCACCACGGGCTCGTCGCAGTATTCGGTATCGCCGGCAGCAATGCTGTAGCCGCAGGCACCGACCATGTCACTGATGCCGGTGGCCTCGCTCAGGCGCTTGAGGATCTGCGGCAGACGTTCGGCCATGCGGTCGCTGACATAGACGAAGCCGACATTGGCGGACTCGCTGAGCGGCATGAGTTGCAGCAGGCAGCCATCCACCGCCATGCGCCAGTCGTCCGACGCGCCGACACCCAGACGGAATCGCGCACCCGTGGTCTGTTCGCTCATGCGCTTCTCCTCAGCCATGGCTTCACACTATAATGATCCGCGCCCAAGCGGGAATGCGCGATCGGCACAAAAATGATTTATGACAGGGAGACCGCAATGCAAAAAACCGTCCTGACCGGCACGCTGCTGGCTGCTCTCTGCCTTGCCGCCCTGCCCCTCCAGGCTGCCGAACCGCTTCCCATCGGCCGCTGGACAACCATCGACGACGAAACCAACACGCCGCGCAGCATTGTGGAAATCCGCGAAGTCGGCGGCGAATTGCAGGGTCGCATCCTGCAGATCTTCTACCGGCCGGACGAAAAACCCGATCCGGTCTGCGAAGCCTGCGAGGGCGAGCGCAAGAACCAGCCCGTGATCGGCATGACCTTCCTGTGGGGCCTGAAGCCCGATGGCGGCGACTGGGCCGGCGGCGCCGTTCTCGACCCCAAGAACGGCAAGATCTACAACGCCAAGCTCAGCCTCACCGAGGGCGGCAGCAAGCTGCGCCTGCGCGGCTATATCGGCACGCCGCTGCTTGGCCGCACCCAGGTCTGGCTGCGCGAATAAAGCGCAGTTCTGGCGCCTTTTCGCCCGCTCCGCGACAACTCCTGACCGAATCCTGGGCATGACGGCGGCTGGCCCCGGGCCGGCCGCCTTGGAATCATTGCCGGATTCCCGCTGGCACGCTCCTTGAATTGGATAGACCGTTCCGTCTATTCGGCAACCCAGCAGAGGAGCGTGCCATGAGCGGTAGCGTGCTGATTTCCCCCAACGAACTGTCTGCCCTGACCAGCCTGGGTGGCGTGGTACTGATCGACACCCGTGCGCCTGAGGCCTACGCCGCCGGCCACCTGCCCGGCGCGGTCAATATCCATGACATCTTCACCTACCTCGCCACCTCGACGCCGGAGGGCGTGGCGGCCATGCGCGAGAAGTTCGCCGCCGTGTTTGGCGCCGCCGGCCTCTCGGGCGCTGAAACCGCCGTGGTCTACGAACAGTCGATGAATACCGGTTTCGGCCAGTCCTGCCGCGGCTATGTGCTGCTGAGCTATCTGGGCTATCCGAAGATCAAGATCCTGCATGGCGGCTATGCCGGCTGGGTCGCCGCCGACCTGCCGGTCACCACCGATCCGGCCATGCCGACGCCCAAGACCTTCCCGCTGAGCAGCGCCGGCGCCGGCATCCTGCTGGATCTGGAGGGCATGAAGTCCGCCGTGGCCGACAAGACCGTGGCGATCCTGGATACCCGCGACGTGGATGAATGGATCGGCGAAAGCTCCTCGCCCTATGGCAAGGATTTCTGCCCCCGCAAGGGTCGCATCCCGCGCGCCGTCTGGATCGAATGGTATCGCATGATGAAGCCGACCGCCGTCGGCCCGATGTTCAAGAGCAAGGCGGAAATCCTGGCCGAATGCGCCACGGTCGGCATCTCGGTCAAGACGCCGGTGGTGCTCTACTGCTTCAAGGGGGCACGGGCATCCAACACGCTGGTGGCCCTGAAGGAAGCCGGTATCGAGAATGTGCGGCTGTATTTCGGGTCCTGGAACGAATGGTCGCGCGACCCGGCCCTGCCGATCGAGGCCGGGTTCCCCGGGCCCGTGCCCATGGCAGCGGCGGCGGAATGATCCGGTTTCCCTGACGGCAGCCGGGGCAAGGACAGCGGAGTCGCATGCTCGCCCGGCGACCGAAACGCCCCACTGCCCAACCTGACGAAAAACGGCCGGTCAGGCACTAACGCCTTGACCGGCCGTTCAAATTCATGGGGCGAGAGAGGGGACTTGAACCCCCGACCCCCAGGGCCACAACCTGGTGCTCTAACCAACTGAGCTACCCCCGCCACAGGGCAGGCGCTTCTTAAACCGCCCCCTTTCCCGGGTCAAGCTTTCCCTCGGTCGGCGCCACCATGCCGAGTCGCGGAATACCCGCCGGGCGTGTCCGGACTTTGGGTGCTATTTCAGCACCTTGTAGGGATTCCCGCACTCGGCTAACACTAAGGACATGACCAGCTTCTGGCTCATCATGGGCGCCCTCCTGATCGGCGTGCCCGGCGCCACCTTCATCGTGCTGCAGTTGATCTCGCAGCATAAGCGGCAGATTCTTGCCTATGAGTGGAGCGCCGCCGAAGTGGTGCGCCGGGGTCAGCGCATGGACGAGCTGGAAAAACTGACGCGTTCCGCCCAGCAGAAGATCGCGGAACTGACCAAGCAGAAATTCGAGCTGGAGGCGGAAGTCGCCAAGCTGGAGAAACTGGCCAGCAAGGCCGTGGCCGCCGAAGCCAATGTGAAGACCTTCAGTATCGGCATCTACAATTCCGAAGTGCGCCGCGCCCACATGATGGGCGAGAAGCACCGTCAGCTCGACGACAAATGGGGCGAAATCAATTACGTCGAGCTGCAGGCGACCAACGACGACGAAGTGCGCCGCACCATCATGCGCAAATTCCCGCCCGAGCGCGGTTTCGTGATCGAGTCCGTGCAGGAAGTGAAGAAGTAGTCAGCTCGCCGCGCCGTTCCAGCGCAGGGCCTGCACCGTTATATCCAGGCTGCTTTCGTTATCGATCTCGCCACGCGGCGCCACCGGCCAGCGCCATTCACGTTCAGCAGCCGGCAGTTCCAGCCCCAGCAGCGCATTTTCGCTCATCACCACTTCGCCGGCGCGGCTGCGCCAGATGCGGCGGGTATCGGTCGCCAGTCCGACCGGGCAGGCCATCGCATGCAGGCCATCCAGATGCGCCTGCAGGATGGCACGGCCGAAGCTTTCGGCCCCCGTACGGCTGACGCCATGCTTCTGCACATGTTCCATGGGCAGCAGCGGCAGCTGCGACAGCAGGTTGAGCGACAGCACACAATCCGGCGGTACTTCGTCCAGTTCGGGCACCGCACGCGGCGACGGGATCGGCAGCGGCAGGCCGGCACGCCATTCCACCAGCGGCCCGACCACGCCGGTTACATCCGCCAGGCGCAGTTCGACATTGGGGAATTGCTTCTCCAGTCGCCGGGCCGAAGCCAGCCAGGCGATGTCGAAGACCAGGACTTGTTTAAACTGCGCACTCAGCTCGGCCAGCGGCAGGTCGGCCAAGGTGCCGCCGCCCAGCAGCCACAGCGTATCGTGCCGCTCGCAGGACTGCGCCACGCTAAGCGCGAAGTCGCGGCTATTGGCCTCATGCTCGGCCCAGGCCTTATGACAGCGGCGGCGCCGCGACCATAACGACACGGCCGCCTTGGCATAGCCCAGCCGTCGCGCCGCCGGATCGGCCTGGATGCCGGCCCAGACGAGCAGTTCAGCCAGCATCGCCTATTCGGCGGCCGAACGCGCCGGCGGCGTGACGCCGAAGCGTTTGGCGATCTGCTCCGGCGTGTAATAGCCGCGTTCGATGTCGCGGGCGATCAGGGCCGGATCGCGTTTGGCCGGATCGCCATAGCCGCCACCGCCGGGCGTGGAGACATGCAGGCGGTCGCCGACCTTGATCTCGATATCCTGGTCCTTGGACAGATGCGGCGGCACATAGGTGCGCGTGCCATCCGGCTGCACCGTCTCGACGGCCACCGTGTTCAGACCGCCATCCTCGCCGCCCAGCACGCCACGCGGACCGGTACGGCCATGATCCATCACCATGGAGGCGCGCGCCTCGCCACGCCGCAGGCGGATCGTGTAGTTCACGCCGAAGCCGCCGCGATGCTGCCCTGCCCCGCCCGAGCCTTCATGCAGCGAATATTCCTCGAACAGCACGGGATAATACTGTTCCATCACCTCGATGGGCGTGGTCTTGGAGATGCCGATGGTCGAGCAGCCGTTGCTGATGCCATCGCCGCCATGCCAGCCGCCATAGCCGCCGCCGGAGATCACATACATCACGTAAGACCGGTCGCGCTTGGGGTCATAGCCGCCAAGCGCCAGATTGCCCGACGTGCCGGCGGGCGCGGCGAACAGCCGGTCGGGCATCGCCTGCACCAGGGCGTTGAACACGGCTTCGGCGATGCGCTGACTCACCTCGGCCGCGCAGCCCGAAACCGGGCGCGGATATTTGGCATAGAGGAAGGTGCCGTGCGGATCGGCGATCTTCAGCGGCTCGAAGGTGCCGGCATTGATCGGCACATCGGGGAAGATGTGTTTCACCGCGAGATAGATCGAGGAATAGGTGGTGGCGATCACGCTGTTCATCGGGCCGCGACAGGGCGGGCTGGAACCCGTCATGTCGAAATGCAGTTCCTCGCCTTTCTTGTCGACCTTCATCTTGATCAACAAAGGCTCGTCCACCACGCCGTCGGAATCCACCACGGCCTCGCCGTGATAGGTGCCATCGGGGATGGTGCGGATGCGGGCCCGCATCTGCTGGCTGGCGCGCTGCTTCAGTTCGCCGATGGCCTGCTTCACCACATCGGCACCGTAACGGTCCAGCAGGGCCGCCAGCCGCTTCTCGCCGATGGTCAGAGCCGCCGCCTGAGCCTTGATGTCGCCGATGCGCTGGTCGGCGATGCGGATGTTGCTGAGGATGATGGAGAGGATTTCCTCGTCCAGCACGCCTTCCTTGTACAGCTTCACCGGCGGCAGGCGCAGGCCTTCCTGCTCGACTTCCGTGGCATTGGCCGAGAAACCGCCCGGCACCATGCCGCCGATATCGGGCCAGTGCCCGGTATTCGACAGCCAGGCGAACAGCTTGCCCTTGTAGAAGAACGGCTTGACGAACCGCACGTCCATCAGATGCGTGCCGCCCAGATAGGGATCGTTCACGATGTAGACATCGCCGGGCTTCGGCGCCAACAGCGGCGCGTTGCGGGCACGCTCGATCACGGCCTGGGTCGAGAACTGCATGGTGCCGACGAAAACCGGCAGGCCGAGTTCGCCCTGGGCGATCAGCTCGCCGGTATCGCCGTCATAGATGCCATCGGAGCGGTCGAGCGCTTCCGAGATCACCGGCGAGAAGGCGGCACGGCAGAAGGCCAGGTCCATCTCGTTGCAGACCTGCTGCAGGCCATTCTGGATGACGACGAGGGTGACGGGGTCGATGGGTTTGTTTGCCATGGTCCCTACTCCGCAGTCACGGCAACGATCAGGTTGCCCAGCTTGTCCACATGCACGCGATTGCCGGGCTCGATCACCACCGTGGTATCGAGCTGCTCCAGGATCGCCGGGCCGGCGAAATCCGCATTGCGCGGCAGGCGCTCACGGTCATAGACCGGCGTGTCCTGCCAACCGCCGGCATCATACCAGACCTTGCGGCTGCCTTTCTTGGCCCCCGCCACATCCTTGGCCGGTTCGGCCGCCAGCAGGCGATCCAGCGAGAGCTGCGGCCGCCGGCCGATCACGGCGGTATGAAGATTGACCAGCACGGCACGGATTTCCGGCAGCTCCACCTCAAAGCGCTGCCAGTAGGCTTCCTCGAACGCCTTCTGCAATGCCTCGCGTGTGATGCCTTTGTCGGGCACCGCCACGGTGAGCAGATGGCTCTGGCCCTGGAACTGCATGTCGGCGGAATGCAGAACCTGCACTTCCTCCACCTTCACGCCGTCGCGTTCCAGCGTCGCCAGACCCTCGGCGATCTGGCCTTCCAGCACCTCGGCCACCAACCCGTCGGGCAGCACGCCCAGCGGCTTGTTCACCGTGCGCACGTAATCGTGGCGCAGGTCGGCCACCACGCAGCCGAGCGCATTGGTGATTCCCGGCCGCGCCGGGATCAGCAGCTTCGGGATGCCCAGCTCGCGCGCCAGGGCGGCGGCATGCAGCGGCCCGGCGCCACCGAAGGCGAACAGCGCGAAGTCGCGCGGATCGTGGCCACGGCTCAAAGACACCATGCGGATCGCGCCGGCCATCTTGTCGTTGGCGATGCGTAGGATCGCGGCGGCGGCATCGTCGGTGTTCAACCCCAGCGGCTTGCCCACCTCGCGGTCAATGGCATCCTTCACATCCTGCAACGACACCTTGCTGTCGACCGCCAGCAACCCGTCGGGATTGAGGCGGCCGAGCGCCAGGTTGGCATCGGTGATGGTCGGTTTGGTGCCGCCACGGCCATAGCAGATCGGGCCGGGCCGCGCGCCCGCGCTTTCCGGGCCGACCTGCAGCATGCCGGCCTCGTTGATGAAGGCAATCGAACCGCCGCCGGCGCCGATGGTATGCACGTCCACCATCGGCACGTGGATCGGCATGGCATATTCGATCTCCAGCTCGGACGAGACCTGCGGCACGCCATCTTGGATCAGGCCCACGTCAGACGACGTGCCGCCCATGTCGTAGGTGATCACATTGGGCAGGCCGGCGGCACGCGCAGTATAAGCCGCCGCCATCACGCCCGAGGCCGGGCCTGACATCACGGTATTCACGGCCGCCTCGGCCACGATTCCGGCAGCAATGGTGCCCCCGTTGCCCTGCATCACCAGCAGGTCGCGCCCGAAGCCCTTGCCCTTGAGTTCGCCATTGAGCCGCTCGATGTAACGATGCAGCACCGGCTGCACGCTGGCATTCACGCAGGCCGTGGTGCCGCGTTCGTATTCGCGGTATTCTGACAGCAGCTGGTGCCCGGCGGTGATGTAGCCGTTCGGCCAGACCTCGGCCACGATCTCCAGCGCACGTTTTTCATGCGCGGGGTTGATGTAGCTGTGCAGGAAATGGATGACCAGAGCCTCGCAGCCAGCCTGTTTCAACTGTTCGGCGGCGGCGCGCACGGCGGCCTCGTCCAGCGGCACGACCACGTCGCCATCGGCATCCATGCGCTCGGGCACTTCCAGGCGCCACTGGCGCGGCACCAGCGGCTCGAACCCACCGGTCAGGCCATAGGCCTGCGGCCGGGTGCGACGCCCCAGTTCCAGGCTGTCGCGGAAGCCCTTGGTGGTGATCAGGCCCACGCGCGCCACCTTGCGCTCCAGCAGCGCGTTGGTGGTCGTCGTCGTGCCATGCACGATGGTATCGGCCTGCGGCAGCGCTATGCCGCCCTTGTCCAGCGCGCCGAGCACGCCGAAGGCCTGGTTGTCCAAGGTGGTGGGCACCTTCGCCAGCGCAACGGCGCCCAGCGACGGCTCGATCCCGATCAGATCGGTGAAAGTGCCGCCGACATCGATCCCGACAATCCAACCCATGACGCCGTCCTCACACCGAAAGATACTGTTCACGCACGGCCGCATTGGCCGCCAGTTCGGCCATGGTGCCGGAATAGCGGATGCGACCCTTCTCGATGATGTAGGCGCGATCCGCCACCATCTGGGCGAAATGCAGGTTCTGCTCCGACAGCAGCACGCACAGGCCCTCGTCTTTCAGCTGCAGGATGGTTTTCGCCATCTGCTCGACGATCACCGGCGCCAGGCCTTCGGACGGCTCATCCAGCAGGATCAGGCGCGGATTGCCCATCAGCGTGCGCGCGATGGTCAGCATCTGCTGCTCACCGCCCGACATGCGGCCGCCGGGGCGGTCCTTCATGCGACCCAGATTCGGAAACAGTTCGAACAGGCGCTCCGGGGTCCAGGTCGGCGCGCCATCGCGCGGCGGCTGTTTGCCGACGGCCAGGTTCTCCATCACCGTCAGGTCGGTGAAGATGCGGCGCTCCTCGGGCACATAGCCCAGGCCCAGCCGGGCGATGCGATGCGACGGCATGCGGTCGACCCGCGCACCATCGAAGGTGATGCTGCCGCTCTGCGCCGGCACCATGCCGATCACCGATTTCATCGTGGTGGATTTGCCGGCGCCATTGCGACCCAGCAGCACGACCACCTCGCCCGGATTGGCCTGCAACGCCAGGTCGGCCAGGATATGGGCGCGGCCGTAATAGGTGTTGAGCCCTTCGATCGTCAGCATCTCAGTGGCCCTCCCCGGCAAATACGGCACCCGAGCCGAGATACACGGACTGCACCTCCGGATTGGCCCGCACCTCGGCGGGGCTGCCTTCCGCGATCAGCCGGCCGCGGTTGAGTACGATGATGCGGTCGGCCTGCGCGAAAACCACGTCCATGTCGTGTTCGGTGAACAGCACGGCGATGTCGTCCTGTCGGGCCAGCTTCGCCGTCAGGTCCATCAGGGCGATGCGCTCGCTGGGCGCCATGCCGGCAGTCGGCTCGTCCATCAGCAGCAGTTTGGGTTTGTTGGCCAGGGCGATGGCCAGTTCCACGCGCTTCAGGTCGCCATAGGCCAGGATGCCGCAGGGCCGTTCGCTCTGGTCGGCCATGCCGACACGTTCCAGCAAAGCCATCGCCTCGTCGCGATAAAGCGCGTTGGCCGGGCGCCAGAACGACATCAGGCCGTTATGGAACGACAGCAGCGCCATCTGGATATTCTCGCGCACCGTCATGGAATTGAAGGTGGCGGTGATCTGGAAGGTGCGGCCGACGCCCAGACGCCAGATCTGCCGCGGCGCCATGCCGACCAGGCTGCGACCCAGCAGGGTCACTTCCCCGGTATCGGGTTTCAGCTGGCCGTTCAGCATGTTGAAGCAGGTGCTCTTGCCCGCGCCGTTGGGGCCGATCAGCGCCAGCAATTCGCCGGCGGCGACCTGGAAATTCACATCCTGCACCGCCTGCACGCCGCCGAAGGATTTGTGCAGACCTTTCACCGAGAGGACAGTCATCGCACGGCCTCCCGCTCACGCATGCTGGTAAATCGGGCGGTCGCCTGTTTGATGAAGCCGGCGATACCCTGGGGGAAGGCCAGCACGATCACCAGGATGGTGAGGCCGAGGATGGCGCGCCAGTATTCGGTGTTACGCGCGATGGAATCCTGCAGCCAGGTGAACACCGCCGCGCCGGCCACCGGGCCGGTCAGGGTCTGCACGCCGCCCAGCAGCACCATCACCAGGCCATCCACCGACCGAGAAACCGCCAGCGTCTCGGGTGAGATGCTGCCCTTGGAGAAGGCGAACAGGCCGCCGGCCAGACCCGCGAAGGTCCCGGCCAGTATGAAGCCGAACCACTGGAAGCGTCGCACGTCGATACCGATGGCATCGGCGCGCAGGGTTGAGTCGCGGCCGGCCCGCAGCACGTAGCCGAACGGGGCATGCACCACGCGCCAGAGGAAGATGATGCTGGCGGCGCAGATCGCCAGGGTGAAGAAATAGAAGGTGGTGCGGTCCTTCAGCCATTCGCTGGGCCACAGGCCGATCAGGCCGTTGGAACCACCGGTGAAGGCATCCCACTGGTAGATCACCGACCAGGCGATCTGGGCGAAGGCCAGCGTGAGCATCGCGAGGTAAACGCCGGACAATCGCACGCAGAACCAGCCGAAGACCAATGCGCCCAGACCGGCGGCAAGCGGTGCCGCCAGCAACGCCAGTTCCATCGGCAGGCTGAGCTTGAGCATGGCAAGCGCCGCGCCATAGCAGCCCAGGCCGAAATAGGCGGCATGGCCGAAGGAAACCATGCCCGACGGGCCCATCAGGAAATGCAGGGTGGCGGCGAAGACGGCGAACACCGCGATATCGATCAGCAGCACCAGCATGTAATTGTCGCCGCCCAGCGGCATGAGGGCCAGCAGCGCGACCAGGCCCAGTACGGCAAGCCAGAACGGACGGGTCAGCGGATAAAGCGGCGGCTCCACCGTCGCGGCGCCACGCTGGGCGCCCTGGAGTTTGCCGAGCAGGCCGAGCGGACGCACCACCAACACGATGGCCATGATCACGAATTCGACCACCAGGGTGAACTTGCTGAAGGAGAAAACCATGCCGAACATCGACACGTCCCCCAGGCCGATGCAGAAGGCCTTGGCCTGGGCGATGAGAAGCGCGGCCAGGAAGGCGCCGCCGATCGAGCCCATGCCGCCAACCACCACGACGACGAAGGCATCGGAGATCACTGTGATGTCGAGCATCAGCTGGGCCGGTTCGCGCGGAATCTGCACCGCGCCGCCCAGGCCGGCCAGGAAGGCGCCCAGAAAGAAGACGCTGGTGAACAGGCCGCTCTGGTTCACACCCAGCGCGCCGACCATCTCGCGGTCCTGGGTGGCAGCGCGGACCAGCGTGCCCCAGCGTGTCCGGTTCATCAAAAGCCATAGCAGGCCCAGCACGATGGGGCCGATGGCGATCAGCACCAGATCGTATTGCGGAAAGCGCTTGCCGAAAATCTCGACGGCGCCGCGCAGGCCGGCGGCGCGCGGACCGACCAGGTCTTCCGCGCCCCAGAAATACAGCGCGGCATCCTTGATCACCAGCACAAGGGCAAAGGTGGCCAGCAGCTGAAACAGCTCCGGCGCGCGATAGATGCGGCGCAGGACCACCACTTCGATCACCACGCCGATCAAGCCGACGGCGATGGCAGCCCCCAGCACACCGCCCCAGAATCCGAAGATCGAGGAACGGCCGAAGAATTCGATCAGGCTGTAGGCCAGGTAGACGCCCAGCATGTACAGCGAGCCATGGGCAAAATTCACGATCCGGCTGACGCCGAAGATGATCGAGAGCCCGGCCGCCACCAGGAACAGCGACGACGCGCCGGCAAGGCCGTTCATGAACTGGATGACAATGTTGGCAAGCAAGGCCGCAACCCGTGAAAGCAGGAAGGAAGAGGATGCCCCCTGCCCTGGGCCTCGCGGCCATGGGCAGGGGACAGGCTTGTGCGTGGCTTAATCGGCCGCCTTAGTCAGCAGGGCGCATCTTGGCGACATCGGCATCCGACGGCAGGAACTTGGCGCCATCGGCATAATACCAGTCGGTCATGATGCCCTTGCCGTCCTTCAGGCCGATCTTGCCGACATAGGCACCCATGGTCGACTGATGGTCCTGCGGACGATAGGTGATGTTGCCCAGCGGAGTGCTGTGCGTCAGGCCCTTCATCGCCGCCACCAGTTTCTCGGTGTCGAGTGTACCGGCCTTTTTGATCACGGCCGCCGCGCTTTGCACCATCGCATACCCGACGATCGAGCCCAGACGCGGATAATCGTTGAACTTCTTCTGGTAGGCATCGGCGAAAGCCTTATGCTCCGGCGTGGTGATGGCATACCAGGGATAGCCGGTGACCCACCAGCCTACCGGCGCCTCGTCCTTCAGCGGATCGAGGTATTCCGGTTCGCCGGCCAGCAGGTTGAAGACCGCGACATTCTTGAACAGGTCGCGGGTCTGGCCTTCACGCACGAACTTGGCCAGATCGGCGCCGAACAGCGACGAGAAGATCGCATCCGGCTTGGCGGCGGCGATGGCATCAGCCACCGCACCGGCCTCGATCTTGCCCAGCGGCGGCGCCTGCTCGATCACGAATTCGACGTCGGGCTGGGCTTCCTTCATCAGCTTCTTGAAGGCGGCCGTGGCCGACTGACCGTATTCGTAATTCGGATAGACGATGGCCCAGCGCTTTTTCTTCAGCTTGGCCGCTTCCGGCACCAGCATCGCCGTCTGCATGTAGGTCGAGGCACGCAGGCGGAAGGTATACTTGTTGCCCTGGTCCCAGACGATCTTGTCGGTCAGCGGCTCGGCGGCGATGAAGAGAACCTTCTTCTCCTTGGCGAAGCTGGCAACCGCCAGACCGACATGGGAGGGGAAGGTGCCGATCAGGAAGGAGACCTTCTCGCGGGTCACCAGTTCTTCGGCGATACGCACCGCGTCGCCGGGTTGGCCGTTATCGTCGCGGCTGACGATCTCCAGCTTCTTGCCCAGCAGGCCGCCACTGGCATTCACCTGCTCCACCGCCAGTTCCCAGCCCTTCTTGTAGGGCTCGAGGAAGGCGGCGAAGTTTTTGTAGGAATTCATCTCGCCGATCTTGATGGTGTCCTGCGCCTGGGCGCCGCTCCCCATCAGACCCGCCACTGCGATACCGAACGCTGCACTCCACTTCAACCAGGTCCTGCGATCCATAATCTGCCTCCTTGGTGATAGTTCTGTGGATCCCCCGAAACGCGGGTACGCTAATCTCTCTTCCTTAAACCCTATCGCTGCCCGTCCTCGCCCTTAATCTCGTGGACCTGCAGGCCGCCGACGCGGGCATGCACGCGTCCACCCGTGCTCATGGCCAGGATGAACGCGATCTCGTTGTCGCGCGGCCCATCGGGCGCGCAGAATTCGATGGCATCGAAATGACTCCGCACATAGGCGGCGTTGATGTGATGCAGCGGGATGTCGATGCGGCTGCCCACCCCGGCCAGCTTGGTGGTGGAGGGCACGATGGCCTTGGCATCGCCCAGCACCTCGCGCATGGAATAGCCACCCGGCACATGCCACAGCGCGCCGTGCTCCAGCTCGCCGCCGGCGCCGACGATGGCGCCTTTGCCGTAGGCTTCGATCTCTTTCGGATTGCCGCCCAGCGCCGCCACCAGCCGGCGGGTCAGCTCGACACCGACCGGCTTCAGCGCGTCCATCATCGGCGTGATGTCCTCGACATAACGGCCGGCATAGGGATTCTTCACCAGCGCACCGATCACGCCGCGGCGCGGTGGCTTGGCGGCCTTCGCACCGCCATCGTGGAAAATCTCGTCGGTAATGCAGACGATCCTGCGGACCTCGACCGATACCATATTCCCTACCCCATTGCCTTTCGTTCACTGGCCAGCAGCGTTTCGCCGCCGATGCTCCGATGCTCGCCCTGCAGCGAGAGGAATGCTGCGTGAATCAGGCCGGTGCGGCGCAAATCCTGCGCGCGGCACAGACCCGCCGACAAGGCTTCATCCACGGCAAAAAACGGCAGTGTACCTACGTTCACCGTCACCGGTATTTCACCCAGATCGGATTCATCGCGCAAAGTGTTGGCCGGCTGGCGTTCAATCGCTGGATGATCCACATCCACGGCGTTGGCGATAATGGTTGCCGCCGCGTCAGCCATCGCGGCATTCGAGGCCAGCACAGTGACGGCATCGGCAATACCACGCGAAAACGAACGGCCACGCCAACCGGAGGTGGCGATTCCGCGCGAGGGTTGATCAGCCGTCAGGGTCGCAACCGCGTCGAGATGCGGCAGGTCGGGATTGCAGACCACGGCGGCGCGCAGCGACTCAGCCGGCGCCAGGTGGAAGGCGATGTCGCCGCCATTGTTCACATAGGCTTTGTCCAGCGTCGTATCGCACAGCATGGCCTGCAGGATTTCATCCGCCACCGAACCGGCCACGGCCGCCATCGGCGTGATGAACACATCACGATAGGGCCAGCAGGCCGTCGCCATGCGTCGGGCCACCGGGCCGCGCAGCAGCGGATGGGCATGCTTCAGCGGTTTGCGCAAGGCATGCAACTCGCGAACCAGCGCACTCAGGATATCCTGAAAGCACGCCACGGCCTGCTCATAGGCACGCTGGCGTTCCGCGGCCGGGCCGAAGGCCTCGACGATCAGGTCGATCGGACCGTGCTGCAGATGCAGCCTTGGCGCGGCCGGATCGCGGCCGCTGAGCCAGACGGCGCTGGGAGGCTGGCCGGTCACGGCTGCTCCTCTGCGGTCGGCTTCGTGATCGGCCAGGGATTGTCCGGTCGCCAGGCCAGCTTGCTCAGCCGCCCGGTCTGCAGCACGTCGTCAAGCTGCACCACATAATCCATATGGCCACCCAGCGCGGCGTAATCGTCGCGCCGCAGGGTGAACTCGATCGGCGCTACCAGCGCCGGCGTTGGTACATAGCCGAAGGAGTTATCCGGCATGCGCGCCACATCCACCATGTAGGTAATGCCGCCACCCGGCCAGACATAGACCGGTGCACCGCCCGAGGTGACACGGGTGAGACGATCCTTCACTGACAGCGTCAGGCGCACGGGGTTCTCCGTCACGCCGGCGCGCAGGCTGCCACCTGCACCTGCCATGAACAGCACGGTGCACAGCGAGGGTTCGCAATTCTCGGCGATGCGCTCGACCACCTTGGTGATCGGCGCCGGCATCTCGGCCGGCTGCGGCTTCAGGTTCTCGTCCAGCACATACCAGGCACTGTGCTCGCCGGTGGTGGAAACCATCAGCAGCCGCATGCCCGGCCAGGCCGTCTTGGGGTCGATGCTCTCGATGATCTCGAGCGGATCGGAAACATTGGTGCCGCCCCAGCCCAGGCCCGGATCGGCCACCTGGAAATAGCGGCCCGGCGTGGACTTGCGTCCGCGCACGCGGATGCCCGACAGCTTCATGTCGAGGAAACGGCCGGCCTGGTGTTCGGTCAGCACACCCGTGATGTGGTCGTCCACCACGATCACCTCGTCGGCATGGCCCAGCCACTGCTTGGCGAAGATGCCAATGGTGGCCGAGCCGCAGCCGACGCGCATGCGTGCCTCGGGCTTGCCGTTCACCACGGGCGGCCTGTTGGCCTGGATCACCACCTCGGCGCCGCCGTCGATCTGAACGGTCACCGCCTGCTTGTTGCACAGCGCCAGCAGAGCATCGCAGGTGACGGTGCCTTCCTTCTTGCTGCCGCCGGTCAGGTGATGCACGCCGCCGAGCGACAGCATCTGCGAACCGTATTCCGTGGTGGTGACATGGCCGATGGCCTCGCCATTCACCCGTACGGCAGCCTGTTCGGCCCCCAGGTAACGGTCGGTGTCGATCTTCACCTTCACGCCGCAATAGCTGAAGATGCCCTCGGTCACCACGGTCACCATATCGACGCCATCATGCTGCGAGGCGACGATGAAGGGGGCCGGCTTGTAATCGGGATAGGTGGTGCCGGCACCGACGCCGGTGACAAAGGCAGCGGGCGGCGGTGCCGCAACCGAACCATTCCAGCCCTCGCTGCCCGACAGGAAAGGCGTGACGCTGCCGCCCTGGGCAATGGCACGTTCGGTGATGATCAGCGGATCGACGCGGGTGAGCACGCCTTCGACATTGGCGTAACGGTCGCAGGCGCCGGCCTTGCCCGGACGGATGCGGCACAGAACCGGACAGGCATCGCAGCGGACGACGTCGTCCTTCACGGCTTCGGCGGTGGCAACGGCGGTCATGGCTGCCCTCCTCGCTTCACTCTGCCGCCTGCGGCAGGTTTTTCAGCGCCGCATGCAGGCGATGCGGCAGCACCGGCACCTCGGTGACGCGCACGCCGGTGGCATGACGGATCGCGCCCAGGATCGCCGGCGCGGTGGCCACCAGGCCCGGCTCGCCGACGCCCTTGGCACCGAAGGGACCAAGCGGCTCGGCATCCTCGATCATCAGCACCTCGATCTCCGGCACGTCGCCCACGGTGGGGATCAGATAATCGTGCAGGTTCTCGGTGCGGCCCGGCAGATATTCCTCCATCAGCGCGAGGCCCAGCCCCTGCGCGATGCCGCCATGGATCTGGCCTTCCACCTGGGTGGGATTCACTGCCCTGCCCACATCATGGGCGGCGATGATCTTCTTCACTTTCACGGTGCCGAGTTCGGTATCCACCTCGACCAGCGCCATCTGCGCGGCAAAGCCATAGGTGGCGTAAGGCACGCCCTGGCCATTGGCATCCAGCATGGTAGTGGGAGGATCGAACCGCCCCTCGCCCATCAGCACGTCGCCATTCTCGTTCAGGCGCGGCAGGGCGGCGAGATCGATGCGGCGCACCGTGCCGCCATCCTCCACGCTCAGCACACCGGCCTCGAATTTCAGCGTGGCATTGTCGCCGGCATTGGCCAGCCGCAGAACCTGACCACGCAGGTCGCGGGCCGCCAGTTCCACGGCCTTGCCCGAGACGAAGGTCTGCCGCGAGGCCGAGGTCTTGCCGGCATCCTCCGTGCGGTCGGTATCGCCCATCACATAGTCGATGCGGTCCATGGTGACGCCCAGCGCATCGGCCAGAATCTGCACGAAGATGGTGTTCGACCCCTGCCCGATATCGACCGCGCCGTTATAGAAGAACACGCGGCCATCGGCGCGCAAGGCGATGCGCATGGTGGAGGGATTTGAGATCGAGGTATTGCCAAGGCCATACCACATGCAGCCGATACCCACGCCGCGCCGCACGCCCTTGCGTCGCGCGTTGAAAGCTTCCGCCTCGGCCTTCAGGGCCTGCCATTGCGGGCGCAAAGCCTCGATGCAGGCGGCCAGGCCGGCGGAATGTTCCAGCTTGTGGCTGGTGGCGGTCAGGTCGCCGGCACGCAAGGCGTTGCGATGGCGGATTTCCAGCCGGTCGATCTTCAACCGCTCGGCCAGATCGTCCATCAGGGTTTCATGAGCGATGGCGGCCTGCGGCACGCCAAAGCCACGGAAGGCCCCCGATGGCGGCGCATTGGTGAACAGCGCGCAGCTGCGGTTCTTCACATGCGGCACCAGATATGGGCCGCTGGCATGCACCGGCACGCGGTTGGCTACGGTCGGACCCCAGCTGGCATAGGCGCCGGTGTCGAAATCGGCATGGGTTTCCACGGCTACCAGCCTGCCGTCCTTCGCCGCGCCGAATTTCGCCTTGATGCGCGCCGGATGGCGCTTGGTGCTCGACGCCATGCTTTCCGGCCGCGTGTAGACACAGGCCACGGGGCGATTGAGGTTCCAGGCCGCCAGCGCGATCAGCGGCTGCACGGAAACATCCAGCTTGCCGCCGAAACCGCCGCCGCAGGCCGTGGGTACGATACGCACGCGGTCCGGCGGCAGTTGCATCACGCTCGCCACCTCGTCGCGGTCCATGTAAGGCGCCTGGGTGGTGGCGTGAATCTCGATGCGGTCGCCGACGCGCACCGCCCAGCCAGCCTCCGGCTCGATATAGGCGTGCTCGACGAAGCTGGTCTGGAAGCGGCCTTCGACGATGGCGGCAGCCTGGGCAAAACCCTGCTCGACATCGCCCTTGGTCACGTTGCCGCGGATCAGCACGTTGCCCGGCTTGTCGGCCTGCACCAGCTTGGCGCCTTCCGCTGCCGCCGCGATCACGCCGCTGACCGGCTCTTCCGGCACATACTGGATCGGCAGGTCGTCCGGCTTCACGGCTTCAACCGCCTCGCGCGGGCCAACCACGGCGACCACCGCCTCGCCGCGATACCGCACCTGCCCGTCGGCCAGCACCGGCTGGTCCTTGGCGTCAAAAATGGCAAAGCCGTTGCGCGGCACATCGGCGGCGGTGAACACGCGCTCAAGGCCGTATGTGCGGATCGCATCGGAGAAATCGCCCAGCGTAAAACTGGCGCGGGCATGCGGGCTGCGGATCACGCGCAGCCAAAGGGCATCGGCCGGAATGTAGTCGGCGCCGTATTTTTCGCTGCCATCCACCTTGGCCTGGCCATCGACCTTCACGCTGCGCGCGCCGACGGCATGGCCCAGTTCGGGCTGCGTCGGCAGGTCGGGCGTGCGCGAGGCATCCAGCACAGCCTCGACGATCTTGCGATAACCGGTGCAGCGGCACAGTACCCCGCCGATGGCATCCATCACCTGGCTCTCGCTCGGGCGCGCCGTTTCGGCCAGCAGGTCAGTCGCCGCCATCAGCATGCCCGGCGTGCAGATGCCGCATTGCGCCGCGCCATGCTTGAGGAACGCGCGCTGCAGGCGCGACAGGCTGCCATGGGCCTTCAGGCCTTCAACCGTCACCACCGGCTGGCCGACCGCCTGCCCGACCGGAGTCAGGCAGGAACAGACCTGCTTGCCCGCCAGCATCACCGTGCAGGCGCCGCAATCGCCGGCATTGCAGCCGACCTTCGTGCCGGTCAGGCCGAGGTCGTCGCGCAGCACGTCGCTCAGGCGCTTCAGCGGCGAACCCTGGTAGGTATGCGGCTTTCCGTTGACGATCAGACGCATCGGACCTCAGTTCCCCTTCTGCTTGCCCAGCATGGTGAGCGCGCGGCGCACCAGCACTTCGGCGGCCTCGCGGCGATAACCGGCCGTGGCGCGGATGTCGTCGATTGGCGACAGCGCGTCGAAATGCGCCGGCTTCACGCGGTTGGCCAGGGCGGCATTCAGCCGGCGGCCGATCAGTTCGGATTCCAGGAAGGACAGGCGCTGTGCCACCGCCGAGCAGGCACCCACCGCCACGCTGGCGCCGGACACCACGCCGCCTTCGGTTTCCAGCACCACGGCCACCATGGCAATCGAAATCACCAGGTATTCGCGGGCACCCAGCTTGAGGAACACGCTGCGCGCGTCCTTCTTCGGCCGTGGGATCAGCACGGCGGAAACCAGCTCGCCGGACTTGAGCACGGTACGGCGATTGCCGGTGATGAAATCGTTTAACGGCACCTCGCGCCGGCCGTTGCGGCCGTGAATTTCCACCTTCGCCCGCATCGCCAGCAGCGGCGGCACGCTGTCGGCCGCCGGCGAGGCGTTGCACAGATTGCCCGCCACGGTGCCGGAATTCTGGATCTGGGTGCCGCCGACCTGGCGCGCGGCCTGGCGCAGGGCATCAAAAAACGGCGGCAGGTCGGCATCGGCCACCGCGCTCCATGTGGTGGCGGCGCCGATGCGCCAGCCTTCGTCGGTTTCGCCGATGCCCTGCAGATACGGGATGGCGGTGATGTCCAGAACATCTTCATCCAGCGCCCGGCCGACGCGGGCAGGATAGAAATCGGTGCCACCGGCCAGGATGACCGCATTGGCTTGAACGGCGCTCAAATGCTCGAGCGCTTCTTCCAGACTCGTCGGACGCACATACGACGCCATTGGACTTGGGGCCTCCCCGCTGGCATCCCGATGCGTTGCCCGCCCTGCACGGACAACATCATTCGTACGCATATGATGCTGCGATGCTGCCTCAAAAGAGTCAACGTCAAAATATAAGCATCGCCTGCACAGCAATGCGGCAGTGCAGCATGAAGCGGAAAGCGCGTGAAAAGTCTTATGTGATGCGCTTGAGCAGCGCGAGGAACTGCTGCTGCTCGGCCGGCGAGAGCGGATCGAGCGTCGCCTTGCTTACTTTCGGACCATTGGCCAGCAGGTTTTCGACCAACTCGCGCCCGCTCGATGTCAGGCTCAGGCAGCGGCGTCGCTTGTCGTTCTTGTCGGGGCGGTGCGAGATCAGCTTGCGGCCGGTGAGCCGGCGGATCACACCCTGTATGGTGGCCGGGTCCATCGCAGTCAGGCGACCGAGATGGTTCTGCGACAGTTCGCCCATCTCATACAGTTTGACCAGCGCGGCATATTGCGTCGGCGTCACCTGGGCATCGCCGATCATGGCGATGAACAGGGCGGTATGCCGCTGATGCGCCCGCCGGATCAGATGGCCGACCTGATCCTCCAGCACATAGCCGTCGGGCATGCTGGCAGGTGCGGTCTTGATCTCGGGCTTCATATTCATGCGGGGCATTTCCTCGGCAGCCGGCCATGCTGCGTCCGGCCGATCCAGTCTAACCAGGCCAGTCTAACCGGGGCGGCAGGTCCGGGCCAAGCCATTCGGCGGGCGCGTGCCGACTTGCCCTACAGGACCTTGGTCGCAGCCTCCAAGCCGCGCGTCAGCAGGTTGAGGCCGCGCGAAGTCGCCTCGATCACGGTGCAAGAACAATAATCGGGCTGCGAGACCACCATGCGGTCGTCGTTCAGCGCCGCGCTAAGCGCCGCGTTGATCACCATGAAATGGGTGAATACGATGGTGTCGCTGCGACAGGATCGCAACATACCGATCAGGCCTTCGCGCCAGGCGCGGATGATCGGTGGCTGGGCCGGATAACGCTGGCCGGCAAGTTGCTGCAGCCACGGGCCGCGTGCCTTGATGCCCTGCTGGGCGATCTCGGGCGGAGTCGGGATTTCGCTGAAGGCGGCGCTTACTTCGGGAATCACGCCCCAGCGGTTGGCCAGCGGCAAGGCGGTTTCGCGGGCGCGCTCCATCGGCGAGGTATAGATCGGGATCGGCCCCAGGCTCTCGAGCTGCAGGGCGAGATCGACTGCCGCTTCCTTGCCCTCTTCCGAGAGGCTGGGGTCGGGATCTTCGTCGAACCGCGCGGCCGCCTTGGCGTGACGCACCAGATAGAGCCGTGCCATGTTTCCCCCTTACAGCAGATTGACGCGCATATTCTCGCGCGCCACCAGTGCCCCGGACCAGAGTTGTCTCGCCTCGGCTTCCAGAGCCTCCATGAACAGGTCCTCATGATCGGGATCATGATGGAAAATCGCAAGGGTCTTGGCATTGGCCGCGCGACAAAGCCGCACCCCCTCCTGCCAGGTCGAGTGCCCCCAGCCGACATGTTTCTCGAATTCCTTGTCGGTATAGGTGCTGTCGTAGATCACCAGGTCGGCCCCCTCGATCAGGCCCAGGATGTTCTGGTCGGGCTTGCCCGGCACATGCTCGGTATCGGTGACGTAGCAGACCGACTTGCCGCCATATTCGAACCGGTAGCCGGTTGCGCCGTCCGGATGGTTCAGCGGCGCGGTGCGGACCCTGATGTTGCCGCCCAGGCTGAAACTGTCGCCGGCCCGGAAATCGACATTGTCGATGCTGGCGCCCATTTTCTCCAGCGGCACGGGGAAGAAAGGCTGCTGCATTTGCGAGGCCAGCACCCGGCCGATGCCGCCCTTGTCGATCAGGTGGCCGGCATGGATGGTGAAATGCCGGTCTGCCTTGAAGGCTGGCGAGAAGAACGGAAAGCCGTTGATATGGTCCCAGTGCGTATGGGAGAGGAACAGGTCTCCGCGCGTGACATTGCGACGCAGCAGCCAGTGGCCCAGGTTTCGGATGCCGGTGCCGGCATCGAGGATGACGACGCGGTTGCCGATCTTCAGCTCGATGCAGGAGGTGTTGCCGCCGAAACCGATATGGCGCGGGGACGGCGTTGCGATGCTGCCGCGAACGCCCCAGAACTTCACCTTGAAGCCCATCGTCCCCGTCCCTATCCGGTTCAGCCTGCCGGCAGGATCGTCTCGACCAGCCGTGACCAGTAGCTGGCGCCGATCGGCAGGATGTCATCGTTGAAGTCGTAGCGCGGGTTGTGAACCATGCAGCTGCCTTCGCCGGCACCGTTGCCGATCCAGACATAGGAACCCGGCTTCTCGCGCAGCATCCAGGCGAAATCCTCCGCGCCCATGTTGGGATTGAGGTTGCGCAGCACGTTTTCGCCGCCGACCACCATGGCCGCCGCATTGGCAGCCATCTCGGTCTCGTCGGCCGTGTTGATGGTGGGCGGATAGCGGCGCTGGTAATCCACGGTGGCGCTGGCGCCATGGGCCGCGGCGATGCCGGTCGCGATCTGCTTCAGGCGGCTTTCGATCATGTCCTGCACTTCGGGCAGGAAGGCACGCGTGGTGCCGGCGATCATCACATCTTCCGGGATCACGTTGGTAGTGTGGCCGCCCTGGATCTGGCAGCAGCTCACCACCGCCGAATGCATCGGGTCGACATTGCGGCCGACGATGTTCTGCAAGGCCAGGATGATCTCGGCCGCGATCACCACGGGGTCGACGCCGCGATGCGGATAGGCGCCATGGGCGCCGACGCCCTTCACCTTGATCCAGAACATGTCGGCCGAAGCCATCATCGGACCGACGCGCACGGCGAACTTGCCGACATCGATTCCGGGCATGTTGTGCATGCCGAACACGGACTCGCAGGGAAACTGGGTGAACAGGCCGTCATCCACCATCACCTTGCCCCCGGCCAGGTTCTCTTCCGCCGGCTGGAAGATGAAATGCACCGTGCCGTCGAAATTCTTCGCCTTGGCCAGGTACTGCGCAGCACCCAGCAGCATGATGGTGTGGCCGTCATGGCCGCAGCCATGCATCTTGCCCTCGTGCTTCGACTTGTGGCCGAACTCGTTCATCTCGACCAGGTCCAGCGCATCCATGTCGGCGCGCAGGCCGATGGCGCGGTTGCCCTTGCCGGCCTTCAGCGTGCCGACCACGCCGGTCTTGGCCAGGCCGCGATGCACCGGCATGCCGAAGGATTCCAGCGTCTTGGCGACGAAATCGGCGGTGCGGTGTTCCTCGAAGGCGGTTTCGGGATGCATGTGCAGATCGCGCCGCCAGGCAGTCAGTTGGTCCTTGTTGGCAACGATCTCGTCGATCAGCTTCATCGGGGCTCTCCGGCTACGGAAAAAATCAGGAAATGCACGATAACCGATTGATTTTGCTGTTTCTAGCCGCTGAGTTTGGCATTGACTCAGGGGGTACGCTGTGGTCTTGTCCGCCGGCGGACGGTGCGCATCTGTGCTGACGCCGTCAAGACATTACGGAAATCCATGGAATTTGTTGATCTAGGCTTGAGCGAGCCGGTTCTCAAGGCTGTCGCCGAAGCTGGCTACACGACCCCCACCCCGATCCAGGCACAGGCGATCCCGATCGTGCTGATGGGCCGCGATGTGCTCGGCACCGCCCAGACCGGCACCGGCAAGACCGCCGGCTTCACCCTGCCGCTGATCGACATCCTGGCCGGCGGCCGTGCCCGTGCGCGCATGCCGCGCGCCCTGATCCTGGAACCGACCCGCGAGCTGGCCGACCAGGTGGCCCAGAGCTTCGACAAATACGGCAAGAATTCACCGCTTTCGATGGCGCTGCTGATCGGCGGCGTCAACTACACCGAACAGGAAAAGCTGCTGGATCGCGGCGTCGACGTGCTGATCGCCACGCCGGGCCGTCTGATCGACCATTTCGAGCGCGGCAAGGTGATGCTGACCGGCGTGCAGATCTTCGTGATCGACGAAGCCGACCGCATGCTGGACATGGGCTTCATGCCCGATATCGAGCGGATCGGCAAAATGCTGCCGCCGCTGCGCCAGACCCTGTTCTTCTCGGCCACCATGGCGCCCGAGATGCGCAAGCTGGCCGACAAGTTTCTCAGCAACCCGAAGGAAATCGAGGTTGCCCGCCAGGCCACCACGGCGGAATCGATCGCGCAGTTCCAGATCCAGGTTTCGCATCGCATGAAGCGCGAGGCCCTGCGCACGCTGATCCGCAACGAGGATGTGAAGAACGCCATCATCTTCTGCAATCGCAAGCGCGACGTGGATATCCTGGCAAAATCGCTGATCCGCCACGGCTTCGATGCCGCTGCGCTGCATGGCGACATGGACCAGTCGGCGCGTACCGCCACGCTGGAGAAGTTCAAGAAAGGCGAGATCGGCATTCTGGTCGCCTCCGACGTGGCCGCGCGCGGCCTCGACGTCCAGGGCCTAACCCATGTGTTCAATTTCGATGTGCCGACCCATCCGGAAGACTACGTGCACCGCATCGGCCGCACCGGTCGCGCCGGCATGAACGGCCGCGCCTTCACACTGGTGGCCGGCGAGGATGGCAAGTATCTCTCCGCCATCACCCGGTTGATCCAGCGCGACATCCCGGTGATGGAACTGCACGGCTTTGCCCATGACGAGGCCGAAGGCGGCGAGGACCGCGCCGAACGCGGCGACGAGCGCAAGAGCCGCGGTCGCGGCGGCCGTGGCCGGGATCGCGACGGCGACCGCAAGCGCCGCAGCAACCGCACCCGCGAACCGCAGGCCAGCGATGCCTCGATGGAGCCGCAGCCCGCCTACGCCGAGCCGGCGAACGAGCCGGTTGCCGCCGAGGCCCAGGGCGAGCGCAAGCCGCGCGAACGCGGGCCGCGCCGCGACAAGTCGCGCCCTGACAAACCGCGCGGGGACAAGGCGCGCGAGGACAGGCCGCGCCACGAGCAGCAGGCCCGCACCGAACAGGCCGAACCACGCCGTGATCGGGGTGACCGTGATCGCAGTGACCGGGACCGCAACCGCCGGGACAGCCGCGAGGATCGCGAGCCGCCGGTGATCGGCATGGGCGACCATGTCCCCGATTTCCTGCTGCGCCCCAGCCGCCGGGCGTCCTGATCTCCCTGGTGCTGTCTCGGGCCTGACTCCGTGCGCCGCCCCTTGGCTGCGGCGGGCGGCTTCGTTTACAGTCCGCGACAGCAAAGCGAACGGAGCCGGCGATGCAGACGATTTTCGTGATGGTGAAATGCGAGCTGGGCCGCGCCTATGACGTGGCGGTGAAGGCGGTCGAGGAAATCGAGCAGGTTTCCGAGGTGCATTCCACCTCCGGCCAGTACGATCTGATGATGAAATGCTACCTGCTCGACGGGCAGGATATCGGCCATTTCGTGGTCAACAGGCTGCAGACCATCCCCGGCGTGAAGGACACCTTCACGCTCATCACCTTCAAGGCTTTCAGCTAACTTTCGGCTGAGGGCCGGAAACTCAGCGGCGCTGTACCGGCGCGCGGCCCGACGAGATCGAACCGCTGCCCGACGAGGGCGACACGGTCATGTCGACCTTCGAACCATACAGCGTGCTGCGGGTGATCAGGATCGAGGCGACGCGGTCGGCATCGCCCGACAGATAGGTGAGCTGGCTGGTCTCGGCGCGCACCACGGCCACCTCTTTCCAGCCATGATTGGCCATCTGCGAACGGATGAAATCGAACATCGCATCGGCCGAGGTGTTGATGCTGTAGGACAGCCGGCCGATCCAGCGGTCGCCTTCGCCCAGGATGATGGTGCGATCGGCATCCAGCGAATAGCCCTCAGGCAACGCGATGCCAGAAATCTGCGGCGGCGGACCGCCGGACCCGCTGCTCCCGGCATTCGCCGTGCTGCCGCCAATGTTCATGGAATTACAGCCAGCTAGCGCCAGCACGGCAACCATGACAACTACCGGAATCCTGCTGAATTGCGCCTTGCTCATTGCGCTTGCCACCCCCGCGAATCGGCCAGTCTTTATTTACCATACCAGACCTCGCCCGTCGCGCTGTGACTGCGGCGGAGCCGGTCCAATACACTCGCTGCATGGTCTTGTCTCGCCGCCGAAATTATTTTAGACTTAAAACAATATTCGGGAGGGTTGGCGTGACGGCACAACCGCGGGACACCACGCAGACGCAGCAGCCGCACAGGACGATGGCCTTCGCCGGTCGCCACGTGCTGGTCACCGGCGCGACCCGTGGCATCGGCTGGGCCATCGCCCAGGCCTTCGCCACCCAGGGGGCAACGCTCTCGCTCTGCGGCCGCGATGCCGAATTGCTGGAACAGCGCCGCACGGCACTGGGCGGCCGCACCGCCGCCTTTGCCGCCGACCTGACCGATGCCGCTGCTGCCGAAGCGATGGTGCGGCAGGCCATCGCTGCCAACGGCGCCATCGATATCCTGGTGAATAACGCCGGCTACGGCGCCAGCCAGCCCTTTGCGAAGATGACGGCCGAACACTGGGACCAGATGCTGGGCGTCAACCTTTCCAGCGTGTTCCACGTCACCCGTGCCGCCATCGGCGGCATGCTTGAACGCAAACAGGGTCGCATCGTCAATGTCGCCTCCACGGCCGGCCTCACCGGCTATGCCTATGTGGCCGCCTATGTGGCCGCCAAACATGGTGTGGTGGGCCTGACGCGCGCCCTGGCCCGCGAATATGCCACGCAGGGCATCACGGTGAATGCCGTCTGCCCCGGTTACGTCGATACCGAGATGACGGCCGCCACCATCGATACCATCGTGAAAAAAACCGGACGCAGCGCGGAAGACGCGCGCGCCGAACTGGCGAAAAGCAATCCGCAGGGCCGCCTGATCCGGCCCGAGGAAGTGGCCGATGCCGTGCTGTGGCTGGCCGGCGATGCGGCCGGCTCGGTGACCGGCCAGTGCATCGCGATTGCGGGGGGAGAGGTGATGTCATGAGCGAACTGCGCCAGCCGGCGCCCGCGCCGGCCAACGACCGCGAAACCGCGGCTACCCGCGACGACAAGCTGGAATTGCGGCTGTGGCTGCGACTGCTCACCTGCTCCAGCCTGATCGAGCAGAATGTGCGCACGGCCCTGCGCGAGCGTTTCGATACCACCCTGCCCCGCTTCGACCTGCTGGCCCAGCTCGACCGCGCGCCGGATGGCCTGACCATGAGCGAGCTGTCGGCCCGCATGATGGTGTCCAACGGCAACATCACCGGCCTGACCGACCGGCTGGTGGAGGAAGGCCTGGTGAAGCGCACACCGTCGGCGCGCGACCGCCGCTCCAGCCATGTCAGCCTGACGCCTGCGGGCAAGAAGGCCTTCGATGCGATGACGCCGGAACATGAAGGCTGGATCGACGCCATGATGGCGGGCCTCAGCCGCCAGGACATGCAGCAGCTGTTCCAGTTGCTGGGCCGGTTGAAACAGTCGGTGCACCAGAACGCCGTCGAGCCGGACAAGGGAGATAAGCCGTGAGCAAGCTGGCCAGGGATTTCAAACCCAAGCATTTCGGCTGGTCGGTCGAGGGCAAGGTCGTCACCGTCACGCTGAACCGGCCCGAGCGCAAGAATCCGCTCACCTTCGACTCTTACGCAGAGCTGCGCGACACTTTCCGCGCGCTGAACTATGTCAGCGACGTGAAGACGGTGGTGATCACCGGCGAGGGCGGCAATTTCTGCTCCGGCGGCGACGTGCACGAGATCATCGGCCCGCTGGTGAAAATGAAAGAGTCCGGCGACATGGCCGGGCTTCTGGCCTTCACCCGCATGACCGGCGACCTGGTCAAGGCCATGCGCCACTGCCCGCAGCCCATCATCGCCGCCATCGACGGCGTCTGTGCCGGGGCCGGCGCAATCCTTGCCATGGCGTCCGACCTGCGGATCGGCACCCCGCGCACCAAGACCGCCTTCCTGTTCACCCGCGTCGGCCTGGCCGGCGCCGATATGGGTGCCTGCAACATCCTGCCGCGCATCATCGGTTCGGGCCGCGCCGCCGAATTGCTTTATACCGGCCGCAGCATGAGCGCTGAGGAAGGCGAGCGCTGGGGCTTCTACAACCGGCTTGTGGCACCCGAACAGGTGCTGGATGAAGCCAAGGCGCTGGCCCAGGAGCTGAGCGACGGGCCTACCTTCGCCCATGGCATCACCAAAACCTGCCTGCATCAGGAATGGTCGATGGACCTGGATGCCGCCATCGAGGCCGAGGCCCAGGCGCAGGCAATCTGCATGCAGACCCAGGATTTCGCCCGCGCCTACCATGCCTTCGTGGCCAAGCAGAAACCCGTCTTCGAGGGCAATTGAGATGGCCGATACCAGCTATCTGACCTGGCCCTTCTTTGAGGATCGTCATCGTCTGCTGGCGAAAAACCTGCAAGCCTGGGCGAAGCAGCATGCCGCTCATCACGACGAGCATGAGGATATCGACGCAATCTGTCGCGGCTTCGTGAAGCAGCTCGGCCGCGACGGCTTCCTCGGCCTCACCGTGCCGAAGGATGGCGGCGGCACGCTGGAGAAGCTGGAGGTGCGCTCACTGGCACTGGCCCGAGAGATCCTGGCCTATCATCACGGCCTGGCCGATTTCGCCTTCGTCATGCAGGGGCTGGGCTCAGGCCCGATCAGCCTGTTCGGCACACCCGAACAGAAACAGCGCTGGCTGCCCGGCGTGGCGCGCGGCGACAGGATCGCGGCACTGGCCATGTCGGAACCCGATGCCGGCTCGGATGTGGCGAATGTCAGCACCGTCGCGGTGCCGGATGGGCAAGGCTATCGCCTGAACGGTGTGAAGACCTGGATTTCCAATGGCGGCATCGCCGACCAGTATACGGTGGTCGCCCGCCTGGGTGACGCACCGGGAGCCAAAGGCCTCGCCGTCTTCGTGGTCGAGGCCGGCACGCCCGGCTTCAGCGTACCCGAACGCATCGACGTGATCGCGCCGCATCCGCTCGGCCGCCTGGAATTCAGGGATTGCGTGGTGCCGGCCGGCAACCTGATCGGCCAGCCGGGGGAAGGCTTCAAGATCGCCATGAGCAACCTGGATGTCTTCCGCTCCACCGTTGGCGCGGCGGCGCTGGGTTTTGCAAGACGTGCGCTGGACGAGGCGTTGCATCGCGTGCACGAGCGTCGCGTGTTCGACCAGAAGCTGGCCGATTACCAGCTCACCCAGGCCAGGATCGCCGACATGGCCACCGAGATCGATGCCTCGGCCCTGCTGATCTACCGCGCCGCCTGGACCAAGGACATGGGCGCCGCCCGCGTCACCCGCGAGGCCTCGATGGCCAAGATGTATGCCACCGAAGCGGCGCAGCGCGTGATCGATTCCGCCGTGCAGCTCTGGGGCGGCCTGGGCGTGACCAAGGGCAACATGGTGGAAAGCCTGTATCGCGAGGTTCGCGCCTTGCGCATCTACGAAGGTACTACCGAGATCAACAAGCTGGTGATCGCCGGCCAAACCTATGCCGCCTGGGCCGCCGAGAAGACCCAAGAATCTGGTAACCGGGCATGAAAATCCTCGAACCGCTGGCGCTGAACGGAATCACCCTGCCCAACCGCATCGCGGTGCCGGCGATGGTGACGCGCCTGTCGGGCGAGGACGGCTTCGTCAACCAGCCGATCATCGACCGCTACGTGCGTTACGCCCAGGGCAATGTCGGCCTGATCGTGGTGGAAGCCACGGCGGTACATTCCAACAAGTCCGGCCCGCTGCTGCGCCTGTCGGACGACGAATTCATCCCCGGCCACCGCGAACTGGTGAACCAGGTGCATGCCACCTCGGACAGCAAGGTGGTGCCGCAGATCATCCATTTCCTGAAAGTCGCCCGCTCGGGCTGGCGCCAGACCATCGACAGCTTAAGTCCCGAGGATATCGAACGCATCATCGACCAGTTCGGCCAGGCCGCCGCCCGCGCACGCCAGGCCGGCTATGACGGCGTCGAGCTGCATTCGGCCCATGCCTATACGCTGTCGTCCTTCCTCTCGCGCCGCAATCCGCGCCGCGACGAGTATGACGGCCGCACGCTGGAAGGTCGGCTGGCCATGTTCGGCCGCGTGATGGCCAGCGTGCGCAAACATGCCGGCAGCGACTGGACCGTGGGCGTGCGCTTCCTGGCCGAAGAGGCTATCAAGGAAGGCTACACGGTGGAGGATGCCAAGCTGATCGCCCTGCGCATGGCGCAGCTCGGCGTGGATTACATCTCGCTGTCGGTCGGCGGCAAGTTCGAGGATGCGGTGCATCGCGAGGGCCAGCCGCTCTATCCCTACACCGGTTACTCCGGCGACCGCTGCATGCCCGGCGACTGGTATCCGCCCCTGCCGCATGCCCATCTGGCGGCAAGCGTGAAGCAGTATATCAACGCCAAGGGCTATACCGTGCCGGTGATCTCGGCCGGCAAGATCAGCGATCCCGATGATGCCGAGCGCCTGCTGCAGACCGGCCAGGCCGACATGATCGGCATGGCGCGCCAGCTGCTGGCCGATCCCGACTGGCCGAAGAAGGTGGCGCAGGGTCGCGCCGACCAGATCGTGCGCTGCATCTACTGCAACGTCTGCAAGCAGCTCGACGAGAATTTCAAGGAAGTGACCTGCTTCCTCTGGCCCAAGGGCGTGAACCAGGCGCCGCCGGATGCCACCGACGGCCTCGGGCCGCGCTGGCCCGAGGGCGGCGCCGGCCTGACCGCCACGGTCGAACGCGGCATCGTGAAACTGAGCTGGAAAAAAGCCGAGGCCGGCGCCTCGCCGATTGCCGGCTACAATGTCTACCGCGCCGAGGATGACAGCGCCGCCCGCGTCACCGAAGCCGTGAAATCGGCCAAGCATACCGACAAGATGGTACTGGGCGGCCTGCGCTATACCTATTACGTCCGCGCCCACGATGCGGCCGGACGCGCGACACCGCCGTCAGATGCGGTGCGTATCGACTTCCCCGTCCCGATCGCCGAACCCGCCTCTCCCCATTCCGAGGTGCATCATGCATAGGTTCGAGCCTTCCGCTCATATCGACACGTTTGCCCGCGACCATCTGCCGCCGCAGGACCAGTGGCCGGTGATGCTGTGGGATACCCTGCCGGAACTGAAGGCCTACCCAAAGCGCATGAACTGCGCCCGCGAGTTGCTGGACAAGCAGGCGGCGATCCATGGCAACCGGCCGGTCATCTATTACAACGACGAGGTCTGGACCTATTCCCGCCTGCTGGAAACCGCCAACCGCATCGCCCATGTGCTGGTGCAGGATCTGGGCGTGAAGCCGGGCAACCGCGTATTGCTGCGTTCGCCCAACAATCCGATGTATGTCGCCTGCTGGTTCGCGGTGATGAAGGTGGGCGCCATCGCGGTGGCCACCATGCCACTGTATCGCTGGCGCGAACTAACCTTCATGACCGAGAAGGCCGAGATCGAGCTGGCGATCTGCGACTGGCGCCTGCGCGACGAGATGGAAACCACGCTGAAGGAATCCAAGAACCTCAAGCGTGCCGTCTATTTCTATCAGGATGGCGAGGGGTCGCTGGAAAGCCTGATGGCCGACAAGCCGTCGGAGTTCGAGACCCTGGACACCGCCTGGGACGATGTCTGCCTGATCGCCTTCACCTCGGGCACCACCGGTCCGGCCAAGGGCTGCATGCATTTCCATCGCGACGTGATGGCGATCTGCGACACCTTCAACCGCTATGTGCTGCGGCCGACCAAGGATGACATCTTCACCGGTTCGCCGCCGCTGGCCTTCACCTTCGGGCTGGGCGCGCTGGTCACCTTCCCCATGCATGTCGGGGCCAGCACCGTGCTGGTCGAGCAGTACAACCCGCAGAAGATGCTGGAGACGATCCAGCAGAAGAAGGTCACCATCCTGTTCACCGCGCCGACCGCCTATCGCGCGATGACCGACATGGTGAAGGATTACGACATCTCCTCGCTCAAAAAAGGCGTCTCGGCCGGTGAGACTTTGCCGCTGCCGGTCTGGCAGGGCTGGTATGACGCCACCGGCGTGAAACTCATTGATGGTCTGGGCGGCACCGAGATCCTGCACATCTTCATCACCTCCGAAGGCGACGGCATCCGCCCCGGCGCCACCGGTAAACCGATCCCTGGCTATGAAGCGGCGATCTTTGATAAGGACGGCAATCGCGCACCACCCGGCACGGTGGGGCGGCTGGCGATCCGCGGCCCGGTCGGCTGCCGCTATCTCGACAATCCGGAACGTCAGAAAGCCTATGTGCAGAATGGCTGGAACTTCACCGGCGACGCCTACCTGTGCGATGAGGGCGGCTATTACTGGTATCAGGCCCGCGCCGACGACATGATCATCTCGGCCGGCTACAACATTTCCGGCCCCGAGGTAGAAGCCGTGCTGATGCTGCATCCGCTGGTACAGGAATGCGCGGTGATCGGCGCGCCCTGCCCCGAACGCGGCCAGATCGTGAAGGCCTATGTGGTGCTGCGCGACAAATCCAAGGCCGGGGCGGAAACCGCGAAGGTCCTGCAGGATTTCGTGAAGGCCGAGATCGCACCCTACAAGTATCCGCGCGCCATCGAGTTCATAGACACCCTGCCGCGCACCGAAACCGGCAAGGTACAGCGCTTTGTGCTGCGCCAGCGAAACTAAGGCTTGAGAGGTGTTGCATGCAGAATAGTGCTTGCGACACCTCGAACCGGCATTATAGTACCTGCAAGAACATCAGAATTCAGAAGGGGCAACGAGGGGGTTCGTGCGATATACGCACTATTTTGCCGTATCATCGAGCGACGAATTTTCGCTGCACCGCAATAAGCCTTTGATGGCGCTCATGCGGCCCAGGCCGCGCGGGACACCGAACAAAGGCATGCAGTAGAGTGCGTAACGGGGCATGCGCGCCATCCGGCGGGCAGACCGGTATTGAGGCAACAACGGCATCCCGGCAATCAGTGCGGGGACCGCAAGGGTAATGAGGGAGGCCCGACCATGAAATTTTCCACGCTGCTCACCATGACCACGGCGCTGGCATTCGCCGCCATGCCGATGATGGCCCAGCCGGCGCAAGCCCAGGCGGCCAAGAAGATCAAGATCGGTTTCGTCACCACCCTGTCGGGCCCGAACGCGGCTTATGGCCAGGACATGAAGAACAGCGTCGAGCTGGCGCTGGAGCATATGGGCCGCAAGATGGGCGGCATCCCGGTCGAGGTCGTCTATGAAGACGACGAGCAGAAGCCGGAAGTCGGCAAGCAGAAGACCGAGAAGCTGCTGCAGCGTGACAAGGTCGATTTCGTCGCCGGCTATATCTGGTCGAACGTGCTGCTGGCTTCCTACAAGCCGGTGGTCGACAGCAAGACCTTCCTGATCAGCGCCAATGCCGGTCCCTCGCCGCTGGCCGGCGAGCAGTGCAACCCGTATTTCTTCGCTGCCTCGTGGGCCAACGAGCAGAACCCGATGGGCGTCGGCGAGTTGCTGAACCAGAAAGGCGTGAAGAAGCTCTATATCGTGGCGCCGAACTACGCCGCCGGCCAGGACATGGCCAACGGCGTGAAGGCCACGTTCAAGGGCCAGGTGGTCGGCCAGGACATGACCAAGTGGCCCGACCAGCTCGACTTCTCGGCCGAGATTTCCAAGATCCGCGCCGCCAAGCCCGATGCGGTCTACGTCTTCTATCCCAGCCGCTGGGGTGTGCAGTTCTACACGCAGTACAGCCAGTCGGGCCTGAAGAAGGAAATCCCGCTCTATTCCGTGTTCACCATCGACGCGGTGACGCTGAAGCTGCAGAAGGATGTGGCGCTCGATACCTATTTCGGCCTGTTCTGGGCGCCTGACCTGCCCTACGCCACCAACACCAAGTTCGTCGGCGACTACAAGAAGAAGCACAAGGACACGCCGACCTTCTACGGTGCGCAGTCCTATGACGCGATGAACCTGATCGCCTCGGCCGTGGCGGCCACCAAGGGCAACATCAAGGACAAGGACGCGGTGCGGAAGGCGCTGGAAGCCGCCAAGTTCGATTCCGTGCGCGGCCCGTTCAAGTTCAACAAGAACCACTTCCCGATCCACGCGATCTACCAGCAGGAAGTCTACAAGGTGTCGGACACCGAGTACGACATCCGCACGATCAGCAAGATCATCGACAACCTGGAAGACCCGAACGCTTCCAAGTGCAAGATGTGATCGCTGGGGTCTGAAGACCCGGTTCGGGCGGGGCGCCGCATTCATCTCGGCGCCCCGCTTCGCATCCGGGCCTGCATTCTGAGTCTCGATTGCCGTGCAGAGCGTTTTATGTCTAACCTACCTTCCGACGGGGGACTCCCACAGGGCATGCAGCACGGAAATCGTGCGCAGGCGGCGCATCGCGGGATGGGCCGTATCGCGGCCATGCCAGTGAAGGAGAGACGGATGACGCCTTTCAGATTCCAGATCGCCGATACGTCATCGGCCACTCACCCGCCAGCTATCCACACGACTGTGACCGACTGACCTGACCCGCCGCGCGCCGTCCAGCGGGCGCGGTTTTCCATCTGACGAGCACCCTGTCCCCATGCTGCTGCTTCTTTTCGAGCAATTCCTCAACGGCCTGCAGATCGGCCTGCTGCTGTTCCTGCTGGCTGCGGGCCTGACCCTGGTCTTCGGCATCATGGACTTGGTCAACCTGGCGCATGGCTCGCTCTACATGATGGGCGCCTATTTCGCCGCCGTGTTCACGCAGTGGACCGGCAACTTCTTCCTCGGCGCGCTGCTGGCGCTGCCGGCCGGTGCGCTGCTGGGCATCGTGGTGGAAGTGATCGCGCTGCGCACGCTCTACACCCGCGACCATCTCGACCAGGTGCTGGCCACCTTCGGCCTGATCCTGTTCTTCAACGAATTCGCCCGCATCGTCTTCGGTGCCGGCGGCATGGCCATCGAACTGCCGGCCTGGCTGGAAGGCCAGGTCATGGTGCTGCCCGGCCTGCCCTATCCCAGCTTCCGCTTCCTGATCATCGTGGTCGGCCTGGCCTGCGCCGGCTTCCTCTACCTGCTGGTGCAGAAGACACGTCTGGGCATGCTGATCCGCGCCGGCGCCTCCAACCGCGAGATGGTCGGCGCGCTCGGCATCGACATCAAGCTGCTCTTCACCCTGGTCTTTGGCCTCGGCTCGGCCCTGGCGGCACTGGCCGGCCTGATGAGCGGCCCGATCACCACCGTGCAGATCGGCATGGGCGACAGCATCCTGATCCTGGCGCTGGTCGTGATCGTGATCGGCGGCATCGGTTCGATCCGCGGCGCCTTCATTGCCGCCGTCGCCATCGGCATCATCGACACGATGGGCCGCGCCTTCCTGCCCAACCTGCTGGGCAGCTTCCTCAATCCCTCCGATGCCGGCACCCTGGCCCAGGCCCTGTCGTCCATGCTGATCTACATCCTGATGGCCGCCGTGCTGGTGCTGCGTCCCGCGGGCCTGTTCCCCGCCCCCGGCCGCTGAGGAGCCGCTTATGATGCCCGCTCTTCCGCGCCAGGCCACCACCATCGTCGCCCTCATCCTGCTCGCCATGCTGGCCCTGGTGCCGGTCGCGTCCGAGGCCTTCGACGATCCCTTCATGCTCACGCTGTTCACCCGCATCGTGATCATGGCGATCGCCGCCGTCAGCCTGAACCTGATCCTGGGTTATGGCGGCATGGTCAGCTTCGGCCACGCCGCCTATATCGGCATCGGCGGCTACACCATCGGCATCCTGGCCCATCACGGCGTGCACGAGGCCTGGATCCAGTGGCCGCTGGCCCTGATCGTATCGGCTGTATTCGCCCTGCTGATCGGCCTGCTGTCGCTGCGTACCAAGGGCATCTTCTTCATCATGATCACCCTGGCCCTGGCCCAGCTGGTTTATTATCTGGGCAATGGCGCCTATGCCTATGGCGGCGACGACGGCCTCACCATCCTCAAGCGCTCCGATTTCGGCGGCCTGATCGACCTGAACGACCGCCCCTCGCTGTATTACCTGTGCTGGGCCGTGCTGGTCGCCTCGCTGTATCTGTGCCACCGCGCGGTCAATTCGCGCTTCGGCATGGTATTGCAGGGCGCCAAGTCGAACGATCGCCGCATGGCCACCATCGGTTTCCCGGTTTTCCGCTACCGCCTCACCGCCTTCGTCATCGCCGGCATGGTCTGCGGCCTGGCCGGCGTTCTGACCGCCACCTTCACCGACTTCATCAGCCCGGCGATGATGCATTGGAGCCGCTCGGGCGACCTGATCGTGATGGTGGTGCTGGGCGGCATGGGCAGCCTGTTCGGGCCGTTATTCGGCGCCGTCAGCTTCCTGCTGCTGGAGGAAATACTCTCCGGCTGGACCGAATACTGGAAGATCGTGTTCGGCCCGATCCTGGTTCTGGTGGTGATCTTCGCCCGCGGCGGCATTGCCGGCGCGCTCGGCCGCGGCCAGGCCGGCGCGTTGATGGCCGGCATCGCTGCCTTCTTCCTGGTCTATGGCGTGCATCTGGTTTTCGAGGATGAATGGATCATCCCCACCCTGATCCTGGCCGCCGCCTTTGCACTCAGCGGCTTCGCCTGGTGGCATTACCGGCATAAACGCGTGGCATCGGCCGAAACCACGGGAGGCGACCATGCTTGAGCCGGTCCTGCGGGCTTCCAACCTGGTCAAGCGCTTCGGCGGCCTCACCGCCACCGACGATTTTTCGATCGAGATCCGCCCGGGCGAGATCCATGCGGTGATCGGCCCCAACGGCGCCGGCAAGACCACCATGATCGGCCAGCTGATCGGCGAACTGCGGCCCGATGCCGGCAGCATCCGCTTCATGGGCCAGGACATCACCCACCTGCCGGTGCACAAGCGCTCGCATCTGGGTATCGCGCGCTCGTTCCAGATCACCTCGATCTTCCTGAACTTCACCGCGCTGGATAACGTCGCACTGGCCGTGCAGGCCCATGACGGCCATTCCTTCCGCTTCTGGGCCGATGCCCGCCGCGATGCGCGCCTGCGCGACCCCGCCATGGCGGCGCTGCAGCAGGTCGGCCTCGCCCATCGCGCCGACGTGGTGGCCAGCGCGCTGAGCCATGGCGAACATCGCCAGCTCGAGATCGCCATGGCATTGGCGACCAAGCCGAAGCTGCTGCTGCTGGATGAGCCGATGGCCGGCATGGGACCGGAGGATTCCGCCCGCATGGTCACGATGCTGCAGGGCATCAAGGGCAGCGTGACGATGCTGTTGATCGAACACGACATGGATGCCGTATTCGCCCTGGCCGACCGCATCACCGTGCTGGTCTACGGCCATGGCATCGCCACCGGCACGCCCGACGAGATCCGGCGCAACGAGCAGGTGCGCCAGGCCTATCTCGGCGACGAAGCGGAGTAATGCGATGAGCCTGCTGGACGTCGACGCCATCGACACTTTCTACGGCCGCAGCCAGGTGCTGTTCGGCATGAGCATCGCCATCGCACCGGGCGAGGTGGTCACGCTGATGGGCCGCAACGGCATGGGCAAGACCACCACGATCCGCTCGATCATGGGTCTGACGCCGGCCGCGCGCGGAAAGATTCGTTTTCGCGGCGAGGACATCCGTGGCCTGCCCTCCTATCGGGTCGCCAAGATCGGCGTTGGCCTGGTGCCCGAGGGCCGGCAGATTTTTCCCAATCTTTCTGTGAAGGAAAATCTGATCGCCACCGCCGCCAACCGCAACGACAGCCAGCAGCCCTGGACCTACGAGCGTGTGGTCGAACTGTTTCCCCGTCTCGCCGAACGCGCGAATAACATGGGTAACCAATTGTCGGGTGGCGAGCAGCAGATGCTGGCCGTCGGCCGCGCCCTGATGACCAACCCGCACCTGCTGATCCTTGACGAGGCCACCGAGGGCCTCGCCCCGCTGATCCGGCTGGAAATCTGGAACTGTCTGGAACGGTTGAAACAAACCGGCCAGTCGATCCTGGTTGTGGATAAAAATGTCGAGGCGCTGACCCGCCTCGCCAACCGTCATTACGTGATTGAAAAAGGCCGCGTGGTCTGGCAGGGCGATTCCGACGCCTTGCGCGCCGCCCCCGAAATCCAGCACCGCTATCTCGGCATTTAGTCTGAAATAACCCCGAATCCCATTGCCAGCCGCCCCGGCCGGTCCCACAGTATGGACCGGCGGCGCGATCCGGGGAAGATCGCCGCCGGCAGGGGAGCAGGATGTATCACGACGATCTGCATCAGGCGGCCGAATTCGCCCACGCGGCGGTGGCCAGTATGACGCGGTTCTCGATTCCGCCCACCCCGATCAATTTCACCATCTGGTACGAATATCATGCCGGTCGCGATCCGGCGCTCAGCCGCGCAATCGACGGCCTGCTGGCGTCCAGGACGCCGTTCACGCCCGACACCACGCTGCAGCTCTACGAGGAATTCCTCAATCCCGCGCGCATGCTGCGCGCCTCGCGCGAAACCACCGAGAAACTGCAGGAGGCGATGGACGAACTGCGTGTCTTTGTCGGCGCCGCCGAGGTCGATACCCGCACCTATGGCGACAAGCTGGAGGATTTCTCCGACCGGCTCGACGACCATGGCAATGGCCCGGCCTTCGGTTCGCTGGTCGGCGCCATGCTGCAGGAAACCCGTGCCATGCAGCAGCGCAACCAGTCGCTGGAAGACCGCCTGGCCGAGACCACGGCCGAGGTGCAGCAGCTGCGCGAGCATTTCGAGCAGGCCCGCCGCGAGGCGCTGTCCGACAGCCTGACCGGTCTGGCCAACCGCAAGAATTTCGAACAAACCCTCACCCTCTTCGCCAAGGCCGCCGTCGACAACAACGAGCCGCTGTCGCTCATGCTGCTCGACATCGATCATTTCAAGCTGTTCAACGACCGCCATGGCCATCAGACCGGCGACACCGTGCTGCAGCTCGTCGCCCGCACCCTCAGCGACAACGTGAAGGGCCAGGACCTGGCCGCGCGTTACGGCGGCGAGGAATTCGCCCTGCTGCTGCCGCGCACCCGCGCCGATCAGGCGATCCGGCTGGGCGACAACATCCGCACCCTCATCGCCGCCCGCAAGCTGGTGAAACGCAATTCCGGTGACGAACTCGGCCGCATCACCATCTCCGCCGGTGTGGCCGAATACCGCTCCGGCGAAGCGCTCAGCGCCTTCGTGCAGCGGGCCGATGGCGCGCTGTACGGTGCCAAGCGTGCCGGCCGCAACCGCGTGGTTGCCGCAACGGAAGCTGCCGCGGCAACCCTGTCCGAGACTGTTCTACCCTCCTGAAAAATCGGCTAGCGTGTTCGCCATCCAAGGGGGCGAAACACAAATGGCCTACAACACCCTGCTGGTCGACAAACAGGACGGCGTCGCCACTCTCACGCTGAACCGGCCCGACCGCCTGAACGCGCTGAACACCGAAATCATGGTCGAGATGCTGGCCGCCCTCGAGGAGATCGAGGCCGATGCCGCGATCCGCTGCCTGCTCATCACCGGTGCCGGCCGCGGTTTCTGCTCGGGCGCCGATCTGGCCAGCGGCGACCTGACGAAAGACGGTGGCATGCCGGATCTCGGCAAAGCCCTGCACAGCAACTACCACCCGGTGATCCGCAAGCTGGCGGCCCTGCGCATGCCCATCGTCTGCGCCGTGAACGGCCCCGCCGCCGGCGCCGGCATGAGCCTGGCGCTGACCGGCGACATCGTGATCGCCGGCCAGTCGGCTAGTTTCCTGCAGGCCTTCGCCAATATCGGCCTCGTGCCCGATGCCGGCAGCACCTATTTCCTGCCCCGCCTGGTCGGGTCGGCCCGCGCCCAGGGCCTGACCATGCTGGGCGAGCCGCTGCCGGCACAGACTGCCGCCGAATGGGGCATGATCTGGAAGTGTGTCGACGATGCCGCCCTGATGGACGAGGCGCGCAAGGTGGCCACCAAATTCGCCAAAGGGCCCACCGTGGGCCTCGGCTTGATCCGCCAGCTGATGCAGCAATCCTGGACTGCCTCGCTCGACAGCCAGCTTGAGGCCGAGCGTTCGGCCCAGCGCGTCGCCGGCCGCAGTCGCGACTTCGTCGAGGGCGTGATGGCCTTCCTGCAGAAACGCCCGGCGAAGTTCACCGGCCAATGAGTCCCCTGAGCCCGCAACAGGTCGCCGAACGCATCGGCCAGGCCGCCGCTGAACGCGACCTCGCCGCGCAGCGTCTTGGCATCGAATTGCTGGAGATGGGCCCGGGCCGCTGCCGCCTGCGCATGACGGTGAAGCCCGACATGGTGAACAGCCACGGCACCTGCCATGGCGGCGTGATCTTCACGCTCGCCGATTCCGCTTTCGGCTATGCCTGCAATTCCTTCAACCGCAATGCCGTGGCGCAGCAATGCGACATCACCTATCTGCGCCCCGTGCTGCCCGGCGCGGTGCTGACGGCAACGGCCGAACTGCGCGAAAGCGCGGGCCGCAGTGCCATCTACGACATGACCGTGCAGGAGGAAGGCGGCGATACGGTCGCGCTGTTCCGCGGCCTGGCCCGCACGATCAAGGGCGAAACCATTCCCGGACTGGAGGGAGCCTGACCATGGCGACACTCAACACCGACCCCAACCTGGCCGATGCCGATGCCTTCTACGCGGCGCTGGTGAAAATGACCGACGGCATGGACGACGCCACGGCGCAGAAGACCATGGCCAAGCTGACGCTGCTGCTGGCCAACCATATCGGCGATGCCGCCGTGCTGAATGAGGCAATGGCGATGGCCCACGGCGACGCGCAGAGCAAAGCGGCCTAGTTACACACTTGCCACCTTTAGCGGCGGCGCTCGGCTCTTTTGCCACCTAGCGCCGCCGGGCAGCCCCCAGCGTCACGCGGCGCGAGGGCGGCGGGGTGGCGGCCTTCTGGGCCTTGGCAACGGCCAGGGCGGTTTTCGCCCAGGCCACGGCTTCGTCCTGGTCGTCGACCAGTTCGGGCGGCATCTGCCAGTAGCTCATCTGCACCGGCCTGCCCTTGCCGTCATAGACAAAGGGCGTGCAGCCGCGGGCCAGGAAAGCCTGGCTGCTCTCGGCATCGGCCTTGAGGTAGACCACGTCGTCGGCGATCAGGCCGAACATCACGCCCCGGCAATAGATGCCGGCCCCACCGAACATGCGGCGGATGCTGACGCCGCCCAGCGGGGCGAACAGTTCCTGGACGAATTCGGTGAAATCGGGACTCGCAGCCATGGCGCGCAGACTAGCCAAGCCCGCGGCGGCGGCCAAGCGCGCTTTGACGCCTGCGACAAAAATCGCTAGCGTCGCCCGAAATGGCTAGCCGCACATGACCGCCTATCTCTATATCGCCGCCGGCGGCGCGCTGGGCAGCGTCGCCCGCTACTGGATGGCCGGCGCGATCGACGGGCGCCTAAATAGTGGCTTTCCCTGGGGCACGGTGCTGGTCAACATCGCCGGCTCGTTCGCCATCGGCATCTTCGCCGCCATGGCGGCCGGTGAAAGCCGCTGGGGCCTGAGCGATTCCGCCCGGCTGTTCCTGATGGTGGGCATCTGCGGCGGCTTCACGACGTTTTCCAGCTTCAGCCTGCAGACGCTCGGCCTGCTGCGCGAGGGCCTGCTGCTGCGGGCCGGCGGCAACGTGGCGGTCTCGGTGCTGGTCTGCCTGGCCGCCACCTGGGCCGGCGCCGCGCTGATGCAGGCGCTCGGCCGCGGCGGTTCGTAGAACCTTACTGTTCGACGCCAGCCTTACTGTTCGACGAAGGCCTTTTCGATCACGTATTCGCCGGCACCGGTGGTCGAGCCTTCCTGCCAGCCCAGGCCATCCAGCATCGTGCGCATGTCGGCCAGCATGCCGGGGCTGCCGCACAGCATGATGCGGTCGG
>NZ_JBKBHT010000008.1:0-150920 GCF_046297595.1 Ferrovibrio sp.
CTTGCCAAGTGCCGGCCCGGCCGCTACAACCCCGCCCTCGTATCGGGTGTTCCGGCTCAAAAGGGCTGCCGTGTCCACCCAGAAGATCACTCCATACCGTCGGAGGTTATGAAATGCCCAAGATGAAGACCAAAAGCGCGGCCAAGAAGCGCTTTAAGCTCACCGCGACCGGCAAGGTCAAGCGGGCGCACGCCGGCAAGCGTCACGGCATGATCAAGCGCACCAACAAGCAGATCCGGAATCATCGCGGCACCGCCGTGGTGTTCGAAGGCGATGCGCGCAAGATCGTCAAGAACTACCTGCCGAACGATTGAGCTTAAGGAGATACTGACATGGCACGTGTAAAGCGGGGCGTCACCGCCCATGCCCGCCACAAGAAGGTCCTGAAGCTCGCCAAGGGCTATCGTGGCCGCAATTCCACCGTCTTCCGCGTCGCGATCGAAAAGGTCGAAAAGGGACTGCAGTATGCGTTCCGCGACCGTCGCGCCAAGAAGCGCAATTTCCGCTCGCTGTGGATCCAGCGCATCAACGCCGCTGCCCGCGAGCAGGGTCTGACCTACGGCCGATTTATCAACGGCCTCGCGCTCGCCGGCATCGAGGTTGACCGCAAGGTCCTCGCCGATCTCGCCGTGCACGAGCCCGAGGCTTTCAACGCCCTGGTGGCGCAGGCCAAAGCGGCCCTGCCTGCCTCGGCGGCCTGATCGGCCCGCGTTCGCCCAACTCAATTCAAGCGACCGTTTGCGAAGGGGGCCGTCATTGCGGCCCCCTTTGTTTTTGTCCACGCTGTCGCTGATCCGTGCGTTGAAAGAGGAAGCATGACCGAGATCGCCACGCTGGCAGCCGAGTCCGAAAAGGCCGTGGCTGCGGCTCCGACGCTGGAAGCCCTGGAAGAGGCTCGCCTTGCCGTACTTGGCAAGAAGGGCTGGCTCAGCGCCGCGCTGAAAGACCTGGGCGGCCTGTCGCCCGACGAGCGCAAGGCGCGCGCCCAGATGCTCAACGAGGTGAAGGATCGCCTCGGCGGCACCATCGAGGCGCGCAAGGGCGTGCTGGCCGATGCCGCGATCAACGCGCGGCTGGCGGCGGAAAAGCTCGACATGACGCTGCCGCTGAGCGACAGCCACGAAAGCCAGGGCCGCATCCATCCGGTCAGCCAGGTGATCGACGAGATCACCGAGATCTTCGCCGCGATGGGCTTCTCGATCGCCGAAGGTCCGGATATCGAGGACGACTTCCACAATTTCACCGCGCTGAATATCCCGGCCGAACATCCGGCGCGGCAGATGCAGGACACTTTCTATCTGCCGAAACGCGACGACGGCGAGCAGATGGTGCTGCGTACCCATACCTCGCCGGTGCAGATCCGCACCATGCGCTCGGGCCCGCCGCCCTATCGCATCGTCGTGCCGGGCCGCACCTATCGTTCCGACTACGACATGACGCACACGCCCATGTTCCACCAGATCGAAGGTCTGGTGATCGACCGCGACATCCATATGGGCCATCTCAAGGGCGTGCTGGTCGAGTTCTGCAAGGCCTTTTTCGAGACCGACAACGTGAAGATGCGTTTCCGTCCCAGCTATTTCCCCTTCACCGAACCCTCGGCGGAAGTCGACATCAACTGCTCGCGCGAGGGCGGCGTGCTGCGCGTGGGCGAGGGCGATGACTGGCTGGAAATCCTCGGCTCCGGCATGGTGCATCCGCGCGTGCTGCAGCATTGCGGCCTCGATCCGAACGAATGGCAGGGCTTCGCCTGGGGCATGGGCATCGACCGCATCGCCATGTTGAAATACGGCATCCCCGATCTGCGCGCCTTCTTCGATGCCGACCTGCGCTGGCTGAAGCATTACGGTTTCGTGCCGCTGGATGTGCCCACTCTGGGCCAGGGGGTGGCGCGATGAAATTCACGCTCGCCTGGCTGAAAAGCCATCTCGACACGAATGCCTCGCTCGACGAGATCGCCGCGAAGCTCACCGCCATCGGCCTCGAGGTCGAGGGCATCACCGATCCCGCCGCCGTCTTCGCCCCCTTCGTGGTGGCCGAGGTGAAGAAGGCCGAGCCGCATCCCAATGCCGACAAGCTGCGGGTTTGCGAGGTCTTCACAGGCAAGGAAACCCTGCAGGTGGTCTGCGGCGCGCCGAATGCGCGCGCGGGCATGAAGGGCGTCTTCGCGCCGGTCGGCTCCACCGTGCCGGGCACGCAGTTGCTGCTCAAGGCTGCCAGCATCCGCGGCGTCGCCTCCAACGGCATGCTCTGCTCCGAACGCGAGATGGGCCTGACCGACGAGCATACCGGCATCATCGACCTGCCGGCCGACGCACCCACCGGCGCGCCATTCGCCGCCGTGATGGGTCTCGACGATCCGATGATCGAGATCAAGCTGACGCCCAACCGCGGCGACTGCCTCGGCGTGCGCGGCATCGCGCGCGATCTGGCCGCTGCCGGGCTGGGCACGCTCAAGCCGCTCGAGATCAAGCCGGTGCCGGGCCAGTTCAAAAGCCCGATCAATGTGCGCCGCCAGTTCACGCCCGAGAATGACCGCGCCTGCGCGATCTTCGCCGGCCGTCTGGTCCGCGGCGTGAAGAACGGCCCGTCGCCGCGCTGGCTGCAGCAGCGCCTGAAGGCCATCGGCCTGCGCCCGATCTCGGCTTTGGTCGATATCACCAATTTCTTCACCTACGATCTCGGCCGTCCGCTGCATGTCTTCGATGCCGCCAAGGTGAAGGGCGACATCCAGCCGCGCATGGCCAAGGCGGGCGAGAAGCTGCTCGCGCTGGACGGCCGCGAATACGCGCTGGACGAAACCATGTGCGTGATCGCCGACGACAATGGCCCCGAGGGCATCGGCGGCATCATGGGCGGCGAGCATTCCGGCTGTTCGGAAGCTACCACCGACGTCTTCCTCGAATGCGCCTGGTTCGATCCGGTGCGCATCGCCACCGCGGGCCGCAGGCTCGGCATCCATTCCGATGCGCGCCACCGGTTCGAGCGCGGTGTCGATCCGGCCATGGTGCGGCCCGGCATCGAGCTGGCGACGCAGATGATCCTTGATCTGTGCGGCGGCACGCCGTCGGAGGTGGTGGTGGACGGCACCGAGCCCGACTGGCGGCGCAGCTTCACCCTGCGGCCCTCGCGCCTGCAGGGCCTGGTCGGCTTCGATTTGGCCATCGCGGAGCAGACCCGCATCCTCACGGCGCTCGGCTTCACCGTCATGCCGGCGGGCGACGCGCTCGCCGTGGCACCGCCTTCGTGGCGCCCCGACATCGACGGCGAGGCCGACCTGGTCGAGGAAATCGCGCGCCTGCATGGCTTCGAGGCGATTCCCGCCGTGCCGCTGCCGGTCTCGCGCGCCGTGCCGCAGCCGGCGGTGAATGCCGGCCAGCGCCGTGCCCGCATCGTCCGCCGCGCGCTGGCGGCGCGTGGCCTAGTCGAGGCCGTGACATACTCTTTCATCAAGCGCTCGGAAGCCGAAGTGTTTGGCGGCGGCCAGCCCGAACTGCTGCTGGTCAACCCGATCTCGGCCGACATGGATGCCATGCGGCCCTCCACACTGCCGGGTCTGATCGCGGCGGCGAAGCGCAACATGGATCGCGGCATGATGGATGTCGCGCTGTTCGAGCTGGGGCCGCAATATGCCTCGGCCGCGCAGGATGGCCAGGCCCTGGTTGCCGGCGGCATCCGCCGCGGCCAGACCGGCCCGCGCCACTGGCGCGACAAGCCGCGCAATGTCGATGCCTATGACGCCAAGGCCGATGCCATCGCCGCACTGGCCGCCGCCGGTGTGGCGGTCGAGTCGCTGATGGTGATGGACGGTGCGCCGGATTATTACCATCCCGGCCGCTCGGGCACCTTGCGCCTCGGCCCCAAGACGGTGCTGGCCGCCTTCGGCGAACTGCATCCACGCACAATCCAGGCCATGGACATCAAGGGGCCGCTGGTGGGCTTCGAGATCTATCTCGACCGCATCCCGGCCAGCCGCGCGAAGACCAAGGCCAAGCCGGCGCTCAAGCTGTCCGAGCTGCAGGCGGTGGACCGCGATTTCGCCTTCATCGTCGATGCATCCGTGGCGGCCGAAACGCTGCTGAAGGCCGTGCGCGGTTCCGATAAGGCGCTGATCGCGCGCGCCAGCGTGTTCGACGTCTTCGCCGGTCCGGGTATTCCCGAGGGCCGCAAGTCGCTGGCCATCACCGTGCGGCTGGAGCCGACCCAGCAGACGCTGACCGATGCCGAGATCGAAGCCGTGGCGAAGAAGATCGTGGCTGCGGCCGAGAAGGCCTGCGGCGCGACGTTGCGGGCCTAGGCGCCGGGCGCGGCATGCTGATCCTTGGCGTTCATTCCGGTTGGGCTGACGCCGGGGCGGCGGTCTTCGACGATTATGCGCTGCTGGCCGCCGTGCCGCTGGCGCGGCTGACCGGCATGCCGCGCGACGGCGGGCGTCTGCCCATCGAGGCCATCGTCGAATGCCTCGACATCGCCCAGGTCCGCGCTGATGAGATCGGCGCTTTGTCGCTGTCGCAGGGCGTCTTCCCCGGCCGCTATTTCGGCCAGCTCTCGCTGCCGCGCCGGCTCGGTCGCGGCTTGCGCCAGATGTTCGGCCGCGACACGCCGATGAACCTGAGCGACGAGATGCGCCGCCATGGCCGAGCGGCCGCCGGCCTGCTCGATATGCCCCTACTGCTCGACGATCTCGGACTCAACCGCAACATCGCGGTGCATGTGCATCGCGACCATGCCGCCCAGGCCCTGCTGGCGCTGGCCGAGGCCGAATGGGACAGCGGCCTGGTCTTCACCGCCGGCGAACAGGGCTGCAGCGCGCAGGTGCTGAAATACGGGCGCCTCGCCGCATTGTTCGACGACGAAGGCGAGTCCGCCGCGTTCAATCCCGGCCGCCTGCTCGACCTATGCGTCGATGTGCTCGGCCTGCCCGATGCAGCCACGCTGTTCGCACTGGCTGCCCATGGCGAGCCGATGCTGGGCCAGGCCTTCCTCGCCCATCTGCGCGTCGACGATGCCGGCCGCATCGACGCCGATTTCACTGCCGAGGGCGGCATGCAGCGCTGGCTGCGCCGCCTGGTGGGCGAACAGCCGCCGGCGCTGGTGGCATCCTCGCTGGTGTTTGCGCTGGCCAGCCTGTTTTCCCAGGCGATCACTGCGCTGATGCGGCGGCACGAGTTGCGCCATCTGGCTTTGGGCGGCAGCCTGTTCGCCGATCCGCGCCTGGTGCACATGATCGGCCAGGCCCTAGATCTGCCCGGCCCGCCGGCCGCCCTGTCGCTCTATCCGCGCGCCTCCAATGCCGCCCTGCCGCTGGGCGGTGTGCTCGACCTGCTGCTGCAGCGCGATGGTACAGCCGCATGGCTGCAGAAACGCCAGCCGTTGTCGCGCGCGGCCTGGGGCCGCGATTACGGCGCCGATATCGATCCGGTGCTGGGCAATGCCGGCTGCCGGCTGGTGAGCCACGATCCGGTGCGCGCCGCTGCCGCCCTGCTCAATGCCGGCAAGCTGGTCGCCTGTTACGATGGCCGCGCCTATGGCGCCGATGGCGGCGCGGCGCGGGTGGTGCTGTTCTCCGGCGCCAATGCCGGCGCGACGGCTGCGGCGAACCAGCGGCTGGACCGGCCTGGCTGGTTGCCGCCCTCGGTTTATGTCCCCGAGGTCGGCCTCGGCCTGCTCTGTCCCGGCCTCGATGCCGCACAGGCCCAGGGCGGCGTCGCGGCCCTGCCGGCGCCGCGCTGGCAGCAGACCCTGCATGCCGCCTTGCTGCCCGATGGCCTGGTGGTGCCCGTTGCGGTCGATGCGCGGCAGCAGCCCTTGCTGGCCGACCTGCTCGCGGCCTATGCCAACCTGAACGAATGGCCGGCCCTGCTCGGCCTGCCGATGCAGGCCGGCTCTGCACCGCCGGCCGATGCCCCGGCCGAGGCGCTGCAGCTGCTGCAGGATGGCCGCGTGGATTACATCGTCACCGACAACGCGGTTTGGGAACGCGGGATCTGAAGCGACGCCGCCAGTCATACCTGTAGTGCATCTGGTGCTCTCCACGTTGCGCCGCTGCCACTGCCGCCTATACTCATGGCCTTATCCAAAGACAGGAAACGTCATGAGCAAAACACACAGGATCGCGGTCATACCCGGCGACGGCATCGGCAAGGAAGTAGTGCCCGAGGGCCTGCGCGTGATGGACGCCGCCGCGCGCCGCTTCGATATCGGTTTCGCCTTCGATTCCTTCGACTGGAGCTGCGACTACTACCTGAAACACGGCAAGATGATGCCGGACGACTGGAAGCAGAAAATCGGCGGCCACGATGCTATCTTCTTCGGCGCCGTGGGCTGGCCCGAGAAGGTGCCCGATCACATCTCGCTCTGGGGTTCGCTGATCCAGTGGCGTCGCGAATTCGACCAGTATGTGAACCTGCGCCCCGTGCGCCTGATGCCGGGCGTACCGTCGCCGCTGGCCAACCGCAAGGTGGGCGACATCGATTTCTATGTCGTGCGCGAGAATACGGAAGGGGAGTATTCCTCCATCGGCGGCCGCATGTTCGCCGGCACCGAACGCGAATTCGCCATCCAGGAAACCATCATCAGCCGCATCGGCACGGACCGCATCCTGAAATTCGCCTTCGAGCTGGCGCAGAGCCGGCCGAAGAAGCATCTCACCTCGGCCACCAAGTCGAACGGCATTTCGATCACCATGCCCTACTGGGACGAGCGCGTGGCCGAGATGCAGAAGAACTATCCCGGCGTGAAGGTCGACAAGTTCCATATCGACATCCTCACCGCCCATTTCGTGCAGCATCCCGACTGGTTCGACGTGGTGGTGGGGTCCAACCTGTTCGGCGACATCCTCTCCGATCTCGGCCCGGCCTGCACCGGCACCATCGGCATCGCACCCTCGGCCAACCTCAACCCCGAACGCAAATTCCCCTCGCTGTTCGAACCCGTGCATGGCTCGGCGCCGGATATCGCGGGGCGTGGCATCGCCAATCCGGTGGGCCAGATCTGGTGCGGCGCCATGATGCTGGAGCATCTGGGCCATAAGGACGCGGCCGCGGCCGTTATGAAAGCCATCGAAGAGGTGCTGGAAGCCGGCCCGCGCACGCCCGACATGGGCGGCCAGGCCAATACCACCGATGTGGGCAAGGCCATCGCCGAAGCCGTGGTGAAGGGGTGAGTTTCTGATGACCGTCATGCCCGGATCAGGAAATGTTTTCTGGCCGGGCACCGACGCTTTCTTGCTTTTTTCTGAAGCGCTGAAACGTGAATGACGGGTATTTCTGCCCGGCCGTGTTTATTCGACCATTGCGTCCCATCACATCCGCCATCCCATTCGCAGCGGTATTATGATCCACGCTGCTACGGCATGCTGCAGTCTCAACGGTATCATGATCCGTCCCGTCATTGGTTTCTTCATCACCGGGCAAATGTTCGCGCACAAAATTGTGTCTTGGCGCGCGATTGGAAGCCTTTTTGACCTGCGTCAACCTCGTCTGGCCTGCCGCGTGTTATCGACGCCACGCATCTTTGATGAGAGCGAAAGAACGAGGCAGGGAGCAGATGATGGCATTGCAATTGCTGGTACCGGTAATCACCTATCAGGCCGGAAATGCCGATAAGCTGATCGATAACGTCACTGGTATAGCGAAATATCTTGCAGCAGATGTGCATGCCCTGGTCCATGTGCCGGATTTTCCGCCCGTGGCAAGCGCACTTGGCAACATGATGCTCGATGTGCCGTCGATGGTCCGTGACGTGAAGACGGATTGCCGCGCGCGCGCAAGAGTCCTGGTTGAAGTAATCGGCCAGGCGCTGGCGGGACAAAAATTGCAGTTCCGGACCACGGAAGTCGTGTGCTTTCCGCCGGAGTTCGGGGATGTGACGGCGGTGCATGCGCGATATCACGATCTGGTTGTCGTGGACCTGGACACCAGCGCATCGGCCCCGGGCGCGGCGGAGGCGATCATCTTCGGCTCGGGCAAGCCGACATTGCTGGTTTCCGACAAGGTGGAGAAAATCGACTTCGGCCATGTGATGATCGCGTGGGACGGAACGCGTGCCGCATCCCGTGCGGTGACGGATGCCGCCCACTTTCTCCAGCGCGCGACGAAGGTCACCGTCGCCACGGTGACGGAGGAGAAGCAGTTGCCGAGTGACGATCCGAATGCCCGTCTGGTGGATTATCTGTCTCGCTGGGGGATTCCGGCGCAGACCATCAATGTCGGCGGCGGCAGGTTCAACCCCGTTGCTAAGCTGCTCCAGGACAAGGCCAGGGAACTCGGTGCCGGCCTGCTGGTCATGGGCGGCTTCGGTCATTCCAGGGTGCGCGACTTCGTCCTGGGCGGCGCCACGAACGGCATCCTGAAAGACCTGCAGGTTCCGGCCCTGCTGTCGCACTGAAGGCGAGCGCGGGGCGACTTTAGTCCAGGCTCCGCGCCAGCCGCCATTCATCGGCGATCCGCGCCCGGCGGCGCAGCAGCGCCTTGTAGGTTTCCGCCTCCTGCGGGTTCAAACGCGGCCGCCGGCCCAGATGGGCGGCCAGCGCCCGGCATTCTTGCTCGCAGATCGCATATTCGCGGCCCAGCTCGTCGGCGGGATGGGGTGCGGGCGGCAGGGCAGGGGGCATGAGGACGTCTCCGGGGATCAGGATTGAAATGTACGCTCTTTGTTCTATCTGAACAAGGGCTGATCGGTGGTGAAGCGATTCTGCATCCCAAAAATCCGATTCAATAGAAATCAATGGTTTACACTATCAAAACCATCGCAAAACGACGCAAAACCTTCGCCGCCTGCCGCGAAATGGCGCCATTGCGCGCAGGAGCGCCGGCCGGCGGTGTGGCTGCATCCGAAAGCCGCGCAAAACGGCCGGCCTTGTCGGGGACTGCTCCGCTGCGGCCTGCGTTGCCGCCCATCATGGCGGATGCTACAACCCCCGCCCATGAGCGCACCCCCGATCACCGACCAGCCGGCAGCGGCCCCCGCCGGCATGAAGAAGCTCGACCTGCTGGCCGGCTTCATGGAAACCAACGGCCCGCTCTGGGGTCGGCTGGACGAGGCCGATGGTCTGCCGGTGATGGGTTTCCGCGTCGAGCTGCGCCACTGCAACCCGATGCAGATCTGCCATGGCGGCATGCTGATGACCTTCGCCGACATGCTGCTGGGTTTCACCGTCTCGGTCGCGGCCGGCGGCAAGAAGTTTCTGCCCACGGTGCAGCTTGGCGGCGATTATGTCGGGCCGGCGCCGCTGGGCGCCTGGGTCGAGGGCAAGGGCCGTCTGATCCGCATGACGCGCAACCTCGGCTTTTCCGAATGCCTGATCACCGCCGATGGCGCGCCCTGCCTGCGCGCATCCGGCATCATGAAAATTCCGTCTCAGGAATCCCGCGAGGGCAATGTCCTGAGCCTGTTCCGCTGAAACACGCGCTGGAAACGAGTCCGCTGTGGCCACCGACCTGTCCCTGATCCGCAACTTCTCGATCATCGCCCATATCGACCATGGCAAATCGACTCTGGCCGACCGCCTGATCGAGGCCTGCGGCGCGCTGGAAAAGCGCGAGATGAGCGAGCAGATCCTCGACAGCATGGACATCGAGAAGGAGCGCGGCATCACCATCAAGGCGCAGACCGTGCGCCTGAACTACAAGGCCAAGGACGGCAAGACCTACGTGCTCAACCTGATGGACACGCCCGGCCATGTCGACTTCGCCTACGAGGTCAGCCGCTCGCTCGCCGCCTGTGAAGGCTCGCTGCTGGTGGTCGATGCCAGCCAGGGCGTGGAAGCGCAGACGCTGGCCAACGTCTATCAGGCACTCGACGCCAACCACGAAATCGTGCCGGTGCTGAACAAGATCGACCTGCCGGCGGCCGATGCCGACCGCGTGAAGCAGCAGATCGAGGATGTGATCGGCCTCGATGCATCCGATGCCGTGCCGATCTCGGCCAAGACCGGCATCGGCATCGATCTGGTGCTGGAAGCGCTGGTCAACCGCCTGCCGGCACCCAAAGGCGACCGCGCCGCGCCGCTGAAAGCTTTGCTGGTGGATAGCTGGTACGATGCCTATCTGGGCGTCGTGGTGCTGTTCCGCGTGATCGACGGCACGATCAAGAAGGGCATGAAGATCAAGTTCATGTCGTCGGGCGCTGTGCATCTGGTGGAACGCGTCGGCGTCACCACGCCCAAGAAGGTTATGGTGGACGAACTCGGCCCCGGCGAGATGGGCTTCTTCACGGCGGCGATCAAGGAAGTGGCCGATACCAGCGTCGGCGACACCATCACCGACGAGAAGCGGCCGGCCGCCGAGGCGCTGCCGGGCTTCAAGCCCTCGATCCCCGTGGTGTTCTGCGGCCTGTTCCCGGTCGATGCCAGTGCCTTCCCCGAACTGCGCGAAAGCCTGGCCAAGCTGCGGCTGAACGATGCCAGCTTCCATTTCGAGATGGAAAGCTCGGCGGCGCTCGGCTTCGGCTTCCGCTGCGGCTTCTTAGGCCTGCTGCATCTGGAAATCATCCAGGAGCGGCTGGAGCGCGAATTCAACCTCGATCTCATCACCACCGCGCCCAGCGTGATCTATCACGTCTACAAGACCGACGGCACGATGGAAGAGGTGCATAACCCGGCCGACATGCCCGATCCGATGCTGATCGACCATATCGACGAGCCGTGGATCAAGGCCTCCATCATGGTGCCGGACGAGCATCTGGGCGCCATCCTTAAATTGTGCGAGGAAAAGCGCGGCCGTCAGATCGAGCTCACCTATGTCGGCAACCGCGCCATGGTGATCTACCGCCTGCCGTTGAACGAGGTGGTGTTCGATTTCTACGACCGGCTCAAGTCGGTCAGCCGCGGCTATGCCAGCTTCGACTACCAGATGGATGGCTACGAGCCGGGCCAGCTGGTGAAGATGACCATCCTGGTCAATGCCGAGAATGTCGACGCATTGGCCACCATCGTGCATTCGGCCCGCGCCGAGACGCGCGGGCGGCAGCTCTGCGAGCGGCTGAAGGAACTGATCCCGCGCCAGATGTTCAAGATCGCGATCCAGGCCGCCATCGGCGGACGCATCATCGCCCGCGAAGACATCTCGGCCCTGCGCAAGGACGTGCTGGCGAAATGCTACGGCGGCGACATCAGCCGCAAGCGCAAGCTGCTGGAGAAGCAGAAAGAGGGCAAGAAGCGCATGCGCAATGTGGGCAATGTGGAGATCCCGCAGGAAGCCTTCATTGCCGCGCTGAAGATCTCGGACAACTGAGCGGTTTTTAGGCCAGGGCTCCGAAGCGCTGGCGCCGTTTCGGCGGCTGCCGGCGGAACAGGATCAGCAGCACCAGGCCCAGGCCGCCCAGCACGAGGCCGGCCGGCGCGGCCAGGATCGCCACCATGGCGGGGTCCCACACCACGGGCGGCAGCAGGCTCTGCAGCAGGGCCGGACCCTCGGGATGGAAATGCATCCAGAAGTCGCGCAGGCTGATCAGCATGAGCCGGCCGCTTTCCAGCCAGCGCAACCCGTCGCCACCCAGTGCCAGCATCGCCAGCGCCAGCAGCAGCCAGCCCAGAATCCGTCCCAGCAGCACGATGCTCCCCCTGGTGAATCCGCCCGTCGGCCCAAGACTTTACGCCGTCCCGTGGGCCGATTGCAAATTCGTGTCCGGCGGGTATAGTGCCGGCCGCGCCGGAGGGATGGCCGAGTGGTCGAAGGCGCACGCCTGGAAAGTGTGTATACCTCAAAAGGGTATCGTGGGTTCGAATCCCACTCCCTCCGCCAGCCACCTGCTGCCGCCGTTCGATCCCTCAAGGGCAACGCGCAGCCGTCATTCGTTCTAACCGGGCCGGATGCCTCTCAGCCAAGGCTGGGCATGCCATTGGGTGCGCCATCGACACGGCCTTCCGGGAACGTTAAACCGGTCGCATGACATTGCGGCTCGGCCTTATCGGGTATGGCGGCATCGGACGGTCGATCCTGGCCGCCTGGGCGCAACGGCCCATCGATGGTCATGACATGATCGCCTTGCTGGTGCGGCCATATCAGCTTGCAGAGGCGCAGCAAGCCTGGCCGGGCCTGGCGGTGGCCGACAGCCTCGCCGATTTCCTCGCGCATCGGCCCGATATCATCATCGAGGCGGCCGGCCAGCCGGCGGTGCGCGAAACCGCCGAAGCCGCTCTGAAGCAGGGTTGCCACTATTACATCATCTCGACCGGCGCGCTCGCCGATGCGGCAATCCGCACGCGTATCCTGGAACTCGCAAATGCGGGCACGGGACGTCTGGTGATTCCGGTCGGCGCCACGGCGGGCCTCGATGGCCTGCTGGCGATGCGCCAGGACGGTTTGCACAGCGTCACCTACACCTCGACCAAGCCGCCGAAGGCCTGGAAAGGTACGCCGGCGGAACAGGCTTTCGACCTCGAAGCCATCGCAGCGCCCACGGTGATCTTCTCCGGCCGTGCCGACGAAGCGGCGTTGCGTTATCCCAAGAATGCCAACCTCGCGGCGACCGTCGCGCTGGCCGGTCTGGGCTTCGAGCGCACGCAGGTGAAACTGGTGGCCGATCCCGCCGCCACCGGCAATACCGGCTGCATCGAGGCGGAAAGCACATCCTCGCGGCTCACCGTCACCGTGTCGGGGCGCAGCAGCGCGGCCAACCCAAAAACCTCGGCGATCACCGGCATGAGCGTGCTGTCCGCCCTGGAGAACCGGCAGGCGCGGCTGACTTTCGGCTGAAGTTTCGCGTTTTGCGCGCCCGCGCCAATTGATCACTGTACGATCCATTGCTACGGTCGGGACCAACAAGAACATAAAATCCCGAGAACAGGCCCGTGAACCCACCCAATATTCCGGCAGCCGAGCTGCTGGAGCTCTATCGCATGATGTGCCGCATCCGCGCCTTCGAGGATGCCGCCGAGGAAGCCAGCAAGGGCGGCGTTGCCGCCTTCGGCCAGCAGGCCGCCGGCCAGGCGCATGTGCGTGGGCCGCTGCATCTTTCCACCGGGCAGGAAGCCGTGCCGGCCGGCGTGTGCCGACACCTCCGCGCCAGCGACTATCTCACCTCCACCCATCGCGGCCATGGCCACACGCTGGCCAAGGGCGCCGATCTCGAACGCATGATGCACGAGCTGTTCGGCAAGGCGACCGGCTTCTGCGGCGGTCGTGGCGGTTCGATGCATATCGCCGACTTTTCAGTTGGCATGCTGGGCGCCAACGGCGTTGTTGCCGCCGGCATTCCCATTGCGCTGGGCGCGGCGCAGTCGATCAAGATCCGTAAATTGGATGCCATCGCCGTCACCTTCTTCGGCGATGGTGCCATCAATCGTGGCCCCTTCGCCGAAAGCCTGAACTGGGCCGCGGCCTTCCAGTTGCCGATCCTGTTCGTCTGCGAGGATAACCAGTGGTCGGCCACCACCAAGACCGGCGCGATGTCGGCCGGCGAAGGTGCAGCGGCGCGCGCGCGCAGTTTCGGCATCGAGGCCGCCGTGGTCGATGGCAACGATGCCGGGGCCGTATCGGAAACCGCGCGGCAGATGATTGCCGATATCCGCGCCGGCAAAGGGCCGCGCCTGCTGCATGCCCGCACCTACCGCTTCAAGGGCCATGTCTCGGTCGATCCCGCCGTCTATCGCGATCCGAAGGAACTGGAGGCGGCACTGAAATCCGACCCCCTGCTGGTGACAGCGGCGCAACTGCGTGCTCATGGCATGGACCATGCCGGGATCGATGCGGTGATGCAGGCGGCGCGCGATGAAGTCGCCGCCGCGATCAAGACCGCTCTGCGGGCGCCATGGCCGCAGACGGATGCAGCCTTCTCGCATATCCAGGATACGGGAGCGGGACAATGGCTGTGATGAGCTATGCCGCTGCGGCGGCTGCCTCCCTGAACGATGCCATGCGTCGCGATGCGACCATCGTGGCGCTCGGCGAGGATGTTGGCCGGGGCGGCATCTTTGGCCAGTATGCCGGTCTGCAGCAGGCTTTCGGATCCGACCGCGTGATCGACACGCCGATCTCGGAAGCCACCATCATGGGCGCCGCCGTCGGCATGGCGCTGACCGGCCTGAAGCCGGTGATCGAACTGCGCGTGATCGACTTCGCGCTCTGCGCCATGGACGAGATCATCAACCAGGCCGCCAAGAACCGCTTCATGTTCGGGGGCCAGGGCCGCGTACCGGCCGTGATCCGCATGCCCATCGGCATCTGGAGCGCGTCAGCCGCCCAGCATTCGCAGTCGCTGGAAGGCTGGTTCGCCCATGTGCCGGGCCTGGTGGTGGTGGCGCCTTCCACGCCGCAGGACAATTACGGCCTGCTGCAGGCCGCGCTGCAATGCGGCGATCCGGTCACCTATTTCGAGCATAAGGAACTCTGGGCATTGCAGGGCGAGGTCGATCCGGCCGCCGCCATACCGCTCGGCAAGGCTGCCATACGCAGGCCGGGCAAGGATCTCAGCATCATCAGCTGGAGCAAGGCGGTGCATTGGTCGCTGGAAGCAGCCGATACCTTGGCCGGCGAGGGTATCGACGCCGAAGTGATCGATCTGCGCACGCTCTGGCCCTGGGATCGCGAAGCCGTCTTCGCATCCGCAGCGAAAACCGGCCGCGTGCTGGTGGCGCATGAAGCGATCCAGGTGGCCGGTTTCGGCGCGGAAATCGCGGCGACTTTGGCTGAAGCCGGCAACGTCAGGGTGGCGCGGCTGGGCGGATTGCGCGCTCCGGTGGGTTATGCCCCGGTGCTGGAAGCGGAAACGCGGGTCACGCCGGCGCGCATCGCGGCGAAGGCGCGCGAATTGCTTGCGCGATGAGCAGGGCAGGAAAGCGGCAGATGCGTCGCTCCGTATCCATCCCATCTTGGCGCGCCACACGGAATGCTGTATTGGCTGAACAACAAAAATAAACACTGGAGGAAACAGACCATGGATCGTCGTTCGCTGCTCAAGGCCGGTCTTGCCGGCACCGCTCTTTTCGCCGCGCCCGCCATCATCGGCCGCAGCGCCTATGCCAGCAATTACAAGCCGGAATACAAGCTCTCCACCGTGGTCGGTTCGGCCTTCCCGTGGGGCAAGGGCGGCGACATCTGGATCGAGTTGGTGAAGGAGCGCACCCAGGGCCGCATCAACATCAAGATGTATCCCGGCGTGTCGCTGGTGAATGGCGACCAGACCCGTGAATTCACCGCGATCCGTCAGGGCGTGATTGATCTCGCCATCGGCTCGACCATCAACTGGTCGCCGCAGATCAAGCAGCTCAACCTTTTCTCGCTGCCCTTCCTGGCGCAGGACCATGCCGGCCTCGATGCCATGGTTCAGGGCGACGTGGGCAAGGAGATCATGGCCCTGGTCGAGAAGAACGGCGTGATGCCGCTGGCCTGGGGCGAGAACGGTTTCCGCGAGGTCTCGAATTCCAAGCACGAGATCCGCAAGCCGGCCGACATGAAGGGCTTGAAATTCCGCGTCGTCGGTTCGCCGATCTTCAACGACACCTTCACGGCGCTCGGTGCCAACCCGACGCAGATGAGCTGGGCCGATGCGCAGCCGGCGCTGGCGTCTGGCGCGGTCGAGGGTCAGGAGAATCCGCTGCATGTCTTCACGGCGGCCAAGCTCAACACGCTGGCGCAGAAATTCGTCACGCGCTGGGGCTATGTGGCCGATCCGCTGATCTTCGTCGCCAACCAGGATGTGTGGAAGTCCTGGAGCGCCGACGACCAGAAGATCGTGCGTCAGGCCGCCATCGATGCCGGCAAGCAGGAAATCGCCATTGCCCGCAAGGGTCTCACCGCCAGCGACAGTTCCTTTGTGAAGGAAGTCGAGGCGCTGGGCGTGAAGGTCACCGAGCTGACTGCTGCCGAGAAGGATGCCTTCAAGCAGGCGGTCAAGCCGGCCTACGATAAGTGGGTGCAGCAGATCGGGCCCGATCTGGTGAAGAAGGCCGAGACTGCCGTCGCCGCCTCGCGCAAGAAGGCCTGATCGGCGCGGCAAGTGGCGCAGGCCGGAAGCGGGGCCGGGATTTCCCGGCCTTTGCTTTTCCGGCCGGCCGCCGCCGGTTGCCGGTATGGGGGAAGTAGCGTGCAGGAAACCTCGAAACCAGATCCATTGATGCCGCCCCAGCCGCAGGCACGCGGCCGGCTGCGCTGGGAGGACTGGGTCGGTGCGGCCGTCATGCTGCTGCTGGCGGCGATCACCTTCGCCAACGTGATCGCGCGCTATTTCACCAACCAGTCCTTCGCCTGGACCGAAGAGATTTCCATCTCGCTGATGGTGATCCTCACCATGGTGGCGGCCAGCGCCGCCGTGGCGCGCGACCGCCATATCCGCATTGAGGCGTTTTTCGAACGCGGCTCGGCCGGCCGCCGCCGCATGCTGGCTTTGATATCAGCGGCCGCCACGGTTGTTGGTTTTGTCATCCTTACCGCGCTGGCGGCCCGCTTTGCCTATGACGATTACCGCTTCGACGTGACCTCGCCGGGCATCGGCATACCGCAATGGTGGTACAGCGTGTGGCTGCCGGTGTTGTCGGCGGCCATTGTTGTCCGCGCGGCGCAGGTCTTTTGGCGCAAGTGGCGGGCGAAAGCATGATCGGCTTTTCCATCTTCGCCGTCTTCGTCGTGCTGATGCTGGCCGGTGTGCCGATCGGCGTGGCGCTGATGCTGGGCGGCGCGCTCGGTATCTGGCTGGCCGATCTGGGCTTGATGTCGCTGCCGAACAACTTCTATGCCGGCATCGCCAAGTATCCGTTGCTGGCCCTGCCGATGTTCGTGCTGGTCGGCGTGATCTTCGAAAAATCCGGTGTGGCCGCGCGGCTGGTCAATCTCGCCATCGCCATCGTGGGCCGCAAGCCCGGACGGCTGCCGCTGGTGGCCATCGCGGTTGCCATGCTGCTGGGTGGCATATCCGGTTCCGGCCCGGCCACGGCGGCGGCCGTGGGCGGCGTGATGCTGGCGGCCATGGCGCGATCCGGCTACCCGCCGGCCTATTCCGCCACCGTGATCGGCTCCGCCGCCGCCATAGATATCCTGATCCCGCCGTCCATCGCCTTCATCGTCTATTCGGTGCTGGTGCCGGGCGCCTCCGTGCCGGCCCTGTTTGCGGCCGGACTCATTCCGGGCCTGCTGGCCGGTGTCGCCCTGATGATACCGGCATACTGGCTGGCCAGGCGGCATGGCTTCGGCCTGGCCGACAGGGATCAGTCGCGACCGCCCTTCTGGCCGTCGCTGCGCGCGGCAAGCTGGGGCCTGGCCGCGCCGGTGCTGATTCTGGGCGGCATGCGCATGGGCTGGTTCACACCCACCGAGGCCGCCGTGGTGGCAGTGGTCTACGGCCTGTTCGTCGGCATGGTGATCTATCGCACGATCAGGATGAAGGAACTGCTCGATATCCTGGTCGATGCGGCCGAGACCTCGGGCATCATCATGATCGTGGTAGCGCTGGCCAGCATCTTCGCCTATGCGGTCAACACGCTGGGCATCGTCGATCCGATTGCCCGGGCCATCACCGGCAGCGGCCTGGGGTCCTACGGCACGCTGGCGATGATCGTGGTGGTGCTGCTGTTCGTCGGCATGGTGCTGGATGGCATCTCGATCTTCCTGATCTTCCTGCCGATCCTGCTGCCTATGATGCGCGCCTTTGCCTGGGACCCGGTCTGGTTCGGCGTGCTGCTCACCTATATGGTGGCCATCGGTCAGTTCACCCCGCCGATGGCGGTGAACCTGATGGTATCGTCCAAGCTGGCCGGCGTGCCGATCGAGCAGACCACGCGCTGGGCCGGTTGGTTCGTGCTGGCGATGATGCTGGCGCTGGTGCTGCTGATCGCAATGCCCCAGATCGTGCTGTGGCTGCCGCACAGCCTGGGTTACTGACAGACGAGGCGAGCATGCTGTTCTGCTTCTACAATCTCGATAAGCCAGGCGCGGCCGACCTGCGCCTGAAATGGCGGCCTGTGCACAAGGATTATCTGGCGAAGGTTGCCGACCGCATCGCCTTTGCCGGACCTTTGCTGGCCGACGATGGCACGACGATGCAGGGCAGCCTGCTGGTGATCGATTTCCCCGACCGCGCCGCCGCCGAAGAATGGCTGCGGCACGAGCCATTCACGCAGAATGGTGTCTATGCCTCGGTATCGATCCGGGCTTATGCCAATCTGTGGCCGCAGAAGGTGGGCTTCCCCGCCTGAGCCCTATTCCCGATCTGATCTATTCTCGGTGTTTGGCCGGCTGCCAGCCGGTATGGGCCAGGTTTCGGCTGCCGGCATCCACGCCGATATCCTCCAGCGTGGTGGCCATGGAATCATTCCACCGGTTGAGAAAGCCGAACAGGGCGATCACGCCCATGATCTCGACGATCTCGTCATCGGTCCAGTGTTTGCGCAGGTTGGCCTGGATCTCCGGCGTCACGGCAGACGGCACGCAGGCAGCCGCCAGCGCGAAATCAAAGGCAGCGCGTTCGGCATCGGAAAAATGCGGACTGGTCTGGTATTCCCAGATCGTCGCCAGCCGTTCCGGCGTCGCGCCAAAGCGTTCGGCGGCCAGGATGGTATGCGCCTCGCAATAGCGGCAACCGGCAGCGTGAGAGGCGACATAGCCGATCAGGCGCTTCTGTTCCGCAGTGACGCGTCCGCCGTTTTCCATCACGGCTTGGTTCAGCGCCGTGAAGGCGCGCGCGATGGCCGGCCGGCGCTGCATGGTCAGCACGCTGTTGGGCACCACGCCCAGCGGGCCGCGAAAGAACTGGATCAGATCGACCAGCTCCGGGTTATGGTCTTCGGGCAGGGGCGGGACGAGCGGCATGGTGATTCCATCAGTTTGATGCAGTGCTGCGTTCCTGGTCCTGCAGCACGCGCCACAGGATCTTGCCGGTGGCCGATTTCGGCAGCGCATCAGCGAACACCACCACGCGCGGCACCTTATAGGCGGCCATGCGGTCGCGGCACCAGGACTGAATCTCTTCCGCCGTCAAATTCTTCGCATCGTCCTTCGGTACGATCACGGCCTTCACCGTTTCGCCGCGATGGGCATCGGGCGTGGCGATGATGCAGACCTCGCGGATGCCGGGATGGGCGTACATCATCGCCTCGATTTCGGTCGGCCAGACCTTGAAGCCCGAGGCGTTGATCATGCGTTTCAGCCGGTCGACCAGGAAGAAATAGCCTTCCTCGTCGTAATAGCCCAGATCGCCGGTGCGGAAGAACCGTTTGCCGTCGCGCTCGAAGAACACCGCCGCCGTTTCGGCCGGCCGGTTCCAGTAACCCAGGAATACCTGCGGCCCGGCCACCACGATCTCGCCGGTTTCGCCCGGTCCCAGTTCCTGCAGGGTATCGGGGTTGACCACGCGGGAATCCACGTCGAAGACCGGAATGCCTAAGCATTGCGGGCGGGGATTGTCGACCGGGTTGATATGCGTGGCGGCAATAGTCTCCGACAGGCCATAACCCTCGATGTAATCCAGCCCGGTCAGTTCCTTCAGTTTCGCCGCCACTGCCTTCGGCATCGGCGCACCGCCGCCGCCGATGCCGGTCAGGCTGGAGAGGTCGTATTTGCCGATGGCCGGATCGGACAGGAAGTCGATGCACATGGTGGTGATGTTGCGCCAGTGCGTCACGCGGTGGCGCTGGATCAGTTCGGCCGCCACCCTTCGGTCCCAGCGCGTCATCAGCACCAGCGTCGCGCCGTTGAACAAGGGCGCGTTCATCGAATTCTGCATGCCGGTGACATGGAACAGCGGCAGGGTGACAAGCTGCACGGATTCCGGCGTCGCCGGGTTCCAGGCGATTGAGCCGAACAGCGTGGCCGTCACGCCACGTATGTTGTGCAGGCAGCCCTTCGGCGCGCCGGTGGTGCCCGAGGAATAGGGCAGCACGCACCAGTCGTCATGACTGGCTTGGTGCGGCGAGGCGGCGAGATGCGCCGCCAGCGCATTGCTCCATGATGTGGCGCCGGGCGTGTCGAAAGCCGTTCGTGCCACAGCCACCACATCGGGCAGGGGCAGGTCGGTCGGCGCGGTGACGTAATCCCCATAAGCCGCCACCACGGCATGCTGCAGATTTTCGCCCAGCAGCGGCTGCACGAAGCCCAGCAGTTCCTGGCCGCAGATCACCGTGGTCGCGTCGGTATCGGTGGCGATGTGGCGCAGCTCTTCCGTCTTGCTCATCGGATTGACCGGCACCACCACGGCGGTCAGCCGCTGGATCGCGTAATAGGCGATCACGAATTGCGGACTGTTCTGCATATACAGCAGCACGCGGTCGGCTTTCTTCACGCCGCAATGCTGCTCCAGCCAGCCGGCCAGCCGGTCGATATGGTGTTTCAGCTCGGCATAGGACAAAGCCGTGCCGTAATAGAGCAGGGCCGGTTTGCGCGGAAAGCGGCGGGCGGAAATCTCGATATTCTCGTACAGGCTGGTCTCGGGCAGGGTCAGGTGTTTAGGTACGCCCTTGGGCCAGACCGTGTAATGCCGGTCGAACATGGTTTTCCTCCCTGACGGACCGGTATCGTCGGGTGTTTTGCCGCATAATTCAATCGGTTACCTTACGGAAGCCGAATGAGGGAAACCCATTGACGGACGCCGACGCCGGCGCGAATATATTTGCAAATACAAATAAATTCCGTGTCGGGAGGATCGCATGACCATGCATGCCGAACTGTGCCAGCCAGTGGCACCGGATACTCTGCCGCGCTGGGACGGCACGGGCTCCAGCCGCGTGCCCTACTGGGCCTATACCGATCCGGCCGTGTATCGCCGCGAGCTGGAGCGGTTTTTCCATGGCGGCGGCCATTGGTGCTACGTCGCGCTGGAAGCCGAGCTGCCGAAACCGGGCGATTACAAGCTGTCCCATGTGGGCGAGCGGCAGGTGATCGTGGTGCGCGACCGCGATGGCAGCCTGAATGTGGTGGAAAACCGCTGCGCCCATCGCGGCGTGCGTTTCTGCCAGAAACAGCGCGGCAGCGCACGCAGCTTCGTCTGCCCCTATCACCAATGGACCTACAAGCTGAATGGCGATCTTGCCGGCCTGCCGTTCCGCCATGGCGTGAAGAAAGACGATGGCAGCGTGCAGGGCGGCATGCCGGAAGATTTCGACCTGAAGCAGCATGGCCTGACCAGGCTGAAGGTCGCCACCTATAACGGGTTGGTCTTTGCCAGCTTCTCGCCCGATGTGCCCGCGCTGGAGGAGTACTTCGGCCTGGACGTGATGCCCTGGCTGAACCGCATCTTCGATGGCCGCAAGCTCACCATCCTCGGCACTAACCGCCAGCGCATTCCGGGCAACTGGAAGCTGATGATGGAAAACATCAAGGATCCCTATCATCCGGGTCTGCTGCACACCTGGTTCGTCACCTTCGGCCTGTGGCGCGCCGACCAGCAGTCGCGCATGGTGATGGACAGGGAAGGCCGCCATGCGGTGATGATCTCGCAGCGCAATGCCGGCGGCGAGGTGAAGGCGGTCACCGAGGGTGTCACCAGTTTCAAGAAGGACATGGCGCTGAACGATCCGCGCCTGCTGGACGTGGTGCCGGAATACTGGTGGAACGGACCGACGGTAACGATGATCACCCTGTTCCCCAGCGTGATCATCCAGCAGCAGGTCAATTCGCTGTCCACCCGCCATATCGTGCCGGCCGGCCCCGATGCCTTTGATTTCATCTGGACACATTTCGGATTCGAGGAAGACGACGAGGCGATGACGCGCCGCCGCCTGCGCCAGGCTAACCTGTTTGGTCCGGCCGGCTTTGTCTCGGCCGACGATGGCGAGGTGATCGAATTCTCGCAGGACGGTTTCCGCCAGAATGGCGGCGATGCCAGCACGATCTGCGAGTTGGATGGGCGCGCCGCCGGTCCTGCGCCCCATATGGTGACCGAAACGCTGATCCGCGGCATGTATGGCTACTGGCGCAAGGTGATGGAGATCTGATCATGCCGATGCGGGCCCATGCCATCGCGCTTTCGATCCTGGAATCGCAGTATCGCGTCGACCAGTTCAATGCCGATTATGCCGATTGTCTGGATCGTGGCGATTTCGACGCCTGGATCGCCATGTTCACGCCCGATTGCCTGTACAAGGTGATCCCGCGCGAGAATTTCGATGCAAGCCTGCCGCTTTGCACCATGGCACTGGAAGGCCAGGGCATGCTGAAGGATCGCGCTTACGGCATCACCAACACGCTGTTCCATGCGCCCTACTACCAGCGCCATGTGATCGGCACGGCGCGCATCCTGTCCGATAACGGGGATGTCATCCATGCCTCGGCGAATTATGCCGTGTTCCGCACCAAGCCCGGTTCGGTCTCGGAGGTCTATAATGTCGGGCGGTATGTCGACCGCTTTGTCTATGGCGAGAAGGGTGGGTTGCTGCTGGAAGAGCGGTTTTGCGTGTTCGACAGCGAATTGATCCTCAATTCGCTGATCTATCCGATCTAGGCCGCTTGTCATAACCTGGAAAAGCGTATAATCGCGATTCCAATCTGGTTGGGGCATACGGTCTAGTCATGATAGGGCATCGGAATGGTCGCGTGGCTCGTCCGCCAAGGCGCTGGCCTGTTCTGCGTTTGGCAGATGCAGCCGCCCGGCTATTTTCCGCGGCAGGGCCTCGTAATGTTGTGCTACTGGTTCGCACTTTTGGGATTGGTGATGCCCTGTTGTTCCGTTTGCTGCTCGAGTCCTATAAAGCAGCGTTAGTACCGCCGGGTATGCGTTGCATAATTTTGGGTGCCACTGACTGGCAACCCGTAATAGCCGATTTCTTTGCAGGAGAAACGGTTATTCTAGTCGATCAGAAGCGGTATGCGCGGCGCTTTTTTTACCGGCTTCGGTTTAATGTCATGCTGCGCCGACTTGGCGTGGCGCGCGCAGTTTGTCCAGTCTATCGTCGCAATCCCATCGTCGCCGACGCCATGGTGGCGGCCACAGGCGCGCCTGAGCGCTGGGTGATGGAGCCTGAGGTGCCACCCAAGATGCAAGTGGTTGCTGAATATTTTCGCAGTGGCATGACCCGCATTGTCGATTGTTCAGCCGAGGCGCCAAAGCATGAGATACAGCGACAACGCGATTTTATAGATGCACTTGCCCTGCCGGCTCATACATCGAACGACTCGCGCGTTGGCTTGAAAGATCTGCTGATGCCCCTTGACGATGTCGGTGATGCGGCTGGAGCAATCCTGATCAACTTGGGCGCCAGCTATGGTCCTCGTCGATGGCCGCTGGAAAACTGGTTCGAAGTGGCGGCGGCGCTGGCGGCGGAGGGGCGTCGGGTGCGTCTGGTTGGTGGGCCTGCCGAGCGCGATATGCTGTCCGCTGTTCTAGCTTGGCATTTGGCGCAAGCTGAGTTTATCCGTCGCCATATAGAGGTGGCGATAGGGGCCTGGAGTTTCACCGAGTTGGTGTCGCAGATTCTCAAGGCTTCTCTAGTATTATCTTCCGATACCGGTCCTGCCCATTTGGCCGCGTTGTTAGGCGTTAGGGTCATTGTGGTATTGGGGGGCGGTCATTTTGGAGAATTCTTTCCTTATCCCGGGCAACAGGCTTGGGCGCATGTGGCCGCTCTATGGCATCGTCGTGACTGTTATCATTGCAGCTGGGACTGTCCCTATATATCGGAGTCCACGCGCACCTATCCCTGTATCACTGATGTGACAGTGGCGGATATGATTGCTGCTACGCGCCGCGCACTGGTTGCGCCACTTCACAATACCTGATCTCGCAAGGCCTTCGCCGCCTGCAGCAGCAGGGGCAGGAAGCCGTCCTTCATCTGCTTTGGCGTGGCGCGTTCGATGCGGATGCCGATATTCAGCGCCGCCACCACGCGGCCGTCGAAGCGGCGCACCGGGACGGCCAGCGAGCGGAAACCCAGCTCGGTTTCCTGGTCGGCCAGCGCATAACCGTCCCGTGCCGTTTTCGCGATGATCGCCTGCAACTCGGTCTTACTCGTCACGGTCCTGGGCGTCAGACTCCGGATGCCGGCCGGTTGCGCGCCGCTGGCTGCCAGCAGCACACGCCCCAGCGCCGAGCAGAAAGCCGGCACGCGGAAGCCGATGCCTGGCGCCGACGACATGAAGCGCGGCGGCGAGGCATGTGCCACCATCACGGCAGACTCGCCATCCAGGATGGCCGCCGAACAGGCTTCGTCGGTAGCGGCGCATAACCGGCCGCAGGCCGTTTGCAATGCCGCCGCGTTGCCCGCCGTTCCGAGATAGGCCGAGGCGAAGCGCAGCACCTGCGGCGTCAGGCGGAACAGTTTGCCGTCGCTTTCCAGATAACCAAGCTGTTCCAGTGTGTAGAGTGCGCGCCGTGCGGTGGCGCGCGGCAGGTCGACGGCGCGGGCCACATCGCTCAGGCTCATCTGCGGCCGGCTGTCGTCGAAAGCGGTCAGCACACTCAGCCCCCGGGCCAGCGCTTCGAGGAAATCGGGGCTGCGGCCGCTCTGGGCGCGTTTTTCGGCATCGCTCTGGCGCAGTTTGGTCATGGTTTTCCCGTTGCCGGTACAAGTCTACTGGTTTAAAATCGCACATATGTTCGCTAGTCGGACATTGTCGGGCCTGTGGGAGGGTCCGTCAAGGCCGAAGCTGAGCCGGCTGGATCTGAGGGAGTCCGCGATGACCACGCACGAACAGAATATGCGCATGACCCTGGTGGGGCCGGACAAGCCGGCGGGCAAGCTGCTGCGGCAATACTGGCAGCCGGCGGCCCTGATCGAGGAGCTTGATCCCGAGCGCCCGGTGCGCGCCGTGAAGCTGCTGGGCCAGGACTTCGTGTTGTTCCGCGACGAGCAGGGACGTTACGGCATGCTTGACCGCGACTGCCCGCATCGCGGTGCCGATCTGGCCTTCGGCCGGCCCGAGGATGGCGGCCTGCGCTGTCCCTTTCATGGCTGGCTGTTCGATGTGAAGGGCCAGTGCCTGCAGACCCCGGCCGAGCCGGAGAACAGCCGCCTGTGCCAACGCATCCGGCAGAAAAGTTACCCGGTGGTCCTGCGCAGCGGCATCCTGTTCGCTTACCTCGGAGACGGTGAGCCGCCGGCCTTCCCCGATTTCGACTGCTTCGTCGCGCCCGACAGCCACGTTTTCGCCTTCAAGGGCCATATCGCCTGTAACTGGCTGCAGGCCCTGGAGGTCGGCATCGATCCGGCCCATGCCTCCTTCCTGCACCGTTTCTTCGAGGACGAGGATACCAGCGCCAGTTACGGCAAGCAGTTCCGTGCCGCGTCCGCCGATTCCGACATGCCGATGACCAAGGTGCTGCGCGAATTCGACCGCCCGCAGATCGAGGTCGAGCGCACGGATTACGGCATGCGGCTGTTCGCCCTGCGCCAGATCAGCGATGCCAGCACCCATGTGCGCGTCACCAACCTGATATTCCCGCAGACGTTCAACATCCCGCTCTCGGCCGAGATGACCATCACGCAATGGCATGTACCGATCGATGATGTGAACTGCTACTGGTATGCCATCTTCACCAGCTTCGGCGCGCCGGTCGACAAGGCGCAGATGCGGGCCCAGCGGCTGGAGCTCTACACCCTGCCGGATTACATCCCGCGCCTCAACAAGGCCAACAATTACGGCTTCGACCCGCAGCAGCAGAAGACCCAGACCTATACCGGCATGGGCTTCGACATCAACGTGCACGACCAATGGGCGGTGGAGAGCCTGGGGCCGATCCAGGACCGCACCCGCGAGCATCTGGGCAGCACCGACAAAGCCATCATCAACTATCGTTCGATGCTGATGAAGGCCATCGACCAGGTCGAGCAGGGCGGCGAAAAGCCGCTGATGGTGCTGGATGGCGAAAGCGCCCGGGCCATCCGGGGCCCGATCACGGTGGATGGTGTTGCCCCCACGGCGCAGTGGCAGGCATACTGGCGCGAGGCCGATGCCCGTAAGCGCCGCCAGGCGCCCTGGCTGGCGCAGGCGGCCGAATAGCGGCGATTTTGCGTTGGGGGACAGCAGCGTGAGTTTTGTCGAACGGCACGGCCTGTGGACGCCGGAGCAGAAAAAGGCGGCCGAGGCCGTCGAACGCGAGGTGGCCGGCCGCGGTCTGGGCGTGGTGCGGTTTTCCTTCGCCGACCAGCACGGCATCCTGCGCGGCAAGACGGTGGTGGCCGAGGAACTGCCGGGCGCAATGCGCGCAGGCGTCGGCTTCACCACCACTTTGCTGGCCAAGGACACCGCGCACCGCACGGTGTTTCCGGTCTTCACCCAGGGCGGCGGTTTCGGCCTGCCGGAAATGCAGGGTGCCGCCGACATCCTGATGGTGCCCGATCCCACCACATTCAAGATACTGCCCTGGGCGCCGCATAGCGGCTGGCTGCTCTGCGACCTTTATTTCGCCGATGGCCGTCCGGTGCCATTTTCGACGCGCCGGATTTTCCGCGACACGCTGACCCGGCTGAACGAGCAGGGCTACGATTATGTCTCGGGCCTGGAAGTCGAGTTCCATGTCTTCAAACTCGAAGACCCGAAGCTGAAGCCCGAAGATGCCGGCCAGCCCGGCAATCCACCCGAGGTGAGCCTGCTGACGCAGGGCTATCAGTATCTGACCGAGCAGCGCTACGACCAGTATGACGAGATTTATGAAATCCTGCGCAAGGACGTGCAGGCGCTGGGTCTGCCGCTGCGGTCGCTGGAGGTCGAGTTCGGGCCCAGCCAGGCGGAATTCACCTTCCGCCCGGGCGCCAATCTCGAATCCGCCGATACCATGGTGCTGTTCCGCTCGGCGGCCAAGCAGATCGCGCGCCGGCATGGTTATCACGTCACCTTCATGTGCCGGCCGAAGCTGCCCAACGTGTTTTCCTCGGGCTGGCATCTGCACCAGTCGCTGAAGGATCGCAAGACCGGCGCCAATGCCTTCATCCCGGAGGAAGACGGCCAGCCGCTGTCGAAACTCGGCCGGCATTTCCTCGCCGGCCTGCTGGAGCATGCGCCGGCCTCGGCCGCTTTCGCCGCGCCCACGATCAACGCCTATCGCCGCTATCGCCCCTATTCGCTGGCACCCGACCGCGCCATCTGGGGCCGCGATAATCGCGGCGTGATGTGCCGCGTGCTGGGCGCCAAGGGCGATCCGGCCAGCCGCATCGAAAACCGCCTGGGCGAACCGGCGGCCAATCCCTATCTCTACATGGCGTCGCAGCTGATCGCCGGCATGGACGGCATGGCGAAACAGGCCGAACCGCCGCCCTCGGCCGATGTGCCCTATGAAACGCCGGCCCCGATGCTGCCGCGTTCGCTAGAGTCTGCGTTGGCTGCCCTGCGCGCCAGCGCCTGCTATCGTGGCGGCTTCGGCGACCGCTTCGTCGACTATTTCCTGCATATCAAGGAAGCCGAGATCGCGCGCTACCAGCTCGAGGTGAGCGAATGGGAGCATCGCGAATATTTCGAGATGTTCTAATGACGCTGCTCAGCCTGTTTGCCACCCGCATCTATTCGGCGCCGTTGAAAAAGAACGGCCTCGAGCGTTTCAACCGCGACCTGATCGACGAATGCGACGGCCTGCGTTCGGCCGATACTGCCGGACAGGCCTGGAGCGCGAAGAACTATCCGGGCGGCTATACCTCCTATGGCAGCCACGACAAGCTGCATTGCATTTCCTCGGGCTTTGCAGCGCTGGAAAAGGCCATCGCGCCGCATGTGAGGGCTTATGCGAAGCAGCTGGGCTACGACATGCGCGGTCGTCGGCTGGAAATGACCGATTGCTGGGTCAACATGATGGCCGGCCCGGTCACCCACGGCCTGCATCTGCATCCCCTGAGTTTCATCAGCGGTACATATTACGTGCAGGCCCCGCGCGGCGCGGCGGCAATCAAGTTCGAGGACCCACGGCTCGACCGACTGATGGCAGCGCCGCCCAAACGCGACGACCTGCCGCCGCGCGAAAGGCTGCATTACAGCGTCAAGCCGAAGGCGGGCAGCCTGGTGCTGTTCGAAAGCTGGCTGCGCCATGAGGTGCCGCCCAGCTTTACAAAGCAGGAACGGATTTCGATCAGCTTCAACTACGCTTGGCGCGACCAATCCTGAAATTGGTGCAGCGGAAGCGAGGCGCTTGAAATCGCGGCGCGCTGCGCCACACTCAAGCGGCGTCGTTCCAACCAGCTTCCGGTATCCCAGACATGTCCGCCCTGTTCGAGCCTTTGCAGCTGCGCTCCGTCACGCTGCCCAACCGCATCGTGCTGTCGCCGATGTGCCAGTATTCCGCCACCGATGGCGTGCCGAACGAGTGGCACCGCATCCATCTCGGCCGCTATGCCGCCGCCGGCCTGGGCCTGATCATGGCCGAGGCCACCCATGTCAGTGCCCAGGGCCGCATCACGCCCGGCTGCCTCGGCCTCTATAACGCCGTGCAGGAGGCTGAATTCGCCGCCATTGCCGCCGATCTCAAGCATTTTGGCCGCGCCCCGGTGGCGATCCAGCTGGCCCATGCCGGCCGCAAGGCCTCCACCGACCTGCCCTGGCGCGGCGGCAAACCACTGATCGGCCCGGAAGCCTGGCTGACCGAGGCGCCAAGCGCGTTGCCCCACGGCGAAGGCTGGCATGTGCCGCAGGCGCTGGATGAGGAAAGCCTGGCGCGGGTGAAGCGTGACTTCGTCGAAGCGACGCAACGCGCCGACCGCGCCGGCATCGATCTGATCGAGCTGCATGGTGCCCATGGTTACCTGCTGCACCAGTTCGTCTCGCCGATTTCCAACCGGCGCAACGACTCTTACGGCGGCAGCCTGGACAACCGCCTGCGCTTCCCGCTGGAAGTGTTCGAAGCCGTGCGCGCCGCCTGGCCCGCGCACAAGCCGCTGGGCATGCGCATCACCGGCAGCGACTGGATGGGCGCCGAAGGCCTGGAGATTGCCGATGCGATCCGTTTCGCGTCAGCGCTTAAAGAGCTGGGCTGCGATTTCGTCGATGTCTCGTCCGGCGGCGTTTCGCTGCAGCAGAAGATCGTCACCGGGCCGGGCTATCAGGTGCCGTTTGCCGAGGCCGTGAAGAAAGCTACCGGGATGGTCACCATGGCGGTCGGCCTGATCACCGAGCCGGCGCAGGCCGAAGCCATCGTGGCGGAAGGTCGTGCCGACCTGGTGGCGATGGCCCGCGCCCTGCTCAACGATCCCTTCTGGCCCTGGCGCGCCGCCGATGCGCTGGGCGCGGATGTCCATGTGCCGCCGCAATATCTGCGCGGCCGGGTGCGTGGCGTGGATACGCCGCGCGAAATGCTGAAGGCCGTGCGCTGACGTAACGACAGTCTTGCCGTTGGCCTCGTCCCGTCCTATTCAGGATTTGGCCGTCCGGATGAGCCGGGCGGCCACGTTCTCAGGGCGGGGTGAAAGTCCCCACCGGCGGTAAGCATCTTCGGATGCAAGCCCGCGAGCGCCTGGTCGCTTTCATGCGGTGGCCGGGGTCAGCAGATTCGGTGCAAGGCCGAAGCCGACGGTTACAGTCCGGATGGAAGAGAACGGTGCGCAGTCCGTGTCGGACGGCTGTGCGGCTTTGCGCCGCGCGGACGGCCGCGCCTCTGTCGCCGTGCGCCCTGATTCTGGCAATGGCAGAGGAAAGGACGCCATCATGAATCAGAGCCAAGCAGAACATACCTCCTCATCGTTCCGTCTCGATGCTGGCGGCAGCCAGGCCATCAGGGTCGCCTTCGTGCAATCCTGCTGGCATCGCGACATCGTGGACAAAGCCTGGGACAGTTTCCTGGCCGAAATGGGTAGGGCCGGCCTGCGCCAGGGCAGTATCGACCGTTTCGAACTGCCCGGCGCCTTCGAAATCCCGCTGCAGGCCAAATTGCTGGCCCAGGGCGGGCGGTATCAGGCCATCGTCGCCGCCGGTTTCGTGGTGGATGGCGGCATCTATCGGCATGATTTTGTGGCCGATGCCGTGATCAAGGGCCTGATGCAGGTGCAGCTCGAAACCGGCGTGCCGGTGTTGAGCTGCGTGCTCACGCCGCTGCGCTTCCACGAGCATGAGGAACATCGGCGTTTCTTCGCCGATCATTTCGTGGTGAAGGGCCGCGAGGTGGCGCTGGCCTGCGCGGCGACGCTGAAGAATATCGGCAGTATCAGGAAGGCGGCCTGAGGTGGGAGGCCTCGCCGGCAACGGCGGGGCCTCAGCCCTTCTTTACGAACTTTGCGATCCGCTCCACCGCACCGTCCAGCTTGTCGTAGCTCTTGGCGAAGCAGAAGCGCACCACGCTGCGCACATGGTCTTCGGCATAGAAGGCGCTGACCGGGATGGCGGCCACCTTCGCCTGTTCCACCATGCGGGTGCAGAAATCCGCATCGTCGATGGCGTTGCTGCCTTTGGCCGCGTAGATCGGCGCCAGGTCGACATTCAGGAAATAGGTCGCCTTGCTGGGCAGCACGGTGAGGCCGGCTTCGGTCAAACCCGCCGCGAAGCGGTCGCGCGCCGTTTGCAGGGTCTGGCGCATGCCGGCGAAATATTCGTCCGTCTTGCCCAGGCCATAGGCCACGGCGGTCTGCAGGTTGGGCGGCGTGGTGAAGGTGACATACTGGTGCGCCTTGGCCAGCACCTTCATGATCTGCGGCGCGGCGCAGACGAAACCGACCTTCCAGCCGGTGAGCGAAAAGATCTTGCCGGCCGAGCCGATCTTGATGCAGCGCTCGCGCAGGCCCGGCATGGCGATCAGCGGCGTATGCGTCAGGCCATCGAACAGCACATGCTCCCAGACTTCGTCGCAGATCGCGATGGCATCGTATTTCACCAGGAAGCGGCCCAGCAGCTCCAGATCCTCGCGCGTGAAGACCGTGGCGGTGGGATTGAGCGGGTTGTTGAACACCACCGCCTTGGTCTTCGGCGAGAAGGCGGCCTCCAGCGCGGCCTCGTCCAGCCGCCAGTGCGGCGGCCGCAGGGTGACGAATTTGGCGATGCCGCCGGCGCGCTGCACCAGCGGCAGATAGGCATCGTACATCGGCTGGAACAGCACGACCTCGTCGCCTGGCTCGATCAGCGCCAGCAGGCTGTCGGCCAGGGCCTCGGTGGCGCCCGAGGTGATCATCACTTCCGACTGCCAGTCGAGGTCGAGTTTGTGAAAGCGTTTGTAATGCTCGGCCACAGCCTGGCGCAAATCGGGCAGGCCCATCATCGGCGGGTACTGGTTCCAGCCCGATACGACTGCTTGCGCTGCCTTGGCGCGCACATCCTCGGGGCCCGGATCGTCGGGGAAGCCCTGGCCAAGGTTGATCGCGTCATGCTGCAGCGCCAGCCGCGACATGGTCTCGAAGATCGTGGTGGGCGCGTCGGCAAAGATCGGGTTCAGGCGGGTGGTCATGGCGACGGACAAGCTGGTTTTCAGGGATGGCGCCATGTAGCACGCGGCCGGGCCGGCCAAAAGCCCCAGAAAGCCCTCAGGCCACGTTAACCCGCTTCATTTGCCGCCGCCGCAACAGGCCGAGCGTCAGCGCCACCAGCAGCGAACCGGCAATGCCCAGCATGAAGGCGGTAAAGCGCGGCAGGCCAGCGGCGGCAAAAGCGGGTCCGAGCAGGATCAGGCAGCAGAAAAAGGGGATATGGCTGACCATGCCGATCTGAGTCGCGCGCATGGCGGCCCGGATGCCGGCCGCATCCAGACGACGCGGCAGGAACCAGCAGACCGCCAGCAGGGCAACCGGAAAAGACGCGAAGATGCCGGCGATGCGCGGGCCGAACAACTCGGCCAGCAGGCTGACGCCAATTACCAGTATGCCCGCCATGGCGCCGCGCAGCACGATCTCGAACAGCGGCGAGCGACTGCGCGCGGCCGGCGCGGTCAGCAATACATTACGGCCGGCCAGCCAGGCGACCAGCGCGGCGGTGGCCAGGATGCCCAGCGAGATGAAGATGCTGGCGGGCAGCAGGCGGATCGCCAGCCCGACCACGAACCATGTGCCCAGGGCACAGGCCAGCACGGCCGGCATCGGCAGGTAACGCACCAGGCCAATCACCACGGCGATGAATAGCAGCACGGCGCCGATGGTGGCCAGGCTGCCCTGCGCGGCGGTGGCGATGAAGCCGGCATCATGCTGCAACAGCAGGAACAGATAAGCCGGCGCGGTGACGATCGGCAGGGCCAGCACGATGCCGCCGATGAAGGGCGAGCTGCGTTCCATCAGCGCGATCACGCCGCCGACGAAGCCGGCGGTGGCGAGGCCGCGGGCCAGCACCGCCAGCCACGCGATATCGGGAATCTCTGTCATGTCTTGCCGGGTGGATGATCGCCGGGCGGCAGCGGGGTGCCCTGGCTCATGCGCTGGGTCGGTGCGAACAGGCGGTGACCGCTCACTTCCGCGCCGGCATCGGGCGGCAGGCGCAGGAAGATGATGGCCGACAGCATCGCGGTCAGGCCAACCGTGAGGAAGGCTGGCGTGAAATCGGCGGGGCCGATCCGCTCGGGCCCGCCGCCCCAGGTGACGGTGGCATGCAGCACCATGGCGCCCACCGCCACGCCGGCCGACAAGGATAATTGCTGCATCATGCTGGTGAAGCTGGTGGCGCGGCTCATGCGCGCATTGTCGATGTCGGAGACCGCCAGCGTGTTGATGCTGGTGAATTGCAGCGAGCGGAAGAACCCACCGAACAGCAGCAGGCCGAGGATCAGCAGATGCGGCGTATCGGGCCGGAACAGGCCGCAGATGGCGATGAAGGCGCCGCTTAAAATCGCGTTGCCGATCAGCACATGGCGGAAACCCAGCCGGCGCAGGATCGGGCCGGCCGCCATCTTCATGGTGAGCGCGCCGGCGGCCGAGACGAAGGTGAGCATGCCGGATTCGAAGGCCGTGAGGCCGAAGCCGAGCTGCAGCATCAGCGGCAGTAGGAAGGGCAGGGCGCCGACGCCGATGCGGAACAGGAAGCCGCCCATCACGCCGATGCGGAAGGTCGGCACGCGCAGCAGCCTGAGGTCGAGCACCGGATGCGGGTGGCGCCTTGCATGGCGGATGTAAAGCCCGATGCCGATGCTGCCCATCACCAGCAGGCCGGCCACCACGGCATCGGGCAGCAGGCCGCGGCCGATGGTCTCGAAACCGAACACCAGGCCGCAGAGCCCGAGCGCGGAGAGCAGGAAGCCGCGCCAGTCCAGCGGCGGCACATTCTCTTCCCGCACATTCGGGATATAGAGCGTGACCAGCACCATGCCGAGCAGGCCGATCGGCAGGTTGATCCAGAAGATCCAGCGCCAGGAGAGATAGGTGGTGAGGAAGCCGCCCAGCGGCGGGCCGATCACCGGTCCGACCAGCGCCGGCACGGTGAGCCAGGCGATGGCGCGCACTAGTTCCGATTTCGGGATCGAGCGCAGCATCACCAGCCGCCCCACTGGCACCATCATGGCGCCGCCCAGGCCCTGCAGCACGCGTGCGCCCACCAGGGTCCAGAAGGAATCGGCCAGGCCGCAGAGCAGGGAGCCGATGGTGAAGACGGCGATGGCGGCGCGGAACACGGTGCGTGCGCCGAAACGGTCGGCGACCCAGCCGCTGACCGGTATGAACACGGCCAGGCTGAACAGGTAGGAGGTGATGGCGAGGTTGAGCTTGAGCGGGCTCTCGCCCAGGGATGCCGCGATGCTGGGCAGGGCGGTGGCCAGCACGCTGGAGTCCAGATTCTCCATGAATAGCGCGCAGGCGACGATCAGCGGAATCAGCATCGGTGGTGAAGTGAGGAAAACCGGGAGACAGGAAACGGGACGCTGGCATCATACAGGCAATTGCCGTCCCGATCCCTGCAAATGCTGCAGGGCCGATCTGCAAGATCCGGCATTATCGTCGCGCGACTCCGTGCCGCAGTGCGGCAATTCGCGCCGGGATGCCGCGATTGACCACCGGCATCCGTGCGGCATTTCTTTCCACATCCGGCAAATGGCGTTAGCCTGATCGAACGCTTTGCCACATTCCGCGTTGTTATCCCGACCGGAGGCCCCTGATGCAAGCGCTGCTCGATCCCGTCTTCCTTGCCCGGCTGCAATTCGCCTTCACGGTGTCGTTCCATATCATTTTCCCGGCCTTCACCATCGGGCTGGCCAGTTATCTCGCCGTTCTGGAAGTCCTGTGGCTCGCGACCAAACGCGAGGTCTACATGCAGGTCTTCCGGTTCTGGCTGAAGATCTTCGCCGTCACCTTCGGCATGGGCGTCGTGTCCGGCCTGGTGATGAGCTACCAGTTCGGCACCAACTGGTCGGTGTTTTCCGACCGGGCCGGGCCAATCATTGGTCCGCTCATGGGCTATGAGGTGCTGTCGGCCTTCTTTCTCGAAGCCGGTTTTCTCGGCGTGATGCTGTTCGGCATGCAGCGTGTCGGCAAGGGCCTGCATGTCTTCGCCACGCTGATGGTGGCCGCCGGCACCTTCTTCTCCGCCTTCTGGATCCTGGCGGTGAACAGCTGGATGCAGACGCCTGCTGGCTATGCCATCGCGCCGAACGGCCAGTTCGTGCCGGAGGACTGGTGGGCCGTGATCTTCAATCCTTCTTTCCCCTATCGGCTGGTGCATATGGTGCTGGCGGCCTATCTCACCACCGCCTTCGTGGTCGGCGCGGTTGGTGCCTGGCATCTGCTGAAGGATCGCACGAATGCGCCGGCGCGGGTGATGTTCTCGATGGCGATGTGGATGGCGGCCATCGTGGCGCCGATCCAGATCTTCGCCGGCGACCTGCATGGCCTCAACACGCTGGAACACCAGCCGGCCAAGATCGCGGCGATGGAAGGCCATTACGAAACGCGGCGCGGCGCGCCGCTGATCCTGTTCGGCCTGCCCGACAACGAGGCGGCGGAAACCAAATATGCCATCGAGGTTCCCAAACTCGGCAGCCTGGTCCTGACCCATGACTGGGACGGCGAAGTGAAGGGTCTGAAAGATTTCCCGCGCGAGAACTGGCCGCCGGCCGCCACCGTGTTCTGGAGCTTCCGCATCATGGTCGGTCTGGGCCTGCTGATGGCGGCTTTGGGGCTTGTCAGCCTCGTCATGCGCTTTGGCGGGCGCATATACAGCAATGCCTGGCTGCATCGCGCCGCGATCCTGATGGGGCCGAGCGGTTTCGTCGCCGTGCTGGCCGGCTGGATCACCACCGAGGTCGGCCGCCAGCCCTTCACCATCTATGGCCTGCTGCGCACGGCCGAGTCCGTCTCACCCATCGGCCTGCCCGGCGTGACGGCCTCGCTGCTCGCCTTCATCGTGGTCTATTTCGCCGTCTTCGGCGCCGGCGTGTTCTACCTGCTGCGCCTGATGGGCAAAACACCCGGTGGAAGCGAGCCGGAGATGCACGGGCCATTGCGGGCCGCCGGCATCACGCCAGCCGCCGGACTGCTGCCGCAGCAGCTCGACCGCCCGGCCGAATAGGAGGAGAAGTATCATGACCCTCGATCTTCCCCTCATCTGGGCCGGCCTGATCGCCTTCGCCGTGCTCGCCTATGTGATCCTCGACGGCTTCGACCTCGGCATCGGCATCCTGTTCCCGCTGTTCAAGCAGGAAAAGGAACGCGACATCCTGATGAACACGGTGGCGCCGGTATGGGATGGCAACGAGACTTGGCTGATCCTTGGTGGCGGCGGCCTGCTGGCAGCCTTCCCGCTGGCCTATGCCATCGTGCTGCCGGCGCTTTATGCCCCGATCACCGTGATGCTGCTCGGCCTGATCTTCCGCGGCGTGGCATTCGAATTCCGCTGGCGCACGCGGCGCGGCAAGGGCGTGTGGGACTGGAGCTTCGCGCTCGGTTCGCTGGCGGCCGCGTTCACGCAGGGCGTCGCGCTGGGTGCGCTGGTCCAGGGCATCCGTGTGGTCGACCGCGCCTATGCCGGCGGCTGGTGGGATTGGCTCACGCCTTTCAGCATCCTCACCGGCATCGCCCTGGTGGTGGGCTATGCTCTGTTGGGCGCCTGCTGGCTGATCATCAAGACCGAAGGCGGTATCCAGGACCGGAATTATCTGTATGCGCGACGCCTGAGCGTGCTGCTGGTTACCCTGATCGGCCTGGTCAGCCTGTGGACGCCTTTCCTCGATCCACAATTCCTCGGCCGCTGGTTCGCCTGGCCCAATATCGCGCTCACCGCGCCGATGCCGGTGCTGGTCCTGGTCATGGCCGGCATCCTGTGGCGCGGCCTGCATGACTACAAACGCCCGCTTCAGCCTTTCCTCGCCGCGCTGGCGCTGTTCGTGCTGTCGTATATCGGGCTGGGCATCAGCTTCTGGCCGCTGATGGTGCCGCCGTCCATCACCATCTGGGATGCGGCGGCACCCGATGCGTCGCTGGGTTTCCTGCTGATCGGCGCCGCGGTGCTGTTGCCCATCATCCTGGCCTATACCGGTTATGCCTACTGGGTCTTCCGCGGCAAGGTGGATCGCCATGCGCATTACCACTGAAGGCCGGATCACTGAAGAACCGGCAGTCCCGTTATGGCGGCGCCTGCTATGGTTTGTGATCTTATGGGCCGGCGGCGTGCTGGTGGTCGCCGGTATCGGCTTTGCCCTGCGGCTCGTGCTTAAGGGCTGAATAGCCGCAGGCAGCCAGGGCGGCCAGCATATGGGCCGGCGGGGCCGCGCTGATGCCGACCGGCGCGCGCGACGGATACAGCGGAAGGGTGATGCTGCGGCTGTGCAGGTGCAGCGGCTGTTGCGATGTCTCGCCATATTGTGCGTCGCCCAGGATCGGGCAGCGCAGCGATGCCAGATGCACGCGGATCTGATGCGTGCGTCCGGTGCGCGGCCGGCATTCGATCCAGCTCAGATCCTCGTTGCCGCCCAGCACGCGGTAATCGGTCACGGCATGCTGGCCGTCCTCGGCGATGGCCATATGCCAGCCGCCATTGCGTGTGGAGAGTTTCTTCAGCGGCGCATCCAAGCGCCCTTCGGCCTGGTCCGGCCGGCCGCGCGTCACCGCCCAGTAGACCTTCTCGACCTTGCCTTCCTGGAACAACTTGCCCAGCTTGCGCAAAGCCTTCGGATGCCGGCCCAGCACGAGGCAGCCCGATGTGTCGCGATCCAGCCGGTGTGCCAGGGCAGGCGGGCGCGGCAGGCCAAAGCGCAGAAAGGCGAAATACCGTTCCAGGTTGTCGCCGCCGCCAGGACCGGCATGCACCGGCAGGCCCGCCGGCTTGTCGAGCACCAGCATCAGGCCGTCGCGATAAAGCAGCCGGGCCTCGATCTGGGCGGCGGTGAGGATCGATTTCATGCCCGACACCTTCGCCATCGTGGCCTCCGCGTCAAGTCGCATGTGATTCAGGGGATCGGCGCGGCCCTTTCGGCGCAGCCATGCAATGTCTGGCCGCCGAACATCACCTCGGCACTGTGATAGTATTGCCGGTCGGCCATGCTGTCGCTGCAGGGCCGGTCGGTGATGATCACCTCCAGCCGGTCGCGGGCATTGCCATCCGGCGGATCGACCACCCAGCTGCGGCGCCGCTCGCCTGATTCCGGAGGCGCGGCCGGATAGCGCCGGGGCAGGTCGCCCAGCCGGTCGAGAACGATGCCGTCGCTGGCGATCCGCACAGTCCAGAACGGCTCGTTGCCGAAGACGCGCCAGTTATCCTGCAGAACCGGGGTCTGGCCCCGTTCGCAATCGGGGCGGCGATAGCTCAGCCAGCCCAGCAGCCGGCCGTCGCGGGTCAGTACCGGTTCCGGCAGGAAGCAGGGTGCAAAAGGCTCGGCCATCGTCGCCGGTGTGAATGCAGGGCCTTTCAGGGGGCGGGTTTCCGCCGGCTCGAGGCGCGGGGCGGGGGTCCCGCCGCTGCCGGCCTGGCAGTCCGTGCTTGCGCCATCGGCACCGGTAACGCGCACCAGGATCATGCCGTGATTCTGCGGCACCACGTCATCCGCCCGTGCCGGCTGAGCCGGATGGGCATTCAGGCAGGCCATCAGGCCGGGATACAGCGCCGGCAGGAAGCGGCTCCAGTCTTCACTCTGCTGCGCGCGGGCGGGCAGCGTGATCTCATCGGGCGCCACGCGGTCGGCGCAGGCGGTCAGTGTCAGCAATGCGGCAAGACAGGCATGGCGGAACGCATGTTTCATGCAGCGATCCAGACAAAGAAATGCGGCAGCATCGCGGCAGCTTGACCGCTCCGTCCACGGATTCATACCGTCGCGCCATGACTCACAGCTTATCGCTGCCTGACGATATCGTACTGACGCCCTACACGGCTGACGATGCCGCCGCCGTAAGGGCCCTGCATGCGCTGGCTTTCCGCCATCTCGCCGCCGGCCATCATACGCCGGCGCAGATCGCCGCTCACGAGGCGCTGATTGCTGCGGCTGAATACGCAGACGACCTCGCGCGCTCGCATCTGATCCTCGCGCAGCACCCGACAGCCGGTCTGGTCGCCACCGCAGGCTGGCTGGAATTCCCCGAACGGGCGGGCACCGCGCGCATCCGCAAGGTCTTCGTGCATCCCGGCTGGGCCCGCCGCGGTCTGGCGACGGCCCTGGTGCGGGCGGCGGAAGATGCGGCACGCGATGCCGGTTACCCGCATCTCTATGTGCGTGCCAACATCAATGCCGTGCCGCTGTATGAACGGCTCGGTTATCGGCGCGAGAACGAAGGCGTGATGCCGGCGGCGGGCGAGGAGCTGCCCGTCGTCTATATGTCCCGCCGCGCGGACTGAGCATTTTTTTTGCCGCAGAAATCGGCAATCGCATCCGAAGCGACTGCCGCATAACACGGCAACGTATAAATCCGGTCTGTCTCCATGCAGCGGATTGGTCCGCTTCTTCCGCCGAATAGAAACGCAAAACAACGCTGTACCAATTCGGGTCGCGCCGGCCCGCCATGGCATATCGATTGCATACACGGCTAGGTCTTTCCCCAGACCTCCATGCAGCAACAAAAGAGGCATGCCATGAAACGCCGTTCCTTCGTGAAAGCCGGTCTGCTCGGCGGTGCCGCCGCGGCGGCAACCTTCGCCAAACCCAACATCGCCACCGCGCAGGGCAAGAGCTTCCAGTGGAAGATGACCAATGCCTATGGCCCCGGTTCGCCCTTCTACGTGGCCGGTCCCGGCAGCCCGACCGATTTCTGCGAGATGGTGAAGAAGATGTCGGGCGGCCGGCTGGTGATCCAGCATTTCGCCGCCGGCGAACTGATCCCCGCGCTGGAAGGCTTCGATGCGGTGTCGAAAGGCATCGTCGAGATGAATGCGGCCAACAGCTATTTCTGGGCCGGCAAGATTCCTGCCGCGCAGTATTTCACCACGGTGCCGTTCGGCCTGAATTTCCAGGGCATGACCGCGTGGCTCTATCACGGCGGCGGCCAGAAGCTGTGGGAGGACCTCTACGCGCCCTTCGACCTGGTGCCGATGGCGATGGGCAATACCGGCGTGCAGATGACCGGCTGGTACCGCAAGCCGATCACCGGCGTCGAGGATTACAAGGGCCTGAAGATGCGCATCCCCGGCCTGGCCGGCAAGGTGTACGCCGCCCTCGGCGTCGACGTGAAGCTGCTGCCCGGCGGTGAAATCTTCCCCGCGCTGGAGCGCGGCGTGATCGATGCCGCCGAATTCGTCGGGCCCTACCAGGATCGGCGCCTCGGCCTGCAGAAAGCGGCGAAATACTACTACACCACCGGCTGGCACGAGCCTTCCAACGTCACCGAGCTGATCGTCAACAAGAAGGCCTGGGCTTCGCTGCCCACCGACCTGCAGGAGATCGTGCGCATGGCCGCCGCCGCCTGCAACACGATCAGCCATACCTGGTGCGAGGCGACCAATGCCGAAGCGCTGGACGACCTGATCAAGAATCACGGCGTGACGGCTCAGCCGCTCCCGCCGCAGGTGGTGGCCAAGCTGAAGGAGGTCACTGAAACGGTGCTGAACGAGGGTGCCGCCAAGGATCCGGCCATCAAGAAGGTCCACGATGCCTTCATGGCCTTCAAGGCCAACCATGACAAATGGGCCGGCATTTCGGAATCCGTCTATCAGACGCAGATTCGCGGCCAGCTCAGCAAGGCATGATCTGTTTTCATGTTTGCGTCGCGTCTTGAGTCCGGCGCCCGCATGCTCGATCTGGTGGTCGAGCATGCGGGGCGCCTCGCATCCTGGGCCGGCTTCGCGCTGGTCTGTGTCATGGCCTTCAACGTGCTGCTGCGCTACCTGTTCCACACCGGATCGGTGGCGATGCAGGAGCTGGAATGGCATCTCATGGCGCCGGTTTCGCTGCTCTGCATGGCCTATGCGATCAAGCATGAAGGCCATGTGCGGGTCGACATCTTCCACAGCCGCTTTCCGCCATGGCTGAGGCAAGTGCTGGAAATCCTGTCCTGCCTCGCCGCTGTCGCCTTCTCGCTCATCATCATCAGGCTGTCCTGGGGTTATGTGATGCAGTCCTACCTGATCGGCGAGACCTCGCCCGATCCGGGTGGACTGCCCTATCGTTTCCTGCTGAAGGCGATGATCCCGCTCGGCTTCCTGCTGCTGCTGATCCAGAGCCTAGCTGCCACCCTGCGCGCCCTGATCCCATTCTTCGGCGGCGATATTCCGCCCGAATCCCAACCTGATCGCCCGTTCGAACATGCCGCTGAATGAAATCCTGGCGCTGTCCTGCATCGCCTCCTTCTTTGTCCTGCTCGCGCTTGGCATCCCGGTCGCGCTCACGCTCGCCATCAGCGGCTTCTTCTTCGGCTGGCTCGGCTTCGGGTCGCTGCTGTTCAACCTGCTGCCGGCGCGTATCTACGGCGTCACCGCCAATTACACGCTGATCGCCATCCCGCTTTTCGTCTTCATGGGCATGATGCTGGAGAAATCCCGCATCGCCGACGACCTGATGGAAGTGATCGGCCACCTCTCGGGCGGTCTGCGCGGCGGCATGGGCATCGGCATCGTGCTGGTCGGCGTGCTGATGGGGGCCACCACCGGCATTGTCGGCGCCACCATCGTCACGCTGGGTCTGCTCACGCTGCCCACCCTGCTCAGGCGCGGTTACGACAAGGGCGTCGCCTGCGGCACCATCTGTGCCTCCGGCACGCTGGGCCAGATCATTCCACCCAGCACGCTGATCATCCTGCTGGCCGATATCCTGGGGCAATCGGTTGGCACGCTGTTCGCCGCCGCACTGATGCCCGGGCTTCTGCTGGCCGGCATTCTCTGCCTCTACCTGATCGTTATGGGCATGGTGCGACCCGACAAGGTGCCGCCGATCCCCCGCGAAGAACGGTTCGCCATGAGCCGGCAGGAGCTTTTGCGCAAGGCGCTCAAGGTCGGACTGCCGCCGATCGCACTCGTGCTGGCCGTGCTGGGTTCTATCATCGGCGGTATTGCCGCGCCCACCGAAGCCGCCTCGATGGGCGCGCTGGGGTCCATCGTGGTTGCCGCCATCGCCGGCCGGCTGAACTGGGGCATGCTGAAGGAAGCAGTGCATGCCACGGGGCGCATCACGGCCTCGATGATCTTTATCCTGATCTGCGCCCAGGTCTTCGCCCTGGCCTTCCGCGGCCTGCAGGGCGAACAGCTGGTGCATGATTTCTTCAAGCTGGTGCCCGGCGGCATCGAGGGTGTGCTCTGGTTCATGATGATCCTGATCTTCATCCTCGGTTTCTTCATCGAATGGATCGAGATCAGCTACATCGTCGTGCCGCTTTTCCTGCCGATCCTGCAGGCGGCGAATGTGGACCTGGTCTGGGTTGCGACCCTGATCGCACTCAACATGCAGACGTCGTTCCTGACGCCGCCGTTTGGCTGGGCGCTGTTCTACCTGCGCGGCGTGGCGCCGCCGCAGGTAACCACCATGGATATCTACAAGGGTGTAATTCCGTTCATCGGCCTGCAATTCCTCGCCGTGGTGATCCTGTTCTACACGCCTTCGATTGCCACTTGGCTGCCGCGCGCAATAGGTTGGTAAGGGGCGGGTGGTAAGGCTGGCATCCGCCATGGGCCTGTCGTAAAGACGCTTCATGCTGAACACACCGCGCGCCCGCCGGGGCATGGTCACCGCTCCCCACCATCTGGCCGCCGAGGCCGGCCTCGCCGTGCTGCGCGAGGGCGGCAACGCTATCGAGGCCACCGTGGCGATGGCGGCGGCGCTCACCGTGGTCTATCCGCACATGACCGGCATCGGGGGCGACGGTTTCTGGCTGATCGCCGTGCCGGGTCGCGATGTGATCGCTATCGAGGCCTGCGGCCGCGCGGCGGCAACGGCAACGCCGGCGCTGTATCAGGCGCAGGGTCTGGGCAGCATCCCCTGGCGCGGCCCGCTGGCCGCCAACACCGTGGCCGCCACGGTCAGCGGCTGGGGCGAGGCACTGCAACTCAGCGCCGAGCTGGGCGGCCGACTGCCGCTGTCGCGCCTGCTGCAGGATGCCGTCTGGTATGCCGAAAACGGCTTCGCGGTGACGCAGAGCCAGCATGACCTCACCGCCTCCAAGCTGACTGAACTCAAAGACGTGCCCGGCTTCGCCGCGCGGTTCCTGCCCGGCGGCAGGGCGCCGGCGGAACGCAGCCTTATGAAACTGCCGGCCCTTGGCGCCACGCTGAAACAGATCGGCGCCAAGGGCACGGAGGATTTCTATCGCGGCGACCTGGCTCGGCGCATCGTGGCCGATCTGGCCCAGATCGGCAGCCCGGTCTCGGCCGAGGATCTTTCCCGCCATCAGGCGCGCCGCGTCGCGCCGCTCGGCGTCGATATCGCGCAGGCAAAACTCTTCAACTTCCCGCCGCCGACGCAGGGCCTGGCCTCGCTGATGATCCTGGCGCTGTTCGAGCGGCTGGGCGTGCGCGACGCGGAAGGTTTCGATCATGTCCACGGCCTGGTGGAGGCCACCAAGCAGGCTTTCCTGGTGCGCGACCGCATCGTCGGCGATCCAGATGCCATGCCCGAAGCGCCGGAGAAATATCTTGAGGCCGCCACGCTCGACGCGCTGGCCGCGAAGATCGACCGCAAACGGGCTTTGCCCTGGCCGCAGCCGGCTTCTGGCGGCGATACCACCTGGATGGGCGCCATCGACGGCAACGGCATCGCGGTCAGCTTCATCCAGTCGATCTATTTCGAATTCGGTTCGGGCTGCGTGCTGGAGGAAACCGGCATCAACTGGCAGAACCGCGGCTCCAGCTTCCTGCTCGATGGAGACTCGCCACGCAAACTCGTGCCGGGCCGCATGCCCTTCCACACGCTCAACCCGGCGCTGGCGCGCTTCAAGGATGGCCGCGTCATGGTCTATGGCACCATGGGCGGCGAGGGCCAGCCGCAGACGCAGTCCGCTTTGTTCACCCGCTACGCGATGTTCGGCCAGGGTTTGCAGCAGGCGATCACCGCGCCCCGTTGGCTGCTGGGCAAGACCTGGGGCGAGAACAGCGTGACGCTGAAACTGGAAAGCCGGTTCGATCCTGCCCTCGTCGCAGCGCTGAAGGCCGCCGGCCACGATGTGGAAATCCTGGAGGATTTCACCGGCACCATGGGGCATGCCGGCGCCATCGTGCAGTATGCGGATGGCGTGCTGGAAGGCGCCACCGACCCGCGCAGCGACGGCGCCGCGGCAGGGTTCTGAGCTTTCTGCCTAAAATTCCGCCGCCGCGGCCCGGCTTTGGGCAACAGGCCTGCGGCATTTCCGGTTTAGGCTGGACAGCGGGCCGGCATACCGATTGCATCGTTCCGGCCGTAAACCGCCGGGATCGAGCATGAGCATTCAGGTCGCGCTGCACCACCGCACCACCTATCGTTACGACAGGCTGATCAGTCTTGGGCCACAGACGGTGCGCCTGCGCCCGGCGCCGCATAGTCGCACGCCGATCGTCAGCTATTCGCTGAAGATCCAGCCCAAGGATCACTTCATCAACTGGCAGCAGGATCCGCAGGGCAATTACCTCGCCCGGCTGGTCTTCCCGGAGCGTACCGATGTCTTCGAGGTGGCGGTCGATCTGGTCGCCGACATGGCGGTGATCAATCCCTTCGACTTCTTCCTCGAACCCGAAGCCGAGCATTTCCCCTTCGATTACGACCCGGGGCTGGAGCAGGAGTTGGCACCATTCCAGCGCGTCGATCCGCCCGGCCGTCTGCTCAGCCAGTGGCTGGCCACGGTACCGCGTGAGAAGGCCCGCACGGTCGATTTCCTCGTCGGCCTCAACCAGCGCCTGAGCGAGGAGATCAAGTATCTCATCCGCATGGAACCGGGCGTGCAGAGTGCGGAGGAGACGCTGCAGCGCAAAAGCGGCTCCTGCCGCGACACGTCGTGGCTGCTGGTGCAGGCCCTGCGCCATCTGGGTTTCGCCACGCGTTTCGTCTCGGGCTACCTGATCCAGCTTGTCGCCGATATCAAACCGCTGGACGGTCCCGAAGGGCCGGTCGCCGATTTCACCGACCTGCATGCCTGGGTCGAGGTCTATCTGCCCGGTGCCGGCTGGATCGGACTGGATCCCACCTCGGGCCTGATGGCGGGCGAGGGGCATATCCCGCTGGCGGCCACGCCCGAGCCGCAATCGGCGGCGCCGATCAGCGGCGCGCTGGAAAAGACCGAGGTCGATTTCTCCTACGAGATGAAGGTGACGCGTTTCCGCGAGACGCCGCGCGTCACCAAACCGATCTCGGACGAGAACTGGCAGAAGATGCTGTCGCTCGGCGACGCGGTGGATGCACGGCTGCAAGGCGGCGATGTGCGGCTGACCATGGGCGGCGAGCCGACCTTCGTTTCCATCGACGACATGGATGGCGCGGAATGGAATACGGCGGCGCTGGGTCCGAATAAACGCCTGCTGGCCGGCCGCCTGCTGCGCCGTCTGGCGGATCGTTTTGCGGTCTCGCCTCTGCTGCATTACGGCCAGGGCAAATGGTATCCGGGCGAGCAGTTGCCGCGCTGGGCATTGTCGTGCCACTGGCGCCGCGATGGCGAACCGGTCTGGCGTGACCGGGCGCTGCTGGCAGCCGACGAGGATGCCGGCGACGGCGCCACGCCGCAGGATGCCGATATTTTCGCGGCCGCGCTGGCCGAACGCCTGCAGCTCGATCCCGGCTACCGCATCCCGGGTTACGAAGACCTCTGGTATTACCTGTGGCGCGAACGCCGCTTGCCGGTGAATGTCGATCCTTTCAAGTCGCATCTGGACGACCCGGAAGAACGCGCGCGGCTGGCCCGCATCTTCGAACAGGGTCTCGACAGGGTGGTGGGCTATGCCTTGCCGTTGCAGCGCGAAGGGCTGAACGGATCGAAACGCTGGCGTTCGGGGCCGTGGTTCTTCCGGCCGCAGACCATGTATCTGCTGCCCGGCGACTCCCCCATGGGCTTCCGCCTGCCGCTCGATTCCCTGCCCTGGGTGGTGGCGGCGGATTATCCCTATCAGCATGCGCCCGACACGATGCAGGACCAGCCGCCGCTGCCGCCGCATGGACGCTTCCGACAGGCCCATCACATGGTGGCGGATCGCATGCAGGCCTGGGCACGCGGGCAGAATTACGCCACGCTTCCGCGCGAGCAGAAACCGTTGCCGGCCAACCAGCAATCCGATGCTACGGTGGTGCGCACCGCCATGTGCATCGAGCCGCGCGGGGGTCTGCTGCATGTCTTCATGCCGCCGCTGGAACAGGCCGAGGATTACCTCGACCTCGTCACCGCCATCGAGGACACGGCGGCGACGCTGGGCCGCAAGGTGGTGGTGGAAGGCTACCTGCCGCCGCGCGATGCGCGGCTGCTGCATTTCAGTGTCACGCCCGATCCTGGCGTGATCGAGGTGAATATCCACCCTTCGGCCGACTGGCGCGAGCTGGCCGAACGGACAACGGTGCTGTACGAAGAAGCGCGGCAGACCCGGCTCGGCACCGAGAAATTCATGCTCGATGGCCGCCATGTCGGCACCGGCGGCGGCAACCATGTGGTGATGGGTGCGGCCACGCCGCCCGACAGCCCGTTCCTACGCCGGCCCGACCTGCTGCGCAGCCTGCTTGGTTACTGGCAGAACCATCCGTCGCTGTCTTACCTGTTCTCCGGCCTGTTCATCGGCCCCACCTCACAGCATCCGCGCGTGGATGAGGGCCGCGACGACGCGCTGGTCAATCTGGAGATCGCCTTCGAACAGGTGGCGAAAAACCCGAACCCGCCGCTCTGGCTGGTGGACCGCATCTTCCGCAACGTGCTGGTCGATATCACCGGCAACACGCATCGCACCGAATTCTGCATCGACAAGCTCTATTCGCCCGACGGCCCCACCGGCCGGCTCGGCCTGGTCGAGCTGCGCGCCTTCGAGATGCCGCCCGATGCGCGCATGAGTCTGGCCCAGCAATTGCTGCTGCGCGGCCTGATCGCGGCCTTCTGGGATCGGCCCTATACGCGCAAGGCGGTGCGCTGGGGCACGCGCCTGCATGACGAATTCCTGCTGCCGCATTTCTGCCTGCAGGCTTTCAACGATGTGCTGGCCGACTTGAATGAGCATGGCTTCGGCTTCGATCCCGAATGGTTCGCGGCCCATGCCGAATTCCGCTTTCCAAAGATCGGCGAAATCGCCGCGCGCGGCATCGAACTGGAGCTGCGGCATGCGCTGGAACCCTGGCATGTACTGGGCGAGGAGGCAGCGGGCGGCGGCACGGTGCGCTTCGTCGATTCATCGGTCGAACGCATGCAGGTGAAGGTGCGGGGCCTGGTCGATGGCCGCCATGTGGTGGCGGTGAATGGCCGCGCGCTGCCTTTGCGTGCCACCGGCGTGCCGGGCGAGTATGTCGCTGGCCTGCGCTACAAGGCCTGGGCGCCGCCCAGCGCCATGCATCCCACCATCGGCGTGCATACGCCGCTCAGCTTCGACCTGTTCGATGGCTGGAACGGACGCTCGCTCGGCGGCTGCAGCTATCATGTGGCCCATCCGGGCGGGCGCAATTACGACACCTTCCCGGTAAACGGCAACGAGGCCGAGGCGCGGCGCCGCGCCCGGTTTTTCGCCATCGGCCATACGCCGGGCCCCATGCCGGTGCCGCCGCTGGCCCCGCCGCGCGAACAGCCGCTTACCCTCGATCTGCGAACCGGGTAAACTTCCGCCCGATTCGGACGGGATGATGAATTCGCCCCTGCAGGCTAGGCTTTCCCCCACCGCGACGCCGGCTTCGCCCGCGCCGGGGGAGGCCTATGACGAAATGGTCACCGGCCAGGGGGTCATCCGCGCGCATTGGCAACCGTTGCTGGCGACCTTGAGCGAACTGGGCGCTGCCGGCCTGGCCGAACGTGCCGAGCGTGGCCGCCAGTATCTGGAAGACGAAGGCGTTACCTACAACCTCTACGAACTGCCCGGCAGCCCGGGCCCGAGCGGCGCCGCCATCGCGCCGCCCCTGCCGGAACAGCGGCCCTGGCGGCTCGATCCGGTGCCGGTGCTGCTCTCGGCCGAGGAATGGGCCGGCATCGAAGCCGGTCTGATCCAGCGCGCGCGGCTGCTCGATGCCGTGCTGCGCGACCTCTACGGTCCGATGGACCTGCTGGCGCAGCATCGCCTGCCGCCGGCCCTGGTTTATGGACACCGCGATTTCCTGCGCGCCGCGCGCCGCACCGATGGCCAGCCACAGGGACGAATGCTGCAGCATTACGCCGCCGAACTGGTGCGCGGCCCCGACGGCATCTGGCGCGTGATCGCCGACCGGACCCAGTCGCCGGCCGGTCCCGGCTATGCCCTGCAGAATCGCCGTGTGATGTCGCGCCTGCTCGGCCAGGCCCTGCGGCAATGTCGCGTGCGGCCGCTGAATTCCTATTTCGAATACTGGCAGGCCGATCTGGCCAACCGTGCGCCGCAGCAGACCGACAATCCGCGTGTCGTGCTGCTCACGCCCGGCCCGTACAACGAAGCCTATTTCGAACATATCTATCTGGCACGCGAACTCGGCGCCACGCTGGTGGAGGGCGCCGATCTCACGATGCGGGACGGCCGCATCTTCATCAAGACGCTGGCCGGCCTTGAACCGGTCGATGTGATCCTGCGCCGCCTGGATGGCGAATGGTGCGACCCGCTGGAACTGCGCGCGGATTCCACATTGGGCGTGGTCGGCCTGATGCAGGCCCTGCGCGATGGCCAGGTCTGCGTCAGCAACGCCATCGGCAGCGGCCTGGCCGGCGCGCCGGCCCTGCAGGCTTTCCTGCCCAAACTGAGCGAGCATCTGCTGGGCGAAAGCCTGACCCTGCCGTCGATCGCCACCTGGTGGTGCGGCCAGTCCTACGCGCTGTCGGAAGTGGAGGCGCGGTTCGACGACCTGGTGGTGCGCGGCGCCTATGGCCTGAACGACCGGCCCGTCATGGTTGGCAGTCTGCCCGAAGCCGAGCGCACCAGCTTCCTGGCGCAGATCAAGGCGCGGCCCGGCGATTACGTGGCGCAGGAGCGCATCACGCCATCCGTTTCGCCCGGCTTGGGCGAGAAGGGGCTGGAACCGCAGCCGATCCTGCTGCGGGTGCAGGTGGTGGCCGATGGCGATGACTATGTGGTGATGCCGGGCGGCCTGGCCCGCGTGCCCAGCAGCAACGATCCCTTCGCCGCAACCTTGCAGCGCGGCGGCATCAACAAGGATGTCTGGGTGGTGGCCAAGGAGCAGGGGCCCACCGTGATCCGCGGCACCGCCACGCGGCAGCGTCTCGCCCTGCGCCGCTCCTCCGGCACGCTGCAAAGCCGCGTCGCCGACGATCTCTACTGGCTCGGCCGCGGGGTCGAACGCCTGGATGGCGGCGCGCGGCTGCTGCGCGCCGTGCTATCGCGCCTGGTCGGAGAATTCTCCTCGGCGCGCGATCTGGTCGAGATGACGGTGCTGGCCCGCGCCATGGCGCGCTGCGGCCTGCTGGACCAGAAGGCCGCCGCCGCGCCGCCGGATTCGGCCCTGTTCGTCGGCAGCATCACGCGGGCCTGCGCGCCCAGCCAGCTTCTGGGCCAGACCATCGACGGCATCGAACGGCTGGCTGCCGTATCGCGCCATCGTTTCTCGGCCGACATGTGGCGCATGCTCAATCATCTGCTGGGCGAGTTGCGGATCAGTCAGCCGGCGGCGGCCGGCGATGCCGATGCCATGCTGGAATTCTGCGACCAGATGATCCGCGCGACCGCCGCCATCGCCGGCATGCTGGCCGAACACATGACGCGCGGCTCGGGCTGGCGCTTCATCGATTTCGGCCGGCGGCTGGAACGCGCCATCTTCATCGCCCGCAGCGTCTCGGCCGCCACCACCGTGCTGGGGCAGAACAGCGATTCCGCCTTCCGCGTCGCTCTGGAGGTCAGCGATTCCACGCTCACCTACCGCCGCCGCTACCGCGCCGCCCTGCAGGCGGCGGCCGTGTTCGACCTGCTGCTGCTCGATGGCAGCAATCCCCATGCGCTGGTCTTCCAGCTGCAGACCATGGCCCAGCACCTGGACGCGTTGCCCAATCCCGATGCGCCGCCGCGCGCCGCCGACTGCCTTGCCCTGGCCAAGCCCTTTGCCGATCTGGTCGTGCTGTTCGACCGCGACGAGATACCGCGCGAGGAGATGGCGCAGCTCAGTACCCGTCTGCGCGGCAGCCTGGATGCGGCCTGCGACGCGCTGATGGATATATCCGACCAGCTCTCGCGCAGCTATTTCAGCCATGTGCAGGTGGCGCGTGCCTTCGGTTTCGGCTCCTGATGCGGATCGGCTTGCCATGAAATACCGCCTGCGCCACACCACCTCCTACAGCTATTCCTGGGCAGTCGATATCTCGCACCACCTGCTGCATCTGGCGTTGCCCGAATTGCCGCGCCAGCGGGTGAAATCCTGCACCGTCACCACCAATCCCAATGCCGGGCGGATCGCCGCGCAGGTCGATCATTTCGGCAACCGCATCGCCAACCTCACCATCGATGCGCCGCATACCCGCTTCGATGTCGAACTGCGCGCCGAGGTCGAGGTCGATCCCTGGTCGCCGTCCGACCCGAAGGCCACGCCGGCCTGGGAGGATATCCGCGAGGCCCTGTGCGGCGACGGTTTTCCCGAACCCGTCCGTGAAAGCGAATTCGTGCACGACTCGCCGATGGCGCAGGCCAGCGACGAGGCGCTGGCCTATGCGCAGACAAGCTTCGCCGCAGGTCGCCCGATCCTGGAGGCGGTGGTCGATCTCACGGCCCGCATCTATCGCGATTTCCGGTATGACCCCGCCGCCACGGAAGTCTTCACGCCGGTGGCCGCCGTGATGCAGAAGCGCGCCGGCGTGTGCCAGGATTTCGCCCACCTGCAGATCGCCATGCTGCGCGGCCTGGGGCTGGCCGCCCGTTATGTCTCGGGCTACATCCGCACGCTGAAATCGGGCGACGCCCCTGAATCCGGCCTGCGCGGCGCCGATGCCAGCCATGCTTGGATTTCGGTCTGGTGCGGGCCCGCGCTGGGCTGGATCGACCTCGATCCCACCAACAACCTGATCTGTTCCGACGAGCATGTGACGGCGGCCATCGGCCGCGATTACGGCGACATCAGTCCGGTGCGCGGCGTGGTGCTGGGCGGTGGGCCGCATCGCGTGGGCGTGGCGGTGGAATTGCTGCCGGTCGGCTGAACAACTGGCCAATCGGCCAGGCCGCTCCATCTTTTCTCTCCGTCAGCCATCCGAGGGAATGTCATGGCCACTCATATGCCCTATACCGCCCGCACCAGCAGCGGCGACGTGTTCGAAATCAGTTTTCCGCTGCATGCCGAAACCGGTTCGGCGATGCGCGTGTCGCAACTGCTCACCGCCATCCTCGAAACGCTGGACCGCGAGATCGCCATCCTGGGCGAGACCAGCAACGGCGATGTGTTGCAGGCCTTAAGCATGGCCAGCGCGATCCGCGCCGCGATGATCCATGCACCGCTGCCGCTCACCCAGCGGCTTGCCGCCGAATTGCAGGCCTCGGCCCTGCGCGCGATGGACAGCGCCGAACGCCAGTCGCCCCAGGCAGGCCATGCATGAGGCCGGCCATGTCTGATCGCGTCCCATCGGCGGCGCTCTGGCTCGGTGCCGCCGGTGCGCTGCCCTTCATCGCGCTGGCGCTGGCCGTGCGGTTCGCGCCGGTGCCGGGCAATTTCGTCGCCGAAACCCTGCTTACCGGCTATGGCACCGCGATCCTGAGTTTCATGGGTGGCGTGCATTGGGGGCTGGCGATGCGCGACCATCGCCCGTGGCAGTATGCGGCCAGCGTATTGCCGGCGCTGTATGCCTGGCCCGCTTTGTGGCTGTCGGCGGAAACCGGCTGGCTCTATCTGGGGGCCGGTTTTGCGCTGCTGCTGGCCTTCGATTTCTGGGCCGGACTGCGCGGATGGACACCCTTCTGGTACGCCCGGCTGCGCCCGCCGCTCACCCTGGCGGCCGTGGGCAGCCTGCTGTTCGCCGCACTGCTGGCCTGATCGCGCAGCCGCTGCCTTATGCCTCATGGCTGGGCAGGCGGCCGGCGGCATCGCCCGCTTCTTGCGCATGAAACCGGGCCAGGCGGCTGCAAGCGGGCGTAAACCCCATCCCGGCGCTGGCATGAAACCTGCTTTGTAGTGTTCAGCATCCGGTGCCGAGGCGCATCGGGCTGCGAGTATCCCCGGCCCTGGGTCTCCACGGCCGGGTGGCGAGACGGACACTTGCGCCGGCCGTGCCGGGTTTCCCCGGACACTGCCGGCGCTCTTTTTTCTCCCACTTGTATCGGTTCGTATTGTCGTCATTGTCCGCATGGCGCCGCTGGCGTCCGGCCGCTAGTCTGCCGGGCAACGTCAACGAGGAAACCCCATGAAGCTCTATTATTCCCCCACCTCGCCCTATGTGCGCAAAGTGGTCATCCTGGCCCTGGAGACCGGGCTGGATGCGAAGATCGAACGCATCCCGGCCGCCACCACGCCGGTGGCGCAGAATCCCGATGTGGCCAAAGCCAACCCGATTGCCAAGGTGCCCACGCTGGTCACCGACGACGGCCTGCATCTCTTCGACAGTCGCGTGATCTGCGAATACCTCGACACGCTGCATGCGGGCAAGAAATTCTTCCCGGCCGACGCCTCGCGCTGGGCCGTGCTGCGCCAGCAGGCGCTGGGCGATGGCCTGCTCGATGCCGCCCTGCTGGTGCGCTACGAGGGTTTCCTGCGGCCGGACGACAAGCGCTGGTCCGACTGGGCCGATGGCCAGATGAAAAAGGTGCTGGGCGCCATGGCCGAGATCGAGAAGCTGGCGCCGTCCTTCGGCGACCGCGTCGATATTGGCATGGTGACGATCGCCTGCGCGCTGGGCTATCTCGATTTCCGCTTCGGCGACATGAACTGGCGGCAGAAATATCCGCAGACCGCGGCCTGGGCGGCACGCTTCTTCGAGCGACCCTCGGTGAAGGCGACGGTGCCGGTCGGCTGATTGAGCTGCGATGGAGGTTACGCCGCCAGGGCGCGGCGGCGATCCTCCACCACACGGTCGGCCAGTTTGCCGGCCAGTTCCTGCAGATGGTCGAACCGCGCAGTGAAGCCGCCGACGCCCAGCGTCATCGAGCGCAGTTCGACCGCCAAGTCATGCATCTCGGCCTCGGGCATGTAGCAGTCGATCTGGTCCCAGCCCGGCCAGTCCTCGCGCGCGGCGATGCCCAGGATCTGCCCGCGCCGCGACGACACGATGGCATGCACCTTCGCCGTATATTCGTTCGGCACCGTGAAGGTGACCGACTGGATTGGCTCCAGCAGCACCGGCGCGCATTTCAGCAGGCCCTCGGCCATGGCCAGCCCGCCGGCGGTGCGGAAGGCTTGGTCGGATGAATCCACCGAATGATACTGCCCGTCGGTCAGGGTCACCATCACGTCCACCACGGGAAAGCCCAGCGGGCCGCGATGCAGCGATTCGCGGATGCCGTCATCCACGGCGGGGATGAAGTTCTTCGGAATTGCCCCGCCGACCACGCGGTTGACGAAAACATAGCCCGCACCGCGCGGCTGCGGCGCGATCTCCACCTTGATGTCGGCAAACTGGCCATGGCCGCCCGATTGCCGCTTGAAACGCGCATGCTGCTGCGCGCCGTGGCGGATCGTTTCCTTGTAGGCAGTCAGCGGCGCGCTGCCATGCACGCCGACATTGAAGCGCTGCTGCAGCTTGTCGAGGCTGAGCTTCAGGTGGATCTCGCCCTGGCCCTTCAGCAGCAGTTGCCCCGCCGTCTGTTCGATCACCAGGCTGGGATCCTCCTCGCGCAGCTTGGCCAGCGCCGTTGTCAGCTTCACCTCATCCTTGCGGTCGCTGGTATGCAACGCGATAGCATGCACCGGCGGTGCCGGGTCGGGCCAGTCGACGATGGCGCGGCCTTGGCCATCCGCATTCAGGGTCTGGCCGGTGGCGATGTCGTCCAGCCGCCCCAGGCCGACGATGTCGCCGGCCTGCGCCTGGCCGGCCTTTTCCACGTGATTGCCCATCAGGCGATACAGGCCGCCCAGCCGCTTGCCGCCCAGCATGGCATTCTCGACGATGCCGCCCTGCCAGAGGCGAACCAGGCTCAGCTTGCCGGTATGGGCCTGATGCAGCGTCTTGAATACCGTGGCGCTCAAGCTGCCGCCATCGGCATTCACATCCAGCCGCGTGGCCGTGGCGTCATGATGCGGCGCTTCGTGGCGCAGGGCCTTCCACAGGCGCGTGACGCCGTTGCCGCGCTCGGCCGAGCCGAAGAAGACCGGCACGATCAGGTCGTTCGCCACATCCTTGCGCAGCAGCGCGTAGATGTCCTTCGGCGCCGGCGCGCGGTCTTCCAGCAACTGCTCCAGCAGCGCGTCGTCGAAATCGGCGATGGCTTCCAGCATCTGCTGCCGCGCCTCGTTCTCGCGCGGGCGGATATCGGCCGGCATCTCGATCAGGTCGGAGGGCTTCTGCTCGCCATAGCGATAGGCGCGTTCCGACACCAGATCGACATAGCCGGTGATGGCGTCGTTCTCGCGGATCGGCACCTCGCGCAGCACCAGCGGCCGGCTGGACACCTGCTGCAATGCGGCCAACAGGTCGCGCATGCGGATGCTGGTCTTGTCGAGCTTGTTGACGAACAGCAGATGCGGTATGCGCCGTGCATCGAGGAATTTCAGCAGGGGCGCCAGGGTCACGGCGCGGGCCGGGTCGGGCTCCACCACCACGACGGCGATGTCGGCCACCATCAGCGCGCTCAGGCCTTCCTGCGCCAGTTCCACCGAACCCGGGCAGTCGAGCAGCACCCAGGGTTCGCCGAGAAAATCGCAATGGGCCAGATTGGGTTCCACCGTCATCTGACGGCTGCGCGCCTCTGCCGAGGCGTCGCCTACGCTGGTGCCAGCCGCCACCGAGCCCTTGCGGGGAATCGCGCCAGCGGCGAACAGCAGGGCTTCGAGCAGGGTGGTTTTGCCGGCCGTATATGGACCGACAATAGCGGCAACCCTGGGGGCATCGCCCCCGGCAACGCTTACACTGGGATGGGAAGAGAAGGATGCATTCGGCATGGCGGTCTCCCTGTCTGCCTGCATGGAGATGCAGGCGGTCTGGCGCGTCGATAACGCGGCAAGCCTGGCGGCTTAAGCGGGGACCGGTTCTGCTGCCGGTCCTTGGGAACGCGGCACTCAACCCTCTGGCCAACAGGATTCCACAAGCCCGGCGCCGGCGATAGGGATGATTTGGACCGCGATGCCGCAGCCCTCTTGTTGTTTTAGAAATCGCTAATACATACAGGGAAAGCCGCCGACCTCACATCTGGCGGCATTCGAGGTTTTCCGCATGTCAAATCAGGTCCTTATTCCCTGCCCCCAGTGCAATACGGTGAATCGCCTGACGGCCGAGCGCCTGGGCGATCATGGCAAATGCGGCAAATGCGGCCAGCCGCTCTTCGTCGGCCGGCCGCTCACGCTGACGGGGGCGAATTTCGAGCGCCATGCCGGTTCGGCCGACCTGCCCCTGCTGGTGGATTTCTGGGCGGCCTGGTGCGGGCCCTGCCGCATGATGGCCCCGGTGATCGACCAGGCGGCGCAGTCCTTCGAGCCGCGCCTTCGTGTGGGCAAGCTGGATACCGAGGCCGAGCAGGGCCTGGCGGCGCGGTTCAACATCCGCTCGATCCCCACGCTTGCCTTGTTCCGCGGCGGACGTGAAATCGCGCGCATCAGCGGCGCCATGCCGCTGCCGCAGCTTTCGCGCTGGATCGAGCAGAATATCTAAAGCGGCCAGAAGATCGGCAGCACCAGCATGCTGGCAACGAACACGACGATCTCCAGCGGCAGTCCCAGCCGCCAGTAATCGCTGAAACGATAGCCGCCTGGGCCCATCACCAGCAGATTGTTCTGGTGCCCTATCGGCGTGAGGAAAGCGCAGGAGGCGCCGACCGCTACGGCCATCAGAAAGGCATCGGGATTGACCTGCAGCCGGTTCGCGATATCGATGCCCAGCGGCGCCATCAGCAGCGCGGTCGCAGCGTTGTTGACGATGTCGGAAACCAGCATGGTCACCACCAGCACCAGCGCGAGAATCCACAGAGGCGACAATTCGCCCGACAGGTCGACCAGCAGATTGGCGATTAGCCTGGTGGTGCCGGTGCTGTCGAAGGCCTCGCCCACCGGCATCATGGCGCCCAACAGTACCAGCACCGATCCGTCGACGGAATCGTAGGCCTCGCGCAGACCGACGCGCCCACTCAACAGCAGCAATACCGCCGCGGCCGCGAGGCAAATGGCTGCCGGTGCAAGGCCGAAAGCCAATGCGGCCAACGCCAGCAATACTATGCCAACCGTGGCGAAGGCTCCGGGGCGCGGCCCCAGGGAAAGGTCGCGTGCGGCCAGCGGCAGCAGACCCAGTCGGCCAAGAGCGTCGTCGATGCGGTCGGCCTCTCCCTGCAGCAGCAGCACGTCCCCGCCGTTGAATCGCCAGTCTTTCAGGCCACGGAAACGGCGCACGCCTTCGCGTGCCACACCCAGCAGGTTAATCATATAACGCTGGCGCAGCCGTACTTCGGCCGGGGTCAGACCATCGATGATACCGGCAGGCCGCACCACTGCCTCGATCACTTTCAGATCGCCGGCCTTGGCCAGTTCGATCAGTGGATTGTCGGGGTTCAGCAATGAAAGCCCAAGCGGCTTGAGCAAGTCGCCAACGACATCGGGCGACGCTTCGATCAGCAGTTCGTCGCCTTCGCGCACCACGGTCCATTGCGCCACGCCGGGAATGGTGACATCGCCACGTTTCAGGCCCAGCAGGGCGGCATCGTGTTCGTCGAGTGCCGCCGTAGTGTGACGGAGCGGCTTTCCGATCAGCGGCGATTGTTCCTCGACGCGCGCCTCCAAAAGGTATTCCTGAACGCCTTCATCGCTGCCGCGGGTGGCTGCCACGCGCTGCGGTACCAGCCGCCAGCCGGCGAGCGCGATGAAGCCGATGCCGGCCAGCGCCACCACGATACCCACTGGCGCAAAATCGAACAGGCCGAAAGCCTCGCCCATCCGGTCGGCACGGATGGTGGCAATGATCACGTTGGGTGGCGTGCCGATCAGGGTGATCAGGCCACCCAGCATGGAAATGAAGGACAGCGGCATTAGGGTCAGGCTGGGTGAAGCCTGTGCCGTGCGGCTCACCGCGATAGCCACCGGCATCATCAGCGCCAGCGCAGCGACGTTGTTCATCACCGACGAGGCCAAAGCCGCCGGCAGGCCCAGAAGTACGATGAGCAAAACCGGGTGTTTCGCCCGTGCGGCCAGCCGGCCGGCAAGGTCGTCCAGCACGCCGGTACCGGCGATGGCGCGACTGATCACCAGGGCGGCGGCGACCGTGATCACAGCCGGATGCCCGAAACCGGTAAAGGCAGAACCGAAGGGGACCAGTCCCAGTCCCACCCCGGCCAGAAGCACAAGGAGCGCCACCAGGTCGTGGCGCCAGCGGCCCCAGGCGAACAGGACCAGGGCCCCTGCGAGCAGGAGGAGGATCTCGATTTGGGGAAGGGTCATGGATCGGGTCTGCGTTAAGGAACGGGTAGGCCAGGGAAAGGTTTCATACTAAAGTCGAATCTAGCGACTCGACCGCAACGGCATGCCGGGGGCATGGGCGGTCGGGCGAAGATCAGGGGGACCAGACAAATGCTTGATAAATATTTCAAGCTTGCCGAAAACGGCACCACCGTCCGCACCGAGGTGCTGGCCGGTATTACCACCTTCCTTACCATGGCCTACATCATTTTCGTCAACCCGGCGATCCTGGGCGATGCCGGCATCGACAAGGGCGCCGCCTTCGTCGCCACCTGCCTAGCGGCCGCCATCGGCACCGCGATCATGGGTCTGTATGCGAATTATCCGGTGGCGCTCGCCCCCGGCATGGGCCTGAATGCCTATTTCACCTATGGCGTCGTGCTGGGCATGGGCCATAGCTGGCAGATCGCCTTGGGTGCCGTGTTCGTCTCCGGCATCCTCTTCCTGATCCTTTCGGTGCTGCCGGTGCGCGAAAAGATCATCAACGCGATCCCGATGTCGCAGAAATACGCCATCGGCGCCGGCATCGGCCTGTTCCTCGGCCTGATCGGCCTGAAGAATGCCGGCATCGTCGTCGATAACGCCGCCACCCTGGTTGGCCTGGGCAAGCTGATGAGCCCGGCGGTCGGCATGGCGATTCTCGGCTTCTTTGTCATCGCCGTGCTGGATTACCGCAAGGTGCCCGGCGCGATCATGATCTCGATCCTCGGCGTCACCGTGCTTGGTATCGCGCTGGGCCTGTCCAAGTTCGGCGGCATCGTCTCGACGCCGCCCAGCCTGGCGCCCACGTTGCTGCAGATGGATGTCAGCGGAGCACTGTCGCTCGGCCTGCTCACCATCGTCTTCGCCTTCCTGATGGTCGATCTGTTCGACACGGCCGGCACGCTGGTGGCGGTTGCGCCGCGCGCTGGCCTGATGGACAAGGATGGCAAGCTGAAGCGCCTGGGCCGTGCCCTGGTCGCCGACTCCACGGCGACCATTGCCGGCGCGGCGCTCGGCACTTCCACCACCACCAGCTACATTGAGTCGGCAGCCGGCATCCGTGTCGGCGGTCGCACCGGCCTCACCGCTGTGGTGGTGGCGATCCTGTTCCTGCTGGCGCTGTTTTTTGCCCCGCTGGCCGGCTCGATCCCGGTCTATGCCACCGCGCCCGCGCTGATCTTCGTGGCCTGTGTGATGGCCAGCAGCCTCGCCCGGGTCGACTGGGAGGACCTCACCGAATACCTCCCGGCCGTGGTCACCGCCGTGATGATGCCCTTCACCTTCTCGATCGCCACCGGCATCGGCCTCGGCTTCATCACCTATGTCGTGCTGAAGATATTCACCGGCCGCGCCAAGGATATCCATCCAGTGATGGCGGCGGTTTCGCTGGTCTTCCTGATCAAGTTCATCGTGGCCTGACGCGCCGCGATCGCTGAAAATGCCGGGCGGCGGGGCAACCCGCCGCCCGTTCTTTTTTATTTTCTCGCCGTCAGCCCGAGCAGGATGCCGGCCAGCAACACGATCACGCCAACGATCTCGCTGCGCGTCGGCCTTTCGCGGAACACCAGATACGACATCAGGAAAGTGAAGACCATTTCGGTCATTCCCAGCATGCGCACATAGGCCGCCACCTGTAGGGCCATGGCGGTGAACCAGCCGGCCGAGCCTGCCGCCGAGGCCATGCCGACGATCAGGCCGGGCCGCCAGGCCGCCGCCACGCGGCGCAGTTCACCTGGCTCGCGCAGCAGCAGATAGGCCATCATCAACGCGATCTGCAGCACGATGGCATGCACCAGCGTTGTCGCCGCGGCCAGCGGCAGGAAGGCTTCCTCCAGCGACAGCGAGGCGGCGCGGAAGCCTATGGCGGAAATGGCGAACAATGCGCCCGAGCCGATGCCGACCAGCGCCGAGCGCTCGGTCCAGCCCAGCAGGAAGGCGCGCGTGGGATTGTCGCTGCCCTTCAGCGAGATCAGCAGCACGCCCAACGTGCCGATCACGATGGCGGCCACGCCGCCGGCGCTCACCGGCTCGGCCAGGATCACCATGCCGAAGGCCGCGGCCTGCAGGGCCTCGGTCTTGGAATAGGCCGTCGCCACCACGAAGTTGCGCATGGACAATGCCAGGATCAGCAGGTTGGTGGCCAGAATCTGCGCCACCGCGCCCATGGCGGTCCACAGATAGAAGTCGCCATGGCCCGCCGGCATCGGCTTGCCGGTTGCCCAGATGGTGGCGCCCAGATACGCAACCGCCAGCGGCAACCCGTAGGCGAAGCGGGTGAAGCTGGCGCCGTTGGTGCTCAGGCGGCCTTTCAACTGCTTCTGCAGGCCTGTGCGGATGGTCTGGCAGAAGGCGGCCCAGATAGTGATCGGTATCCATGCCCATTCCATGGGCATCAGGGGTAACGGCTGGCCATGAGCCTGGCAAATGAGAAGCGCTGCCTGCCATGTTGAAAACATTTTGCCGCATACCGGCATTTGCTGGCATGCTGCGATGCAACCCGACAGGATCCCCAGGCTGTCGGGTCAATCGCGGAGTCGCCATGCGCGGTTTCATGCTCGTGCTTGCCTTGCTGCTGCTGTCTTTGCCGGCAGTGGCCGAGCCATGGCGCATCGTCTGCGACGAGAATTTCCCGCCCTACAATTTCGTCGAACAGGGCCGGGTGGCCGGGCTGGATGCCGAGATTATCGAGGCGCTGGTGCGCCGCGCCGGCGGCGTGCCCCAGATCGAGCCGCAGCCCTGGGTGCGGGTCCAGGACATGCTGGAGCGCGGCGAGGTGGATGCGGCCTTTCAGTTCGTCGGACGTGCCGACCGTTTCGAGAAATATTTCATGGTCGGTCCGTTCCGTGCCGGCCAGACCGTGTTCGCCACGCGCCCCGATCATCGCATCCAGTGGAAGACCCTGGCCGATCTGCGCGGCTATCGCATCGGCACGATCCGGGGCTATACCTACGGCACCGCCTTCGACAACGATGCCAGCCTCGCCAGGGAAGCGGCGGCCGGCGATTACAGCCAGCTCGTGCGCATGCTGGCAGCCCAGCGCGTCGACGTGATCATCGGCGACCGCGAGGCGCTTAGTTATTTCGCCCGCCGCGAAATGCTGCGGCTGGATATCATCAGCCCGCCGCTGGCTGAGGTGCCACGTTATATCGCCGTGCCGAAAACCAGGCCCGACCGTGCCGAGCGGCTGACTGGCGCGCTGGCTTCCCTGCGGCGCGACGGCACGCTGATGGCGATACTCCGTCGCTGGGAATGATATCAAACGTGTCGCCAATGGGTGCCGGACTGGCCCAGACCGGATTGCTAAGGTACTGGAATTCCTGCAATGCCCTTGGATTTTCTGCTGGCCGGGGCTTGTTTCGGGCCTCGGGCGCGGGCTACCAAGGCGCATGACGACTTCTGTGGTGATCGCCGTGGATGGCCCGGTCGCCGCCGGGAAAGGTACCTTGGCCCGCCGGCTGGCCGAGCATTTCGGTTATGCCTATCTCGATACCGGCGCGCTCTATCGCGCCGTGGGCTCGCGGGTTCTGCGCCAGGATGGCGACCCGGCCGATCCGGACATTGCCACCAAAGCCGCGGAATCGCTGGATGAATCCGACCGTGCTGCGACCGATCTGCGGTCCGAGGCGGTGGGGCTGGCAGCCTCCAAAGTCGCGGCCATCCCGGGCGTGCGGGCGGCCCTGCTGGACTTCCAGCGCCGGTTCGCCCACCAGCCGCCGGGCGGCAAGGCCGGCGCCGTGCTGGACGGCCGCGATATCGGCACTGTGGTCTGCCCCGATGCGCCGGTGAAACTGTTCGTCACTGCTCGCGACGAGGTGAGGGCCGAGCGGCGCTATAAGGAACTGATGGATAAGGGCGAAAATGTCAGTTTTGAGCGAGTTCTGGCCGATCTGCGCCAGCGCGACGCCCAGGACCAGGCCCGCGCCGCCGCGCCATTGAAGCCCGCCGACGATGCCCACTTGCTGGATACCTCGGATTTGGCTATAGAAGCCGCCGTTGCTGCGGCTATTGAGGCCGTTACGGCAACCCTGAGGCGCTGACGCCCGCTTCAGGCGGCCCACTCAACCCACCCGGTTCGCTCGCGTCGGCGCCGGATGCCTGCCCGCCCCGCGGTGGTGCTTTCAGATTTGCACCCCGGCAGGCCCAATATCAGGGGCATCTAGGAGAAAATATGGCTAAGCGTAGTGCCGCTCAGGCTGCGGAGACCTATTCCGCGGATAACGAGAATTTTGCCGCCCTGCTCGAAGAGTCGTTCACCAGTTCCTCCGCCATGGAAGGTTCGGTGGTCAAGGGCATCGTGGTTGGCATCGAAAACGATTTCGCCCTCATCGATGTGGGCCTGAAATGCGAGGGCCGCGTCCCTCTGAAGGAATTTGCCGGTCCGGGCCGCGCCGCCGAGATCAAGGCGGGCGACGTAGTCGAGGTGTTCCTCGACCGCATCGAGAATGCCATGGGCGAGGCCGTCATCAGCCGTGACAAGGCCCGCCGCGAAGAAGCCTGGGAGAAGCTGGAGCAGAGCTTCAACGCCAACCAGCGCGTCGAAGGCGTGATCTTCGGCAAGGTCAAGGGCGGTTTCACCGTCGACCTGTCGGGCGCCGTCGCCTTCCTGCCGGGCAGCCAGGTCGATGTGCGCCCGGTGCGCGACATCGGCCCGCTTATGGGCCAGCCCACCCCGTTCCAGATCCTCAAGATGGATCGCCGCCGCGGCAACATCGTCGTGTCGCGCCGCGCCGTGCTGGAAGAGAGCCGCGCCGAAGCCCGCAGCGAGCTGGTTTCCAACCTCAAGGAAGGCCAGATCCTCGACGGCGTGGTCAAGAACATCACCGATTACGGTGCGTTCGTTGACCTAGGCGGTGTCGATGGCCTGCTGCATGTCACCGATATCGCCTGGCGTCGTGTGAACCATCCATCCGAGGTTCTGTCGATCGGCCAGACCGTGAAGGTGCAGGTCATTCGCGTGAACCCGGAAACCCAGCGCATCAGCCTGGGCATGAAGCAGCTCGAGGCCGATCCGTGGGAGGGCGTGAAGTCCAAGTACCCGGTCACCGCGCGCTTCATGGGCCGCGTCACCAACATCACCGACTACGGCGCCTTTGTGGAGCTGGAGCCGGGCGTCGAGGGTCTGGTGCACGTCTCGGAGATGAGCTGGACCAAGAAGAACGTCCATCCGGGCAAGATCGTCTCGACCTCGCAGGAAGTCGAAGTGATGGTGCTCGAGGTCGATCCGGCCAAGCGCCGCATCAGCCTGGGTCTGAAGCAGTGCATGTCCAATCCGTGGGATGCCTTCGCCGAGAAGCACCCGGTCGGCTCGACCATCGAGGGCGAGATCAAGAACATCACCGAATTCGGTCTGTTCATCGGTCTCGACGGCGGCGTCGACGGCATGGTGCACCTGTCCGATCTCGACTGGAACAAGCCGGGCGAGCAGGTCATCGCCGAGTACCAGAAGGGCCAGGTGGTGAAGGCGCAGGTTCTCGACATCGACGTCGAGAAGGAGCGCATCTCGCTCGGCATCAAGCAGCTCGGCAACGATCCCTTCCAGTCGCTCGGCGACCTGAAGAAGGGCGGCGTGGTCACCTGCACCGTGGCGGCCGTTGATCCGCGCGGCATCACCGTCACCGTCGGCGACGGCGTGCAGGGCTACATCCGCAAGGCCGAACTGAGCCGCGACCGCGACGAGCAGCGTCCGGACCGCTTCTCGGTCGGCGACAAGCTGGATGCCAAGATCGTCACCATCGACGGCAAGGCCCGCAAGCTGACCCTGTCGGTCAAGGCGCTGGAAATGGAAGAGGACCGCAAGGCGATGGAACAGTATGGCTCCACCGACTCGGGCGCCTCGCTGGGCGACATCCTGGGTGCCGCCATGCGCAAGAAGAAGGACGAGGACGCCGCCCAGTAAGGCAGGCTTCCAAACCCAAGACAAAACCCCGGCGGAGCGATCCGCCGGGGTTTTTCTTTTTTGCCGGCATACGGCCTTATTGCCGTCCCCCGCCTGGTTGGCGGTATACTGGCGGCAGGTGGGCAGGGGGATGTCATGGGGATTCGTTTCGTACTGGTCGTGCTTGCCGGCTGCCTGTTGTTGGCCGGCCCGTTGCAGGCCCAACAGAAGGCCGCCGCCGTGGTCGAGGATCTCTCGGCGCCCGTGGCCGGCATCGAGGTGTTCGATTTTCTCGAACCCGGCCGTGTCATCAAGCTGCCGGCGGGAACGCGCCTTGTCCTCGGCTATATGAATTCTTGCCTGCGCGAGACGATCACCGGCGGCACCGTCACCGTCGGTGCCGAGGCCTCCACGGTCAGCGGCGGCAAGCGGCAGGCCGAACAGCTCAAATGCGCCACCAACCTGGCGCTGGGCAGCAGCCAGGCCGGTAAGAGCGGCGCCATGGTGTTCCGCCGCGGCCCCGGCACCGGCAAGACACCGGCCAACGTGCCCGAACCCAGCGTTACGCTGCTCTACACCGCGCCGGTCTTCGCGGTCGAGCAACCGGGCGAGCTCACCATCGAACGTCTCGACCAGCCTGAAACCGTCTTGCTCTACAAGGCCAGCGGTAAGCTATTCGATCTGGCCAAGATCGGCAAGCCGCTCTATGCCGGCGGCATCTATCGCGCCGTCCTGCACGGCAAAAGCACGATCTTCCGCATCGATCCGGGCGCCGCCGATGGCGGCGGCCCGTTGCTGCTGCGCCTCGTCCGTTTCTGATCCGTCATGACCCGGCCACGTCCGCGCGATCTGGCCGTCATCGCGGCGGCGGCACTGGGCGCCGCTGCCCTGCTAGCCAGCCCGGCCGGTATCTGGCTGCATGGGCCATCGCTCGACCTGGCCTATCCGCTGCGGCATCTGTTGTTCGGGCCGCAGGCTGCCCCGCAGCAAAGCCATGCCGTGGTGGTTGCCATCGACGAGGCGACCTATCGCACGCCGCCCTTCAGCGAAACGCCGCAGGCCGCCTGGCCACCCCTGCTGGCACCTGTGCTGAACGCGGTCGCCGCGGAGGCCGCCGTGGTCGGCTTCGACGTGGTCTATTCCACCTCGCTTGATTCTCTTCAGCATGGCTTTGAACGCGACTTCCTGATTGCCCTGCGCAACGCAGCGCACGCCGGCCGACTGGTGCTGGGCAAGGTGCAGCATTCCCAGCAGCCGATCCTGCCGCATCGGGCCCAGCAGGTCGCCGTGGGCGGCGCCGGCAACATCCGAGCGCTGAATCTGTTCGAGGATCCCGACGGCATCATCCGCCGCGTGCCGCTGGATTTCGCCACCGCCGATGGCGGGCGGGAAACGAGCCTGGCCGCAGAACTCGCGCAGCGTCGCGCCGGTGTGCCGCTCAGCCGCGATGCTGGCGGTAATTACACGCTCGGATCGCGTCGTATCGCCGCCGATGCCGAAGGCAATATTCTGGTCGGCTTCAACACCGGCCCAGGTGATATCCCGAGTTATTCGATGGCCGATCTGCAGGCCTGCGCGGCGGCGGGTAATACCGAGTATTTCAGGCAGCATTTCGCCGGCCGTGCCGTGCTGTTCGGCACCGTACTGGATGTCGAGGACCGCCGCCTGACGTCCAAGCGCCTGATCACGACGCCCGATGGCGCCAATCCGCCGCCGCCCTGCATCCTGCCTAGACCGCAACCCGCCCCGTTTGCGCGCGACAGCATGCCCGGCGTGTTCATCCACGCCGCCGCGATCAATAACCTGCTGGATGCTGGCGAACTGCGCGAATGGCCCGCGGTTAGTGTCTTCGTCGCGGCGCTGGCTGTTGCGCTTGCCGGCGGTCTGGCCGTTTTTTACCTGCCATTGCTGCCAGGTATTGCCGTGGCGCTGGCCGGCGGCCTGCTGCTGCCATTCGTCGCGGCCGCGCTGCTGCGCCAGAATATGGCCATGCCCTGGCTGAATGTCGCTGGCGCCCTGCTGCTGGTGCTGGGCGCCACGGTCGCTTACCGCTTCATGGTGGCCGACCGCGACAAGCGGCTGATTGCCCGGCTGTTCGCGCTCTATCTGCCGGCTGCCATGGTCGAGCGCATGGTGACCAGTGGCCGCCTGCCCAGCCTGGGCGGCGAGGAACGCGAGGTCACCATCCTGTTCAGCGACATCGCCGGCTTCACCGGCATTTCGGAAAGCTGCTCGCCGGCCGAACTGGTGCAGGCGCTGAACGGTTATTTCTCGACCATGACGGCGATCATCGAGGAGCATGGCGGCTTCGTGGATAAGTATATCGGCGATGCCATCGTGGCCGTGTTCGGCGCGCCGCTGGACGATACCAAGCATGCCGCCCATGCCCTGCGTGCCGCCCTGCATATGCGCGATGCGCTGTTGCGTGAACCCGAACGTTTCGCCGTGAAGGGCCGGGTGCTGAACACGCGGATCGGGCTGAATACCGGACGCGCGCTGATCGGCAATATCGGCTCGCCGCGCCGGTTCAATTACACGGCGATGGGCGATGCGGTGAACCTGGCGGCCAGGCTGGAGGGCGCCAACAAGCAGTATGGCACCATGATTCTCGCCAGCGAGGCGACCATGGATGCCGCCGGCGATGCTGTCTTGGCGCGGCCGATCGACAGCGTTCAGGTGGTGGGCCGTTCAACCGCCGTGCGGATTTTCGAACCCCTGGCGCGCCAGGGCCGCGCCGACGCGCGGCAGAACCAGATCCTTACGGCTTATGCCGCGGCTCACAAGGCGGTGGTCGGTGGCGACGCGGCGGCAGCCGTGGCGATCCTGCGGTCCCTGTCCGATGACAAGGCGGCGCAGTACTGGATCGAGCGGCTGGAGCGCGATCCCACATCGGGCGTCGCGCCGCGCGCCCTGACCGAGAAATAGAAAACTAGCCGCCGTCGCCCATCAGGCTGTAGGGCGCCCAGAAGATCGGATGGGCATAGCTGAACAGCGTCTGGCCGTTTTCCTGATAACCCGGACCGTCCAGCAACGCGACCATCGCCTGGCGCAGGGCCTCGGCGCGGCTGAGTTTCGCATCCACCGACTGCCGGCGGAACAGGTCGGTCACCAAGTCGCGGGCCGAGGCCGAATGCACCGACCAGTTGGTGAGCAGCAGGGCGCGCGTACCGGCATAGAAGAAAGCGCGCCCCAGGCCCGATGCGGCTTCCGCGCCCGCACCGGCGCCCGAGCCGGTATTGCAGGCCGACAGCACGACCCAGTCGGCATCCAGCTTCAGGCCCAGGATTTCGTCCATGGTCAGCAGGCCGTCGCCGTCCACATCGGCCACCTGCGGCGCAGTCAGCGCCAGCGCCGGCTGGGTCAGGCCGTTCAGGTCGCCCGGCACCAGGCCATGGGTGGCGAAGGCCACCACGCGATATTTGTCCAGTGGCGTCTGCCGCACGGCTTTTTCGTTGGCCTGTTTGCCGAGAAACAAAACTTTCGCCGGATCGCTCTGCATCGCCAGCGCCACCGAACGCAGTTCATCGGCGGTATCGGGCAGGCGCGGCAGCAGGCCGAGCTCGGCGCTGTCCACGCCGGTGGTCTGCGGTGCGTTGCGGCGTTTCAGTTTGGCGCCGCGCACGGCCACCGGATCGGCCGAGGCGATCCGCAGCGATGTTTCCGCGCTGGCTTCGGCGGCCTGTTCGGCATTGAAGAAGGGGTCGCCGAAGCCGACCAGCGGTTCGCGCTGGGCGCCGCCGGCCGGCAGGCCGCGCAGGGTCTTCAGCGCCGCTGTGGACGGCAGCTGCGTCACGGCGTGGCTGCGCGCCAGCCAGGGCACGGATTTATAGCCGCCGAACAGCGGCGCGGCCTTGAGGTCGACCTGCGCCGGCGCGGTCGGCAGCAGAGCCAGCGGCAGCAGACCGAGCGCGCCGTTGGTGACGACGAACAGGCTCTTCGCCGGTTTCCAGCCGGCTTCGACCGGCTGCAGCAGCGTGGCGTATAATTCATGCGCCAGCGCCAGGTCGAAGGCCGGGATGTCGCCCAGCGTCTCCGCCTGCGGCTCCAGGGCCAGCCGCAGTTTCTGCACCTTGGCCTCGATGGCTTTCGACCCCAGCGGCACGGCAGCGAAGGCCACGGCACCCTGCTTGGGTACCACCCAGACGAAGCTGTTTTCCTGCGCCAGATAGAACGATACCAGCGCCTCGCCATTGCGCAGCACGGTGCGGATATCGTCCACGGCCGGGGGGCGGGGGTCGATCAGGTTGGCATATTCGGGAAACTGCTTCTCGATCTGCTGGCGCGTGGTGGCGCGGCTGTCGCGCAGGGTATCGACATCCTTGCGCATGGCCAGGATCGCCTTGTCGTCGCGCTGTTCCGGCGGCAGGGCCAACAGGCTGGACAGCAGGCCGAACTGGGCCGCGATCTGCTTCTGCTGATCCTGTTCCTGACGCACCAGTTCGGCCAGTTTCGGATCGCGGACGGAGGCACGGGCCGCCGAAGCGGCCAGGGCGCGCTGCACGTTGCGGCCGCGTGCGGCGTCAGCCAGGCGGAAGCTTTCGCTGCCGGCATCGATGCCGGCGCCGGCCGGCGTGCCCTGCACGCGGGCCAGCAACACGATGTAATCCTCGATGATGGTCTGAACGAAGAAGTCGCGTGTGGCCAGGCCCGCGTCTTCGGTTTCCGCCTGGCGCGAGGCCGACAGCAGGATCGGCACGGCATCGCGGAAGGCCGCCATTGCTTCCTGATCACGTCCGGCCGAGGCTAGCGCGATACCGAGCAGGCCACGATCCATCGCTACCTCGAAATGCTTGTCGCCCATCCGCTCGGCCTTGAGCTTCACCGTCTGTTCGGCGACGTCCACGGCATCGCTGCCGCGGCCGGTGCGGGCCAGCGTGAGGATGCGGGCGGGGTTGCGGCGGATGACGCGGGCGCGGCCTTCGCCCCAGCTTTCCGTGGCGACCATCATCTTTTCATACAATTCGGCGACTTCCGGCCAGCGTCGCTGCAGGGTCAGGGTGTTGGCGATCGCCCGCTGGGTGTTCAGTGCCGCCAGCGCGTTTTCGTCATAGCCGATCTCGCGATAGATCTCGGCGGCGGTGCGCGCCATCTTCTCTGCTTCCGCCAGGCGGCCCTGTTCGAGCAGGACATTCGACAGGCTGCTGGCGAAGGAGGCCGTGCGGAAACTGTATTTCCCGTCGCGGCGCAGATTGTTGAGCAGAGCCTGGCGGATATCGACTTCCGCTTCGGTCATGCGACCCTGGGCCAGTTTCAATTCGCCCAGATTGGCAAGGATCAGGTCGGCAGCGCTTTCGATCACGCCAGCGGCCGGTGGATCGGGCCAGTGTTTGGCGCGTTGCTGGGTTTCCTTGTTGTTGATCAGGGCCGTCGCTACGGCGGCCTCGGCTTCGGCATATTGGCCGCGGTAGCTGGCGAGCAGCGACTTGCTGAGGGCAATGTCGGTCTGCCACGAGGAATAGAACATGTAGTTGCTCGGCCCACGCGGATTTCCGACGATTTCGCTGTACTGGAATTCCGCCTGTTCGACAAAGCGCTTAGCCATGGTGAAGTTGCCGGCCGTGACCGCGCCCTGCACGATGCTGCGATAGATGTTGAACAGGCGGCCCTTCATGCGGCCCTTGCTTTCGGCTTTGGCGAGCTGGACGTAATAGGCCAGCGATTCCTGCAGTCTGCCGGTCATGCGCAGCAGGCCGGCATAGAGCTGCTGCATGCGATAGACGTCAGCGCCGACGGAGATGCCGAGTTCGATGGCGGGGCCCAGATCGGTCAGGGCGGCCTCGGCGCGACCGATCAGATTGGCGGCCTGGGCGCGTTCATAGAGAAATTGGCTGCGCTGCCGGTTGTCCAGGCCGGGCGGCTCGGGGGCCTCGGCCGCCGCGATCAGTTTTGCGCGGCGGGCCGGATCGGGCTTTTCCTGATCCAGGATGGCGACGATATCGGCGATGCTGCGCGGCGGCGCGGTCAATGTGGCCGCCGTCTGCTGCTGCGCCATAGCTGTCATCCATCCGGAGGCAATCGTCAGCCCCAGGGCACCCAGAACCATCCCGGCGAAGGTCCGACGCATGATGGCTCCCCCATTGATTGTGATTGCCTTGCAGGCTAGCCCGCCCGCCAGGCAATGAGAAGGGCGATTAATGCCCACCCACCATGGGATATTGTTTACCAATGGACTTCTGGGAATGCCGCTTCGGGTTGCGCATATGGGTGCCGTGTTTCTTTTCCCGCGCAGGAACCCCGGAAGGAACCTCGGCGGCGGGTTCGGCGTTTTACAGACCGGGGGAAACAGAAGGATACCGGACAGGAGGACGCCATGAATGAACGCAAATCCAGCCGTGAAGACGCCCTTGATGCCGGATTGCGCGACAGTTTTCCCGCCAGCGATCCGGTGGCCGTGAGCCAGCCGACCACGGCGACACCCTCGCAGGACGGTCATCGCGACGCCCGGGCGGGCGACAAGGCCCGCGAAACGCTGGCAGCCGCACACAGCCGGGTGAACGTGAGCACGGAACAGGACATCCAGTACTGGATGAAGAGGTTCGATGTTGCCGAGGACAAACTGAAGGAAGCGGTGCGCAAGGCGGGCTTCCTGCCGCAGGATGTGGCGGATTACCTGGGCAAGCCCCTCTAAGGGGCAAGCCGCTCTGGGTTTCGCCGGCCTCAGGCTTTGGCGCCGGCCAGCGGATCGAAATACAGCGCCACTTTCTTCGCCGCCTGGGCATCCAGGCAACGGTATTTCATGGCGACGAAACCTTCATCGGTATAGCGCACGACATCGCCTTCGGCATCGAAGGTGATCTGCAGCTTGGGATTCTTGATCTTCACTGTGAGTTTCAGCAACTCGCCTTCCAGGAAGGTGCCGCTGATCGGGCCGAACAGCAGGCCGATATTACTCCAGTTCTTCAGCGGGATGCGCGCGCCTTCTAGAACCACATGGTCTTCCGGGCCGCACTGGTTGCGGGTGGAACGGCGCTGGTCGCCCTTGGCCAGCCGCTGGATCAACGGATCCAGGATGCCGAGGAACTGTTCGCGACGATGGTCCGACAGGCCGGCGCTGACGGTTGCCTTGCGCAGCTCGTTGGCGATCTCGACCTTTTCCTCCGTCGAATAGGCGGGATCGACGAATTCCTTTTCCAGATCGCGATGCTCGTAAAGATAGGAAATATATTTGAGCAGGATTTCCTTCGGGCCGTCGCCGATCACTTCCTCGAACAGCTTGAGCGCCGTCATCAGCTTCGGCGCCGAGTAATAGCCAGGCACCAGTTTGTTGAGCTTCTCCGCCGTGACCAGGCGCACCATACGCTTCTCGAACAGGTCTGCGGCACCCAGCTCCAGGGCGAAGTCGCGATCCTTGGTCAGCAGGGCATAAACTTCCCGCGTGGCAGGGAACTCTTCGGCCGGTTCTTCCGACAGCAGCGGCACCGACGAGATCAGCAGGCGGCGCAGCAGCTGGATCACCGCGTCGCGCAGGGCCGGCATGGTGTGTTTGGCCACGGCGGCATGTAGGCGCTGGGCGAATTCGGTGTCGTAGGCGGCGTCATCGATCGCATAGCGCTTGTCGAGGATCGACATCAGCTGGATGATGCGCAGGCGGGCATCGCGGAATTTGCCGAGCAGTTCGGGGACCGCCGATTTGGCCTGCAGGATCTCGGCCAGGGCTTCGTCGAGGATGCCGGCCGCACCGGCATCGATGCCGGTATCGAACAGGGCCAGGCAGCGATCGGCCTTCTCGGTCCAGTTCTTGGAAAATTCAAGGTGATGGGCCAACGCGCAATAGGCGATGCGCGTGCCGTAAAGCGGGTCCGAGGGAATCAGCTGCGCCAGCAGACGATGGGTCAGTGGCGTGGCGGGCAGGCGCTTCTCGAAGGTTTCCACCTGGGTGATCGCCGCCGTGGTGATCGCATAGAGCTTCTTTACCTTGTCGCGTACCGGCGAATTGGTCGCCTGGGCCTGGGCGACTGCAGCTTTCTGCACCAGGGCCGCACAGAGATTCTCCGCGCCGTTGAGCAGCTTGGCGTGACCGCTGTGGTGCAGCAGCTCGATCGGGATCAGGATATTCTCGTCGAGATAATCGCGGCAGACCCGGCCGATCATGGCGCGCGCACGGCGCTCGGACAGCGCATGCGCGTCCTGACACAGGACGACGCCGCCGGCGACTTCGGTGATGCCCGTCGGTGCACTCACGTTCATAACGGTTTGCCTGCCTTCACCCTGGCCTTCTGTTACGAGCCAATTACGCACACTATGGCAGTCGCCGGGTTAAAAGGGAATGAGCAGGTCCTTGATTCTATTAGAAATCGGGCCTGTCGCCTTGATGCTTAACCGCAGATTGCCGTGGCCCCGGCCAATCCGGCCTGCCGCAGCCTCATTCCCTGCCGCCGGCAGGGCGCTTGGGGTGTCGGCCACCGGGATTCCCGGCCGTCGTGGCCCTGGCCAGGGGGGAAAGCGGCCGCTCCCCGAATTTGCCCAGGGTGATCAGCCGATCATACATCACGATGGCGCCAGCCACGCCGACATTGACGCAGAAGCTGGTCGGGATCTTGATCACATGGTCGCAGCGGGCCACCAGCTCGGGACTCAGCGACCCCATCTCGGGGCCCAGCACATAGGCGGCACGCAGCGGGTGGCGGAAGCGTGGCAGCTCGATGGCCTCGTCCAGCAGCTCGATTCCAACCAGCTTGCAGTTCTGCGGCAGGCTGAGCTGGGCGGCGCCGTCATAGACATACCAGGGCAGGTTCTCGGGTGTCTTGCTGGTATCCGAGCGCGCCGCCGTCACCGAATAGGTGGCGCCGATGGTGAAGACGAAGCTGGCCCCGAAGGCGTGTGCGGTACGGAAGAGGGTGCCCGCATTCATCGGTTTGCTGAGGCGCTCGACGCCGATTCCGAAAAAGCCGCGCATCGCCAGCCCCGTTTGTTGTGTGTATAAGCGGCCCGGAAGCATTTTTCAGGAGTACAGCCATGGGCAACCCTTTCGGTCCCCTGCCGGCCCCCGGCGCGCGGCCCTTTATCGTCGAGGTCAGGCGCGGCATGCAAGTGGAAAGCCGCCATCCGGTGATCGCCGCCGTGGTCGATGCCGATGGCAACACGGTGGCAGCCTGGGGCGACGAGACGCAGACGATCTTTCCGCGCTCGTCCAACAAGGCCCTGCAGGCCCTGCCGCTGGTCGAATCCGGCGCGGCTGATGCCTTCGGCTTAAGCCAGGCTGAACTGGCCCTGGCCTGCGCCAGCCATGGCGGCGAGGCGCGCCATACCGAAACCGTGGCGGCTTGGCTGGCCCGCATCGGTCGCCAGCCCGACGATCTCGAATGCGGGGCGCACTGGCCCTACCACGAGGAGACCGCGCGCCAGCTGGCCCGTGATCGCCAGTCGCCCTCCAATCTGCATAACAACTGTTCGGGCAAGCATGCTGGGATGGTTTCGGTGGCCACCCATCTGGGCGAGGATATCCGCGGCTATGTGAAGCCCGAGCATCCGGTGCAGCGCCGCGTCACGGCGGCCATCGAGGATGTCTGTGGGGTGAAGATTTTGCCTGAGTATTTCGGCACCGATGGCTGTTCGATGCCCACCATGGCGATCCCGCTGCGTAACCTCGCTTTTGGCTTTGCCCGCTTCATCACCGGAACTGGCCTAGCACCGGAACGCGCGAAGGCGGCACGACGCCTGGCTGCGGCGGTGGCGGCCGAGCCGTTCTTCGTGGCGGGCACCGGGCGGTTCTGCACAGCCGTGATGCAGGCTGGTGGCGGAAAATTCATTGCCAAGACCGGCGCCGAGGGCGTTTATACGGCGGCCTCTGCCGCCGCCGGGATGGGAATCGCATTGAAGGTGCTCGACGGCACGGCACGCGCGGCGCAGACCGCGCTGGGCGGCCTGCTGGAGCATCTTGGCTGGCTGGACGAAGCCGGCCGCGAGGCGATCCGGCCGCTGGTCGAGCAGCCGCTGAATAACTGGCGCGGCATCAACGTGGGCAGCATCGGCCTGGCCCCGCCCGGATTCTGAGATGACTGTCATTGCTATCGAGGATCCGGGGCAGGCCGATATCGTGGCCCTGCTGCGTGCGGCCGATGATTGGTATGCCACGCTCTATCCGGCCGAGAGCAATCATCTGCTGGATGTCGGCACGCTGCAGAAGCCCGAGGTCAGCTTCTTTGTCGCGCGACAACCGGATGGTGTCCTGCTGGGGTATGGCGCCGTTGTGGATCAGGGTGACTATGCCGAGATCAAGCGCATGTATGTGGCGCCTGCCGCACGCGGCCTGAAACTGGGCCGTCGTCTGCTGCAGGATCTGGAAAGACGGGCGGCAGAACTTGGCCATGCCTGCATCCGGCTCGAAACCGGCATCCGCCAGCCCGAGGCCATTGGCCTGTACCGCAAGGCCGGTTATCGCGAGATCGGCCCGTTCGGCGATTACAGTCCCGATCCGCTCAGCCTCTTCATGGAAAAGCGGTTGTAATCGCTTAGTCTGGCGATTGTGCCAGCGCCGCACCGATGGCGGCATCGGCCGCCGCCGCCTGTCGCACGTCGCGGCCGGCATGGGGCGCCAGCCAGCGCGCCAGCGCCAGCAGCCAGGCCATGCGCCGCCGCAGCTTGCGCATGGCATTGCGCGCATCCGGTGAGGCTGCCGCCAGCGTGAGGGCGGCGATGCGCGGCAGTTGCGGCTCGACGCTGCCGCGGTCGTAGCGCACCAGCGAATAAAGGAACAGCAGTAGGTCGCGCGCCTGCTTCTCGGCCAGCGTCATCCCGGGCAGGTTGTGATCTTCGAAATCCAGCAGGCCGGGCTGGTTGTTCGCATAACTGAAGTTGCGGATCTGTGCGCCGCCATGCCAGTGCCCGGCGGCATGCAGCCGGTTAAGCAATGCGCCGGCCTCGGCGATCAGGCGCCAGCGTTCGTCGGCATCCGAGGCTGCATTCAGTCGCGGCTCCAGTGCCTCGCCGGCATCGCTCAGCACCAGCCATTGCCCCGAACAGGCGACCACGGCGGGCACCGGGAATCCGGCCTGGGCCAGTTCCCGGATCGCCGCCGCTTCCATGGCCAGGCCAAGCGCACCAGTCTGGTTGCGCGCGGGCAGCAGGATCGGCAGGGCGAAAACCGTGGCGATGATGCGTTGCATCAGCACAGAAGATCGCAGGCGCGGCGGGCCTGCCGTCTTCACCCACAGGCGGCGGCCGTTATACGTCACGGCGAAGACGCGCGTGCGCGCGGTGCCGCGCAGGCTGCGGATCAGTGCGACCAGTTCGGGGTCGGCCGGATGTTCGGTGTTTTCCGTCATGCCGGGACGTTCATGCCGGAATGCTCACGCTTGGGCGGCTGAAACCGGCGCGGCCTGCTGCAGGGCATTCAGGGTCTGCTCGATCACTTCGCGCGGCAGGTCTCGCGTAATGAAGACAATACGACTGCGGCGATCCGCATCGGGCCAGGCCGGGATGGTCGCCGGCGGGTGGAACAGGTGCTGCACGCCATGGATCACCACGGGCCGGTCGACGCCCTGCACGTTCACCAGGCCTTTCACACGCAGCAGGTTGTCGCCGCGATAGGCTGCCAGCAGGTCGAGCCAAGTGGCCAGCGTATTCCAGTCGAAGGTCTGCTCGAAGGTCAGGCAGAAAGACTGGATCGTGGCATCATGCCGATTGACGTCTATCGAGCCGTCCGGATTGCGGAAATGTTCGTGCTCGTGGCCATGGTGGTCATGGTGATGATGTCCGTGATCATGCCCGTGGTGGTCATGCTCATGATCGTGGTGATGGTGGCCCTCGTCATAGGCTTCCGCCCGCAGCCAGTTCTGCACGTCGAAACTCTTGGTGGTGGGGTCGTACAGGCCGGCGTTGAAAATCTGTTTTGGCGCGATGTCGCCGCCGATGGCTGTGAAGATGGGCGCGCCGGGGTTTAGATGTTGCAGGCGGTGACGCAGATGCTGCACGGCCTTGGGCTCGGCCAGGTCTACCTTGGTCAACACCAGGCGGTCGGCCACGGCGGCCTGCTTTATGGCCTCCTTGTGGTGGTCCAGTGTGCTGTTGCCATTGACCGCATCGACCAGCGTGACCACGCTTTCCAGCCGGCAGCGCTCGGCCACCACCGGATCGCTCATCAGGGTGTGCAGCACCGGTGCGGGATCGGCCAGGCCGGTGGTTTCGATTACCACGCGCTTGAATGGCTTCAACTCGCCGCGATCGCGCTTCTGCGTCAGATCGCGGATGGTGTTCACCAGGTCGCCGCGCACGGTGCAGCACAGGCAGCCCGAACTCAGCAGCACGGTGTCTTCCTTGCTCGAGGCGATCAGGGCGTGATCCAGGCCGATCTCGCCGAATTCATTCACGATCACTGCCGTTTCGCCCATATCCGGGTGGCGCAGCAACCGGTTCAGCAGCGTGCTTTTGCCAGCACCGAGAAAGCCGGTGATCACGGAAACCGGAATGCGGGTATCGACCTGTTCGGACATCTGTGGGCTCCTGTTGAGACAGGATATTTCGGTCAGGGGGGTGGCGATGTCCAGTGGTTTGGGCGGGAAGTCGGCTTACAAGGTCCAGTATTGCCGTCCTGCGGGTATTTTCTGGCCGCGCCAGATGCCTTTAAGGTCAGCCACCATGCCGCCGTCGCGCACCAGTCGGGCCAGTTCGGCTCGGTTGATGGCGCGGTACTGCTGGTGCGGCACAGCCGCTATCACGGCATCGAAATCGGCGAGCTGGTCCAGCCGGGGGCTAAGCATCACGCCATATTCGTGCTGCGCTTCATGGGGGTCGGCCAGCGGATCATGCACACTCACCTTGTGGCCCAGTCTTCTCAGGCTGCCTATCAGATCGGCCACCTTGGAGTTCCGCAGATCGGGCACGTCTTCCTTGAAAGTGAGGCCCAGTACCAGAATGTTGCTGCTTGGCCGGATGCGCGCCGAGATGGCCTCGCCGATATAGGCGCTCATGCCGTCATTGATGGCGCGGCCCGAGAGGATGATGCGGGCATGATGGCCCAGTTCCTCGGCACGGTGCGCCAGATAATAGGGATCAACGCCGATGCAATGCCCGCCGACCAGGCCAGGCTGGAATTTCAGGAAATTCCACTTGGTGCCGGCCGCTTCCAGCACATCATAGGTCGAGATGCCCAACTTGCCGAAAATCATCGCGATCTCGTTGACGAAGGCGATGTTGATGTCGCGTTGGGCGTTTTCGATCACCTTGGCGGCCTCGGCCGTCTTGATTGTTGGGGCCAGGTGAATGCCGCCGCTGGTTATTTTGCCGTAGATTCGTTCCAGTCGGGCCGCGATGTCCGGGGTTTGACCGGCCACCACCTTGGTGATCTTGTCCACCGTATGGACCTTGTCGCCGGGATTGATGCGCTCAGGCGAATAGCCGAGGAAGAAGTCCCGGCCGCAGGCTAGGCCGGATTCTTGTTCCAGGATCGGGCCGCAGATGTCTTCCGTCACGCCGGGATAGACCGTGCTTTCATAGACCACCACGGCCTGCGGCATTGGGGCTTGGCGTAGGGCGTGGCCGACCGTGCGCGAGGCCGCGCGCACCGGGCCGAGGTCGGGCGCGTTCTTGTCGTCTACCGGCGTCGGCACGGTCACGATGTAGACCGTTTTGCCCGGTAGGTCGGCCGGATCGGCACTCAGGCGCAGGCTGGACACGCGCAGGGCATCGGGCTCGATCTCGCGGGTGCGATCCTCGCCCTGTCGCAGTTCGTCCACCCGGACCTGGTCGATATCGAAGCCGAGCACATCGAAATGCCTGGCGAGTGCCACGGCCAGCGGCAGGCCTACATAGCCCAGTCCGATCACGGCAATGGTTTCGGCAGGAGGAGAGGCTGAGGCGGTCACGGAGGAACTTTCGATTGCGGACGTCCAAGGGGGGTACCCGCCCCGGTTCGTCCTGTCAACAAATCGCCCTGGAAACTTGGTTTTTGGCGGAAATTATAGGGATGCCTTGACCCGCCTCCCGCCAGCCGGTAGAGCGCGGGGATGGCCCGCCGTCTGCTCTTTGTCGTTCAGGAAGCGCTGTTCTTCACCACCCACCGGCTGCCGGTCGGGCTGGCGATGCGCGACCGCAGCTGGGACGTGCATGTGGCTGCCCCGCCGGACCCTGCCGTGGCGGCGCGGATAACCGCGGCCGGCCTGCATTTCCACCCTATCCCCCTGGGGCGCGGGGGACAGAATCCGCTGGCCGAACTGCGCCTGCTGCTGGCCTTGGCCGGGCTGTTCCTGCGTCTGCGGCCGGCCTTACTGCATCTGGTATCGATCAAGCCTGTGATCTGGGGCGGTTTGGCCGCCCGGCTGCTCGGCCTGCCTGCCGTCGTGCATGCCATCACCGGCCTTGGCTATCTGTTTATCCGTGCCGATGGCCGGCGCGGCCTGCTGCACCGGGTGCTGTTTCGTCTGTATCGCTGCGCCCTGCGCCACCCCAATGCCGTGACGATCTTCCAGAATCCAGACGATCTGTCGATTTTCACGCAGGAGCGCCTGGTGCCACCGGATGGGTGGGTGATGATCCGCGGTTGTGGGGTCGACATGCGGGTTTTCAGTGAACAACCCGAGCCGGCCATTGGTCCAGAACATCCGCCGGTGGTGATGTTTCCCGCGCGCCTGCTGGGCGACAAGGGCGTGCGTGAATTCGTGGCGGCTGCCGAAAAGCTGCGGGCGGAAGGCATGAATGCGCGGTTTGTGCTGGTCGGCCGGCGCGATCCCGACAATCCGACCGATATCGGCGAGACCCAGCTGCAGCAATGGGTTACGTCGGGCATCGTCGAACACTGGGGCTATGCCGAGGACATGCCGGCGATGTTGGCCCGAGCGCATATCATCGTATTGCCATCTTATCGTGAAGGTCTGCCGCGTGGCCTGATCGAGGCGGCAGCCGTGGGCCGCGCCATTGTCACAGCCGATGTGCCTGGTTGCCGAGAAGTCGTACGCCACGAGGTGAATGGCTTGCTGGTGCCGGTGCGCGACGGAATGGCGACCGCTGCTGCCATTCGCCGTCTGCTGAAGGATGCCGCGCTGCGCCATCGTCTGGCCGCCGAAGGCCGCAGGATGGCGGAACGCGAATTCTCGGTCGAAGGCTTTGTTGATGCCAGCCTCACCGCTTACGAACGCCTGCTGCGGTCACGGGGAGAACGGCTGTGAGCGAGCGCTGGATGATCGCCCTGGCTATTGCCAGCGCCACAGGCCTGTTCGTGGCGCTGGCGCTCAAGCCGCTGATCGTCTGGCTAAAGCGCCGGGCGGTCTGGGATATTCCAAATGAACGCTCCAGCCACAGCGAGATCACGCCGCGTGGCGGCGGCATCGCTGTCAGTGGCGGCATCCTGCTCGGGCTCGCGGCCTGGTTCTCACTTGCGCCCGATGTTGATGGGTCATTGCTGCTGCTCGGCATGGCGGCCCTTGCCATAGTGTCATGGCTGGATGACCGCCGTGGTGGGCTGCCGGTCGGCCTGCGGTTCGGCATTCAGGTCCTGGCTGTCGGTCTGGTGATCGCACTGTTGCCGGCGGAACGCAGTGTCACAGCCGGTTTCGCACCGCTGTGGTTGGAACGCATCGTGCTGTTCATGGCCTGGCTGTGGTTCACCAACCTGTTCAACTTCATGGATGGCATCAACGGCATCACCGGTGTGGAAATGGCGACGGTTGGCATCGGCATGGCGGTGATGGCCGTCAATCCTGACCTGGTCGGCGCGCCGGCCCTGATCGTGGCGGCCGCCGGACTCGGTTTCCTGCCTTGGAACTGGGGCAAGGCCAAGATTTTCCTTGGCGATGTGGGCAGTGTGCCGGTTGGCTATCTGCTGGGGGGAATGCTGCTATTCCTCGCTCTTGAGGGCGCCTGGGCGGCGGCACTGATCCTGCCGATGTATTACTGGATGGACGCCACCGTCACGTTGTTGCGCCGCCTTTTGCGCGGCGAGAAAATCTGGCAGGCCCATCGCAGCCATTTCTACCAGCAGGGTGCCCGCAGGCTTGGCAGCCATGCTGCCGTTTCCCTGCGTATTGCTGGCCTGAACCTGATCCTGATCGGCCTGGCGCTGGCCAGCCTGCATTCCTGGCCTGTGGCACTGGCTTCCGTTGGCCTTGCCATGCTGGCTTCTGCCGCCCTGTGCAGGCATTTCGCCGAGCGGCCAGAGCGGGTAGGATGACGCAGAATGCCCCTTTTGCGTGAATCCCGTGCTTTCTGACCTGCTGACATTCCACGGTATGAACCGGCGCGTCCTCGTGGTGGCGCTGCACGATATCGTCATGGCAGCTGCCTCCTTCATGCTGGCGCTCGGCCTGCGCTATTGGCTGGCGGATATCCCATGGTCGCCGGCCGAGTCCTGGGAAGGCATGCTGGTCTTTACCGCCGTGGCCGCGGTGGTGTTCCGATATGCCGGGCTGTATCGGGGTATCTGGCACTTCGCCTCCCTGCGCGACATGCTTGCCATTCTGCGCGGCACAATTCTCTCATTGCTGATATTCCTGCCCCTGCTGTTCTTCGTGACCCGGCTGGAATCCTACCCTCGCAGCGCCCTGGTTTTGCAGTTTTTCATCCTTGTTGCCCTGCTGGCCGGTCCGCGGCTGATGTATCGGGCCTGGAAAGAGGGGGGTCTGGTCCGTGCGCTCAAGCGGGGCGACGACAATCGCGTGCCAGTTCTTCTGCTAGGTTCGGGCCAGGCCGCCGACGCCTTCATCCGCGAGATGGAGCGGCGTGATGCTGTCTATCGTATCGTCGGCATCGTCGACGATTCCGAGCGACGGCATGGCCGCGACCTGCGTGGCGTGCGCGTGCTCGGCAGCCTTGCCGATCTGCCAGCCATCGTGCGGCAGTTGCGCGAAGCGGATCGGCCGCGCCGCGTCATCGTTACCGACGACCGCTTCAGCGGCCGGGCTATGCGTGACCTGGTGGAAGCGGCAGCACAGCTTGCCATCACGGTTGCGCGTTTGCCGCGCCTGACTGAATTTCGCAAGGAGGGCGACGGCCGGCAGGATGTGCAGCCGATCGCGGTGGAAGACCTTCTTGGGCGGCCGCAGCGCGTACTTGATCGGGCGGCGGTGACGCGCCTGATCGCCGGCCGCCGCGTGCTGATCACCGGTGCGGGTGGCACCATCGGGTCTGAGCTGGTACGTCAGGTGGCGGCCATTGGTCCGGCCCTGATCGTGCTGTTCGAGCAGAGCGAACATGCGCTGTATCAGATCGACATCGAGCTGGCCGAGCACGCGCCGTCGGTGCCCCGCGTCGCCCATCTGGGCGATGTTCGCAATGCCGAAGCGGTTGATCTTGCTTTTGCCCAGTATCATCCGGACATCGTGCTGCATGCCGCTGCCTACAAACATGTGCCGTTGGTGGAGGCCAATGTCGGTGAGGGCGTGCTGACCAACGCCATCGGCACACAGATCGTGGCCAATGCCTGTCATCGCCATCATGTGGCAGTCATGGTGATGATCTCGACCGATAAGGCCGTGAACCCAACCAACGTGATGGGGGCCACCAAACGCGTGGCCGAAATGGTCTGTCAGAGCCTCGATCTTGAGCGCCCGACCGGCGGTAATGCCGGCACGCAGTTTGTCACCGTGCGGTTTGGCAATGTGCTCGGGTCTTCAGGATCGGTCGTGCCGCTGTTCCAGCGGCAGCTTGGCAATGGCGGCCCACTGACCGTGACCCATCCGGATGTAACGCGCTTTTTCATGACCACGCGGGAAGCGGTCGAACTGATCCTGCAGGCAGCAGCAATGCCGCGCGAGGCTTTGCATGCCGAAGGCAAGATATTTGTACTCGATATGGGCGAACCGGTGCGTATCCAGGATCTGGCGCGACAGATGATCCGCCTCGCCGGCAAGCGGCCCGATACCGACATAAAGATCGCGTTCACGGGTCTGCGGCCGGGCGAGAAACTCTATGAGGAGGTTCTGCACCAGGATGAGAGCCTGGTGAAGACGCCGGAGGAAGGCGTGCTGCTGGCCTCACCGCGCGTGATCGACCGCGCCGATCTGGAACAGATGCTGGCCCGGCTTTCTGCCGCTGCTGCAAGTCGCGACAATGCGGCGATTCTGGCGCTGCTGAAATCCCTGGTGCCGGAATTCCACCATGCCCCGGAGGGGCAGGATAAAGCTGCGCCCGTTGCGGCCGGCTGACAGCATCCCGTTCGGAACCATTCGCTTTCCCCACCTGTTCAGGTTGGGTCTGCCAAGGGCAGTCCTCGACGCAACGGGAGGCTGGCATGTCCTATTACCGCTTCGGCATCATGATCGCCGTATCCACCCTGGTGATGTATGGCCTGATGTATCTCAACACCTACGCATTCGCCCATGTCTGGTTCAGCCAGACGCGTGTCTAGATGGCGCTGCTCATGGGCGCAACAATGGCGGCGGTTATGCTGGCATTCATGTTGCCGATGTATGCGAACCGTTGGGTGAATATAGGGATATCCGCCGCAGCCGTGATGGTCTTTGCCGCTTCGCTGTGGCTCGTGCGCAGCCAGAGCACGGTGGGGGATGTTGCCTATATGAAGGCTATGATCCCGCACCATTCGATTGCGGTGATGACCAGCGAACGCGCGCGTATCCGCGATCCGCGCGTGCGACGGCTGGCCGACACGATCCTGGAGACACAGATCCGCGAAATCGCGGAAATGGAGGAACTGATCGCCGATCTGGAGCGCAATCCGCCGGCAGCGGATGCGCCCTATCTGCCGGCGGCGCGCTAGATTCCAGCGCGCTGGATTTGCGCCGTCAGCCCTTCGCGATCAGTTCGGCCTGCTTGACGATGCCTTCGGCCTGGCGGATCGAGGCGATGTCGATCAGTTTGCCATCCAGTGCCACGGCGCCCTGGCCCTTGGCCTGGGCGTCCTTCATGGCCTCCAGGATGCGGCGGGCCTTCTTCACTTCTTCTTCGGGCGGGGTGTAGACTGCATTGGCCAGAGGAATCTGGCTGGGATGGATCGCCCATTTGCCTTCGCAGCCCAGGATGGCGGCGCGGTTCGCCTGAGCGGTATAGCCCTCATTGTCCGAGAAGTCGCCGAACGGTCCGTCGATGGGGCGCAGGCCATTGGCGCGGGCGGCCACCACCATGCGGGCGATCGCGTAATGCCACATGTCGCCCCAGAAATACTCGCGCGGCTTGTCGCCGTCCTTGTCGGTCAGCACGCCATAAAGCGGGTTCGGGCCGCCGATGGACGTGGTGCGGGCCCGCGTCGACGCGGCGTAGTCGGCCACGCCGAAATGCAGGCTTTCCAGGCGCGGCGAGGCGGCGGCGATCTCATGGATGTTCTGCATGCCGAGCGCGGTCTCGATGATCGCCTCGATGCCGATGCGCTTCTTGAAGCCTTTCGCCGTCTCGATCTGGGTCAGCAGCATGTCGACGGCATAGATGTCGGCCGCCGTGCCTACCTTGGGCACCATCAGGAGATCCAGCTTGTCGCCGGCGCCTTCCACCACCTCCACCACGTCGCGGTACATGTAATGGGTGTCAAGGCCGTTGATGCGTACCGACATGGTCTTGTTGCCCCAGTCGACATCATGCAGGGCCTGGACGATGTTCTTGCGCGCCTGCGGCTTGTCGTCGGGCGCCACGGCATCTTCGAGATCGAGGAAAATCACGTCGGCGGCGCTTTTCGCGGCCTTCTCGAACAGCTTCACATTGCTGCCGGGCACCGCCAGTTCGCAGCGGTTCAGCCGGGCCGGGGCGGGGGTGATGGTCTTGAAGCTCATGGCGCTGACTCTCCCTGTGGTCTTGCTGCATCTGCTAACTGGAGCGGAGGAGCTTGGCAAGGGCTGTAGTGGCTTTTCTCCCCGGCAGTACTGAAGCCCTTGAGTCCGCACGGGAAAACATCGGCCGCTGGATTGCGTCCCGCGCTGCTAGACTCGTGCTGAAACGACTCGGAAACCGCCATGCCGCCAGCCGAACCCGATCTGCGCCCTTCCGGTGCCAGGCACGATAGCAGCCTGCCGCGCTGGGCGGTCGAGAAGATGATCCGGCGCCGTAACGGACGGCGTTACGCCTTCGAGGACCTGCGGCCGGCCCGCACCGCCCTGATCGTGATCGATCTCATGCAGGGCTATGTCGACGGCACGCCCTGTGCCGCCTCGATCATTGCGCCAATAAACGCCTTGGCGACGGCCCTGCGGCGCGCCGGCGGCCTGATCGCCTGGGTCCTGCCCGATCCGGCGATGCAAGATATGCCGCATCTGCAGGCTCTGTGGGGAGAGGATCATATCCGCAAGACCACGGCCGGCATGGTGCCGGGCATGGCGCTGGCCACCGGCCTGCAGACCGATGCGGCCGATCTGAAGGTGAGCAAGAGGGCTTACAGCGCGTTTTTCCCCGGCAAGTCGCCTTTGCCCGACCTGCTGGCGTCGCGCGGGATCGATACAATCCTGATCGCGGGCGTGCTGACCAATATCTGCTGCGAAAGCTCGGCGCGAGATGCAATGACGCTGGGTTACCGCGTTGTGATGGTGTCAGATGCCAATGCGGCGCGCAGCGACGCCGAGCACCAGTCGGCCCTGTATAACGTGATGCGCAATTTCGGCGATGTCAGGGAAAGCAGCGAACTGATCGCATTGTTTGATGCGATGCCTGCCGCTGTAGATCAGCCCTTCGCCAGCGGATGATGCTGGCGTACCAGGGCCTGTTTCCGCGCTTCCAGCACATGGGTGTAGATCTGCGTCGTGCTGATATCGGCATGGCCCAGCATCTTCTGCACCGCGCGCAGGTCGGCGCCATGGGCCAGCAGGTGGCTGGCGAAGGCATGGCGCAGCACATGGGGCGACACTTTCGCCGGATCGATGTCGGCCGCCACCGCTAGGTCCTTCAGCAGTTGGCCGAAACGCTGGCGCGTTAAATGCCCGCTTTCGCCGCGCGAGGGAAACAGCCAAGGTGAGTTTTTGCCGGTGATGAATTCGCTGCGCCAGCCGGCATAGTCCTCGATGGCCTGCCGCGCGGGCTCGCTCAGGGGCACCAGGCGTTCCTTGCCGCCCTTGCCGCGGATCACCAGGAAACGCGGGTCGTCGCCGAAAGGCGGCCAGCGCAGGGACACCAGCTCGCTCACGCGCAGGCCCGAGGCATACAGCACTTCCAGCAGGGCGGTCAGCCGCGCCGCCTCGGCCGGATCATCGCGCAATTCACGCGCGGCCTGCAGCAGGCGATCGACCTCATCTTCGCTCAAAAGTTTGGGCAGCGGTCGCGCACGTTTCGGCGCATCCAGCAGGGCGGCGGGGTCGTCGCTGCGGATGCCATCCTGCAGCAGGAAGCGGAAGAACTGCCGCAGGGCCGAGAGCCGTCGCGCCGCCGTGGCCGGTTTCAGTCCGGCATCGGCCAGGCCCTGCACATAGAGGCGCAGGCTGTCTATGCCGATGCGTTCGGCGCTTTCGTTGCGCGCGGTCAGGAAGCCGGCGAAATCGGCCAGATCGGTCTGGTAGGCCAGCAGGGAATTCTTCGCCAGGCCACGTTCTGCGCTGAGCATTTCCAGGAAGGCATCGATATGTCGCTCGGCCCGCGCCATGGCGGGATCAGAAGCCGCGCAGCAAAGCCGCTTCCAGCGCAATCTGGCGGGCTTCTGCCTCCAGCCCGACATGGCGCAGCGCGCCAAGCGCGGTGGCCAGGCTCTGGCCATCGGCATCCAGGCTGCCATTGGGCCCAAGCAGCGTCAGCGCCAATGCCACCGTCTCGCCCTTCGCCTTGGCTTCTGAGGCACGCAGCAGGTTGCGCCACACCGCCACAGGCGGCGCCTTGCGCTCTGCGCCCGCACCGGCATTGAGCAGGCTGTCCCAGCGTTCGGTTGGCACGACGATGCCGGCACCCTCGGCCAGTGTCAGAAGCTGTGCCGCACGGGCATTGCGCTGCGCCACCGGCAGGTCCTTCTGCGCAGCCAGCCATGCCTCATAACGGCTGTCGCGCCATTCGCCATCCTCGCCGGCGATCAGCAGCAGCGGCCAGGCCTCGGCGGCAATCTCGCCGGCATTGTCGCGTTCCGGCGGCAGGGCCAACAGGATGTTGCGCCACAGGCGCGCAGTGCCGGGTTCGTTGGCAGCCAGCGCCATGCGGATCACGGCGGGCGCGGCGGCGATGCTGGCCTCGTTCGGCACCAGGTTGTTCAGCAGCGGCTTGTAGGCGGTCGCCGTGGGCAGCAGCAGGTCGCGCGCCATCGCCAGCTCGTAGGCCCGGCGCACCAGTTCGGCGCGCGCCTTCGGTTCGGCCGCATCGCGCGTCGACTGATACAGGAAGGCGGCGGCCCGTACGCTCTTGTCCTTGCCACTCGCGATGGCGGCAGTCAGCGCGGCACGCTGGTTTTCGGGAATCTCGGCGGCGGCATAAGCCTCGGCCAGCAATTCGGCCGGCAATGCGCCATAGCGTACGGCCCGCTCGGTGGCGCTGAGCCGTAATTCGGCATCCGCCTTGTCATAGGCGGCCAGGGCGACCAGCAGGGACGGCGGCGCGACCTCCAGTGTGTCTTTTGGCAATGGCCGGCCGGCCGCACGCAGCATGGCGAAATGCAGTGGGCTGGCACCGCCCAGGGTTTCCACCTTCGCCCGCGCATCGCCGCGCAGGGCGGCGGCCAGAGCGTTGAAGGCCGGATCCTCGCCGCCACCGCCATCGCGCCACAGGCTCAGCGCCAGGTCGCCGCCGGCGATGTCCTTGGCGCTGTAGCGGCATAGCACCGCAGCCTTCTGCCAGTAAGGCGATGGGTCCTCTCGCAAGGCGGTTGCAGCCAGGTCGCAGGCCCGCGCCAGTTCGTTCTTCAGCAGCGCCATCTCGAACGGCATCTGGCGGAAAATGGGGTCCTTCAGATCGGGCGGCTGTGGCGTGCCGAGCTGTTCTGCCGCGGCGATCTGGCCCAGGCGAAACAATTGTTCGACGCGAACGCCCAACAGGCTGGGGGTGCCGCCGCTGCCGGCCGGAGCCTGGGCGGTGGTGAGCAGCAGCCGCCGCTGCAGGTCGCGCAGGGCGCTGGCGGCCACGGGCGCAGGCAATACGCCGATCGTCTGCACGGCCTGGGCTCGGCTGGTGCCGTTCCACATGTCGGCACCGAGGCCGCCATTGGTGTCGTCCAGCAGGCCGGCGGTGGCGGAATCGGGTGCCGACAGCGGCTGGATCACGAATTCGGGCGCCTTGCCGTTGGGCGGTGCCAGTTCGGTGGAAGGTTGGAGGGGGGCTGACTGCACGCTGCCGGGCTGGCTGAAACCAGGCTGGCCGATGGGCGGGGTTCTGTCCTGGGGCGGTGCTTCTTGCGGGCGCTGCTCCGCGCCAGACTGGCTCGCACCTGGCGGGGTCAGCCTGACCGGCTGCGCCTGCAGGTCGAAGCCGGCTCCAAGAACCGCCTGCGCGGTCAGCCCGGCAAGCAGCAGGCCCCGGCTGAAGTGCCTGCGCGGCGCGGAACCGGCGCGCATCGGTTATTTCCCGAGCCGGTCGGCCGGAATCACCTTCTCCACCTTGGCGCGCGGGGCCGGAATGTCCCAGCTCGACAGGAAGGCAACGCCGCCGCCGATCAGCAGCATGAGAAACAGGAACAGGACGATCGACATACGGGCCATGCGGCTCGGACTCCAGGTTGCGGCGCGCCGCTCTTGGGGCGACGCGCTGGAATTGTGACGCAATTGCTTTATTGTACCGGCGTGGCCCCGGAGAGGCAATCGCGGGGCGCATGGCTATGTCGAAAGGGCCGGCGGAAACCGGCCCAGATCACGGGAATGGGCGTGAGCATTATCGAGACCGTCTCCGCCGTCGCAGCCCCATCCGACTCGACTGGTGGCGCGACCGCGACAGGAACCGGTGAAGGCATGCCACGCAGCCTGGTTCTGGTCGGACTGATGGGCGCCGGAAAGAGTTCGGTCGGCCGCCGGCTGGCCGGGCGGCTGGGATTCGACTTCATCGATGCCGATACCGAGATCGAAAAGGCCGCCGGCGCCACGATCCCCGAAATCTTCGCCGCCCATGGCGAGGCCGCCTTCCGCGACGGCGAGCGCAAGGTGATTGCCCGGCTACTGGAACAACCGCGCATCGTGCTGGCGACCGGCGGCGGGGCCTATATGAACGCGGAAACCCGGGCGCGCATTCACGACCGCGGCCTCTCGATCTGGCTCAAGGCCGAACTCGATGTGCTGGCCAAACGCTGTGCGCGGCGCAGCAACCGGCCGCTGCTGGCCAATGGCGACCTGCGCGGCACACTGGAGCGCCTGATGCGCGAACGCTATCCGGTTTATGCCGAGGCCGATATCACCGTGATCAGCGCCGACGGCCCGCATGAAGCGGTGGTTGAGCAGATCCTGCTGGCGCTGCCGCCAGCCTATCGCAAACTGGCCGAACGGCATCATGTCGAACCGGCTTCGTCTTCTTCGGTTGAGTAGCAGCATGACAGAGCAAAAAGTGCGCGTCGCCCTGGGTGATCGCGCCTACGACATCATGGTTGGCGGCGGCCTGCTGGAACGGGCGGGCGAGCATATCGCGCCGCTGCTGCGCCGGCCCTATGCCGTGATCGTCACCGACGAGAATGTGGCGGCGCGCCATCTCGACACGCTGAAACGCGCTCTGGCGCTGAAGAACATCGGCTGCGATGCGGTGGTGCTGCCGCCGGGCGAGAAGCAGAAATCCTATGCCGGTTTCGAGCAGCTCTGCGAGGCGCTGCTGGCCCTGAAGGTTGAGCGCCGCGACCACGTCATCGCCCTGGGCGGCGGCGTGATCGGCGACCTGGTCGGCTTCGCCGCTTCGGTGCTGCGGCGGGGCATGGATTTCATCCAGGTGCCCACCTCGCTGCTGGCGCAGGTGGATTCTTCCGTGGGCGGGAAGACGGCGATCAACAGCCGCCAGGGCAAGAACCTGATCGGCGCCTTCCACCAGCCGCGCCTGGTGCTGGCCGATGTGGCGCTGCTGGATACCCTGTCGCCGCGTGAGCTGCGCGCGGGCTATGCCGAGGTGGTGAAATACGGCCTGCTGGGCGATGCCGATTTCTTCGCCTGGCTGGAGACCAACGGCGCAAAACTGCTGGCCGGCGACATGGCCCTGCGCACGCAGGCCGTGGCGCGCTGCTGCGCCCACAAGGCGCGCATCGTGGCGGCCGATGAGCGCGAGGAAGGCGAGCGCGCTCTGCTCAATCTGGGTCACACCTTCGGCCACGCGCTGGAGGCCGAAACCGGATATTCCCAGCGCCTGCTACATGGCGAGGGCGTCGCCGTGGGCATGGGGCTGGCCTTCCGCCTGTCGGCGCGGCTGGGCCTGTGCGGCGACGACCTAGCGCCGCGCGTGGAACGCCATCTGGCGGAGAGCGGCCTGCCGGCGCGGCTGCGCGATGTCGATGGCGCCCGGCTGTTTTCGCCGGCCGTGCTGCTGGAGCACATGAAGCAGGACAAGAAAGTGCGCGACGGCAAGCTGGTCTTCATCCTGGCCGAAGCCATCGGCCGCGCCGTGCAGCGCAACGACGTGGCGCCCGAGGCGGTGGAAATCCTGCTGCGCGAACAACTCGCCGCGGCAGCATAAGCGCCGCCATGCCATTCGCCCTGATCGCCGAGGTCTTTTCGGTCATCGCGCCGCTATTCGTGCTGGCCGGTTTCGGCTGGCTGTGGGCGAAACGCGGCCGGCCCTTCCAGGTCGAGACCGTCAGCCTGCTCGCCACCAATATCGGCACGCCCTGCCTTGTGGTGCATAGCCTGCTGTCGTCGGAAATCGACCGTGGCATGCTGGGCACAATGGTGTTTGCCAGCATCGCGGCCCTGGCGACGGTGATGGCGATCAGTGCGCTGGCGTTGAAGCTGCTCGACCTGCCGGTGCGCAATTTCCTCTCGTCGCTCACCTTCCCGAATGCCGGCAATGCGGGCCTGTCACTCTGCCTGTTCGCCTATGGGCCGCAGGGCCTGGCACTAGGCATCCTGTTCTTTGCTGTGGCTTCACTGGGGAACTGGACGATCGGCCAGTCGATCATGGCCGGGCGCGGCAACCTGCGCGAGGTGCTGCGCTCGCCGATGATCTACGCGATCCTGTTCGGCATCCTGGGCAACATGATCGCGCTGCAGCCGCCGCTATGGGTGATGCGCAGCCTGCAGGTGGCCGGCGGTATCGCCATTCCGCTGATGTTGCTTACCCTCGGCGTCTCGCTCGCGACCCTGAAGGTGCAGGATCTGAAAAACGGTCTGATCCTGTCGCTGCTGCGGCTGGGTCTGGGGATCGGGATCGGTTTTGGCCTCAGCTGGCTGCTGGGCCTGGAAGGGGCGGCGCGCGGCACATTCATCATCCAGTGCGCCATGCCGGTGGCGGTGGTGAATTACGTGTTCGCCGTGCGCTTCAATCGCGATCCGGCCGCCACGGCCAGCCTGGTGGTGATCTCCACCCTGCTCAGTTTCGCGACTCTTCCTGTTCTGCTGCTGGCGGTTTTGCGCTGAAACCGACCATGTCGCCATGGCCGTTCTGCCGGCCAAGCGCCTGGATGGTGGGCGATATCCCAGCCACGCCGACGCCGGAGCGCACCACGAAATAGGCCAGGATGGCGCTGCGTACCCGCGAGGTGAGTGTCTTTTCCCGACGCAGAGGGTCGCGGTCCACCTGGGTGGCGAAATTGTGCCGGTCGATGCCTTCCGCTGCGCAAATGGCATCCAGCGCCGCCCATTCCAGATGCTCCAGGCGGATGCTGGTGCGGCCCCGGCCCAGCCGCAGGTTGCGGGTCACCAGGCTCGGTCCGTTACCGGCGGCGGCAGATGCATGCTGTGGACGGCGGGTCATCGGCATAACTGCAACCTATAATGGATGATAAAAAAACTATCAAATGAAAAGGTTGCATTATCCACATAAATCTGTCGCGGAAAGTTGCGTAATAGAATCAACCAGATGCAGAATCGGGCCGGTTTGTCGCCATTAAGCGCCGCTCCGGCTTCCAGCCTGGGTGGCGGCTTCCGCGGGGGTGAGGGCGGTGATCGCAAGGGCATGCACGCCATCGGCGAGTTCCGCCGCCAGCAGGCTGTAAATCTGCCGCTGGCGCTGCACCCGGGACTGGCCGGCGAAGCTTTCGGCCACGATTTTCAGGCGGAAATGGGTTTCCCCGGCGGGCAGGCCCTTCATGGCGGCGTGGCCGGCATGCATCGCGGATTCGTCAATCAGTTCCAGTGCCTGGGGCTGTAGGGCCCGGGTCAGATTGCTGCGGATACGCTCGGCCAGCGACATGACGAAAACTCCCCGATCGCTCAAGAAAAATGCAGGTCGGCTATAACCCTATGGCAGGGGCTATTGCCTTGCCAGTGTCACCCCTTCGACCCATACTTTCGCAGTCATGTCGCGCGCACGCTCCGCCCAGCAGAAAATCTTTCTCGACGCCGAGGCGGAAGCCGCCTTCGGGCGGCGCGGGCTGCGTTGCTGCGATCATCCCGGCTGCCGGGAAGAAGGGCGTTTCCCCGCGCCGAAAAGCCGCGAGCCGCGTGACGGACGCTGGCATTTCTGTCTGGATCATGTGCGGCAATACAATGCAGGCTGGGATTTCTTCCGCGGCATGAGCGCCGACGATGTCGAGCGTTATCAGCGCCAGGATGTGCTGGGCCATCGCCCCACATGGCGTCTGGGCACCAAGCCGCAGCGCGAGGAACCGCAGGTCTGGGTCAAGGACGATCTGGGCATCCTGGCCGAGGTGGGCATCAAGCTCGGCGCAGGCCGCCGCAAGACCAAGGCCGAGCTACAGCTCGATCCGCGCGAACGCGACGCTCTGCTGCAGTTGGGCTTCGATCTGAGCAAACTAACGCTGCCGTTACGGAAATCCGAGTTGAAGGCGCAGTACAAGCTGATGGTCAAACGCTACCATCCGGATGCCAATGGCGGCGACAAACAGGCCGAAGAACGGCTGAAAAGCATTAACCAGGCCTATGCCTTTCTCCAGACCCGCGGTTATACTTGAACAAATGATCTCCCCCACGGCGCGAATTCAAGCCCAAGCAAGAACCCGAGAGTGACGATGACGGCCCTTCAGACCAAGTCCGTTTCCATGCCGGCGAACGATCTGCCGGATATCACGGTTTCCGTGCGTGACGTATTCGGTATCGACAGCGACATGAAGGTGCCCGCCTTCAGCCAGCCCACCGAACATGTGCCGGATCTGGATCCGAGCTATCGCTTCGACCGCGAAACCACGCTCGCGATCCTGGCCGGCTTCGCCTACAACCGCCGCGTCATGGTGCAGGGTTATCATGGCACCGGCAAATCCACCCATATCGAGCAGGTCGCCGCCCGCCTGAACTGGCCCTGCGTGCGCATCAACCTCGACAGCCATATCAGCCGCATCGACCTGGTCGGCAAGGATGCCATCGTGCTGCGCGACGGCAAGCAGGTGACCGAATTCCGCGAAGGCATCCTGCCCTGGGCGTTGCAGTCGCCGGTGGCGCTGGTATTCGATGAATACGATGCCGGCCGCCCGGACATGATGTTCGTGATCCAGCGTATCCTGGAAGTCGAAGGCAAGCTCACCCTGCTCGACCAGAACCGCGTGATCCGCCCGCACAAGGCCTTCCGCCTGTTCGCCACCGCCAACACGGTCGGCCTGGGCGACACCACCGGGCTGTATCATGGCACGCAGCAGATCAACCAGGGCCAGATGGATCGCTGGAGCATCGTCTGCACGCTCAACTACCTGCCGGCCGAGGACGAGGTCGCCATCGTGATGGCCAAGTCGCCGAGCTATACCGGCGAGCAGGGCAAGAAGACGATCCAGAACATGGTGGCCGTGGCCGAACTCACCCGCGCCGGCTTCATCAATGGCGACATCTCGACCGTGATGAGCCCGCGTACGGTGATCACCTGGGCCGAGAATGCGCGCATCTTCGGCAGCGTCGGCTTCGCCTTCCGCCTCACCTTCCTCAACAAGTGCGACGAGCTGGAACGGCCGATGGTGGCCGAATACTACCAGCGCTGCTTCGGCGAGGAGTTGCCGGAAACCGCGGCCAAGGCCGATCTGAACTGAGCCGGGGCCGGCACACGCCATGGCCAACAAGCCGGAAAGCCCGACCGAACCCTTCAAGCGCGCGCTGACCGCGGCGACGCGGGCGATCTCGCATGATCGCGACCTGCAGGTCAGCTTCGGGCCGGAAACACCGGGTCTGCGCGGCAAGCGCGCCCGCCTGCCGGTGCCGGGCCGCGACCTGCCGGCGGCCGAGGTGGCGCAGATCCGCGGCATGGCCGATGCCATGGCCCTTCGCCTGCGTCATCACGACGATGGCCTGCATTCGCGCCTGCTGCCCCAGGGCGGGACCGCGCGCGCGGTGTTCGATGCTGTCGAGCAGGCGCGCGTGGAGGCGATCGGCGCGAACCGCATGGCCGGTGTGGCGCAGAACCTGAACGCTGCGCTGGAGGAACGCTGCCGCAGCAGAGGCTATGCCAAGATCGGCGACAGATCCGAAGCGCCCTTGGCCGATGTGCTGGGCCTGCTGGCGCGCGAGCGCCTGACCGGCGAGAAGATACCCGCCCAGGCGCAGAAGATGGTTTCGCTGTGGCGCGACTGGATCGAGGAGAAGGGCGGCGCCGACCTGGACGAGATGCTGAACCGCATCGACGACCAGCGCGCCTTCGCCAAGGTGGCGCGCAAGCTGATCAAGGACCTCGAGCTGGTCGACGACGAAGACGGCGACCTGAACGACGAGGACGAAGGCGAGGACCAGGACAGCCAGGGCCAGCAGCCGCAGAGCCAGTCCGACGGATCGGAATCAGAACAAGGCGAAGCCTCGTCCAGCGGCATGGAGCAGGCCGATGCCGCCGATGCCGCAGGCGGCGAGGCGGTCGAGATGGATGCCGAGGCCGGCATGGAGGAACAGGTGGCGGGCTCCGGCGAGGAAGCCGGCAAGGGTCGCCGCCCGCCCGGTTCCGACATGATGGGCCATAACCGCGAGGCGGTGTACAAGGCCTATACCAAGCAGTTCGACGAGGTGGTCGGCGCCGACGACCTGTGCGATGCCGAGGAACTCGGCCGCCTGCGTCATCACCTGGACCAGCAGCTTTCCAACCTGCAATCCGTGGTTGGTAAGCTGGCCAACCGGCTGCAGCGTCGCCTGATGGCCAAGCAGTCGCGGTCGTGGCATTTCGATCTTGAGGAGGGCATCCTCGATGCGGCGCGCCTGGCCCGCGTGGTGGCCAACCCGACCCTGCCGCTCAGCTACAAGCAGGAAAGCGATACCGATTTCCGCGATACCGTTGTCACCCTGCTGATTGACAATTCCGGTTCCATGCGTGGCCGTCCGATCACCGTGGCTGCGATGTGCGCCGACATCCTGGCCCGCACGCTGGAGCGTTGTGCGGTGAAGGTCGAGATCCTCGGCTTTACCACGCGCGCCTGGAAGGGCGGCCAGAGCCGCGAGAAATGGCTTTCCGACAACAAGCCGGCCCAGCCCGGCCGTTTGAACGACCTGCGGCACATCGTCTACAAGGGCGCCGACGCGCCCTGGCGCCGCGCCCGCCGCAACCTCGGCCTGATGCTGCGCGAGGGCCTGCTGAAGGAAAACATCGACGGCGAGGCGCTGATGTGGGCGCATGACCGCCTGCTGGCCCGCACGGAACAGCGCCGCATCCTGATGGTGATCTCGGACGGCGCTCCGGTCGACGATTCGACGCTGTCGGTCAATCCGGGCAATTACCTCGACCGGCATCTGCGCGAGGTGATCGACTGGATCGAGAAGCGCTCACCGGTCGAGCTTACCGCCATTGGCATCGGCCACGATGTCACGCGCTATTACAAACGCGCCGTCACCATCGTTGATGCCGAGCAGCTCGGCGGCGTGATGATGGAAAAACTAGCCGAACTGTTTGACGAGACACCGCCGATGCAAAAACCCGCACGGGGCAGGGCTGGCGGCCGCCGCGCCGCCTGACCGCCACCACCCGCATCAGACCGGACGTCAGTTCAGCTTCTTCAGTGACGCAAGCAGGCTGCTCAGCCCGCTTTTGGCCTTCTCGCTCAGCGCATCGCTCGTCGATGGCGGCTGTGCGGCTGGCAGTTCCGGCTCGGCCGGTGGCGTCGTCGCCGTGCCACCCGGCTTGCCGCCCAGCACGCGGTTGATCGCAGCGATCAGCTGCGGCAGGGCAATCGGCTTGGCGACGTAATCGTCCATGCCGCCGGCGATATAGCGCTCGCGGTCGCCTTCCATCGCATTGGCGGTCAGCGCGATGATCGGCAGGCTGGCGCAGTCCTGCGGCAGCCGGCGGATCGTCTGCGTAGCCGTAAGGCCGTCCATCTCCGGCATCTGCATGTCCATCAGCACCAGGTCGTAAGGAGCCTTCTGCACCTGTTCGCAGGCCTCGATGCCGTTCGTCACCAGGTCGACCTGGTGGCCGAGCTGTCGCAGCATCAGGCCGATTACCATCTGGTTCACCTGGTTGTCCTCGGCCACAAGGATGCGCAGGGATTTCTGCGTAGTCGGGCCGTCGGCCTGCGCCGCGGCGATGTCGGTTTCCACCGGTTGGCCCTCGCGCAGCGGCAGGGTGAACCAGAAGATGCTGCCTTCGCCTTCGGTGCTTTCCACGCCGATCCGGCCGCCCATCAGTTCGATCAGCTGCTTGGAGATTGCCAGCCCTAGTCCGGTGCCGCCGAAACGGCGGGCAATCGAACTATCGGCCTGACTGAAGCGGCCGAACAGGTGTTTGATCTTGTTGGCGGCGATGCCGATGCCGGTGTCGCGCACCTTGATGGTCAGGCTGAAGTGTCCTTCCTGTTGCCGTACGGCATCGACAATGATTTCCACCTCGCCCCGGTCAGTGAATTTGATCGCGTTGCCGGTCAGATTGAACAGCACCTGGCGCAAGCGCGCGGGGTCGCCCTTGACGAAGCGCGGCACTTCCGGCGCCACACAGGTACTCAGGCGCAGCCCCTTCATCACGGCGCGTGGATTCATCATCGATACGGCGCTCTCGATCACACGGGGCAAGTCGAAGTCGATCGATTCCAGGTCGACGCGGCCGGCTTCCAGTTTCGAGAAGTCCAGGATGTCGTTGATCAGGGTGAGCAGATGTTCGGCCGATTCGCGCGCGGTCACCACTAGCTTGTGCTGTTGCTGCGACAGCTCGGTATTCTGCAGCAGGCCTATGGTACCCAGTACGCCGTTCATCGGCGTGCGGATTTCGTGGCTCATCATCGCCAGGAATTCCGACTTGGCGCGGCTGGCCTCCTCCGCGCGTTCCTTCTCTTCCGAGAAGCGGTCGGCCAGTTCGCGCAGACGGAAGGATTGCTGCTCGACCTGGCGGTTGGCGGCCTCAAGGTCGGTGATATTGCGCTGCAGGACTTCTTGCTGCTGCTTCAGGGCCGTGATGTCGGTGCGGATGCCGACCACGCCGCCATCGCTGGTACGTCGCTCGGTGTTGCGCAGCCAGCGCCCGTTGGCCAGGCGTGTTTCGGTGCTGCCGCTGCCTTTACGGAACAGCTCGACGCGCTCGGTCAGCCATTCCTCCATGAAGGCGGGTTCCATGTCCACCATCTGGCGCTGAATGCTGGCGCGCAGGATGTCGCTGAATTTAGCGCCTGGCACAAGCAGGTCACTGATCTCGTTGTAGAACTCGCGATACTTCGAGTTGCAAAGCACCAGTCGTTCATCCTTGTCGTAAAGGATGAAGCCGTCGGAAATGCTTTCGATGGCATCGAACATCTGCCGCTCGGCCTGCTTGATCGCGGTGATGTCTGTGCCGATGCCGACCAGGCCGCCATCGACGGTGCGCTGTTCGTGCACCAGAAGCCAGCGCCCATCTGGCGTCTGCCGTTCGATGGCAATGCCGGCCGGATCGCGATGTTGCTCCAGCCGCTCGGCGATCCACGCCTCGGGATCCTTCCCGCCGATCGGGAAAACGCCGTTCGCCAAGCCCTGGCGTACCATATCCTCAAAGCGGATACCGACCTTAACGATGTTCTTCAGGCCCGGGAAATACTCGATGAAACGCCGGTTGAACAGTACAACGCGGTCGTCGGCATCGTAGTAGACGAAGGCTTCGCTGATCGCCTCGATGGCATCGCGCAGGCGCTGCTCGGCCAGCTTCAGATCGGTGATGTCATCGATAATGGCGATCACGCCGCCCTCGGCGGTGCGGCGGCGCTGGTTGCGCAGCCAGCGGCTATGCCGAAGCTGCACGTCGATGGGTTGGCCGGAGGGATTGTAGAAGTCAGCCCGCAACCGGGCAACATAGTCCATCACATCCACGCCTTCGGCCATGCGGTTCTGCTGGGCGGCTACCAGGTCCATCATCTGGTCGTAATGGATGCCGACCGCCACCGTCTGCGGATCGTGACCGGTCAGGTCGTAGAAGCGGCGGTTAGCCATGGCCAACCGCCCGTCGCGATCATACAGGGCAAAGCCTTCAGCCAGGGATTCGATGGCATCGCGCAGGCGCTGCTCGGCATTCTTGAGGTCGGAAATGTTGGAGACGATGCTGATGATGGCGCCTTCCGGCGTGCGGTGCCGCACGGTGCGCAGCCAGTAGCCAGGACGGGCCTCGATGTCGAAGGGCTGCCCGCTGGGTTGTTCGAAATCGCGCCGCAGGGCGTCGACATAAGCCTCGGCTTCGGGTTCGCGACCCTGCTCGCGTCCCAGGGCCATGATGCCGGCCAGGATGTCGTCGTTATGCGTGCCAGGGCCGATCATGGCCGGGTCGTGGCCGGTCAGCTCGTAATACCGCTGGTTCACGGTGATGATATGGCCATCGCGGCTGTAGAGAACGAAGCCTTCGGCTAGCGATTCGATGGCGTCGCGCAGGCGGCGTTCGGCCAGTTTCAGGTCGCTGATGTCGTTGAAGACGGTGATTACGCCGCCATCCAGGGTGCGGCAGCGCTGCATGCGCAGCCAGACGCCGGGGAAAGGCTCGCTGTCCACAGGTTGCCCCGTCGGATTGAAGAATTCCGCGCTGATCGTCTCGACATAGGCGTCGACGTCGAAGCCGGGCGTGTATCCCTGACGCTCGGCTGTGATGCGCATGATGTCCTTGAAGTGGATGCCGGGCCCGATCTGAGCGGGATCATGGCCCGTCATTTCATAGTAGCGCTGGTTGGCGATCACCATGTAGCCGTCGCGGTCATACAGGATAAAGCCCTCGGTCAGGGCGGCGATCGCGTCGCGCAGCCGCTGCTCGGCCAGCTTCAGGTCGGTGATGTCGCTGACCACGGATATCGTACTGCCGTCGGCGGTGCGGTGGCGCACGCTGCGCAGCCATTGCCCGGGACGGGCCTCGCCATCAATCGGTTTGCCCGACGGATTGCGGTAGTCGCGATGCAGCGCCGCCGCATAGCCGGCATGATCGGAATCGGGCCAGTGGGCGCGCCGCATCCTGAGCACTTCGCGAAACACATCGTCGAAGGTGATGCCCGGTTTAATGACATCGGGATCGTGGCCGGTCAGTTTGTAGAAATTGTGATTGGCCAGGCGCAGGCGGCCGTCGGGGGCATAGAGCACGAAGCCGTCCGACAGGCTCTCGATGGCGTCGCGCAGATGCTGTTCGGCCAGCTTCAGGTCGGTGATGTCGTCGATCACCGAGATGACGCCGCCATCGATAGTGCGGTGACGCTGCGTGCGTAGCCAGTAACCCGGGCGCACTTCCGAATCCATCGGCTTACCCGTCGGGTGCCAGAACTCTTTACGCTGCATTTCCTTGAAGGCGGCGGCATCGAAATCGGGCCAGCGGAGAAGGCGGCGTTGGGTGATGATTTCCAGCATTTCCTCTGCATGGGTGCCAGGCCGGATCTGTTCGGGGTCGTGATTGGTCAGTTCATAGAAGCGATGGTTGGCCACCATCAAGCGGCCGTCGCTACCGTATAGTACAAAGCCGCTACCAAGGGCTTCGATGGCATCGCGCAGGCGCTGTTCGGCAATTTTCAGCGCGGTCACGTCGCTGGTGATGCCGACCGAGCCGCCCTCGCTGGTCGGATTGATCGAGAAGCGCAGCCACCGGCCATCGGTCATGCGCCATTCGTACATATAGCCGCGTTTTTCCCGGGTCAGGCGCTGCGTGCGGAAGGCGAGGTGGCGCTGGCGGGCTTCCGGCGTCGAGGCGGAACCGAAATCGGCGGCGGTGGCTTCCAGGACTTCGCGATAGCTGACGTCTTCGCGACCGATGAAGGTGTGGAAGCTGGGCAGCAGATCCAGGGTGTTGTGGTTGAACAGGGCCAGATTGTCGTTGCTGTCGAACAGCACAAAGCTGTCAGGCATCGATTCCACCGCATCGCGCAGGCGCTGTTCGGCCCAGGATGCGCGTTCGCTCTGGCCGCGCAGGATCACCAGGAAGCCGATGCCGGCCATGCTGGCCAGCAGTATTGCGGCGATGCTGAAGCCGAGGTTCTCGCGCCAGGAGGCCAGAATGGAGTCGAGCGAGACACCGGCGGCGACGATCAGCGGAAAACCCGGCACGCGACGGAAAGCAAGATAGCGTTTCACGCCGTCTGGCGGTCCGGCCGTCAGATAGAGGCCGGCATCCACATTGTCGTATTGGCTGCTGAACAGAGGAATGCCCTGTGTCGAGCTGCCGATGCCTGGGCCGCTCTCGGGGATGCGGGCGATGCGAAAGCCGTCGGCGTGATGCAGGGTGAGCGAATTATCCGGCGTGATCGCGGCTTCGCGATAGAAGTTCATGAAGTATTCGGGGTCGACCGCCACGACAAGGATGCCGCCAAAGCTGCCGTCCGGCTTGTTGAAGCGGCGGCTGACGCTGAGAATCCAAAGCGACGTCAGCCGGTTCTGGATCGGTACGCCGATGTAAAGGCCGGCATGCGGCCGGTCGCGATGCACCGTGAAATATTCGCGATCGCTGGCGTTGAAGGATCGCGGCTGAAGACTGGTGCTGTCGAGGATGGAATCGCCGTTTTCGTTCAGCACCAGAAAGGCCCGCACCTGGGGCAGTTCCGACAGGCGGGCGTTCATGCGTTCGCGCAAGGCCGAAAGATTTTGCGCCGGCTGGGTACCAGCCATGCCGCTGAGCGTTTCGGTGTGGTTCAACAGAAAAATATCCACGGCTGAGAAGCTGCGGCTGGCATGCTCTTCCATCATGATCGCCAGCGAGCGCGCCGTGGCCTGGCCATTGGCGATTTCGTCCTGATACTGGCGATAGAGCTGGAGCCCTAGCACGCCACCCAGCAGCAGCAGCATGGCCACCACGAACAAGCGCGGCAGCCTCATCGCGGCATGTCTGATCGGTGCGATCTTCGGGGGCTGGGCGGAGGATGCCATCCTGGGATATCAGTGACGTGCGGGGCTGTGGAAAAGCATGCGGGCCATCATGAAAGCCAAATCTAAACAATTGATAAGTCTAGCACTGCTTCTGCTGCTGGCTATCGGCCAGCCGCTGGCCGGCCCCGGGGCGCAGGCGGGGGCGCGGGCCGAGCCGCTCGCTGTGCGCAGCGTCCCGCTGGAACTGCTCCCCGGCCAGGCCGAGCAGGCGGAACTGGGGCGGCTGCGCTATCTGGGCGGCCTCGTCCTGGCGGCCGAAGGCGATGTTTTTGGCGGATATTCCGGGATTGCCGTGGATTTCGATGGCGGCGGGCTCTGGGCCATTTCCGATCTGGGTCATTGGCTGCGGCTGGATTTCGCCCGGGATGCAGCCGGCCTTCCCGTTGACGTGATGCAGGCCCGGCATCTGCCGCTGGCCGATGCCCGGGGCCAGCCGGTCACCCGTAAATCGCTGAGCGATGCCGAGGCCCTGCGCCGCCTGCCCGACGGGTCGTGGCTGGTGGGTTTCGAGCGTGCCCATCGGTTCTGGACCTATGCCGAACCCGGCGGCCCGGCCCAATACACCCTGCCCGTGCCGCCGGGCTTTGAAACGCAGCCCGACAATGGCGGGGCCGAGGCCGTGGCCGTTTGGCCCAATGGCGATCTGCTGGTGCTGAGCGAGGAGAAGGAGTCCGGACCAGGCCATACATCCGTATGGCTGCACCAGGGCGGGATGCAGGGCGGTGCATGGTCGGACCTGTCCTGGCCGGTCCGCGATGGTTTCAAGCCGACCGATGCCGTCGCCTTGCCCGATGGCGACGTTCTCGTGCTGGAACGCTACTTCACGCCGCTGACCGGACCGAAGGCCCGTATCAGCCGCGTGACCATGGCCTCCATCCGGCCGGATGCGGTGCTGCAACCGGAAACGCTGGCGGAATGGGCGCGGCCATACTCGGTCGACAACATGGAAGCGCTGGATATGCGCCGCGCCGATGACGGCAGCCTGTGGCTCTATGTGATGTCGGACGACAACCGCAACAGCCTGCAGCGCACGCTGCTGATGGTGTTCAGGCTGGAGAAATGACCGCGCATACAAGCGTAAGTTTTTGAGAATCGGCATAAAAATCCGAAACACAAGTTCCGGTTTTGCATCTAGCTTTGCGCAAACGGATAAGGGGGGGTGCCTATGAAACCCGTTGTCTCGTGTGTTCTGAGCATTTTCTTGATGGCCTGCGCAGCGAATGCAATCGCGCAGCAGTCAATCGAGATAAAGCCTTTAAAGCCCAATAGGACGGCATGGCCGCAGCCAGAGATCGTCAGCAATTATGGGAACCTTCAGTATCTGGGTGGTCTGGGGTTTGATTTTAAACCACCCGAAGGGTGCTTTGGATTATGCGGCGGCTATTCTGGAATGACCATTCATCCAGATGGAAAAAAACTGACCCTTGTGTCGGATAATAATCACTGGCTGGAAGTAGATCTGGCGCTCAATAATGAAGGTTTGCCGATTGGATTCGCTGGTAAAGCAACGGTGACGAAGATGAGCGGAGTGCCGGCAAATCATCATGCTGAGTCTCTTCGTCGCGTCGAGAAGGGATGGCTTCTGTCATTCGAGGTCGATGACCGTAGGCCTGCCGAGAGTGATAAAATTCTCGTTTTGGCGGATGAGAAGAAACGCTTCAATCCTGTTTCTGGCCTTGAGGCTGTTGCAAAAAGCTTGGCTGCTGACAATGGCCTTGAGGCTGTTGCCTTGCTCAAAGATGGCGGCATGTTGCTGTTTGAGGAAGGCCGCAAGCAGAATGCAGGGCATTCTTGCGTCTGGTATCAGGCGGCGAATGGGGCTGTTGTTGGCATGGCTTGGCCAGTGGACGATGAATTCCGGCCCACTGATGCTGTTGCTACAAAAAACGACGCGGTACTCGTGCTTGAACGGCGTTTCCCATACAACCACAAAGGCCAAACTATCTATTTTACATCGGCTCGATTGCGCTTGATAACGCCAGACGCCATTCAGGCCAGCCTAAAGCATGCATCTATGCAATCTGAGAATTGCAGCCCGGGAAACGGCGTCCCAGTTTTGGAGCCTCAGCCGGGCAAGCTCTTGTTGATGAAGGGTGAGGTCGTCAAAGGGAAAGATGATCCTCGCAGTCCGCTGGATAACATGGAAGGTATCGACGTGCGGTGTGTCAGGGCACCTGATAATAGGGACAAGGTTCTCTGGATTTACATGAACTCTGACGATAACCTGAACGCAGACCAACAAACGACTATGCTGCTGGTCTTTCAGTCGAACAATGCCGAGTTAAACAAGGCCGCCTGCGGCTGAGGCCATAAAACGAAAACGCCGCCGGCATCTCTGCCGGCGGCGTTTGCAATCCCGAAGGATGAAGAGCTTCAGGCGGCCTTGGCGGCCAGGGCCTTCTTGATCTTGCGCTTCAGCACCTTGGCGTCGTCCGACAGGCGGTCGTCGCGGGTCTTCAGCAGCCAGTTGTCGATGCCGCCGTTATGCTCGACCGAGCGCAGGCCGTGGCTGGAGACGCGCAGCGTCACATCGCGGCCCAGCGCCTCGCTGATCAGCGAAACCACATGCAGGTTCGGCAGGAAGCGACGCCGGGTCTTGTTGTTGGCGTGGCTGACGTTGTTACCGGACTGAACGCCCTTGCCGGTCACTTCGCAACGACGGGCCATGATGAACCTCTAACTTTCCAGTGTGAGTCTTAAATTTGGCGGCCGGTTATAGGGTCTTACCCCCCACCCGTCAACTCGAATCCCGGCCCGGGCATGGGGCGGGCGCCGGCTTTCCCCGCCGGCAGCGGAAAATCCCTGTTTTGCCGGGTCTTGCCGCCGGCCGCACTGGCATAAAGGCGCGTTGACTCCACCGGCCCGACCCCGTATACAGCGGGACCGATTTTGCCGGGGGTCCACAGGCCCCCGGTTCTATTTGCGTGTATTCGTCTTTTTCCTCGGTTTTCCGGGATAAAGACGGTTGTCAGACGGAGAGCCGCTGTGAAACGGACCTATCAACCCTCCAAGCTGGTGCGCAAGCGCCGCCATGGTTTCCGCGCCCGCATGGCCACCAAGGGCGGCCAGAAGGTTATTGCCGCGCGCCGCGCCATCGGCCGCAAGAAGCTCTCGGCCTAATTTACCCGCGATGGCGACGGGCGGTGTCGAACGACTCCGCCGCCGCGCGGATTATCTCCGGGTGCAGGCGGCCGAGCGGCGAGTGGCGCTGCCCGGTCTGCTGCTGCAGGCTGCGCCGGGCGAGGCCGGGCACCGCCGTGTCGGTTTCACCGCATCCCGCAAGGTCGGCAATGCCGTGGCCCGCAACCGGGCCCGTCGCCGCCTGAAAGCCCTGGCCGGGGAAATCCTGCCGATGCATGCCGCCGCCGGCCACGATTATGTGCTGGTGGCCCGCCAGGCCACGCCGGCGCGAGACTTCCAGGCGCTGCGACGCGATCTGGAAAATGCGCTCAAAAAACTGAAACTCTGGCAGTCGGCCGTGCCGGTGGCTGCCCAACCGGGAGAGGGAAGCGCGGCATGACACCTCTTGCCCGCCTGCTCAGTCTCCCCATCAAGGCCTATCGCCTGATCCTCTCACCCTGGATCGGCCATGGCTGCCGTTATCAGCCCACCTGCTCCTGCTACGCGCTCGAAGCGCTGGAAAAGCATGGTGCCGCGCGCGGCAGCTATCTGGCCGTGCGCCGCCTGGCGCGCTGCCACCCGCTTGGCGGCAGCGGCTATGATCCCGTGCCGCCGGCCCGTGGCGAAACCGGTTCCGTTGACCATTCCTCCGTACAGCAAGGCTCAGTCTGATGTCCGACCAGAAGAACCTCATCATTGCGATCGTCGTGTCGGTGGCGATCCTGCTCGGTTTCCAGTTCTTCGTCGAAAAGCCCAAGCAGGACCGGCTGCGCGAGCAGCAGGCGACGCAGCAGAGCCAGGTTTCGCCCACCGACGGCACCCCGGTGCCGGGTGCTTCCGGCCTGCCGCAACTGCCCAATCTGGCGCAGCAGGCGGCCGATCTGGCGCTGACGCGCGACAAGGCCCTGGCCGAAACCCCGCGCGTGAAGATCGAGGGCAAGCGCCTGGTCGGCTCGATCAATCTGGTCGGCGCCCGCATCGACGATGTCGTGCTGCCCGAATACAAGGAAACCATTCAGCCCGATAGCAAGCCGATCCAGCTGCTGTCGCCGGCCGGTGCGCCGTCGCCCTATTATGCCGAATTCGGCTGGACGGTCGCGGGCAATGGCGTAACCCTGCCGAACGCGCAGACGCGCTGGAGCGCCGATCGCGACGTACTGAAGCCGGGCCAGCCGGTGATGCTGACCTGGGATAACGGTCAGGGCCTGGTCTTCACCCGCAAGATCGAGATCGACAACAACTATCTCTTCACCGTGACGCAGGCGGTGGAGAACAAGGGCGACAAGGCGATCACCCTGTTCCCCTATGCGCTGGTATCGCGCCATGGCACGCCGAAAACGGATGGCCTCTATATCCTGCATGAAGGCCCGCTTGGCGTGTTCCGCGACAAGCTCGGCGATAACGGCACGCTGAAGGAACTGGCCTACAAGGATCTGGCCGAAGACAAGGCCAGCGAATACGACACCGTCGGCGGCTGGCTCGGTTTCACCGACAAATACTGGCAGACCGTGCTGGTGCCCGGCGTGGAGCAGACCGTGAAGGCCCGCTTCACCCATGCCAAGCCCAATAACGGCACAGATCGCTATCAGGCCGACTATCTCGGCGCCGGCCAGCAGCTTGAACCCGGCAAAACCGTCAGTGCCACCACGCTGCTGTTTGCGGGCGCCAAGGAGGTCAACCTGCTCGACCGCTACGAGGAGCAGCACAAGATCCTGCGCTTCGAGCTGTCGGTCGACTGGGGCTGGTTCCACTTCCTGACCAAGCCGATGTTCTACAGCATCGACTTCCTGAAGGGCGTGCTCGGTAATATCGGCCTGGCCATGCTGGCCGTCACCGTGATCGTCAAGCTGCTGTTCTTCCCGCTCGCCTACAAGTCCTACGTGGCGATGAGCGCGATGAAGAAGCTGCAGCCCGAGATGCAGAAACTGCGCGAGCGTTATGGCGAGGACCGCGCCAAGATGCAGCAGGAGCTGATGGCGCTGTACAAGAAGGAAAAGGTCAATCCTGCCGCCGGCTGTCTGCCGATCCTGCTGCAGATTCCGGTCTTCTTCGCGCTCTACAAGGTGCTCTACATCGCCATCGAGATGCGCCACGCGCCCTTCTATGGCTGGATCCACGATCTCTCCGCGCCCGATCCCACCTCGTGGATGAACGGTTTTGGCCTGCTGCCCTGGGCGGTGCCAGATCTTGGCCCTCTGGCGGTCATCTCGATCGGCATCTGGCCGATCATCATGGGCGTTTCCATGTGGCTGCAGATGAAGATGAATCCGACGCCGCCAGATCCGGTGCAGCAGAAGATCTTCGCCCTGATGCCGGTGGTGTTCACCTTCATGCTCGGCCATTTCGCCGCCGGTCTGGTGATCTACTGGAGCTGGAACAACACGCTGTCGATCCTGCAGCAATATGTGATCATGAAGCGGATGGGCGTGAAGATCGGCGGCGGCGCCGAGGAATCCGCCCCGGCCGCCAAGCCTACGTCCAAGTCGAAGAAGTAAGGCGCATGGCCGACCTGCCGGCCGTGGAAGAGGATTTCGGCCCGGCCGCGCTGGAACGCGGCCGGCTGCTCTTCGCCGGCCCCTGCGACTTCTTCGCCGGCGCCATGACCATGCCGCAGCTTCCGCCCGCGCGCGGGCCGGAAATCGCCTTTGCCGGGCGGTCCAATGTCGGCAAGTCGTCGCTGGTCAACGCGCTCTGCGGCCGCAAGGCCCTGGCGCGCACCTCCAACACGCCGGGCCGGACCCAGCAGCTCAACTTCTTCGATCTCGGCAATGGCACGCTCAGCCTGGTCGACCTGCCGGGCTATGGTTATTCCTCGGTCGGCAAGGCCAAGGCGGCGGCCTGGACCGAGACCACCCGCGCCTATCTGAAAGGCCGGCCGGAGTTGAAACGGGTCTGCCTGCTGATCGACAGTCGCCACGGCCTGAAGGCCGGCGACGAGGACATCATGAAGCTGCTCGACAAGTCAGCGGTGATCTATCAGGTGGTGCTGACCAAGGCCGACAAGACCTCGGCCGCCGAACTGGCCACGACCAAGGCGGCCATGGCTGAGACATTAAAGCGTCATGTGGCCGCCCATCCCGTGATCCGCGTCACCTCCAGCGAAAGCAGCTTCGGCATCCCAGAAATGCGGGCCGAGCTTGCGGCCCTGGCTTAGACCCTCGTATAACCGCTAACAGCAACGAAACGCCGAGAAGCAGCCATGAAGACGACCGGCCCGCAACCGCTGGAAACGCATCTGCAGCAGACCGCCAAGGTCCTGTCCGAGGCCCTGCCGTATATGCGCCGCTTCGCCGGCCAGACCATGGTGATCAAATACGGCGGCCATGCCATGGGCGACGAGGCGCTGGCGATGCAGTTCGCCCGCGATGTCGTGCTGATCAAGCAGGTCGGCATCAATCCCATCGTGGTGCATGGCGGCGGCCCGCAGATCGGCGCGATGCTGGAGCGGCTGAAGATCAAGTCCGAATTCGTCGACGGCCTGCGCGTCACCGATCAGGCCACGGTCGAGATCGTGGAAATGGTGCTGGCCGGCTCGATCAACAAACAGATCGTCACCGCGATCAACGCCGCCGGCGGCACCGGCATCGGCATCTCGGGCAAGGATGGCCGCCTGATCGAGGCGCGCAAGCTACGCCGCTCCGTGCGCGATCCGGGCTCGAATATCGAGAAGCTGCTCGATCTGGGTTTCGTCGGCGAGCCGATGCGCATCAACCCCGACATCCTGCGCAGCCTGCAGAATTCCAACCTGATCCCGGTCGTCGCGCCCATCGGCGTGGGCGAGAATGGCGAGACCTACAATATCAATGCCGACACCTCGGCCGGCGCGATTGCCGCTGCCGTCGGCGCCAGCAAGCTGCTCATGCTCACCGACGTGGCCGGCGTGCTGAACAAGGACAAGAAGCTGATTCCCAGCCTCACCGCGAAGGATGCGCTGGTGCTGATGGGCGATGGCACCATCTCGGGCGGCATGATCCCGAAGGTGGAAACCTGCCTCGATGCCGTGCGCGGCGGCGTGCAGGCGGCGCATATCCTGGATGGCCGCATCCCGCATGTGCTGCTGCTTGAACTTTTCACGGCCCATGGCGTCGGCACGATGATCGAGCGCACGCCCTGACGCTTGGCGCTCGAGCGCTGCTTCAAAAAGCCGCCAGTTTCTGCTGGCGGCTTTTTTTATTGCGCCGCCTGTTGTCGCCGGTTCACTAGGTAGATGCCGGCGACGATCACGCCGGCCGCCAGCCAGGTGATCAGTCCATAACGTTCGCCGAACACGAAGGTGCCGATGGCCAGGCTGGTCGCCGTCATCACATAGCCGATCTGGCTTAAGTAAACCGGCCCGGCCACACGCTGCAGTTCGAAATAGGGAATGAAGCTTAAGAACGCGGCGATGCCGGCCGCGACCAGAATCCAGTCGGCATCGATGCGGCCGGCGGGAAGATGCGCGACACCGAATGCCAGCCCGCCCAGCAGCAGCCAGAAGGCGGCACCCAGCAAAGTGCCGGCGGCCAGCGCCAGCGGGGCCGCATCCTGCGGCCAGGCGCGTGTGCGATAGATGTTGCCGGCCGCCAGCGAAACCGGCGCGATCAGGGCCAGCAACATCCAGGGCAGGGCAGCCTCGTCCACGGGCCCTGAGCGCGGCAGCAGGATCATGAGGATGCCGATCAGGCCGAGTGCGATGCCGCCGGCGCGCATCCACGCCAGCTTTTCCATCCGCAGGGTCAGCGCGAAGATGTAGGTCAGCATGGCGGGAAAGGCATAGACGATGCTGGGCAGGCCGGCGCCTATTTTTGCCACCGCCAGGAACACCATCACGCTGGGCAGGGCCAGCGTGATCAGGCCGCTGATGGCGTAATAGCGCAGATGCCGGGGCTGCAGCGGTGGCCGCGCGCCGTTGAGCAGGGCGAGCAGGAGCAGCAGCAGGCCGCCGATGAAATTCTGCCAGAAAGCAAAGCCGATCATCGGAATGCCTTCGCCCGCCGCCACTTTGGCGAATGGCGGCGCGAAGCCGAGCGCGACGCCGGTGGCGATCAGCAACAGCAGGGGATAGAAACGGGACTGGCGCATGATCCTATGAACGGACGGCTGGGGAGACGGGGCGAGCCGCATCACCTATCGCGGTCGCCCAACATGGTAAAGCCGCGCGTGGATGGATTGTGCGGCCCGTCACGATCACCTGCGACACGATCAACTGAACAGCCAGTCGCGGAAGGCGCGGATCGCCGGCTCGCGTTCGCGCCCGGCCAGGTGCAGCAGATAATAGCCGCCGCGGCGCCGCACGCGATGCTTCGGCAAAGGCTCGGCCAGGCGTCCGCTGCCGAGTTCCGCCTGCACGAAGATGTCTGGCACCAGGGCAAGGCCCAGGCCGTTCACGGCGGCCTCGATCGACATGAAGAAATGCTCAAACGCCGGGCCGCGAATCTGCGCAGGCGGTTTCAGGCCGGCGGCCGTGAACCATTCGCTCCAGGCTTCCGGCCGCGTGGAATGGGTCAGCAGCACATGGCGCTTCACGTCTTCGGACTTTTTCACCGGCTTGTTTTTCAGCAGGGCGGGGGCGCCGACCAGGATCACGGTTTCGGCGAACAGGAATTCCGCTTTCAGTTCTGCCGGCCAGACGTTGCTGCTGCTGGCATACTGGATGCCCACATCCACCGGCTCGGCGGCGAAATCGATCGGGCGGTCGGCGCTGGTCACATCCACGGCGATCTCGGGATGCAGGTGCTGGAAATCGGCCAGCCGTGGCATGAACCAGCGCATGGCAAAGGTCGGCAGCATGGTGATGGCCAGCCGGTTGGCCGGGCGGCCGGCGCGGGCGATCAGGCGCGTGGCGGCCGAGATGCGCTCGAAGGCGTCCTTCAGGGCCGGCAGATAGGCGCCGCCCGCCTCGGTGAGCTGCAGGCCGCGCGGACCGCGCCGGAACAGCGCCACGCCCAGTTCCGCCTCCAGCTGCTTCACCAGCCGGCTCACCGCGCCCTGGGTGACATGCAGTTCCTCGGCGGCGCGGGTGAAGCTCAAATGCCGGCCAGCGGCGGCGAAAGCGCGCAGGGCGTTCAGGGATGGCAGGTCATGAGAAAAACTCATAGCGAGCCGAGATTAAATCGATTGTCGCGACAATGCCAGCCGCTATGATCCGGCCATTGCCAGCCCCCTGATTTTAAGAGGCCCCGATGAACGCCCTAGCCCCCACCAAGACCGCCGCATCCACCAAGGCGATCCGCCCGTTCCACCTCGCCTTCCCGGTGCGCGACATCGCCGAGGCGCGCAAGTTCTACGGCGAACTGCTGGGCTGCGCCGAGGGCCGCTCGTCGGAAACCTGGGTCGACTTCGATTTCTACGGCCATCAGGTGGTGGCGCACCTGGCGCCCGAGGAAACCGGCTACAAGCAGGCCGGTGCGGTGGACGGCCATGACGTGCCGGTGAAGCATTTCGGCGTGATCCTCTCGATCCCGGACTGGAAGGCGCTGGCCAAGAAGCTGACCGATGCCGGCATCAAGTTCATCATCGAACCCTATGTGCGTTTCGAGGGCGAGGTGGGCGAGCAGCACACCATGTTCTTCCTCGATCCCTCGGGCAACGCGCTTGAGTTCAAGGCATTTGCCAACGACGACATGATTTTTGCGAAGTAATCTCGACGTCCACGTTCAAACCTTAGCCCTGCGCCGATTGCCAGCGCAGGGCTTTTTGATATCAGGAATTGTCGCCGCCGCCGGCACCAGAACACTGGGCGTAGCGCTGGGCCGGTGCGGTGACGGCCAACGCCTCGTTCACGGTGGCGGTCAGTTCCTTGTCGACGGCCTCAGCCTCGCCGGTACCGTCGCCGTCTGCCTGATCTATTGTTGTGTTCGGCAGTCGGCCCTGATTGTTGCGGAGCGTGTTGCGGGTGCCGAGATCGGTGCTGACGGTATCCAGGGCGCGGCGTTGCTGGTTGGCGAAAACCTGTTCCGGATCGACGCTCTCGGCCAGGCTTTGCAGCATTTCGAAACGAATATTGGCTATAGCTTGGCGCAGCAGGATGATGCGCTGGCCTTCGGGCGCCTGCTCGCGTAGCACCTTGTTGATCTGCTCTGCCGCTGTTTTGGCATTCAGGTCCAGCGCTGCGGCATATTCCAGCTTCCGAATGCCCTGGGCTGTGAGGGCCGGTGCTGCGGTGCCGCCACCCTGGTTGTTCATCAGCATCCGGTTGCTTCCGCCCGATGCGGTTTTTGTCAGGGCATCCATCAAGCTGCGGGGCTTGAGTTGCGGGACATTGACCGCTGTGCCTGGCGAATTCGCCACCGAGAAAGTCAGGCGCGATGCCGGCACGAAGGCGGTCAGGCGTTCATTGGCTTTTTCGTCCACCAGCCGCAGGCCATCCTCATATTCCAGCACGCAGTTGATTGCCTGGAAGCCCTTCTTGAAGATACGGCGCTGCTCCTTCACGTTCACGGTTTCGCGGGCGCCGAAAATGGTGGCCGCGGCCAGGGCAGTGCCTTTCACGAAATCGGTTGGTGCACCGAACACCAGGCCGGCGCCGCTGGCGGTGGCGGTACCGAACAGGGCATAGGTCGTGCCGCGGTCGAAGCGCTCGCCCTCCTGGCTCAGCTTGACCAGCGTATCGCGCAAGGTGGAGGCGCAGGCCCTCACCTCGGCAATGGTATCGTTTTCGGCCTTGTATTCGCAGAAGCTGGCATCCGCATCGGCTTTCGGATCCCGCAGATCGGGCCAGACCGCACCGCAGGCGGTCAAGGATATGGCTGTTGCGGCCATGAGGGCCGCGTGTATCGCATGTTGCATCTCATTCCCCCTTTTCCCCCGCTCCAGTTCGGAGCGGCACTACTAAGAGAGAATGTGCGGTGTGGAATCACCTGCAGAATTTGATGGGCCGAAAATTTCCAGACTTGACTGAATACACCCATAATTGGGACGTATACTGTATCTACAGCCGCGCGAGTGCCGCGGTCGCCACAGACTCGCCCCATTCCTGCACGAAATGCCCGGCCTCGCTGAGTTCCAGCGGCGCGGGGCAATTCTTTATCAGCTTCTGCAATCCGTACATCGCCGGCGGACCCAGCACAGGGTCGGTCATGCCGATGGCCATGAAGCTTTTTCCGCTCCAGTCCTTCATCCAGAAATCGCGCGCCCGGCGCGACAATGCGGCACCCGGCGCCTCGGGTGAATCCGGCACGAGATTCGGGAAGCGCCGCACGCCGGCCTTGTAATCGGCATCGGGATAGGGTGCCTCATAGGCGGCGGCTTCGGCATCGCTCAGATGCGGGCATGACCGCTTCATCAGCTTGGCGATCTGCATGTCGGGATTCTTGTTGTTCCACTCGCGCCAGGCCAGAAAGCCCTCGCCGAGCGGCACATCGCCGGTGCCCAAAGCCGTGTTCATCACCAGCAGGCCGGAGAACCGTTCGGGCATCTTCATCGGGATGGTGAGGCCGAGCAGCCCGCCCCAGTCCTGCACCACCAGCACCACGTCGCGCAGGTTCAGCGCGCGGATCAGGGCAATCAGGCTGTCGCGGTGGAAATCGAAAGTGTAGGCGGCCTCAGCGCGCGGCTTGTCGGATTTGCCGAAGCCGAACAGGTCGGGCGCCACCACACGATGGCCGGCCGCCGTGAAGACCGGGATCATGCGCCGGTAGAGATAGCTCCAGGTCGGCTGGCCATGCAGGCAGAGGAAGGTCCTGGCGGCATGCTTGCCCTCGTCGAGGTAATGCATGCGCAGGCCGTTCTCGTGGGTCAGGTAATGCGGCCTGAAATCGTAGCCCGGCAGGTTGTCGAACCGCTCGTCCGGCGTGCGCAGGGCCTCGATCATGGCGTCCTCTCCCTTTTCTTTCAGGAGAGGCCGCCGCGATCAGGATGTCAACGCTTCTTCGTCTTTGACTTTTGGGCGGCCTTCTTTTTCGGGGCAGTTTTCCTGCGGGCCGGCTTGATTCCGGGCGTCACGCCTTCCTTGCCGAAGACGCGGGCGAAGATGGTGTCGACATGCTTGAGGTGATAGCCCAGATCGAACAGGGCGGTAAGCTGCGCCGGCTTAAGCTTGTCGGTCACTTCCTTCTCGGCGAGGAGCGCCTGCAGGAAATCGCCGCCATGCTGCCAGATCTTCAGCGCATGCTTCTGCACCAGGCGATAGCTGTCCTCGCGCGACAGGCCCGCCTGGGTCAGCGCCAGCAGCACGCGCTGGGAATGCACCAGGCCGCCGAAGCGGTCGAGATTCTTCATCATGTTGTCGGGATAGACCACCAGCTTCTCGACCACGCCGGCCAGGCGATGCAGCGCGAAATCGAGGTGGATGGTGGCGTCCGGGCCGATGCCGCGTTCCACCGAGGAATGACTGATGTCGCGCTCGTGCCAGAGCGCCACATTCTCCAGCGCCGGGATCACGGCCGAGCGCACCAGCCGGGCCAGGCCGGTCAGGTTCTCGGTCAGCACCGGGTTGCGCTTGTGCGGCATCGCGCTCGAGCCCTTCTGGCCGGGCGAGAAGAATTCCTCCGCTTCCATCACTTCACTGCGCTGCAGATGGCGGATCTCGGTGGCGAGCCGCTCGACGGAGGAGGCCACCACGGCCAGATGCGCAAAATAGGCCGCGTGGCGGTCGCGCGGGATCACCTGGGTCGAGACCGTCTCGGGCTGCAGGCCGAGCTTCTTCGCCACCCATTCCTCGACGAAGGGATCGATATTGGCGAAGGTGCCGACCGCGCCGGAAATCGCGCAGGTGGCCACTTCCTCGCGCGCCATCACCAGGCGCTTGCGCGCGCGCTGGAACTCGGCATGGAAGCCGGCCAGCTTCAGGCCGAAGGTGGTGGGCTCGGCATGGATGCCATGGCTGCGGCCGATGGTGGGCAGCAGCTTGAACTCAAAGGCGCGCTCTTTCAGCGCGGCCAGCACGCGGTCGACGCCGGCGATCAGCAGATCGGCGGCGCGCACCAGCTGCACGTTCAGGCAGGTATCCAGCACGTCCGACGAGGTCATGCCCTGGTGCACGAAGCGCGCCGCGGGGCCGACATATTCCGCGAGGTTGGTGAGGAAGGCGATCACGTCATGCTTGGTCTCGCGCTCGATGGCATCGATGCGCTTGATCTCCCACTTGCCCTTTTTCCACACCTCCTTCGCCGCCGCCTTCGGGATCACGCCCAGTTCGGCCTGGGCGTCGCAGGCATGGGCCTCGATCTCGAACCAGATGCTGAATTTCTGCTCCGGCTCCCAGATGGCGGCCATTTCGGGACGGGTATAGCGCGGGATCATGCGGATGCCTCAACAGGGAAGAACGGGGCCAGGAGGAACTCGACTCGGGGGCGGGGAAAGCGCCGGAAAGCCGCGCCGTGTTTACGCCCTCCGGCCCCGCCGGGCAACTGGCCTTCCGGTGGAGGCGGCCGGCCGGCGCGGGGCGCCGGTTTTGCGCCCTGCAGCAACGGTTTTGAATCGTTTTGCGATGGTTTTGCTATGTTAACCCATTGAAATGTCGTGAATCGGTGAATCTTTGCCATCGATCCGGCCTGTCTATTCAGGACCACCAGGCAGACCGGCGGCAATATGGAACATAATACGAACATGGCCGCGATCAAGCCCCCCGAATGAGAGCACCCGATTGACAGGGCCCGTCCGTCCCGCCAGCAAGGAGGCATGACCGGCCTGCTGATTTCCGACCTGCGCGACCGCCCGGCCCATATCGATGGGGTGGCGCAGTGCATCTGGACCACCTTCTGGCGCCACAGGGACGTGCCGTTTGAGGATATCCGCGCCGGCTTCGCCCGGCACACGGAAGCAGACGGCATGCCGTTCACCCTGGTGGCAGAGCGCGACGGCATGTTTTGCGGCACCGTTTCGGTGATCGCCAGCGACGAACCGGCGCGGCTGGACCTCACGCCCTGGATCGCCGCCTTATGGGTGGACGAGGAGGCGCGTCGGCGCGGCATCGCGCGGGCACTGCTGGATGATGCGGCAACGCGCTGCAGGGCGCTGGGCGTCGAAACGCTGTTCCTCACCGCGCGGCCGCATCTGCGCGGTTTCTACGAAGGGCTTGGCTGGCGCGCCATCGACGACGATATCGGCCCGGCGAAGCTGATCGTGTTCGAGAAGGCGGTGTAATAGCCTAGACTTAAACTACGCTGGAAAGAGAACGGATTTTTCCTACGCTCTTCTGCCATATATCATCAAATCAAGATCAGTAGCCTTTGCCTCAGGTAACGTACCATTTTTGCCGGGTCGTTTTGAATTATGACGCCGGGAGCTAAACGAATAGGAGTGGGGCAATGACAAGTAATAGTGACATATTAGCAATTGTGTCTGCGCTTATAGCAGCTGTAAGCCTAGTATTGAATTTTTACACATACGCGATGCGGAGAGAATTAGAAAAAACCGCAGAAATAGCGCGCCTACATGGAATATGGTGGGCCGACGGCATGAAAGCTCGTCGCGAAAGAACACATAAAATTATAAAAGAATGGGAGAAAAGCGGCAAGGAGCCAAATGATTTACTGAAAAGCTACGCAACAGGAGTTGGCTTCGATGCTGAGAAAAATGATATCGGCGTAATTGCTTATTTTTTCTCGGATCTTTGTGCAATGTTGGATGAAGGATTGGCGTCGAAGAAATTTGCATACAGGTTATTTGCCAAGTCACAGTTCTATTATTTCTCAGATTTTCTTTTAGCTGCTGCTGATAAACTTGAATCTTCACTTGAGTCCGGCGGTCAGCGCAGGCCGCGATGGATAGATGATGTCAGAAAATTACATGTTGTTTTTCGGGCAATGGATGGCAAAACACAAGCAATTGGGCAATGGGAATATAAAAAGATTGGAATGTTGATAGTCATTCTGGGTGGCGTGTTGGCTGCCTTGATTGCGTTCAATTATTATGAGGTCGGAGAAGTGCTATGGGCTACCATGTATTCTGGGATTGTTTTAATGGCGTTGTTCGTCATGTCGTTTTGGCTAAGTGCGCGTGCTTGATCAACATGGCATGAATAACGACCATGCCTGCAGGAAATAAACGCTGAGTTTCACTTTGTTGTAATATTTTAATAAGCGACGATCGAGCAGCCGGACTATCCTCGCATAATTTTCCCGCGCGCCGCGTTTCTGTCGGCGTTAGGTTGAAGCTGTCCCAGTCATTGTCACGAGTCGTACGGGCATACCCACCACCACAAATCTGATCGCCCTTGCACTTCTCGCGCCCGGCCCGGCGAAACTGATCGTGTTCGAAAAGGCGGTGTAGTCAGGCTCTCGCGGCGCCGGCGCGTGTCATGCCGGCGTGGTCCAGCCGCCGATGCTGGTATAGATCGCATCGCGCAATTGCCTGACGTCCTTGTTCAGCTTGCCAAGGTTTGCCAGAGGCTGTGCGGATGCCGCCAGCAATGCCTCGTTCAGGCAGCCGGCCTCGGACCTGATCGCGCGCCCCTTGTCGGTCAGGGCGATCACGACCTGGCGCTCATTCTCCGGATTTCTCGTCCGCAGCAGCAGGCCGGAGGCTTCCAGCCGCTTGAGCAGGGGCGTCAGCGTGCTCGATTCCAGCGCCAGCTTCTCGGCGATGGCGCCGACGGTCTGGCCGTCCTCGCGCCAGAGCACATTCAGCACGAGATATTGCGGATAGGTCAGCCCGAGCCGGTCGAGCAGGGGCTTATAGACCCGCTGGATGGCGATGCCCGCCGAATAGACGGCGTAGCAGAGCTGGTCGTCCAGGGGTGCTGGCAAGGGCGCTGGATTGCTGGGCTTTTTCTGGGTCATGGCGGACCTCCTTCACCATTTTGTGAGGATTATAACCGCAAAAAACAATATCGCGATAAAAATTATGCTTGACGGGCATCCGGGGTTCGACTAGCTATTAGATATCGCAATAATAGTTATCGCAATCTAAAAAGGAGATCGCCATGAATATCCTCTATCGCACCCAAGCCACGGCCACAGGCGGCCGCACCGGCCAGGCCGCCACCGCCGACGGCGCCCTCAGCGTCGCGCTGGTGACCCCGAAGGAACTCGGCGGCCCCGGCGGTGCGGGTAACAACCCCGAGCAGTTGTTCGCCGCGGGTTATGCCGCCTGCTTCCTCGGCGCGCTCAAATTCGTCGCCGGCCAGCGCAAGGTGAAGATTGCCGATGACAGCACCGTCACGGCCGCGGTCGGCATCGGCAAACGCGACGATGGCCAGGGCTTCGGCCTGGATGTGGCGCTGACGGTCGCGTTGCCCGGCGTCGATGCCGGGATCGCACGTGAGCTCGTCGACCAGGCGCATGTCGTCTGCCCGTATTCGCATGCCACCCGCAACAGCCTGGACGTCCGGCTGTCGCTGGCCGCCTGAAGCCTGCTCCTTCTTTTCATCTCCCTCCCCGGAAAGGACCACCATCATGACCACGATCATCCGCACCGCCCTGGCCGCTGCCATCGTCACTGCCGGCATGGCCGCTTCCGCTTCCGCCGCCGACCGCATCCCCGAAACACAGACCGTCAGGAATGTGGTGCTGGTGCATGGCGCCTTCGCCGATGGCTCGGGCTGGCGCGGCGTCTATGACAACCTGACGGCACGCGGCTATCGCGTCACCATCGTGCAGAACCCGCTGACCTCGCTGGCCGATGACGTGGCGGCGACCAAGCGCGCGCTGGCTCGCCAGAATGGCCCAGCCATCCTGGTCGGCCATTCCTGGGGTGGCACGGTGATCACCGAAGCCGGCGTCGATCCGAAGGTTGCCGGCCTGGTCTATGTCTCGGCGCTGTCGCCTGATGCCAATGAGACCTCGGCGCAGCAGTATGAAGGCTTCACCACGCCGCCCGAATTCGTCCTGGACGTACACAGCGATGGCTATGGCTATGTGAAGGCGGAGCAGTTCAAGGCCGGTTTCGCCGCCGATGCCAGCGATGCCGACGCCGCCTTCATGCGCGACTCGCAGGTGCCGATCAATATGTCGGCCTTTGCCACCAAGCTGAGCAACGCTGCCTGGCGCAGCAAGCCCAGCTGGGCGGTGATCGCCACCGACGACAAGGCCTTCGACCAGAAAATGCTGCGCCACATGGCCCGGCGCATCAACGCGACGGTCACTGAAGTGCCCGCCAGCCACGCGGTGTTCATGACCCAGCCGAAGGTGGTCGCCGATGTGATCGACCAGGCTGCAAAGACTGTCATACCCGCCGCGCGTTAAGCGGCGGTGCCCGCCCAGGCAGATGGGCGGGCAGATGGCGCGGGCAGGCGGCGACCATACAGGTCCCGCCTGCCCGCTTCCGTTCGGTCCCGTTGCGAGGGGTAGTCCAACGCCGGCCATGGGGACGAAGGTGCGGAATGGGACCCCGGGTCAAGCCCGGGGTGACGGTCTATTCTTCCCTGTCATCCCGGCCGAAGCGCCGCCCGTCGCGGCGCGCAGAGCCGGGATCCCATTCGACGGCCCGAAATGCGATGGATGCGCCCGGGTATGACGATGTCGAGGCGGCAGGCAATTGTCCCCGCACAATTCTTCCGCTGCACATTGTCGATCTCCGCGCTAGGCTCAAACGACCCCCAGCCACTGCCGCGAGTCGCGTCGCCATGCCTACCACGACCAACCTGATCGCCTTCGCGCTTGTCTCGCTCGGCATGGTGCTCACGCCCGGGCCGAACATGATCTACCTGATCTCGCGCTCGATCTGCCAGGGGCGCATGGCCGGGCTGATCTCGCTGGGCGGCGTGGCGCTGGGCTTCGTTTTCTACATGCTGGCCGCCGCCTTCGGCATCACGGCTTTGCTGCTGGTGGTGCCTTATGCCTACGAGGCCTTGTGCTACGGCGGCGCGGCCTATCTGCTCTGGCTGGCCTGGCAGGCGCTCAAGCCCAATGGCCGCTCGCCCTTCCAGGTGAAGGCGCTGCCGCAGGATTCACCGCGCAAGCTCTTCACCATGGGCTTCGTCACCAACCTGCTCAATCCGAAGAACGCGATGCTCTATCTCTCGCTACTGCCGCAGTTCATTGATCCCGAAGCCGGCCATGTGCTGGGCCAGTCGCTCGTGCTCGGTTTCACGCAGATTTCAGTCAGCGTCAGCATCAACGCCCTGATCGCGCTCACCGCCGGCAGCATCGCGGGCTTCCTGGGCACGCGGCCGCTCTGGCTACTGATCCAGCGCTGGCTGATGGGCACCGTGCTGGCCGGCCTGGCCGTGCGCATGGCGCTGGAGGCCAGGCGATAGGGCGTCATCCCTCGCCGTCTCCGCCGATGCGGCCGTAACGCCTTTCCTTCGGGCTCAGAGTCGGGCGCTTAACCTCGCCCTGTTTGTCCTGCAGGCCTTCGGGCAGGGTGGGGTCGTTGCTGATATCGTCATGATGCTCGGCGGCGAACTGGTCGTTGCCATAGGTGCCGGGGCCGTAGCGCCGCTGCGCGGGCGAGCCTTTCACCAGCGGCGTGGTATGGGCCGGGCCACGCGGGCTGCCGCCATCGCCGGGTTCCAGGGTGAACTGGCGCGGCGGCCTGGGCGGGGTGATTGGCTTGGGCATGGTTTCCTCCTCTCTTTGTTGCAGAGAAGAGAAAACCATCCGCCGCAACCCTGGTTCCCGCTGGGCGTTCAGGCAGGAATGGCACCTTTCCGGTAACGCTGGGCAAAACGCAGCAGCCAGCCGATGAAATAGCCCGCGCTCACGCCGGAAACCGCCACGTCGACAGGGTAAAGGGTTATCGGGTCGGACAGGCCGAATCCGATGGAAATGCCGATGGCGTATTTGGCGAAGAACAGCACCATGTTGCGCAGCAGCGGGAAGACCGAGCCCTCCACACGCACGCGCCGCTGCGCCGGGTCGGGCTGCATCGAGTCGAGATTGGTGCCATACCATGCGCCCAGCGAGGCGACCGCCAGTGCGGCGGCCCAGTACAGCGGCAGCAGGGCCGAGGCATCCAGTCTGAGCAGCAGGCCATAGACGCCCCAGGCAATGAACACGGCGGGTGCCACCAGCAGGCGCCAGACCTTCACGGTGCGCGTGCGCAGGCCGATCAGGCCGAGCGCCAGCAGGATGGCAAACAACACGAAGACCCAGACGGGGGTATTCTGCAGAATGGTGGCAAGGCTAGGCATGACGGGTCCTCTTGGGGATGAAATGGTACTCATTGGTACCAACATGACAAATCTATATGGTACGCTATAGTACCAGTCAAGAGGGCTTCGTGGGCAAAACAGCTAAAACAGCAGAATCCGAAGAGCGTGCCGAAATGCGGGACCGCGTGCTGCGGGCCGGTTTCGCGGCTTTCCGCGAACTGGGCTTCGACGGCGCCAGCACCCTGGAGATCGCCACCCGCGCCAGGGTTTCCAAGCGCGAGCTTTACGCGCTGTTCGCCGACAAGCAGTCCATCGTGGTGGAATGCATCAAGTGGCGCACGCGACAGATGCAGGTGCCGCTGGCGCTGCCGCGGCCGTCAGACCCGCAGGCGCTGCTGGCCACGCTGACGAAATTCGGCACGGCGGCGATGGCCGGCATCTGCGATCCGGATGTGCTGACCGTGTTCCGCTTCGCCATAACGGAAGCGCAGAGAACGCCCGAGATCGCCCGGGCGCTGGACGAACGCGGCCGCGAGCCGATGCGCCGCATGTTCATCGACCTGATCGAGAAGGCGCAGGAAGACGGGCTGCTGGCGCCCGTGTCGCCGGCCGAGGTCAGCGCTTTCTTCTTCTCGCTGTTATGGGGTGACCTACTGCTGCGCCTGCTGATGGGGCTGGTCAAACCGCCGGCAAAAGCCGAGCTGGAGCAGCGCGCCCGCCACGCCGCCGAACGGGTGATGGCGGCCTATGCGCATGCCGGCAGGGCGCGGTAGCCAAGACGCTGCAGGTTCAGCCCCGCCGCCAGCGCGCCAGCGCCAGCATGGCGCCGCCCGCGATCAGTCCCCAGAAGGCGCCGCCGATCCCGAACAGCGTCAGCCCGCTGGCCGCGACGATGAAGGTGATCGCCGCCGCCTCGCGGCTTTGTGCGTCGCTCAAGGCTGCCACCAGCGAGGAGGCGAAGGCGCCGAGCAAAGCCAGCCCGGCCACCGCCTGGATCAGGGTGGGGGGCGCCGCGCTGAACAAAGCCGTCGCCGCCGTGGCCAGCAATCCGAACAGCACGTAGAAGATCCCGGCCACCAAAGCGGCCACCCAGCGTTTGTTGGGGTCCGGATGCGCCTCGGGTCCGGCGCAGATCGCCGCCGTGATGGCGGCGAGGTTGACCGCATGGCCGCCGAAGGGCGCGGCCAGCAGAGAGAAAATGCCGGTGGCGCGGAACAGCGGCGTGGGATCGGGTTTGTAGCCATTGGCCTGCAGCACGGCGATGCCGGGGATGTTCTGGCTCGCCATGGTGACGATGAAGAGCGGCAGCGCGATGCCCAGCATGGCCGAAGGCGAAAATACCGGCATGACGAATTCGGCCTGGGGCAGAAGGCTGCCGAGTTTGTCGGCTGAGATCTCGCCACCCGCCACGATGAAGCCCAGCGTCACCAGCACGGCGGCCGGCATGGCGTAAAGCCGCTTCCATTTCGCCACCAGGGCCCAGACGATCACGATGCTCAAGCCCGCCACGGGCATCGCCGCCACGGCCTTCACCGGCGCGAGGCAGAGCCCGAGCAGGATGCCGGCCAGCATGGCATTGGCCAAAGCCGCCGGGATGGCGGCCACGGCGCGGCCGAGCGGTTTCCATATGCCGGCGATGGTGAGCAGGATGCCGCAGGCGATGAAGGCGCCCACGGCGGCATGGAAGCCGCCCTCGGCGATGGCGCTGGAGGCCAGCAGCGCGCCGCCCGGTGTGGACCAGGCAATGCTGATCGGCAGGCGTGTTTTCCAGCTCAGGAGAATCGCGCAGAAGCCCATGGCAAGGCTGAGCGCCATCAGGCCCGATGCGGCCTGGGCCTGGCTGGCGCCCACGGCGGTCAGGCCCTGCAGGATCACGGCAAAGGAGGAAGCGAAGCCGACGAAGGCCGAGAGCAGGCCGGCGGCAATCGCAGGCATGAGGGACGTCGGATGAGAGGCGGCGGAACTGGTTGTCATGGCCGCCTGTGTGTAACGCGATATGCGCGCCGCGCCAATGCGCCGACATCTGGCTGCTGGACCCTGAATCGGCCAACCGTATACAATCCCGGCACCGGATTGTCCGGCCGATTCGACGGCCGGCGCCAGTGGGGGCCAGACATGGCGCAGGCAACCGTGAAACAGACTGGCGTGAAACAGACAGGCATGAAGGCCAGACCGGCGGCCGGCCGTAAAATCACGGCGGCGCAGGTTCTGGCCATGCCCCAGGCGGCTCCCCGCCGCAAGGGCGCCGCACCGGCCGGCCGTCGTGGTGCCATCGACGACGCCACCATCTACGACAGCGTCTACACCGCCATCGTCGACCACATCATCATGCCGGGCACCAAGCTGCCCGAGGATGTGCTGGCCCGGGCCTTCGGCGTCAGCCGCACGCGCATCCGCAAGGTGCTGCTGGCGCTGTCGCACGAGAATCTGGTGACGCTGCAGCACAATCGCGGCGCCTCGGTGGCCAAGCCGAGCGTGCAGGAGGCGCGCGAGGTGTTTGCCGCGCGCCGCATCGTCGAGACCGGCATCGCCGCCGAACTGGCGCGCCGTATCACGACAGCGCAACTGGCCGCGTTGCGCCGCTTCGTGGCCCGTGAACATGCCGCCGAAACGGCGCGCGACCGCAGCACCGGCATCCGGCTGTCGGGCGAATTCCATCTGGAACTGGCCAAGTTGATCGGCAACGAACCGCTCAGTGGTTTCCTGCGCGCGCTGATCTCGCGCACCTCGCTGATCATCGCGGTCTACGAGGCGCCGGGCAACACGATGTGCAGCCATGCCGAACACGGCGCGCTGCTCGACCGTCTCGCCGCCCATGACGTGGCCGGTTCGGTGCGTTACATGGAAGAGCATCTGCAAAGACTGGAAGACGGCCTCGATCTGGCGGCGGCGAAACGCCGTCCGGTCGACCTGCAGGGCGTCTTCGCGCAACTGGCCGCCACGCGGCGTTGACCGCGCGACGGCTGTTGTACTCACATCCCGCGATCAGGCATTGGTGCCGCCATCCACGGCGATCTGCGCGCCAGTGATGTAGCTGGCGCCCGGCCCGGCCAGGAAAGCCACGGCGGCGGCGATCTCGTTCGGCTTGCCGTAGCGGCCCAAAGCGGTCAGCGCCACCTGCGACGGGGCATACTCGGCGTCGGCCGGGTTCATGTCGGTGTCGATCGGGCCGGGCTGCACCACGTTCACGGTGATGCCGCGCGGGCCCAGGTCGCGCGCCAGACCGCGGGTCATGCCGGTCAGCGCCGCCTTGCTCATGGAATAGAGCGTGATACCGGGGAAGCGCACATTCTCGCCCAGGCAGGAGCCGATGCTGACGATGCGCCCGCCATCGGGCATATGCGGCAGCACCATCTGCGCCGCCAGGAAGGGCGCGCGGGTGTTGATCGCCAGCATGCGGTCGATGGCGGCCAGGTCGTGATCCTGCGGCGCGGCCATCTCGGCGATGCCGGCATTGTTCACCAGGATGTCGATGCGGCCGAACTCCGCCGCCGCCTTGTCGATGGCAGCCTTCAGCGCGGCCGGATCGGCGGCATCGGCCTGCAGGGCCAGCGCGCGGCGGCCCAGCTTGCCGATCTGCTGCGCCACCGCCTGCGCCTTGTCGGGCGAGGCCGTGTAGGTGAGCGCGACATCGGCGCCGGATTCGGCCAGTTGCAGCGCGATGGCAGCGCCGATGCCCCTGCTGGCGCCGGTGACGAAGGCGGTCTTGCCGGAAAGCTCGGTCATGTCTGGTTCTCCATTTATTTAGTGATCGATACAGAATGGAGGGCGACAGATAGGGAGCTTGCCCGGCCGGGTCAATCCCATTATTTATCATTTGCTACAGAATCGAATGGAAGGGCAGGAACCGGATATGGCCGGCCGTCCACGCAGCTTCGACCGGGCCGCCGCGCTGAAAAGCGCCATGGCGGTGTTCTGGCAGCGCGGCTACGAAGCCGCCTCGCTGAGCGACCTGACCAAGGCCATGGGCATCAACGCGCCCAGCCTCTATGCCGCCTTCGGCTGCAAGGAAAAACTGTTCGAGGAAGCGGTCGGGCTGTATCAGGCCACCGAGGGCGTGGCGGCCGGCCGCGCGCTGGACGAGCAGCCCACGGCGCGGCAATCCATCGAGGCGATGCTGCGCCGGCATGTGACCGACTATACCGATCCGGCCAAGCCGGCCGGCTGCATGATCGTGCTGGCCGCCACCGTGGGCACGCCAGACAGCGCGCCGGTGCGCGAACTGCTGACCGGCTGCCGCCATCAGGCGCTGGCAGCCATCCAGGCCCGGATCCGGCGCGGCATGCGCGAGGGTGACGTGCCCGCCGGCACCGATGCGCGCCGGGTCGCCGCCTTCTACGCCACGGTGATCCAGGGCCTGTCGATCCAGGCCCGCGACGGCGCGCGGCGCGCCGATCTGCAGGCCGTGGTGGACGGCGCCATGGCCGCCTGGGACGGGCTGGTGGGGAAGAAAAAAGCGCGATCCTGAGGCTGTAATTCCCGACCGTCATGCTACGCCTAGGGCGTGGCATCCACGTTTTCGTTAAAGCTGACTCGTGGATGCTCGGGCCAAGCCCGAGCATGACGAAAAAGAAAAGAAAGCCTTAGCCCTTGAACGGATGCGCCTGCATCCAGTGGCGGGCGATGTCGATGCGGCGGGCGAACCACACCTTCTCGTGCCGCTGCATGTAGTCCATCAGCCGCGCCAGCGCCGCCGCCCGGCCGGGGCGGCCGATCAGCCGGCAATGCAGGGCCACGGTCATCATCTTCGGCGCGCCGTCCTGCCCCTCGCGGTAGAGCAGGTCGAAGGCATCCTTCACATGGTTTTCGAAATCCGCGCCGGTGGCAAAGCCGTGCAGCTGGCCGAATTTCATGTCGTTGTTGTCGAAGGTGTAGGGCAGCATCAGCAGGGGCTTTTTGCCGATGCGGGTCCAGTAGGGCAGGTCGTCGTCGTAGGAATCCGAGCAATAGGCGAAGCCGCCGTCCTCGGCGACAAGCTTCAGCGTGTTGCCGGAAAGCCGCCCGGTATACCAGCCCAGCGGCCGTTCGCCGGTCGCCTGCCGGATCGCTTCGATGGCGAGCTTCATATGGGCGCGTTCGGTGGCCAGCGGTATCTTGCTGTAATCGAACCAGCGCCAGCCATGGCTGGCGACTTCATGGCCCTGCTCGTGCATCGCGGCGGCCGCTTCCGGGTAACGCGCCACCGCCATGCCCACGGCCCAGGAGGTGAACGGGATGCCGCGTTCGGCAAACAGGCGCAGGATGCGCCACAGGCCGGCGCGGCTGCCGTAGTCGTAGACCGATTCCACCTGTTCGTCGCGCATCTTCTCGCGCGGCGTGCCGCCGGGCACTTCATGCAGGAAAACTTCCGAGGTGCGGTCGCCATGCAGGATGCTGCGTTCGCCGCCTTCCTCGTAATTCACCACGAAGCTGATCGCGATGCGCGCACCATTCGGCCATTTCGGATCAGGCGGATTGGGGCCATAACCCTTCAGGTCGCGCGGATAGGGCTTCGTCCCCAGCGCCTTCGCGACGATGTCGGGCACCTGCTTCTTCTTCGCGGCTTTTTTCTTCGCCATGGTTTCAGCCCAGCAGTTCGGCCAGCGTGCGCGCCACCACTTCGGTCGCCTTGTAGAGGTCGCTCAGCACCAGCTTCTCGTCGGCGCGGTGGCCATTGGCTTCCAGCAGGTTGCGCGGGCCGGCGCCATACAGCACGGTCTTCACGCCGGCGGCCGAATAATGCCGCGCGTCCGTGTACAGGGGGATGCCTTCCGTGCCCACAGGCTTGCCCATGATTTCGGTGGCGTTGCGGGTTAGGATATCGATCAGCTTTTCCACGCCCGGGACGATGCCGAAGGGCCGCGCCAGCATGATGCGGCTGACATGGGCGGTGATGCCGGGCAGGTCCTGTACCGTGCGGGAAATCAGGTTGCGCAGGTTGGCTTCCACCTGCTCGGGGTTCTCTTCCGGGATGATGCGGCGGTCGAGGCGCAGCGAGACTTTATCGGGCACCACGTTGGTATTGATGCCGCCCCTGATCAGGCCCACCACCAGCGAGGGCGAGGTGATGCCTTCGGTTTTCGAGTGAATGCCCGACAGGGTATCGCGATAGGCATACAGCGCACTCAGCACCTTGGTGGCGGCTTCCAGCGCGTCATGGCCGGTATCGGGCCGCGCGGCATGGGCCGACTTGCCGTTGACTGTCACTTCCAGATGCAGGCAGCCGTTATGGGCGGTGGTGACGGCATAGGAGAAACCGGCCGAGAAGGCATAATCGGGTTTGCTGATACCCTGTTCGATCAGCCATTGCGGGCCGATGGCGCCGCCGGCCTCCTCGTCATAGGTCAGGTGCAGTTCGATGGTGCCGTTCAGCTTCCCGCCGGATGTCTCCAGCGCCAGCAGGGCATAGGCATAAGTGACGAAATCGGATTTCGACACCGCCACGCCGCGGCCATACATCACGCCATCCTTCACCACGGCCGCGTAAGGATCGACGCTCCAGCCCTCGCCGGGCGCCACCACGTCGCCATGGGCATTCAGGGCCACGATGGGCGCGCCGCTGCCGAATTTTTTGCGGATCACCAGATTGGTGCACGAGATCATGCCGTTCTGCTTCACCAGTTCCTCGGGCACCGGATGACGCTCGACGGTGAAGCCCAGTTTCTCCAGCAACTCGGCGGCGCGTTTGGCATGCGGGGCGCAGTCGCCAGGCGGATTGTCGGACGGCACCTTCACCAGCTCGGCCAGAAAGCCCTGCATATCGCCCTGGCGGGCGGCAATGAAATCGTGGATGGCCGCAGCGGTGGCCTTGTCGATGCTCATGGAGAACTCGTTCAGTTGGCGGCGAAGGCGGGATCGAAATGCTCGATGAAATGCAGCAGGGCGCGGGTGGCCAGTTCCACGTCGTCGGCCAGCACGGCCTCCAGCGGGTTGTGGCTGATGCCGCGCGTGCAGCGCATGAACATCATCGCCACCGGGCAGAGCGGCGCCAGCGTGGCGGCATCGTGCCCGGCACCCGACGGCAGCCGCATGGTGGGCAGATGCTGGGCCTTGATGGCGGCTTCGGTCAGGTCCATCAGCTTGGGGTGGCAGGGCGTGGCCGTGCTTTTATACAGCTCAGTGACCGTGAAGGTCAGCTTGCGGCGGGCGCAGACCATCTCGGTCTCGCGCATCACGGCGTCCACCGCCGCATCGCGCACATCGTCCTCGCCGGCACGGATGTCGATGGAGAATACAGCCTTGCCCGGAATCACGTTCATCGCGCCGGGCAGGGCCTCCAGCATGCCGACCGTGCCCACCAGCGTGGGCGTGCCGGTGCAGCGTTCCTCGATGAACTGCACGATCTCTGCCGCCGCCACCAGGGCATCCTGGCGTTGGCCCATCGGCACGGTGCCCGCATGGCCCGCCAGACCGGTGATCTCGACGCGCAGGCGGCGGGCGCCGGAAATCGCGGTCACCACGCCCAGGGCGAGGCCTTCATTTTCCAGCACCGGACCCTGTTCGATATGCAGCTCGACAAAAGCAGCGATGCTGCCCGGCTGCCGGGCGCAGAAGCCCACCTTGTGCGGATCGAGGCCAAAGCTTTTGTAGGCCTCGCCCATGCTGACGCCCTGGCGGTCCTTCACCTCCAGGATGGCAGGATCGAAGGTGCCGGCGATGGCACGGCTGCCGGTCATCGAGGAGCCGAAGCGGGTGCCTTCCTCGTTGGCGAAGCCCACGACCTCGATGGCGAAGGGCATTCGCTTGCCGCGCCTGTGCAGGTCGGCCACGCAGGCAATCGGTGCGATCACACCCAGCATGCCGTCGTATTTGCCCGCATTGCGCACGGTGTCGAGATGCGAACCGGTCATCAGCGCCGGCGCCTTCGGATCGGTGCCGGCGTAGCGGCCCACCACGTTGCCGGCGCAATCGTGTTCCACTTCCATGCCGGCCTCGCGCATCCACTCGGCCACCCGCTCATGGGCCTGCTTTTGCTCGGGCACCAGGAAGGTGCGGACCAGGAAGTCGGGGCTTTCGCTGATCCGGCCCAGTTCGTCGAGCTGGGCCAGCATGCGGTCGGCAAAACGATTCGCGGCCATGAATGCGATCCTTGCGGAAATGTCGGCTGTGGATTGTATACAGTTTCCCGACGATAACACCGCCGCCCGCCTCTGGCCAAGTCTGGCGGCATGGATTAGCCATGAGTGTACGGGGGAATTGTGGAAACCGATGGTTGATCCGGAAACACTGCTGAAAGCCATGTTCGACGCGGCGCGCGCCGCCGCCGATCCGGCCGTCTGCCTGCCGCCGCATCTGCCGGCGCCACCGAAAGGCAAAACGGTGGTGGTGGGGGCCGGCAAGGCGGCCGCCAGCATGGCGCAGGCGCTGGAACGGCACTGGCCTGAAGACGCGCCGCTGGAGGGCATCGTGGTCACGCGCTACGGCCATGACCTGCCCTGCGAGCGTATCGTGGTGGTGGAGGCCGCGCATCCGGTGCCCGATTCCGCCGGCGAGAAGGCGGCCGAACTGATCCTGCACAAGGTGCGTGGCCTGGGCGCCGATGATCTGGTGATCTGCCTGATCTCGGGCGGCGGCTCGGCTTTGCTGGCGCTGCCGGCGCCGGGCCTGACGCTGGCCGACAAGCAGGCGGTGAACCAGGCGCTGCTGAAATCCGGCGCCAACATCGCGGACATGAACTGCGTGCGGAAACATCTCTCCGCCATCAAGGGCGGCAGGCTGGCGGCTGCGGCGGCGCCGGCGCGGCTGGTCTCGCTGCTGATCTCCGATGTGCCGGGCGACGATCCGGCGGTGATCGCCTCGGGTCCGACCGTGCCCGATCCCACCAGCTTCGACGACGCCCGCGCGGTGATCGAGAAATACGGCATCGGCCTGCCGCCGGCGGTGCAGAAGCATCTGCAGGCCGGCGAAGGCGAAACGCCCAAACCCGGCGATGCCGCCTTCGCCAACACGCAGACCATCCTGGTCGCCACGCCGCAGATGGCACTGGAAGCCGCCGCCAATGTTGCGCGCGCGGCCGGCATCAAACCGCTGATCCTTGGCGATGCCATCGAAGGCGAGGCACGCGAAGTCGCCATTGTGATGGCGGGCATCGCACGGCAGGTGCGCCGCCATGGCCAGCCGGCCGGTGCGCCCTGCGTGCTGCTCTCGGGCGGCGAGACGACGGTGACTTTGCGTGGCAAGGGGCGCGGCGGCCGCAATGCCGAATTCCTCACGGCGCTGGCTGTGGCGCTGGATGGCATGGAGAATGTCCATGCCCTGGCCGCCGATACCGATGGCATCGACGGCAGCGAGGACAATGCCGGCGCCTGGCTGGCGCCCGACAGCATCCTGCGCGCTGCGCTGAAGGGCATCGATGCCAAGGTCTGTCTGGCCGACAACGACGGCTACGGTTTCTTCCAGGCCGCCGGCGGCCTGGTCACCACCGGACCGACGCTGACCAACGTCAACGATTTCCGCGCGATTCTGATTCTGTAGACTCGACAGCATGTCGATGGCGGCGCAGCGAGGCTTGCAGGCGCAGCGGCGCTCGTTTCTCATGCCTCAAAGCGAATCATCCCAGACGGAGTTGGCCATGCATATCGAACCCGGCATCATCGACGCAGCACGCCTGACCGGCGCCAATCTCGCCGCCGCCGGCCTGCTGGCGACCCAGGCACGCGGCCTGATCCGCATGCCGCAGCAGATCGTGCAGCAGGCGGTGAAGACCCTGCTGGCCGCATCGGTTTTCTCCGTGCTGATGCAGGTCTGGCACCTGCCGGTCGGGCCGTCGGAACTGCACCTGATCGGGGCCACCACCGTTTATCTGCTGTTCGGCTTCACACCCACGCTGCTGGGCTTCGGGCTCGGGCTGCTGCTGCAGGCATTGCTGTTCGAGCCGCAGGACCTGCTGCATCTGGGCGTCAACACGCTCTCGCTCGGCCTGCCGCTGGTGGCCATGCATGCCACGTTCGGCCGCCGGCTGTTCGCCGTGAACGCCGCCGAACGCTTCACCCTGCTGCGTGTGCTGCGGCTGGATGCGGTCTATTATGCCGGCGTGGTGGCCATGGTCGGTTTCTGGCTGCTGCTCTCCACCGATGCCTTCGCCGTGGCCGACTGGGCGCGCTGGGCCCTGGCCTATATGCCCATCCTGCTGCTGGAGGCGATGCTGTCCTTCATCGCGGTCAGCGTGGTCGGCCGCTGGCGCCGCCATGCGCCGGTGCGGCTTTATACCGAGCTGGACCGACTGCATCTGGCCTGAAAGCAAAAGCCGGGCTTGACCCGGCCGCCGGCTGCGTCATGCTGGCGGAACCTCTCCTGATCGGTTCCGCCGGATGCCGCCCGCCTCCCTTCGTTTCCTCCTCCTCCTGCCGCTCGCGCTGGCGGGCTGCAGCGAGATGCAGTCCGGCCATATGTCGCAGGCCGCGTTACCAGCCGCATCCATCGCCGCGCCGGCCGAGCCGCATTTCAATCCGGGCGGGCCGGACATGGCCCGCTATGCCGATGCCAGCGGCCAGTTTCCGCCGGCCAGCCGCCGCACCTGGTGGCAGACCAGCCACAGCGTCGATGGCTTCTCGCGGCTGGACCAGATCCTGTCGGCCAATACGGTCCGCAAACCGGAAACGCCCAGCCCATGGCGCCGTGCTACCGGCGGGCCGACAATCACCTATGCCATGCAGCAGACCGGCAGCCGCCGTTTCAGCATCGACGAGTATCTGGCGCGCAATCCGGCCACCGGCCTGCTGATCGCCCAGGGCGATACGATTCATGTCGAACGCTACCAGTATGGCCGCACCGATACGCACCGGCTGACGTCGTTCTCGATGGCCAAGACGGTGACCGCGCTGCTGGTCGGTCTGGCGGTGGCCGATGGTGCCATCGCTTCCATCGACGATCCGGCCGAACGCTACGTACCCGACCTGAAGGACAGCGAATACGGCCGCACGCCGATCCGGCATCTGCTCACCATGTCGTCGGGCGTGCGGTTTGATGAGGATTATTCCGGCCGCGACGATGTCAGCCGCATGGTGACGGCGATGATGCTTCCGCAGTCGCCGGGCGGGCCGGCCGCCGTGCGGCAGTTCAACCAGCGCATTGCGCCGCCGGGCCAGCGCTGGTCCTATGCCTCGGCCGAGACGCAGGTGCTGGGCCTGGTGCTGCGCGCCGCGATCAAGCGCCCCATCGCCGAGTATCTGTCCGAACGCATCTGGCAGCCGATCGGCGCGGAATCGGATGCCAGCTGGATCGTCGACGGTTCGGGCCAGGAAGCCACCTTTGCCTATTTCAATGCCGTGCTGCGCGATTATGCGCGCCTGGGCATGCTGCTGGCCAATGGTGGCAAAGTAGACGAGCGCCAGGTGATCCCGGCCGACTGGCTGCGCGAGATGACGCGGCCGCATTTCACCAGCACGCAGACCGGCCGCTGGTTCGGCTATGGCTTCCAGACCTGGATCTTCCCCGACAATGACGGCAGCTTCGCCCTGCTGGGCGTGCGCGGCCAGGCGATCTATGTCGATCCGGCGCGGCGGCTGGTGATGGTGCATACCGCCGTGCGGCCGCAGGCGCGCGATCCCGGCGGCGCCGAAACCACGGCCCTGTGGCGCGGCGTGAAGGCGGCGTTTGCCCGCCAGCCGGGATAGTTTAAATGGGATGATGTCCAGAGGCGCCGAATGACATGGCAGGACAAGAGATACTGACGATAATTCTTGCAGTCGTGGGTGTACTGGCTTTGGGCTTTGCACTTTTCCATGCCATCGGGGCCAGCTTAAACTCTCAAGACCCTCAAGCACTTTCCGGTCGGGGTATATGGTGGTTGGTGGCTCCAGAGATATTTCTGAATAATCGGGGCGATCACCATCTCAAACGTTTTGTGATATGGATTTTGGTGCTGGTGCCTTGTGGTTTGGGTCTTGCCATACTGGTAACATGAGTTTCATGTAACCTGTTTCTGGTGATGTATGCAGCATTCCCCACAGGCCCCGAATCCGACTCTGGCCGATCTCAACCGCATGAACGCCGACGATTTTGTGGCGGCGCTGGGCAGCATCTTCGAACATTCGCCCTGGGTGGCCGAGCGCGTTGCCGCCCGGCGGCCGTTTTCCAGCCTCGACAGCCTGCATGGCGCCATGGTGGAGGCGATGTGGGCCGCGAACGATGCCGAGAAGCTGGCCCTGCTGCGTGCCCACCCCCAGCTGGCCGGCAAGGAGGCCGAGGCCGGCACGCTGACGACGCATTCGACCTCCGAGCAGGACAGCGTCGGCCTGACGCGGCTGAGCGCGGAAGAGAAAGCCAGGATCGTGCAGCTCAATGCCGCCTATCTGGACAAACACGGTTTTCCCTTCATCATCGCGGTGAAGCTGCGCACCAAGGCGCAGATCTTCGCCGCCTTCGAACAGCGGATCGGCAACGACCGCGTCATTGAATTCACCACCGCGCTGTCGGAGGTGGGCAAGATCGCCCGCATCCGGCTTGAAGCGCTGCTGGGCCAGTAAGGGAGAGAGACGGATGGGCCGCCTGAGCACCCATGTGCTGGACACCATGAACGGCAAACCGGCCGCCGGCGTGGCCGTGGAGCTCTATGCGCTGGAGGGTGAAACGCGCCGGCTGGTGAAAAAGGTCGTCACCAATGCCGATGGCCGCACCGACGCGCCGTTGCTGATCGGCGAGGAATTCAAGCCCGGCCGGTATGAACTGCTGTTCCAGGCCGGCGATTATTTCCGCAAACTGGGCGCAGCTTTGCCGCAGCCGGCCTTTCTTGATGCCGTGCCGATCCGTTTCGGCCTGGCGGAACCCGACGGGCATTATCACGTTCCGCTGCTGGTTTCGCCCTGGAGCTTCTCGACCTATCGGGGGTCCTGATCATGACCGACCATGCCGCCTTCATGCGCCGCGCGATTGACTTAAGCCGCGAACACATGAATGCCGGCCATGGCGGGCCGTTCGGTGCCGTGGTGGTGCTGGATGGCGAGATCGTCGGCGAGGGCTGGAACCGCGTCACGTCAACGAACGATCCCACTGCCCATGCCGAGGTGACGGCGATCAGAGAGGCCTGCACGAAACTGGGCCGTTTCGACCTGAAGGGCGCGGTGCTCTACACCAGCTGCGAACCCTGCCCGATGTGCCTGGCCGCCACCTACTGGGCCCGCATCGACACGGTCTATTACGCCAACGAGCAGGCCGATGCGGCGGCGATCAATTTCGACGATGCCTTCCTCTATCGCCAGCTCGCCCTGCCGCGCGAACGCCGCACCATGACATGCGAGCAGATCCTGCGCGACGAGGCGCTGGCGGTGTTCCGCGAATGGGATGCCAAGGCGGACAAGGTGCCGTACTGACGGCTTTTTAATCCAGCTTCGCGCCCGCCGCGATCCAGGCGCCCAGGGTGGCGCGTTCCTCTTCGGTCATTTCGGTGGCATTGCCCGGCGGCATCGCCTCGCTGCGCACGACCTGCTGGTTGATCAGGGCGGCGAAGCGGCGCATCTGCTCGGGCGTTTCCAGCATCACGCCCTTGGGCGCCTCGGCGATGCCGTCGAAGGTGGGGCGCGCGGCGTGGCAGGCGACGCAGCGCGCGGCCACGATCTTCTGCGCATCCTCGAATGTGGCGCCACCGGCCAGCGACTTGTGGCGTGGGTCCCACTGGCTGAAGAACACCAGCCCCACCACCAGCGTGAAGGCTAGGCCAAGGAATTCATAACGCTGACCGCGGCCCTGGTTCTTCAGGTTGAAGAAATGCCGCACCAGGCCGCCGATCACGATCACCACGGCCAGGATCACCCAGCCATAGGGATGGCCGTAGGTGACCGGGTAATGGTTGCTGATCATGGCGAACAGCACCGGCAGGGTCAGGTAGTTGTTATGCAGCGAACGCTGCTTGGCCTGCTTGCCATAGTTCGGGTCCGGCACCTGGCCGGCCAGCATCTGCGCCACCGCCTTGCGCTGGTTCGGGATGATGTTATGCGCCACGTTGGCGGTCATGATCGTGCCGATCAGGGCGCCGACATGCAGATAGGCGGCGCGCGCCGAAAACACCTGAGTGTAGCCCCAGGCGGCGGCGACCAGCAGCACGAAACCCACACAGGCCAGTGCCGCGTCGTTTTTGCCCAGCGGCGACTTGCACAGCAGGTCGTAGACAATCCAGCCCAGCACCAGCGAGGCGACGCTTAAACCGATGGCCTCCCAGCGGCCCATCGGCAGCACCTTGTCGTCGATCAGGTAGAGGTCGGCGCCGACGTAATACAGCGCGCCCATGAGGAAGAAGCCCGACAGCCAGGTGAAATAGGATTCGTATTTGAACCAGTGCAGTTCCTTGGGCAGCTGCGGCGGGGCGACCGAGTATTTCTCGGTGAAATAGAAACCGCCGCCATGGATCAGCCAGGCCTGCCCCAGCACGCCGGGCTGCTGGTCGATACCCTTGCGCAGCGAATTGTCGAGCCAGACGAAGAAGAATGACGAACCGATCCAGGCGATGCCGAAGATCAGGTGCATCCAGCGCAGCACCAGATTGAGCCATTCCAGGGCCAGATCGATCATGGTTTCCCCTCAGGTCCGCGCCAGAAGCGGATTTGTACGGCGCGGCAGCGGGATCAAGCCGTAACGAGCAGGGGCAGGATCGTCAACCCGGATTGTGTACAATTTTCCGGGCCGGCCTTGCCTGCCGCCGCGTGGTCAGCGCGGCGGCGCCGGCACCGGCGTGCCGGGCACATTGCAGGTGATGATGCGCACGATCCGGCCATCGACATCCTGCAGCGGCAGCACGATGCGGTCCCAGCTGTTGATGGTGATCTCCATCGGCATCTCGTGCCAGCTGTAGACCGGCTCGGGCCGCCGCAGCATGGCGCGATAGATGGCCAGATAGAAATTACTGGCCAGCGAACCGGTCACCATTTCCGAGGTGCGTTTGCCGGTCATGTCGAAACCGGCGATGCGGGCCACCTCGGTGCCATAGAGGCGGTAGCGGTAATCCGCGCCATCGTCCAGCACGTCGAGCAGCAGGACGTAGCCCAGCACCGGCCGCAGGTCGAAGGGATCGACATGCTCGGGCCGCACGCTGCCATGGCGCTCGCGCAGGGCGTGCCAGTGGCGCAGCAGGAAGGGAATCTGCTGCGTCGGCAGTTCCTCGGGCACCGGATTCCAGCGCACCACCGGCTGGCGCAGGCCGAGCGCGATAAACGGCGCGGCCAGCTTCGCCTGGTTGCCGGCCAGAAGCTCGTCGCGCATCGCATCGATAGTCGCCAGGTCGATCACAAAAGTTCCTCTCGTAGCACGATGAGCTTGGCGATGTTGTCGCGGGACCGCAAGGGCGGTCAGTTCAACCGGCGTGGAGGTGTCGGCGCCAGTTGTGCCAGCATGGCGCGCACGCCGTCGAGATGCGGGTTGAGGCCGAGGGCGGCGGCGAAGGCTTCGGTGGCGACCGTCACCTCGCCCTGGCGCAGGCAGATCTGGGCGAATCCGCAGATGGCGCCGAAATGGCGCGGTTCCAGTTCCAGGGTGCGATGGATATCGGCGATGCTGGCATCGTCCTGCTGCGCCAGGAAATGCAGGGTGGCGCGCTTGTTCCAGGTTTCGGCCCAGTCGGGTGCATCCCGCACCAGGGCATCGAGTATCGTCGCTCCCTCGGCCAGGCGTCGGCGGGCGATGGCCGAGATGGCGCGCTGCATGCGGGCCTCCAGTGCCGGATCGTCGTGGCCGGTCCAGATCGCCCAGATCTCGTCCTCGATCTCATGCACCGGACGCGGCGGCGGCACGGCCTGCAAAGCCGCGAACAGCGCCGACAGGCGGCCATGGCGCAACAGGGTCGCCGGCGCCGGCGGGCGCAGGATCAGCTTCAGCGTCTCGGCGACCAGTTGAAGCATGGCGGGTGCAGCATGGCGGTAATTTTTCCGTGTCCGGCTGGTCGGCTTCATGGGCCGAGCTATCACTTAGTCCGCTGTTACCGGAGGACGAGGGCATGCGGGCTGCTTTCCATATTGTCGCCATTCTGTTGCTGGCCTGTGTCGCATCGCCGGCACGGGCAAACGATACAGGGGCCAGCGAGGATATGTGGCAGGCCCTGCGCGAGGGCCGGGCGGTTTTGGTGATGCGCCATGCCCTGGCGCCGGGCACCGGCGATCCGCCCGGTTTCCGGGTGGAGGATTGCGCCACCCAGCGCAACCTCTCGGCGGAGGGTCGCGCCCAGGCGCAACGCGCCGGTGCAGCCCTGCGCGCCAACGGCATAACCGCGGCCGTGGTGAAAAGCAGCGCCTGGTGCCGCGCGCGCGACACGGCCGCCGGACTGGGTCTCGGACCGGTGGAGACCGAGCCGGCGCTGAATTCCTTCTTCGGCGATTCCAGCCGCGCGCCGGCCCAGATGGCGGCGCTGCGCAACGCGATCGCCGCTTTGCCACGCGACAGGCCGGCAGTGCTGGTGACGCATCAGGTGGTGATCACCGCGCTCAGCAGCGTTTATCCGCAGAGCGGCGAGATGGTGGTGCTGGCGCGCGACGGGCTGGCCGTGCTGGGGCGCATTCCGGTGCCCTGACTTTATTCGGCCTACTCGTAGTGTTCGATGGTCAGTGTGACGTGGTCGGCGACGAAGCGCGCGCGCACGAATTCCACCGGCTTGCCCTGCGGATCGACATTGACGGTTTCGGTCACCAGAATCGGGCGGGTGCGCGGCAGGTCGGCCAGCCGCGCGTCGCCGGCACTGATCAGCTTGGCCGAAACGCGCGTGCTGCGGCGACGGTAATCGTTCACGCCCACGGCCTTCAGCGCCGCCGTGATCGTGCCTTCGCGGGCGAAATGCTCGGGCATGTCGGGAAAGCGGCCGACGGGGAAATAATGGCTGCTGACGCCGACCGGCTTGCCGTCGGCCTTGTTCAGCGTCTCGATCTGCCATAGCGGCGCGCCGGTGGGCATGCCCAGCGCGCGGGCGATATCGGCCGGCGCGGCCACCTGCTCGGCGAAGATCATCTCGCGGGTCGGCTTCTTCTGCATGGTCTGCAGGTTTTCGGTGAAGCGCGTGCGCGAGCCCAGCATGTATTCGAAACTGTCTTCCGCCACGAACATGCCGCGGCCCTGCTCGATACTGACCAGACCGGTTTCGGCCAGGCGGTTCATCGCCTGGCGCACGGTGTGGCGGTTCACGCCGAAGCTCTGCGCCAGCTGCTTCTCGGTCGGCAGCTGCTCGCCCGGTTTGTAGTCACTGCGGCGGATCGCCTGCTCCATGGCGGCCGCGATCTGGCGCCAGACCGCCATGCCGCTGCCGCGTTCGATATGGCCGGATTCCATGGTCCCTGCGGGTGTCGTCATAAAAGCTTCTCCCAAACGTGGCTTGATGGAGCCGCTTCGGCGGTGTAGATATATAGATGTCTAGACGAATTTAGACCCTTGCGCAAGAGGTCCAGATGAACCCCCAGCCAGCCGCCACGCCAGAGACCCCCGAGCAGGCCGCACGCCGCCGCCGCCTCAGCCTGCTGGCGCGGACAGGGCGCGAAACTCTGGAAGCCGCCTGGAACCGGCTGGAGCCCAAGCCGGCCTTCCGCCGCCTCAAGCAGCCCGAGACCGGTCTGGTGATGGTGCGGGCACGCGCGGGCGGCAACGGCCAGCGCTTCAATATGGGCGAGATGACGGTGACGCGCTGCGTGGTGGCGCTGGAAGAAGGCGGTCTGATGGGTGTGGGCTATGTCGCCGGGCGCGACAAGCGCCGCGCCGAACTGGCCGCCCTGTTCGATGCCCTGGCCCAGCAGCCCCGGCATGCCGCGATGATCGAGGCCGAATTGCTGGTGCCCACGCAGGACGACATGACCGCGGCGCGTCAGGCCCGCGCGGCCAAGGTGGCGGCCACCAAGGTCGATTTCTTCACGCTGGTGCGCGGCGAGGACTGAGACATGAGCATGCAGACAGCTATCACCACGCCCGCCGCCGGTTTCCATGATCCGGTACAGCAGAGCCAGCAGGCGTTCCGCATCCTGCTGGATGCCATGGCGCGGCCCGGCCGCGTGATGGACCAGGCATTCGATTGCGGCCATCCCGAAGGCCTGGCCCCGGTACTGGCCGCCGGCCTGCTCACGCTGGCCGATCTCGACACGCCGGTGTGGCTGGGCGCGGGCTTCGATACACCGGCGATGCGCGACTGGCTGCGCTTCCATACCGGCGCGCCGCTGGCGATGAAGGTCGATCATGCGGCGCTGGTTCTGCTGGATGCTGCAACCGTGCCGAATCTGGAGAGTTTCAGCCTCGGCACCGACGAGGCGCCCGAGCGCGGCGCCACGCTGCTGGTGCAGGTGCCGTCGCTGGACGGCGCCGCCGCCATGACCTGGCGCGGACCGGGAATCAAGGACAGCGTGACGATGCCACTCTGCGGGCTGGGTGCGGCTGTGTGGCGCCAGCGCGCGCAGCTTTCTGCGGTGTTCCCGCGCGGGCTCGACATGTATCTCGGCTGCGGCCGGCAGGTGATCGGTCTGCCACGCAGCACGACTATTTCGCTGACGGAGGCCTGATCATGTATGTGGCCGTGAAGGGCGGCGAAACCGCCATCGGCAATGCCCATGCGCTGCTGGCGGAAGATCGCCGCGGCGATACCGCCGTGCCGGAACTGAGCGTGGACCAGGTGCGCGAGCAGCTTTCCCTCGGCGTCGACCGCGTGATGACCGAGGGCTCGGTCTACGATCCCGAACTGGCGGCGCTGGCGCTGAAACAGGCGCGCGGCGACCAGGTGGAGGCGATCTTCCTGCTGCGCGCCTATCGCACGACCTTGCCGCGCCTGGCCGTCTCAAAACCGATCGACACCGCGAAGATGCAGGTCTCGCGCCGCATCTCCTCCTGCTTCAAGGATGTGCCGGGCGGACAGCTTCTGGGACCTACCTTCGACTACACCCATCGCCTGCTGGATTTCAGCCTGCTCGCCGGCGGCGAGGCGCCGGAGACAGAAGCGCGCGGCGAACTGGCCGCCGACATGCCGCAGGTGGTCGATCTGCTGAATGCCGAAGGGCTGATCGAGCAGGAAACGCCCGATGCCGAGGATGCCCCGGTGGGCGACCTGACGCGCGAGCCGCTGATGTTCCCGGCCGGCCGCGATGTGCGACTGCAGAATCTGGCTCGCGCCGACGAGGGCTATCTACTGGCGCTTGGCTATTCGACCCAGCGCGGCTATGCCAAGTCGCATCCCTTCGTGGGCGAAATACGCTCGGGCGAGGTGGAGGTGGAAATCGAGATTCCGGAACTGGGGCTGACCGTCGACATCGCCGATATCACGGTGACGGAATGCCAGATGATCAATCAGTTCAAGGGTTCAAAAAGCGAGAAGCCGAAATTCACCCGCGGCTATGGCCTGGCTTTCGGTTATGCCGAACGCAAGGCGATGGCGATGGCGCTGGTCGACCGCAGCCTGCGCGCGGAAGAACTCGGCGAGGACCTGACCGCGCCGGCGCAGGATGCCGAATTCGTGCTCTATCACGCCGATAACGTGGAGGCTTCGGGCTTCGTGCAGCATCTGAAACTGCCGCACCATGTGGATTTCCAGTCGGAGCTGACGCTGGTGCGCATGATGCGGGCCGAAATCGACGCCGCCGAAGCCGGCGCGCCGCAAGCCGCATTCGAGGAGGCCGCGCAATGACGCTGCAGCAGGACTACGCCGCGAGCGCGGCGCAGGCGCCGCTGGAGGGCTACAACTTCGCCTTCCTCGACGAGCAGACCAAGCGCATGATCCGCCGCGCCATCCTGAAAGCCGTGGCGATCCCGGGCTACCAGGTGCCGTTCGGCAGCCGCGAGATGCCGCTGCCCTATGGCTGGGGCACCGGCGGCATGCAGGTGACGGCGGCGATGATCGGCGGCAACGACGTGCTGAAGGTGATCGACCAGGGGGCAGACGACACCACCAATGCCGTGTCGATCCGTCGCTTCTTCGTGCGCATGACCAATGTGGCCACCACCGAGAAGACGCGTGAGGCGACCCTGATCCAGACACGCCACCGCGTGCCGGAAACGCCTTTGCATGAAGGCCAGATCCTGGTCTACCAGGTGCCGATCCCCGAGCCGCTGCGCTGGCTGGAGCCGCGCGAGACCGAAACGCGCAAGATGCATGCCCTGTCGGAATATGGCGTGATGCATGTGAAGCTGTATGAGGATATCTCGCAGCACGGCCATATCTCGACCACCTACGATTATCCGGTGCTGGTGAATGGCCGCTACATGATGCGCTGCTCGCCGATTCCAAAATTCGATACGCCCAAGCTGCACATGAATGCCGCCCTGCAGCTGTTCGGCGCCGGCCGCGAGAAGCGCATCTATGCCGTACCGCCCTATACCGAGGTCAGGCCGCTGGATTTCGACGACCATCCCTTCGAGGTCGAGCGCTGGCCCGAGGCCTGCGCGCTCTGTGGGTCGCATGACAGTTTCCTCGACGAGGTGATCCTGGATGACAAAGGCGGGCGCATGTTCGTCTGTTCGGATACCGATTATTGCGGCGAGCGCCAGGCAGCCGGCCATCGCGGCCATATGGCCGCGCCCTACAAGGAGGCCGCGGAATGACCGGGCCGCAGATCACCGAGATGCCGCTGCTCAGCATCGAAGGCCTGAACAAGAGCTTCGGCCGCCAGGCGGCCTGCCGCGATGTGAATTTTGAACTCTGGCCGGGCGAGGTGCTGGGCATCGTGGGCGAGTCCGGCTCGGGCAAGTCGACGCTGCTGAATGCCATCGCCGGGCGCGTGAGTATCGATTCCGGCAAGGTGCTGTATCGCACCGCCGCCGACCAGATCGTCGATCTGGCCGCTGCGCCGGAATCCCAGCGGCGCCAGCTGATGCGCACCGAATGGGGTTTTGTGCAGCAGCATGCCCGCGACGGCCTGCGCATGGATTTCTCGGCCGGCGCCAATATCGGCGAGCGCCTGATGGCCCTGGGCCAGAAGCATTACGGCTCTCTGCGCGAAACCGCGCTGGACTGGATGCAGGCGGTGGAAATCCCGCCCGAGCGCGTCGACGACCTGCCGCGCACCTTTTCCGGCGGCATGCAGCAGCGACTGCAGATCGCCCGCAACCTGGTGACGCGGCCGCGCATCGTGCTGATGGACGAGCCGACCGGCGGCCTGGATGTCTCGGTACAGGCCCGCCTGCTCGATCTGCTGCGCCGTCTGGTGCAGGAATACAATGTGGCGGTGATCGTGGTGACCCACGATCTGGGCGTCGCCCGCCTGCTGGCCCATCGCCTGATGGTGATGCGGCGCGGCCAGGTGGTGGAAGCCGGCCTGACCGACCAGTTGCTCGATGATCCGCAGCATGCCTATACGCAGCTGCTGGTTTCCTCCGTGCTGAGCGTGTGAGGCCGTCATGGACATGATCCGCGTCGAAAACCTCGACAAGACCTTCACCCTGCATCTGCGCGGTGGCGTCGCCCTGCCGGTCCTTCGCGGCACGGACTTGACCGTTGCTGCCGGCGAATGCGTCACACTGCACGGCCCCTCGGGTGCCGGCAAATCCACCCTGCTGCGCTCGATCTACGGCAATTACCGGCCCCAGCAGGGCCGCATCCTGATCCGTCATGACGGCGAGCTGGTGGATATCGTCAGCGCCGCGCCGCGCATGGTGCTGGATATCCGCCGCCGCAGCCTGGGCTATGTGACGCAGTTCCTGCGCGTCATCCCGCGTGTCCCGACGCTGGATATCGTGGCCGAACCGTTGCTGGCGCGCGGCGTGGCTGATGACAAGGCGCGCGAACGGGCCGCCGAACTGCTCACCCGCCTGCAGATCGCCGAGAAGATGTGGGGCCTGCCGCCTTCGACGTTTTCGGGCGGCGAGCAGCAGCGCATCAACATCGCCCGCGGCTTCTGCGCCGATTACCCGATCCTGCTGCTGGACGAGCCGACCGCCTCGCTGGACGAGCAGAATCGCAATATTGTCATAAACCTGATCGATGATGCCCGCCGGCGCGGCACCGCCATCGTCGCCATCGTGCACGATGCGGATACCCGCGCCGCCATCACCACCCGCCTGTTGCCGTTGCAAGCCCATGGAGTTGCGGCATGAGTCCCGAACTGGTCATTACCAACGCGCGTATCGTCGGTCGCGATGCCGAAATTCCTGTCGGCAGCCTGCAGGTGCATGACGGCGTGATCGCCGATATCGATACCGGCCAGCTGCCGGTGGCCGGCGCCGTCGATTTCGGCGGCGATTACCTGCTGCCCGGCCTGGTCGAACTGCATACCGACAACCTGGAAAAGCATTTCGCTCCGCGCCCCGGCGTGCGCTGGCCCGGCAGGCTGGCGGTGATCAGCCACGATGCCCAGATCGCCGCCGCCGGCATCACCACCGTGCTGGATGCCATCGCCGTGGGCGACGTGCGCGACGGTTCGGTGCGCATGGAAATCCTGCGCGACATGATCGCCGCCATCGAGGCAAGCCAGAAGGATGGCATGCTGCGTGCCGAGCATCTGCTTCATCTGCGCTGCGAGGTGTCGTTCGGCTCGCTGATGGACCTGATCGAGCCGATGTCGCATTTGAGCTGGCTCAAGCTGGTTTCGGTGATGGATCACACGCCAGGCCAGCGCCAGTTCGTCAAGCCCGAGAAGTATCGCGAATACTACCAGGGCAAGTTCGGCATGACCGACGAGCAGATGGATGCCTTCATGGCAACGCAGATCGCCGCCGCCCAGGCCCATGGCGCGAAGAACCGCCGCGCCCTGGTCGAGTTGTGCCGCGCGAAAGGTCTGCCGCTGGCCAGTCATGACGATGCCACGCCCGAGCATGTGGCCGAGGCGGCCGATGACGGCATGGTGGTGGCGGAATTCCCCACCACGTTTGAGGCGGCCGAACTGTCGCGGCAGCATGGCATGCATGTGATGATGGGCGGCCCCAATCTTGTGCGCGGCGGCTCGCATTCGGGCAACATCTCGGCGCGCAGCCTGGCCGAACGCGGCCATCTCGACATCATCTCGTCGGACTACGTGCCCAGCAGCATGATCCAGTCGGTCTTCCTGCTGCCCAAGCAGGTGCCGGGCATCGACCTGCCCAAGGCGGTGGCGATGGCGGCGACCAACCCGGCCGAATCGATCGGCCTGACCGACCGCGGCGTGATCGAGCCGGGCAAACGCGCCGACCTGCTGCGCGTCAGCCTGATCGACGATACGCCGGTGGTGCGCGCGGTCTGGCGCGCCGGCCAGCGCGTGATGTAATCTCAAGGGGTATCGCCATGCAGATCGTCGATCAGATCATCACCCTGCTGCAAAAGGCCGGCGCCGAGCGCTACGGCATGGAAGCCGTCAGCCAGCTCGAGCATGCTCTGCAATGCGCCATGCATGCCGAACGCATGGGCTCGACGCCGGAACTGATCACGGCCGCCCTGCTGCATGATATCGGCCATCTGGTCGGCGCGGGCGACGAGGGCCTGGCCGAACAGGGCGTCGATGCGCGCCACGAGGATGTCGCCGCCGAATGGCTGGGTCGCCATTTCCCCGATGCGGTGGTTGAGCCTGTGCGCCTGCATGTGGATGCCAAGCGTTATCTCTGCCAGGCCGAACCCACCTACTGGGCTGGCCTGTCGCCGGCATCGAAAACCAGCCTCGAGGTACAGGGTGGCATCTACAGCGAATCGCAAGCCGCCGGTTTCATGGCGCGGCCCTTTGCGGCCGATGCCGTGAACCTGCGCCGCTGGGACGATGCCGCCAAGTCGCCGCGTCTGAAGACGCCGGATCTGGCGCATTACCGTCCGATCATCGAAGCCGCCCTGAAGCCGGCCGCCTGACCGCATGGGCAGAAGCGGCCGCCTTGTGCTTGTCGTCGGCCCCAGCGGGGTCGGCAAGGACAGCGTGCTGGACGGCGCCCGGGCAGCCCTGAAAGACAATCCCGACGTGGTGTTCCCACGCCGCGTGGTGACGCGCGCGCCGGGCCTGGGCGGCGAGGATTACATCCCGGCTTCCGAGGCGGATTTCGCAGCCATGGCGGCGCGCGGCGACTTCGCGCTGCACTGGCCGGCCCATGGTTTGCATTATGGCATCCCCCAAAGCATCGAGAACGATTTCGCCGCCGGCCGCCAGGTGGTGGTGAATGTCTCGCGCGGCAGCATCGACGAAGCCCGGCGCAAATATCCCGGCCTGCTGGTGATCGGCATCACCGCCTCGCCCGACGTGCTGCGCCGCCGGTTGGAACAGCGCGGCCGCGAAAGCCCCGCCGAAATAGAAGAGCGCCTCGGCCGCGCCGCCGCTTTCACCCTCCAGGGCGACGACGTGGCGATCCTGAATAACGATGGCGCGCTGAAGGATACCGTGCAGGCCTTTCTCGCCCTGCTGCAAAAGCGGCGCTGATCCGGCATACTGGCGGCCATCTTTCGCCGGAGTCGCCGCCCCATGGATATCCTGCTTCCGCTGTTCAGCATCACCGTCGCCATCGCTCTGGGTGCGGCCAGCCCCGGTCCCAGTTTTGTGCTGGTGGCGCGCACGGCGATTGCCGCTGGCCGCCCGGCAGGCCTGGCCGCCGCTTTCGGCATGGGCCTCGGCGGCGCGGTGTTCGCGGGGCTCGCCCTGCTCGGCCTGATCACCCTGCTGGCGCAGGTGGGCTGGCTGTATCTGGGGCTTAAGCTCGCCGGCGGGCTGTATCTGTGCTGGCTGGCCTTCCGGCTGTGGCGCGGCGCGAAACAGCCGTTGACGGTTGCCGCCGATGGTGTTGCCGAACGTGGCATCCTGCGCGCCTTTTCGGTTGGCCTGCTGACCCAGCTTTCCAATCCCAAAACCGCCGTGGTCTATGCCGGCATCTTCGCCGCCCTGATGCCGGCGCAGCCATCATTCTGGCTCGCCGCCCTGCTGGTGCCGGCGGTGTTCATGGTGGAATGCGGCTGGTATGCGCTGGTGGCGGTGGCGTTTTCGGCCGGCCGGCCGCGCGCGCTGTATCTGAATGCCAAGCACTGGATCGACCGTGCCGCCGGCGGCGTGATGGCGTTGCTGGGCATCCGCCTGATCGTCGACGGCGTGCGCGGCTAGCCCGTCAGGCGATAACGTCCGGCGATGCGGAACGGCGCGCCGCTTTCCATCTGCACGAACAGGCAGATTTCATCCACGCTGAATTCCCGGCGCAGCAGCGGCGCGGTCTGCGCGGTCAGATGCGCCAGCACGGCTTCGCGTTCGGCCTCGTTTTCGATCCGGCCGGTCAGCGTGAAATGCAGGCGGAAATCCTCGAACACATAGGGATAGCCCCATTGCGCCAGGTTGGTTTCCTGGCGTTGCGTCAGCCCGGCGCTGCGCCGGCGCGCTAGTTCGGCCTCTGACGGCGGCGCACGGAAGGCATCGAAGGTTTTCACGCAGGCACCGGCCAGCGCGTCGATCTCTGGGCAGGGCTTTGATAGCCGCAGGGCGAGGAAACTGCCCAGGGCCGCCATCTGCAAAACCGGCAGGCGCACGGGGGCGTGCTGGTTCGCGAATTTTTCCAGCGCCACGATCAGCATCGCCTCATCGCAACCGTCCTTCAGGCGGAAGGGCGGCTTCAGTGTGCCGTGGAAACCGTACCGGCGCGGTTCGGCGGTGATCTCGGATATGCGCGCCGCGCTCAGGCCGGCGGCCGGCTGCGCGGCCGGCGACTCGCCGGTCTCCGGGTCCCAGCCCAGCCATCGGGCGGCGAAATCATGCAGCAGGTGATCGGCCGGTGGAGCGGCGTAGATAGCGAAGCGGGGCGCCATGCGGGGTTAAATCCCTAGACAAATCGGCAAAGGGTCTTGTGGGTAAGTTAACGGCCCGTCAAACGGCCGGCGATTTCACCCCGGCGTCGCCGAACCGCAATCGAACTGTCATACGGCGTTGCTATAGCGCCCCCTAGATCGCGACGACACAGACCGCAAAGAGGGGAAGCGCATGCGCGCCGCCATCGAGATTGCCCATCTATCGAAAACCTTCCGGACCGGCAAGCGGGCACTCGACAATATAACCCTCGCCATCCAGCCCGGCGAGATGGTGGCCTTGATCGGCGCCTCGGGTTCGGGCAAGTCCACCCTGCTGCGCCATGTCGCCGGCCTCACCGTGGGCGACCGCGACCCGCATGCCCAGGTGGTGGTGGATGGCCGCATGGTGCAGGCGCAGGGCCGGCTGGGCAAGGGCATCAGCGAGACCCGGGCCGGCATCGGTTTCGTGTTCCAGCAGTTCAACCTGGTCGGCCGCCTGCAGGTGATCACCAACGTGCTGGCCGGCAACCTGGGTCGCATGCCGATCTGGCGCAGCCTGTTCCGCCGCTTCACCGACGAGCAGCGCCGCATCGCCGTCGCAGCGCTGGACCGCGTCGGCATCGCGCCCTGTGCCTTCCAGCGCGCGTCCACGCTGTCGGGCGGCCAGCAGCAGCGCGCCGCCATCGCCCGCGCCCTGGTGCAGCAGGCAAAGATCATCCTGGCCGACGAACCGATCGCCTCGCTCGATCCCGAATCCTCGCGCAAGGTGATGGAAACCCTGGCCGGCATCAACGAGGCCGACGGCGTCACCGTCGTGGTGTCGCTGCACCAGGTGGATTTCGCACTGAAATACTGCCGCCGCGTGATTGCGCTACGCGACGGCAAGGTGATGTTCGATGGCGAGGCCTCGGCCGTCACCACCGCCTTGCTGCGCGGTATCTACGGCAACAACACCGATCTCGATTTCGGCAGCCTCGAGGCCGATGCCCGGCCCGAGCCGGCCGACGACAACGTGGCGCCGGAAGCCCCGGCGGCCGCCAGCCGCGCGGTGCCACGCATGCTGCCGGCGCTGGCCTGAGCAGATTTTCAAGTTCCGCAGTTCCAACCAACCAGGAGAGAAATCCATGCTGCGCCGTACCATGCTGAAAGCCGCCGTCGCGGCCGTTGCGCTTGCCACTGCTGGCGGCGCCCAGGCCGCCGACCTGAAGGAGCTGAATTTCGGCATCATCTCGACCGAGTCGAGCGCCAACCTGAAGACCGTGTGGCAGCCCTTTCTGGCCGATATGGAAAAGCAGCTCGGCATGAAGGTGAACGGTTTCTTCGCGCCTGACTATGCCGGCATCATCGAGGGCATGCGCTTCAACAAGGTGCAGATCGCCTGGTACGGCAATGCCTCGGCCATCCAGGCCGTCGACCGCGCCGATGGCGAGGTCTTCGTGCAGTCGGTTTCGTCCGACGGCTCGCCGGGTTACTGGTCGCTGCTGCTGGTCCACAAGGACAGCCCGATCAATTCCCTGAAGGACCTGCTCGCCGCGCCGGGCAAATACACGCTGGGTAACGGCGACCCGAATTCGACTTCCGGCTTTCTGGTGCCGAGCTATTTCGCCTGGGGCCAGAACAATATCGACATCCGCAAGCATTTCACCCGCGTGGTGACGGCCAACCATGAGACCAACGCGCTGGCCGTGGCCAACAAGCAGGTGGATGTCGCCACCAACAACACCGAGAATATGGATCGCCTGAAGAAGACGGCGCCGGAAAAGCATGCCCAGATCAAGGAAATCTGGAAGTCGCCGCTGATCCCGTCCGATCCGATCGTGTGGCGCAAGGATCTGTCGGACGCCGACAAGAAGAAGATCAAGACCTTCTTCCTGACCTACGGTACCAAGAGCGAGGCGGAGAAGAAGGTTCTGGCCGGTCTGCAATGGGCGCCGTTCAAGGAATCGTCGAACAAGCAGCTGCTGCCGATTCGTCAGCTCGGCCTGTTCCGCGACAAGCTGAAGCTGGAGGCCGATACCAACATGGCCGCCGACGAGAAGGCCAAGAAGCTGGCCGAGATCGAGGCCAAGCTGGCCGATCTCACCAAGCAGATGGGTTCGTAACCCTCATATCGTGCGGCGGAGCGGCCCGTGTCGCTCCGCCGGTTTTCTTGCCGGGGATTGATCCATGTCCGTCAGCACCGCCGTCATCCATGATCATCCGATCCATCCGCCGAAGCCGGGCCTGAAGACCTCGCTCGGGCGCATGCTGGTCTACGCCCTGATCGGCGCGATGATCATCTGGTCCTACCAGGGCGCCGAGATCGCGCCGATGAAGCTGGTCGCCGATGCCGGCAACATGGCGACGTTCCTCGCCGATTTTTTCCCGCCGGATTTCACCGAGTGGCGTTATTACCTCGACGAACTGATCGTCACGTTGCACATCGCTATCTGGGGCACGTTGCTGGCTGTCGTGTTCGCCGTGCCGTTCGGCCTGCTGGCCTCGGCCAATATCACCCCGCCCTGGATCCACCAGCCGGTGCGCCGCCTGATGGATGCCTGCCGCGCCATCAACGAGATGGTCTTCGCCATGCTGTTTGTGGTTGCCGTCGGCCTGGGGCCGTTTGCCGGCGCGCTGGCGCTGTTCGTGCATACCACCGGCATTCTGGCCAAGCTGTTTTCCGAAGCCGTGGAGGCCATCGACCCGCAGCCGGTGGAAGGCATCCGCGCCACCGGTGCCAATGCGCTGGAAGAAATCGTCTACGGCGTGATCCCCCAGGTGATGCCGCTCTGGGTGTCGTATTCGCTCTATCGTTTCGAATCCAACCTGCGCTCGGCCTCGGTGGTCGGCATGGTCGGCGCCGGCGGCATCGGCGTGGTGCTGTGGGAAGTGATCCGCGGCTTCCAGTTCGCCCAGACCTGCGCGGTGATGATCATGATCATCCTGCTGGTCAGCGCGGTCGACGTGATCTCGGCGCGCATCCGCAAAGTGCTGATCTGACGTTTCAGTTGCGCAGATCAGTTGCGCAGGGCCGCCTGCCGGTGCTGCTCGATCTTGTCGGCACGCCAATAGGTGGCCCGACGGCGGCTGTACTGGATCGGCACGACATTGTCGGGGGTGGCGTCGTCGTCCCGACGGTTGGCACCAAAGCGGTCGCGCACCCTGGTCAGGGCTTCCTGGGTGATGCAGAGCAGCAATGTGTTGGTCAGCATGGATGCCTCCCTTGCGATGAGTTGAATACGGCCGGCGTCGTATAATCCTGCGCCGTATAATCCTGCGGCGGCTTAGTCGCCGGCCCGCCACAGGCCGTCAGGCTGGCGACAGGCGGTTCCGTAATTCTGCCGGTCCTCGCCATCGCGGCTGGCGACAGCGCGGTAGTCGCGACAGAACAATCCGTTCCGCTCAAAAGTCGCCAGCGGCGTCAGCGCGAAGGCCAGGCCGTCATGGCCGGCGCCATACCAGCGGATGGTCTGCCGGTCCGGCGCGAATTCCAGCACGCGGCTCACGCAGCCCAGATCGATGGCATCCATGCTGCGGCCCGGCGCGAGGCTGCCGATCTGGGCCGCGATCTGACGCCGCGACATGTCGCGGGCGACCAGGCGGCGGTCGCAGGTGCCGCGGTCGATGCCATAGACCGCAGAATAGACGGCATAGGGTGCGGCGCTTGGCGCCCGCAGCATGCTGCCCTGGCTTGAACCCGCCGCCGGCGCACCTGCCACGGAAGAGTTATGGATCAGCGGATCGGCCATCGCCGCCCCGGATAACACCGAGGCGACGATGGCAGCGGCCAGGCCGAGGGTGGGTCGGCGACCAGGCCACGGCGCGACAGTGGAGGGGGTGCTCCACCGTGGGGTTGAGGCAGGCATGACGCGCCGCTCCGCTAAACCGTGAAACGCTTACTTCTTCTTGCCCTTTTCCGACTCGTGATAGAGCAGGCCGCCGGCCGTGCCGGCCGCGGCGCCGATCAGGGCGCCGGTGACCGTGCTGCCGGTGATGGCGCCGATCACAGCACCGCCCGCTGCGCCAAGGGCGCCGCCGGACAGGGCCCGCTGCTGCTGGTCGTTCATGCCGTTGCAGCCTGCGGCGACCAGGCCGACCAGGGCGAGGGCCGAAAGCCTGGTCGCGATCCGGGGGGTGGTCGTGCGGTTGATCATGACGCTCTCCTCTATTCTTCATGCACGGGACCGCCTGATAATTCTGGCCTGGCAGGTCTGGGGAGGCCGGGAGGCCCGTGCTCGGAGGCAAGGATTGGCAATTCCGAAGTATTCGGCAATGAATATTTGGACCGACCCTGACTTTGTTCTGAGGATCACAAGTATATCTTCATTATGTCACAGGTTTATCGCAGGAATTACTATTGTGTTTACAAGCGCGATGCCTGTAGTTGTCTGAGAGAATTCCGAAATCGCGACTCTGATGGCTTCCCCCCTTCATCCGGCTTGCGTATCGTCCCCGCTATGTCGATTCGCTCCCGCCCGTTTTTTCCAGCCGTGGTTCCGCTTGTCATGCTCGCGCTCGCGCTGACGGCCTGCGACACTTTCATGCCCGCGCGGCAGCCTGCGGCCCCGCCGCCGGCTGCGACTGCGAACGAACCGGGCATGGATTCTGCCGCCCCGCCACCGCCGCTGCCGTTGCCAAGGCCAGCGCGCAAGCTTGCCGTCGGCCAACCCGCCGCCGCTGCCCCGGCGCCGGCCCAGCCGCCTGCCGTCATCGGCATGAACCGCGAGGCGCTGCGGCATCATTTCGGCGAGCCGGTGCAGGAACGCGCCGCGCCGCCGGCCCGCGTGCTGGAATTCGGCCAGGGCGATTGCCGGCTGGCGGTCTATCTGTATCTCGATACGGCGCGGAACGATTTCTACGCCCTGCAATACGAGATGAACGGCGCGGCGCCGACAGGCCCCGCCGCCGACCTCTGTCTGGCAAGGATCGCGCGCGATGCCGAACGCCGCTGAAACCCTGCTGATCGCGATCGTCGACGACGATGCGCTGTTCCGCGATACCGTCTCGGCCAACCTGAGCGAGGCGGGCTATCGCGTCGTCGAATTCGATGGCGGCCAGGCAGCGCTGGACTGGTTCGCGCAGGGCAACCGCGCCGCTGCCATGCTGCTCGACTGGCAGATGCCCGACCTGGACGGTCCGGCCACGCTGGAACAACTGCGCGCTGCCGGCCATGCCCTGCCGGTGATCTTCCTCACCGGCCTGAACCAGCCGATCTTCGAGGAAAAAGGCCTGAAGCTCGGCGCCGTCGATTTTGTCGACAAGGCGAAAAGCTTCGCCATCATCCTGCAGCGCCTGCGCATCGCGCTCGGCGCCAAGATGCCGATTGCCGGCGATGCCGCGATGCCGGTGGGCGGCGGCGGCCTGCTGCTGGACGTGGCCAGCGCGCGCGTAACCTGGAACGGCACCCAGGTCGACCTCACCCATGGCGAGTTCAAGGTGGTGCAGCTGCTGGCGCAGCGGATCGGCCGCGATGTCGGTTATCGCGAGATTTACGACGTGGTGCGCGGCGTGGGTTTCGAGGCCGGGCAGGGGGCGGACGGCTATCGCGCCAATGTGCGCGCCATGGTGAAACGCATCCGGCAGAAATTCCGCGACATCGACGCGGAATTCGACGCCATCGAAACCTATCCCGGTTTCGGCTATCGCTGGCGCCATGCCTGACCAGGGACGCAGGCCGCACCGCATCTGGCGCTCGCTGACTTTCCGCGGCCTCATCGTTCTCGCGCTTTTCGTCGCGCTGCCGGCTTTTCTTTATGTCACCTTCCGCCAGGCCGACCTTGATCGCCAGCACCTGCTGCTGGAAAGCATCCGGGTGAAGGGCCTTACCGTCGGCCGCGTGCTGGAAGAGCGGCTGCAGCGGGCCGACCAGATTCCGCTCTTCCGTCTGGGCGAGGAACTGGCGCGTTTCCAGACCGAGGGCGTCAGCCTGCGCCTGCTGTTCCGCCCGCATGACGGGCCGGCCGATGCGGGTTTTCTCTATGTGTCTTCGGCGCCGGCGGTGATGCCGGCCGATCTGGAATACGAACGCCAGCATCTGGCGGCGGCCGGCGTCCTGGCGCAGCTGGAGGCGACCTGCAGCGGCGACCTGCCGCTGGCCCTGCGGGTGGACCGCGCCGATGGCCAGGCCGAACTGATCACCTCGATCACGCCGGTACGCACGGCACGCGGCTGCTGGGCCCTGGTGATTTCCAGCGACCTCGCGGCACCGGCGGAACAACGTCTGGGCAAACCCTACTGGCAGGCGCCGGAGGTGCAGATCGCGGCGGCGATCTACCTGATCTTCGCCGGCATCGTGCTGCTGATCGCCTTCGACCTGGCCCGTGGCCTGCGGCGTTTCGCTGCCACGGCGCGCGGCGTGGCGGAACGCCGCATCGAGGGGCGTTTTGCCCAGCGCAACCGCATCCCAGAACTGGATGGTGTGGCCCGCGCCTTCGACCGCATGGAAGACGGCCTGCGTTCCACCGCCGGCGAACTGCGCCTGGCGGCGGAGGAAAGCGCCCATGCCTTCAAGACGCCGCTGGGCACGATCCGTCAGGCCATGGTGCCGCTGCGCGGCCGTGTGGCGGCCGAGGATGCGCGCAGCCAGCAGGCCCTGCAGGCCATCGACGACGCACTGGAGCGGCTGGACGGCCTGGTGCGGGCGGCGCGCAATCTCGACGATGCCGTGGCCGACCGGCTCGATCCGCCGCGCGAGCGCGTGGAGCTCGGCGCCCTGATCGAGGATGTGGTCGATGCCCATGCCTCGGATGCGGCCACGCGCAATGTCACGCTGCGCGTGGCGGCCGGTGGCGAGGCCTCGGCGCCGATGGGCGGGCGGCTGATCGCAGCGGCGCTGGACCAGGTGATCGAGAACGCGCTCAGCTATGCGCCGGCGGGCAGCGTGGTGACGGTGACCCTGCATCGCGGCACCAGGCGCGTGCTGATCGTGGTGGCCGATACCGGGCCGGGCGTGGATCCGGCGCTGCTGCCGCATATCTTCCAGCGCCACACGTCGTTCCGCGACGATGGCCGGCACGACGACCGGCTGCCGAATTTCGGCCTCGGCCTGTGGGTGGCCAAGCGCAACATGGAGGCCGTGGGCGGCGCCATCGAGGCGGCGAACCGCCCCGGCGGCGGCTTCATCGTCACGCTCAGCCTGCCGCTCGACTGAGCCGCTGCTCTACAGCACCATGCTGTCCTGCTGGTGCCGGCGCCAGGCGAAGGCCAGCAGGCCGCCGCCCAGCAGCAGCGCGACGATGCCGATCATCCAGGTCGCCGCCACCGCCACGGCGCTGGGGAAAAACAGCAGCAGCAGGCCGATGACGATCAGCAGGATGCCACCCTTGCTGATCGGCCAGTCGGGACCGACCTGGCGGCGCATGCGCAGGCTGCCGGCGATGGCCATGATGCCGAACAGGATGATCCAGGCCGCCAGCAGATAGATCATCAGCGTGACGGCCGCTTCCGGCCACAACACGCAGAGCAGGCCGAGCAGCAGCCCGCTGATGCCGGTGAGCATCTGGAAGCCGCGCGCCGGATCGGCGCTGTCGCGGCGCAGGGCCAGCATCAGGGTGATGGTGCCGTCCACCAGGGCATAGGCGCCGAAGATGATCACCAGCACGGCCAGGCTGATGCCGGGCCAGAAGATCGCGATCAGGCCGAACAGCAGGGCGG
>NZ_JBKBHT010000009.1:0-146243 GCF_046297595.1 Ferrovibrio sp.
TGATCGCGCGGCAGGTGGAAAGCGAGCGGGCGCGGCGCAACCTGTCGCGCCACTTCTCGCCCCATATCGCCGAGCAGATCGAGCAGATGGACGATGCCATCGGCCAGGTGAAATCGCTCAACGCCGCCGTGCTGTTCGCCGATCTGGTCGGGTTCACCCAGATCGCCGACGATCACACGCCGGAGCAGACCGTCACCATCCTGCGCGAGGTGCATCAGCGCCTCGGCCGTGCCGTGCATGAAAACAGCGGCACGCTCGACAAGTATCTGGGCGACGGCATCATGGCTTCCTTCGGCACGCCGCAGCCCGGCCAGCGCGACGCCTCATCGGCCCTGCTGGCGGCCCGCGCCATGCTGCGCGAGATGGACCTGCTCAACCGCCAGCGCGCCCTGCTGCGCCAGGTGCCGCTGCATCTGGCGGTCGGCATCCATTTCGGTCCGCTCACGTTGGGCAATATCGGCGACGAGAGCCGCGTGGAATTCGCCCTGATCGGCGAGACCGTGAATGTGGCACACCGGCTGGAACAGATGACCCGGTCGCTGAATGCCCAGCTCTGCCTCAGCCAGGCCTTCGTCGACAAGCTGGTCGAGGAAACCCGCGGCGACATGGGCGCGGTACGCGACATGGTGACCCTGAAGCCGCAGCCGATCCGCGGCCTGCGCGACCGCATGGTGCTGTGGATTCTGCCGCGCCTGCCCCTGGGCAGTGAGGCCGATGCCCCCGAGGCGGCACCCACCATCCACTGAAGCGCTAGAAAATCGTGGATGCTGCGGCTGGGCCGTGGCATGACGGGGCATGCTGTTCCGCCCGCCCAAACCCTCCGACCGCGACATCCTGCCCTGGTGGCACCCGCACGCCCTGATGCGGGCGGTGTGGAACCTGGCCTTCTCGGCCGGGCTGGGGCTGGGCGTGGGCGCCATAGCCCTCGATCTGGCCGCGCAGATCGCAGCCAAAATCGCGGGCGAAGACTGGCGCGACTGGCATGAACCGCTTCTGCCGCTGGCGTGGCTGCTCGGTTGTTTTGTCGCTTTCGTTTCCTATATGGCCTATAGAATGGACGACAAGGCCGAATAACCGGCCTCCCCCTATAAAAACCAAGCCTTTAGAAAAGCCATACGATGTCCGATCCCCGCCAGCGCGCCCTGGATGCGCAGAGCCTGATTGCCGATCTGATCAAGGCCGCCCGCAAGGCCGGCGCCGATGCGGCCGATGCGGTCTATCATGAATCCCGCTCGCTCAGTGCCGGCGTGCGCATGGGTCAGCCCGAGGATGTCGAATCCTCCGAAAGCCGCGACCTCGGCCTGCGCGTACTGGTCGGCCGGCAGCAGGCCTGCGTCTCCACCACTGATTTCGCCCCCGCCGCCTTGCAGGAACTGGTGGGCCGCGCCGTCAGCATGGCCCGCGCCGCGCCCGAGGATAAATACTGCGGCCTGCCCGAGCCGGACCAGCTCGCAGCCCAGCCGGTGGAATTGGACCTGTTCGACGGCATCGAACTGGAAATGCCGCAGCTGCTGGAACGCGCCAAGGCGGTCGAAGCCGCGGCGCTGGCCGTGCCCGGCATCACCAATTCCGAAGGCGGCAGCGCCGGCCGTGGTTTCGGCCTGGTCGCCTATGCCAACACCGCCGGCTTCAGCGGTAGCGGCTTCAGCGGCTCGCACAGCATCTCGGCCGCCGCCATTGCCGGCAAGGATACCGGCATGGAGCGCGACTGGGATTACGAGGCGAAAACCCATTTCAGCGACCTGCCCGATCCGGCCAGCATCGGCCGCAAGGCCGGCGAACGTGCGGTGCGCCGCCTCAACCCGGTGAAGCTGGACAGCGCGGCAATGCCCATCGTCTACGATCCCCGCGTGGCCACCAGCCTGGTGGGCCATCTGGCGGGCGCCATCAATGGTGCCTCGGTGGCACGCGGCACCTCGTTCCTGAAAGACAGACTGGGCCAGATGGTCTTCGCGTCCGGCATCACCATCACCGACGACCCGCTGCGCAGGCGCGGTTTCCGCTCGCGCTGGTTCGACATGGAAGGCGTGGCGCGTCAGACTCGCGCCCTGATCGAGGATGGCCGGCTCACCACCTGGCTGCTCGACTGCGCCACCGCGCGCCAGCTCGGCATGGCCAGCACCGGGCATGCCTCGCGCGGCACGACCTCGCCGCCCTCGCCGGCGCCGACCAACATCTACCTCAATCCGGGCAGGCAGACGCCGGCCGAACTGATGGCCGATATCAAACTTGGCCTCTATGTCACCGAACTGATCGGCATGGGCGTGAACGGCGTCACCGGCGATTACAGCCGCGGCGCCGCCGGTTTCGTGATCCGCGACGGCCAGCTGGCCGAGCCGGTTTCCGAGATCACCATCGCCGGCAACCTGAAAGAGATGTTTCCAAATCTCACGCCGGCCAACGACCTCGAATTCCGCTTCGGCACGGATGCGCCCACACTCCGCATCGACGGCATGACCGTCGCCGGCCGCTGATCCCGGCTGCGGCATGGCGGTTTCCCTCAGACAGGATCACGATCTGCTCGTCGGCGCCGTGCGCGAGGCCGGCGCGGTGGCATTGCGTTTCTTCAAATCCGGCGTGAAGACCTGGCACAAGAAGCCGAACGATCCGGTTTCGGAAGCCGATATCGCCGTCGACAATCTTTTGCGCGAGAAACTGATGGGCGCACGGCCGGGTTATGGCTGGCTCAGCGAGGAAAGCGGCCGCCAGGGCGGTACCGGCCCAGAGCAATGGGTGGTCGATCCCATCGACGGCACCCGCGCCTTCATCGACGGCAAGCCGGAATTCACCATCTGCGTCGCCCTGCTGCAGGATGGCCAGCCGACTCTGGCCGCCATCTTCAACCCGGCCAGCGACGAATTCTTTGAGGCCACCTGCGGCGGCGGCGCGAAGCTGAACGGCAAGACGATCCGCGCCTCGGGCCATGCCAGCCTGATGGAAGCGCGCTTCCTGGCCAGCCGCCGCACGTTTGAACGCCATGGCTGGCTGGCGCGCACGGCCAAGGCCGATTTCGCCTACCGCAACTCCATCGCCTATCGCATGGCGCTGGTCGCCTGCGGCAAATACGATGTTGCCATTAGCCTGACCGAAAAAAGCGACTGGGACATCGCGGCCGCCGACCTGCTGGTGCGCGAGGCGGGCGGCCGCGTGGCCACTGCCGATGGCGAACCGCTGGCCTATGGCACGGACAGGCACCGCCATCCTTCGGTGATCGCCACCGGCGCCTATATCTTCGACGATGTGGTCGACCTGCTGAAAACCCGCTGAAGTTCTGGGCAGGCCCAAGGACAGACCTTGTTCAGGCCAGGCCTTCGGGCGCGAAATCGATGAAGCCGGTCACCATCCGCAGCCGGCCGCCGGCCAGCGTGGCGAAATCGGTGCCGCCCACCAAAGCGGTCGCCCCCTCCGGCCCGGCCTCCCAGGAAAAGCGCAGACGATCTTCCACCGTTTCCGGCGCGCGGCTCAGGCGAAAGACAAAGCCGGGGAATTTCTGCTGCACGGCGGCGATCATGCCATCCACGCCGTCATGCCCTTCCCCCTGCATCAGGGGATCGCGATAGCGCACATCGTCGGCCAGGGTGCGGGCGATCAGCCCGCGCCGCACGCCGGCATCGGTTTCGTTCCAGATGGCGATATAGCGGTCGACAAGGACGGCGATATTGCGGGCGGCGATGTTGCCGGCTTCTGTGGTGCTCATGGTTTGCTCCTGCGGTTGGGGTTGCAGAGCAAACATGCGGCGCGTGCGGCGGGCTGGCGATTACGTTGCCGATAATCAGCATACCGGCTTGATCGGGTGACGGACCCCACCATCTTTTCCCCGCCGCTCTTGCCCATCGTGAATCCGATAGACGTTGTGAATGCCGCACACGCTTTGATTGCGCCCAACCGCGCGGCATTGGCGACAATTGGCCGGAATCGGCAATCATTGGCGATTATTGGCGATAGTTGGCGAGGTCTGGGCTTGCCACGGTTCGGTTCCGGCCGACTGAAACCGCCGAGAATCAATGCGTTGGGCCGAAACAGGCCATTTTTGGCCGGCTTTTTCGACTTTCACGCCCGCCAGTTGTGCGATGTCCAGTCAGGCTGCGCGGATCCAGATCGCATTGTCGTGGAAGGCGCCGCCGCCATTGGGCTGGGCCGCATCGGCACCGGTCAGGGCATTGATGCCCATGCCATCCACGAAAGCGGCATGAGGCCAGATGCTTTCCACAATCACCACGCCGCGTTTCACGCCGTCATAGAGTTTTGCGTGAATGCGGATCTGGCCACGCCGGTTGCCCAGCCGCACCAGTTGCCCGTCGGCAATCTGTAAGCTGGCGGCATCCTCGGGATGGATGAACACGGTCGGCCGCGCCTCGCGGCTGGTCGATGTCGGCGTTTCGGTGAAGCTGGTGTTGAGGAAATTGCGCGCCGGCGAGGTCGCCAGGCGAAAGGGATGTTCCTCCGTCGCTTCCTCGATGCTGGTCCAGTGATCGGGCAGGCGCGGCATGCCGGCATGATCCGGCCCCATCGCCGCCCAGTCCGGCGCGAAGCGGAATTTCTTGTCCGGCCAGCCGAAGCCGTTGAGGAAATGCGCTGTCTCGAAATCCGGCTGGCAATCGTGCCAGCGCTGGCTGCGCAGGGTCGCCACATCGGGCCAGCCCGAGGCCTTCAGGGTGGCTTCCACCATCTCCATCGCGCTCATGCCAAAGCCCGAATGTTCGGCCCCCAGCCGCTTCGCCAGTTCGCAGATCACGTAATGATTTTCGCGCGCCTCGCCCGGCGCCTCCACCAGCTTCGGCCCCAGCAGGATATGCTGCTGTCCGCCGGCCTGGTAGATGTCGTCATGCTCGGTGAACATGGTGGCCGGCAGCACGATATCGGCCATCTTGGCCGTCGCCGTCATGAACTGCTCGTGCACGCAGACGAACAGGTCGTCGCGCTCGAAGCCGCGCTTCACCAGATTGGAATCCGGCGCCACTTCCATCGGGTTGGTGCTCTGGATCAGCAGGGCCGTCACCGGCGGGCCATTCCTCAAGGCCTTGGCATCGCCGGTCAGCACCGGACCGATCTGCGACTGGTCCAGCATGCGGATCGTGGGATCGACGACATCCAGCCCGTCGATCAGGGTCTTGTTCCAGTGGAAGATCGCGCCGTTATTGTGGAAGGCGCCGCCGCCCTCGTATTGCCAGGACCCGGTCACGCTGGCGATGCAGGTGGCGGCATGCATGTTCACCGCACCGTTGCGACTGCGCGCGAAACCGTATCCCAGGCGGATGTAATGCTTCTTCCGCTCGCCCAGCAGCCGCGCAAAAGCCTCGATCTCGGCCACGCTCAGGCCGGTGATGGCCGCGGCCCATTCCGGCGTGCGGGCCTGCAGATGCGCTTCCAGTTCGGCCGGCACGTCGGTATGGCGCGCCATGTAGTCGCGGTCGGCATAACCGTCGCGGAACAGCACATGCATCACCGCGCAGGCCAGCGCACCATCGGTGCCCGGCCGCAGGATCAGCGCCATGTCGGCCTGCTGGGCGGTGGCGTTGTTGTAGACGTCGACCACCACAATCTTGGCGCCGCGTTCCTTGCGGGCGCGGATCGCGTGGGTCATCACGTTCACCTGGGTATGCACGGCATTGGTGCCCCAGATCACCACGCAGTCGCTTTTCGCCATCTCGCGCGGGTCGGGGCCGCTTAAGTGCCCGGTGGCGGCGATATGGCCGGCGCGCGCCAGCGTCACGCAGATGGTGGAATGCTGGCCGGAATAGCGTTTGGCATGACGCAGGCGGTTGATGCCGTCGCGCTGCACCAGCCCCATGGTACCGGCATAGTAGTAGGGCCAGACCGTCTCGCTGCCGTATTTCTTTTCCGCAGCGATAAAGGCTTCCGCCGTGCGGTCCAGCGCCTCGCCCCACGAGATCGGGGTGAACTGCCCCGAGCCCTTCGGGCCGGTGCGCAGCAGCGGCTGCAGCAGGCGGTCGGGGTGGTTGGCACGCTCGGCATAACGCGCCACCTTGGCGCAGATCACGCCGGCGGTGTAGCTGTTCGCCTCGGCGCCACGCACGCGCCCGATGCGGCCATCGGGCATGAGGTCGATTTCCAGCGCGCAGGTGGATGGGCAGTCATGCGGACAGGCGCTGTAGCCGACGTCGGGTTTTACCGGGGCGAAAGGGGCATTCATCGCAATCGGGCTGGAGCCAGGTCTTGCTCGGTCACGCCGAGATCGAGGATATCCTGCGGCAAAGTCCGGCCCGACGCCAGCGCCCCGGCCACCCGGCTCATCGCCGCCGAGGTCTGGATGCCATAACCGCCCTGGGCGGCCAGCCAGAAGAATCCCGGCGCGGCGGCGTCGAAACCGGCCACCACCGTGCGGTCGGCCACGAAACTGCGCAGGCCGGCCCATTTCGCCGCCAGCCTTCGCACCTGCAGCGTGGTGGCGGTTTCCAGGCGGTCGACCGCGATGGCGATATCCATCTCGTCGGGCTGGGCATCGCAGGGATCGCTGTCGGTTTCGTCGCAGGGCGACAGCAGGATGCGGCCGGCATCGGGCTTGAAATACCAGTCCTCGTCGGCGTCGATCACCATCGGCCAGCGATGGATGTCGGCGCCGGCAGGCGGATCGAAGGTGACGGCGGTGCGGCGTTTCGGTTTCAGGCCGATCGGCGCCACGCCGGCCATCCCGGCAATCACATCGGCCCAGGCGCCGGCGGCGTTGATCACCACCGGGGCGCTGAAGCTGCCCTGCGTGGTCTCGACCTGCCAGTCGCCGCCGATGCGCGAAACGCCCTTCACCTCGGCATCGGTCACCATGCGGCCGCCCGCTGCGGTCATGCCGCGCAGCAGGCCACGATGCAGGGCATGCACCTCGATATCCATGGCATCGGGTTCATACAATCCGCCGCCGGTGGCGGCTTCGGGTCGCATCACCGGCATCAGGCTCATGACCTCGGCCGGTTTCAGCCGCCGCACGCTGGGAACCAGCCTGTTCATATCGGCGAAAGCTTCGTCGAGATGGGCAGCCTTCTCCTCGCTGCCGACATGCAGCGCGCCGCGCGGCGTGAGGATCGGCACGTCGCTGAAACCGGCCGGCGGATTCATCAGGAAGTCACGGCTGGCCACCGTAAGCGCGCGGATCGGCGCATTGCCATAGGTCTCCGCGAACAAGGCCGCCGAACGGCCGGTCGTGTGATAGCCGGGCTGGCTCTCGCGCTCCAGCAGCACGACCGCCTTGCCGTCGCGCGCCAGGGCATAACCGGCACCGGCGCCGGCAATCCCGCCACCGATAATCACCACATCGCAACGCTCGCTCATCGCAATCCTCTTGGTCCGGGGTTCGGCCGCGGCGTTCTCTGCGCCGTCGGCTCAGCCCTGACTATAGTGACTGGCGATGCGGGCGACCAATGCCTTGACGGCATGGCGCGATGCTGTGGCTGTCAGACGCCGCCGAAGCAGAGATATTTGATCTCGACGAAGCTATCGACGCCGTATTTCGACCCTTCGCGGCCCATGCCCGATTCCTTGACGCCGCCGAAGGGCGCCTCGGCGGTGGAGATCAGGCCCTCGTTGATTCCGACGATGCCGTATTCCAGTTTCTCGGCCACGCGCCAGGCACGACCCACATCCCGGCTGTAGAAATAGGCCGCCAGGCCATAGGGGGTATCATTGGCCAGCCGGATCGCATCGGCCTCGTCCTTGAAGCGGAACAGCACGGCCACGGGGCCGAAGATTTCCTCCTGCGCACAGGCCATCGCGGTGGTGGCTTCGGTGATCACGCTGGGCTGGTAGAAGGTGCCGCCCAGATCATGCTTCGCACCACCGACCAGAACCTTGGCGCCTTTCGCCTTGGCGTCGCCGACCAGACGCTCGACCTTGTCGAGCGCATCCTGGTTGATCAGCGGACCCTGATTGACGCCTTCAGTGAAACCCGGGCCGGTCTTCAGTTTCTTCACCGCCTCGGCCAGCTTGGCGGCGAAGGCATCGTAGATGCCGTCCTGCACGAACAGGCGGTTGGCGCAGACGCAGGTCTGGCCGGTATTGCGGTATTTCGAGACCATGGCGCCGGCAATGGCGGCATCGATATCCGCATCGTCGAACACGATGAAGGGTGCATTACCGCCCAGTTCCAGCGACAGTTTCTTCAGCGTATCGGCGCTCTGGCGCATCAGGATCTTGCCGACTTCCGTAGAGCCGGTGAAGGAGACCTTGCGCACCTTCGGGTTCGTGGTGAGTTCGATACCCACCCCCGGGCCATCCACCGTGGTGACGACGTTGAACACACCTTTCGGGATGCCGGCTTCCTCCGCCAGCCGGGCCAGCGCCAGTGCGCAGAGCGGCGTATCTTCCGCGGGCTTCACCACCACCGGGCAACCGGCGGCGAGCGCCGGCGCTACCTTGCGCGTGATCATCGCGACCGGGAAATTCCAGGGCGTGATCGCCGCCACCACACCGATCGGCTGCTTGACCACCACGATGCGCTTGTCGGGTGCATGGGCCGGGATCACGTCGCCATAGATGCGGCGGCCTTCCTCGGCGAACCATTCGACGAAGCTGGCGCCATACACCACCTCACCCTTGGCCTCGGCCAGTGGCTTGCCCTGCTCCAGCGTCATCAGGGCGCCGAGATCGTCCTGGTGCTGCAGGATCAGCTCATACCATTTGCGCAGCAGGGCGGCGCGCTGCTTGGCTGTCAGGCCGGCCCAGGCCGGCCAGGCCGCATGGGCGGCATCGATGGCGCGCTTCGCCTCGGCGCGGCCCATATCGGGCACTTCGGCGATCACGCTGCCATCGGCGGGATTGGTCACCGTGAAGCTCTTGCCGCTATCGGCATTCACCCAGGCGCCATCGATATAGGCCTGGCGCCGCAGCAGATCGGCATGTTTCAGATGGGTCACGGCAATCCTCCCTCAAGCATCCCGGGCAGGCGGCCCGTCCCAGTCGCCCGTCCGTTGCGAAAGGCAGAGGATTCCCCAATCCGCCAGCCGTGGCAAGGCAGGCGCTATGCGCTTTCCGTGACCAGTACGGCAGCCCCCTGCAGCCGGCCCGCACGCAGGTCGTCCAGCGCCCGGTTGGCATCCTGCAACGCGTAAGGCACCGGGTGCGTACGCACGGGGATCAGCGGCGCCAGGGCCAGAAAGTCGATGGCATCCTGCCGCGTGAGGTTGGCAACCGACTTCACCATGCGTTCGCCCCATAACAGGTGATAGGGAAATGCCGGAATATCGCTCATATGGATGCCGGCGCAGATCACCCGCCCGCCTTTGCGTACCGCCTTCAGGGCCATCGGCACCAGGCCGCCCACCGGCGCAAAGATGATCGCCGCATCCAATGGTTCCGGCGGCGAGGCATCGGATGGCCCGGCCCAGACGGCGCCAAGCTGTCGAGCGAAGTCCTGTGCCGCAACGTCACCCGGCCGAGTGAAGGCGTGAACACGCATGCCCTGTGCCACCGCCACCTGGATCAGAATATGCGCCGCCGCGCCAAAGCCATACAGCCCCAGTGCGGAAGCCGCCCCCGCCATGCGATAGGCGCGATAGCCGATCAGACCGGCACAGAGCAGCGGCGCGGCTTCGATATCGCCGATCCCGTCGGGAATGCGGAAGCAATAGCGCTGATCGACCACGGCGCGGTCAGCATAGCCGCCATCGATCTGGTAGCCGGTGAACCGTGCCAGGTCGCAAAGATTTTCCTCGCCAGCCAGGCAGAATCTGCATGTGCCGCAGCTCCAGCCCAGCCAGGGAATGCCGACGCGGTCGCCGAGCGCATATTCCGTCACGTCTTCGCCCAGCGCGATGACATGACCAACGATCTCATGCCCGGGAATTAACGGGTATTTGGCATCGGGCAATTCGCCGTCCACAACATGCAGATCGGTGCGGCAGACCCCGCAGGCATGGACAGCAACAACCACCTGCCCGGGGCCGGGTTTCGGCTCGGGCAGATCGGTCATCACCAAGGGCCGGCCCACGGCCTGCAGCATCATTGCCCGCATCGCTGGCCTCCATTCGATACATGCTAACGAAGCCCAAATCCGGACGTTTTGACGCATATCAACCCGCCACAACGGCAATTGTGGCAGCTTAGTTGCTCTGAACGAGGAGGAAATGCCATGGCCTTCCAGCTTCCGATCCCAACGTGGATTCTGGTGACCGATGCAAGCCAGGCCCGCATCTACGAAATCGCCAGCCTGGCCGGACCGCTGAAAGCCGTGTCGGGCCTGGACATGACAGCCACCGACACGCACGGATTCTCGCGCGACCTGAAAAGCGACAGACCCGGCCGCGCCTTCGCCAGCACCGGCAACCAGCGCTCGGCCATGGAACCGCGCCATGATCCGCACCAGATGGCCGAGGATAAATTCGCCAAAAGCGTGGCCGAAAGACTGAACCATGCCTGCGCGGAAAAACTGTTCGCCCAGTTGGTGGTGATCGCGCCGCCCCGGATGCTGGGCGTGCTGCGGGATGAATTCAGTGCTGCCGTGCGGAAACTGGTGGCTGCCGAAATTCACAAGGATCTGGTGAAGGCCGACAACGCCGACATCCTGGCCCATGTCAAAGCGGAACTGAGCTGAGTTCCACGGTGTCGATCAGCGACCTGATCTGGATTTTCTTTATCGGCATGGCGCTGCAGCCGATGCTGCGACAGCGCATTCTGATCATGATGCGGGCTCGCAAGATCATGCAGCTGCAGCGGCAGCGCGGCAGCCAGGTGATCACTCTGGTGCACCGGCAGGAAACCATGCGCCTGCTGGGTTTTCCGCTGGTGCGCTACATCGACATTGACGATGCCGAGGATGTGATCCGCGTGATCCGCGACACCGACCCTGACATGCCGATCGATATCATTCTGCATACGCCGGGCGGACTGGCCATCGCCACGCTGCAGATCGCCGCTGCTCTGCGCCGCCACAAGGGGCCGGTGACGGCCTTCGTTCCGCATATCGCCATGTCGGGCGGCACGCTGATCGCACTGGCGGCCGACAACATCGTGATGGCACCGGACGCGATGCTGGGGCCGATCGATCCGCAGGTGGGCGGATATCCGGCCGCCTCGGTGGCGCGCGTGCTGCGCGACAAGCCGATGGCCGAAGTGGACGACCAGACCGTGATCCTGGCCGATATCGGCGAGAAAGCCACACGCCAGCTCCGGACCGCCGCCGAACAGCTGCTGGCCCGCCACATGGATCCTGCCAAAGCCGCCGACCTGGCCGACCAGCTCAGCAAGGGACAATGGACCCACGATTACCCGATCACGACCGATGAAGCCGCCAGCCTGGGCCTGCCGGTGAATACCGACCTGCCCGATGAAGTGGCCGAACTGATGGCGCTGTATCCGCAGCCGGTGCGCACCACGCCCAGCGTCGAATACGTGCCGGCACCCCCGCGCCGCGAAGCCCCGCCGCGCTGAACCGGCGAGGCAGCATGCCATACGCCAGCAATGCCGACCTGCCGGATAACCTGCGCGATATCCTGCCCCCGCATGCGCAGGATATCTTCCGCGCCGCCTTCAATCATGCCTGGCAAGACCACAGCGATGATCCCGACCGCGAGGCCATCGCCCATCGCATTGCCTGGGCTGCGGTGAAACGGCGTTACCGGAAACTCGGCGACCGCTGGGTGGAAAAGGCTTAGGCCGACAGGCGTCCGTCGTGCAGGGCATCCAGATCGAAGGGGAATACGATGCTGCGGTCCGGTGCGATCTGTTTCGCTTTCGCCTTGTCGGCATAATCCAGCCGCCCGAGCAGGTCGCGGATCAGGTTCAGTCGCGCCGTCGGCTTGTGATTGGCCCGCACGATGGTCCATGGCGCCACGGCGCTGCTGGTCCGCGACAGCATGGCATCGCGGGCGCGGCTATAGTCCTTCCAGTGTTTCAGCGCTGCATTATCGATGGGGCTGATTTTCCACTGCTTGAGCGGATCGTCGCGGCGGGATTGCAGCCGCTGTTTCTGCTCATCCTTGTCGATATCCAGATAATACTTGAACAGGTGAATTCCGGCCCGCACCAGAAGATCCTCGAAGGTCGGCACGGCATTCAGGAAATCCTCGCAATCCTGTTTCGTGCAGAACCCCATCACCCGCTCGACCCCGGCGCGGTTGTACCAGCTGCGGTTAAACAGCACGATCTCGCCGCCTGCCGGCAGATGCGGCACATACCGCTGGAAATACCACTGGCTGCGTTCGCGGTCGGATGGTTTACCCAGGGCCACGACGCGGGTTTCGCGCGGGCTCATATGCTCGGCAACCGCCTTGATGGTGCCGTCCTTGCCGGCGCCGTCCCGCCCTTCCAGCACTATCAGCACCTTTTCTTCGTGCTTGATCAAATGGCGTTGCAGCTTGACCAGTTCGATCTGCAACCCTCGCAGGGCCGCACGGTATTCACCGTTATCCTTCGCCTTTGCCATGCTCAGCCCTCCGGCAGGGGGATGAATTCCGGGTCCCCGGGGACCATGGCGAAGCGGCCGTCGCGCCAGTCGGCCTTGGCCTGTTCGATCCGTTCTTTCGAGGAAGAAACGAAATTCCACCACAGATGCCGCTCGCCATCCAGCGGCGCGCCACCCAGCAGCATCAGCCGCGCCGGTCCCTGCGCCGTGATGCGTGGACGGCTGCCGGGCTTCAGCACCAGCATGCTGCCGGCCTCATACCGTTCGCCATCCAGCGCCACCATGCCGATGGCCACATAGACGGCGCGTTCCTCGTAGTCCTCGGGCAGCGGCAGCACGGCTTCGTCGTCCAGCACAGCATCGAGATAGAACATCGGCGCGAAGGTCTGCACCGGCGATACAGCGCCAAAGGCCGCACCCGCGATCAGTCGCATCCTCGCGCCGGGCAGTTCGATTTCAGGCAGGCTGGCGGCCGGGTGGTGCCGGAAATCCGGTGCGGTTTCCTCATGCGCCTGCGGCAGGGCCAGCCAGGACTGGATGCCATGCAGGGGGGCACCGCTGCGGCGCAGGTCGTCGCGGGTGCGTTCGGAATGCACGATGCCGCGCCCGGCCACCATCCAGTTGACGTCGCCGGGTTGGATCGGCTGTACCACGCCCAGGCTGTCGCGGTGCATGATCTCGCCCTCGAACAGGTAGGTGACGGTGGCCAGCCCGATATGGGGATGCGGGCGGACATCAAGGCCCTGGCCGGGAGCGAACTCGGCCGGCCCCATATGGTCGAAGAATACAAAAGGCCCAACATGCCGGCGCTTCGCATAGGGCAGGATGCGGCGCACCATGAACCCCTCGCCAAGATCGCGGCTGCGCGGCGTGATGATCAGATCGACGGCTTCGGGCATGGCGGCACCTCCGACGCCACACTAGCGCGGGATGGCTGTCGGCCCAACCCTCTAGATCGGATCAGTGACGGCCGAGGAAATAGTCAGGCAGGAACTGCGAGAAGGCCGGAACATAGGTGACGAGCAGCATGGCGGCGATCAGGGCACCGTAGAAGGGCCAGATCGTACGCATCACCGTGCCGATGGAGACGCCGCCGATGGCGCAGCCGACGAACTGTGTGGTGCCGACCGGCGGGGTATTGAGGCCCAAGGCGCAGTTGATCAGCATCACCATCCCGAACTGCACCGGGCCCATGCCGTATTGCATGCAGATCGGCAGGAAGATCGGCGTGCAGATCAGGATGGTGGCAGCCATGTCCAGGAAGGTGCCGAGCACGAACAGGATCACATTGACCAGCAGGAAGATCATCCAGGGCGATGTCGTGATGCTGCTGAGCGCCTGGCCGGTCAGTTCGGCCACGCTGTAGAGGCTGATCAGGTAGCCGAAGGTGTTCGAGACGCCGATCAGCAGCAGCACGATGCCGGTGGTCTTGACCGCCTTGGCGGCAGCCTTGATCAGGTGCTCCCATTTCAGGGAGCGATACAGCAGGGTTGCCAGCAGGATGGCATAGATCACGGCGATGGCCGCCGATTCGGTGGCGGTGAACACGCCGGAAAGGATGCCGGTGATGATGATCACCACCACGAACAGGCCGGGGATGGCGGCGGCGGCCGAACGCAGCACGGCCTGGCGACCGGGAAACACACCGGCCGGGTAACCGCGCCGGATCGCCACCAGATAGGCAGCCACCAGCATGCAGATGGTGAGCAGTACGGCCGGGATCATGCCGGCCAGGATCAGCGCGGCAATCGACACCTTGCCGCCGGCGGCCAGCGAATAGATGATCATGTTGTGGCTGGTCGGCATCAACGCGCCGACCAGTGATGCATGGGTGGTCACGTTGACGGCGTAATCGGCGTCATACCCCTCCTTCTTCATCATCGGGATCATCACCGCACCCATGGCCGAGACGTCGGCCACAGGCGAGCCCGATACGCCGCCGAACAGGGTGCAGGCCACCACATTCGACATGCCGAGTCCGCCACGGATATGCCCGACCAGGTTCTTGGCGAACTGCACGATGCGGTCGGCCACCCCGCCATAGAGCATCAATTCGCCGGCGAAGATGAAAAAGGGAATCGCCAGGAAGGAGAAGATGTTCATGCCGGCCGTCATGCGCTGGAACACAACGGCGAGCGGCAGGCCTTCGTAGAGGATGGTGGCGACAGCAGACAGGCCGATCGAGAAAGCGACCGGCACGCCGAGGACGAGGAAGCCGAAGAAGCTGGCGGCCAGGATGATCAATGCCATGAGGGACGGACCTCTTCGCCCGCGATCAGGGCGAGAATATGCTCGAGCGAGAACAGGGCGATCAGGCCGCCGGCAATCGACAGCGGCAGGTGATTGAGCCCTTCAGGCAGGCCGAGGGTGGGTATCTTGTAGGCCATCACGGAATCGGCCAGCAGCCAGGCATTCCAGCCCATCACCAGGCCGAAACCCGCCACCAGCAGATGGATCAGGATTTCGACCCAGATGCGGTGCCGCTCGGGCAGAACCATGACCAGCACGGATTCAAGACCGATATGGCCGGCATCGCGCACCCCGACCGCGGCGCCGAACATGGTGATGTAGAGCACCAGAACCAGCGCAAGGCTTTCGGCCCAGGTCGGCGTGTCATTCAGCACGTACCGTCCAAAAACCTGATACGCGACGACCGTGACGATGCCGAGCAAGCCGGCGACGGCGATATACATGCAAAGCCGGGAGATCCAGGCGTTGATGGGACTGAGCCAGCGCAGCATGGATACTCCCGGTTCTTCGCGTTACAGGACCTGGAAATGTGTCAGTTGGTGTCCTGGATGCGCTTCACCAGCGCCTGCAGCTTGGCATCGCCGGCGAATTTTGCATAAACCGGCTGCATCGCGTCCTGGAAGGATTTCTTGTCCAGGTCGCTGATGATCTTCGAGCCGCCGGCCTCCACCGTCTTGCGCGATGCCGCCTCACGCTCATCCCACAGCTTGCGCATGTAAGGCACCGATTCCTTGGCCGCCTTGCGGATGACATCCTGCTCGTCCTTCGACAGACCATCCCAGACCCGCTTGGAAAACACCAGCAGCTCCGGCGCCATCGAATGTTCAGTCAGGCTGTACATCTGCGCCACTTCGTAGTGCCGCGAGGAGTCGTAGGAGGGCCAGTTATTCTCGGCGCCATCCACCACGCCGGTCTTCAGCGCGGTATAGACCTCGGCATAGGGCAGCGGCGTGGCATTGGCGCCGAGCGCCTGCATCATCGCCACCCACATGTCGGATTGCTGTACACGGATCTTCATGCCCTTCATGTCGGCAACCGACTTGATCGGCTTCTTGGTGGTGTAGAAACTGCGCGAACCGCTGTCATAGAAAGCCAGGCCGACGAAGCCCTGCGACTCCAGCGATTTCAGAATCTCCTCGCCAACCGGGCCATCCAGCACGCGACGCATGTGGTCCTTCGACTTGAAGACGAAGGGCAGCGCCGGCACGATGGTTTCCGGCACGATGTTGTTGAATGGCGAGATGTTGACGCGCACCATGTCGAGCGCGCCGAGCTTGGTCTGCTCGATGGTGTCCTTTTCCGAGCCGAGCGAACTCTGGCCGAACACCTTCACCGAATGCTTGCCGCCGGTGCGCTCGCCGATCAGCTTGCCCATATAGGCCACCGCCTGCACGGTCGGGTAATCCATCGGATGGACATCCGCGGAGCGGAATTCCTTCGCCGTCGCCGCTCCCGAAAGCGCCACTGCGACGGCCGCGCCGAACAGGGCACGCAGAGCTGTGCTGGACTTCATGTTTTTCCTCCCTTGATGCGGGGGCATTCATTGGCCCCAGCCGATGCACGACATGGTTTAGTCGTCGTGTCATCATACAACATAGGGCAAAATTTGAGTCAATCCTCCAAAGGGCGTGATTCAAAAGATTCCACAATGCAGACCGGACTGTACTTTTTTATTTTATCTATCAATATTTTATAAGATAGATTCCGATGATAGCCAAACAAAGTCGCAAAACCCAAGCCGGGGACATCCTATCAGTTGTCATACAAGATGAGGGATGCTAAAGCTCTCATGACCCGCCGCCCCCAGTATGCGGCCTGGAATGTGAGGAGACATCCTGGTGACGGCTCTGCGCCGACGCGAAACACTGACCTCCCAGCTTGTCAGGACCCTGACCGAGCGCATCGCCAAGGGCGCCCTCAAGCCCGGCGACAAGCTGCCGAGTGAGCAGGAACTGATCGAGGAATTCGGCGTCAGCCGCACGGTGGTGCGCGAAGCGATCTCCAGCCTGCGCGCCGCCGGTCTGGTCGCCACCCAGCAGGGCGTCGGTGCCTTTGTACTGCAGGCCGCCAGCAGTCAGCCGTTCCGCATCGATGAAACCAGCCTCGACCTGATCAAGGAAGTGATCAATGTGCTGGAACTGCGCATCGGCCTGGAGGCCGAGGCCGCGGCACTCGCCGCGCAGCGACGCAAACCCGAGCATGTGGCGGCGATGCGCAAGGCGCTGGACCAGATGGAAGCCGCCATCGAGGCGGCAGAGGATGCCGTCGCACCCGACCTGGATTTCCACCAGACCATCGCCGAGGCCACCGGCAACAGCCATTTCACCCATCTGTTCAGCTATCTCGGCGCGCTGATGATTCCGCGCGCCCGGGTGCAGACCTTCCGCCTGTTCGCCGATGACCGCGGTGAATACCTACGTCGCGTCAATCGCGAGCATGAGGATATCTACCAGGCCATCCTGCGGCAGGACAGCGATTCCGCACGCTCCGCCATGCGCCTGCATCTAAGCAACAGCCGCGAACGCCTGCGCAAGGCGATGGCGCAATCCGGCCCTGCCAACAACGCCTGAACGATCCGCTTCATTTCCAAGGTGAGATAAGAATGGAACCCTATGTTCTGAAAGAGGCCATTTCCCGCGGCCTGCTCTCTTTCCCGGTGACCGATTTCGATGCCGCCGGCAATTTTGAACCCAAAGGCTATCGCCGCCGGCTGGAATGGCTGATGCCCTATGGCGCCACGGCATTGTTCGCCGCCGGCGGCACTGGCGAATTCTTTTCGCTGGCGCCCGGCGAATACAGCGATGTGATCCGCACGGCCGTGGAAACCTGCAAGGGCAAGGTACCGATCCTGGCCGGCACCGGCTATGGTACCCGTCAGGCCATTGCCTATGCGCAGGAAGCCGAGCGCCTGGGCGCCGCCGGCCTGCTGATCATGCCGCATTACCTGGTGGAGGCCGACCAGGAAGGCATCAGCCGCCATATCGCGGCGATCTGCAAGTCGGTGAAGATCGGCGCCATCGTCTACAATCGTGGCGTCTGCCGCCTGGGCTCCGATGCCCTGGCCCGGCTGGCCGAAGAATGCCCGAACCTGATCGGCTTCAAGGATGGCATCGGCGACCTGGAGCTGATGGTGGCGATCCGCCGCAAGCTGGGTGACCGCTTCGCCTATCTGGGCGGCCTGCCGACGGCGGAATTCTTCGCCGCGCCCTACAAGGCGATGGGCGTGCCGGTTTATTCCTCGGCGGTGTTCAATTTCATCCCCAAGACCGCGATGGATTTCTATCGCGCGATCGCCTGCGACGACACTGCGACCGCCACCCGCATTCTCGACGATTTCTTCATGCCCTATTCCCAGATCCGCAACCGGCGCCCCGGCTATGCCATCAGCATCATCAAAGCCGGCGCCCGTCTGGTCGGTTTCGATGCCGGGCCGGTGCGGAGCCCGCTGGTCGATTGCAGCGAGGAAGAGCATAGTATGCTGAAGGTCCTGATCGACAAACTTGGGCCGCAGTAAGGGGGGCCTGCATGAAGCGCGTATTGCTGACCGGGGCGAGCGGCGGCGTCGGCACGCGGCTGCGCCAATTGCTCAAGCCGATCTATCCCGAATTGGTCCTGAGCGACATCAAGGCGCCGGCCGATTTGCAGCCCGGCGAGAGCTTCCGGCAAGCCGACCTAGCCGATATGGCGGCCGTGGAAAAAATCTGCGAGGGCATCGACGGTATCGTCCATCTGGGCGGATTTTCGGTGGAAGGCCCGTGGGAAACCATCCTGCGGGCCAACATCATCGGCACCTACAACCTGTTCGAGGCCGCCCATCGCAAAGGCGTGAAGCGCGTGGTGTTCGCGTCGTCGAACCATGTGATGGGTTTCCATCCGCGCAGCCACAAGATCGGCGTCGAAGCGGTGCCGAAACCCGATACCCGCTATGGCCTGAGCAAGCTGTTTGGCGAAGGCGTCGGCGCGCTCTATGCCCACAAGCATGGCATGGGCGTGCTGAGCATTCGGATCGGCAATTTCGGCGACAAGCCCATCGACGAGCGCCGACTGGCGATCTGGCTGAAACCCGACGATCTGGTGCAACTGATCCGTATCGGCCTGGAGAAACCCGATCTGGTCTATGAAGTCGTCTATGGCATGTCCGACAACAAGCGGGCCTGGTGGGATAACGCCAATGCCCTGCGGCTTGGCTATCGGCCGGCTGGTCAGTCGGAGGAATTTGCGGCAGAGGCGCTGGAGGCGCAGAAATCGCTGCCGAAAGATCCTATCGGCGATCATTTCCAGGGCGGCAGCCCGTTCTGCAGCCAGGAATTCGACGCCGATTTCGAGGCCCTGAAGAAGCGGCTATAACGGATGCGGATCAAAAGCATCGATACCGTCACGCTGAAAATACCCTTCGGCGACCTTTATGACGGGCCGCGGGCCAAGCGCCGCGGCTGGACCGAATTCGACACCCTGCTGCTGCGGGTCGAGACCGAAGATGGCCTGGTCGGCTGGGGCGAGGCTTTCGCCTATAGCTGCGCCTCGGCCGTGCGCGCCGCAGTGCATGACATGGTGGCACCGCTGGCCATCGGGCGCGACACGGCCGACATTCCCGCCCTCAGCCGCGACCTGCAGAAGGAACTGCACATCTGGGGCCGTTATGGCATCACCATATTCGCGCTGTCGGGCCTGGATATCGCCCTGTGGGACATTGCCGGCAAACGGGCCGGCAAGAGCCTATCCGCCCTGCTCGGCCGTCGGCGCGATCAGGTGCAGGCCTATGCCAGCCTGGTGCGCTATGGCGGCGCGGAGCCGATCACGAGAATGACGCAAAAAGCCGTGGCGGAAGGTTACGGCGATATCAAGCTGCACGAAATCGCCTATGAGGCCATCGCCGCGGCACGCGCCGCAGCGGGTCCGCATATCCGCATCACCACGGATGTGAATTGCGGCTGGAGCCTTGCGGAAGCCGAAGCCCTGCTGCCCAAGATGAAAGACCTCGACCTGTTCTGGGTGGAGGAACCGATCTTTCCGCCCGAGGATTACGAAACCCTCGCCTCTTTGCGGCACCGGTTCGGCGTGCCGCTTTCGGCCGGTGAAAATGCCTGCACCGCCATGGAATTCCGCCGCCTGATCGCGGCACTGGATTATCCGCAGCCGAGCGTGACCAAGGTGGGCGGCGTGAGCGAATTCCAGGCCGTGGCCAGGCTGGCAGCCGTTGCAGGCAAAACCCTGATGCCGCACTCGCCCTATTTCGGCCCCGGATACTGGGCCACCTTGCAGCTGGCAGCCCATCTTGAGCATGTGGGCCTGTTCGAGTTCCTCTATGTGAAACCCGACGCCTTCTGTGGGCGGGATATTCCATTGCCGCAACAGGGCCACATAACCATTCCCGACACGCCAGGCATCGGCTTCGTGCCGGATGAAGACGTGCTGGCCCGATACCGCATCGCCTGACCGCTGGAGCCGCCATGAGCTATACCCGCATCCTCACCGGCCCGAAACCGAAGCTGCATATGCCAAAGGGCGCCTGCGATACCCATATCCATTTCTATGACGGCCGCTATGCCGCCCTGCCCGGCACACCGACGCCACCGGATGCTTCGATAGCCGATTATCGCCAGGTGATGGACTGGCTGGGAATCGAACGCGCGGTGGTCGTGCAGCCCAGTGCCTATGGCGACGACAACCGCCTGACCATGGCCGCCACGGCCGAACTGGGCTCCATCGCCCGCGCCGTAGTCGTCGTGAAACCCGGCGTGACCGATGCGGAACTGGAACGCCTGACAAAGGCCGGCGCGCGCGGCCTGCGCATCATGGCGCTGCTGGGCGGCACGCTGGGGCTGGATGTTGCGGAAGAGATGGCTGCCCGCGTGGCATCCCATGGCTGGCATTTGCTGCTGCAGCTCGATGGCCGCGATCTGCCCCAGCATGAGGCGATGATCCGCCGCCTGCCCTGCAAAGTGGTGATCGACCATATCGGCAAGTTCCTGGAACCGGTGCCGGTGGAACATCCGTCTTTCCAGTGCCTGCAGCGGCTGGTGGATAGCGGAAATGTCTGGGTCAAGCTGGCCGCGGCTTACGAGACATCGAAAACCGGCAAACCGAAATACGAGGATGTCGGCGTGCTGGCGAAGGCATTGGTGAAACAGGCACCCGAGCGCATGATCTGGGCCAGCAATTTCCCCCATGCCCAGGCCGCCAAATTCGGTTATCCCGACGATGGCGCCATGCTCGACCTGATGCTGGACTGGGCGCCGAACGAAGCCGACCGGCGGAAAATCTTCACCGACAACCCGGCGGAATTATACGGCTTTTGAAGGTAATCGCTTATTTCGCTTGACCTTGGGTCGTATAAGGCCCATATACCGCCTGCCGTTTCGACGGCTTCGCGTCGTGGCCGCGTGAGCGAAGAGCATCATCAAGGCTCTTTCGTCCTGCCCGACGCCTCGCACTCCCATTCACGACCCAGGTCACGCGGGGACGTTTTACCGGACCCGCGTCCGATCGCTGCGCTGCAGGCGAGCCCGCCTGGTGCCGTCGTGCGCTTACCCTTAAGGATTCCATTTTGACCAGCTTTACCGAACTCGGCCTCGACCAGGCCCTGCTCAACGCCCTGATTGCGGGCAAATACACCCAGCCCACGCCGATCCAGGCCCAGGCCATTCCGCCCGTGCTGGCAGGCCGCGACCTGCTGGGCATCGCCCAGACCGGCACCGGCAAGACTGCCGCTTTCGCCCTGCCGATCCTGCATCGCCTGGCTGCCAATAACCGCCGCCCGGCGCCGAAGACCTGCCGCGCGCTGGTGCTGAGCCCGACGCGTGAACTGGCTTCGCAGATCGCCGACAAATTCCGCGCCTACGGCCGCGAGATGAAACTCTCGGTCACCGTCGTGTTCGGTGGCGTCGGCATGAACCCACAGGTGCAGGCGCTGGCGCGCGGCGTCGATGTACTCGTCGCCACCCCGGGCCGCCTGATCGACCACATGCAGCAGGGCACCCTGCGGCTGGATGCCGTCGAGACCGTGGTGCTGGATGAAGCCGACCAGATGCTGGACCTGGGTTTCGTGCATGCCATCAAGCGCATCTCGCAGGCCCTGCCCAAGCAGCGCCAGAGCCTGTTCTTCTCGGCCACCATGCCGCAGAACATCGCCCAGCTGGCCGCCGGCTTCCTGAAAGAGCCCGTGCGCGTGGAAGTGACCCCGGCCGCCACCACGGTCGAGCGCATCGACCAGCAGGTGATCTTCATCGAGGCCGAGCGCAAGCGCGCCCTGCTCGCCGAGATCATGACCGACGCCAGCATCACCCGCGCGCTGGTTTTCACCCGCACCAAGCATGGCGCCGACCGCGTCGCCCGCCATCTGACCAGCGGCGGCGTGCCGGCCAATGCCATCCATGGCAACAAGTCGCAGAGCCAGCGCGAGCGCGCCCTGGCCGACTTCAAGGCCGGCCGCATCCGCGTGCTGGTTGCCACCGATATCGCCGCCCGCGGCATCGATGTCACCGGCGTGAGCCATGTGGTGAATTTCGAGCTGCCCAATGTGCCGGAAAGCTATGTGCACCGCATCGGCCGCACCGCGCGCGCCGGCAAGGACGGCATGGCGATTTCGCTCTGCGCCCAGGATGAGCGCGCCTACCTGCGCGACATCGAGAAGGTGACGCGCCAGCGCATTCCCTTCACCGACCGGCGTGGCGATGCCAAGCTGGCGGCCGCCACCGCCGCCGAGCCGAAAGGCGAGTCACGGCCGCACCAGCAGCAGCGCCCGTATGGCCACAATCATGCCGGCGGCCGCAAGGATGGCCAGCGCAACGACGGCCATCGCGGTCGCAGCGATCAGGGCCAGCCGCAGCAGAACCGCAAACCGGGCGGCAAGCGTTTCGGCCGGCCGCAGCAGCAGCAGGGCGGCGGCCAGAATCGCGGCCAGCGCCAAGCTTCGCACTAATCGTCCCTGAATTCAGGGGAAAAGCGGCGCCGAAAGGCGCCGCTTTTTTATTGTCAGAATTTATGGCCGTCCTTTTCCATCTGGGCAAAGACCTCTTCGGCCCAGTGGGTGGCGCTGTTGCCGGCCGGCACGCCGCAATAGACAGCAGCCTGCTTGATCACCGCTCGGATATCGTTTTTGGTCAGGCCGTTGTTGAAAGCGGCCTTCACATGCAGCTTGAACTCGTCGACGCGATTGAGCGCGATCATGGTAGACAGCACCATGCAGCTGCGTGTCTTGCGATCCAGGGTGGGATCGGTCCAGATCTCGCCCCAGGCATAGCGCGTGATGAAATTCTGGAAGTCGCCGTTGAACTCGTTGATCTTGGTCAGCGAACGGTCGACATGGGCATCGCCCAGCACGGCACGCCGGACGGTCATCCCGGCGCCATAGCGTTCCTTGTCATCCATCATGAAATCCTTTCAATCAGCCGGCCAGGAAACCGGTGAGCAGCTGGGTGAATTCCTCGACCCGCTCCACATTGGAAAGATGCGCGGCGGGCAATTCGGCATAGCGGGCGCCGGGGATGGCATCGGCAACGAAACGGCCATCCTGCGCCGGCGTCGCCAGGTCATGCGCACCGGCGATGACCAGCGTGGGCAGGCGGATCTTGGCGATGGCTTCCCGCTGGTCCATGTCGCGCACGGCGGCGCAGGCGGCGCAATACCCTTCCGGCGCAGTGGCCAGCAGCATATCCGAGATCACCTTCACGGATGCGGGATGCAGCTTGATGAAATCCTCGGTGAACCAGCGCTGGATCACGCCATTGAGAATCGCCGCCATGCCGCCCTTCTCTACAGTAGCAATGCGGGTATTCCAGACTTCCGGCGTGCCGATCTTGGCGGCGGTATTGCACAGGACCAGGCGGCTGAAGCGCTGCGGCGCATGAATGCCCAGCCACATGCCGGTCATGCCGCCCATCGACAGGCCGCAGAACATCGCGCGGTCGATCCCCAACCCGTCCATCAGGGTCAGGGCATCACGGCCGAGCCGGTCGACCTGATAGGGCTGGGGCGGCAAACCGGACTGGCCATGGCCGCGGGTATCGTAGCGCAGCACGCGGTAATGCTCGGCCAGAGCCGGCATCTGCGGTTCCCACATGCCGAGATCGGTGCCCAGAGAATTAGACATCACCAGCACCGGTGCTTTTTCCGGCCCGTCCAGCCGGTAATGCAGTTCGACGCCGTCGTCGCAGGCGATAAACGGCATGCAGCCTCCTGTGTTGCCTGTTATTGCCGCCGGGCCGCCAGCACGCGGTCGACCAGGGTTGCCGCCATGCCGATATAACCCAGCGGATCGAAGAGCTGGGCCAGGGTTTCAGCGCCGAGTTGCTGGACCACAACGGCATCCTCGGCCAGCACATCGCGCAGATGGCGTTTTTCGCTCACCGCCTGTTTCGAGGCAGCCTCGACGCGCTGATGTGCCGCCAGACGGCCGATCTTGGCGCCCAAAGCCATTGTCACGGCTTCAGCCATGATCAGGCCGTTGGTAACGTCCAGGTTGGCCCGCATGCGCTCGGCGTCGACGTCGAGCCCTTCGATGGTATCGGCCATCTGCGCCAGCGCGCCGGCACTGAGCTGCACCAGTTCCGGCAAAACCTCCCATTCGGCATGCCAGCCGCCCAGGCCGCGCTCGTGTTCCTGCGCCATCCCGCTGAGCAGGCTGCCGGCCAGATGCGGCACGCGTGTCGCGGCAGCCAGCACGACCGCAGCCGTCACCGGATTGCGTTTATGCGGCATGGTGGAAGAACCGCCGCGGCCCTCTCCGGCCGGCTCGAAAGCCTCACCCACATCGGTCTGCATCAGCAACGCGATGTCGCGCGCCATCTTGCCCAGGCTGCCGGTCAGCAGCGCCAGCATGGTGCCCAGTTCCACCACGCGGTCGCGGGCGCCATGCCAGGGTATCGCCGGCAAGCCGAGATTGAGGTCATCGGCCAGCGCGGCGGCCACCTGCAGGCCCTTGTCGTCGAGCGCGGCGAGTGTGCCGGCCGCACCGCCGAATTGCAGCACCAGCAGGCGCGGCTTCAGCTCGGCCAGCCGGGCACGATGCCGTTCGATGGCATCCAGCCAGCCGGCGGCTTTGAGGCCGAAGGTGACCGGCAGGGCATGCTGCAGCCAGGTGCGCCCCACCATGGGCGTTTGTTTGTGCTCGGCCGCCAGGGCGGCGAGCGCGGCCGACAGACGGGAAAGATCGGTTTCGATCAGGCTGAGGGCCTGGCGCAGTTGCAGCACCAGGCCGGTATCCATCGCGTCCTGGCTGGTGGCGCCCCAATGCACATAGCGCGCCGCCTCGCCGTCGGATTCGGCCACGCGCGCGGTCAGCATCTTCACCATCGGAATGGCGGTATTGCCAGCCTTTGCCGCAGCACTGGCGAGTGCCACGAGGTCGTAGGCGTCGGCAGCACAAGCCGAAACAATGGGTGCGACCGCCGCCTGGGGAATCACACCCGTCTTGGCTTCCGCTCGGGCCAGGGCCGCCTCGAAATCCAGCATGCCCTGCAGATGGGCATGGTCGGAAAACACGGCAGCGATGGCCGGGCCGGCAAAGAGGGGGGCGAAGAGGCCCCGGTCAGCTACCATTTCACGAGCTCCAGCAATCCATAGGTCAGGACCGGGAAGATCAGCAGAAGCGCCACACGTACCGCATCCGAGATCAGGAAGGGCACCACGCCGCGGAAAGTGTGCCGCATCGGCACGTCGCGCGCCAGCTTGTTGATGACAAAAACATTCATGCCGACCGGAGGCGTGATCAGGCCAACCTCGACCACGATCAGGATCAGGATACCGAACCAGATCGCGGTCTGTTCGGCGGTGAGTCCGAAATCGAGGGCGAACACCGCCGGCAGGAAGATCGGCAGGGTCAGCAGAATCATGCTGAGCGAGTCCATCAGGCAGCCGAGCACCAGGTAGACCAGCAGGATCATCAGCATCACCATCATCGGCGACAGGCCGCTACGGCCGATGGCATCGGCCAGTTCCTGCGGCACGCCGCTGAGCGCCATGAAGGAATTGAAGATGTCGGCCCCGATCAGGATCATGAAGATCATGCCGGTGCTGACCGCCGTATCGCGCAGGCAGTCAATCAGACCGCCCATTCGCAGACCGTTCATGACCACCGCAATCAGCAGCGCACCCAGCGAGCCGAAGGCGGCGGCTTCAGTGGGTGTGAAAACGCCCGAGTAGATGCCACCCAGCACCAGCACGAACAGCAGCAGGATCGGCAGCAGGTCGCGCACCGCCCGCAGCCGCCCCGCCCAGTCGGTCCTCGGGCCGGCCGGGCCGGCCTTGGGGTTGATGCGTACATAGATCGCGATCGCGATCATGTAGCCAGCGGTTGCCAGAACACCGGGCAGGAAGGCCGCAAAAAACACCTTGGCGATATTCTGCTCGGCCAGGATGCAATAGACGATCAGCGGAATCTACGGCGGAATCAGGATGCCCAGCGTGCCGCCAGCCGCCAGCGTGCCGGTGGCCAGGCTGCCGGCATAACCGTAGCGCTTCATCTCGGGCAGCGCGACCTGGCCCATGGTGGCCGCCGTGGCCAGCGACGAACCGCAGATCGCACCGAACATGGCGCAGCCGCCGATGGCCGCCATGGAAAGCCCACCCCGCACATGGCCAATGAAAGCATTGGCGCCGGCGAACAAGGCGCGGCTGATGCCTGCGCGCGAGGCGATATAGCCCATCAGCAGGAAGAGCGGGATGACGGAGAAGCTTTCCGATGAAAGGGTAAAGAACGGTCCGGTCTTGAGACGGTGCAGAAATGGCAGCCAGCCCGACAGCACGATATAGCCGCCGGCACCCGACAGGATCATGGCAATGGCGATCGGCACGCGGATCACCATCAGAAAGATCATCACACCAATGAAAAGGATGCCGATGCCCAGACTGGTCATTCCGCCACCTTGGAAGCTTGGGCCGGACGGCCACCAAAACAGTCGCGCCAAGCCGCCACCAGGCTGGCCAGGGCCAGCAGCGCAAAAGAGGGCACGACTATGATGAACCCGATCCAGGTCGGCAGGCGCAGCACCATGGATTCATCGTTGGCAACCCGCAGTTCCATGCCGCCGATTCCCAGGCGCCAGGCCAGCACAGCCGCCACCACGGCCACCAGCAGGCTGGCCAGGACATCGAGACCCAGCCGGATGCGCGGCGGCGCGGCTTCGGTGAAGACGTCGACGATCACATTGCCCTTGTGCAGCTGGCAATAGGGCAGGAACAACGCAATCGAGGCTGCCATCAGCAGGGCAACGATCTCCACATCGCCGGGGATCGGCGCATTGAAGAAATAACGCCCCAGCACGCTGACCACGGTGACCGTGGCCGCCGCCATCAGGATGAACCCGCCCAGAACCGCGAGGAAAATACAGAGACGATCAAACAGCGAAGGCGGCCGGGAACCGGCCGCCTTCGCCTGCGCAGATGCATCAGTTGGTTTTTGCGCCATGCTTGTCGATCAGGGCCTGCGCTGCGGCGAGCAGCTTGGCGCCATCCTTCCCGGCTTTGTTCATGTCTTCTACCCAGGCGGCATGAACCGATTCAGCCAGCTTGCGCAGCTTGGCGGTCTCGGCATCCGGCATGGTCAGAATCTTGTTGCCGCGCGCCTTGGCCGCATCCAGACCCGGCTTCTCGACATCTTCCCAGGCCTTGCCGATACGGGCAGTAATGGCCGAACCGGAATTGGCATCGATCACCTTCTTCAGGTCGGCCGGCAGTCCGTCATATTTTTTCTTGTTCATCGCATACAGGAACACCGACGTATACAGACCGCGCGGACCCGTGATGAGCGTGTGATGGTCGGTCAGTTCATACAGGCGCAGCGGCACCGTCACTTCCCACGGCACGACAGTGCCTTCGACCACGTTCTTGGACAGGGCTTCCGGGGTCTGCGGTACCGGCATGAAGATCGGCGTCGCGCCATACTTGGCCAGGGCATCGCCAACCGGACGCGACGGGGCGCGCAGCTTCATGCCCTTCAGGTCGTCCACGCTCTGCACGGCCTTGCCCTTGGTGTGGATCACGCCACGGGCATGCACATGGAACAACAGCGGGTGCACATCGGGGAATTCGGCCTTGGCATAGGTCTGGTAGAATTCCCAGGCCGCCTTGGTGGTGGCCTCGGCGTCGTTGATCATGAAGGGCAGTTCGAAAACCGACATGATCGGGAAACGGCCGGGCGTGTAGCTGGGCAGCGTCCACACCACATCGACGATGCCATCGCGGACCTGGTCGTAAAGTTCGGGCGGTTTGCCGCCAAGCTGCATCGCCGGGAAGATGCGCGACTTGATCTTGCCCTGCGACTGTTCCTCCACAGCCTTGGCCCAGGGTTCGATCAGCGATTTCTGCGACGGCGCGCCGGCCGGCAGGAAATGCTGGATCTTCAGTTCGACCTGGGCAGCGGCCGGCATGAACGCCGCCGGAGCCAGGGTTGCGCCTGCCGCCATGCAAGCGGCTAGGACGAGACGACGTGTAAGCATGGTTTCCTCCTCATTGTATGGCGCTTCCGGCGCCTTCGGTCAGCAATCGAAAAACACTGTTTCGTTCAGACCTTGCATATGGATGTTCCAATGATACTCCGCCCTGCCGTCCTGGCGCTGCGCGACCAAGGTCGGGCGACGCGCGGCATCCTCGATCAGACCCAGTATAGGGTCGTCGGCATTGGCGGCTTCATCGGAGAAATAGATGCGCGTGTAGAGATGCCGCAGCATGCCGCGCATGAATATGCACACCACGATATGCGGCGCCTGCAGGCTGTTGCCGGGGCCAGGCACGGCGCCGGGCTTCACGGTGGCGAAGCTGAACCGGCCATCCTTGTCGGTCGGCACGCGGCCAAACCCGATGAACGAGCCATCCAGCGGCTTGTCCTGGGTATCGTCGGGATGGGCATATTTGCCATCGGCGTTGGCCTGCCAGAATTCCAGCAACGCATCCGGGATCGGATTACCCTCACCATCCAGGACCTGGCCGGAAATCACGATCTTCTCGCCCTTCGACGCATCCTTGGCGATGTCGGCCCGGGTGAGCGCGGTGAGGCCCAGATGCAGATAGGGGCCAACGGTCTGTGAAGCTGTCGGAATAAGCGCCATTCTACTGCTTCTCCATCGGCGTGGCATCCCGGCCGCGCAGCACGATGTCCCAGCGATAGCCAAGGGCGAATTCTGGAATGGTGGTTTCGAGATCGAACGCCGACACCATGCTGTCGCGCGCCCGCTGGTCGGTCACGCAATTGAAAATCGGATCCAGCGACAGAAGCGGATCGCCCGGGAAATACATCTGGGTGACCAGGCGTGTCATGAAACTGGGGCCGAACAGCGAGAAATGGATATGCTGCGGCCGCCAGGCGTTGTGATGGTTCCGCCAGGGATAGGCACCAGGCTTGATGGTGACAAAGCGATAGCGGCCGTCCTCGTCCGTCGCCGTCCGCCCATAGCCGGTGAAATTCGGATCCAGGGGTGCATCGTGCTGGTCGAGCGCATGGCGATACCGGCCGGTGGAATTTGCCTGCCAGATTTCGATCAGCGTCCGCGGCACAGGCCGGCCGTTTTCATCCAGCACGCGGCCCGACAGGATGATGCGCTCCCCGATTGGCTCACCGGCATGCCGCTTGGTGAGATCGTTATCGGTCGGGCCGATCAGGTCATGACCAAAGAGCGGCCCGGTCACTTCCGAGAGGGTTTGCGGCATCAGCACCAGGGGTTTGCCCGGCGCACGTTTGATCGACGACTGGTATGGCGGATGGAGGTAATTCGGCTGCGTTCCGGCCGCCGGCTTTTTGTAGCCGATGAAGGCTGACATTCGTTTTTTCCTCCCAGCCCCTGCCGATGCAGCAAGGAATACCCGCCAACATCGCCCTCAGTCATGGGAAAGCGACATTGGCTTGACATATTGTGCGCATAACGCACAATGATTTGTATATTGAACATTTCTAACGGATCACCCTCCCTTGTCAACAACCATCAATGTCCGGGATTTCTCCACATCGCTCGCCCGCGGCCTGCGCGTTATCACCGCCTTCGACCGCGATCATGATGAGATGACCCTGAGCGAGGTCTCGCGACGCGCGGACATGACCCGTGCCGCCGCCCGCCGCTATCTGCTCACCCTGTGCGAACTCGGCTACGTCACCGGTGACGGCAAGTATTTCCGCCTTACGCCGCGCGTGCTGGAACTGGGCTTCGCCTTCCTGACTTCGATGCATATCTGGGAACGCGCCCAGCCCTTCATGGAACGCCTGACCGAGCAGGTGAATGAATCCTGCTCGATCTCAGTGCTGGAAGGCAGCGACATCGTGTATGTCGCCCGCGTGCCGACCAAACGCATCATGTCGGTGGCTCTCGGCATCGGCACCCGACTGCCCGCTTTCTGCACGTCTATGGGCCGTGTACTGCTGGCCGATCTACGGCCGGCAGAACTGGAGCAGTTTTTCGCCAACGGCGATTTCCGGCCGCTGACACCTTACACCATCACCGACCCCGCCCTGCTGCGCGACCGCATCGCCGCCGTGCGACAGAATGGCTATGCCGTGGTGGACCAGGAGCTGGAAGTCGGCCTGCGTTCCATCGCCGTGCCGATCCGCAACCAGTCCGGCCGCGTGCTGGCGGCGATGAATGTCAGCGGTCATGCCAGCCGCATCAGCGTGGAGGAAATGCAGCAGCGCTTCCTGTCACCGCTACTTTACGCCGCCGAAGGCATCCGCATGGCCCTGGCCTGAGGCATTTCAGCGCCTTCAGCCGCCGACCCGGCGCGCGAATAGTTTTTGATTATAACAATAATGACTACCGATTTTCAAAAAACCCGCATATTGATTGCCACCCTGCTGGATATCTTTTACACCGGAGCAGAAAGCAGCTGAATCGGATCCTCGGATGGCCGCGCGACAACCCCAAACCGCAACCGAACAATCGCCGGAGCCAACCGGCCAGGTCGATCTCGGCCTGCTGGGTAACCTGCTGGGATATCGGCTGCGCCGCGCGCAACTTGCCGCGTTCCAGGATTTCATCATCGCGATGAAGGATTACGACCTGCGGCCCGCGCAATTCTCGGTGCTGGCCATCATCGCTGCCAATCCGGGACTGAAGCAGTCGCGCGTGAGCGAGGCATTAGGCATCAACCGGGCGAATTTCGTCGCCCTGCTGGACGAACTGGAACAGCGCAAGTTAGCGCGCCGCGCCGCCGCTCCCGGTGACCGCCGCTCCAATGCGCTTTACCTGACGCCGAAAGGCGAAAGCTTCCTCAAGGACGCCTATCAGCATCTGCTGCAGACGCACGAAAAGCGCATCGAAACCGCGCTGGGCAATACCGACAAACGAAACCTGCAGGACCTGCTCGACCGGCTGGCCGCGCTTTAGGCCGCCTTGGCTGCGGCGTCCGGATTTTCCACCAGCAGCGCAATACCCTGCCCGCCACCGATGCAGGCCGAGGCAATGCCGTAGCGCAGGCCTGAACGCTGCAGTTCGCGCGCCACGGTCACGGAAAGCCGCACGCCGGTCGCCGCCAGCGGATGGCCGATGGCGATGGCGCCACCGTTCACGTTCAGCCTGTCGCGCGGAATCTCCAGTGCCCGCATGCAAGCCATCACCTGGGCACCGAATGCCTCGTTGATCTCGAAGCGGTCGACCTGGTTCACCGCGATACCGGCCTTGGCGCAGACGGCACGGATCGCGGGCACCGGGCCGATGCCCATGATCTCGGGCGGCACACCAACGCTGGCACCGGCCACGATGCGGGCCAAAGGCTTCTTTCCCTTGCCGCGCAGATAATCGCCGCCGGCCACCACGGCCGCTGCCGCGCCATCGACTACGCCGGAGGAATTCCCGCCGGTCTGCACGCCACCGAAAGCCGGCCGGATCTTGGCCAGCGCCTCGACCGGCGAAGGCCGCACATGGGTGTCTTCCGACACCTCCGGCGCCTTCCGGCCCATCTTGATGCCGCGCGTGTTGTAGCCCTTGAGTTCGAAAGCCTCGCTCGTCACCGTCGTGATCTCACCGGCGAAAAAGCCCTCCTGCCGCGCCTTCAGCGCACGGTCGAAACTTTCGGCGGCATAGGCATCTACCTCTTCGCGCGTGATCTGATAGTCCCGCGCCAGATTTTCGGCGGTATCGCCCATCATGATGCCCGGCGCCGGATCGATCAGCGCTTCCCACAGGAAGTCCTTGAACTCGACCTGGCCCATGCGGAAGCCGTTGCGATGGGTGTAGGCGGCAACAGGATTGCGGCTCATCGATTCCGCACCCACCACAAGACCAGTCTGGGTCTGGCCCAGCCTGATCTGGCTGGCGGCCTGGATGATCGCTTCGATGCCGGTGCCGCAAACACGCTGCACCAGATGCGCAGGCACGCCGACCGGCACGCCGGCATACAGGCCGATATGGCGCGGCAGCATATAGGCGTCATAGGAAGCCTGCGCCATGCTGCCCGCGACGACCGAGCCGATATCCTCGGCCGGCACGCCGCTTTTCTTCAGCGCCTCGCGCGCAGCCTTGATCCCGAGGTCGATCGGCGAGATATCGGCCAGCGGCCCCATGTAATCGGCAAACGGCGTTCGGACGCCATCGACCAGCCAGATATCGTCGAAATCGATGGTCAGGGCATGCGGTTCGGACGACATGGCCGATTCTTCCCTCCGGTATTCCGTTTGTTATTTGCCGACCTTGCCGGCGCGCTTCTCGAGAAAATCGCGGATACGTGTCTTCGCCTCGATATCGGCCTGGGCAATGGAGGAAATCATCGCCTCCATCATGTAGCCGGCTTCCGGGGCGCTGTCGGCAATGCGGGGCAGGGCATGCATCACGGCGAAGTTGGTCATCGGCGCGTTGGCCGCGATCCTGGCCGCCAGTTCCATGGCCCTGGACATGCCCTCGCCGGCACCGACCAGATATTGCGACAGGCCGATGGCATGGCCTTCCTCGGCATTGTAGACGCGGCCGGTCAGCATCATGTCCATCATCCGGGCGACGCCGATCAGCTTCGGAATCCGCACCGACCCGCCGCCGCCCACGAAGATGCCGCGCTGGCCTTCCGGCAGGGCATAGAAAGCCGAAGGTTCGGCGATGCGCACATGGGTTGAGGCGGCCAGTTCCAGCCCGCCGCCGATCACCGCGCCATGCAGCACCGAGATCACCGGCACCCGGCCGAACTGAATATGGCGGAAGGCTTCATGCCACATCATCGAATGGCCGACGCCTTCGCTGGCGGAAAGCTCCTGCGTCGCCGACAGATCGAGTCCGGCCGAGAAATGCTCGCCTTCGCCGTCCAGCACCACCGCCTTCACGCCATCGGGCGGCATGGTGAAAAACCGCTGCAGCCCAAGCACCGTGGCATTATCGAGCGCGTTGCGCTTTTCCGAACGCTTCAGGCGCAGGATGGCGATATCGCCACGCCGCTCGACGGCCAGGGTCGACGGCAGGTTCATGCCGGAATCAGAAGGTCCGGCGTTCTGGCCGCCGGTGTTCTGGCCGCCAGTGTTCTGGCCGTCTGGGCGGTTGTCTTTCTCGGCAGTGGTCAGGCGCATGACGGCTATTTTTGGTTTGGGATGAATATTGTTATGGAATATAACGATTATGCCCAGCAAGGCAAGCGGAGTGATGCGCCACACCCGCCCCGTGGTTGCGGATCGCCAAATTTGCCGGATTTTTCAGAAAGGTGGTGCCCCAGGCCGGACTTGAACCAGCACGCCCTTGCGGACAACAGATTTTGAGTGCGTTCAGCTTGGTGCGGGCGGTCGGACTTGAACCGACAAGTCATTGAAGACGCGAGATTTTGAGTCTCGTGCGTTTACCAATTTCGCCACGCCCGCACTGCTGTTTGTGACAGCGCGTCACACGCGGCGTCACATTTACCCGGCCACTGCCCCCTGTTCAAGGGCCGCAAGCTCAGTCGCCTCCCGCCGGCCCGCCGCCAGCGGTGTGCCCTGCTCTCCAGCCTCAAGGATGGACAGGCAAACCTCCAGATCGTCGGGCGCTAGGTGGGCGTAGCGCAGGGTGATCTGGATGGTCTTGTGTCCCATCCAGAGCTGGACCCGGCGCAGGTCAGCCCCGCCCTGCACCAGCCGGGAGCAACAGGTATGCCGCAACGTGTGCAGCACCACGTCGTCCATCTTCAGGTGCGCCCGCATGCGATCCCAAACAGACCGAAGGGTCCGCTTGGAGATACCGATGAAGGGACCATCGGGGTTGGTCTTCCGCCGCCGTTCGAGGATGCCCTGCACCCGCTTCGTAAGGGGCACCGAGCGTATCTCGTCGGACTTGGTGACACAGAAGGTGACCTTCCTCGGCATGGTGTCGATCCAACGGAGAGACAGGGCTTCACTCAGTCGCGAGCCGGTGTCGATCAGGAAGATCGCGAGGTCGCACACGTCGTGCGCCCCGATGTAGCGGAGGAAGCCAAGCACCTTCCGCTCCTCTTCCCACGTCAGCCAGCGGAGCCGCCCGGCGTACTCGCTATCGCGCTCGATCTCGGGCACCTCCGTGATCCAGCCACGCTTGCGGGCGAAGTGAAGCATCTTCGACAGCGCCGCCAGCTTGCGGTTGACGGTGCCGCCAGCGTTGCCCCGAGATCGCCAGGTGGAAACCAGCTCGTCGATCTTCTCAACGGTGATGTCCCGCACCAGCGTGTTGGGCCCAAGGTCTTCCACCACTCGCCGGCCATTCGCAGCGAGGCTTTCGCCCGCCTTCTTGGTTGACCAGTGGCGATCCCGAACCGCCTCGAAAAGGGACTGCACGGTGCGGCCCTTGTGCGAGGTGTCGGGTTCGATCACCTCCTGCCCCTTCAGTATCCGGGCACGTTGCTCATGCTCCCACGCACTCGCCTCGGCTTCGGTCTTGAACCCATCACGACGAAACCTCTGGCCACCGACTTGGAAATCGGCCTGCCACGAGGTGCCGCGTAGTCTAACTGCCATTCCTATCCCTCCATCAGTTTGATTAACTCTGCGACGAAGCGCTGCCCCTTCGGGGTCAGCTCGACCAACTTCGTGCGGCGGTAGCTCGGGTCTTCAAAGGCCCGAACAAAGTCCAGCCCGGGCGTGCCGGGCTTGAACACCTTCGAGAGCATGGCGATGTTGCGGCTTATGGTGGAAGGCGCGAGCCCTGTCTTCTCGACCAGATCGGACTGCCGGATGCCCGGGTTAGTCGCGATCAGCAGCAGACACTGAAGGGTCTGCGCCTCCATAAAATCCAGCGCGTCGCGGCACTTTTCAGTGACCCGCAGCAGCTTGAATAATGACGGACTACTCAGGTCTGCCCCTAATTTGGTAACCGACATACTCCGTTCCCTCTTCTCTTTTGCGTCCCCGCTTCAGTGAGACAGTTACCTCGATTTTGAGAAGCCTGATCATCAGGCTGCCCTGCTCAAACCATACATCGACCCGCCTAGAGTAGGAAGGGTTCCACCACCAGAAGACTTCGATTGGAAGAAAGCTGCGACCATTAAGCATGAAAGTCCTGCCCCTAATAAATCCCCGATTGTTTTTTCAGGTGCCGGGAATTTGGTGTACCCGGCGCATCGGCTGCAAGATCACGAGGGCGTAGGCCATCTCAAATTGAGACGCCCCTCGCCTCCACCCGTTCGCGATACAGTTTCAGAAAAGCCCTGACCCTCTTCCGACCCCCATCGGTGAGGTGCCATCGGCCAGTGGACTTGTCCAAGCGCAGCGCGCCCCGGCTCTCGCCGGGGCGGAGCATGCGGTGGACGGTTGCCCGGCTGTAATACTGCCGGTACAGCACCTCAAACTCGATCAGCTTTGCGCCCGGTGATCCCCTCTGCTCCTGCTCCAGCAAGTAGAGGGCGGCCATCATCGAGTTTGGGTATTTGATGCGCCAGTTGGAGGCCCACTGCGACGTTGTGTCGAGGTAGGCCAGCAACAACTGGCGAGCCCGGGCTTCTTCCCGGGAGTGCGGTGTGTTTGGCACGGCGGGAACGCATACGCTTGTATGTGATCCCGCCTTATACCCGCCAGGTACGAAGGTGATCAACAGCGCATGCGCTTGCGGATCAGCTCCACAGGGTAGGCGTTCACTTCTTCAATGCCCACCTGACGTAGACCCGGCGGGGCCGGCACACGGATAACGTTCAGGCCCTGCTCGCGGCAGCGATGGCAGAGCCAGAAGCCATCCCGTTTGGTGTCCTCTACCGGGTCTTCGAGGTGGATCAGGATGCCCGGCTCGTTACGCGCCAGCCACCCGAGAACGGTGTCATAGCCATACGGCACCTCCGGCGATGCCCAATGTAGCACCAGCGACGACTGCTCTGGATCGAACAGGCGCGGCCTGCTGGCCGGAGGCTCTGCGCTATAGGAGAGCGCCAGCGCGACACGTTTGACATGCTCGCGAGGCACCCCTGTGATCGCCGCAATGCGGTCGTACAGGTTCTCGTGAACGGTCACTCCCAATCTCCTTTCGTGTGGTTGAGCAGCTTCGTGTGGTCGCGCAGCAGCGCAGACAGCGCCGCCTTACCGACGGTCACTGTCCGGCTCGTGCTGCGTACCTTGTCCAGCGCAGCGAACAGGTCATGGACCTGCTCGTTGCTGGCTTCGAGTTGCAGCTTCCGCATCGCTTAGTGGACGGCGGCAGCCTCGGCCTGCTCGCCACGCTCGACACGCTCGACAGCCTCATGCAGCTCGGTCATCGCGTCGGCCATGGCGAGCCCATAGGACAGCTTCATGATGGCGAGGATGGTGTTGCGGCTCGCGCCCTCCTTCTCCGCCTTGGCGCAGGCAGCGGCCAGAACGATCTTGGTCAACTCAGCAGGCATACGCATACTCATTCTCCTTCGTGGTTAGTCACAGGTTGATGCACGCCAGCCAGTCACACGCCAGCCGCCGTTGGTTTTGCCGTCGGGATGCGCCTCTAGGCTCGTGTCGTAGCCTCCGGGCGGATACCGCCGGTATTCGGATGCGATGAACCGATCCGCGTCTTCGCGAGACGCGAACGGGTGGTCATAGCGGATGATCGCCATGCTGTTTCCTTTCGCGTTGTCGGGATTGCACATTGCAAGGCACCGCGATGGGCGATGCCTTGCCCTCTGCAATCACTCAGCGGGCACCACAGTGATGCTGCCGGGCTGATAGGTGACGCGGACGCGATCACCGGCCTTGAAACCGGCGGCAATCAGGTCGCGACCGAGCATGTCAATGATGGGCTTGCCATCAGGCCGACCAGTCACCTTGCGCTCGCCGTGGCGCGGCGCGTCGGCATCCAGCCGCATCACGATCTTCCCGGGCTTCACCGTGTAGCCGTAGATGGTCCCGCCGATGAACCCGGCATGGATCAGCCGCTTGCCGTCGAGCCACAGGCGCGGCTTCTCCCGGTTCAGGCCAATGGTGTGTTCGCTTACGATCTTCTGCATGGTTCTCCCTCGCTGTGGTTGGATCACACATTGCAGGGGACGCATTGCATCCCCTGCCCTCTGCGATCACGCATAGGCGCGGGCTTTGTCTCCGCGATGGAGCGCCAGATAGCGGGTTAGAAGGTCTGCAAAGGCAGTCTCTAGGATCGCCTTGTTGTGGCTATCAGCGGCGAACCAAGCGCGTGCGATGTGCCGCGCAAAGCTGCCCCCGATCCGCTCCATCATTTCGACAGCGGCGAATTGCTCGTTTTCGTCTGCGGTGGCGAACGTCATGGCGTCACCCCACTGCCAGCCCATCGGCCTGCATCGCGTCGATGATGTCGGACGCGAAGCAAGGCTCGACACACAGCCAGCGGCCAAGCCACTGCCAGCCCTCTGACTGCACGTTCGCGGTGATCCAATCCAAGGCCGCTTCCGTGCGCGGCCTCAGAGCGATCACGCTGCCGTGGTTGATTGTTTCCACGTCTACAGGCTCCATTCCTTCACCTCCTCGTTTTCCTCGCGGCACTCCTCCGCGTACACACTCCGCGCCTTCTGCATCGCCGCGCCAAAATCGACGCTGGTCCGCGCCGACCAGTGCATCAGGTCAGTCAGTAGGTCCTGCAGGATCAGGCTCGGTTCCTCGCCCTCCAGACCCACGCGGTCGCGGAAGGCATCCAAGGCAGCCGCAGCCCAATCGGCGCGATGCCCGTTCACTGCGAAAGGTTGGTCCATCACGTCCTCCATCGGATTGCACATTGCGAGGCACCCTTGCGGATGCCCCGCCCTCTGCAATCGTCCGTTCCTTAAGTCGAACGTTTAGGCCGCAGCTATGGCGGAGGCTTTGCGCTTCGCCGCGCCATGGGCCGGGAAACCGACAATCACCTTGCGATCCCTGCGCTGGCAGAGGCCGCAAGTTGCACACGTCACGTTGTCCCGATAGGTGGCCGGGCAAACAGCCACCGTGCGGCCCTGCGGGGTTTGCAGGGTGCGCGTTGCGTTGCCGTCAACGTCGGCAGGCAGCACAACCACAACCGGACCCGCGCCAGCGTCCGCCAGCTCGTCGGCGTGGCGGAGATTGTTGCCGCTCAGGTTCACGGTAAACCCGGCATCGTTCGCAGCCTTCACCGCTTCCCGGTTCGCCGCAGTCATCGGCTTGTGGGTATAGGTGAAGCCACGGCGACCAGCGTTGGCCTTGACCAGCGCGGCCAGCTTGTCAGCGTCGATCACGTCACCATCACCGGGCAGGTCGCCCGCCTGATTGTGCCGCCACAACTGCCCCTCGGGCAGCTTCTCGATCTCACCGCAGAACGCATCCCATGACATGCCAGCCTGACCGGAAGTCACCTTCCGCCAGTACATGCCAAGGGGACCGCCTTCAGCGTAGCACCCGCCAGCGCTAGTCCGATTGAACGGACATGCCGCCGGGCAGGTCTTCGCCGTAGTGGTCGAAACTGGAATTGGCCCCGTCTTCTCATTGCGGGACTTCAAGGTAAGCGCCACGCTCAACATTGCGAACATTTCCCCTAATTAAACGTTCACATCCAAGCGGGGCGGCATGACGAGGCAGCGGCGGTACTCTGGCCCTGCGATCCGGGCTTCTCAGGCTCTCCGGCGTTCGGAGCGGGGCTTTCACCGCTCTACCCTTCGGGGGACTGTGACCCGTCCCGTTTGCCGCTGCCCGGCGATACCGCCCGGCGTTGATGGTGAGGAACATAGGACAAGTCGAAACTTGCGTCAAGTCGAATTTTCGACTTCTCGCAAGCTTTTTTATAAGTACTTGTCAGGACTCAAAACTTTTTTGGTCTGACCGCCAGGCGGTGGCTGGAAATGAGCCCGAAAGGGTTGCCGATGGGGCATGAAAAAGGGGCGGCAATGGATCACCACTACCGCCCCCGGCTCTACAGCGAAGCCCGGCCCTGATTAGGGGGCAGGACCGGACGGGCACGAGATAGGCAAGCCGGAAGGGTTCCGCAAGGGGCGCCGGAAGGGATGCTGAAGGGACACGGGCGGGACCGGCAAAAAACAGATAATCAGAGGCACGCTTGCAACCTTTCGCAGCCAGCCCCTACAGCCTCGCCATGCCCCTCCAGCCCCCTCTATGGTGCCCGGTCAGACCCCTTTCAGGGTGCAATAGAGTAATGATCCGTTGCCTATTGCTGGATTTCTGCGGGGTTAGACGGCTTCAGCGTCACAATCCGTGACGGAAGGCCCTGCCGATGCCGACCCTACCCGCCTTCGTCGAGCTGGCCGAAAGGCGGCAGGGGGCCGGGGGGAATGTGGCGATCGGTCTATAGCGGTATGCCCCTCAGATTTTTCCGTCTGACATTCCGGGTTGGGGGTGTGTCGTCCCTTCTCCCCTCCAGAAAACATGGCGGCGCTCTCTCAGGGCCCTATCAGGTTCCCCTATAGTGACCCTTCAAGGGACACCATAAGGGAACCTGTAGGTATAACCTCTATAGTATAAACTTCAGTGACCCTCTCCCTCTTAGCGGCAACCTAATTGCCGAGGGAGTCCGATCAATGGGTTAGCTGCGGCCCTCAATGGCGAACCATGAGGGGCCATTGGAGTGGCCGGCGCCGAAGACATTCTCCATGAAGCGCTCCAGCTCGGCGTCACGAAGGGCCTCCCGATGGTCGCGGAGGGCCTGATCGGTGGAGCGGTTCATCTGCTCGACCCAATAGTGGACGGCGAGCGCCAGAGCGTCGAGGCGGTCGTCCTTGACCAGCGCTCCCTTGTCCTTGGTGATGCGGGTGAGCTGGTACATCAGGCGGAACTTGTTCACGTCCTCTGAGGGGCGATCCTCGGTGGACTTGAAGTCGCGCTCGATCACTGCACGGTCGAACACCAGGCGGTGCTGGTTCATCACCGGCTCCAGCGTGTCGATGATCCGGCGCTCCTTCTGAGTGTTGGAGCGCTCGGCGTCTTCGATGGTGACAGGGTAGATTGCCTGCATCACCGGCTTGAGGAGCTGGTTGAACATGCCGTCACCGAAGTTGGGCTCGATGATGACCTTGTTCACCTTGTGCAGCCGGGCGAGCATGGCGATGGCCTTCAGGTTCTCCTCGGAATAGCCACCGCGGAACCCGGTACATTCCAGCACGAAGAGCATGGAGTGCAGCATCTTCACGATGGCGACACCCACCTCATCGGAGCCACGGCCCGCCGGGTCGATGGCCATGACGCTGCCGGTGTACTCGGCCCACTCGGGGGCGATCCACGCCGGGCGATAGTAGCGGTCGCCGTTGAAGCCGACGTTCGGGATGTCCGGGATGACCAGCTCGGGGCTGGAGGCCCACACGACCTTGGCCGGCGCACGCTCGGTGTTGAGCGACATCACGATCAGGTCGGCCAGCTTCAGCGGATACTTGTCGGCGTCGGACAGCGAGGTGTCCAGCATGAACTGCAAGGCGAAGCCGGAGCGGCCATAGGACGCCTCGCGCTCCATCAGGTCGTGATCCGAGAAGCGGCGGATGTCGGTCGGTGCGCGGCGCTCGCCAAGGGACAGGTCGCGGTCGAGCTGATCGGCAATGAATGGCGCCAGGCGGTTGCCGTAGCGCTCGCGCTGCTTCTCGTCGGGGAACCGCGCCGGCCAGACGCGGACCTCATAGCCGCGCTCGGGCAGGACGTTGTAGAGGCTCTGCTCGGTCTGCGGCGTGCCTAGGTAGATCACGCGGCCACCGGGCTTCAGCACGGCGTCAAACTCCTTCACGGCCTCCGCGAGCTTGTCGCGCATCATCTGCGTGGCGGAGTTGTTCGGCACCTCGATGTCGTCCGCGATGATCACGTCAGCGCGGCTACCGGCGATCTGGCCGGTGATGCCGACCGACTTGACGGACGGCGCGTGCGAGGCGCGGGCCGGGCCCACGTCGAAGGCGACCTTGGACTGGCGCTGACCCTCGCGGGGCTTCAGGTGTTGCAGCTCCGGCATCTCGTGGATCAGTCGGAGGGTGAAGGTGGTGAAGTCGTCGGCGCGGATTTTGGACGCCGAGACGACAAGGATGTTGAGCTGCGGGTTGCAGTAGAGCAGCCAGCAGACGAAGGCCGAGGTGACCCACGACTTGCCGACCCCTCGGAACGCTTCGATGATGCAGCGCTTGGGGCCGTGCTGTAGATACCTGGCGATGTCGTACTGGACGGGGGTGGGCTCGGGCAGGTTCAGGTGCCGCCACACGAGCCATAGAAACTTGCGGAAGTCTGCCTTGAGGGGATCGGACGGGGTAGCCGCCGTGGTCCCGAGCAGGTGGTCTTTTCGGCTCACGGAAGGGTTCGATTTGGGGGTTTATTTGACCAACGGATGGGGTCGGCGGGGGTGGCCGCTAGGGTAGTAGCCGCCACCCCTCCGTTGCGCTGTACGGGCTTCTAAAACGGTTCTGGCGGCATACAACTTCTTGTAGCTACCAGCTTCCTTCACACCCTGTACTTAGCGGGTCGGATTAGCCCACATCGCCGCCGCCGCCTTCCCACACGGTTTCGTAGACGACGGTGTTCAGGGCGGCGACCAGCTTGCGGAGGAAGGTTTCCGCGTCGGTCTGCGTGTTGCGGAGGGTCGCGCCGCCGGCCTCGAACTCAATGGTGCCGTCGCCGTACTGGCGGACGGTCACCTCGGTTTAGACGCCGAGGGTCTTCTCGATGATGATGTTCTGCATGGGGGGTTCCTCAGTTGGGGTGGAGATCGTCGTCCTCGAACTGCGGGAGCTGCGCGACGAGGTGACCGAGGCCGTTGCCATCACCCGGCTTCGCCTCGATGCCGTTGTCCTTCAGGAATTGGCGGATGGCGTTCAGGGTCGCCGCCTTGGGCTTCACCCGGACGACCTCGCCTTCCTTGGTCAGCTCCTCCTCGCCGTTCTTCAGCACGTCCGCGAAGTGGCTCGCGAGCGCGTCATGCAGGGCGGCGAGCTTGTCCTGCGATGCGGTCATAGGTCTTTCTTCCAGTAGAGCGTCTCCTCGCCTGCATAGAGGTGATCCGGGCGGTACAGCTTGAAGCCGCAGCGGATCAGGCTGTTCGACGAGGGCACGTTGTAGGGTTGAGTGTCGGTGACGACAGAGTGCCAGCCGAGCGACCTGGCCTTGCGGACACGGGCGTGGATCAGCCTGCGCTGAAGCCCGAGGCCGCGATGACTGCGAAGCACTCCAGCACGACAGAGGTAACCGCGCCCGGCCACCTGTGCGGACGGATAGAGGCCCGCGAAGGCAACCGTGCGGTCGCCCTCAAAGGCCAGCCACCAGTAGCCCTCGGTGGTGGGCGCGATGTCGTCGTAGGGGAGGATGTGCTTCTGGAGCCGTTCGATCAGGTCGGCCACGTCTGGATCGCTGCCGTCTACAGCGGCGATCTGGACCTGTCTCATTTTGAGATGGGCTACTTGCTACGGCCCCTGACCTTCTCGAAGGTACGCAGGCCAGCGATACCGAGCATGGCGAGGACCAGCTCCAACAGACCATCCGTCACGATGGCCGGGGGCTGCACGCCGGGGAACCACATCGCCGCTGCCCAAGTGAACAGCGGGTGGCCGATGTAGGCCCAACCGACACCGAACGCGCAAATCCAGCCGACAGCCGGACGCCAGCCGGCAACGAAGATAGAGCGGTGCGCCGCTTCGACCTTGTTCAGCTCGACTTGCAGCTCGTAGGGATGCTGCCGGAGCTTCTCCAGAACGATCTGCGCCTGCATGCGCTCTTCGTCGGAGGTGAACAGCTTGTCGAAGACGTTGCCGATGGCTTCGATGGGCGAAGCGATGCCGGCACCGCCGATGAGTTTATCGAGCATCAGTCGCTCCCGCTGCGGTCGATCTTCTGTTCGATCCGAGCAAGCTGCGAAATGAGGCGATCAACCTCCTGCTTGATGTAGCTGTTGGTCGCGTAGTCGCGGGCGACCTCAACGCGGAAGTCAGTGAGCTTCTGCCAGAGCAGGCCGATGACCAACCACGAGGCCGCGTTCAGGGGGATCAGAATGGCCGTGGCAATTTGCCACAGCGCTTCAGAGGTCATTTGGTGGAAGCCTTCAGGATGTTCACCACGGCGACGACAGCCGGCGACACGGTGATGTCGCGGGGGCGCTCATGGTGCGAGCCGTGCGACCACTCGAAGGGATACAGCCAGCGCAATGCGGTGAGGTCACGCGGACCTTTACCGAGGTCGTGGCTGATCACGTTGTGGAGCGCACCGAAAAACATGACGAGGCCGAGCGGCGCCAGGTAGCCGAAGAGCATCAAGCGCCAGTCGATCAGGCCAAGGGTGAGGATGACGAAGCCGATCCACAGCACCGCATAGCGATGCAGCGTCATGTGGAAGCGGTCGCGGATCAGGTGACGTGCGAACCGGAAGCTGTACCTCGGGCGATTGTAGCGGCCAAGGAACAGGCCCCACCACGAGGTTGCGTTGTGGGGATCATTCTCGGTGTCGGCGTAGTCGTGATGTGCGGTGTGGCCGACCGCCCACTGGATCGGGGAGCCGATGCACAACAGCGTGCCGATCAGGGCGAGAGCGATCTCAACCCATCGCGGCGCACGCCACGCGGCGTGACAGAACAGGAAGTGGAAGCCTACCGAGCCCGCCGCCGCGAGAAGGTAGTAGACGGGCGGGATCAGGAGCCCCCACAGCCATGATACGGTGCCATCACCGAGCAGCTTCAGGGCGACGAAGAAGGAGAGCAGACCGACCACTTCCATGAAGCCGGTCTGCCAGATGCGGACGTGGAACATTAGACCCAAACCGAGGCAGCAATCACATCGGTCTTAGCGGTGCCAACCACGCCCTTACTCTCCACGAGAGCTGAAAAGCGCTCGGGGCGGTCTTGACCTCCGATCTCAGCAACGCCCTTCGCGAGGTAGAAGAAGCGGCCCGGCAGGATCGGGAAGGATTGCCCGGCCCGGGCGCGGATCGGATGCACCTTGATGATGACGCCTTCCACGCGCGGCCAGATGCACACCGACCGGCTGCCGTCTTCGAGGGCCTCCAGCGTGTACACGCCCGCCTTCACATCCGGCATCTCGTGGCTGAAGTCGCCCGGCTTGCGGTAGTTGACGACGTTTCCGTTCACATCGCGCACCACGAAGCGACCTTCGAGGTAGATCGAGAGATGTGTCATGCGGTCCCGCGTGGTGTCTTCGGGGAACTCCAGATTGCGGATGTCGCCCTTGTCGGCGCGGAACTCGGTGAGTAGGAACGAGGAGCCAAGGCGCGACACCTTGGCGTCCATTCGGGCTGCCATTACAGCACCTCCACCGGCAACACAGTCTCGCGATACTCCTCCTGCGACGGGGCGCGGAGTTTCGCGATGCGCTTCTGGAGGCACTCAGGGCAGCAACTCTCGATGCGCCCGCTCCGCCCCTTCAGGGCCTCGTAGAGCGACCGGAGCTGGCTGTTGGTCTTCATCTCGATCTTACGCATGAAGGCGTAGACCGGGGCCATCTGGAGGATGCTTGCCTCGATCTCCGCTTCTGACGTGCCGGAGATGAACACCATCATCGTGGTGCTGACATCGGGATGCCCCACTGCGGTGTATTCGACTTCCGCCATGCCGCTCTCAGCGTCGATGTCATGGACCCGGTAGTCGATCTTGATGTCTTCTGCCTTCGACATTGCTTGCCTTACGAGACGGGACCGTTGATCGTCCCGGTGTTTATCCAGTTGATGAGAGAGTTACCGACGACCGCGTACCCGGGAGCGCCCCCTCCGCCGCCGCCGTACTGACCCAAGTCGCCACCGGAGTAGCCGTTGCCATAGCCAGCGCCGCAGTTTCCGCCGCCGCAGGTTCCCCAACTACCAGAGCTGCCGCCGTGTGCGCCGCCGAGGCAGCCCGCACCGCGACCACCGGAGCCGCCATAAGTCGAGCAGCTACCCGTGCAGAAGCAGTTGCTGCTGTGGTCGCAGGAGTAGATCGGATAGGTACCGCCCCAACCGTTCGCACCGCCGCCGCCCGCGCCGCTGATGTCGCCATAGTTGGCGACGTTGATGGGGACTTGGACGCGAAAGGCGGGACCGCCCGCGCCTGATCCACCGGGACCATTACGGCCCCTGATCCACGCACCCGACTGGATGGTGAGGTTCAGGACTGCGCTTGCGGGAAAGTCGGAGGAAGGGCCCGTATCGAACGCATACGCGCCAGTGGAGTTGGACCCAATCTGACCAGCAGAGGCCGCGAGGGTGATGTTGGCGATCAGTGGGATTGTGCCATCCCAACCAGCCGCGAGAGCGCGAGTGCGGACGCGGTAGTTTTCCATGTAGGAGCTGATCGTGTCGTTGAACACGAAGGCGGCGGTGAAGATTTCCTTCCACTCGCCGCCCTGCTTCAACCACGCCTTGTCAACCGCGCGCCAGGTTCCGGCATCCTTGACCCACAGGGCTGAAGCGAGTTTCCAGACGCCTCCATCCTTGATGTAGGTGAGGCCAGCCACGGTTAGACCACCTTGTACCAGATGTCGCCATCAGCACCATCGCCACTCGTCGGGGCGCTGGTCGAGAGGTGACGATAGCCGCGACCGTTCAGGCCCACTTCGAGCTTGTCGTTGGTGACGGCTCCAGTAACGAGCTGCGCGGTGTTGACGGTGTTGGGGAGAAGCGGAGTGCCGAGCTGCAACGCCGCCCAATCGTCCGGGTTCGGGTCCGCATCGGGGACCAGAATGGCCGACTGGTTGTCCAGCGTGAGGCTCAGGCTCTCTTCACCGCGGATCGTGTCGGTGCCGTTCGGCAGGATTTCCACCACGTTCTCAGAGGTGCCGATCTTCTGGATGGCAACAGAGAAGCGCGGTGTGGTCTGCGCGAGCGCGGACGCGACCGACAGCATGTTGAAGGTGATGTCGCCGGCGGTGGGATCGCAGACGAACAGCTTGCCGCTGTCCGCAAGGGTGATGTTGATGGTCTGCGGCGAGGTGACGTAGACGACCTCGCGGAACTTGTCCTTGTCGAGCATCGCCTGCGTCTGGTTCTTCGCAGCCTCGGCGTCCAGCTTGTGCTGTTCCGCCGCATCGCGGGCACTCTCCGCCAGCGTCTTCGCGGCGACCGCATCAGCTTCCGCCTCTTCCGCACCAGCACGCGCCGCCTGTGCAGCGTTGCGGGCAACGATGGCGGCATCGCGAGCGGCGATTGCCGTGGCAGCCGCGTTGGCACCGTAATGCTCGTCGCCGTATGAGCGAGTGACGACATCCTGCGCGTCAACCGGATCGGCGGCGTTGACGATGCGCCGACCGTCCGCGTCGAGGTTGCCGGTCGTGTCCTCGATCATAGCCGAGGCCACACTGTCGCGGCCCTCCTGCGACACATACAGGGCCTGCCGGAGAACCTTGTTCAGCTCCGGCGCACGGATCACTGCACCGTCAGCGAAGGTCGCCAGCGGCGTGTCGTTCGGCGTCTCGCGCCGGATCAGCAGCTCGGCACCGTTCTCGGGGGCCGGCTCAATGCGGATGAGCGAGTCCGTCATCCACTCGAACGACACCGGCTCGCCGTCGAGGTAGGCGACGACGTGGGTGCGCGAGAGGAACGGAAACGTCAGCGCAAAGTCTACCTGTACGCCGTCGCAGACGTAGACATTGAAGGACTGCGTAGCCATTGATTTCCTGATAAGCGTGAGGGGGCGCTAAGGCCCCCTCGGGTTGTTACTGTTGCGCTCCGAAGCGAGCGGTGAGCAGCTTTTGCCGCTGGAAGTCCATGACCTTCTGCTTCAGCTCGGGCTGCTCCCGGAGGAGCTGGTGTTCCGCCACCTTGCCGTACTCACCGATCACGGCGGTCAGGGTCATGAGGCGCGAGCCGTCATGATTGATGTCGCCGTCAGTCAGCTTGTTGCGGTAGCGGTCGGAGTTGATGACCTGTTCGAGCCGGTCGCGCAGGGTATACCCGCCGATCTTGACGGTGCCCCGCAACTCCAGCAGCCGGTCGTAGGCCGAGTAGCCGTTCTCCAGCTTCACCTCACGGAGGTCGATGTCGCTGCCGTTGATCTTCGGAGAGGGCATGCCGATAGCACGGTTGTGCTTCTGCATCTGGTCCGCCAGCTCGTCGAGGACGCTATCCGCCTTCCACTCAGTGGTGGCAAGCGGGCTCATTCCTTCGACGCTCATGCCGGGCGGCACAAGCACCTTCTCACCGAGGATGTTGCGACGCGGATCGACTTCCTTGCTGTAGCCCGGTAGCCGTGCCTTGATGGCGTCGATGGAGCTGCGGACTTCGCGGAGGTGCGGGTCGTCGTTGAAGCCCTTCAGTACCGAGGGCACATACGAGCCAACCTGGCGATACATCCAACGCTGACCCGAGCGGATCGGATCACGGACGACCATGGCGGTGTCCATGATGCCGCGCAGGTAGGTCTTGCTCGACAGGTTGTTGATCAGCGCCGTGGCAGCGCCGGCCACCAGCTCACCAGCATCCCCATCGGAGATGTGGCCCATCACCTCGGTCATGTCAGCAGCGATGCCGAAGAACATGCCGAAGGGATCGAGGCGGTTCAGCTCGGTGTACTGCGTCTTCCCATTCTCGTCCTGCCAGACGAAGCTGTACGGACGCCAGCCGGTTTCCATCTTGGCCTTCTTCAGGTCCGGGTCGGTGGGCCCGCCCCCGGTGATCCGGCCTTCCATGGCGAGGTTCGCGGCATAGGCCCACAGGGCACCGCCGATGGTCGCCTTTGCGACGGCCATGGCGCGGCGCTCACCGCCGGCCATGAAGTCCTCCCGCCACTGCTTCTGAAGCAGGTTCAGCCCCGGCGTGCGCTGCCAGGTGAAGCGGAGGATGTTGGTCGGCGTGCGAATGAACGGGAGGATCACACGCATGCCCGGGTGGTGGCCGACGAACCGCTGAAGGTCGTGACCGATGCCGTAGCCGAGGTCTTGCGTGAAGGTGACCTCCTGCGCCTGCAACAGCGCGGTGTCGTTCTTCGCCATCCCGTCTGGCGTGAACGCCTCTTCCACGCGCTTCTTGACGTGACGATCCCACGCGGGCGTGCCGGACTTAAAGCCGAGGTTGTCAGCTTCACGGGCAGCCATCGCAAAGGCGCGGCCACGATAGGCAAGCTGCTTGAACAGCTCGTCCTGCGAGGACATCAGCCGCGTGGGAAGGCGGATCACCGTGCCGAGGGCATCGACGAGGCCACCGATGGTGGTGTCCTCAAGTCCGAAGTTGGCGGCGGAGATGTTGTGCCGCACATGCTCGACGGTGGACTGAGCCGGGTCGAGAATGTTCTCGCCGGTCTTCAGCGCCTTCCATGCCAGCTCAAGGCTGTCGTTCAGGCCCGCCATGATGCCTCGATACTGACGTGCGCCTTCGAGGAACATCGGCTTGTTCAGCGTGATCGCGCCAGCGAACATACGCTCTGCCGGCTGGTAGATCAGGTTCGCGGTGTTGGAGGCGAAGTTGACGGCCTGCGTCTTCACACCGGACAGGATCGAGTTGATCCAGTATTCGTTGTGGACGCCCCACAGCTTCTCGCCCCAAGTGGAACCGATCGTGCGGATGGTCGCCTTCGGCTCGGGGCCCGCGAGGCGGATGCGCTTCGCCAGCTTCGCAGCGGCCTTCGGATCGGCCCGCAGCGCGTCGAGGTCGAGGCCCTGAAGCATGTCGTTGCTCGCCTTCGCGCCGATCTTCATGGCGTTGAGCGAGCGGGCCACGTTCGTCTGCATCGACTTGTACATCGCCTGCACGTTCGCCAGCAGCGCGACATCCCGGATGAACGCCTCTTGGTTCCGCTGATATGAACCGAAGGGTCCGGGCAGGCCACTGTCCATGGCCTCTGCGAGCTTGTGAACGCGCTCCGCGAGGGACACCACGAAGGTTTCGTAGGCCCGCATCTCAGCGTCGAGGTGCAGCAGGTTGTTGGTCTGCTGCTGCATGCGCTGGAGCATCACGCCCGGCTGCTCACCGATCAGGTCGCCAATGCGCTCTGCGTTGCGCCGGACGTTATCCCACGAGCGGACGCCATCAGCGTTGCCGCCCTTCATCTTGGTGATCTCGTCCTTGTAGAGCGCCGAGATCGCGTTCATGAACGCCTTGGCGTCGTCGGTGCTGCGGATCAGCTCGAAGTTGAGGTCGATGCCCTCGGGGCGCAGATGCTCGCGGCTGACCAGCAGACGGAGCTGCGCTTCCTGATCCGGGGTGAATTTGACCTTGGCCTTCTCCAGCACGGCTCCAACCGGCACCACCTGGTCGCTCTGACGCAGCGGCTCGGTGGCCGCAGAGGGATCGTCAACGCCGGCCTTCACCGTAGTCGGGTTGATCGACGCATCGGGCTTCACGCCACCGCCTTCCAGCGCCAGCTCGCCCTGATCAGGGGCCTCGCGGTTTATGGGCTCGCCCCACTTACCGCCAAGCTCCTTCTCCAGCGTGTCTATGCTGAAGCCCTTGGCCTCGGCTTCCTTGAACGCCACGTCGGCCTTCTCAGCCGCCTCCTCGGCAGCTTCGAGCTTGCCGGCCTTGCCGAGCTTCAGCGCCTTCACGGAGAACATCAGGGCGTCCGCGAGCGGGCCCACAACGAGGCCCTCAAGGGCAGCCTTGAAGCGGCCCTCGGCTTCGCTGTCGTCGTCCCTCGCCGCCAGGTATCGGCTGACCGGGTTGTTCAGGGGCTCGTACTGCTCGATCAGGTTGGAGAGGCGATCCTCATGCGGGTCGAAGACCAGCGCATCGGTGACCGCACCCTTCGCCATGGTGCCCGCGATCTTGGTCGCGGTGCCATCACCGAGGGTCTTCACGCCGAGCTTGGACAGGCCGGCAGCCTTGGTGAACTTACCGACGCCGACCATACCAGTGATGAACTGCGATGCGCCCTCAATGAAGCGCCCGGTGTTGCTCTCCAGATCGGCGGTGGGCAGCCGGTCAACCTCGACCGCGCCCACGTCGCTCATGTCTGCGACATTCTCATTCAGCCAGTCGCCTGCGGACTGGATCGCGTCCATCGTCTCGTTGACCGCCTTGGCGGCACCGGAGAGGACCGCCTTGGGTGCCTCGGAGATACCGGCCACCACATCGTCTACGACGTTGCCGCCCGACATGACCTCCGCGCCGGGGATCGGCTGCGGGTTGGCGAGCGCATCGACATAGCTCTGCGACTGCGCCGGGGCCGAAGGAGCAGCGGCAGGAGGAGCCGCCTGCGTCTGCGGCTGTGCCTGCGTAGGCTGCTGGAGAAGCGCAACGCGCTCCTCCTCAGTGAGATACTTCAGGTAGCTCTTCTCTGCCATTCTGTTACTGCTTCAATTCAGGGAAGTCCGTGAGGATGTCGTTCACGGCCTGTTGGTCGCCGGCCTGCTGCGCTCGCTGGAGAGCTTTCCGGGCAGCGTCAGCTCCCGGTCGTGCCGGCTGCTGCTGCTGCTGCGGCGCGGACTTGGCGTTCATCGCGGCGTGCCGGTCGTGCGCCCATTTGGTGTAGAACTGCTCGACCTTGAGGGCCTCTTCGGCAACCTCCATGGGCAGCGCATCGGGGTGCTTTGCGGCCCACGAGTGCATGTGCCGGGTGAACTCCATCGCCGCCTCCTGCGACACACGCGGGTCCACCATGGTCGGGATGCCGGGCATCTCGGGGTCTTTGTTGCCGAGCGCCTGCACGCGCCGGAGCGCGGCGCTGACGGTCGTATCCGACATGATGTTGCGCTTGCGGCCTTCAGCGACGATACGGGCATCGTCGAGGGCCCGCGTCATGGTCGCCACGCTGCGGATTGCGCCCGCGTCGATGGCTTCCTTGATCACCGCGAAGGGGGTCTTCGAGTGATCGGTGAACATGCGCTCAAGGTGACTGTGGAGCTTCGTTGGGTCTTCGCGCTGGTCGGCGGAGATGAACGCCTCCTGCGCGGCAGTCAGCGTCCGGGCGATGTCCGGGTCCACCCTCGACGCCTGCTCCAGCCAGCCCCTATCGAAGCGATGGTAGGGATTGTCACGGAGCTGCATCAGGCCGTCGCGGAGAAACCCTTCGGCCTTCTCCTTCTTCGCCCGCTCCTCCAGCTTGTCGAGGTAGTTGGCCTTGGCGACAAACGAGGAGAAGATGCGCTGCTTGCCAGCTTGGATGGCGGCGAAATTCTTGGAGGTGCTGCCGGGGCCCGGCGTGCCGTCAGGCCGCTTCGTCAGCAACACGTCCATCAGGTCCGCGTCACCGATCTCCTCGGCCTTCGCGATCACGATGTCGGTGATGCTGTCGTTGATCTCCTGACCGGAGACACCGGCCAGCCGCATGCGCTGCCCGATCTGGTTGATCCGGGCGGCGATGGCGGACGTATTGATGTCACGGCCTTCTGACCTGGCGGCGTCCCACTCGGCGGTGAGAGCATCGACCAGCTCGGACTGGCCGGCGGTGATCAGCCCCTTCTTGACGCGCTCGCCAGTGTAGGCCGAGTGCATCCCGGCCATCTGCTGCTGGAGCTGCTGGATTTCCTTGGTGACACCGACCATCACATCCTGATCGGTGATCGGCTCCAGCTCGCGCTGAAGGAACTCGCCCCACCACTTGGAGAAAGCCTGCGGGTCGTCGCTATCCTTGTCCGCCCACTTGGCCCACTCCATGCGGGCTTTCACTTCGAGGCCGGTGCCGATGGCACGGCCCTGCTGTTCCTTGTACGCCTTGACGAACCACGGGCTCTCGTTGGGCCGGATGACGCCCTTCTCGACCGCTTCCTTGTACGCAAGGGCGGACTTCAGGGCAGCCTCGCGGCCACGCTCGACATCCTCGCGGGCCCGGGCCTCCATCACCTCGTTAGAGAAGCGCGTGAGGCGGGGGTTGATTTCCTTCAAGGCAACCGCGAGGCGGTGTGCGGGGTTGTCTTCGGGATGGGTAGGTAGTGCCGGGCGGGAATAGGTATCGACCGGCGATGCGGTCGGGCGCACCCGGACCTTGGGATCAAACTCCGGGCTTGGAGCCCGACCACGTTCAGCCATGGTTACTTCTTACCCTTGCGCCCGAGCCCACCATCGGGGTCGGACCACTTCATGTAATTGGAGTAGCTGTCGATGCCCGCCCCGACGATGCGGAGGCCGGCGTCGAAGAACGAAGGCCCGGCCTTCATGCGCTGCGAGTTGATGCGGTCATCACCCTGCGCCTTCACGCCGCTCATCTGGTTGGCGATCTGCTGGCTCTTCCACTCGGTCTGCTGGTTGATGCGATCCTTCGCGGTCAACTCGCGGTCATAGTAGTCAGCGATGAGCTGATCCACGGAGAGGCCGGAAACACCTGCTTCACCAGCCGCGACGCGGGCGGTAGCGCGGGCCTTGATGGCATCGAGGGAGATGTCCTGCTTCTCCTGCGCCGCCGCCTGGCGCTCCTGCTCGCGCTGGAGCTGAAGGTCAGCATACTGGTCGCGAGTAGCCTGCGCGGCGCGTTGGGCGTTCTGGTTGACCCAATCGTTGTTCGCCTTGGCTTCGGCCTTACCGGCCTGATGCTGCGAGACGGCCCCGGCAGCACCGACGACGAACGACGCCGCCGCCAGAGCGGTTGCCATTTCACACATGCTTGATCCTTACGAACTCGTAGAACGGTCGGCGCTCTACGCCAAACTGCTCGTGCTTTTTGATGAACGTGAAGCCACACCAGCGAAGCCACCTGTGGTGAACCTCGTTGCGGGCATCGGTGAAATTCCATAGGACGGGGAAGCCATCGTGTAGGCGATCAACCCACATGCGGCTTTCCCTTGCGAACTGGATGCGGTTCTTCTGCAAGCCGGGCGTGCCGAGCATCCACACGAAGCCAACAGAATGGATCCCCGTGGGGCCGGAGCCGAACATGCAGAACGGGCCCTCGTCGTCCTCCGCAACGAAGACCTGAGTGGAACCGAGGTAGCTGTTGAGGAGTGCCTTCAAGGGACCGTTGCCGGTGCCAGCGAGGCACTCCTCTGCATCAGCTTTGCGGAGATTGGGGGCCAGCCGCCACACGTCGCAGAAGCGAGCGGGACGGACTGAAGCCATTAGACCCTCTTGCTGCGGATGGTGTACTGCCCTTCCCACTCAGCCGACAGGAAGCGGCTAGGCAGGAAGCTGTCGTTGATCAGCTTGACCACGACCTGATTGGACCGTGAGTAGATCGGCCAGCGGAACTCATCCGAGATGATGATGGGTTCACCGAGGATGGTTTCCGAAGCGCCGGCCACTCGCGGAGAGAAGACGTAGGTGCGCGTTGCGCGTCCAACCGGCGTGACCTCCGCCCGGAAATAACCGGACTTGTCGAAGGTCACTGTGAAGTAGAGGAGCTGCAAGCGCCCACCAGACACGCTGGAGGTGCCGCCGCCGGGCGAAGCCTCGCGATAGAAGACCTGCGAGAAGGTGTACTCCATCGCATACTTCAGGCCGACGAAGAACGGCGTGCCGCGCACGTCGCCTCGAACGGTCAGCTCACCGACGCCCTGCGTCACCACCTCGATCTCCACGCCGGGGATCGCATCGGGATGGAACGCATCCCGCCGGGTGACCACCTGAAGCGTGCCGGCCTCGTCATAGGGCACCGTGAACGTGGAGGTGTCGGACTCCTCATCGTAGGTGATGGTGCCGCACTCCTCGTCCGTGATGCGCCGGTCGAGGGCAATCTGCCAGGTAGACATCGGATCGGTCGCGCCGGCTTCGAGGGACATCTTTTCGAGGTAGATGCCGCCCGGGCGCTTCACGATCAGGAACAGCTCGGACTGCACGAAGTCCGCGTTCAGCAGCGTCGCGTCCTCACCGAAGGTCCAGCGGGACCACGAGGACTGGAGCTTCTGCACGGCCCCGCCCGTGTCACCCTGCGCCCACAGGTATTTGTAGACGTAGAGCCCGCCGGGGTCGTCCTCGCTCAGGACAATGACGACATCCTCGTTGGTACTGGCCGCGATCTTGAAGGCGTTGCCGGGGATGTACTTGGGCACATGCGCGGTGATGTCGGAGGCATCGTTGCTGTCGTTGTCCGGGTCCACGAAGTATTCACGGACGGAACTGAACTGGCCGCGCTCCACCACGAAGAAGACGCTCGTGCCTGCGCCCACCGGCTTCACCCGGGGGCTGGCCTCGAACTCGGTCGTGGCGTTGATCGCCGCTGTCTTCGGCGTCAGCAGGTCACCAGCCTTCAGGCGGAACTGCGTCTGATCCGAGAAGAGCAGAAGGCTCTCATTGTAGGGCACCGCGTGGCGAAGGATGGACACCTTCACATGCGACACCGCAACGTCCACCGGATCGCTGTCGAGAACCGCGGTGACGGTCGTGGGCCAGTAGTTGAAGTATTCGCCCGCACGGGAGAACACCACACTCTCATCAGCCAGCAGGCCGAGGCGGTTGCGATAGAAGAAGATGTCCGCAATCGCAGCGCCGACGAAGCTAGGCTCTGGCGCCTGCTCCTCGTCACCGACCTCTCGGCCATCCCACTCGGCCACCTTGAAGGTGAACGTACCGTCCGCCTCGCGCACCAGAATGTGGGGCATGGTGGACTCATCGAGCTTGAACTTGATGCCCGGCTTCACAGTCTCGCGCCAAACGCCCGAGCTGTCGTTCGCGTCCTTCTTCTCGAACTTGACGTAGTAGTTGTCGAAGCTGGAGGTCTGATCGCCGGCCACCTCGACCACGAAACCTTCGGGGCCGAAGGCGGGAAGATCAGAGAAGCGCTGCACGACGCCCTTGGCGACGAACATGGCGTTGCCGTTGTAGCCATCCTCGCCGGAGATCGAGAAGTCCTGATCGCCTTGGATGTGGATGGCGTTGCCGTAGCGCGTAGCAGTGAAGCCACTCGGTAGGGTGCTGCCGAGCGACGTGGTGAGATCGGTCGCGATCTTCACCGTGTCGATGTCGAGCGGGTCCGTGTTGGAGGTCTGCTTCGACACCGTGTAGGTGCTGGAGCCGACCTTCACGGTCAGCTTATAGGTCTTCCCGTAGTTGCCCGCCTTGACGTTCACGAGGGCCTCTGCGGGCCGCGTCGGCGTCAAGTCGGTGTCGTCCATCGCGGTCTGGATGGTGGTGTTAGCGACGAACGTGTGGTCCGCCACCGTGACGCACCGGAAGCTCTCCTTCGGGTTCGCGGCGGTCAGATAGTCCTTACCGTCCGGGAACGCGACGGTCTTCTCCACGCCCTCCAGATCGAACACCCGGAGGTCGCCGTCCGTGATCAGGACGATGTACCGCTCGTTGCGGTCGCGGTTGATGACGTGCTGGAAGGCGTTCGTCGGCGCGGGGTCTGCGATCAGCAGCGCGATGTGCTTCGTGGGCGGGCGCTTCCGAAGCCCCTCGACGACCGAGGAGTAGCCGTTGACCTGTTCTTCACACTGCGTGACCAGGCGGAGAGCGGCGGGCTGCTGCGACACCCCGTTGACGAGGTTGGGGATCGAGGAGCTGACGAGCAAGGGTTACCCCATGATCACCCGCGCCACGTCGATGTTGCCGGTCAGGATGTTGTAGTCGGCGTTGTCGCCTTCGGCCTCCACGAGCAGCGCATGCGCGGTCTTCTCATCGTCTTCGTTGAAGGCGTGCAGCGCGTCGGAGCCGAGAACGCGATCTTGGAAGATGCGGGCGGCGCGGATGGTGATGTAGTTGCGGGCAGCCTCGGGCAGCTCCTCAAAGGGGAGCGCGACGATCAGCGTCAGGCGGAGGCTGCGGGTGAACTTGTAGGTGTGGTTCTTCCGGTCGTAGAGGCGGATGCCACGATGGGCAACATCCTCGCCCACGTCGTCCGCATCGGTATCGACGCGGAGGGTGTTGGCCGGAAGTTTGATCTCACCGGACGCATCCGGGGAGAGCGGGTAATTCTCTTCGGTGTTGAAGTGCCACCCCCGCGCCTGCGTCGAGCGAGACACCTGATGGAGGATGCTCTGCGCGGTCGCAGCGTCAGCAGTGGTCAATTCATCGACCGAGCTGATGGGGCTTTCACCGATCACCGAGAGAAGGACGTTGACAGCCTGAAGCTCAGTCGTGGGGGTAAGGAAATCAGTGCCGATGGTCATAGGGCCCCATACGAAAAAAAAAAGGGGGCAGCCCCAATTGAATGAGACTGCCCCCTATTTGGTGAGCGATTACGAAGCCGGCTCTGCCAGCTCGACAGCGCACTCAGGCCGCAGGATGCCGTGGCCCATCGCGTACTTCGCGACCATCAGGGTGCCCTGACGGCGGATGTCGTAGGCGCTCTCGACCGCCAGATCGAGCAGCTTCACGGTGCCCACAGCTTCCTTCTGCATGACCAGCGCGACCGTCTTGGTGAAGTCGCCCCGGTAAGCAGTCGGGCCGCTGTCGATGTCGGTGGACGGGATGTGGTTCGACTTGACGATAGCCGCACCAGCAACCTTCAGCACCTTACCGTCGGCGTACACGCCAGCGCCGCCCCAATCGCGGTTGATCACCTTGGTCGTCTGGACCAGCAGGTAATACTGCGCCGGGCGCACGAAGGCGTAGCGCTCGTTCTCCGGCACGTCCTTCTCGTCGAAGCGCTGCATCGCGAGGAAGATGCCCGAAGCGAGCTGGTCGCCATCGGTAGCGTAGTTGGCATGCGTCAGGACCGAGCCACCGTAAGTGACGCCGGTGATGGTGGCGGAAGCGCGAGCCGCCAGCACGCCGACCTGAGCCACGTTCTTGTCGAACGCGACAGCCAGCGCATGGCCGCACTTGCCGGTGTAGTGCGAGCGAACCTCGTAGTGGTTCTTCGCCTCGTCGATGTTGGCGATGAACGCATCCGAGATCAGCAGGTCGTCGATGGTGATGACCTTCTCGGCATGCTTGATCACCTTGCCCGTGATCTCAGTGCCCGGGGTGTGGTAGCCGGCGGTGTTGGTGCCGAGGACCGGGAACTGCGCGGACTTGCCGCTGGTGATGTTGCGGATCAGGTGCTTGTCCATGAAGACGTTCGTTTCGTCGAACGTGGCCAGCGTCTCGCCGGCAAACTGCTTCAGGAACAGCGCATCGGTATCGCCCGCACCGAGGGACTGACCGAGGCGCGACACAGTGGCGTTAGCCATGTGAAGTTACTCCAGTGTGAGTTGTCGTTGGGATGGGGGTTGGCCCACGCCTCGAACTGCTCACGCTTCACGCAAGATTGTCCGCCGCAGCGGGTCAGGGTTGCGCGTAGGTGTTCTCGGGGGAACCGGACGGCTGCCTAGCAAAGGCATGGCGTCAGCCACGACGACTGGAGAGCGAGGGGGCTTTTGTTCAGGACAGAGCCCCCGGAACTGCCGGGTAGAAATACGCCCCAAGCACAGGGCGACGTGGACGGTGCTTGCTCTCGTTCGTCCACGATTACACGATTGGTGCGCTGTGCGGCTCGTGTTGGGCCGCAAGAGGTCACGCCGGGGGAAGCTCTAGTCCCCGTTGAGCCCCGTCATGGTGACGCGGCGTGCCATCGAAAGACCCCCGGGTATGCGCTGTGAGGAAGCGCCGGGGGTACGGTTAGAAGACGCTCGACCGAGCGAGCTTCTTATCGACCTTGGCGCGGAACGCCGGGTCTTTCTTGTAGAGCGGGTTCTGCATGTCCCGCACCAGCTCCTGCACGGAGGCATACACATCGTCGCCAGCGCCGGCTGCACCGGCACCACCAACAAGGTCGGGCTCAATACCGTTGGCGGCACTGTACCTGGCGAAGAGGCCCTGCATGGCCAGCTTCATCTGGCCGGTATCGCCGCTATCCATCGCGGCGTTGTAGGCGGAGATGTCCGCCTGCGAGAGGTTCTTCTTGGCCCAATCGACCATATCGGTGAACTTGCTCTCTGCATCGGCACCTTGGCCGATCACCGACAGAACCTCGGAGCGCTGCTGATCAGCGAGGGCACGCTGACCGGCGATGTAGGTGTCCACCATGTCCTTCGGATAGCCGGCCTTCTCCAGCTTCTCGTAGGACTGTGGCGAGAGCTGCCCGTTGCGGATCAGCTCGTTCTGGAAATCATCGAAACTCAGATCGGCAGCCTGAAGCTGCTCGCGCACTTCCTGCGCGGACGGCTGCTCCTGCGGCTGCTGCTGCGGAGCCTGCTGCTCCTGCGACTGGCCGGCGCTCTGCTTGCGCTCCAGCGCGGCATAGGCTTCCGCGAGGGCCTGCACCGGATCAGCGGCGTTGCGGAACTTCTCCGGGATGAACTCCGGGATGGACTGCTGCTGCTGCTGCTCGGGGGCCTGCTGCTGTTGGGGCGTAGCCGCCGCCGGGGCTTCGGGGCCACCCGGCGACGACTGCACCACGACGCGAGATACGTCGCTCATTAGTTGTCCACGACCACCGTGCCGTCAGGCAGGGTCACCTTCTTCGGGCCCTTCTCGGCCACCGGCTTCAAGGCCGGCGCAACGACGGTCGGAGCGACCTTCTCGGTAACGGCGGCTTTCGCTTCAGCCGCCTTCTCGACTTTACTCATCAGCGGTTCCTTGCTGTTTCATGTTCTCGACAGCAGCCTGACCAAACGCATTAACGGCGTTCGGCGCAACACGCTCCATGAGAGCCATCTGCTGCTGCTGCTGCGCGGCCTGCGCCACCTCTTCCTGCGACCGGATAAGCCCTTCGGTGTCGATACCGAGGGCCGCAGCGCGGCGCGTGAGGTAGTCGCTGATGTCAACGTACTGCGCGACCACTTCGGGCCCGAGCGTGTCCCTCGCGCCTGCGAGGAAGGTGTCGAGCTTGTTGAGGTCATGGCCACGGCCAAGAGCCTCGACGCCGGTAACGATGGTCGGACGGACAGTACCCTTCGGGAGCGAGGGGAGCCGATTGGTGCGCTGCATGCGCCACATCAGCAGCTCCACGAGGGGAAGCTGAAGGTCTTGCGAGAGGAGCGAGTAAATCCCGCCAAGGGCATCCTCAAGCTCGCCCGCCATGTAGCGGACTTCTTCAGCCGTGACGCGCTCGCCGTTGCGCTGGATAGCGCTATTCAGGAGGAAGGCGAACGACAGGCGGTTGGTGATGTCGGTGATGGTGTCGCGGGCAACCCGGAAGTCAGCGAACTTGTCCACCTGAAGGACGGACACATCGTTGCTATCGCCTTCGCGGATCGCACCGTTCGGGGCCTCTGCCAGAGTTTTGGCCCGCGTGGTCCCGTTCGGCTTCACGAGGAAGAGAACCTTCGCAGCCGCAGCCGCGCCTTCGACGACCGACTTCATCAGCCCCTCAAGGCTGATCAGGTCGCCAATGTATTCCTCGACGTATGCGCGTCCGTAGTCTTCGCCATCCACCGCGATCATGCGGAGGGGGCGCCACGGGCATTTGTCGAGGGGATAGGTTCCGCCCGTGCCAGGTACACGATGACCAGCGACTTCCTGATAAACGGACCACCGGCCCTCTTCCCGCACGACATGCGTATAGAGGGAGACGGAGGCGTCGGTGTTCTGCTCCTTGCCAGCTTCCTTCTTTACGAGCGCACGCGCACGTTCAGGCAGAGAGCCGGGCGCAACGTCTTCCTTGACGACGATCTCCAGCACATTGCCGGCGACATCGCGCTTGACCACAAAGCGGTCCAAGCGGAAGACCCTTGCGGGGCCCTTGGTGGGGACGTAGAGCAGGACGTTACCAGCGACGATCAGTTGCTTCGCGGCCTCGAAGATGGGCACGCGCAACGCCATCGCTTCGACTTCGTTCATCACGGCTCGCTCGATCTTGGAGAGAGCCTTTTCGACCTCGGCACGCATGCCTTTCTGGTCGGACATGCGGTCAAGGGTGAAGTCGTCGATAGTCAGACGAAAGAACGGGGAGTTTGGGGGGAGGAGCGCCAGTAGCAGTTTCGAGGCGAGATTGTTCACGCCTCGCGCACCGATCCCCTGATACGGCTTGTACAGCTTGGAGCTGCCCGTATGTCCATCTGGCGGGACGAGAGAGGGGATCGTGAGCTTCGCACATTCCCGGGCCCGCTCAAGGAACGGGCTCCGGGTGGTCTGAAGCTCTGAATAGCGACCGGCGGCGGTGCCAGTCGGGATCATGAATTAGAGGGGGATGTTCAGGCCGGAACGACCGGGGGTGCCGCCAAGGTCGATCCGCAGGCTGCGGCGACCGCTGGTGCTGTTGCGGCGGTTCAGCTCGTCGCTTTGGTCAGCGGCGGAGCGTTCGTTCAGGGCTGGACTGTCAGGGGCCTGCGCCGGGGGCGGCGGAGGCGGAGGTGCCGGCGGGGTTTCCTGCACCACCGGGGCGGGGACTTTTGGCTTGCTGCACATGGTGACCTCAGTTGGAGAGAGTGTCTTCCTCCTGCTCCTGTAGCTTGCGGAGCAGGAACCTCACCACGCGCCGTTCCCCCGCCCGCATCCATACCTCACGGTCGGACCATTCGGGATCAGGGCTACGCTCGGGGAAACGCTCGTCGAGCGCCTGCACCAGCTCCTTCGGGACAGGGGGGAAGGGTTTATTATCTTCAGAAAACATTCGGGGGGCTTAGGTCTTAGAGGCAACCTAATTGGAGGGGCGGTTTCCCACCCCTCCACTGTGTTGCCAGGTCAGGCGTTCAGTGCGCCCCGGACGGCTCCCCGGAGGTCTTCGAGGGTGCCGTTGTTCAGGATCACGCGGTTGAAGTCCGCCCCGTCCAGCAGGCCGTTGCTGACATGGGCGGGGCCGTCATAGGGCGCATCACGCTCGATCCGCCACATTGTTGCCCCAATCCCCGCCAGCCGGGCGTACTCATTGGGGAACCGCATGTCGTCGATCACGACGCGCTCACCGAGGCCGGTCAGGCCGGCGATCCGGGAGAGCGCCAGGTTGAGCCACAGGTCTTGGTTGACCACGTTCCGGCCCCACTCGGTGCCGAGGGTCTGCATCAGGTAGCGGACGGAGTAGCCGACCTCGGGGATCACCTCTTCCTTCCGGTTGGTGGCATAGTCCCACGCCTTCGGCTCCGGGATGCCGCAGCCCATCAGGAAGCCGACCGTCATGCGGCGCAGGGGCTCCGCGAAGCTGACCGCCCGGTAGCCGTATCGGCCAATCAGGATTTTCGCCGTCTCCCCCTTCCCTCGCTGCGGGATGGAGCTGTAGAGGGCGATCACAGAGGGCAGATGCGCGTAGTCGTCGGGGAACAGCTCAAGCTGCTTCATTCGTTTCCGTGCTTCAGTTGCTTGATCAGGGAATGGGCCGCGTCCCGGGCGATGAGCGGGTACTGCTCTTCGCGCAGGCCAAAGCCGGAGCCAGCGTTCAGGCTGGCTCGGTCGATGCGGTCCTTGTGGTGGTGGGTGATCTCATCCCATCGGTCCCGGAGAAGGACGCAGAGGCGGTCGTAAGCCGCGTCCGAGAGGATCGAGACATCCTTGATGTAGTAGCCGTAGCTCGCCATGAGATACCACGGCACCGCGAGGTTGATGCTCTTCGCGAGGGCGTCTTCCAGCGCGGCGTCGTGGTTATCGACTTGGGGAACATACGGCGCGACCCGGCGCCGCCTTGCCATCAGGGCTTCGGTGGCGTCCAGAGGATCGGGCGCTTGGCCTTGTAGTCGAAGTCACTGTGGCGGAGGATGCGGGCCACACGCGCCTGCACGAGCGCTTCATGCTCGGTCAGGCCACGCTTCTCATAGGCCGCGACAATCGCTTCCCACAGCGCCCGGAGCTGATGCTCGCGGTTCGCGTACAGCGACATGCCGCCCACGTCCAGCAGCTCGGCAGCCTTCTTCGGGCCAACGCCGGGGCAGCCGGAGTAGCCGTCCGTCTGGTCGCCGGTCAGGGTCTGGAACAGGTGCCAGTAGTCGGCCTGCGCCTCGCTCACCCGGACGATGCCCTCGTCATTGCCGGTGTTCACCAGCAGGCCGGGGATGGTCTTCATGTCCTTGTCGATGGACACGATGATCTTCTCCCCGGGGTAGAGCTTCGGGTTGGTCGCGAGGATGCCGAGAACGTCGTCGCCTTCGAGGCCCGGCTTGATCCGAGCGCCGTATTGGGTGACGAGGTACTCCCGCACCTGCCGCAGGATCACCGGCTTGCGGCTGTTCTTGCGGTTCGACTTGTAGGACGGCAGCAGCTCCTTGCGGAAGTTGGCGTCGTCCGTCAGCGCAATCGCGATCTGGTCGGCCTCCAGCTCGTCGGTCCAGTGAGCGATCCAGCGATCCACCTCATACCTGGCGCGATCGAGGTCGGCGCTCACCGTCCAGACATCGTTCTCGCCCGCGTCGTCTTCGTCGGCGTTCCAGTTGATCGCCTTTTCGACCGACGCCGCCTTCTGGTAGGCGAGAACGTCGCCGTCGATAAGCAGCGTCCGCTTGGTCACTGAAGCCTCGTTTGGTCACGGTTGAACATCGACGCCTCCTTCAGGACGCATCACCGACACGCCGTAACGGACCTTCACCGCCGGGTCGGTCGGCCCCTCGGGGGCCTTATGCTCGACGGTGCCATCCTCGTAGGTGACGATCAGGTGGGGGTCTTCGTTGGTGGTCTTCGGGCTGCCAAAGACCGCGGCGTTCAGGCGCTCGATCTCTTCGACCGCTTCGTTGTGCTTGCGGGCACAGAAGTTGATGTCAGAGAAGGCCGTCTCGATGCGGCGGCGGTCAGTCTTCGCCTCCTTCTGGAGCGCGTCGATTGCAGCCCACACGCCAGCGAAGCCGCCGGCACAGTCGTCGCGCAGCTTCCACAGCTTCCACGCGCCGAAGCCGGCCAGCGCCCACTGACACAGCTCATAGATCACCTCAAACATTGCGGACCTCGACGAAGTTGTCGCAGGGCTCGAAGGTGTCGGTGACCCAATTCAGGCAGTAGCGAACCGTCTCCGGTTGGGATGGGGGCGTGAAGAACACGCACCCCACCCACACGCTCGCATAGAAGGCGAGCCATGCGACCCCTACGGTCGCGGATACGAAACGCTTCACGAGCGGTTACCCCAATCGAAGGCTTTCAGCATGAAGGTCGCCCGCTCGGCATCGAGCTTGAACCACTCGCCGCCCACCCGATAGGTGTCGAGGAAGCGGTGAATGTCGTACTCCGCGACCAAGCGGTCATTGAAGAAGCGCCAGCCCTGAAGCTCGTAAGACCGGAACGGGTCCGAGGTCTGGAACGAGCGAAGGCGGTCGCCCACGTCGATGGCGCTGCCGATCTTGACGTAGCCGGGCCACGCCGGATTGCTCACCACATAGACGTAGCCTTCCTTGATGTCGGGCCGCTCGTCACGGAAGTGGGCCAGCGCCTCCCCTACCGGCGTGCGGTAGAGGTGACGATGGAACCGGCGGAGGGTGTTGCACTTCGGGCAAACGTAGTCGTGCTTGCGGACACGCGATGCGGACCAGTTGATCCCCGGGATCAGCCGCACGCCGCAATTCAGGCAGCGATGCTCAGTGGGTGTCAGCCCAACATGCACCGATGTCGAAGTTGCCAGCGAGAGGGCAGCGGAAGCCATAGTATTCTCCTGCGAGTGTGATGGACTTCGCGGCCACCTCACCGACAACCGTTGCAATCTCGGGACGCACCTCGATCTGCCACTCGTCATGGACGTTGGCGACGAACTCGTAGTCCACGCCGGGTACGAAGCCATGCGCGGACTGGAGGGTTTGATCGAGGATGACAAGCGCACGCTTCATCAGCACTGCGCCTGCGGATTGCAGCAGGGTGTTAAGGGCCGCATTGGGGGAACGGGCATGCAGGTGACGGCCATCGAGGCCGACCAGATACCCACGCTTCTGGAGCTTCTTCTGCACGAGGTCGGTCAGGCGACCGAGCGCAGGAAGCGCCTTGAGGAACCGGGCGCGTGAAGCCTTGCCGAGCTTCGCCGCTTCGCGGTCATTCTTTGCACCGAGGATGTAGCCGAGCTTCTTGTCGCCCGCGCCGTAGATGAAGGCGTAGAACCACACCTTCGCGGTGTCGCGATCACAGCCGAGCGCCTTGGCGTTCAGCGTGTGCATGTCCGTGCCTTCGGCCTTCTTGCCCTTCAGCACGGTGTCGATGTACGCGCCGCCGTCGTAGCGGGCCATGTACGCAGCGAGGCAACGCAGCTCCAGCGCGTCGGCGTCACAGCCCACCAGCCGCAGGCCAGTGGATGCCATGAACAGCTCCCTGCACCGCTTCCCATACGGGGCATCGTTGGAGGGAACCTGCGCCATGTTCGGGCGGCGGTGCGTCATGCGCCCGGTGTGGGCACCGTTCGTCACCACCTCGCCATGCAGGCGACCGTTACGCTCGCGCTTCAGCCACGCTTCATCGCCCTCGGCCAACTGCCCGATGCGCTTCTGCACCATCAGGTATTCGGTGAGCAGCTTCGCCTCGGGATAAGGCAGAGCCTCCAGCACCGTTTCATCGACCTTGGGCTTGCCGTCTGCGGTGAACTCCTTCGGCTTCCAGCCACGGAGCTTTTGCAGGCGGTTGGCGATGTGATCACGAGAGCCGGGGTTGAAGGACCGCAGCTCGATCTTCGTGAACGCACAGCCGGCGACGTAGCCCTGCTTCTTGTTGTCGCGCTTCGGGACGAACTGCTTGCCCGGGGCGAACCACGGACGGAACGCCCGCTGAAGGTCAGTCTCCAGCTCCGAGCGCCGGCCACACAGGTCGCTGTAGAGCGAGGCCGCTTTCGCCAGGTCGAAGGCGAAGCCACGCTGCTCCTGCCGGAAGATGATCGCGGCCACCTCGTGTTCGAGGTTGACGCTCTCTTCCGAGGGCTGCTTGCGCTGGATCAGTTGCCAGAGCTTGGTGGTTACCTCCACGTCCTGTTCGCAGTAGGACTGCATCTCAGGAGTCCAGTGATCCCAAGGGCCCTTGAAGTCGCCCTTGTATTCACCGAGGCGGTAGCCCCACGCTTCGAGGGAGTGACGACCGATCAGCTTGCCCGGCAGCTTGCCGCGCTCGCGGAGGCGATAGTCCTTCTCCTTGGTGTCCGGCCAGATCAGGCGCGATAGCACGATGGTGTCGCGCACCACGCCCTTGGGCTGGAAGCCCGGGTAGACCTTCTGGAGCGCCGGGATGTCGAACTTGATGATGTTGTGGCCGACGATCAGCTCGGCGTCTTGAAGCAGATCGAGGCCGTGTTCGATGTGGTAGTAGGTATCGTCGTCGTACCCGGCAGGGCCGGCGCACGAGAACACGTCACCCGTGTCGATGTCTCGCAGGACGAGGCAGTGGACCCGATCCAGCTCGTCAAGCAGACCGTTAGTCTCGATGTCGAAGATGTATCGGGACATACCTTTCCTTTAGTCGAATGGTTAGGACGCAGCTCGGGCGCGGATTGCCTCGCCAATTAGCTGAGGGATGATCGGGACGACCGAGTTGCCGAGAAGTCGCAGGCGGTGTACTCGCCCGGGTAGCCCATGAGCCACTCGACCCACGTTGGGTTCAGCGGGCCACCGACAGCGTTGGGAAGTTGCTCCCCTTTCTTGCCACCACCCCGGGCTGAGTAGGGCTTCGCGTTCGGATGTCGCCAGTCCCGCGCTGCGGGCGTAGGCCACAATCCAGAGCCGATCCCTACGGTGTGGGGCACCAAGGGCGGCAGCGGGAATACAGTGCCACTCCGCATCATACCCGAGCGCATCGAGCGACCCGAGCAAGCGGTCCAGTCCGCGAGAGCGAAGCTGCGGAGAGTTTTCCGCGACGACGAACTCCGGGTGGATTTCTTCGACGATCCGGTGGAACTCCCACCAGAGGCCGCTACGCTCGCCATCTAGGCCGACCGCCTTCGGGTTTGCGATGCTGATGTCTTGGCACGGGAAGCCGCCACTAATGATGTTCGGCCTCGGGATGCCATCAGCCAGCAGGCGTTCACGGGTGATGTCGCGTACATCGTGATAAACCGGGATGTCAGGCCAGTGCTTTTGCAGTACGCACCTGGCGGCGGGGTCGCTGTCGCAGAACGCAACCGTCTCGATCCCCGCCGCATGGAAGCCGCGTGCAAAGCCGCCGATCCCCGAGAAGAGATCAAGCGAACGCATGCCCGCCGAGCTGGCGGAAGCGCTGGAGGAACTGTTCCTTCGCGGCTTCCCATGTCAGCGGCACGATGCGAACCGGCAGCGGCTCGGGCAGTGGGCCCCAATCGCCCCCCTCTTCCATCAGGTCGCGCTTCTCGGTAGCAAGCACGGTGTTGTCCGCATGCTTGATCACCTCGAAGGGGGCCGGCGGGATCAGGAAGCGCTCCGCGATGGCGCGGTCGATCCTGTCCGCAATGCCCCGCAGCACGCCGGGCGCGGCCTTCTCCAGCACCATCTTCAGGGGGCGCACGGTGTCACCGATGTATGCCTCGGCGGCGTCGTGCATCAGGCCGGCGAGCGCGTGCTTCGGCGGCACCACGAGGCTGACCAGAACGGAGTGCTGCGCCACCGAATAGAACGGCTTGCAGTGGCCGTTGTAGCGGCACTGCTTGGCGAGTGCTTCCGCGATGTCGTCGATGAACACTTCGTTCGGGCGCGGGTCGAGGGGGAAGAAATTACGACCGCCGCGCACTTGGGTGAACGGGCCGCGATCAGTCCAATCGCAGCCGGTGAAGTCTTCCATCTTGCTCCTTCAGTGGATGGTTGCGCCGGCCCGGCTACGCGGCACGATGTGAATGTTCCAGACCTCGGGGTGAATGGTGGCGATGGACGCGAGGAACGCATCCATCCGCACCATGCCTTCCACCGTGTCGGTGACGAGGGTGATACGCTTCTTTCCACCGCTGGCGCGGATGGTGCGGATCGCACGCATGACCACGCCATCCTCGTCGAGGAGGCGTTTGCGTACTGCTTCGTTCATCAGAACCCCTCTTCGTCTTCGTCAGCGGGCGGGAAGCCCTTGTCCTCTTCGGGCAGCTCAGTCTCGAACAGGATGCCGGTCGCCCGCTCATAGCCGAGGTAGAAGACCTCGCCCGTTGCGCGTCCGGTGTAGCGATCCTTGAGGATGCGGAACGTGGTGATGGTCCGCATCTTCTCGTCGTCGTCCTGCTGGTTGCGCTCCAGTCCAAACATGAAGTGCGACCAGAAGCCGATGGAGCGGCTGCCCTTGAAGTGGCGGATCATCACGCGACCGCCCTCTTCGTGAGGCTTGCCCTCCGGCGTGGACAGGTGGGACACGAAGATCAGGATGATGTTCAGCTCCTTCACGAGCCGACCGATCTCTTCCATGATCCGCTCCAGCGCTTCCTTCTCGCTCTCCCCGTCAGCGCCCGCCGCGAGTGCGGTGAGGTGATCGAGGTAGAAGATGCGGACGCCGTGGGCGTGCGCGAGGTAGCGGATGCGATCCCGGATGCCTTCCCAATCGGCAGCGCCGAAGTGGTCGTAGAGGAACAGCTTCTTGGTCGAGAGCCGATCCCATGCGCCCTGAAGGTCTTCCGTCGTCCAGCCCTCGTCGGGGATGTGGAAGAGCTTCTTCGCCAGCTTGCCCGCGATACGCTTGCCAGTCTCGACCGGCTGCTGCTCAAGGAAGAACAGACCGACCGGCTCGTTCAGCACGTCGAGGTCGTAGGCGATCTGCTGCGTGAGGAAGTCGGTCTTGCCGATGCCGGTGCCCGCGCCGACCGCGTAGCACTCACCGAGGCGACGGCCATAGGTGTGCTTGGTCAACGTCTCGAAGACCCACGGCAGGCCCCACTCGACGGGCTTCAGCACCTCGTCCTTCAGGTCCGCGATGGTGACCAGCCCATCGGGCCGGAAATCCTTCGCGCCCCAAATGGCGTCGATCACCTCCTTGCCCTTGCCGGCAAGCAGACAATCGTTCGGGTCTTTCAGCGGAAGGCTGGCGATCTTCGCTCGACCTGGCGGCAGCACCGCCGCACATTCCTCGGCGGCTTCCCTGCCCGGGTCGTCCATGTCGAACATGAACACCACGGTGTCGAACTTCAGCAGCCATTCGAGCTGCTTCGCGATGGCCTTCTTCGCGCCCTTCGATCCGGTCGGGATGCTGACCACCGGCCACTTGTTGCCCTGAAGCTGGCTGACCGTGAGCGCATCGATCTCGCCCTCGGTGACCACCAGCATCTTGCCGCCGTCACGCCAGAGGTGCTGGCCATACAGGCCGCCAGCATCGCTGTCACCGAGGAACAGGAAATCCTTGTTCGGGAAGCGCACCTTCTGCGCGACGATCTGGCCGGAGGCATCACGGTAGTTGGCGATCTGGCAGCTCTTGCCCTTGTACTTGCCGACCGTGTAGCTCCACTTGCGGCACGTCTCTTCGTTGATGCCGCGCTTCGACAGAGCCCGGGTTTCACCCGGCTCGATCAATCCCTTCACGCGCTTCTCCGATTTCTTGATGGATGCTTCGCCGTCGCCGCGCTCGTAGTAGTCGCAGCCGTGGCTGAAGCAGACGGCATGCCCGTCGTCGTAGCGGGCAAGGTTGTCCTTGGAGCCGCACGCGGGGCACGGCTCGTGCTGAACGAAATTGCTTTCTCCCATGGGCCTGCCGAAAAAAGACCGCCCGCCCCGTTAGGAGCGAGCGGTGAGTTGGAGGGAGGAGGAAACTAGGAGGACCACATGCGTGTTGGTCTTAGAGGCCACCTAATTGGCGGCGTGCTGCGACCACCAGCCGCGAACGTCGAAGCTCGGGCAGTCCTTCTTGACGCCCGGCAGGTCGCGGTGACCGAGGACTTCAGCGTTCGGATACTGCGCCTTCATGCGGACGACGAGAGAGCGCAGGCTCTCCCACTGTTCCGCGGTGAAGTTGTTCTCGGCCTTGCCGTCCATGCCGATGCCTCCGACGAGGCAGATGCCGATGGACTTGTGGTTGAAGCCCTGCGCGTGAGCGCCGGCCTCTTCGAGAGCGCGGCCCGTCTCGATGGTGCCGTCACGGCGGATCACGAAGTGATAGCCGATCTTGAAGAAGCCACGCTCACGGTGCCAGCGCTCGATCTCCTTGGCGCCGATGTCCATGGTGGGCTTCGTGGCCGCGCAGTGGATGACGATGTAATCCGTCGTCTTACGCATCGGTCGCCAGGTGGACCAGCATTTCGTCGGCCAGCTCATAGGCAGCGCGGACGGTGCGCCAGCCGAGAGCCACCGGGAACATGAACGGGACCAGCATCAGGGTCAGCACGACGGTGACGAACATGAACACCGCGACACAGACCTTGGCGATGAACTTCGCGACGAAGGCGATGGCGGCGATGACGGCATCGAGGATGGCGTTGCCGATCTTGGACAGGAATTTCATTTCGAGGTTGCCTTTCGCAGGGCAGCCAACCGGCGCTCACAAGGCGGCTCGTTGATCCACGCGAGGGGGATCAGCTTGTCCGCGAACTGGAAGCCGTGCTTCACGCACCAGTCGGCGTAGGTTGTCTTGGAGATTTTCGACAGCCGGGTGCGGCTGTTACTGAACACGAAGCGGATGTCGAGGTCGGGATGCTCGGCCTTCACTGCCAGATGCTTGACGCGATCCTTGGAAACGAAGCGGCCCTTGCTCTCGACGATCACGCCGTTGTCCAGCGGGAAGTCCGGGGTGTAACGATGGGTCTTCTGAGGTGGGGTGTATCGGATCGTGAGCGCTTCGTAGTTAGGCTCGATGCCTAGACCACGAAGCTGCTCTGCGATCTTGTCTTCGAGGCCGGAGCGATAACCCTCGCGCCGGCCCCGATCCTCAGAAGTCGCCTTCGTCGTCGTCGTCGTCCGACGAGCCCGACGCGCCTTCATCGCCGTCGTCTTCGTCGTCGTCGTCGCCCTTGATGCCGGAGGTTTCGTCTTCATCCTCCGGCAGCTCGTCGGCGGAGAAGCCTTCCTCTTCCTCGAAGCCGTAGCTGGAGGCAGTGCGCGAGCCGCCACTGACCAGCGAGATGATCTGCACGGCGTCGAGGTTCAGCTTCAGGCCGGCAGCGCCAGTGCCCGGGATGAAGTACGGCGAGGCGGAGAAGCTGACCTTACCTTCGGTGCCACCCCAAATCTGGATCGACTTGGTGATCTTCTGACCCTTGGCATCGAAGATGTCCGGGCGGCGCTTCCACTTCTTGCCCTCCTTCGGGCCCTTCTTGTAGACGCCGCTGTGCTTCATCGCGAACTTGAACTCGATCTCGCCGGTCGGCTCTTCGGTTTCCTCATCGAGCAGCTCGGTGAAGAGGTCGTTGACCTTGACCTCCTTCAGCTTCTTGCGGGTTTCCGCCTTCAGCTCCTTGAACGCTTCCTTGCCCTTGGCCACAGCATCCTCGTGCAGCGGCTTCAGCTTGGCGAGGAACGCCTGCGTCTTCGGGTCGTCGAGCTTCAGGATCAGCTTGACGGAGAACTCGCCGTCCGGCTTCGGGTACTCGTCGGTGCCGAAGTCCGGCTCCGACAGCTTGGGGAATTTGAACACGCCTCGCGGCGACAGGAAGGAAGGAGCCTTGTCCTTCTTGTCCTTCTTGTTCTTTGCCATTGATGTCCTTCTGAAACGCAGAAAGACCCCGCCGATTTCTCAGCGGGGTCCAGCCAGGTGGATCTTGGAGGGGAGCTTAGATGGGCTTGCCGACGATGCTCGGCAGCGGGACGAACACGCTGTCGCTGGCGACAACCTCGCCGTCCTGCATCACGACCGTGCGATAGAGCCAGCCGCCCGGGACACGGAGCCGAGCAGTGCTGTCGCCGGCATTACCGAAGGGCGGCTCGAAATGGGCCACCGGCTCCCACTGGTGGTTACCGTTGCCGAGGTAAGTCTGCTTGGTCTTCGCCATCTTATGCTCCGTGCTTTTCTTCGAGGGCCGCCACGTCAATGCCAGCGGCAAGCAAGCGAACGATCAGGTCGAGAGGAAGCGGTTCGCCGCGCTTCAACAGGATGATTGCCGTGGCGATCATCGAAGGGCTCCTGCGTTTGGGTTGGTCTTAGCGGCAACCTTTCGGTCGCCCGGCGTCACAGCTCGTGACGGATGTACTCGCGGACTGCTGTGTACTCGGGGCGCTTGCCCTCGCCGTCGTTGATCATGTTCTTGACGGCGGTGAACACGTCCTGCGCGGGGATGCCCCAATGCTCGGACAGCCCGAGGAAGACGACGGCAGCCGCAGCCATCTGCACATGCGGCTGGTGAAGCTGGAGCCGGTCGATCACCGACATGGCGGCGATGCCGACATCCTTCAGGTTGGCGTTGTTGAACAGATCACGGTTCACGATTGCGCTCCATGTCGCGGATGATCTGCGCCGGGCTTCGGCGGAGCTTCACCTTGGCCGGTGGGTTCGTCTTCGCCGCCACCTCGTGCGCGATCAGGTTGACCATTTCGGAAATGTCGTTGGCGATCATCGTCTCGCCCGGGTTCTGGCGAGCGAAGTCTTCGCCCTTGCGGATCACGAGGCCGTTCTCAGCCTCGTAAATCTGGAAGGTCTGAATGTGCTTCACTGGCATGTTCCTCTGAGGGCTTCCGAGACACGCCCCGGGTTGACATTGAAGACCCGGGCCATCTCGTATTGGGGGACATCGGGGTTGAGCGCAGCGTACTGCCGGATGGTCTGTGCCAGTTGCGGCGTCATCGGCTGCGCCACACGCGGCGGGCGCTTCCCTGACGACCGCCGCTTCAATTCATCGGCCAGCACCTCCAGCTCCGGGATGCCGTGCAGGATTGCCAGCAGTTGCAGGCGCTCACGAATTTCCGGGATACGCATGGCTCACCCCCGCTTCCGGTTGCGGCCCTTGCGGCGGCGCTCCTGCCTCTTCGGCTGGCGCTCGTCAGCGAAGGCTTTGACGAAGGCGCGGCGGAAGTTGAACCGCTGCTCCTTGTCCATGGCGTTGCGGTCGAATACCCGACCGTCCACGGTGACCGTGTTGATGCCGGCCCCGTAGCGGATGACGACTGTTGCGTTCCTCATGTCCACCTCCGTGGTGCGTTTGGGTTGGTCTTAGTGGCAACCAATTCCCCGGACCTGTTAGCCCGGGGAACTGTTCAACTTGTCGAAAGGTCAGGCAAAGAAAAAGTCGGACTCCAGCACCTGGCGAATGTCCAACTCGCCCTTGTCCGGGATCGGCGGCAGCTTCTCCCGGCGCTCGTCGGAGAGCATGTCGAGGATGTTCTGGCGGAAGTCTTCCAGCACATCGTGGTTCTCGTACAGCTCCACGAACGCAGCCCGCAGGCACTGACCGAGCAGGTCGGTGTGCGCCGCCAAGGTGCCGTAGCTGTCATGCACCATGGCGAAGCTCGTGATCCCCTGCTCCCGAGCCTTGGTCACGCAACCCACCAGCGCCGCAGCGTCGAGGCTGTGGACGAAGTTGGGCGCGATCCCGCTGGCTTGGTCCGCCTCGCTGATCTTGTCCACCTGCTCATGGAGCCGGAGGTAGACCAGCGATCCGTTCAGCCGGGTCTTCACCCGCCGCTCGGTCACATCCCAATACGCCTGCTGCACCGGGAACCCGGACGGCACCCGCCAAGTGATGGGCAGTCCTTCCTTGGCAGCGAGCCGGGCTGCCTTCTGCAACCAGCTCATTGCCTCGCGGGCGGCGATGACCACCTCACCGATGGACTGCCAGATCAGCTTGGACAGGTACACCGTAGCCTCGCGCACGCGCTCCCCGAAGATGCGCTCGGGGTTGCCGTTGGTCTTCTCGTCCACGGCAGCCGCGACGTACTTGAGGCAGGCCATGTAGGTGCCGCCGTAGGGCAGCACCATCACGGGGCGCTTGGTGATCTTCCGGTCCACGCCGAAGTCCAGCCAGAGCTTCGCCAGCTCCGTCTCCTTTCCGTTACTCGAAAGGTCGCGCCGCAGTTTGTCCATCACCTTGTCTGCCACCCGCTGGTAGATGTCTTCGGGCCGGTCGGAAGGCAGGAGGTTGACGGCTGCGCCGCCGACAGGATCACGCAGCATGGCGCTGAAGTGTTGCAGGCCATTGCACGAGCCATCCATGGCGATGGGCAGCGACGACACATAGCCGAAGCCCTGCTCCTGAAAGCCTGCCCACTCGAAGCAGGCGGCGAGGAACTGGAACGGCTTGTCCGCCTCGGTCCACCACAGGTTCGCCAGCGGATCGGCAGCGCAGGACAGGATCAGGTCTTCGTGTTCCTCGACCCACGCGATGCGGTCTGCGAGCGCGGCCTTGTCATAGCCATAGGTGTTGGCGCAGTGGATCGCCAGCCAGCCGGCAGCCACGCCGTCTTCGATGGGCGCACCATGGGCGAACGTCAGCAGCCCTTTCGCCAGGTCGTTACCCTGCGGGTTGAGCAGCAGCGGCACCGCGTAGATGCGACCACGGAAGTCGAGCTGGTAGGGGAAGTACAGGGCTTCCTCCTTCTCAAACTCTTCCGCGATGCTGATGATCTTGTTGGTCTGGATGCGCTGGCTGAACTGCTTGGCGTTCACCTGATACACCTTGGCAGCAGCACGACGCCACTCCTTCCGCGCCTCTTCGTTGGTTTCGATGTCGGCGGGCTTGGCCGGAATGTCCTGCACGTCACGGGCTGGCAGGCCAGCGACGGTCGCGCCGCGATCCCACAGGGCACGGGCGACATCCAGCACGCGGGTGTTGATCCGCCATGCGGTGTCCTGCAATGCGTTCACTGCACCATAGACCTCCGGCATGTCGATGTGCTTCAGCTCTTCGAGATAGCCCCGGCTCCGGGTCTTCACGAGGGTCAGCGGCGGGACCGAGTTGGTCCAGTAGCCGCCGCCGAACGGGCCGGTCCACGGCTTCGGGCGCATGACGCATGGCAGGTAGACCGGCATCATCAGCTCCGACCGGGCGTTGCGCTCGGAGAGCAGGTTGATGGCCTCGTCGGTGGCAGTCACGAAGGGCTGCGTGTTGTTCTTGCCGAGGGTCTTGTAATAGACCCGGACGATCCCGGTGCTTTCCATCAGCAGCTCGATCAGCTTGATGCCGAGGTGCAGACGGTCAGTCTCCGGCCACGTCTTCCACTCGACCTCGGCCTTGTTCATGGCATGCACCAGCACGGTGTGCTGGTGATCCCGGGACTGGCCCCGCTTGTCGAGGTCGGCCTTGATCTTGGCGAACAGGGCACCCTTCTCCGCCTCGAACTTCTCGAACCGGGCTTCGTACTCGATGGTCCGGGAGACGTGCATCGCCGCCGACCGAAGGGTCTGCATCTTGGACAGGCTGTCGATCACCGACTTGGCGGTGAGGTAGGCAACCATGGTCGGGTCCATGTTGGCGATGTACTTGTAGGCGAGGTGCCTGCGCCCGGCCTTGCCGGAGTTGGCAGCGGCCACGAAGTCAGCGATGGCCTTCGAGAGGGGCGCGACCACCTGCTTCAGCAGGCCCATGCCGGCACCGACCTCGGACTCCCGGCCATTCTCCTTCGCCTTGGCGAGGGCGGCACGGAAGCGCTCCGCTCCGAGGCCCTGCATCTTCCTCTCAAGGTCAGCCTGACGGTTCCACAGAACGATGTCCTGTAGGTTATCCATTTCTATTACTCCCTCTGAATGACCCCTCGGTCTTAGCGGCAACCCAATGGGGGCCCGGCGTTTGGGCTGCTCTATGCGGCAACCTATTGGCGGTCGCGCTGTGTTCGCGTCTGTGACGCTGTGACGGTCACAAATGGGGTGGGACGCAATGTCCGTTCCTCAAGTCGAACGGACGGGAAAAACAAAAACCCCCGAGAAATCTCTTCGATCTCTCGGGGGTTTGGGAAAGTTTCGCCTAGTTGAAACGATAAGCGGCGGATTTTGAGTCTGTCGCGTCTACCAATTCCACCACTGGGGCCGACAAACCGCTGCCGGTTTGCGGCGCGGATATTACCCAAGCAGCCGGCTTAATCAACCGCCGGACCAGCGGAAGCGCCTGCCGGCCCGCCCGACCATGAAATTATTTTCCCTGAAAAATCAGCCCAAAAACCTTATCCCTGGACCAGGCATCCCCAACTTTGCGCGCTATTCGCACGAATGTACGGAAAGGGCTTACCCTGTGCTTTGCGTCGGGCTACATTAATATTGTTGGACATCCAATAAACACCCTAGGGAGGGAAAGTGGGCGCGCTCTCGGTCGTCTCGACCGCGGAAGTGGCACCGGCGGAACGGCTGGCGCTGTGGGGCGATTTCGTCTGGCGCCATATCGGCCGCCTGCAATTCGACACCTTTGGCGACAGACGATTCGATGGCCGCCTGGAGATCGGCGATCTCGGCGGCCTCAAAATGCTCGATATCAAGGCCAGCCGGCATCGCGTGGTGCGCACGAACACCCTGATCCGCCAGGACGACCGCGGCTATGTGAAGATCGTCGCGCAGATCGAAGGCTCGGCCTGCTTCGAACAGAATGGCCGCAAGGTCGTACTCTCGCCCGGCGAATGGAGCATCTACGACACCACACGCTCCTATATCGTTTCCAATCCCGAGGCGATCCGCCAGCATGCCGTGCTGCTGCCGCGCGACCGCCTCACCCGCCTTGGCCTCGACCTCGACAATCTGGTGGTGCGGCGGTTTTCCGGCCGCAACGGCGTGGGCCGTCTGGCCTATGATTTCCTTGCCTCCGCCTTCGCCGAGATGCCGGCCGTTACCGCAGGCAGCGACGGCAACGACATGGCCGAAACCATGTCGCACCTGGTGCGCCTGGCCGCTTTCGACCATATGGGCAACAGCACGGACATCGCCCTGCGCGAGACCACGCGAGACCGCGTGAAGGCCTATATCGACGCGCATCTGCATGATCCGATGCTGTCGCTGGACCGCATCGCTGCGGCAATCGGCTGTTCGAAGCGCTATCTGCACAAGCTGTTCGCCGATGAAGAGGAAACCCTGAACAGCCATATCTGGCAGGCGCGGCTGGAACGCATCCGCCAGGATCTGGCCCATCCGGCCATGCGGAACCGCTCGATCACCGAAATCGCCTTCGCCTGGGGCTTCAACTCCTCGACCCATTTCAGCCGCAGCTTCCGCGAACGGTTTGGGGTCACCCCCCGCAGCTACCGCGCCATGGCCCATGGCGACAGCCATTACTGGCTCCGGCTGGCCGACACCGCCGAATAAAGACCAAGAAAACACAGTCTTGTCATTGCCCTGCGGGGGCGGGGCGCATGGACAAGCCTTAGTACCTGCGCCATACACTTCGGCATTCCGACCGTGGCTGGAGCCCCGTTAAGCCGTGTTTCGCAAACTGTATGACTGGACCATGCGCCAGGCCGCCCGCCCGAAGGCGCACCGCGCCATGGCCGTCGTGTCCTTCATGGAAAGCTCGTTCTTTCCGATCCCGCCGGACGTGATGCTGATCCCGATGTGCTTGGCCAATCGCGATCAGGCTTGGCGTTATGCCCTGATCTGCACGATCGCGTCCGTTATCGGCGGCATCGCCGGCTATGCCATCGGCTATTTCCTGATCGAAACCGTTGGACAGGCCATCATCGACTTCTACGGCTATGCCGAGAAATGGAGCGCCTTCGAGGCCGCTTACGATAAATATGGCATAGCGGTCGTCCTGCTGATGGGCTTCTCGCCGCTGCCCTACAAGGTCGCCACCATCGCCAGCGGCGCGACCCATTTCGCCTTCGCCGTCTTCGTGATCTCCTCGGTGATCTCGCGCGGTGCCCGCTTTTTCCTGGTTGCCGGCCTGCTGTGGAAGTTCGGTCCGCCGATCCGGGACTTCATCGAACGCCGGCTGGTGGTTCTGATGTGGATATTCGTCATCGTCTTGATCGGCAGCTTTGTAGTGATCAAATACCTGGTCTGACTCCTGGCAGAATCATGAACCATTCCCTTACTACCGCATTGCTTGCTCCGGCCCGCTCCGGCTTCCTGATCGCGCTGGTCAGCGCTGCGACACTGGGCATGGTCTTCATCGCGCAATATGGCTTCGGCCTGGCGCCGTGCCAGCTCTGCCTGTGGCAGCGCTGGCCTTATGCGGTGGCCATCGCCTTCGGCCTGGCCGCCCTGGCGCTGCCGCGCCTGCGACCGGCCCTGCTGGCGCTGGCAACCCTCAGCATTATGGTCGGTGGCGGCATCGCGGTGTTCCATGTGGGCGTCGAGGAAAAATGGTGGCAGGGCCTCACCAGCTGCGGCGGCGGGCCCACGCCGAACAGCATAGAAGCCCTGCGCGCCCAGCTGCTGACTGCACCGGTGGCCCGCTGCGACGAAGTGTCCTTCCGCTTCATCGGCCTCTCGATGGCCGGCTGGAACGTGTTATGGTCGGCCTGCCTCGTGATCTTTGGTGCCTTGGCAACGAAACGCGCCGGGCAGGAGAGCAAGTGATGCAGCCGTTCACGCATGACAAAAAAGCCCGCCTCGCCGGCGACCCAGATCCGCGCCAGCTACTGGAACGCATCCTGCGTGTCGACCATGCCGGCGAATACGGCGCCAAGCGCATTTACGAAGGCCAGCTCGCGGTCCTGAAGCAGGCGCCCTCCACTCCCACCATCCGCCACATGGCCAAGCAGGAGCAGGAGCATCTCGATGCCTTCTCGCGCCTGCTGCCGCAGCGCCAGGTGCGCCCCACCCTGCTGTCGCCGCTCTGGCATGTCGGCGGTTTCGCCATGGGCGCCGCCACCGCGCTGCTGGGCGAAAAGGCCGCCATGGCCTGCACCGAGGCCGTGGAAGAAGTGATCGATGCTCACTACACGCGTCAGATCGAGGCTCTGGGCGAATCAGAGCCGGAGCTGCGCGAGTTGATCGAGAAATTCCGCGCCGACGAGATCGAACATCGCGACACTGCGCGGGCCGAAGGCGCACATGAGGCGCCGGCTTACGATCTGCTGTCCAGGGGAATCAAGGCAATCACCCGCGGCGCCATCTGGCTGTCCGAACGGGTATAATCGCCTTACGGTTCCAGTTCGCTGTCCCAGTACAGGAAGTCGCGCCAGCTTTCATGCAGGTAGTTGGGCGGGAAAGCGCGGCCATTGCGCTGCAGTTCCTGCACGCTTGGCACATGCGGCCTGATGCGCGGATGCATGTGGCAGTCATCGGGCATGCGGCCGCCCTTGGCCAGATTGCACGGAGCACAGGCCGCCACCACATTGTCCCAGCGCGTGAGCCCGCCGCGCGAACGGGGGATGACGTGATCGAAGGTCAGTTCATGGCGGCTGCCGCAATACTGGCAGGAGAACCGGTCGCGCAGGAACAGATTGAATCGCGTGAAAGCGGGCCTGCGGGCCGGTGCGATATAACGCTTGAGCGCCACCACGCTGGGCAGCCGCATACGGAAACTGGGAGAGCGGATTTCCTGATCGTATTCCGACAGGATGGTGACACGATCCATACACACCGCTTTCACCACTTCCTGCCACGGCCAGACCGACAGCGGGAAATAGGACAGCGGCTGGTAATCCGCATTCAACACTAACGCTGGACAACTCTCAGGGTTCATTGTTCCCCCGGTCCTGGTTGCGCTGCACTGCATTACCATATGCGGGGTTACCGCATCATGACAACTACCTTATTTTGTAAGGCCCGCGGCACCCTTGTTCAGGGTTACATAGGGCGCGCCAGAGCCTCGGCCAGGAAGGCGCCGCCAAGCTGCAGACCGTCGGGATCGATACCATGGCCCAGTCCCGGGCAGACATGGAACCGGGCCGGGCAATCGGCATCCGTCAGGCCCTGCAGGGCGGCGAACATCGCCTCGATCGGCACAATGTCGTCGGCATCGCCATGGATCAGCAGAATCGGTGGCCGGCCGCGGATTTCCTCGCGCAGGCGCCCACCCAGCAGGGCGCCGGAATAGCCGAGAATCGCGGCCGGAGTTGGCTCGCGCCGCAGGCCGACATGCAGCGCCATCATGGTGCCCTGACTGAAACCGACCAGCGCCAGCCGGTCTCCGGACAGGCCATGACGTTTGAGTTCGGCATCCAGAAAGGCATCGAGTTGCGGCGCCACGTCTTCGGCGGCGGTCTGCATGGCGGCGTAGATCTGCGCCGCATGATGCGGGTCGCGACGGAGCAACTCGGGATCGTAACTATCGAGGCCAAACCATTGCCGGCCACCGCCCAGGCCGGGCGGGAAACCGAAGATATGCCCCGGGGCATGAGGCGCGACAAAAGCCGCCTGCGGCAGCAGGTGCCGCCATTGCGCGCCGAGTTCGATCAGGTCATTGCCATCGGCACCATAACCATGCAGCAGCACGACGAGATGCCGGGCATTCCCCTGCAACGGCTTGAGTCTGGGTCCATCGATCATGGCCTTGCTCCGGCTGCTGCCCGATCCGTCGTCACGCGGCCCAGCGTCACGGCATAATAATGCCAGAGCAGCCGCGCGGCGACGCCGCGATGCGGACGCCACGCCTCCGCCATGGCATCCATCGCCTTCACATCCGGCCGCGCCGGCAGTTCGAACAGGCGTTTGGCGGCTTCCTGCAGGGCAACGTCATGCGCCGGCCAGATATCCTCGCGATCGAGCGCGAACATGAGGAAGATTTCCGCCGTCCAGCGCCCGATACCCTTCACCTCGGTCAGCATGGCGATGGCGGCATGATCTTCCAGTTTCGGCAGGATGCCGAGATCGAGCGCACCTGACTTCACGGCACGGGCCATGTTGCGCAGGTAGGCGGCCTTGGGTCGGCTCAGGCCGCAGGCGCGCAGGCGCGGCTCGCTGAGTTTCAGCAGCCGCTCAGGGCTGAACACGCCGTTGGCGCGGCCCTGCACGGCGGCCTCCAGCCGACCCCAGATGGTGTTGGCTGCCGCGACCGAAATCTGCTGTTCCACCACGATGCGGCAGAGATTGGCGAAATCGGCCGGGCGACGCCGGTCAACCACGAAACCGACCAGTTCGAGCGCTTGGGCAAACTTGGTTTCGCGGACGCAAAGCTGCGCCAGCGCCTCCTGCGTGCGTTTGCGGTTATCGGGCTTTGTCTTTGGCGGCGGCTTTGCCATAACTGTCCCTGCGAATCCTACTGCATACTCTGGCCGATGCCCTCACCTATTGTCACCCGCTGCGCGCCCAGTCCGACCGGTTATCTGCATCTGGGCCATGCCTATGCGGCCGGGATCGCCTTTCTGCGCGCACGCGAGGCGGGCGGACGATTCCTGCTGCGGATCGAGGATATCGACCTCACGCGCTGCCGGCCGGAATTCACCGATGCGATCTTCGATGACATGGCGTGGCTGGGCCTGACCTGGGAGCAGCCGGTGCGCCGCCAGTCCGAGCATTTCACCGACTACCGCCAGGCCATCGAGACCCTGCAGGAACAGGGCCTGCTGTATCCCTGTTTCTGCACGCGCAAGCAGATCGCGGCCGAAATCGCGGCCGCCGGCCAGGCACCGCACGGTTTCGAAGGTGCGGTCTACCCCGGCACCTGCCGACATCTGGATCCCGCTGAGCGCGTTGATCGCATGGCGGCCGGCGAAGCCTATGCCTTGCGTCTGGACATGGCAGCCGCCTGCAGCCGGATTCCCGGCTGGCCACTGCATTGGCATGACGAGACCGCAGGGGCACAGGCGGTGACGCCGGGCCTGCTGCTGGACGGTTTTGGCGACGTGGTGCTGGCACGCAAGGAAACGCCGGCGAGCTATCACCTCTGCGTCACCCATGACGACGCGCTGCAGGGCGTTACACTGGTTACGCGAGGAACCGACCTGCTGCCTGCCACGCACCTGCATCGTCTGCTACAGGCCTTGTTCGACTGGCCGGTACCAGCCTACGCTCACCACCGCCTGCTGACCGACGACAGCGGCGAACGCCTTGCCAAACGCAAGAATGCACCTGCCTTGCGCGACCTGCGGGCCGGCGGCCTGTCGCCGGCGAATGTCTGGCGTATGGCTGGGCTGAATCCAGCCCGGATTGTGGGCTGATCAGCGCGCGACCAGCCGGCGGCGGGTTTCTGGATCGAGCCAGTCCAGCATCGGCGCCATCCAGGGCCATGATGGATTCGCCATGATCAGGCGATCGATCTCGGCAATGACCCGCTGCCCCCCTGCCGTTCGATTGCAGGTGATGCCGCCTTCGATCAGGCCGGGAATCTCAGCGATCGGCAGCCCGGCGATTTCCGGCGCCGGCGTTTCCTGCCGCGATTGCCGGGTCGCCTCGAATGGATACAGCAACACCCAATCGAGTCGTCTGGCCGCCAGCATCGATACCATGTTGCTGGTCTTTGACAGCCGCACCAGCGGGGCGCCCTGAAGCATGGCATCCAAGGTTGCGCCATAAGACCGGTTATCGTTGATGCCGCCCTTCAGACCATCCTGCGCCAGCAGCTGGCGCATCTCCACGCCGCCATCGGCACGGCGATAGCGGGCGAAAGCGTCCACGGCATCCGCCCTGACCACCAGGGCAAGCGCCGGCATATGCATGAAATCCCGGCTGATCAGATAGCGCTGCTCGCGGGTAGGGTTGCGGGCCAGGCCGCTGGCGCAGATCGTGGCATCCCGGTTGTCCAGGGTCTTGAGCAGACGGGCCAGGGGGAGGCTTTGGACGCTGTGTTCGTAATCCGGCAGGCGGTCAATCAGCCAGGTCAGGGCCTGATCCCCGAACCCGTCCCCCCGTGCCGCGAAGACCGGAGGCCATTCCGTTTTCAGCCAGATCAGCGCGTCCTTCGCCTGCGCGCTGACCGGGAGCAACGCGAGAAGCCCGAGCACATACGCACATAGCTGGCAGAAGGGATGCCGACGGTCAAAAAACATCCGGCCGCGCGTCATTCATGGAGTCGCGGCCGGATAGTCCCGTTGAGCCAGCGGGTTGTTCAGCGACCGCCCAGTGGAAGGGCATAAGTCACAAACAAAGTTTCGACGCCCGGATTGCTGTCATAGATGCTGGCATTCGACATATGGCTGAAACCGATACCGAGCCGGGAGCGGTTATCGAACCGGTAGCTGAACTCGAGCTGGGACTTGAATTCAATGGCGCCGCCCAGATCCTTGCCATCGCCCTGGCGGTATACGCCAGGCGCGAAACTCGGCGTCAGCACCCAGCGGCGGCCGAGGTAAATATCGACCAGCACGCCGGCGTAGCCATAGACCGCCTCCTCATGGGTCGCCATGGCGCCAACGAACGGCTTGAATATCCAGAATTTTTTATCATGGCGGTATTCCAGCCGGCCCTCGAAGGCATCGTGGTTGTCCAGCAGATCGTGATAACCGGCGCTGAACGCGATAAAAGCCGGATCGTCTCCGCCCTTGGCCGTCTGGGCCGCAACCGGGCCACCGAAAACAACAGCGGCGAGCATCGCCGCCACGGCGCCGAACCATTTGCTGCTACGCATATTTCTTACCCCCCAATATCGCCCGGACAGCTCTTGTGCCCACCAAGCGATTCCCTATGGATTCCAAGTCGATACTAACTACCGGTGCAATACCCGCAAGGGTTTATCGGCAGCCAAAAAAGCCGGCGGCTCAATTCTTGCCACATTTTGCCGGCAGAACCCGTCTATGCGTACCCTCCGCCACGTCATCCTGATCCTGATTCTTGGTGCTTTCGCCCTGCCGCTGTCTTATGGGGCCGCCGCACTGGTGCTGGGCCTGATTCCGGCGCCGCACCGTGGGCCACTGCCCGAACACGATCGCATCCCGGTCTATCTGATTTCCAATGGCTGGCATGTCTGGCTGGCCCTCCCCCTGGATCAGCAGGCAGGCCGCCCCGGCGGGGAAACCTGGCGGGAATGGCTGGGCCAGGCCCCGAACCCTCCCGGTCCCGAGACTGCCGCCGCCAGCTATGTCGCCTTTGGCTGGGGAGACCGGGATTTTTATCTCGCCACCCGGCGGCCGGCCGATCTGCGGCCGGACCTGGCCATCGCCGCGCTGCTCGGACGTGGGCCTGCGGCGATGCACGTGATGCACATACCGGAACCTGATCGAGCTTCTGGGAATTCCGGCCAGAATCGTGTTCGCCGGCTGGATGTGGACATGCTGCAATACCACGCTCTGGCGGCCTATATCCGGGCCGGGTTCGATGCCACCCCCCAGGGCGACCCTCAGCCTATTGCCGGAGCGGGATTCGCCAGGAATGACGCCTTTTACGAAGCCGTCGGCCGTTACAGCCCGATCCGGACCTGCAACGAATGGATCGGGGCCGGTCTACGCGCCGCCAGTCTGCCGGCCGGCTGGTGGACCCCCTTCCCCTTTGGTCTGATGAACCGGAGCTGAAAAGCCCATGTTTACCGCTCGGAATCGGCCGGGCTCGCCTTGCGACTCAGGCGCAAAGGGGCTAAACCCAGCCCCGAAAAAAGGACGGTTCCGGGCGCCCGGCGCCCACCCGCTCGCCACGCTATCCCATCGGAGAACAGAACCATGACGGTACGGGTTGCGATTAACGGTTTTGGCCGCATCGGCCGCAATGTGCTGCGCGCCATCATCGAGAACGGCCGCACGGACATCGAGGTGGTCGGCATCAACGATCTCGGCCCAGTCGAAACCAATGCCCACCTGTTCCGCTACGACAGCGTGCATGGCCGTTTCAATGGCGAGGTGAAGACCAAGGCCGATGCCATCGATGTGGGCCGCGGCTGGATCAAGGTTACCGCCGAGCGCGACCCGGCCAAGCTGCCGTGGAAAGAGCTGAACATCGATATCGCGATGGAATGCACCGGCATCTTCACCGACAAGGAGAAGGCTGCCCTGCACCTGACCGCCGGCGCGAAGAAGGTGCTGGTTTCGGCGCCCGCCACCAATGCCGACCTGACCGTGGTGTATGGCGTGAACCACGACAAGCTGAAGGCCGAACACACCGTGGTGTCGAATGCCTCCTGCACCACCAACTGCCTTGCTCCCGTGGCCTGGGTGCTGAACGAGACCGTCGGCATCGAAAAGGGCTACATGACCACGATCCATGCCTATACCGGCGACCAGCCGACGCTGGATACCATGCACAAGGATCTCTATCGCGCCCGCGCCGCCGCCCTGTCGATGATTCCCACCACCACCGGCGCCGCCAAGGCTGTCGGCCTGGTGCTGCCGGAACTGAAGGGCAAGCTGGACGGCACCGCGATCCGCGTGCCGACGCCGAATGTCTCGCTGATCGACTTCAAGTTCATCGCCAAGCGCAACACCACCGTTGAGGAAATCAACGAGGCGATGAAGAAGGCCGCCGCCGGCAAGCTGAAGGGCGTGCTGGGCATCAACGAGGCCCCGCTGGTCTCCAGCGATTTCAATCACAATCCGGCCAGCTCGACCTTCGACGTCAAGCAGACCCAGGTGATGGAAGGCAATCTGGTGCGCGTGCTGTCGTGGTACGACAACGAGTGGGGCTTCTCCAACCGTATGTCGGATACCGCGGTGGCGATGGCTAAGCTCTGAGCCAGACGCGAGGAGCCTGCAACCATGGCCCGTTTCCGCACGCTTGACGACGTCGACGTCGCCGGCAAGACGGTACTGACCCGCGTCGATCTGAACGTCCCGATGAAGGACGGCCGGATCACCGACGATCTGCGCATCAGCCGCATCCTGCCCACCCTGCATGAACTGTCGCGCAAGGGTGCCAAGGTGGTTGTGCTGTCGCATTTCGGCCGCCCGGATGGCAAGCCGGTGCCGGACATGTCGCTCAAACCGGTGGCTGCCGCCCTGGCCACCGCATTGGGCGCACCGGTCGGCTTCGCCGAGGACTGCATCGGCGACAACGCCAAGGCCGTGATCGACAAGCTGAAGCCCGGCGGCGTCGTGCTGCTGGAAAACACCCGTTTCCATGCGGCGGAGGAGAAGAACGACAGCGCGTTTGCCAAATCGATGGCTGCGCTGGGCGAGATATATGTCAACGACGCCTTTTCCTGCGCCCATCGCGCCCATGTCTCGACCGAGGCGCTGGCGCATCTGCTGCCGGCCTATGCCGGCCGCAACATGGAAGTGGAACTGAAGCATCTCGAAGCCGCCCTTGTAGCGCCCGAGAAGCCGGTGGCGGCCGTGATCGGCGGCGCCAAGGTGTCGACCAAGCTGGAACTGCTGGGCAACCTGCTGGGCAAGGTCGACAAGATCATCATCGGCGGTGGCATGGCGAACACCTTCCTGTTCGCCCAGGGCCGCGAGGTGGGCAAAAGCCTGTGCGAAAAGAACATGGCCGACACCGCACGCGACATCCTGCGCGACGCGGTCGCGCGTGGCTGCGCCGTGATCCTGCCCGATGATGTGGTGGTTGCCCGCGAGTTCAGGCCCGGCGCGCCCAGTAAGGTGGTGCCGGCGGACCGCGTTCCGGCCGACCAGATGATCCTGGATATCGGCCCGGTGGCGGCCGCCCGCCTGGGCACCATCCTGGCCGATTGCAAAACCCTGGTCTGGAACGGCCCGCTCGGCGCCTTCGAGACACCGCCCTTCGATGCCGGCACCGTAACCGTGGCGCGTACCGCCGCGGCGCTGACCGCCTCGGGCCGGCTGCTCAGCGTGGCCGGCGGCGGCGACACCGTGGCCGCCCTGCGTCATGCCGGCGTGGCGGAGGAATTCTCCTATGTCTCGACCGCCGGCGGCGCCTTCCTGGAATGGCTGGAAGGCAAGGAACTGCCGGGCGTGGCCGCGCTGGCGGCAAAATAACCACGTGCTAGACTCCCCCGGCATCGGGGAAAACGACAGAAGCTTTTGGGAGCTGACGAAATGAACCTCACCGAACTCAACAAGATCGCCAAGGGCATGGTCGCCACCGGCAAGGGCATCCTGGCCGCCGACGAAAGCACCGGCACCATCGAGAAGCGCTTTGCCAGCATCAGCGTTACCTCCACCGAGGAGAACCGCCGCGACTACCGCGAGATGCTGTTCACCGCCGCGGGCGCCGAGCAGTATATCTCCGGTGTCATCCTCTATGACGAAACCCTGCGCCAGAAGGCCAAGGACGGCACGCCGCTGGTCGACATCCTGAACAAGCGCGGCATCATCCCGGGCATCAAGGTCGACAAGGGCGTGCAGGCCCTGCCGGGCAGCGACGGCGAGAAGATCACCGAAGGCCTCGATGGCCTGGCCAAGCGCATGGCCGAATACCACCAGTTGGGCGCCCGCTTCGCCAAGTGGCGCGCGGTGCTGAGCATCGACGCCGCCACCGGCAAGCCGAGCCGCCAGTGCCTGGTTGCCAATGCCGAGGCGCTGGCCCGTTATGCCGGCATCTGCCAGGCCGCCAACATCGTGCCGATCGTCGAGCCGGAAATCCTGATGGATGGCGGGCACGACCTGGCCACCAGCTATGCCGCCACCGAACGCACCCTGCACACGGTGTTCGAGCAGCTGGCCCTGCATAACGTGGCCTTCGAAGGCATGATCCTGAAACCGAACATGGTGATCCAGGGCGAGCAGGCCAAGGTGCGCGCCAGCGTGGATGAAGTGGCCGACGCCACCGTGAAGGTGCTGCTGCGCTGCGTGCCGGCCGCCGTGCCGGGCATCGCCTTCCTCTCGGGCGGCCAGTCGGACGAGGATGCTTCGGCCCATCTGGGTGCCATGAACGCGCGCCATCCGAACCTGCCCTGGAAGCTGACCTTCTCCTACGGCCGCGCCCTGCAGGCCCTGCCGCTGAAGCTGTGGGGCGGCAAGGCCGCCAATGTGGCGAACGCGCAGAAGGGTTACCTGCATCGCGCCAGACTGAACGGCCTGGCCGCCGTGGGCAAATACGACCCGAAGCTGGAGCAGGAATTCAAGGCGGCCTGATCCCGCCTGAACCGCAAAAACAGACGGCCCCGGCAGCGATGCCGGGGCCGTTTTTGTTTCAAGATTTGAGGCGGCGCTTACGCGGCCTTGGGTTGAGCGTCGATCACGGTGGCGCCGACGGCATTGGCGTTGATCGGGATCTGGCGCGGCTTCTTGGCTTCCGGCACCTCGCGCTTCAGCGCGATATGCAGCAGGCCGTCATTCAGCTCGGCACCGACCACCTTGACCGTATCGGCCAGCTCGAAGCGGCGCTCGAAGGCACGGCGGGCAATGCCGCGATGCAGATAGGTCACTTCGCCATCGACGGGCTGCTCGACCGCCTTGCCGGTGACCAGCAGGCTGTTTTCCTTCACCGTCACCTCGAGTTCCTCGGGCTTGAAGCCGGCCACCGCCATGGTAATGCGGTAGGCGTCTTCGCCACGTTTCTCGATGTTGTAGGGCGGGTAGCCGGGCACGGCCTCTTCGGCGCGGTTGGCCAGTTCAAACAGTCGGTTCACATGGTCGAAGCCAATGCTGGACCGCAGCAGCGGGGCAAAGTCAAAAGCACGCATGGTGTCATCCTCCTTAAAGCGATGCATCCGGTTCACGATCCGCAACATTGCCGGATCGCCGTGATTGCCGGGCCCGCATGGGCGCCCGGTATGACAGGGATGTAGGAAGCGGAAAAGCCGGCTTCAAGAGGGCGATTAACCTCGGCCCTCCGCAGTCAGTCCGGAGGTCATCCGACCGTGATCGGATACCACTTGAACTCGGTCAGCGCGCGACCGCGCAGGATGTCGACCACATGTTTGGGACCGACGAATTCCGGCGCCAGGTTGATACCTTGGGCGGCCAGGACCAGGGTGGAATTCTTGAACAACGGCTTCATCGCGGCTAGGGAGCGCGCGGCCATCTCGTCGGTCGCGATGGCGGAATAGGATACGTAAATGACCGTGATGATCTCGTTGCCGAGCTTGATCGAGGCGGATTGATAGACCTGGGCCATCGGCGCGGTTCTCATTGCCTTTATGCGCGCTGTATCAGCCTGACTGGCATAGCAGCGGCTTCGTTAAGGAAGGATGAGGCCTGTTCGGATACAGCGCAATCAAGCCGGGCAACAAAAAAGCGGCCCGAAAGGGCCGCTTGTTGCCGCCGGGTATGCCCCGGCGAATAATCCGTCTGCGATTTACTTCTTCAGGCCGAAGCTGCCGAAGCGCTTCTTGAACTTGGCCACCTGGCCACCCGATTCGTTCAGGCGGGCCGGACCACCGGTCCAGGCCGGATGGGAGCTCGAGTCGATATCGAGCATCATGGTGTCGCCGGGCTTGCCCCAGGTCGAACGGGTCGTATAGACGGTCCCGTCGGTCATCTGCACCTTGATCTCGTGATAATCCGGATGGATATCGGCCTTCATGACTGCTCTCCTGGGCCAGCCTGGGGGATTGCCCGCCAGAAGCCCGAAAAAATCCTCAATGGGCGGGGGTTATAGCCAGAACCGCCCGGCCCCGCAAGGGCGGAAACCATGATCGGGCAGCTGGCCTACAAACCATTGATTAGAAATACTAATTCTGCGCCAGCCCCCGTCGCCAACGCTCGTAGGGGGCAGGATCGGTCAAATCCAGCCCCAGCTTGTCGAGTCCGTCCAGGATCGGGATGAACCCGTTCAGACTGGTATTCCGCAGGCTGCTATCCGAAGCCCAGCCGATGACTGCAATACCAACCGCATTCCCCTGCCGATCAAGCAAAGGGCCGCCGCTATTGCCGCCATGGATGGGAACATCGGCCTGGATCAGTTCGTAGGGCTGGCCCGGCGGTCGAGCCGGCCGCCAGGCACTGACCACGCCGCGAGTCACGGTCCAGGCCAGGGAGGTCATCTGCGGCGCCCCGATCGCATAAACTTCCTCGGCGACCCGGACGGGACTTTCACGGATCGGCAGCGTCGGATAGCCGCTGCCCTCCAGTTTGAGCAGGGCGACATCCCGCGCTTCATGCCGACGCAGCACTTCGCCGATGAGCGTGCGGCCAGATACCAGCCGAACCCGGACAAAGCGCTGGCCGCCCACCACATGCTGGTTGGTCAGCACCAGACCGTCTTCGGAAACCAGGAACCCGGAGCCATGCGAGCCTTCGCCCACTTCGATGAGCACCGTCGCGGCGCGAACTTGATCGATATGCCTGTCGATCGGCTGCGCCGATAATGACTGGCGCAGCAGTGGGCGCCGGGGCGCTGGAACTCCCGTACTGCCTGCCGCCGCCTCGCGCAGTGGATTCTGCGACACTATGGCGCGCAAACTCGCATCGGCCGCCACCTTGTTGGCGGTATCGGCGAAGGCATGCTGCACGAACAGATCGTAGTCGCCGGGCAAAGGAGACTTGCTTTCGAACACGCCCTCGACATCCCTCTGCCACACGACCTGACGGCGCAGCGGATCGTAAATCTGCCAGTTGACGGTTACGCGTAGCGTGCCGGATAGGTTGCCATCAGGCACGCCGGACCACGAATCGACATGCCGACAGAAATCGCCACTGATATTGCTGATGTTGGCACCGGCGAGGAAATCGGGCTGATCGCGCTGGCTGGTTTCGAACAGCGCGTTCGGGTTGCCGACAACGCGATAGCCATGCCCGTCAAATACCCGATAAAATATATCGTTATAGGCAACGGCATTCAGCAATTTGCGATCGCTGTCATAGTGCAGCTTGCTGTTGTAGTAGCAGGTCAGCGGCTTGAACCTGGCCTCGCCAATCACTGCGCCACGCGGCACCGTTGTTTGCACCCGGCTGAATCCGATCGGGCGCATATCGGGCTGAATGCCGCCATGGGCCTTTGCGGGCTCTATCACGGTGCCATCGGCCTGGGTCACCGCCCTGGCCTCTATAACCGGTGGCGCCGTCGCCACGCTGCGGCAGTTTGCGCAAAACAACGCCACACCGACCATAACAACGAACCGCCACATGGCACCCTCGCACCGCCTCTTCAATCATTTGATTCCTATACATGCAGTTAAAGAACATAAAGCGAAATATAGTCGATCATAAGAAGTACATACACTAGCATGCAGACTGGAATGCCTCTACATCGACCTGTCGCGTTGTGACACAGGGGTGCGGGAGCTATAACCGGCCTCTCTTCATTCTTTCGCCGAAACGATGTCCGACACCGCCGCCTCAGACCATAAACGCCCGTCCCTGAATTCCCTGCGCCGGATCATCGGTTTCGTTGCGCCCTATCGCTGGATGGTGGTGGGCGCGACCCTGGCGCTGGTGGTTGCCGCTGGCGCCGTGCTGGGCATCGGGCAGGCCATCCGTCGCGTGATCGATGTCGGCTTCGGCGACAGCACCGGCGCATACCTGGACCTGTATTTCGGCGCGCTGTTCGGTGTCGTCGCTGTGCTGGCAGTGGCCACCTTCGCGCGCTTCTACTGCGTCACCTGGCTGGGTGAACGTGTGGTGGCCGATATCCGCCGCACGCTCTATGCCCATGTGTTGAAACTCAGTCCGGCCTTCTTTGAAACCACCCGCACCGGCGAGGTCCTGTCCCGCCTCACCACCGACACCGAACTGATCCAGGCATTGATCGGCTCCTCGGTTTCGGTCGCGCTGCGCAACTTGCTCCTCTTTTTCGGCAGCGCCGCCCTGCTGGTGGTGACCTCGCCACGGCTGACGCTGCTGGTTGCCCTGGTGATTCCGCTCGTGGTGTTGCCCATCATAATCCTGGGCCGGCGATTGCGGCGGCTGTCGCGTGAAAGCCAGGACCGCATCGCCGACCTCTCGGCCCAGGCTGGCGAAACGCTGAACGCCATCACCACGGTACAGGCCTATACATACGAAACGCGCGAAGCCACCCGTTTCGCCGCCAATGCCGAGGCCGCCTTTGGCAGCGCCGTGCGCCGCATCCGCGCCCGAGCCTGGCTCACGGCCCTTGTCATGCTGCTGGTCTTCGGCGCGGTCAATGCCGTGATGTGGATCGGCGGCAAGGCAGTGTTTGCCGGCGAGATGTCGGCCGGCGAATTGTCGGCTTTCGTCTTCTATGCGGTGATCGGTGCTTCTTCGGTGGGTGCCTTGTCGGAAATCTGGGGCGATGTGCAGCGCGCCGCCGGCGCCACCGAGCGCCTGATGCAACTGCTCGCCACCGAGCCAACAGTCAAGACGCCCGACAATCCGGAACAGATCGCCAATCCGCCATCCGGCAGCCTGCAATTCGATGCCGTGCGGTTCCATTATCCGGCCCGACCGCAGACGCCGGCCGTCGATGGCTTGAGCCTCGACATCGCAGCCGGCGAGACAGTCGCCATCGTCGGCCCTTCCGGTGCCGGCAAGACCACCCTGTTCCAGCTTCTGCTGCGTTTCTACGATCCCGATGCCGGCCGCATCCTGTTCGACGGTATCGACATCGCGCGTCTCGACCCCGTGGCGCTGCGACGCCATATCGGTCTGGTGGCACAGGAACCGGTAATCTTCGGCGCCAGCGTGGCCGAGAATATCCGTTACGGCCGCCCCGAGGCGAGCGACGCCGAAATCCGCGCCGCCGCCGAAGCGGCCGCCGCCCATGGCTTCATCCAGGCGCTGCCGCAAGGCTACGACACCTATCTGGGCGAGCGCGGCGTGCGCCTCTCCGGCGGCCAGCGCCAGCGCATCGCCATTGCACGCGCCCTGCTGCGCGACCCGCCTGTGCTGCTGCTCGACGAGGCGACATCCTCGCTGGACGCGGAATCGGAAGGCAAGGTGCAGAGCGCGCTGGAACGCCTGATGCAGGGCCGCACGACCCTGGTGATCGCGCACCGCCTCGCCACCGTGCAGAAGGCCGACCGCATCGTGGTGATGGACCAGGGCCGCATCGTCGCCGCCGGCCGGCACGACAGCCTGATGGCGGAAGACGGCCTCTATGCCCGTCTCGCCCGCCTGCAATTCATGTCGGGACCGGCCAATGCCGCCGCGTAGCCGCCGCACGGACAAACCGCTGCAACGCGGCCTGATGCGCTTCTGGTGGCGCTTCATCCTCATCGCGCTGATCGCTTACGTCGGCTACACGATCTGGCTTGGCGGCGCTTACCGTGATGTCGAACCTTTCGTAGCCGGGCAGTGCATCGCGGTAACCGCGCCACCCGGCCCGGAAGACATGGCGATCCTGCCCGGCGGCCATGCGGCCATCATCTCGAGCCAGGACCGGCGCGACCGCGCGGCCCAGGGCGGCCTGTATCTCTATGACATGACCAGCCGGCCAGGTCGCTTCACACCGATCGCCCTCCCGCCGAACCTGCCTTTCCATCCCCACGGCATGAGCCTGTTCGCCGCGCCCGACGGCCAGGTTTTCCTGCAGGTGATCAATCACCGCGACGCCAAACGCCACACGGTGGAAATCTTCCTGCTGCAACTGGCTGCCGACGGCACGCCCACGGTGCGCCATCGCGGCAGCGTGAGCAGCGATCTGTTCGTGCATCCCAACGGCATCGCGGCGGTTGGGCCCGAGGCCTTCTATCTTACTAATGACCGCGGCAGCGGACCGGGCTGGATGCATATGGTGGAAAACCTGCTGCAGCTCAGCCGTTCGACCGTGGTCTATCACGATGGCCGCTTCGTCCGCGTGGTGGCGGAAGACATCGCCTTCGCCAATGGCGTGGAACTTTCCGCCGATGGCGGCACGCTGCTGACCGCCTCCACACTATGGCGCATGCTGATGACCTATGCGCGCGATCCGTCCAGCGGCATGCTACTGCGGACCGGCAGCCTGCCGCTGCCATTTGGCCCCGACAACATCCGTCGCGACGCCAATGGCGATCTCTGGGTTGCCGGCCATCCCAACGCTTTCGCCTTCATCGGCCACGCCATGAATGCTGAGAAGGAAAGCCCCGGCAAGGTGCTGCGCATCAGTCGAGACAATCGCGGCGCCACGCGGATGCAGGAAGTCTTTGCCGATCCTGGCACCCTGCTATCGGGCGCCAGCGTTGCGGTCCACCACCAGGGGCGATTGCTGATCGGTGCGGTATTCCAGTCCAGCCTGCTGGACTGCCAACTCGATCCAAACCAGTTCAAAGACGTAAATTAGGCACCGTAATAATTCAGAAGCGGTAACGCGCGCATTGATCGGCGCGCAGCACGCTCTCCTGCCGGAATCGCGTCTTATACTCGGCTGCAATGGCATCCAGCGCCTGATCGGATTCGCCATCACCTTCATGCAGCACCAGCAGGATATGGCTGTCTTCGCGCACAGCCGCGCCAGTTCGGGATGAGCGCCAGGCACCCTGGCCGGCCAGCAATGTGAACCCGTCCGGGAAACGCGGAACGATCACTTCATCGACGAAGCGGTCCCAGTCTGCCGCCTCGACCCTGCCCTGATCGGCGATGGCCGTACCGAAGAACAGGCTGCTGCTTTGCTGCCGGCACAATGCCAGCGGATTGAACCAAGCATAGGCAGCCGTCGCAACCAGCAGCATGAAAACGACACTGCTGAGCACCAGGGCAGCGACGACACGGGCCTGCAAGCTTCCGAGCCGCTCTCCGACCTTCAGGAAGGCTTCCTCGAACATTCAGCGTTCGGTGAGCTTGAGTTCGATACGGCGGTTGCGACGATAAGCGATCTGGTCGTCGCGCGCATCCAGCGGCTGAAACTCGCCGAAGCCCGTGGCAGCCAAACGCTCCACCGGCACGCCCTGACTGGCCAGGAACTTCACCACCGAGATGGCGCGCGCCGAGGAAAGCTCCCAATTCGAGGGGAATTGCGGCGTGCTGATCGGCAGCTTGTCGGTATGGCCGTCCACGCGCAGCACCCAGGGCAGGTCGCTCGGGATTTTGCTGCTGATCTCGATCAGGGTCTTGGCCAGCTTGGCGATCTGCTCGCGGCCTTCGGGTTTGAGTTCGGCCGAGGCCGAGTCGAACAGCACTTCCGACTGAAACACGAAGCGGTCGCCCACGATCTGGATGTCGCGGCGATTGCCCAGCGCCTGCCGCAGGCGGCCGAAAAACTCCGAACGGTAATTCACCAGTTCGTCGACCTTGCGGGCCAGCGCCGCGTTCAGCCGCTTGCCCAGATCGCTGATCTGCGCCTGATTGGCCTTGTCCTTGTCTTCACTCTCTTTGAGGATGCGTTCGATCTGCGCCATCTGTTCCCGCAATGCCGCAAGCTGGCGATTGAGCAGATCGATCTGGCTGCGCGCCTCGGCGGTCAGCCGCTTCTCCTGATCCAGTTGGCTGCTGCTGGAGACCAGCTTGCCCTGCAGGTCGACGATGATCTGTTGCTGCTGCGCAAGATTCTTCTCGGTCTCGTCGGCCCGGGCCTGGCTTTCGGCCAGCACGGCTGCCAGCTGGTCTCGTTCGGCATTCACACTGCTCAGCGTCGCCTGCAGATTGGAGAGGTCGAGCTGCAGCTTGGCGTTGCTGCTTTTTTCCAGCGACAATTGCTCGACCAGCCCGGCCAGTTCGCTGCGCAAGGCATCAATGGCCTTGTCGCGGCCCGAAATCGCATTGGCGAGGAAGAACTGCACCAGGATGAATACCGCGAGAACGAAAACGACAACCATCAGCAGTGTCGACAGCACGTCGACATAGCCGGGCCATGCTCCGGCACTCTGATGGTCGTTACGCCGGCGGCTCAGCGCCATGATGGATCAGCCCTGCCGCCGCGGCGCATCCGCCATGGCCGCGATGGTGCGCGACAGCAGCTTGATCTCGGCGCGCATGTCGTCGACCAGTTTGGCCCGCCCCTGGGCGGCGTCGTCGAGCAGGCGGTTCAGCAGGATGTCGATGTTGCGCAAGTGCCCACGGCTGGCGGCATCGAAACTGCCGCTTTCCGCATTCTGCGCCAGCTTGGCCATGATCGGCTTCATTTCGATCTGGTGTTCCGTGAGCTTCAGCAGCAGTCCCTGTTCGGCGCGCATCTGCTCGGTTAACAGGCTCAGCTTTTCGTTCAACTGCATCAGCGCGGCGCCGCTCTGGCTGCGGTTCTCCTCACCGCGCGCCATGGTGCGCTGCAGGTTATCGAGGCTGTCCGCCGTCTGCTCCAGCAGGGCCTGCACATAGGCCGGCACCGACTGGTCGCCATCCGACACGGCCCCGCCGCCCACACGGGTGAAGCTAGCCAGCCATTCTTCGAGGTCGTTGTAAAAGCGGTTTTGCGCCTGACCGGCCTGCAGGTCGAGGAAACCGAGGATCAGAGAACCGGCCAAACCCATGAGCGAGGTCGAGAATGCCAGTCCCATGCCGGCCAGCGGTGTCTCCAGACCGCCCTTGAGCTTGGAGAACAGCACGTTGATGTCGTCATTGCTGTTCAGCGACAGGGCGTTGATGGTGTCGCTGACGCCGGTGATGGTTTCGAGCAGGCCCCAGAAGGTGCCAAGCAGGCCGAGGAACACCATCAGGCCGATGAAATAGCGCGAGATGTCGCGCGCTTCATCCAGTCGCGAACCGACGGAATCAAGCAGTGCCCGCGTGGCGGCGGCCGACAGCGAGCCCCGCGGCCCGCGATTGGCCAGCATGCGCGCCAGCGGCCCGAGCAGCGTAGAGGGTTCGCCGACCGCACCGGCAGCCGCACCGCGCTGCGCTTTCTGCCACGCCTCGACCCAGTTCACTTCCTGGCCGACGATCCAGACCTGGCGGAAGGCATAAAGAATGCCGATCACCAGAACCGCGGCGATCAGGCCGTTCAGTGCCGGATTGGCCATGAAGGCGCGCAGCAGCGCCGCATGCAGAACCGCGATCACCGCGCCGACTGCGATGAGGAATGCGATCATGCGAAACAGAAAACGGCCAGGCTTGGTCATGCGGTCCATCCTTCCGTCTCTGCCGTAAGGAGCGAATACGGCATTTTCACGGCGGTAAACCCGTCGCGCAGACAGGCAAGCGAATCAATTTCCCTGGCTCCAATCATCGCTTAAGCGATGGAGACCGATCAACCCGAAGCTTGGATGATCAGCGGCCCGGTGGTACGACCTCGACGCGATCAGGCGCCGAGCCGTCGGTCGGAACACCGAGGGCGCGGACATCGATCCGGGTCGAGCGGATGCCCTTGTCGATCAGGTATTGCCGCACGGCCAGGGCACGGGTGAGCGACAGGCGACGGGCGCCGCTGCCGCCATCGCCGACGGTGTTGGCGGCATAGGCGCGGACCTGCAGGCGCTCCTCGTTGCCGGCGAATTGCCGGATCAGCCCGTCCAGAGCTGCCAGATCGCCTGCCGGCAATTCACCCTGGTCGGGCTGAAACGGAATAGTCACGATTCCGCCTTGCGCCGCAGGCGCAGGCTTCGGCGCCACAACGGCACTTTGCTGGGTCGCCGCATTCGGAGCCGGAGTGGCTGGGGCCACGGGGGCGGTCGCCATCTGCTGGGGCGCCGGCGTCTGCTGTGGGGCTGGCGTGGTGGCCGCGGCTGCCGGCGCTGGTGCCGTCGTTGACGGCGGAGCGGCAGGCGCCGTGGCCGGCGCAGCATCCGGGGCTGCGGGCGCGGGAACGGCGGGCACGGAAACGACTGGAGCGGCCGGCGTGACAGGCTGAGGTGCACCAGGGACAGCCGGCGCGGGAATGGCGGAAGGTGCGGTTGCCGTACCGGACTCAGACAGGCCGGGGGCCGGGGCCGCAGGTACGGTCGCCGCGGAGGCGGCTGGCACATCGGTCTTCGGCATATCGGTCTTCGGGGCAGGCTGCGCTGCCGCAACCGACGGACGGGACGGACTCGCCGCTCGCGGCCGGGCTGGCGCCGGTCGCGACGGGGTGGTTTCGCCCAGCAAGGGGACGGGGCCAGAAGCGGCGGACGCCGCCGCTGCCCTGGATGGCGCAGGACGGCCTGTGGCACCCAGCAGCGGCTTGCGGCTCTCGCCGCCGGCAGCGGCACCATTCACGCCGAATGGATTTCCACTGCCAAGCTGGTCCAGCGCCTGCAGATTGATCTGGACATTACCGCTGCCGATCATGGTCTGGGCCTGAGCGCCAGGCGCGGCAAGGACAAGCGCCAGCGACGCTGCGGCAAACGATAGCGTAAGCGGCCTGGCAGCCATCGATGTTCCCCCTGCCCCGGTGATCCCGTTCTGCCGCAAACGATAGCCGAGGCTGCCGAATCCGACAACCCGGCTGACCATATATCACATACGGGATTTCAATGGGTTGCGCGGCACGGGGCCGCACGGCGCGCCTTATTTGGTCAGCAGCTTGCGCAGGGGTGCATGCAGCACATCGTTGGCGGCAACGATGCCGCCGGTGGACAGCATCTGGTCGCCGCCGGCCAGATCGGTGACCATGCCGCCAGCTTCGCGCACCAGCACGATGCCGGCCGCCATGTCCCAGGCCGAGAGGCCGGATTCCCAGAAGCCGTCGAACCGCCCCGCCGCGACATAACACAGGTCCAGCGCGGCCGCGCCCATGCGGCGGATGCCGGCCACTTCCGGCATGATGGTTGTCAGGTCCTTCACGAAGGCGGCATGGCCGGGCCGGCCATGGAACGGGATGCCGGTGCCGAACACCGCCTCGGTCAGCTTGCGCCGCGCGGAGACGCGCAGGCGCCGCTCGTTCACATAGGCGCCGACGCCTTTCTCGGCCCAGAACAGTTCGTCGCGCACCACATCCAGCACGATGCCGGCGATCAGTTCATCTTCACGCTTTACGCCGACCGAAATGGCGAAATGCGGAATCCCGTGCAGGAAGTTGGTGGTGCCGTCCAGCGGATCGATGATCCAGTAGCTCTTGCCGTCCTTCGCCTCGATCCGGCCGCCTTCTTCCATGATGAAGCCGAAATCCGGCCGCAGCTTGGCCAGTTCCTGCTGCAGGATCTTCTCCGCCTTGCGGTCGGCGGCAGAGACGAAATCCGCCGGGCCTTTCTTGGAGACCTGGAGATGTTCGACTTCGTTGAAATCGCGGATCAGGCTGCGCTGCGCTTTACGCGCCGCGTTCGCCATCGCATTGATCAGGGCGGATCGCAGGGCCATTGATTTTAAGCTCGTCTGGAAAGGGGGCGGACCCTATCAGCGCCGGCCATGCTTGGCAATCGCCCGGTTGAAGGCCGCAACGGCCGCCGCCGGCCCCTCGGGATGGCGCCAGACCCCGGCCAAAACCGCCAGGAAATCGGCTCCGGCCTCGATCAGCGGGGGGCAGTTTTCCACCGTGATGCCGCCGATGGCCACACAGGGCACCTCCATCAGTTCCGACCACCAGGCCAGGATTTCCGGTTCTGCCCGGGTCTTGGGCTGTTTGGTGTCGGTCGGGAAAAACGCCCCGAAGGCGACGTAATCGGCGCCGGCCTCGGCCGCCTCCATCGCCAGGTGGCGCGAATTGTGACAGGTGACGCCGACGATGCGGTCGGGTCCCAGAATGCGGCGCGCCTCTTCATAGGAGGCATCCTCCTGCCCCACATGCACGCCATCGGCTCCCAGCTTGATGGCAAGGTCCGGCCGGTCGTTGATCAGCAGGGCCACGTCATGCGCGTGGCAGACCGGCAGCAAAGCCTCGGCCGCACGACGGAACGCATTGTCGGACGCCGTCTGCTCGCCATCCTTCAGGCGCAGTTGCAGGCAGGCGACGTCGCCGCCGCCCAAAGCGGCCTTCAGGTCTTCGGCAAACGCCTTCGGTTCGATAACGGGCGGCGTGATCAGATACAGCCGCTGCCCGGGTTTACTCTGTTCTGCAGTCTTGCTCATGCGTCAGCCGGCAATGAAGCTCTTGAGCGCGTCCAGCGTCTCATCCGGGCGTTCGCCCATCATCATGTGGCCGCAGGCGGGCAGCACATCGATGCGCCCCTGCCTGAATTCCTTGGCCCAGCCGCGCGCGGCGCGCAGCGGCGTCATGATGTCGCGCTCGCCGGCCAGGATCTGCGCCGGGCAATCGATGGCAGCCACGGCCGCCTTGCCGTTCTGATAGGCGTTACACAGCCGGAAACCCAGGGCCAGTACTTCGCGCGGTGCCCGGTCGACCAGCCGGATACTGTCGGCCAGCAGATACAGGCCCGGTACGCGGTTGCCGCCAAGCTGGTTCTTTTTGGCAATCATCCAGTCGTTCATCAGTTCGACGACCGTGTAATCGCCGCTGTCGGCCAGAGCCTGCAGGTCCGGGTTGACTGCCATCGGGAGGGCGAAGCCGAGCAGCGAGATTTTCGACACGCGGTCAGGATGGCGCGAGGCCGTCTCCAGCGCGATCAATGCGCCCATCGAATGGCCGACCAGCGCCGCCTGCTTGACTCCAGCGGCATCCAGCAGTTTCGGCATCCAGTCGGCAAAAGCCTCGACGCTGTCGAGCATCGGCCCTTCCGAGCGGCCATTGCCCGGCAGGTCGAGCGCCAGCACCGAGAAGCCGTGATAGGCGAACCAGCGCGTCTGCAACGCCCAGACCGTATGGTCGCAGGCATTGCCATGGATGAACACCACGGCTGGCTTGGCCGGATCGAATGGCTTGCCGCCGGTGGCGGCAAAAATGCGTTTGCCCGCTACATCGAGCCACATCGTGACGCTTCCCCTGTTTCTTATTCCGCTGCAGCGGGTTTGGCCGCTTTCTGCGCGGCACGCAGGGCCTGGTTCAGATCGTCGAGCAGATCCTGCGGGTCTTCCAGGCCGATGGACAGGCGCACCAGCTCCTCGCCGATGCCCGCAGCCTTCAGTTCGGCAGCGGACATCTGCTGGTGCGTGGTGCTGGCCGGATGGATCACCAGCGACTTGGCATCGCCCACATTGGCCAGATGCGAGAATATCTGCAGCGTCTCGATCAGCGCGCGCCCGGCCTCGCGGCCGCCTTTCACGCCGAAGCTGAAGATCGCGCCGGCGCCCTTGGGCAGCAGGCGCTTGGCCAGCTCGTGGTCCGGGTGCTCGGGCAGATCGGGATACGAGACCCATTCCACGGCCGGATGGGATTTCAGGAACGCGGCTACCTTGCGGGCGTTTTCCACGTGGCGCGCCATGCGCAGATGCAGCGTCTCCACGCCCTGCAGCAGGTGGAAGGCATTGGTGGGCGACAGGCAGGCACCGAAATCGCGCAGGCCCTCGGCACGCGCCCGCATGATGAAAGCGGCAGGGCCGAATTCCTCGGCGAAATCGAGGCCGTGATAGCCGGCATAGGGTTCGGTGAGCGTCGGGAACTTGCCCGAGGCTTCCCAGTCGAAGCGGCCGGAATCGATCAGTGCGCCGCCGATGGCCACGCCATGGCCGCCGAGGAATTTCGTGGCCGAATGCATCACCAGATCGGCACCATGCTCGAAGCCGCGGAACAGGTACGGCGTGGCGAAAGTGCAATCCAGCATCAGCGGCAGACCGGCATCATGGGCGATCTTCGCCACGGCCGGTACATCCAGCACCTCCAGGCCCGGATTGCCGAGGATCTCGCCGAAGACCAGCCGGGTTTCCGGCCTGATCGCGGCCTGCCAGGCCTTCAGGTCGCGCGGATCGACGAAGGTGGTGGTGATGCCGAAACGCGGCAGGGTATGGACCAGGATGTTGTAGCTGCCGCCATAGATGTTGCGCGAGGCGACGATATGGCCGCCCTGCCCCATCAGGGTGACGATGGCCAGATGCAGGGCCGCCTGGCCACTTGCGGTGCAGACCGCGCCGACGCCGCCTTCAAGTGCCGCCAGCCGCTCTTCCAGTACCGCCACCGTGGGATTGGAAATGCGCGAATAGATATGGCCGCCGCGTTCCAGGTTGAACAACGCCGCCGCATGATCGGTATCGCGGAAAACGTAGGAGGTGGTCTGGTAGATCGGCACGGCGCGGGCGCCGGTGGCTGGATCGGGCTGCTGGCCGGCATGCAGACTGAGCGTGTCGAACCGGAAGAATTTCGGCCCCAGCATTGGTTCACTCCCTGACCGTTATCGCGGCCAGCATAGGCAACCGCGGCGGCCATAAAAAGTGGGCCGCCTCTTCCTTGCGGAGGAGACGACCCAAAATTTCTGCCTCAAACCTCGAAACTGCGGCGATTAATCCATGCCGCCCGAACTCAAGTCAAGCAGATGTAACAATCTGTTTCAGGCACGCAAAAAACGGCCGCCGGACAGGCCGGCGGCCGAGGTCAAAACCAACAGGGAGGAAACTATGACCGTGACCAACTGTAATCGCGGGACCAGCATGCCCGGTCTCACTTAAGATTTCGTGAAACCGGCCCGATCCTGTATGGTCGCGCTGATGACAAAATCAGGGTCTGTGTCACAAACTGCCGCGGCCGGGCCGGATTCCGCCGAAACCGGCACCGTGCAGGATCGCCTGCTGGATGCCGCCCTGGTCTGCTTCCGGCGCATGGGCGGCAAGAGAACCCGGATCGAGGATATCGCCGCCGAAGCCGGGCTCGCCCGCACCGCGGTCTACCGCTACTACCCCAACAAACGCGCCATCGTGGCCGCCCTGGCGACGCGCTGGCTAGCCGAGGACGAGACCCGGCTGGCCGAGATCGCCCGCGACCACGGCCGCAGTCCGGCTACCCGCCTGCAGGCTTTTCTGCTGGCCGATGCCGAAGCCACGCGGCGTTACCTGGCCGATGCCTGCCTGGTCGAAGTGCTTGACGAAGTTATTGAAAATCTTAAGGCGATCCTGCTGCAGCATCGCTCCCATGTGCGCCGGCACCTGGCCGGCCTGCTGGCCGAGGGCAGCGCGGCGGGGGTATTCCGGGCCGACCCTGCCGATGCCATGGCCCAGACCATCGACGACCTGATGGCCCGGTTTCATGACCTGCGTCTGGCCGCCGACCTGGACAAGACGGCGTGGCGGGACCGGGCGAGTGCCGCCATAGATAACCTGATGCGGGCCATTCGCAGCCGTTAATGATTTGACATGTGACATTTTTTGTCATATGTCTTTCGCATGTCGCCGATCCAGAAGACCGTCACCCGCCAATTCATGGGCGCCATGCTCGCCGTCTCGGCCTTTTTGGCGCGGCGGCCGGGTCTGCAACCCCTGAGCTTTGCCTGGTCGCGAGCCCTGGCTAGCCTGGCCATCCGGCGCAAACGGATCGGCCCCGCCGCCGACCTGCAGGCGCTGGGCCGCGCCTGGCAGAGCAGCTTCCCCTCGGCCAGGCAGATCCCAGTCGAGAGAATCGCCGGGGATACCGTCTATGCCCGCATCGAAACGCGCTGCCCGCTGCGCGGCAGCGGCGCCACGACGGCCTGCTGGCGGATGATGGAATACGATCGTGCGGTGGCCCGCGCCGCCGGTGGGCAGTTCGTGGTGCTGCAAAGCCAGGCGGAGCCCGGTGTCACGGTTTGCCGCGTTGCCTTGCAACGGACTGCAGCGACGACGAATGACTTGGTGCCGGCGCATATCCGGGCACCGGAGCCGGCACGATGATTATCTTCTAGAGAATGATTATTTCTTGAAGAAGGTATCGGCGGCGCCGCGTGCCGCCTGCTTCTGTCTGATCACACTGCGGATCGTGACGATTTCGCTCTCCAGCAGCTCAATCCTCGCTTCAAGATCCTCGATCGACATCACGTCGAATTTCACCGGTTGCGGCTTACGTGATTCTGCCTCGTCCCAATCCATGCCGCCCTCCCGTCTCGCTTTGGCGTCATCCTAGCCTCAGGCTGCCGGGCGAACAATTTGCTTTTGCCTGTGCTTGCCGATGCGGCAGCGGACGGCTAGACCAGCAAGGTCATCCAGCTCCGGGAGATTCCGATGTTGCCGCAGACCATGACCGTGATCGAGATCAGCCAGCCTGGCGGGCCCGAGGTGCTGAAACCGGCCGAACGGCCGCTGCCACAGCCGGCCGAGGGCGAGGTGCTGATCAGGGTGCATGCGGCCGGCGTGAACCGGCCCGATGTGCTGCAACGGTCCGGCATGTATCCGCCGCCGCCCGGCGCGCCGGATTATCCCGGCTTGGAAGTGGCCGGCGAAATCGCGGCACTGGGCAAAAACGTCGGGCGCTGGAAAATCGGCGACAAAGTTTGCGCCCTGGTGGCCGGCGGTGGCTATGCCACCTATTGCGTGGCGCCGGCCGAGCAATGCCTGCCGGTGCCACAGGGCCTCGACATGGCCGAAGCCGCCGCCCTGCCGGAAAACTGGTTCACCGTGTGGACCAACATCGCCGACCGCGGCGCGCTGAAACCGGGCGAGAGCATCCTGATCCATGGCGGCGCCTCGGGCATCGGCGTCGCCGCCATCCAGCTGGCCAGGCTGCTGGGTGCGACGAAAATCTACGCCACCGCCGGCACCGACGAGAAATGCAAGTTCTGCGAAAGCATCGGCGCCACCAAGGCGATCAACTACAAGACAGAGGATTTCGCCGCCCGCATCCAGGAGCTGACCGGCGGCAAGGGCGTCGACGTGATCCTCGACATGGTGGGCGGCAGGTATTTCACACCCAATGTCAAAAGCCTGGCCGAGGACGGCCGGCTGGTGATCATCGCGGTGCAGGGCGGCCCGAAGGGCGAGGGCGACCTGAGCGTGGTGATGCGCAAGCGGCTGACCGTGACCGGTTCAACCCTGCGGCCCCGCCCCGTGGCCTTCAAGGCGGCCATTGCCCGGGCACTGGAGGAGACGGTCTGGCCGGCCTTCGCCAAAGGCGAGCTGAAAGCCGTGATAGACTCCCGTTTTCCGCTGGAACAGGCCGCTGCCGCCCATGCCCGGATCGACCATGCCGACCATGTCGGCAAGGTACTGCTAACCGTTTGAAGAAAAACAAATAACGGTTCAAAGCCGGGGTGGTTGCGCCCGGGGGGCGATCCACTATATTGTCGCGCGATTTTATCTGAGCCCCGCGGGCGGCCCCTGAAGCCGGCCGGCCGCAATAAGAGGATATTGCCCATGGCATTGCCGTTGATGCCGAAAGCCACCGCCGTGTGGCTGATCGACAATACCAAACTGACCTTCGACCAGATCGCCCGGTTCTGCGGTCTGCATGTGCTTGAGGTCAAGGGCATCGCCGATGGCGAAGTGGCCGTCGGCATCGTCGGCCTCGATCCGGTGGCCAATGGTCAGATCGCACCAGGCGAAATCGAGCGTTGCGAGAAAGATCCCGCCGCCGACCTCAAGCTGCTCGAACCAACCGTGCCGGTGCAGCGTCAGAAGACCAAGGGCGCGAAATACACCCCGCTGTCCAAGCGCCAGGATCGCCCCGACGCCATCGCCTGGCTGCTGAAGTATCATCCGGAAGTGCCGGATGCGCAGGTGCAGAAGCTGCTCGGCACCACCAAGGCCACCATCGACTCCGTGCGCAACCGCACGCACTGGAACCACGTCAACATCAAGCCGCGCGATCCGGTTTCGCTGGGCATCTGCAGCCAGACCGAACTCGACCGCGTGCTGATCCTGGCCGCCAAGCGCCGCGAGAACAAGGAAAAGCGCGAGGCTCGCGAAGCCCGCAAGGCCGCGCGCGCCGAAGCATCACCGGCCACGGAAACCCAGCCGGAACCGCCGGCGGAAACCACGCCCGATATGCAGCCGTCCAGCGACGAGTAATCTCTTTTTCCGCATATCCCATGCACGCCGCCGGTTTCACCACCGGCGGCGTTCTTGTTTGCGGGCCTAATGCGGCATATCCGCCGCCGATTACAACCGCGCAGCCCGATGGACAATCGCGCTGCGTGCCGCCGGAATGGCGCGGCACGTTAAAGCCATGTCGCCGTGTTATCAGGTCATTCTCTCGCATTGCGGCAACACGCCCAATCGTCAGGCAAACCAGCATCTTTGCGGCTTCGCAGCGCAAGAAGGTCTAGGCACTGCTACTGGTTTCCGCTATAGGCTGATCGGAACAAGCCGGATCAACGACCATGAATTGGCGCCGGCGTAACCAGTGTCGGGGCGTTTCTAACTCATGCTCGTATTCATCATCCGACGACTGATGCAGGCCGCCCTCGTGGTGGCCGTCATGTCGGTGCTGGTCTTCGTCGGCATCTACATGATCGGCGACCCGCTGGCGATCCTGGTCAGCCCCGAGGCGACCGAGTTGGATCGCGAGGCGATCGCCCGTTCGCTCGGCCTCGACCGTCCGATGTGGGAGCAGTATCTCGCTTTCGTCTCCTCGGCCATGCAGGGCGATTTCGGCAAGTCCTTCGTCTTCGGCCAGCCCGCCATCGGCCTGATCCTGGAACGCATGCCGGCCACGCTGGAACTTGCCATCATCGCCACCTTCATGTCGGTCGTGATCGGCGTGCCGCTGGGCCTCTATGCCGGACTGCGTCACGAAACCGTGGCCGCACGGGCAATCATGGCCGGTTCGGTGCTGGGCTTCAGCCTGCCGAATTTCTGGGTCGGCCTGATGCTGATCATGGTCTTCGCCGTACAACTCGGCTGGCTGCCGGCTTCCGGCCGCGGCCCCACCGTGGAAATCTTCGGCATCCATCTCAGCTTCCTCACGCTGGAAGGCTGGAAATACCTGGCGTTGCCCGCGCTTACGCTCGGCCTGTCGAAATGCGCGTTGATCGTGCGCCTGGCCCGCGCCACCGCGCGCGAAGTGATGCTGATGGATTTCGTGAAATTCGCCCGTGCCAAGGGCCTGAACGAAAAGCGCGTGATCGGCGTGCATATCCTGAAGAACATCATGGTGCCGATCACCACCGTCACCGGCCTGGAACTGGGCACCCTGATTGCCTTCGCCGTGATCACCGAAACGATCTTCTCCTGGCCCGGCATGGGCAAGCTGCTGATCGACTCCATCGTGCATCTCGACCGCCCGGTGGTGGTGGCCTACCTGATCGTCGTCGTCCTGCTGCTGGTGCTGATCAGCCTGATCGTCGATATCCTTTATTCCGTGCTCGATCCGCGTGTGCGGCTCGGCGACGCGAAGTAACCGGGGGCGCGCAGCATGACCGACGCAACCCTGCCCGTCGCCGAGCTGGCCAAGACGGAATCGCCCTGGAAGCGGATCGCCGCCGAATTCGCCGAGAGCAAACTGGCCCTGCTCGGCTTCGTCACGCTGGTGGCGCTGCTGCTGGCCGCCGTGCTGGCGCCCTGGCTGTCGCCACAGGATCCCTACGATCTGGCCGGTCTCGACATTCTCGATGCCCGCCTGCCGCCCGGCGAGGTCTCCGGCATGGGCCTGACCTTCCTGCTCGGCAGCGACGGCCAGGGCCGCGACATGCTGAGCGCCATGCTCTACGGCCTGCGCATCAGCCTGGTGGTCGGCGTCGTCTCGGTGGTCGCCTCGCTGGCGATCGGTGCCGTGGCCGGCATGGCGGCCGCCTATTTCGGCGGCAAGGTCGACGCGATCATCATGCGCATCGTCGACATCCAGTTGTCCTTCCCCGCCATCCTGGTCGCGCTGATCCTGCTGGCCATGCTGGGCAACGGCATGGACAAGGTGATCATCGCGCTGATTGCCGTGCAATGGGCCTATTTCGCCCGTTCCGCCCATGGCGCGGCGCTGGTGGAGCGCAACAAGGAATATGTCGAGGCCGCGCGCTGCCTGGGCCTGAGCCGCACCCGCATGCTGCTGCGCCATCTGCTGCCCAACTGCATGCCGCCGCTGATCGTGATCGCCACCATCAACATTGCCCGCGCCATCACCCTGGAGGCGACGCTCAGCTTCCTCGGCCTCGGCGTGCCGGTCACCGAGCCGTCGCTCGGCATGCTGATTGCGAACGGCTTCGACTACCTGCTCAGCGGCGTGTACTGGATCTCGTTATTCCCCGGCATCCTGCTCACCCTCGTCATCATCGCGATCAACCTGGTTGGCGACCAGTTGCGCGACGTGCTCAACCCCCGTCTCAAGCGCTAAGAGTCCCATGGTCGCGACGCTCCAGGTCGAGAATCTCGAAACCCATTTCCCCAGCCGCGACGGCATCGTACGCGCCGTCGATGGCGTCAGCTTCGCCATCGAGCCCGGCGAAATCCTCGGGCTGGTTGGCGAGTCCGGTTCGGGCAAGTCGATCACCGGCTTTTCCATCCTGGGCCTGATCGACCCCCCGGGCCGCATCGCCGCCGGCAGCATCAAGTTCAAGGGCGAGGAACTGACCACGGCCAGCCCGGAACGCCTGCGCCAGCTGCGCGGCGCCCGCATCGCGATGATCTTCCAGGATCCGATGATGACGCTGAACCCGGTTCTGCGCATCGACACCCAGATGATCGAGACCGTGCAGGCCCATGAAAAGGTCAGCGAGGCCGCCGCCCGCGCGCGCTGTGTCGAGACGCTGAAGGCCGTCGGCATCGCCGCGCCGGAAGACCGCCTGAAATCCTATCCGCACCAGTTCTCGGGCGGCATGCGCCAGCGCATCGCCATCGCCACCGCGCTGCTGCACAAGCCCGACCTGATCATCGCCGACGAACCCACGACGGCGCTGGATGTGACCATCCAGGGCCAGATCCTGTACGAGATGCGCAAGCTGTGCCGCGATACCGGCACGTCGCTGGTCTGGATCACCCACGACCTGTCCGTCGTGGCCGGCCTGGCCGACCGCATCATGGTGATGTATGCCGGCCGCATCGTGGAGACTGGCCCGATCGCCACCGTAATCGAACGGCCGCAGCATCCCTATACCCGCGGCCTGATCGGTTCGGTGCCCGGCGCCATGCCGCGCGGCAAACGGCTGTTCCAGATTCCCGGCATGACGCCGGCCCTGGTCAACCTGCCGCCGGGCTGCCGCTTCAAGAACCGCTGCGCCCGCGCCGATGCCATCTGCGACACGATGCCAGACCTGGTCGAACTGCAGCCCGGCCATGGCGTGCGCTGCCATCACCCGTTCGGCGCCGAGCCGCTGACTCTCGCCGAGGCCCGGTCATGACCGCTTTTCTTGAACTGAAGGATATTTCCAAGCGCTTCGTCTGGCGCCTGGATATCGCCTCGAAGATCGCCAACCTGTTCGGTGCCGGTCTGACGGAACGCGCCGTCCACGCGGTGAACCATGTCGACCTGGCCATCCAGGAAGGCGAAGTGGTTGGCCTGGTGGGTGAATCGGGCTGCGGCAAGTCCACGCTCGGCCGCATCGTCGCCGGCATCATGGATGCCAGCGGCGGCAGCATCAGCTTCCGCGGCAAGACGCTGGCCGAAATGAACCCGACCGAGCGGCGCGACTACAAGCTGGCCGTGCAGATGATCTTTCAGGATCCCTATGCCTCGCTCAACCCGCGCATGCGGGTGGAAGACATCATCGGCGAGGCGCCGGTGGCCCATGGCCTGATCCCGCGTAGCGAGATGGGCGCCTATGTCGAAAAGATCATGGCCCAGGTCGGTCTCGATCCGCGCTATCGCCGCCGTTATCCGCACCAGTTCTCCGGCGGCCAGCGCCAGCGCATCGGCATCGCCCGGGCTCTTGCCGTGAAGCCGCGCTTCATCGTCTGCGACGAAGCCGTCGCGGCACTCGACGTCTCGATCCAGGCCCAGGTGCTGAACCTGTTCATGGACCTGCGCGAGCAGCTGGGCCTGACCTACCTGTTCATCAGCCACAATCTTTCGGTCGTCGAACATATCTCCGACCGCGTGGTGATCATGTATCTGGGCCGGGTGGTGGAAAGCGCGCCGACCGAACAGCTATTCGCCGCGCCTAACCATCCTTATACCCAGGCCCTGCTGGCCGAAGCGCCGAAGCTGGTTGCCACGCGGCGGGATTATTTGCCGATCAAGGGCGAAATCCCCTCGCCGCTGAATCCGCCGCCGGGCTGCCACTTCCACCCGCGCTGCCCGCACGCCATGGCGCGTTGCAAGGCGGAAGCGCCGGCACTGCGGGAAATCGCGCCGGGCCGCCTGTCGGCTTGCCACCTGAACGACGCGGCCTGATGATCAGGCCGCGCGCTTGACCCGGAACCAGGCAGCGTAAAGCGCCGGCAGGAACAGTACGGTCAGCAGCGTCGCCACCAGCAGGCCGCCGATGATGGTGAACGCCATCGGCCCCCAGAAATTGCTGGTCGAAAGCGGGATCATGCCCAGGATCGCCGCCAGCGCGGTGAGGATGATCGGGCGGAACCGCCGCAGCGTGGCATTCACGATGGCATCCCAGGCCTGCTCGCCGCGGCCGATATCCTGTTCGATCTGATCCACCAGGATCACCGAGTTGCGCATGATCATGCCGGCCAGCGCGATGGCGCCCAGCATGGCGACGAAGCCGAACGGCACGTTGAACAGCAGCAGACCCAGCGTCACGCCGATCAGGCCGAGCGGCGCGGTCAGCAGCACCAGCAGCATGCGCGATACGGATTGCAGTTGGATCATCAGCAGGGTCACCATGATGCCGATCATCACCGGCACCACGGCACCGATCGAGGCATTGGCCTTGGCGCTTTCCTCAATAGCCCCGCCCATCACGATGCGGTAGTTCGGCGGCAGCTGCTTGCGCAGAGCGTCCAGCTTCGGCTCAATCTGCATCGAGACAACCGGCGCCTGGATGCCGTCGACGATGTCGGCCCGCACGGTGATCACCGGCTGGCGGTCGCGCCGCCAGATGATGCCTTCCTCGAGACCGTAGCTCACCTCGGCGACTTGGCCGAGCGGAACTGGGCGGCTGCTGTCGGCGCCCGCCACGTTGATGTCCTTCAGGCCGTTGAGGCTGAGGCGTTCATCCGCTTCCGCACGCGCCACCACATCGATCAACTCGCGGCCCTCACGGTATTGCGTGACCGTGATGCCCGATACGATCGAATTAAGCGTGAAGGCGAGATCCTGCGAGGAAATGCCGAGCAGACGGGCCTTGGCCTGGTCGACATCCATCTTCACGACCTTGCTCAGTTCGTCCCAGTCCAGGTTCACATCGCGGGTATTGGGATTTATCCGCATCACGTCGGCGACCTGGAAGGCGATGCGCCGCACCTGCAGGGGATCCGGCCCGCTGACGCGGAACTGCACGGGGAAGCCGACCGGCGGGCCGTTCTCCAGCCGGTTGACGCGGCCGCGCAGCAGCACGAAATCCTCCTGGAAGGCCTTGATCAGGCGATCACGCACCCGTTCGCGCTCGGGGTCGCCGCCGGTCAGCACCACGACCTGGGCGAAATTGTCGTTGGGCAACTGGATATCCAGCGGCAGATAAAAGCGCGGCGAACCGCTGCCGACATAGGTGGCATAACTCACCACGTCGGGATCGTCGCGCAGCATCGCCTCAAGCTTGAGCGCCTCGGCTTCGGTGGCCTGAATCGACGCGCCCTGCGGCAGGCGCAGATCGACCATCAGTTCCGGCCGGTTGGAGGACGGGAAGAACTGCTGCTGCACGAGGCCGAAACCGAGCACGCTGAGAATGAAAATGCCGATGGTCGAGCCGATCACGATCCAGCGCCGGCGTACACACCATTCTACCACCGGCCTGACATAGCGGTAGAAGCCGCGCCGATAAACCTCATCGCCATGCTCATGGCCTTTTTTCGGCGTCGGAAGCAGCTTGTAGCCGATGAACGGCGTGAAGATCACTGCCACCACCCAGGAAACCAGCAGGGAAATGGTGACGACAGCAAAGATCGAGAAGGTGTATTCGCCGGCCGATGACTTGGCGAAGCCGACGGGTACAAAACCGGCCGCCGTGATCAGCGTGCCAGTCAGCATCGGAAAAGCCGTGGAAGTATAGGCGAAGCTGGCAGCACGAAACCGGTCGAAACCCTGTTCCATCTTCACCTGCATCATTTCGACAGCGATGATCGCGTCGTCGACCAGCAGGCCGAGCGAGATGATCAGGGCGCCCAGCGAAATGCGGTGGAAGTCAATACCGAATATCTGCATGCAGACAAAGGTGATCGCCAGCACCAGCGGGATGCACAGCATCACCACCACGCCGCTGCGCAGACCAAGGCTGAGGAAACTGACCGCCAGAACGATGACCACCGCTTCGAGCAGGACCTTCATGAATTCCGAGATCGAACGCTGCACCACGGTCGGCTGATCGGCCACCTTCTTCACCTCGATACCGATCGGCATGTCGGCTTTCAGGCGCGCCATCGTGGCCTCCAATGCCTCGCCCAGTTCGATCATGTTGCCGCCCTTGGCCATCGATATGGCCAGGCCGATGGAATCCTCGCCGTTGAAGCGCAGGCGCGGGCTGGGCGGATCGGCATAATCGCGCCGGATATCGGCAATATCGCCCAGCCGGATCAGCCGGCCGTTGGCCTCGATCGACAATTCCTGCAGGGCACGGGCGGTTTCGATATCGCCGCTCACCCGGGTGGCGATGCGGTCGGACGAGGTCTGGACCACACCCGATGCGGTCTGGTCGTTCTGCTGCTGGATCACCGAGATGATCTGCTGCGGATTGATGCCCAGATTGGCCAGCTTTTTGTTCGAGAATTCGATGTAGATCCGCTCCGGCTGCACGCCAAGCAGATCGGCCTTGCCCACATCCCTGATGCGCAGCAGTTCCTCGCGCACATCCTCCACGTAATCCTTCAGTTCGCGATGGGTGAAGCCGTCGGCGGTGAAGGCATAGATGGTGCCGAAGGTGTCGCCGAACTCGTCGTTGAAGAACGGTCCCTGCACGCCCTGCGGCAGGGTATGGCGCACATCTCCCACCTTCTTGCGCACCTGATACCAGATGTCGGAAACCAGCCTGGGCGGCGTGTCGTCGCGCAGCATCACGTAGACGGTGGATTCCGCCGGCTTGGAATAGCTGCGCACGTTATCGAGGTATGGCGTTTCCTGCAGCTTCTTCTCGATCTTGTCGGTGACCTGCTGTTCCACCTCACGCGCGGTGGCGCCCGGCCAGTTGGTCCGCACGATCATGACCTTGAAGGTAAAATCGGGATCTTCCGCACGGCCGAGCTGCACATAGGACAACGCACCGGCCGCCAGCAGCAGCACGATCAGGAACCCGATCAGGGAGGGGTGGCGCAGTGCCCAGGCGGAAAGGTTGAACCGGTCGGCACCGTCGCCGGCGGGAAACGGATTGCTCACGGCTTCACCCCGGCGACTTCCGGCAGCAGGCGCACGGTCTGGCCCGGGATCAGCTTGTGCACCCCGGCCGTAACCACCTTTTCGCCCTGCTTCAGACCATCGGCAATCAGCACCGCCCTCTCGACATAGGCGGCGACCTGCACCGGCCGCAATTCAACCTTGCCCTCCGCCTCGGTACCGCTGAACACCCAGACGGCCGGCTTGTTGTCTTTCTGGTACAGCGCCGCCAGCGGCAGGGCGACCACGTTGGTGCCGCTGCTGCGCAGGATGGTGACGCTGGCCGTCATACCCAGCCGCATCGCTGCGGGGGCGTTCTGCACCGTCACTTTCACGGCATAAGTGCGGGTCGCGGGATCGGCGCCTGGGGCAATCTCGCGTACCACGCCGGCATATTCCGCGTCTGGCTGCGCCCACAAGCTGATGGAAATGGCGGTGGCATTGCGCAGTTCATCGAGGCGGTTCTCCGCCACGTTGAACACGACTTCCTTTTCCTCCGGCCGCGCCAGCTTCATCACCGTTTGGCCTGATGCCACCACCTGCCCAGCTTCGGCGCTGATCGCCGTGATCACGCCATCGGCATCGGCATGCAGTTCGGTGTAGTCCAACTGGTTCTGCGCCACGCGCAGCTGCGAGCGCACGCTCTCCAACTGGGCCTCGGCGGTGTTGTAGGTATTCTGGCGGCGATCCAGCTCGGCCTGGCTGACCACTTTGCTGTCAAACAGCTTGCGATAGCGGTTCAACTCGGTCTGCGCCTGGTTGAAATTAGCCTGCGCGGCATTGAGCTGCGCGCGGGCATTCTGAATCTGCAGCCGGGTATCCTCGGGATCGAGGCGGGCGAGCAGTGCGCCCTTTTTCACCTCGGAGCCGATCTCGACATAACGGGCGACCAGCTTGCCGCCGATGCGGAAGGCCAGATTGGTCTCGTAGCGGGCGCGGACTTCGCCGGTATAGCTGGAACGGCTTTCGAAAGCCTGGGGCATCACGGTGGAAACACGGACGGGGCGGATCGGCTCCGGTGGCGGAGCCGGGCGATCGCAGGCCGCTACAATCACCGCAAGGGCTGCCGCCAGGGCCGCCCTGCTGAACGTCTCACGCATCGCAAACATCGCCGTCTCTCCTGTCGGACGGCCGCGTGGGAGCGTTGCTGTTAATGTACCTGACGTCCCCCGACGTGCCGCACGCTACTCATCTTGCTTCCCTGCCGGATTCGCCGCTCTGCTGGCGGGTTCCTCCGGTTGCAGCCTGCCCTGCCGCGCCTGTTCCAGGACCCAGACCCGGATGGCGCTCGACAGGTTGCCCATGCGTGCAGCGTCGATGTCGCTGACCATCTGGTTGATGGTCTTGTTTTCCTGGATGGCCAGCGTTTGCAGCGCGCCCCAGAACGCCTGTTCCAGGGAAATGCTGGTCCGGTGGCCACCCACCACAACGGAGCGTTTCTTAACCGTTGTCGGCATCGTTACCCTGCCCGGCCGGGCGGCCGCGACAGAGGCTGCTTAGCATTCGCGGATTTCCGCGCCAAGACAGCCTCCCTCTCCGGCGTGATGGCCGTCACCAGTTACCGTTAGGAAAGTTCGGCGCAGAATTCCTGGATGCGCGAGCAGGCATCCTTCAGCGCTTCGGTTGACGTAGCGTAAGAGATGCGGAAATGCGGGCTGAGGCCGAAGGCCTCGCCGAACACCACGGCCACGCCCTTTTCTTCCAGCAATGCATTGCAGAAATCCTGGTCGTTGCCGATCTTCACGCCGCCCTTCGAGGTCTTGCCGATAGTGCCGGCGCAGCTCGGATAGACATAGAAGGCGCCCTCGGGCTTCGGGCAGTGGATGCCCTTGGCCTGGTTCAGCATGGACACCACCAGATCGCGGCGCTGCTTGAACACCGCGTTGTTCTTCGGGATGAAGTCCTGCGGACCGTTCAGCGCCTCGACAGCGGCTGCCTGGCTGATCGAAGACGGGTTCGAGGTCGACTGCGACTGCAGATTGCCCATCGCCTTGATCAGTTGCACCGGGCCGCCGGCATAGCCAATGCGCCAGCCGGTCATGCAATAGGCCTTCGACACGCCGTTCATGGTCAGCGTGCGCTCGTACAGGGTGGGTTCGACCTGCGCCGGCGTGGTGAATACAAAGTTGTCGTAGGTCAGGTGTTCATACATGTCGTCGGTCAGGATCCAGACATGCGGATGGCGCAGCAGCACATCGGTCAGCGCCTTCAATTCGTCGCGGGTATAGGCCGCGCCCGACGGATTCGACGGCGAGTTCATGACCACCCACTTGGTCTTCGGGGTGATCGCCGCCTCCAGCGCCTCGGGGCGCAGCTTGAAGCCATCCTCAGCCTTGCCGATGACGAAAACCGGCTTGCCGCCAGCAAAATTCACGATATCGGGATAGCTGACCCAGTAGGGCGCCGGGATGATCACCTCGTCGCCCGGATTCACGGTGGCCAGCAGGGCGTTGAACAGCACCTGCTTGCCGCCTGTGCCGACCGAAATCTGCTCCGGCTTGTAGGTCAGGCCGTTCTCGCGCTTGAACTTCTCGACAATCGCCTGCTTCAGGGCCGGTGTGCCGTCCACATCGGTATATCGGGTCTCGCCACGGTCGATGGCCGCCTTGGCAGCTTCGCGGATATTGGCCGGTGTCTCGAAATCGGGCTCGCCCGCGCCCAGGCCGATCACGTCGCGGCCGGCCGCCTTCAGTGCACGGGCCTTCTGGGTGGCGGCGATGGTGGCGGATGGCTTGATGCGACCGAGAGCATCGGACAGGAACGGCATGGGATCTGCGACTCCTAGCGCGGAGGATAAGGAAAAAATGCGGGCGAACCATACGTCTGCCGTCAGGGCAGCGCAACCGGGCATCACGGCGTTTTCCCCGTGGACCTGCCGGAAAAGCGGGCAATCAGGCCGATCCACGGGCAGCCATGCCCGAACATCGCGGATCGACAACCGATTCCACCACCGGTTCCCGTCCTGCGCAGAACCGCGGAATTGGTCCCAGAATTGCATACAGTTTGCCCCGGACCTGTGTCCGATTTCGCCCTTGGCGGGCGGTTTCCGCCCGGCATAGACTGCCGGGCCTAAGCCGAAGACCCGACTCGCATAATCGGCCAGGAATCATTTACGGGGAGACCGTCACCATGACTTTCGTTCGTCCGCTTACCTTTGCCGCCGCCGGCCTGACGCTGGCCCTCGGCCTGGGCGCCACCGGCCAAGCCGCAGCCCAGACCAAGCTGAAATTCACCCTCGACTGGGCCTTCCAGGGGCCGACCTCCGCTTTCCTGCTGGCCGAGCAGAAGGGCTATTACAAGGCCGAGGGCCTCGACATCACCATCGATGCCGGCCAGGGCTCGGCCGGCGCGCTGCAGCGCGTGGCCACCGGCGCCTACGAGATGGGCTATGCCGACATCAACGCCCTGATCGAATATAATGTGAAGAACCCCGACAGCCAGGTGAAGGCTGTGATGATGGGTTACGATGCCGCGCCGTTCGGCGTCTATGCCCTGAAATCCTCGGGCATCAAGACCCCGAAGGACCTGGAAGGCAAGAAGCTGGGCGCGCCGGTCTTCGACGCCTCGTTCAAGCTGTTCCCCGCCTTCGCCGCCAAGGTCGGGATCGACCGGACCAAGGTCACCCACATCAACCTGCAGCCGCCGCTGCGCGAGCCGAGCCTGAAGAACGGCAGCGTGGATTTCATCAGCGGCCACTACTTCTCTTCGATCCTCGACCTGGAGAAGATCGGCGTGAAGGCCGATGAAGTCATGGCCTTCCCCTATGCCGATTACGGCATGGACTTCTACGGCAACGCCATCATCGCCTCGCCGAAATTCATCAAGGAGAACCCGGCGGCCATCAAGGGTGTGGTGAAGGCCACCATCAAGGCCTGGAAGGAAATCGCCGCCAATCCCGAACTGGGCGTGAAAGCCACCAAGACCCGCGACGGCCTGACTGACGAGGCGCTGGAAATGAAGCGCCTCAAGCTGTCGCTGGAGCGCAACGTGCTGACCAAGTGGGTCAAGGAGAACGGCTTCGGCGGCGTCGACATGGCCCGCCTGCAGCGTTCCTCGGATGCCGTGGCGTCCGCCGTCGGCCTGCCGCGCGCTCCGGCCGCCAAGGAACTGTTCGAGGACGGCTTCCTGCCGCCCAAGGCGGAACGCATGATGCCGTGATCGACGGCTGAAAACCTGCTATCAGGAAGGCGGCGGGGCAACCCGCCGCCTTTTCTGTTTCATCCCCTCTGTTTCCCCAGTCCGCCGTCGCGCCAACACATAATAATGACCGTTTCGCAACCCAGCAGCATGCCGGCCCAGTCCGCGCCGATACAGGCCGAGCCCGCGCCGTCCGGGCCGGCACAGACACACTGGCTGGCCGTGGCCGCCGTGCTGGCGGCCGGCGTGATCATCTCGATGCAGGTCGGCAAACTGCCGCCGTTGCTCAACACCCTGCGCAGTGAATTCGGCCTCGATCTGGTCACTGGCGGCCTGCTGGCCTCTTCGGTCAGCCTGCTGGGCGGCATCATCGGCATCGCCGCCGGTTTCATCTCCGACCGCATCGGCGGCCGGCGCAGCCTGGCGCTGGGCCTGGCGATCGGCGCGATCGGCAGCCTGGCCGGCGCTTTCAGCCTTTCTGCCCTGCCGCTGCTGGCCGCGCGCCTGCTGGAGGGCCTGGGCTTCGTGCTGACCGTGGTTTCCGGCCCCAGCCTGATCGCCATGGCAGCCCGGCCTGACCAGCGCCACCTCGCGCTGGGATTCTGGAGCAGCTACATGCCGCTGGGCGTCACCCTGGGCATGCTGGGCGCTTTGCTGGTCGGCAATCTGTTCGACTGGCGTGGCCTGTGGCTTGCCATGGCCGGGGTGCTGTTCGTGGCAGCCATTGTGCTGTATCGCCTGACCGATGGGATTGCCCAGCCGCGCGCGCGGCGCTTCAGCGCGGCGGCCCTGCGCCGACCCGGCCCATGGCTGCTGGCCGGCTGCTTCGCCTGCTACACGACGCAATGGTTTTCCATCGTCACCTGGATGCCGACCTATCTGCACCAGAGCGGCCACCTGGGCGACACCGGCATTGCGCTCGGAACGGCCGCGGTAGTGCTAGTCAATGCCGTGGGCACCACGGCAGCGGCCGGCCTGATGCATCGCGGCCTGCCGCGCTGGCTGCTGATCGCCGGTGCCGGCATGGTGATGGCCATCTTCGGCCTGCTCAGCTTTGGCCCGGACATGCCGGTGGCGGGCAAGATCGCCTGCGCGATGGCGGCCAGCGGTTTCGGCGGCATGCTGCCATCCGCCGTGCTGGCCAGCGTGCCGGTCGAGGCGCGCGATCCGGGCGAGATCGCCACGGTCAACGGCGTGGTGATACAGCTGCTCAATATCGGTTCTTTCGCCGGCCCGCCGGCCCTGGCCGTTCTGGTCACCTGGTTCGGCGGCTGGGAAAACGGGCGCTGGCTGCTGCCAGTCGCCGGCCTGGCCAGCATGGCCCTGGCGCTCGGCCTGCGCGCCACGGAACGGCAGCGGAGACATGCGGCATGAAATTCGGTCGCGGCGACGCCTATCTGCTGCTCACCGTCATCATCTGGGGCAATACCTTCCCCACGGCGAAATACGTACTGGGCGTGATACCGCCCAATGTCTACGCCTCCACCCGCTATCTGCTGGCCGCCGTCACCCTGATGCTGGTTCTGGCCTGGCGCGACGGACTGCGCCTGCCGCGCAGGCAGGACCTGCTGCCCCTGATTGGCTTCGGCCTGCTCGGCATCACGCTGATGCAGTTGCTGTGGACCAACGCCCTGTCGCTCACGGCCGCCTCGAAGGGCGCGATCCTGGTGGCGGTGTCGCCGATCTGGGCCATGCTGATCTCCACCCTGCGCGGCCAACGCCCGTCCATCCCCGCCTGGGCGGGCATCCTGATCTCGTTCGGCGGCGTATTCCTCGTCATCAACAACAGCATCACCGCGATCACGGTGGGTGGCGGCTCGCTGCTGGGCGACCTGCTGTTCCTGACCGTCGCCTTCTGCTGGGCCTGCTATTCGGTTTTTGCGCCGCCCTACCTGGCCCGGCTGGGCGCGCTGTATCTCTCGGCCTGGTCGATGCTGTTCGGTGCCATCGCCCTCAGCCCGGCCATGCTGTTCGGCATCGCCGATATCGACTGGAGCGTCGTCACGCCCCTGCACTGGGCCGGCTTCCTGTTCACCGCCATCTTCGCTGGCGCGCTGGGCTACCTGTTCTGGTACGAAGGCATCGCGCGCCTGGGTGTGGCGCGTTCAGTGGTCTATTCCTACCTGATCCCGGTTTTCGCGTTGCTGTCGGCCGTCAGTTTCCTGGGCGAACACGTCTCGGCCATCCAGCTGGCCGGCGCGGCCATCGTAATCGGCGGACTGGCGCTGACACGGATCAGCACCACGAAAACCTGATCAGCTTTCGGCGATCAGGCACAGGGCCGGCGCGCCATCCGGCAGGCTGACGGGCTCGACAGCGATCACCACCAGACCCTCGGCCTTGGCCATCTCGCGCAGCTCGGCCTCGTCACGGGTGCTGGTCACTGCGATAAATACGCCCGCCAGCGCGAGGGCGATCTTCACGGCCGAGAAAACCGCCGACAGATCACGTTCGCGGTCCAGCAGATCGACAGCCAGCATCAGGTCGTAATGGTCCGGTCGCGCCTCCAGGAATGGGATGATCGTATCGGTGTCGCAATCGTCATAAACGCCGGCTTCGAAGGCGCGGCGGCTGCGGTCGGCATCTTCGGAAACCATATCCAGATGCTGGGCAAGGCGGCGCAGCTCGGCAGTATGCCGGCCCATGCCACCGCCGATATCGACAGCCCAGCCCACGGCGAAATCGTTGCCGATCATACGTTCGGCGGCCTGCTGCAGGATGGCAGCGGCCGGCGCGTCGAGGCCATCCAGCAATTCATCGGTGCTCAGTGTGGTCAGCGGATCGACCGGTATCGGCGGGATCAAGCGCAGGGCGAAGACATAACCGGGCACCGGCCGGCCTTCCTCCTGCCGCAGTTCGACCTCTTCCAGCGCGATCACATCGAAGCCGGCTTCGGCGGCGCGCTTGCGCAGATAGGTTTCGCCATGCTGGTAGCGGCCGGTCTTCGATGCCGTGTAACGCGCCTCGGCACCCTTCTCCACGGTGGCGACGAACAGGCCGTCGGGCTGCAGGCAGTCGCGCACGGCGATGAACAGCGAGCGCAGGTCTCCGAAATAGGACAGTACATCGGCGGCCAGCACCAGATCGTAGACCGCCGGTCGCTTGAGCAAAGCGGCGACGATCTCGCCCACGATCAGTTCGTCATACACGCCGCGCTGACGCGCCTTGTCGACCATGCGTGGCGACAGGTCGATGCCATCCAGCCGGCGCACAAGCTTCTGCACTTCCGGACCTAGCAGTCCCGTGCCGCAGCCCAGGTCGATGGCGCGGGTCGCGATACGGCCCACCAGCAGCCGTGTCGCGACCGCAGCCACCTGCTGCGGTGCCTTGTAGTCCAGCCAGCCGACCAGCTTCTCGTCGAAGCTGTCGGCGAAGGCATCGAACAGGCCAGCGATATAATCGGCATTCGCCTTGTCGGGTGCCTCACCCGACAGGATGGCGGCCATATGCCGCGCCTCGGCATGATCGGGCCGCAGCGCGAGCAGGTGGCGATAGGTCAGCAACGCATCGGCGCGCCGGTCGAGCCGGATCTGCAACCGCGCCACCTGATGCAGCAACGGTTCGGAATCGGGATTGGCCGCCAGGGCCTGCTGCAGCCGCGCGAGGTTGCTTGCCAGCGTCTCGTTCAGGCGCAGTTGCGCTAGGGCCGAATGAACGCGATCGATCTGTTCCGGCTGCGGCGGCGCCACCGGCAGGGCGGCTTTGACGCCGCCCAGGCCCAACAGCATGTCGGACACCGAAACCGGCCGGGCAACCGGCGCGGCTGGCCGGCCGGGGGCAGCCCCACCGGCCTTTTTCCGCGCCCGTCGTTCCCGCCGGTTCATCGCGCCGCGATCAGCCGCGGGTCAGCGGCTTGTAGCGGATGCGATGCGGCTGGTCGGCATCGGCACCCAGACGGCGCTTCTTGTCGGCCTCGTAATCCTGGAAGTTGCCTTCGAACCACTCCACATGGCTGTCACCCTCGAAGGCCATGATGTGGGTGGCGATGCGGTCGAGGAACCAGCGATCGTGGCTGATCACGATGGCGCAGCCGGCGAAGTTCAGCAGCGCCTCTTCCAGCGCTCGCATCGTGTCGACGTCCAGATCGTTGGTCGGTTCGTCGAGCAGCAGCACGTTGGCGCCTGACTTCAGCATCTTGGCCAGATGCAGGCGGTTACGCTCGCCGCCCGACAGCATGCCGACCTTCTTCTGCTGGTCGGCGCCCTTGAAGTTGAACCACGAGCAATAGGCGCGGCTCGGCACCTCGCGCTTGCCCAGCAGGATCATGTCGTCGCCGTTGGAGAGTTCCTCCCACACGGTCTTCTTGTCGTTCAGGCTGTCGCGGCTCTGGTCGACATAGCCCATCTTCACACTGTCGCCGACGCGCAGCGTGCCGCCATCGGGCTGCTCCTGGCCGGTGAGCATGCGGAACAGCGTGGTCTTGCCGGCGCCGTTCGGGCCGATGATGCCGACGATGCCGCCGGGCGGCAGCTTGAACGACAGGTCGTCGATCAGCAGGCGGTCGCCGAAAGCCTTGCTCAGATGCTCGGCCTCGACCACCACGTTACCCAGGCGCGGGCCGGGCGGGATGGTGATCGACACCTGGTCGGCCACCTTCTCGCTCTGCTGCGCCAGCATTTCCTCATACGCCTTGAGGCGCGCCTTGGACTTGGCCTGGCGGGCGCGTGGACTCTGGCGCACCCATTCCAGTTCCTGGGCCAGCGACTTGCGCCGCGAATCCTCTTCCTTGCCTTCCTGGGCCAGGCGCTTTTCCTTCTGCTCCAGCCAGGACGAATAATTGCCTTCCCACGGAATGCCCGAACCGCGATCCAGTTCGAGGATCCAGCCGGCGACGTTATCGAGGAAATAACGGTCGTGGGTGATCGCCACCACCGTGCCCTCGTATTCGTGCAGGAAGCGCTCCAGCCAGGCCACCGATTCCGCATCCAGGTGGTTGGTCGGCTCGTCGAGCAGCAGCATGTCGGGCTTGGACAGCAGCAGGCGGCACAAAGCCACGCGGCGCTTCTCACCGCCCGACAGCTTGGTTACATCGGCATCGCTGGCCGGGCAGCGCAGCGCATCCATGGCGATCTCGACGTTGCGCTGCAGGTCCCATGCATTGGCGGCGTCGATCTTTTCCTGCAACTCCGCCTGTTCGGCGATCAGCGCATTCATCTCGTCGTCGTCGGTGACCTCGGCGAACTTGTTCGAGACTTCCTCGAAACGGTCGAGCAGGGCCTTGGTCTCGGCCACGCCCTCCATTACGTTGCCCAGCACGTCCTTGGCCGGATCGAGCTGCGGCTCCTGCGGCAGGTAGCCCACCTTCACGCCGTCGGCGGCCCAGGCCTCGCCAGTGAAATCCTTGTCCAGGCCGGCCATGATCTTCAGCAGGGTCGATTTGCCGGCGCCGTTCAGACCGAGCACGCCGATCTTGGCGCCCGGCAGGAAGCTGAGCCAGATATCCTTCAGGACCTGCTTGCCGCCCGGATAGGTCTTGCCCAGGCCCTTCATCACGTAGATGTACTGGTAACTCGCCATGTCATGCTCCGGCGGTGAAAGACCGCGAAAAGTCGTCAAAAAAGTCGGCCGAGTTGTATAGAAACAGGGGCTTCCGCGCAATGCGGGGCGCCATTCCTGGAATGCGACGAAGGCCGCAAACAGCGGGCTTTCCGGCGCTTTCCGGGTTCAGGCCAGCATCAGCGCCCGGACATGGGCCGCGCTGGCGCTGGCCAGGGCATTCAGGTCATACCCGCCCTCCAGCGCCGAAACCACTCGTCCCGAGGCGGTTTTGGCCGCTACGGCCAGCAGCTGTTCGGTGATCCAGTAATAATCCTGATCCAGCAGCTGCAACTGGGCTAGCGGATCGCTGATATGGGCATCGAAACCGGCCGAGATCAGCACCAGTTCGGGCGCGAACCCCTCCAGTTTGGGCAGCAGCACCTTCTCCACGGCGCTGCGGAAATCCGTCGAGCCGGCAAAGGCGCGCAACGGCACATTCACGATATTGCCGGCCACGCCTTTTTCATTCTGCGCCCCGGTGCCCGGATAAAGCGGATATTGATGCGTGGAGGCGTAGAAAAGATCGGGATCGGCCGCGAAGGCAGCCTGGGTGCCATTGCCGTGATGCACGTCGAAATCGATCACGGCCACGCGCTGCAGGCCCCATTGCGCCCGGGCATGCTGGGCGCCGATCGCCACGTTATTGAACAGGCAGAAACCCATCGCCTGGTCGGGTTCGGCATGATGGCCCGGCGGCCGCACCGCGCAGAAGGCATTGCGCAGATCGCCCTGCATCACTGCGTCCACCGCGGCGCAGACCGCCCCGGCCGCACGCAGGGCTGCCTCGCCCGAACCGGGGGAAACCACGGTATCGCCATCGACATAGCGCAGGCCGTTGGTCGGGATCGACCGCAGCACCCGGTCGACAAAATCGCCCGGATGGACCCGGGCGATCTGCTCGGCGGTGGCCCGGGGGGCCTCACGCCGGTCGAGGTACAGGAACTCCTCGGCTTCCAGACGGGCCAGGACAGCCCGCAGCCTTTCCGGGCATTCCGGATGGCCCTCTCCCGTGTCGTGGGCAAAGCAGGCGGAATGGGAAAACAGCCCGGTTACCATCGCGCCATCCTGACCATTCCCGTGACCATTTTATGGGCTCCCTCCCGGCCTGCCTGTTATCGCAAATTTGGCAGGACCTTGCTCGACCGCACGTATACAATAGATCATGTTACTGACGATCCCGGCAATGCCCCTCGACCGCAGGAAGCGCAGGCCGGATTGATCGGACGAGGGAAACCGCCGGCTGTCAGGCCGTTCGGTGAGGGACTTTGATCAGGGTGGCGTGACAACATGAAGCTTTGGGGCCAGGTGCTTATTGTAGGCGGGATCGCGGTCGCCGCCGGATTGGGATTCATATATCGCGACAACCTGCCCTTCATCGGCAAGCCGGACGCCCCCACGGCCTCCCGGCCTGCCGGCCCGCCGCCGCTGCCGATCGACTACGCGCCGGTGAAGCGACAAGAGATCACCCGCACCATCGAGGCCGTCGGCACCGCCCAGGCCAACGAGGCCGTGACAATCACCGCCAAGGCAACCGGCCTGGTGGAGCGCATCAATTTCCAGGAAGGCCAGCAGGTGAAATCCGGCAGCATCCTGGTGGAGCTGGATGCCGCCGAAAGCTCGGCCAATATCTCGGCCCTGCGCGCCGCGCGGGACGGCGCCAAACTGGCTTATGACCGCGCCAAACAGCTGATCGAAACCAAGGCCGTGGCCCAGGCCCGCGTTGACGAGCTTTCAAAGGCCTACGAGGGCGCCGAGGCCCGCCTGCGTGCCGAACAGGCCAAGTTCTCCGACAGCGTGATCCGCGCGCCTTTCTCAGGCAAGCTCGGCCTGCGCAAGGTCAGCCTTGGCGCGCTGGTGCGCCCGGGCGACGTGATCACCACGCTGGACGACACCACGGTGATCAAGCTGGAATTCGAGATTCCGGAAACCGTGCTCAGCGGCGTGGCCATCGGCAACAGGGTGACCGCGATGGCCAGCGCCCTGCCAGGCAAAACGCTTGAAGGCACAGTGGCCACCATCGACAGCCGCGTCGACCCCACCACCCGCGCCGTGCGCGTGCGCGCCATGATCGCGAACCCGGAAGACGTGATCAAACCCGGCATGTTCATGACCGTGGCCATGAGCATCGGCAAGGTGCCGGATGCCATCATGGTGCCGGAGGAAGCCCTTCTGGCCCAGGGCGGCGAGCAGTTCGTCTTTGTGATCCGCGATGGCCGCGCCACCCGTACCCGCGTGACTGTCGGCCAGCGCCTGCCCGGCCTGGCCCAGATCACCAATGGGCTGCATGGCGACGAACAGGTGGCTGTCACCGGCCTGCAGCAGTTGCGCGACGGTGCCCGCGTGCGACCCTCCACCCCGCCGGTTTCCGGCAGCCCGGCGACGAAGTCCGCCAGTTAAAAGCACGCGATACGGAGCGCCGCCATGGTCCTTTCCGATGTCTCGATCAAGCGCCCGGTCTTCGCCACCGTTCTGTCGCTGGTGCTGATCATCTTCGGGCTTTTCGCCCTACGCACCATGTCGGTCCGCGAATATCCCGACATCGACCCGCCCGTGGTCAGCGTCAACACGATCTACCGCGGCGCCTCGGCCGAGATCATCGAGAGCAAGATCACCCAGGTGATCGAGGATGCCGTGGCCGGCATCGAGGGTATCCGCGCGATCACGTCGACCAGCCGCGAGGAATCCAGCTCGGTCAGCATCGAGTTCAACCTGAGCCGCAATGTCGACGCGGCCGCCAACGACGTGCGCGACAAGGTCAGCCGCGTGCTGGCCCGCCTGCCCGACGAAGCCGATCCGCCGACCATCGCCAAGACCGAAGCCGATGCCCGCCCGATCATCTACATCGCCCTGTTCAGCGACCGGCTCAGCCTGCTGGAACTGACCGACTACGCCGACCGCTACCTGGTCGACCAGATGTCGATCGTCGACGGCGTCGCCTCGGTGAACATCTATGGCGCGCGCCGCTATGCCATGCGCGTGCACCTGGATCGCATGGCCATGGCCGCCCGCAACGTGACGGTGCAAGACATCGAGGAGGCAATTCGCCGCCAGAATGTTGAGTTGCCGTCCGGCCGCGTCGAGAGCAGCATGCGGGAATTCACCGTGCGCGCCGAATCCGGCCTGCGCACGGCTCAGCAATTCGGCAACATCGTGCTGCGCGAGCAGGACGGATACCTTCTGCGGCTGAAAGAAGTGGCCAAGGTGGAACTCGGTGCCGAGGATGACCGAACCGAGCAGCGCGTCAACGGCGTCACGGCCGTCGGCCTTGGCATCATCCGCCAGTCCAAGGCCAATGCGATGGAGATATCGCGCGGCGTCAACGCGGCGATCGAACGCCTGCAGCCCAGCCTGCCCGCCGGCGTGACCATGGAGGTCGGCTACGATCAGTCGAAGTTCATCAGCCAGTCGATCTACGAGGTCTTTCATGCCCTGATGGTGGCGCTTGGCCTGGTGATCGGTGTGATCTTCCTGTTCCTGCGCTCCTGGCGCGCCACACTGATCCCGGCCGTGGCGATCCCGGTATCGGTGATCGGCTCCTTCATCGTGATCGGCGCGCTTGGCTACTCGGTGAACGTGCTCACCCTCCTGGCCCTGGTGCTCGCCATCGGCCTGGTGGTCGACGACGCCATCGTCGTTCTGGAAAATATCCACCGCCGCATCGAACTGGGCGAGCCGCCGCTGCTGGCATCCCTGCGCGGCGCCCGCCAGATCGGCTTCGCCGTGATCGCCACCACGATCGTTCTGATCGCCGTGTTCGTGCCGATCTCCCTCATGGAAGGCAATACCGGCCGGCTGTTCCGTGAATTCGGCCTTTCGGTCGCGGCATCCGTGCTGTTCTCCGGCTTCGTTGCGCTCACGCTCACGCCGATGATGTGCTCCAAGCTGCTGCATCCGGCCAAGGACGAGGGCTGGTTCTATCATGTGACGGAGAAATTCTTCGTCGGCATGTCGGATGGCTATGGCTGGCTGCTGCGCAAGTCGCTGGGCGCGCCGGTGATCGTGCTGGCGCTCGGCGGCGTGGTCTCGCTGGTCGCCTACCTGATGTTCCTGGCGATCCCCCGCGAATTCGCGCCAACCGAAGACCGTGGCGTCTTCTTCATTCCCGTCACCGGCCCTGAAGGTGCCAGCTACGACTACACCCGCAACAACGTCATCAAGATCGAAGATACCCTGAAACCCTATGTAGCCGATGGCACCGTGACCACGGTGCAGTCCTTTGTCGCACCTGCCTGGGGCGGCCGGCCCTCGCCGGTGAATTCCGCCTTCATGGTGGTGCGCCTGAAGGACTGGTCGGATCGCGAGATCAAGCAGCAGGACGTCGTCAAGGATGCCTTCCCCAAGCTGCTCGCGGTCACCGGTGTGCGCGCCATTGCGGTCAATCCGCCCAGCCTGGGCCAGCGCGGGTCGCAGCCGCCGGTCCAGTTCGTGCTTGGCGGCCCGACCTATCCGATCCTCGACGGCTGGGCCGACCGGATCGTCGAGCGTGCGCTTGAGAACCCGAAACTGCTGGGCGTCGACCGGAATTACAAGCCGACCCGGCCGGAACTGCGTGTCGCCATCGACCGTAACCGCGCCGCCGATCTCGGTGTGCCGATCGAAACCATCGGCCGCACGCTGGAAACCATGCTGGGCGCACGCGAAGTGACCCAGTTCCAGCGCGAGGGCAAGCAATACAAGGTGATGGTGCAGGCGCAGGCGGAACAGCGCGTCACGCCGAACGACCTGAACAACATCTATGTGCGGGCCACCGGCGGCCGCCTCGTGCCGCTGGCCAGCCTGGTCACCATCTCCGAAGGGGCGGCGGCGCGCGAACTTGCCCGCACCGACCGCCTGCGCTCTATCACCATCTCCGCTTCGCTGGCGCCCGGATACACGCTGGGCGAAGCCCTGGATTATATGGACCGCATCGCCGCCGAGGTGCTGCCACCCGAGGCGCGCGTCAGCTATGACGGCCAGAGTCGCGAGTTCAAGGATACTTCGGCGGCGATCTATCTGACCTTCGCTCTGGCGCTGATCATCGTCTTCCTGGTGCTGGCCGCCCAGTTCGAGAGCTGGATCCACCCGACCATCATCATCTTCTCGGTGCCGCTCGCTGTTACCGGCGCCCTCGGAGCATTGCTATTCACGGGCATCTCGCTGAACGTCTACAGCCAGATCGGCATCATCATGCTGATCGGCCTGATTGCGAAGAATGCTATTCTGATCGTCGAGTTCGCCAATCAGTTGCGCGATGAAGGCAAGACCATCCTCGATGCCGTGACCGAGGCATCCATCATCCGGCTGCGCCCCATCCTGATGACCACCATCGCCACCATTTTCGGCGCCATGCCGCTCGCCTTTGCCAGCGGCGCCGGAGCCGAGTCGCGGTCGGCGCTCGGATGGGTCATCGTCGGCGGCATGAGCTTCGCAACCTTGCTGAGCCTGTTCGTGGTGCCGGTGCTTTACAACCTGCTGGCCCGATTCACCAAGCCGGCGGGTTTCATCGCCCGCAAGCTGACGGAACTGGAGAAACGCCCCGACGTTGATTCCGGCAAGGCCGAAGTCGCGGAATAGTCGCTTGAGGATCAGTGCCTGCGACCAAGGTTACCGGTTGATAACCTAGACGGGGCCATGGCCAGAAGGGTCAAATGACATCTGGCCACACTCCCAATCGTATCCACAGCAGCATGACCGACAAAGACCACAGCGACGAGACCGAACGAATCTCCTTCGGCGCCGCCGTCGCCAATGCACAGGCAGCCGTTGCCGGCCTGTCGGACCAATATATCGGGTGGGTCAACGCCGACCTGGAACGGCTCGACATAGCGGTCGCCGCCGTCACCGATGGCGTGGAGGCGCAAACCCTGCGTACAGTTTACGACGTAGCCCATGACATCAAAGGGCAGGGCAGCACCTTCGGCTATCAGCTGGTGACCGATATCGGGCAACTGCTTTGCCGCTATGTCGACGAGGCGATCCGGCGCAAGAAGGTGGACCGCGAAATCATCGACGCCCATGTGGCCGCCCTGCGCACCGTGGTAGACAACCGCATCCAGGGCCAAGCCGGCGAGATCGGCGCGGAAATCCTAGACACCCTGCGTTCGGCTGCGGCGAAAAGCTTCGCCTAGAAATATCCGCTTCAAGAGTCCGACCTGAGACTACCGCCTCCGCCGGTCATCGCCGCGGCGGAAAGGCCCCGGGTAATCGGCCCGGGCCTGACGTCGGCGGTCCGGCCCGAAATAGCTTTCCCCCCGCACGAATGTCCGCGGGCGCTCGATGATCTCGCGCAGCCGCGTCTCCAGCGCCCTGGCCGAGGGCGGTAGGACGAGAATCTCGTTTACGCCGGCATCCAGCGCGGCCCGCACCCGGTCGCGGGTTACGCTCGCCGTCGCGATGATGATCGGCAGGAAAGGATTGGGCGAAGCCGGATCCTGCCGCAGCCGGCGGGCAAAGGCGAGGCCGTCTTCCGCGCCATCTGCGCCAAATCCCGGCAATTCCCAGCGGCAGATCATGACATCGATTTTGCCGCCCGTCGTCGCGTCGGCAATGGGATTTGCCAGCGCGGTCCAGGCCTGCGCGGTACCGGGCACGCAGAGCGGTCGACGGATTCCGAGGCCGACGAACAGGCTGCGCCAGGTTGCCTGCATGCCGGGATCCGCTTCCACAAGCAGCAGATCGAGGCGGCTCAGATCGTAGGGCATCGCATATCTTCTCCGTGCTGCGCCCTTTACAGCGCGGCGGCTTCGCCCTTTGTTACTACAGGATAACGGAGCAGCGAAATGCCCTCACCAGATCACGACGACGTTCATTATTACGACCCGGCCAACGGCCATGGCCTGGCCCATGATCCATTCAAGGCCATCGTCGGGCCGCGGCCCATCGGTTGGGTATCTTCATGTGACCGCGAAGGTCGGGTGAACCTCGCGCCTTACAGTTACTTCAACGCCTTTCACGATAAGCCACCGATCATCGCCTTCGGCAGCAGCGACTGGAAAGACAGCGTCGCCAATATCGAGGCGACCGGGGAGTTCGCCACCAGCCTGGCGACCAGGCCGCTGGCCGAGGCGATGAACCGCACCTCGGCCCCCGTCGCCCATGGGATCGACGAATTCGAACTAGCAGGCCTGACGCCGGCACCCTGCCGGCAGATCCGGCCACCACGGGTCGCGGGCAGCCCGGCCGCCCTGGAATGCAAATTGCTGCAGATCGTGCGGCAGCATGACCTGCAGGGCCGCGCCCTCGACGCCTGGATGGTTGTCGGCCAGGTGGTAGGCGTGCATATTGCCCGCGCCTTCATCCGCGATGGCCTGTTCGACACGGCCGCCGCCCGGCCGATCATGCGCGGCGGCTACATGGCCGATTACTTCGAGGCCACCCCGGAGACCCTGTTCCGCATGCGCCGCCCGACGGCCTGAGCCAGGGTTCTTGATGTCCAACGCTGCAATGCAACATCCTCCCGCATAAAGTGCGGACCTATAAGGCAGGCGGCCCTGCGACCCCTCGTCGCGGCCGGAACACCCAAGCCCCCCTAGCCAGCCCGGCAGCGGGGGCGCTAATATCCGGCACCAGCACAGGATTTCCACGCCGGAGGCGGATCGCCGGCCGGCACGACCAGGCAGTAACAGCCCCATGGATTACGAAGCCCTCTTCGGCCAGGCGGTCGACAAATTGCGCGCGGAAAAGCGCTATCGGGTTTTCACCGAACTGGCCCGCAATTGCGGCAGCTTTCCGGTTGCCGACAATTACAGCGGCATCGGTCCGGCCAAGATCACCATCTGGTGCTCGAACGACTATCTCGGCATGGGCCAGCATCCGGCCGTGATCCAGGCCATGCAGCAGGCGGCCGCCCAGTTCGGCGCCGGCGCCGGCGGCACCCGTAATATTTCCGGCAACAGCCATGCCGTGGTCGAGTTGGAAGCCGAACTGGCCGACCTGCACGGCAAGGAATCCGCACTGGCCTTCATGTCGGGCTACATCGCCAACCAGACCTCGCTGTCAACGCTCGCCAAGCTGTTGCCTGGCTGCATCATCCTGTCGGATGCCGATAACCACAATTCAATGATCGAGGGCATCCGGCAGTCCGGTTGCGAGCGCCATATTTTCCGCCACAACGACGTGGCACATCTCGAAGAACTGCTGAAGGGACTGCCGACCGACCGGCCCAAGCTGGTTGCCTTCGAAAGCGTCTATTCGATGGATGGCGATATCGCCCCGATCCATGCCATCTGCGACCTGGCCGACAGATACGGCGCCATGACCTATCTGGACGAGGTGCATGCCGTGGGTCTCTATGGCAACCGGGGCGGCGGCATCGCCGACCGCGACAATGCCATGCAGCGCCTGCACATCATCCAGGGCACGCTGGGCAAGGCCTTCGGTGTCGTGGGCGGCTATATCGCCGGGTCAAAGACCATGGTCGATGCCGTGCGGTCCTATGCCCCGGCTTTCATCTTCTCAACCGCCATGCCGCCGGCGATTGCCGCAGCCGCAGCCGCCAGCGTGCGTCACCTCAAGCAAAGCCAGACCGAACGCACCCGCCATCAGGAACGGGCCGCCACATTGCGCCGGATGCTGCTGAATGCCGGCCTTCCGGTGCTGATCAACCAGAGCCATATCGTGCCGGTGATGGTTGGCGACCCGGCCCTGTGCAAGGCCGCTTCCGACATGCTGCTGGCAGATCACGGCATCTACATTCAGCCGATCAATTATCCGACGGTACCGCGCGGCACCGAACGGCTGCGCATCACGCCCACGCCGGTGCATACCGATGCCATGATGCAGGCCCTGACCGCCGCCCTCCTGGATGTCTGGCAACGCCTGGGCCTGAGCCGCAAGGCGGCCTGAAACCGCCGGCCAGCCGAACATCCAACGAGCCGGCCACAGCAGGGCCTTTTCCGGACAACGGCGATATTTCCCGCTGCGTTTCCAAATTTTTATCTGTTTGTGGCGTTTCTGTATGGCATGAACGATGGATATTCCTGAGCTACTTATAGTAGTTTTAGAAATATTCGAATCTCCATCATGCAACGCCGCGATGTCGCAACAGATCTTCCGCTCGCTCACGGATTTCGGGTTTTCCATCACCCAGCTGCAGACCCTGCGGGAGCGGCTGAGTGTGCCCCAGTTCGTCTATTTCTCCGGCCCGGCCGGCGGCGGCAAGACCAAGGCAGCCCTGATGGTGGCCTGGACCTACTTCCAGGCCATAAACCGGCCGATCCGTTTCGATGGCCAGGACATGACCACCGACCAGATTCGACAGGCCGCCAAGGAGCATAATTTCGGCATCCTATTCAACGACATGGCCTCGGTGCACGACTACATGAAAGCCGGCTATTGCCTGGATTGCCGGATGATCGCCCTTGGCATCGCTTTCGACGGCCCTGCCATTGCCGCCCAGGCCCATGCCTATCTGCTGGCCTATCTGCCAGGATTGGCGACCCGAAACGACGTCACCGTCATCGCCGTCGGCCGCGACGGCGAAGATCCAGACAACCCGCTTCACAACGTCGATCTCTACGCGGCTGAGTAACTGCGCATGCCCTGCGCCATGTTGCCGCAGGCCGCGCATTCGCTCTGGATTCGTTTGATCTCGATCAACGCGAACCGACCCCCGATTGTCATGATGCGCCCGCGACGTTCTTCCCCGGACGCGCGGAACAGGCATCGCCGCAGTTTGGCGATGCGGATAAATGACAATGGAGCGCATGATGCGTATCGGAAAAACTCTCGCGGCGGCGGGCGCGGCTCTTCTGCTGTTTGGCGCGGTCCCCACTGAAGTCTTCGCCCAGGACGGCAAGTCCGCCGGCGACATCATGGTGCGCGGCCGTATCATCGGCCTGCTGCCCGACGAGGATTCCACGGTTTCCGTGATCGGCGGCGACGTCGATGCCAGCAACGCCTATACCGGCGAAGTGGATTTCACGTACTTCTTTACCGACAACATCGCAGCCGAACTGATCGCCGCCACCACCAAGCACAAGATGCAGGTGGATAACAGCAGCAGTGGCAATGTGGGCTTGGGCAACGTGTGGCTGCTGCCGCCGACGCTCACCCTGCAGTATCACTTCATGCCGAAGCAGGCTTTTAGCCCCTATATCGGCGCCGGCGCCACCTACGCGGTTTTCTATAACAAGGACGTGCCCAGCACCCTGCGCAGCGTCGACTACGACAATGCCTGGGGCGTCGCCCTGCAGGCCGGCTTCGACTACAAGCTCGCCGGCAACTGGTACTTCAACGCCGACGTGAAGAAGATTTTCCTGAACACCGACGTCACAGTAGTCACCAACACCGGTACCGTGATCAACGCGGATGTCGATCTCGATCCCTGGGTGGTCGGCGTCGGCGTCGGCTACAAGTTCTGATCAGGCATCCGGGGCCGAGTGATCGGCCCCGGCCAGCCCTCGGGTCGTATCCGGCGGTTCATCCACCCTCGCCGCCGAACTACGCCCCGCCGCCTCCGCCGACTGGCGGGGGCGTTTTTTTACCTGCTAGCCTGCTTGACCCTTCCGACCCGGTCCGCATCATGGGCGGCTCGAATTGGCCCAGCCGGCAGGATCCGCCATGACCATCCATCCCGAACTGCAGCGCCTGCGCGACAGCATCGACAATATCGATGCCGCGCTGATCCATCTGCTGGCCGAACGTTTCAAATGCACCCAGGCCGTGGGGCGGCTGAAGGCCGCCGAGAACCTGCCACCGGCCGACCCGGCCCGCGAAGCGCGGCAGATCGCCCGCCTGCGCCAGCTGGCCGAGACCGCCAAGCTGGACCCCGATTTCGCCGAGAAATTCCTCGCCTTCATCGTGCGGGAAGTGATCCATCACCACGAGGCCATCGCCGAACAGGCGAAGTCGGCCCGCTAGGCGGACCGGCTATATTCGGCCCATCAGCACCAGCACGATTACGATGATCAATAGAATGCCGATGCCGCCGCTGGGGTAATAGCCCCAGCCACTGCTGTATGGCCATGTCGGAATCGCGCCGATCAGCAAGATGATCAGGATGATCAGGAGAATGGTGCCGATACCCATGCCATCGCCCTTTCGGATATGAAATTACGGGCCAATACGAATGCATGAGGCGGGCCGGCGGGCAGGCCCGCCGGCCACGTCACGCGTGGGTTCCTACTTCACCACAAGGTCGTTCCACACCCCGCGCACACCCTGCACGTTGTGGGCGATCTGTTCGGCCCTTGTCTTGGCCTGGGCGGTATCCACGAAACCGCTCAGCTGCACGACATCCTTGAAAGTCTCGACACTGATCTGGCCGGCCTTAGTGACCGGATCCTTGATCAATTCGGCCTTCACCTTGGTGGTGATGGCCGCCGAGTCGATATATTCGCCGGCCGATTCCTGCTTCGGCGTGGACGAGCAGGCCGCAACGGCCCCGCCCAGCATCGCCACGATGGCAAGGCTGCGGGCAACAGAACCAATGGTCAGCATGTCAATTTCCTTTTTTCAGGTTTCTGATAGGGAAGTGAAAATGAGCGGTGAACCGGACCGGCCGGCTGAATAGCCGACACGGCCCTCTTCAGAATCTTTAGCGCCCGGCCGGCTTGCCGAGATTGATCTGGTCTTCGTCGGTCATCGCACCGGTCGCCGCACCAGCGGCGCCACCGATTACCGCACCCGTCACGGGCGCACCCATCATGGCGCCCCCCACCGCACCGGCACCGGCGCCAATCGCGCCGCCCGAGAGCGCACGATCCGATGTAGAGCTGCCGCAGGCGCTGACCCCGAGGCCGGCCGTCAGCAGGGCCATGGCCGCAGCGGCGCCAAACAGCCGCTTTCTCCTCATGATCTGCATGATCGCCTCCATCGCTGTTTTCCATTCCGGCGCGGGCATCCCACGCCGGGCAGTCGGAAGCAGAACGATGGCAGGTCAGGCCGGTTCCCGGCGGACACGGCCGGAAAGCGGGAAAAGTTGCAGGAATCTCACAATCGCGGAAATCGCGATGGGCAGATCACTCAGACGAAGAAATCCGGGATCAGGTCGGTTTCAGAGGTGCCGGGATGCCGGTAGCGGGACAGATCGGTCAGCCCGGCGCCACGCAGCACTTCGTCGTCGATGAAGAAATTGCCGGTGCAGTCGCGCGACGGACGGGTCAGGATCACGTGGGCCGCATCGGCCATGATCTCCACCTTGCGGCATTTCTTGCGCAGCTCGGGCCCGGTGATCACATTCATCGCGTCGGTGTCGATGGCGGTGCGCGGCCACAGCGCGTTCACCGCCACGCCCTTCTTGCGGAATTCGCCGGCCATGCCCAGCACGCACATGCTCATGCCGAATTTCGCCATCGTATAGGCGACATGCGGGCTGAACCAGTGTTCCTCCATGCTCAGCGGCGGCGACAGGTTCAGGATATGCGGATTCTGCGCCTTAAGCAGATGCGGCAGGCATTTCTGGCTGCACAGATAGGTGCCGCGCGTATTGATCTGGTGCATCAGGTCATAGCGCTTCATCGGCGTTTCCAGCGTGCCGGTCAGCGAAATGGCCGAGGCGTTGTTGACCAGGATGTCGAGGCCGCCGAAGGTCTCTACCGTCTTCTGCACGGCGGCTTCCACCACCGCCTCCTCGCGAACATCCACCACGATGGGCAGCGCCCGGCCGCCAGCCTTTTCGATGGCTTCGGCCGCCGTGTAAATCGTGCCGGCCAGCTTGGGATGCGGTTCGGTAGTCTTGGCGGCGATGGCGATATTGGCGCCGTCCTTGGCGGCGCGCAGCGCGATGGCCAGACCGATGCCGCGGCTGGCGCCGGTGATGAACAGGGTCTTGCCCTTCAGCGACCCGGTCTTGATGACTTCGGTCATGATGTCCTCCCGGTTTTTTGTTTATTGCGCTGCCTGGTCGACGCTGTCGCAGCGCTGGAACTCATAAACGCTCTTCTCATTCAACCGCCGCGCCACCAGGCCCTCGCGCATCAGATGATGCAGATGGGCCAGCGCCTCGCCGGCTGCCAGCGTCATGTGGTCGCTGATGTCGCGCCGGAACAGCAGGGGCAGGGTCTCGATCACGGTATGCGGCCGTTCCAGCGCCGCCAGCAGGGCATCCAGCCGCGTGGCATGGTGCCGCTGCAACATGGCGATGCGCTGGTGCAGGCCGATGAAGGGATCGCCATGGGCCGGCAGCACCAGGATGTCGCGCGGCAGATGGCTGAACTTGGCAAATGAATCGAGATACTGCGTCAGCGGCCCGGCCTCGGGCTCGCCGGGATAGACGCCGATATGCGGCGAGATGCGCGGCAGCACCTGGTCGCCCGAAATCAGCACGTCGAGCGACGGACAATACAGGCAGGCATGTTCCGGCGAATGGCCGCGGCCGATGATCACCTGCCAGTCATGCGTGCCGATGCGGATGATGTCGCCTTCGGACATGCGGTGGAAACCGCGTGGGATCGGTGTCACCGCCTTGGCGAAATTACCGAAGCCGCGCGACCTGATTGCGTCGAGCTGCCCCGCGTCGAAGCCCAGCCGCTCGTAGAAGGCGACCACATCGGCCGGCACCTCGGGCGACCGCTCCAGTTCCAGCATGCGACCAAAGCTCCATTCGCCCAGCGTCATCCACAATGGTGCATCGAATTTCTGCTGCAGCCAGCCGGCCAGACCCAGATGGTCGGGATGGAAATGGGTGCACAGGATGCGGGTGATCGGCTTGCCGCCCAGATGGGCGACGATCACCTGCTCCCAGATCGCCTGCAGCTTGGAAGACCGCACGCCGGTATCTACCAGCGTCCAGCCCTCGCCATCCTCCAGCAGCCACAGATTGATGTAATCCAGACCAGGGATCGGGATCGGCATGCGCAGCCACAGCACACCCGGCCGCATCTGCATCACCGCGCCATCGCCCGGCCGGCCGCCATTCGGCTCATTGGCAAAAGGATATTTCAGGCTCGCGCCGCTATCGGGCGTCGGCGTGCCGTCGATCATCGGAATGGAATCGTCTGCGGTATCTGCCACGAAAGGCCTGCGGAGCTGGAGTTTTTGTTATGAGCGCCAACTGTAGTTTCCCGTTGACGTAAGCGTCAATGCAGCGAAGTCCAGCGGATTGGCCATGAAAAAGGCCGGAGCGAAACCGCCCCGGCCCGTTAATGACGCATGACGCTACGGAAAAGGCGATTTATGCCCGCAGCAATTCCGGCGTCACTTCCGCCAACGCCGCGCTGCCTTCGGTGGCGGACCGGCACAGGCCATCCACCGTGGACAGCACCTGTTCGGCAAACAGCCGTGCCGACACGATCTTGGCGGTGAAATACGGATCGGTTGAACCACCCGCGATCTCCGCCTTCGCCGCCAGCGCCTGCCGCGCCAGCAGCCAGCCGCCCACCGTGGTGGCGAAACCGCGCAGGAAGGGCGTCGCGCCGGCCAGCGCCGCGTTTGGATCCTTGGCCAACTGCTGCCCCATCCAGACCGATGCCTTGCCCAGCGACTTCAGCGCGGCATCGAGATTGGTCTGGATGCTGCCAAAGCCCTCGCCGGCCTTGGCCAGTTCCGCCACCGTGCCGCCGATCTCGGCGAACAGCGCCTTCACGGTTTCCCCGCCATTCAGCGGCAGCTTGCGCGTCACCAGATCGATGGCCTGGATGCCGTTGGTGCCTTCATAGATCGGCAGGATGCGGGCATCGCGATAATGCTGGGCCGCACCGGTCTCCTCGATGAAGCCCATGCCGCCATGCAGCTGCACGCCCATGGATGCCACTTCGCAGCCGATATCGGTGGCCCAGGATTTCGACAGCGGGGTGAACAGCTCCACCATCGCTTTCCAGTGCTTGCGCTGGGCTTCGTCAGGATGATGATGCGCGCGGTCGATTGCGGCCGCGTTCAGGTAGATCAGGCCACGGCAGGCCTCGGTCAGGCTGCGCATCAGCATCAGCGTGCGGCGCACGTCCGGATGCTCGATGATCGCCACATGCTGTTCGGCGTTCATGCCGGGATGGCGGCCCTGTTTACGCTGCTCGGCGTAATCCAGCGCCTGCTGGTAGGCGCGCTCGGCAATCGCCAGGCCCTGGCAACCCACGGACAGGCGCGCGTTGTTCATCATGGTGAACATGCAGCGCATGCCCTGGTTCTCGGCGCCCAGCAGCCAGCCGATGCACTCGTCGTTGTCGCCGTAGCTCATCACGCAGGTTGGGCTGGCATGGATGCCCAGCTTGTGTTCCAGCGACACCACGCGCAGATCGTTGCGCTTGCCCGGATTGCCGTTCGCGTCGGGGATGAATTTCGGTACGATGAACAGCGAGATGCCCTTGGTACCCGGCGGTGCATCGGGCAGGCGGGCCAGCACGAGATGCACGATATTCTCGGCCATGTCGTGTTCGCCATAGGTGATGAAAATCTTCATCCCCTTGATCTTGTAGGTGCCGTCGCCCACCGGCACGGCCTTGGATTTCAGCGCGCCCACATCCGAACCAGCCTGCGGCTCGGTCAGGTTCATCGAACCGGTCCACTGGCCCGACACCATCTTGGGCAGGTACAGCGCCTTCTGCTCATCCGTGCCATGCGCCATGATCGCGTCGATGGCGCCCTGGGTCAGCAGCGGGCAGAGCGAAAACGAAAGATTGGCCGCCTGCACCATTTCCTGCGCCGCCATGGTCAACGCCCAGGGCATCGCGCCGCCGCCGAGCTCTTCGGGGAACGGCATGCCGTTCCAGCCGCCATCGACGAATTTCCTGTAGGCATCGGCGAAGCCCGGCGCGGTGCGCACCACGCCGTTATCCAGCTTGGCACCTTCCTTGTCGCCGCCGCGGTTGAGCGGCGATAGCACGCCGGCGGCGAATTTCGCCGCTTCTTCCAGCACGGCACCGGCGGTTTCACCCTCGGCATTTTCCAGACCCGGCAGGGTGGCCAGTTCGGCCAGGCCGGCAATCTGCTCCAGGGTGAAACGCATATCCTTGACGGGGGCGGCGTATTCCATCTCGGTCTCCCTTGAACCGCGCGACTGTACAATGAGGCGCTGCATAATATGGTCCGGAACGCCTAGCAAGGCCAATGCCCGCCGGCGTAAACTTGGCCCATGGTTGACGTAACGATTTCAGAGGCCGCCGAAAAGTTGAAATCCGGCGCGGTGGTCGCTTTCGCCACCGAAACGGTCTACGGGCTGGGCGCCGACGCCACCGATCCGGCGGCGGTGGCCAAGATTTATGCCGCCAAGGGCCGGCCGGATTTCAATCCGCTGATCTGCCATATCGCCGACCTCTCGCAGCTCGACGGGCTGGTCTCGGTCGACGAGCGGGCACGTCGACTGGCCAAAGCCTTCTGGCCCGGCGCATTGACGCTGGTGCTGCCGCGCCGGCCCGATTGTCCGGTGGCCCCCGCTGTTTCCGCCGGCCTGCCCTCGCTGGCTTTGCGCATGCCGGCACATCCGCAGGCGCGCGAATTGCTGCGGCTGGTTGGTCGGCCGGTGGCGGCGCCCTCGGCCAACCGCTCGGGCCATGTCTCGCCCACTACCGCCCAGCATGTGCGCGACAGCCTGGGGCCGGATATCGCCGTGCTGGATGGCGGCCCCTGCCCCGTGGGCCTGGAATCCACCGTGATCGGCTTGACCGGGCCGCAGGCGACTCTGCTGCGGCCGGGCGGCGTGGCGGCCGAGGAGATCGAACGCATTCTTGGCGAACCGCTGGCGCGGCCGCAGGACATGAAGCTGGAATCGCCCGGCATGCTGCTGAAGCATTATGCGCCACGCCTGCCGGTCCGGCTTGAGGTAGCGGCGCCGCTACCAGGCAAACAGGAAGGCCTGCTCAGCTTCGGCCCGCCCCTGCCGGGCTTTGCCCATGTTGTGCCGCTCAGCGTCTCCGGCGATCTGGTGGAGGCGGCGGCCAATCTGTATGCCGGGCTGCATGAGCTGGATGAACAAGCCGGCCTCGATGGCATCGCAGTGATGCCGATTCCCGGCCATGGCCTGGGCCAGGCCATCAACGACAGGCTTACGCGCGCGGCGCGCGGACGCTAGGATCGCCGCCTCAATTACGGTGACTGAATGAACGCTCTCGCTCCCGACCTGCTCGATCGCTTCCGCGCCCTTGTCGGCCCCAAGGGCTGGACTTCGGAACCCGACGCACTGGCCCAGCATGTGCGCGAATGGCGCGACCTCTATGCCGGCACCACTCCGCTGGTCCTCAAGCCGGCCAGCACTGCGGAAGTGGCCGCCATCGTGAAGCTGGCGAATGAGACAAAAACCAAACTGGTGCCGCAGGGCGGCAATACCGGCCTTGTCGGCGGCGGCATCCCTTTCGATGGCGGCGACGAGATCATCCTGTCGCTGCAGCGCATGAACAAAATCCGCGCCATCGATCCGCTGAACGATACGGTCACGGTGGAAGCCGGCTGCATCCTGCAGAACGTGCAGCAGGCGGCGCGCGAGGCCGGCCGGCTGTTCCCGCTTTCCATCGGCTCGGAAGGCAGCTGCACCATCGGCGGCAACCTCTCCACCAATGCCGGCGGCAATGCCGTGCTGCGCTATGGCAATACCCGCGAACTGACGCTGGGCCTGGAAGTGGTGCTGGCCGACGGCGAGGTGTGGGATGGCCTGCGCGGTCTGCGCAAGGACAACACCGGCTACGATTTGCGCGACCTGTTCATCGGCGGCGAGGGCACGCTGGGCATCATCACCGCCGCAGTGCTGAAGCTGCATCCCCTGCCCAAGGCAATGGCGACCGCCTTCACGGCGATCCCCAGCCCCCAGGCGGCCATCGAGCTGCTGGCGTTGGCCAAGGCTGCCACCGGCGGGCAGGTGACCGGCTGCGAGATCATGCCGCGCATCGGCCTGGATTACGTGCTGCGCCACACGCCGGCCACCAGCGACCCCATCGCCGAACGCCATCCTTGGTACCTGATCCTGGAATTTTCCTCGGGCCGCGACGACGGCGCCATCGGCGAGACGATGGAGGCCGTGCTGGCGGAGGGTTTCGAGAAGGGCTTTGTGCTGGATGCCGCCATCGCGCAGTCGGACGCCCAGCGCGCTGCCTTCTGGAAAATTCGCGAGGCGATGTCGAGCGCCCAGAAGCCCGAGGGCGGCAGCATCAAATGCGACATCTCGGTGCCGGTATCGCAGATGCCGCTGTTCATCGAGCGCGCCAGCAAGGCGGTGGAAAACCTGATTCCCGGCGTGCGTATCGTCGCCTTCGGCCATATCGGCGACGGCAACGTGCATTTCAATCCGTCCCAGCCGGTGGGCTGGAAGCCGGAAGACTTCATGGCCTACTGGGACCGCGTGCACCAGATCGTGCATGACATCGCCCACGAAATGAAAGGCTCGATCTCGGCCGAGCATGGCGTCGGCCGTATGAAGATCGACGAGATCACGCAATACAAGCCGGCCATCGAGATCGAGATGATGCGCCGGATCAAGCGCGCCTTCGACCCGAACAACATCCTCAATCCCGGCAAGGTCGTGCGGCCCTGACATGACCGTGTTGTTCCGCGCCTATCTGGCGATCAGCGCCGATGGCTTCATCGCCCGGCCGGATGGCTCCGTCGACTGGCTGCACGACTACGATCCCGCTGAATTCGGCTTTGAGAGCTTCATGGCCGGCATTGGCGGCATTGTCATGGGCCGCGCCTCCTATGAAATCAGCCGCCGCTTCGGCAGCGACTGGCCCTATGCCGGCAAGGCCGTCTATGTTGTGACCTCGCAGGATTTGCGCAATCTGCCGGATGGCGCGCAGACGCGGCGGGCCGATTTTTCCGCACTGGCACATGAGCTGAAGGGCATCGGCGGGGATGTATGGCTGTTCGGCGGACCCAGGCTCTGGGCTGGCTTCCTCGACATCGGCGCCATCGACCGCTTCGAACTCTATGTCATCCCGCACATGATCGGTGAGGGCATACCGCTGCTGCCGCCGGGCCGGCGCAACCTGCGGCTCGAACTGGTCGAGTCCGAGCCGCTCAGCCGTGGTGTGATGAAACAGGTCTACAAACCGCTGTTATGAGGCCTTGCCCAACTGCGGGTCGCGTGCAATCGCCTTCTGGGAAACGAACACCGCCACGATCAGACCGATGCCGATCAGATCGGTGGCCAGGCCGGGTTTGATCAGGCAGATCGCGGCGGCGACCAGCAGCCCGCGTTCCCACATCAGCGCCGGCCGGATCAGATAACCGTACAGACCGGCCGCGAGCGCCAGACAGCCGATGGTGGCGCTGGCAGCGGCATGCAGGATGTCAGGCCACTCGCCGATGGCCAGCAGGGCCGGCTCGTAGACGAACATGAACGGCACGATGAAGCCGGCCGCGCCGGTGCGCACGGCCGCCCAGCCCGCTTCCCATATATTCGCTTTCGCGAGACTCGCGGCGGCATAGACCGCCAGTGCCACCGGCGGCGTGATCGCCGAGAGGATGGCGAAGTAGAAGGCAAACATATGCGCCGCCGGTTCGATCACGCCCAGTTTCATGAGCGCCGGCACCATCAGCGACACCATCACGATATAGGCTGGCGTGGTCGGCATGCCCATGCCGAGGATGATGCCCGCCACCGCGGTCAGCATCAGGGCCAGCACCAGGCTGTTCTGCGACAGGCCGACCACCCAGTTGGTGAAGGTGAGGCCCAGGCCGGTCAGCGTGATCGAGCCGATCACCAGGCCGGCACAGGCGCAGGCCAGCGCCACCGCAAGCGTGTTGCGGGCGCCATCCTGCAGGGCATCCCAGACCAGTTCCGCGCGCAGGCCTTCACGCGTGTTGGCGCGCAGCATGGCGACCGGGAAGCAGGCCAGCGTGCCCGCCAGGGCGCAGAGCGGCGCCGAATAGCCCATGAACATGCCGCCCAGGATCACCGCAACCGGAATGAACAGGTGGCCGCGTTCCTTCAGCACCGAAAACAGGCGCGGTACCTCATGTGCCGGCAGGCCATGCAGCCCGCGCCGCTTGGCCTCGAAATGCACCGCGCCGAAGCAGGCGATGTAATACAGCAGCGCCGGGATCAGTGCCCAGAGCACGACCGTGGCATAGGGCACGGCGAGGAATTCGGCCATCACGAAGGCTGCGGCGCCCATGATCGGCGGCATGATCTGCCCACCGGTGGAGGCGACCGATTCCACGGCGGCGGCGAAGGATGGCCGGAAGCCGCTGCGCTTCATCAGCGGAATGGTGATCGGACCGTCGACCATCACGTTCGCCACCGCCGAGCCCGAGATGGTGCCGAACAGCGACGACGACACCACCGCGACCTTGCCGGGGCCGCCAGCCTGCCGGCCCGTCAGCGCCAGCGCAAAATCCATGAACAGCTTGCCGGTGCCGGTACGCTCCATGAAGGCGCCAAACAACACGAAGATCATCACATAGGCGGCCGAAACGCCGAGCGTGGAGCCGAAGATGCCTTCGGTGGTCATGTAAAGCTGATCGAGCAGCGTGAGCGGATCGACCTGGGTGACGAACAGCGCATGCCCCATGAAGGCCAGTGCCGTGATCGGCAAGGCCCAGCCGATCACGCGCCGCGTGCAATCCAGAACGATGACAACCAGGAAAATGGCCGCAACGATGTCGAGTGGTTTCAGGTCGTCGATATAGATGATGCGGTCGATGAAATAGTCGAGATTGATGAACAGGTGACCCAGGGCCAGCGCCGCCCCGCCGAACAGCAGCGCGTCGAGCCAGATGAAGCGGCGACGGCCGGCGGCGTCCCGCGCGAAGGGGTAGATCAGCAGAACCAGGGCCAGGGCGAAAGACAGGTGAATGCCGCGGAAGATCAGGGCCTGCGGCGGACCCATGGCGATGACCCACATGTGATACAGCGCCATCGCCACGCCGATCGGCGCGACCACGCGCCCGACCAGGGTTCTGCTATCCATCGTCCGCCCCTCCCGGATCGGTTTCGCCGCCCTGCTAGGGGCGGCGAAAAAAAGGACCGGCGTCGCCCGTCCAGAAGCGACGCCGGCCAGTACGCCTCAAATGGTTACTTCAGCGCGCCGGCTTCGCGGTAATACTTCGCGGCACCCGGATGCAGCGGCACGCCGATATCCTCGGCCATGTCCTTCGCGGTCAGCTTGGCCATCGCCTTGTTCACCGCGGCCATGTCGGCCACATGGGTGGCCATGGCCTTGGTCACGGCATAGACCTTGTCTTCCGGCAGCTTGCACGACGTGATGAAGTGCGTGGAATAGCCGATCACCGGCACATCCTTGTCCTGCTTCGGATAGGTGCCGGCCGGCACGGTCACCTTGTTGTAGCCGGCATTGATCTTCTTCATCTCGGCCAGGCCCTTGTCGGTGATCGGCACCAGCCTGACGTCGCGGGCCGTGGCCAGGTCCATCACCGAGGAGGCCGGGATGGTGGTGCCCAGCGTGAAGACCTGGGCATGGCCGTCCTTCAGCAGCGCGGCGGCGTCGTTGTATGAGGCCATGAAGTTGACCTTGCTCATGGCTTCGTACGACAGGCCATGCGCCTGCAGGATCTGGGCTGAAATCGCCTCGGCCGTATTGCCGCGGGTCTGCACGGCGATTGCCTTGCCCTTCAGGTCCTCGATCTTCTCGATCTTGGAATCGACGGTCACCACCACCTGGAAATACTGCGGATACAGGTTGGCGACCTGGCAGACGTTATCGGCCTTTGCGGTAAACGGCGCGCGGCCATTGATCGCATCCACCGTGGAAATCGAATTGCCGAAACCGAAATCGGCCTTGCCTTCCTGCACGCCCTTCACGTTGGCGATGCCGGCGCCCGGCAGGGTCTGGATCGTCAGGCCCGGTACGGCTTTTTCGAACATCGCCTTCATGGTGCCGCCCAGTGGCACCCAGACGCCGCCCTGCGGGCCGGTCATCAGCTTGTAGGTCTGTGCCTGCGCGTCCGCCCCGGCGAATCCGGCAATGCCGAGGGTTACAGCCGCAATGAAAACGGCGCGACCAATATTGCTATGACGCATGGTGTCCTCCCGAATGATTTTTGTGCGGGAAGTGTGCTCAGATGACGCCGCCGCGTCAAGCAAAGATCAGTCAACTGAACAGATCAAGTTGTGGTTTTGCTTTGATTGTTTCTTGCTGCAGCGCGTCATGATGCAACGTTGTGCCATCAGACTGAATATGCACCACACCTACACCGTGTGGCAGCAGAGCAGGTGTCACCAGATGCGTGCGATGGCAATGCCGCGGATCGGCCTCGGCGCACATCATGGCCGTCGGCGCGGACTCCGCCCAGGCGATCAGTGCGGCGATGCCGCAGTGGAAATCAGGCTCCGCCGCGCGCGGCTTGCCGCCCAGCGTCTCCCCGAACCAGCGGTACCCGATCTCGGCCCGCTCAAGCGTGGCCTGCAGGGCCGTCCGGTTGAACTGCGGGACAAATCTGGAAGCCGGCCGCGAACGCAGGTCGGCCAGCTGCCGGATGCCATGCCGCTCCAGCAGGGCGACAAACCGCTCCGGCGGGTGGTTGGAGTGACTAATGCTGTATATTTGCATTCGCGACCCTACTGCCTGGCCCCGCCATTCCGCACCTGCCAGCCCGGAATTGTGACCGGGATCACAGTTACCTAGCGGTAACCTACGCAGGATAGACGGCTTTTCACCGTATCTATATATACAGCGCGGCCGGGGAAATACGGCCCGGCGGGGGAATATCGCATCATGAGACGTGTCGCCAAGATCGGTCTGGCCATTCTTGCCCTGGCGGTCGTCGCCAGCGGCGGCTTGTATCTGGCAAAGGGGCGCCAGCCCGTGAAGGCCGTCAGCACGGCCGAGCCTGCCCGCTTCGAGGGCATTGAATTCTCGCCCGCCGACCTGACCGAAGCCAGGATCGCCGATCTGCGTCAGGTGGTGCGCATGAGCGGCAGCTTGCAGCCCCTCAACCAGAGCCAGATTCGCGCCGAGGTCGCCGCCGTGGTGCAGGACGTGACCGTTCGCCGCGGCGAAAGCGTAAAGAAGGGCCAGTTGCTGGCCAAACTGGATACCGCCGACCTCGCCGCCCGCCTGCGCGAGAAGCAGAGCAACCTCGATAGCGCCCGTTCCGCCCTCACACTGGCCCAGACCAACCGCGAAAAGGCCGTGACACTCACCCAGCGCGGCGTGAAGTCGCAGACTGCGCTGGATGAAGCCGAGAACAGCTGGCGTAACGCCCGGGCCAACGTGGCCGCCCTGGAACAGCAGGTGACGATGGCGCGCAAGGCGCTAAACGATGCCGCCATCTATGCCCCGCTAGACGGCCTGGTGGCCGAGCGTTTCGTCAATCCGGGCGAACGCGTGGCGGTGGATGCCAAGCTGTTCATCATCGCCGACCTAGACGTGATGGAGGTCGAGGCCCTGGTGCCGGCGCGCGACGTGCCGCAATTGCGCACCGGACAGAAAGTTCTGCTGCGTGTGGAAGGCTTCGGCGACCGCGCCTTCGACGGCCATATCGAACGCATCAACCCCACTGCGCAGAGCGGATCGCGCTCGATCCCGGTTTATATCCTGCTCAAGAACCCTGATCTGGTGCTGCGCGGCGGCATGTTCGGCAGCGGCGAGGCCTTGCTGGCCGAACAGCGCGATACTGTCGCCATTCCCGTCGAAGCCGTGCGCCGCGAAAAAAACGCCGATGTCGTGTACGTGCTGAAGGACAATCGCCTGGAGCGCCGCGTCGTGCAGGTGTCGCTCACCGGCACGCCGGATGGCCGCGTGGCCATCGCCAGCGGCGTGGCCGCCGGCGAAACCGTGGTCTCCACGCCGGGCCTGCGCCTGAACGACGGGCTTGCCGCCCGCATCGCCGGCCGCTGACCGGCCACCGAAGGCCCAGAGGGGTAACACCGCATGTGGCTCACCCGCGTCAGCGTCAACAATCCCGTCTTCGCCACCATGATGATGGCGTCGCTGCTGGTGGTGGGCCTGTTTGCCTATTTCAAGCTCAGCATCGAGCAGTTCCCCGATGTGGAATTCCCCATCGTGGTGGTTGGCACCAACTATCCCGGCGCCACGCCGGAAAGCGTGGAAAGCGAAGTCACCCGCCCCATTGAAGACGCCGTCAACACCATCAGCGGCGTGCGCTCGCTCACTTCGCGTTCGCTGGAAGGCCGCTCGACCGTCATCATCGAATTCGAGCTGACCGTCGACGCCGTGGAAGCCGTGCAGGATGTGCGCGAGAAGATCGCGCAGGTAACCCCCGGCTTCCGCGACGAGATCAAGACGCCGGAAATCACCCGCTTCTCGCCCGACAGCCAGCCGATCGCCTCCATCGCCGTGCGCACCGAGCGCCGCGACCTGCGCGAGCTGACCACGCTGGCCGATCAGGTGATCCTCAAGCGCCTGCAGACCGTGCGCGGTGTTGGCCAAGCCTACATCGTCGGTGGCGTCAAGCGGCGCATCAACATCCTGCCGAACCCCGAGAAGATGCAGGCCTACGGCATCGGCATGGATCAGCTGATCAACGTGCTGAAAAGCGAGAACCAGCAGCTTCCCGTCGGCACGCTGACGCGGCCGCAGACCGAATTCGTCGTGCAGATCGAGGGCCGCGTGGTCGATCCGCGCAATCTGGCCCAGTTGGTGCTGGCGCGGCGCGGCGGCGCTTCGGTCACCCTTGGCGATGTCGCGACGGTAGAGGATGGCACCGAGGAGAAAGATGCCGTCGCCCTGTTCGATGGCGACCGCCTGCTGGCGATTAGCTTCATCAAGGTGCAGGGCTCCAACACGCTGGAAGTGATCACCGGGCTGAAGGAAGCCGTGAAGGAACTGCAGGCCGACCTGCCCTCCGACATCACCCTGCAGTTCATGCGCGACGACAGCCGCGCCATCCTGGTCTCGGTCAATGGCGTGCAGCGCACCCTGATCGAGGGTGCCATCCTCACCGTGCTGATCGTCTTCCTGTTCCTCAATTCCTGGCGCAGCACCATCATCACCGGCCTGACCCTGCCGATTGCCATGATCGGCACGCTGGCCGCCGTCTACGCCGCCGGCTTCACGCTGAACAAGCTGACCCTGATGGCGCTGTCGCTCGCCATCGGCATCCTGATCGACGACGCCATCGTGGTGCGCGAGAACATCACGCGCCACGTCGCCATGGGCAAAAGCCACCGCCAGGCGGCGCTGGACGGCACCAACGAGATCGGCCTGGCGGTGCTGGCCACCACCTTCTCCATCGTCGCCGTCTTCCTGCCGGTCGCCTTCATGGGCGGCATCATCGGGCGGTTCTTCCTGCAATTCGGCATCACCGTCACCGTGGCGGTGCTGATCTCGCTGTTCGTCAGCTTCACGCTCGACCCGATGCTGTCCAGCGTGTGGCACGACCCCGACAGCCTGCCCAACGCCAAACGCGGCCCGATTGGTCGCGCCGTGGCCGTGGTCGACAGGATCATGGAACGGCTCGGCCGGCTCTATCGCCATGTGCTGCGCTGGAGCCTGCGGCGCCGCTGGGCCGTGCTGCTGATCGCCGTGCTGAGCCTGGTCGGCAGTGTCATGCTGGTCGGCCGGCTGGGCACCGAATTCGTACCCGAACCCGACCTGTCGGAAATCCTGGTCGAGATCACCACGCCGCCCGGCTCGGCCATCGACTATACCGAGGCCAAGATCCGCCAGGTGCAGGATGCCCTGAAGGAATTCCCCGAGGTCGAATATTCCTTCGCCTCGATCAATGCCGGCGCCTTCTCTCGCCGCAACGTGGGCACGCTGTATGTGCGCTTCGTGCCGCTGGAGCAGCGCAAGCGCACGCCGCAGCAGATGACCCAGCCGTTCCGCGACCGCCTGAACCGGATCGCCGGCATCGACAACATCAATATCGGCCTGCCGAACCTGGGCGGCGGCCTGAACAAGCCGATCATGATCGCGCTGAAAGGCCAGGATATCGCCGAGCTCGACCGCCTGTCGCAGGAAGCGATGAAGATCATCCGCACCGTGCCCGGCGTGGTCGATCTGGAATCCAGCCTGAAGGCCAACAAGCCTACCGTGGCATTGGACATCGACCGCGCCCTCGCTGCCGATCTGGGCGTCAGCATTTCCTCCATCGCCGCCACCCTGCGTCCGCTGCTGGCCGGCGAGGAAGCCGGCACCTGGAAGGCACCCGACGATGAAAGCTACGACGTCTTCGTGCGCCTGCCGCGCGACGACCGTACCGGCCTGC
>NZ_JBKBHT010000010.1:0-100609 GCF_046297595.1 Ferrovibrio sp.
CGTACCGTCGGCGCCGGCGTCGTCGCCAAGATCATCGCGTAAGCGACGCCGTCTAGCTGGGACATAGGACCATGGACAGTCAGAACATCCGCATCCGTCTGAAGGCGTTTGACCATCGCGTGCTCGACCAGAGCACCAGCGAGATCGTCAGCACCGCCAAGCGCACGGGTGCCCGCGTGCGGGGCCCGATCCCGCTGCCGACCCATATCGAGCGGTTCACGGTGAACCGTTCGCCGCACGTCGACAAGAAGTCGCGCGAGCAGTTCGAGATCCGCACTCACAAGCGGTTGCTCGACATCGTCGACCCGACCCCGCAGACGGTGGACGCGCTGATGAAGCTCGACCTCGCCGCCGGCGTGGATGTCGAGATCAAGCTGTAAGGGAAGCGAACCCATGCGGACCGGATTGGTTGCACGCAAGCTGGGGATGACCCGGCTGTTCACGGAGGACGGTACGCATGTGCCCGTCACCGTGCTGAAGGTGGACAACTGCCAGGTGGTGGCGCAGCGCACCGAGGAAAAGGACGGCTACACGGCCCTCCAGCTCGGCGTCGATGCGGCTAAGCCGAAGAATGTCACGAAGGCGCTGCGCGGGCATTTTGCCAAGGCCAACGTCGAGCCGAAGCGCAAGCTCGTTGAGTTTCGCGTTCCGGCCGAGGCCCTGGTCGATGTTGGTGCCGAGCTGTCGGTCGAGCATTTCGTCGTCGGCCAGTTTGTCGATGTGTCGGGTTCGACCATCGGTAAGGGTTTCGCCGGCGTCATGAAGCGCCACAACTTCCGCGGCCTCGAAGCCTCGCACGGCGTTTCGATCAGCCACCGCAGCCACGGTTCGACTGGCCAGCGCCAGGATCCGGGCAAGGTGTTCAAGGGCAAGAAGATGGCCGGCCATATGGGCGACCGTAACCGCACCCAGCAGAACCTGCAGGTGGTGCGCACGGATGCTGCCCGCGGCCTGATCATGCTCAAGGGCAGCGTTCCGGGCTCCGAGGGCCAGTATGTGGTTGTTCGCGATGCGGTGAAGAAGCCGCGCGCGAAGGACCTGCCGATGCCGGCCGCCCTCAAGGCCGCCGAGAAGTAAGGGTATAGGATCATGGCCGATACCATTGAAATCGCGGTGACCACGCTGGAGAACAAGGACTCGGGCAAGCTTGCGCTGTCCAAGGACGTGTTCGGCCTGCCGCCGCGTGCCGACCTGCTGCAGCGTTATGTGATCTGGCAGCTTGCCAAGCGCCAGCAGGGCACCCACAAGACCAAGACCTATGGCGAGGTTGCCGGTTCGACCCGCAAGATCGTCAATCAGAAGGGCAGCGGCGGCGCCCGCCACGGCGGCATCCGCGCTCCGCAGTTCCGCGGCGGCGGCAAGGCGTTCGGCCCCGTGCCGCACAGCCATGCCATCGACCTGCCCAAGAAGGTTCGCAAGCTGGCGCTGAAGACCGCGCTGTCGACCAAGCTGGCCGAAGGCAAGCTGAAGATTGTCGACAATGCCGTTCTGCAGGTCGGCAAGACCAAGGAACTGGCCGGCAAGCTGAAGGGCATGGGTCTGGAGAGCGCCCTGGTCATCGACGGCAAGACGCTGGACGAGAATTTCGCCCGCGCCGTGCGTTCGCTCCGTTACATCGACGTGCTGCCGGAGCAGGGCGCCAATGTGTACGACATCCTGCGCCGCGACACCCTGGTTCTGACCAAGGCCGCGGTCGAGGCTCTGGAGGCTCGCCTGAAATGAGCAATATCAATCACTACGACGTGATCCTCGCGCCGGTGATCACCGAGAAGGCGACCCGTACTTCCGAGTACAACCAGGTCACTTTCAAGGTGCCGCTGACCGCCACCAAGCCGCAGATCAAGGCCGCCGTCGAGGCGCTGTTCAAGGTCAAGGTGAAGGCGGTCAATACCCTGCGCGCGAAGGGCAAGACCAAGATGTTTCGTGGCGAGCCGGGCCAGCGCTCGGACTGGAAGAAGGCGATGGTCACCCTCGCCGACGGCCACAAGATCGACGTGACGACGGGGATCTAAAGCCATGGCGTTGAAGACATACAAGCCGGTTACGCCGTCGACCCGCGGCCTCGTGCTGATCGACCGTTCGCAGCTCCACAAGGGCCGTCCGGTCAAGGAACTGACCGAGGGCCTGAAGAAGACTGGTGGCCGCAACCATTTCGGTCGTATCACCACCCGCCACATCGGCGGCGGCCACAAGCGCCGCTACCGCATGGTCGACTTCAAGCGCCGCAAGTTCGATATCGGCGCCACGGTCGAGCGGATCGAGTATGATCCGAACCGCACTGCGTTCATCGCGCTGATCAAGTACGATGACGGCGAGCTGTCCTACATCCTGGCTCCGCAGCGCCTGAAGGCCGGCGACCGCGTGGTGGCCGGTGAGAAGGCCGACATCAAGCCGGGCAACGCGATGCCAATGAAGTCGATCCCGGTCGGCACCATCATCCACAATGTCGAGCTGAAGCCCGGCAAGGGTGGCCAGATGGCCCGTTCGGCCGGCAGCTTCGTGCAGCTGGTCGGCAAGGATCAGGGCATGGCTCTGGTGCGTCTGGCCTCGGGCGAGCAGCGTCTGGTGCAGGCCGAATGCATGGCCACCATCGGTGCGGTGTCGAACCCGGACAACCAGAACACCAAGCTGGGCAAGGCCGGTCGCAAGCGCTGGATGGGCATCCGTCCGACCGTTCGCGGTGTTGCCATGAACCCGATCGACCACCCGCATGGTGGTGGTGAAGGTCGTACCTCGGGCGGTCGCCATCCGGTGACCCCGTGGGGCAAGAACACCAAGGGCAAGCGCACCCGTAACAACAAGCGGACGCAGAAGATGATCCTGCGCCGCCGCCCGTCGGGCAAGCATAGCTGATCGGGCTAGGAGGTAGATCGTGACACGTTCTGTCTGGAAAGGCCCGTTCGTAGACGGGTATCTGCTGAAGAAGGCCGACAAGGTTGCGTCGTCGGGCCGCAAGGAGGTCATCAAGACCTGGTCGCGGCGTTCGACGATCATGCCGCAGTTTGTCGGCCAGACCTTCGGCGTCCATAACGGCAATAAGTTCATCCCGGTTCTGGTGACCGAGGAAATGGTCGGGCACAAGTTCGGCGAGTTCTCGCCGACCCGCACCTTCCACGGCCACACCGCTGACAAGAAGGCGAAGAAGTAACCATGGGCAAGCAGGCGCGCGAATCCCGCCTCGGCGAGAACGAGGCCATGGCCGTGGGGCGCAACATCCGTGTTAGCCCCCGCAAGCTGGGTGTGGTTGCCGGTCTGATCCGCGGCAAGCGGGTTGAATCGGCTCTCTCCGAGCTGACCTTCTCCAAGCGGCGCATCGCGCAGGACGTCAAGAAGGTCCTGCAGTCGGCGATCGCCAATGCCGAAAACAACCACCAGCTCGATGTCGACCGTCTGGTCGTTGCCGAAGCCAGCGTGGGCAAGGGCCTTGTGATGCGGCGTTTCCACGCCCGCGCGCGTGGCCGCGGCGCCAAGATCCTGAAGCCGTTCAGCCACCTCACCATCGTGGTGCGCGAGCGCGAGGAAGAGAAGAAGGCTCCGGCCAAAGCCAAGTCGACGGAGGCCAAGTCGGCTCCGAAGTCGAAGAAGGCTGAAGCGCAGAGCGGGGAGCAGGCGTAATGGGTCAGAAAGTCAATCCGGTCGGGCTTCGCCTCGGCATCAACCGCACCTGGGATTCCCGCTGGTATGCCAGCGACAAGGAATATGCCGGCCTGCTGCATGAGGATCTGAAGATCCGCAAGTATCTCGAGCAGCGTCTGGCCCAGGCCGGCGTTGCCCGCATCGTGATCGAGCGCCCGGCCAAGAAGGCCCGCATCACCATCCACTCGGCCCGTCCGGGCGTGGTGATCGGCAAGAAGGGTGCCGACATCGAGAAGCTGCGTTCCGATCTGGCCAAGATGACCAAGTCGGAAGTGCACCTGAACATCGTCGAGATCCGCAAGCCGGAACTGGACGCCAAGCTGGTGGCCGAGAATATCGCCCAGCAGCTGGAGCGTCGCGTGGCGTTCCGTCGCGCCATGAAGCGCGCCGTGCAGTCGGCGATGCGTCTGGGCGCCGGCGGCATCCGCATCAACTGCGGCGGCCGTCTGGGCGGCGCGGAAATCGCCCGCGTTGAGTGGTATCGCGAAGGCCGTGTGCCGCTGCATACGCTGCGCGCCGATGTGGATTTCGCCCGTGCCACGGCGAAGACCGCTTACGGTTCGTGCGGTGTGAAGGTTTGGGTGTTCAAGGGCGAAATCATGGCCCATGACCCGATGGCGCAGGACAAGCGCATGGCTGAGCAGGTCCAGGGTCACCAGGGCGGCCACCAGGGCCGTCAGGGCTGAGCCGGGAGTAACGAGAGATGTTGCAACCGAAGCGTACCAAGTTCCGCAAGGCCTTTAAGGGCCGCATCAAGGGCGTCGCCAAGGGCGGTACCGATCTCAATTTCGGTGCTTTCGGCCTGAAGGCGATGGAGCCGGCGCGCGTGACCGCCCGCCAGATCGAAGCCTGCCGCCGTGCGATCACCCGCCACATCAAGCGCCAGGGCCGCATGTGGATCCGCGTGTTCCCGGATGTGCCGGTGTCGAAGAAGCCGGCCGAAGTCCGCATGGGTTCGGGTAAGGGTTCGCCTGAATTGTGGGTCTGCCGGATCAAGCCGGGCCGCGTGATGTTCGAACTCGACGGCATTCCGGCCAATCTGGCCAAGGAAGCCTTCGCGCTGGGCGCCGCCAAGCTGCCGATCCGCACGAAAGTCATCACCCGCCTGGGTGAGGGAGCGTAAGTCATGAAGGCCAACGAACTGGTCGGCAAGACCAAGGACGAGCTGACCACCAAGCTCGCCGATCTGAAGAAAGAGCAGTTCAACCTGCGCTTCCAGAAGGCGACCGGTCAGTTGGAGAACACCGCGCGCGTCACCCAGGTGCGTCGCGACATCGCCCGTGTGCGTACCGCCCTGCACAAGCAGGTCGGCGGCAAGCAGGCGTAAGGAGAGAAAGATGCCGAAGCGCGTATTGCAGGGCGTCGTGGTGAGCAACAAGGGCAACAAGACCATCGTCGTGAAGGTCGAGCGCCGCATCATGGACCCGGTGTACAAGAAGTTCATCCGTCGTTCGAAGAATTACCACGCCCACGACGAGAATAACTCCCGTAAGGAGGGCGAGGTTGTGTGGATTCAGGAGTCGAAACCCATCTCGAAGCTTAAGCGGTGGGTTGTCGTCGAGAACGCCTCCTAAAGCCCACCAAAGATATTTAGCGAGGTACAGGTCCAATGATCCAGGTGGAAACCAATCTCGACGTCGCCGATAATTCGGGCGCACGCCGGGTCCAGTGCATCAAGGTGCTGGGTGGAGCCAAGCGCCGTACGGCACAGGTCGGCGACATCATCGTCGTGTCCGTCAAGGACGCGATTCCGCGCGGTCGCGTGAAGAAGGGTGACGTGCATCGCGCCGTCATCGTCCGCACCGCCAAGGAAATCCGCCGCCCCGATGGCAGCGCGATCCGCTTTGACCGCAACGCCGCGGTCCTCATCAACAAGCAGCAGGAACCGATCGGCACCCGTATTTTCGGCCCGGTGACCCGCGAGCTGCGTGGCAAGGGCCACATGAAGATCATTTCGCTGGCGCCGGAGGTGCTCTGAGCCATGGCCGAGAAGCTGAAGATCAAGAAGGGCGACAAGGTCGTCGTCATCACCGGACGCTCGAAGGGCGTGTCCGGCGAGGTGATGAGCGTGAACCGCGTGACCGACCGCGTCGTCGTTGCCGGCGCCAACAAGGTGACCAAGCATGTCAAGCCGAGCCGCACCGCGGCCGGTGGCATCGAGGAGCGCGAGGCCGGCCTGCATATTTCCAACGTGATGCATGCCGATCCGAAGGACGGCAAGCCGACCCGCGTTGGCGTGAAAACCCTCGATGACGGCCGCCGCGTGCGCTTTGCCAAGCGCTCGGGCGAAGTCATCGATCGCTGATGGAGGCTGAGATGGCCAATCCGCGCATGAAAGACATGTACGAGAACCAGGTTCGCAAGCAGCTGATCGAGAAGTTCGGCTACAAGAACCCGATGGAAGTGCCGAAGATCGACAAGATCGTCGTCAACATGGGTGTCGGCGAAGCCGCCCAGGATTCCAAGAAAGTGCAGGCCGCCGCGACCGAACTGGCCGCGATCACCGGCCAGAAGCCGGTGCTGACCAAGGCCCGCAAGGCGATCGCGAACTTCAAGCTGCGTGAAGGTCAGGCCGTCGGCTGCAAGGTCACGCTGCGCCGCGAGCACATGTACGAGTTCCTGGACCGGCTGATCAACATCGCGCTGCCGCGCGTCCGCGATTTCCGCGGCGTGAACGGCAAGAGCTTCGACGGTCGCGGCAACTATGCGCTCGGCCTGAAAGAACAGCTGATCTTCCCGGAGATCAACTACGACAAGGTCGATGCCACGCGCGGCATGGACATCATCATCTGCACCACGGCGAAGACGGACGAGGAAGCCAAGGCCCTGCTGGCCGGTTTCCGCATGCCGTTCATGAACTGAGCCGAGAAGGGACCGCTGATATGGCAAAGACGAGTTCCGTCGAGAAAAACGAGCGCCGCCGCAGGATGTCGGCGCAGTACGCGGCCAAGCGCGCCAAGCTCAAGGCCACGATCAAGAACAAGAACGTCACCCCGGAAGAGCGCTTCGAGGCCGCCCTCAAGCTGGCCGAACTGCCGCGCAACTCCGCGAAGATCCGCGTGCGTAACCGCTGCGAACTGACAGGCCGCCCGCGCGGCACCTATCGCAAGCTGAAACTGTCGCGCAACATGCTGCGTGAACTGGCCTCGAGCGGCCAGATCCCCGGCATGGTCAAGTCGAGCTGGTAAGGAGAGCAGACACATGGCTCTGACCGATCCCCTGGGCGATCTGCTGGCCCGTATCCGTAACGGCCAGCAGGCGGGCAAGGCGACCATCGCCTCCCCGGCCTCGAAGCTGCGTATGAACGTGCTCGAGGTCCTGAAGAAGGAAGGCTATATCCGCGGCTACGAGCTGCAGGAAGATGGCAACAAGCGCAATCTGCGCATCGAACTGAAGTATTACGAGGGCGAGCCGGTGATCAAGACGATCGACCGCGTCTCGAAGCCTGGCCGCCGCGTCTACTCGGCGATCAAGGACCTCGGCAAGGTTCGTGGCGGTCTCGGGATCTCGATCCTGTCGACCCCGCGCGGTGTGATGTCCGATGTCGAGGCCCGCGCTGCCAATGTTGGCGGCGAAGTCCTCTGCCGCGTGTTCTAAGGAGTCTGAACCATGTCGCGTATCGGCAAGCATCCGGTTCCGGTGCCGCAGGGCGTGCAGGTCCAGTTGGCCGGCCAGACCCTGACCGCCAAGGGCCCGAAGGGTGAGCTTAAGCTCACCATCGTGGAAGATCTCGATGTCGCCCTGGCTGACAACAAGATCACCGTCAAGCCGCGTCAGGCCACCCGTCGCGCCCGCTCCATGTGGGGCATGCAGCGCACGCTGGTGAACAACCTGGTGAAGGGCGTCAAGGACGGTTACAGCCGCGAGCTGGACATCAATGGCGTCGGCCTCCGTGCGGCGATGCAGGGCAAGAACCTGCAGCTGAACATGGGCTTCAGCCACGAAGTGATCTACCCGATCCCGGCGGGCATCGAGATCAAGGTGGAAAAGCCCACCTCGATCAAGATCTCGGGCGCGGACAAGCATCTCGTCGGCCAGGTCGCTGCGGAAATCCGTGCGATCAAGCCGCCTGAGCCATACAAGGGCAAGGGCATCAAGTATTCCGACGAGACCATCCTGCGCAAGGAAGGCAAGAAGAAGTAAGGAATGCCGCTATGAGCATGAAGACTCGCCTGAACGCTCTGAACGAGCGCCGCAAGCAGCGGAACCGCACCAAGATCATCGCCGCGGCCCATGGCCGTCCGCGCCTGAGCGTGCACCGTTCCTCGCGTTACATCTATGCCCAGGTCATCGACGATCTGAAGGGCGTGACCGTGGTCGCGGCCTCGTCGCTGGAACCCGGCCTGCGCGGCTCGCTGAAGACCGGCGCCGACAGCAAGGCGGCTTCGGAAGTCGGCAAGCTGATCGCCGAGCGCGCCAAGGCTGCGGGCATCACCGACGTCACTTTCGACCGCGGTGCCTATTTGTATCACGGGCGCGTCAAGGCGCTCGCCGAGGCGGCTCGCGAAGCTGGCCTGAATTTCTAAGAAAGGTTTGGGTACTATGGCTGTTACTCAACGGGCTGAACGGGGCGAGCGGGAACGCGGCGAGCGCGGTGGTGATCGCGAGCGCGGCGACAACGAACTCGTCGACAAGCTGGTCAGCATCAACCGCGTCGCCAAGGTGGTGAAGGGCGGTCGTCGTTTCGGTTTCGCCGCCCTGGTTGTCATCGGCGACCAGAAGGGCCGCGTCGGCTACGGTTCGGGCAAGGCCCGCGAAGTGCCGGAAGCGATCCGCAAGGCGACCGAGCATGCCAAGCGCAACATGATCCGCGTCAACCTGCGCGAAGGCCGCACCCTGCATCACGACATCGAGGGCCGTCATGGCGCCGGCAAGGTCGTGCTGCGTGCCGCCCCTCCGGGCACCGGTATCATCGCCGGCGGTCCGATGCGCGCCGTGTTCGAGACGCTGGGCGTGGCCGATGTGGTGACCAAGTCGCTCGGCACTTCCAACCCGCATAACATGGTGAAGGCGACCTTCGAGGCGCTGAAGCAGCTGAACGCTCCCCGCCATATCGCGGCGAAGCGCGGCAAGAAGGTGGGCGACATTCTCGGTCGCCGCCCCGAGACTGAGGAGTAAGGGTCATGGCGAAGGCGAAAGCTGCGGCCGCCAGCAAGACCGTGAAGGTCACCTGGATCCGGTCGGCCAACAAGCGCACTGTCGACCAGCAGCAGACCCTGGTCGGCCTTGGCCTGCGTAAGCTGAATCAGACCCGTGAGCTGGAGGATACCCCTTCGGTCCGCGGCATGATTGCCAAGGTTCAGCACCTGCTGCAGGTCGAAGGCTAAGGAACAAGCGGCCGGCATTCATCAGCCGGCCCGAGCGGAAGGGTTAGCAACATGCGTCTCAATCAGATCGCCGACAATCCGGGCGCCCGCAAGGAGCGTATGCGCGTTGGCCGCGGCATCGGCTCCGGCAAGGGCAAGACCTCAGGCCGTGGCGTCAAGGGCCAGAAGGCGCGTACCGGCGTCAGCATCAAGGGCTTCGAAGGTGGTCAGACCCCGATCTACCGCCGCCTGCCGAAGCGCGGTTTCAATCCGCTGAATCCGGTTTCCTACGAGACCGTGAATATCGGCCGCCTGCAGGCTGCGATCGACAAGAAGAAGATCGACGCCTCCAAGCCGCTGGACGAAGCCGCCCTGAAGGCTGCGGGCCTGTGCTCGCGCAAGGCCGGCGGCGTGCGGTTGCTGGGCACCGGCGAGCTGAAGTCGAAGGTGACCATCACCGTTAGCGGCGCCTCGGCGACCGCCAAGGCGGCGGTGGAAAAGGCCGGCGGCAGCATCACCGTGCTGGTCGCGCCGAAGGCTGAAGCCGAGCCGAAGGCCGAGAAGAAGGCCAAGGGCAAGAAGAAGTAAGACCTGCTGGGTCGATTGCGACGGGGCATCAGGCCCCGTCGTTCTTATTGTTAGTTCACGCGGTCGGATTTTAGGGCTCGGACATGGCATCGGCAGCGGAACGCATGGCAGGCAGCCTCAATCTCGGGGCATTTGCCAAAGCGACCGAATTGAAGAAGCGCATATGGTTCACGATCGGCGCGCTGATCGTGTACCGTCTTGGTACCTATATCCCGCTGCCGGGCATCGATCCCATGATCATGGCGGATATTTTCCGCCAGCAGGCCGGCGGCATCCTGGGCATGTTCAACGTGTTTGCCGGCGGTGCGCTCGAGCGCATGACCATCTTCGCGCTGAACATCATGCCGTATATCTCGGCCTCGATCATCGTTCAGCTGCTGACTGCGGTTTCGCCGCAGCTCGAAGCGCTGAAGAAAGAAGGCGAGGCCGGCCGCAAAAAGCTGAACCAGTATACCCGCTACGGCACCGTGTTCCTGGCATTGATCCAGTCCTACGGTATCGCGGTCGGCCTGGAAGGCATGACGGGCAGCACCGGTGGCGCCGTCATCGATCCGGGCATGTTCTTCCGCCTCACCACCGTCATCACGCTGACCGGTGGCACGATGTTCCTGATGTGGCTGGGCGAACAGATTACCCAGCGCGGCATCGGCCAGGGCATCTCGCTGATCATCTTCGCCGGCATCATCGCCGAATTGCCGCGCGCTCTGGCGGCCACCCTGGAACTGGGCCGCACCGGCGCGCTGAGCACCTTCTTCATCCTGTTCCTGCTGGTGCTGATCGTTGCCGTGATCACCTTCATCGTGTTCATGGAGCGCGCCCAGCGCCGCATCCTGGTGCAGTATCCCAAGCGTCAGCAGGGTGCCCGCGTGTTCGGCGGCGAAAGCTCGCATCTGCCGCTCAAACTGAATACCTCCGGCGTGATTCCGCCGATCTTCGCCTCGTCGCTGCTTCTGATGCCTGCCACCGTTGCGCAGTTCAGCGCCGGCTCTGGTGCGCCCGGCTGGGTCACCACGATCACTACGCTGCTCGGCCATGGCCAGCCGCTCTACATGGCGACTTATGTCGCGCTGATCATCTTCTTCTGTTTCTTCTATACCTCGGTCGTGTTCAACCCGAACGACACCGCCGATAACCTGAAGAAGTATGGCGGCTTCGTGCCCGGCATCCGTCCCGGCCAGCGCACCGCCGAGTATTTCGACTATGTCCTGACCCGCCTGACCGTGGTCGGTGCCATCTACATCTCGGCGGTCTGCCTGCTGCCCGAATTGCTGATCTCGCAGTATTCCGTGCCGTTCTATTTCGGCGGCACCTCGCTGCTGATCGTGGTCAGTGTCACCATGGATACGGTGGCGCAGATCCAGTCGCATCTGCTGGCGCATCAATACGAAGGCCTCATCAAGAAGGCCAAGCTGAGGGGAGCGAGGAAATGAGGCTGATCCTGCTTGGACCGCCGGGCGCCGGCAAGGGCACCCAGGCCCAGCGGCTGACCGCCAACCACGGCCTGGTTCAGCTATCGACCGGCGACATGCTGCGTGCTGCGGTCAAGGCCGGCACCGCCATCGGCCTGAAGGCCAAGGCGGTGATGGATAGTGGCGCCCTGGTCTCGGACGAGATCGTGGTCGGCATCATCGCCGATCGGATTGACCAGCCCGACTGCCGCAAGGGCTTCATCCTGGACGGCTTCCCGCGCACCACCAAGCAGGCCGAGGCGCTGGACAAGATGCTCGCCGAGCGCAAGCTCAAGCTGGACGCCGTGATCGAGATGAAGGTCAATGATAGCGTTCTGGTTGAGCGCATTACTGGCAGATTCACCTGCAGCAAGTGCGGCGCGGGATATCACGATAAGTTTCAGCCGACCAGCCAGCCTGGCGTATGCGACCGCTGCGGCTCGACCGACTTCACCCGGCGGGCCGACGACAACGCCGAAACCGTGGTTTCGCGGCTCAAGGCCTATCACGAGCAGACTGCTCCGCTCCTTCCGTATTACAAGGGGCGGGGGATCCTCCGCCAGGTCGACGGGATGGCGGAAATCGACGAGGTTACGCGTCAGATCGAGGGCGTTCTGGCCTCGCTCTGATTGCACTTAAGTAGTTGACTGAGTAGAGAGAGTTTCTATAATCGCGCCCCTTGGGCTAAGGGCGCGAGCAGGAAAAGAGGTAAGGGACCCTGACGTAAGTCTTTGACTTCGTTGGGTTTGTCCCATGCCTTTGGGTCGCCCAAGGTAAACGCTCCGGCCGGCCGGAGCGTGTGATTCGAGGAGAAAAACGTGGCGCGTATCGCTGGCGTGAACATTCCGACCAACAAACGGGTCGTGATCGCACTGACCTACATCTACGGCATCGGCCGGGTGAAGGCGAAAGAAATCTGCGAGAAGGTGGGTCTGCCGCCGGAACGTCGGGTCAACGAACTGACCGATGCCGAGGTTCTGCAGATCCGCGAAACCATCGACCGCGACTACAAGGTCGAAGGCGACCTCCGTCGCGAGATCGCCATGGACATCAAGCGCCTGATGGACCTGGGCTGCTATCGCGGCCTGCGTCATCGTAAGGGCCTGCCGGTCCGCGGCCAGCGCACCCACACCAACGCGCGCACCCGCAAGGGCAAGGCGGTTGCCATCGCCGGTAAGAAAAAGGCGACGCGCTAAACCGTTAGCTTCCGTTTTCGAAGGACTGCAGGATACCCATGGTCAAGGACAAGGCCGCGCGCCCCCGGCGCAAGGAAAAGAAGAACATCACCTCTGCCGTTGCGCATGTGAATGCATCGTTCAACAACACGATGATCACCATCACCGACGCGCAGGGCAATACCATTGCCTGGTCGTCGGCCGGCAGTCAGGGCTTCAAGGGCTCGCGCAAGTCGACCCCGTATGCCGCCCAGGTCGCGGCCGATGTGGCCGGCCGCCGCGCCGCCGAGCATGGCGTGCGCACCCTCGAGGTCGAGGTGAAGGGTCCGGGTTCGGGCCGCGAGTCGGCCCTGCGCGCCTTGCAGGCCGTCGGCTTCGTCATCACCAGCATCCGCGACGTCACGCCGATACCGCATAACGGCTGCCGCCCGCCGAAGCGTCGCCGCATCTGATCTGTCGCGCCGGATGTAAACCGGCGCGCAACGAGAACAACGTGGCCGGCCGCCACCCCCGAACGACATTCAGGGGCGGCCGCTGCCACAACCGAGGTGGTCTAGGCGGAGTGCCCGCACCCGCCGCAACCGAACGAGGTTACAGGTGATCCAGAAGAATTGGACCGATCTGATTAAGCCGAACAAGCTGGTGATCGAGCCGGGCGCCGTGCCGGGCCGTACCGCTACCATTGTTGCCGAACCGCTCGAGCGCGGTTTCGGTCTGACCCTGGGCAATGCGCTGCGCCGCGTGCTGCTGTCGTCGCTGCAGGGTGCCGCTGTCACATCGATCAAGATCGACGGCGTGCTGCACGAATTCTCGTCCATTCCGGGCGTGCGCGAAGACGTTACCGACATCGTTCTGAACATCAAGTCGATGGCTCTGAAGATGCACGGCGAAGGCCCGAAGCGCATGCATCTGAATGCTCAGGGTCCGTGCGAAGTCACGGCAAAGATGATCGAGACCGGCCATGACATCGAGGTGATGGATCCGAGCCACGTGCTGTGCACGCTGGATGCCGGCGCCACCATCCGCATGGAACTGACCGTCGAGACCGGCAAGGGCTATGTGCCGGCTTCGGCCAACCGTCCGGAAGACGCGCCGATCGGCCTGATCCCGGTCGATGCGCTGTACAGCCCGGTCCGCAAGGTCTCCTACAAGGTCGAGAACACCCGCGAGGGCCAGATCCTCGACTACGACAAGCTGACCATGCAGCTCGAGACCAACGGCGCGATCAAGCCGGAAGACGCGGTGGCCTATGCCGCCCGCATCCTGCAGGACCAGCTGCAGCTCTTCATCAACTTCGAAGAACCGAAGGCCGAGACCCGCGAGAAGACCTCGGCCGAGCCGGAATTCAATCCGAATCTGCTGCGCCGCGTCGACGAGCTGGAGCTGTCGGTGCGTTCGGCCAACTGCCTCAAGAACGACAACATCGTCTACATCGGTGATCTGATCCAGAAGACCGAGGCGGAGATGCTGCGCACGCCGAATTTCGGCCGCAAGTCGCTCAACGAGATCAAGGAAGTTCTGGCTCAGATGGGTCTGCATCTCGGCATGCATGTTCCCAACTGGCCGCCGGAGAATATCGAGGAACTGGCGAAGAAGCTGCAGGATCAGTACTGATCCTGCCCGCCTAAAGAAGATCGAGGAGAGTAGTCATGCGTCACCGCAATGCCGGCCGCAAACTCAATAAGACCAGCGCCCACCGCCGCGCCATGTTCGGCAACATGGCTGCGTCGCTGATCAAGCACGAGCAGATTACCACGACGCTGCCGAAGGCCAAGGAGCTGAAGCCGCTGATCGACAAGTTGATCACGCTCGGCAAGCGCGGCGATCTGCATGCCCGTCGCCAGGCTCTGTCCTTCTTGCCGGAGAAGGCCGCGGTCGATAAGCTGTTCTCGACCCTGAACCAGCGCTACGCCAGCCGCAACGGCGGCTACAGTCGCGTGCTGAAGGCCGGTTTCCGTTACGGCGATGCTGCCCCGATGGCCGTGGTCGAGCTGGTTGATCGCGATCCGGCCGCCAAGGGCCTGGACTCGGGTCCGGTCCAGACGGCCGGCGAGGAAGCGGCGGCCTGATCGGCTGACGCATACGCATTCAAAGCGGCGGTCCGGTTTTCCGGGCCGCCGTTTTGCTTTTAAGACTAGGTTTGGTCAGTCGGGATATTCTGTCAGTTCGGCCTTGTCTGTGGGCGAGAAGATCACGCCGACCAGGATCATTTCCACCTTGTCCCGCCCCAGTGGCAGGATCAGGGATTGATGATCCATCGGCTGGTCGCCGACCAGGCCGCGTCGGCGGATCAGGGCCGGCTCGCCATTCTCCATCACGCCCCTGTAGACGTCGCGGACACGGGCGGCGAATTCCGGCCAGGGATGCTGGTCGTTGTATTTCCCGGTCATGTCGAAACCTTGCCGGCGGGCGATCTCGCTGCCGAACAGACGATAGCGGAAACGCAGTGGCTCGGGTTCGATATCGATCAGGATAAGGCTGCCAAGGATGAATTTCAGGTCGAGCGGGTCGATATCCTCCCGCACTGGAAAACGCCTTTCCGCGCGCCTGCCATCCCAGTAGGCGTATAGCTGCAGCAGAAGCGGCTGGTTAAGCTCGGAAAGGCCGGTTGGTCTACCCATCATGCTGTCATTAATCCAGCCGGATGGTGAATGGGGTCTTAAAGCGGCCCCGCCCATTGAAAACCTTTCGGAAACATCCTTATTAAAAAGCATGTCCCGACAGCCTTTCCCCCACCGCATATTCCTGGCCATCGCCAGCATGCTGGCCCTGTTGCTGCCTGCCTTGGCCCCGGCCATGGCTTCGGCGCAGGCGCGCCTGCCAGCCAGCCGCAGCGAAATCCAGCTCAGCTTTGCCCCCCTGGTGCAGCGGGCCGCGCCGGCCGTGGTGAACGTCTACACCCGCCGGGTCGAGAAAGTGCAGCGGCCGCCGCTGTTCGACGATCCGTTCTTCCGGCATTTCTTCGGCAACCAGATGCCGTTCGGCGAGCCGCGCGAACGCATCGCCCAGTCGTTGGGGTCCGGCGTGATCGTCGAGGCCGATGGCGTAATCGTCACCAACAACCATGTGATCGAGGGCGCCACCGAAATCGTGGTGGCACTCGCTGACCGACGGGAATTCGAGGCCCGGGTGATCGCTGCCGATCCGCGCGTCGACCTAGCGGTGCTGCGGATCGATACGCGCGGCGAAAACCTGCCTTTCCTTGAGTTCAGGGATTCCGATGAACTGCAGGTCGGCGATCTCGTGGTCGCGATTGGCAACCCCTTCGGCGTCGGACAGACCGTGACCCAGGGCATAGTCTCGGCTCTTGGCCGCACGGGCATCGGCGATGCCGATGCGCAGTCCTTTATCCAGACTGATGCCGCGATCAATCCGGGCAATTCCGGCGGCGCGCTGGTGACTATGGATGGCAAGCTTGCCGGCGTGAACACCGCGATCTATTCGCGCTCCGGCGGTTCGATCGGCATTGGTTTCGCAATCCCCGCCAACCTGGTTGCCTCCACTGTATCGAGCGCGCTGGCTGGGAAGGGGATCAAGCGGCCGTGGCTTGGCGCCAGTGGCGAACCGGTGACATCGGAAATCGCTGCCGGTCTCGGCATGGCGCGGCCGGATGGTGTGCTGATCGGTGAAGTCTATCGCGGCGGCCCGGCCGACCGTGGCGGATTGCGTACCGGCGACGTGGTACTGGCGGTCGACGGCCGACCCGTGAGTGATCCGCAGGCCCTGAAATTCCGCATCTCCACGCGCAAGCTGGGCGAGGTTGCAACGCTTGATGTACTGCGCCGTGGCCAGCGCGTGGCTTTGCAAATGAACATGGTCGAAGCGCCGGAAACACCGCCGCGCGACATTACCCAGCTTTCGGGCAACCAGCCCTTGGCCGGTGCCACGGTTGCCAACCTCTCGCCGGCGCTGGCCGTTGAACTTGGTTTTGATACGCTGGAGCAAGGCGTCATCGTCATGAATGTGGCCCAGGGTTCCACTGCCTATCGCCTGCGGGTGAGGCCCGGCGATGTGGTGGTCAAGATCAACAACCGTGATATTGCGGATGTGCGTAGTCTACAAAGCCAGTTGCGCGGCACAGATCAGTGGACCGTGGTGCTGAAGCGCGGCAAGCAGCTGCTGACGTTCAGCGTGCGGGCATGAGCGCCGGCGGCGACAATCTTTTCGCAGCCGCCGGCCTGGAAACGGTGCCGGCCGGCCCGCTTGCCGATAGGTTGCGGCCGAAAAGCCTGGATGAGATCATCGGTCAGGATCATCTGCTGAAAGGCGAGGGACCATTGGCCCGCATGGTGCAGGCCAAGAAACTGGCCAGCCTGATCCTCTGGGGGCCGCCGGGCACCGGCAAGACCTCGATTGCCCGCCTGCTGGCTGACGCCACCGGCCTGGTCTTCGCGCCGCTTTCGGCGGTGTTCTCCGGTGTGGCCGACCTGCGCAAGGTGTTCGACGAGGCGCGCAAGCGCCGCGCCACGGGGCAGACGACACTGCTGTTCGTGGATGAAATCCACCGCTTCAACCGGGCGCAACAGGACGGCTTCCTGCCTTATGTCGAGGACGGCACCGTGGTGCTGGTTGGCGCGACCACGGAGAACCCGAGCTTCGCACTGAATTCCGCGCTGCTGTCGCGCGCCTCCGTCGTGGTGTTGCACCGCCTGGACGATGCGGCCCTTGAGGCATTGCTGCAGCGGGCGGAAGCGATCGAGAACCGGGCATTGCCGCTTGATCAGGATGCCCGCGCTGCCCTGCGCGCCATGGCCGATGGCGATGGCCGCTATCTGCTCAACATGGCCGAGCAGATTTACACCCTGCCGGCCGGGACTGTTCCGCTGGATCCCGAGCGGCTGGCCGAGACCCTGCAGAAGCGGGCGCCGCTTTACGACAAGACCCAGGACGAGCATTACAACCTGATCTCCGCCCTGCACAAATCCATGCGCGGATCCGATGTCGATGCCGCGCTGTACTGGATGGCGCGCATGCTGGTCGGCGGGGAAGACCCGTTATACATCTGCCGCCGCATCGTGCGTTTCGCGGCAGAGGATGTGGGGATGGCCGACCCGAATGCCCTGCTGCAGGCGCTGGCGGCCAAGGAGATGTATGATTTCCTCGGTTCGCCGGAAGGTGAACTCGGCCTGGTGCAGGCGGTGATCTACCTGGCGACTGCGCCGAAATCCAATGCCGCCTACAAGGCCGAAAGCAGGGCAAAGCGCGCTGCTCGCGAACATGGCTCGCTGATGCCGCCGATGCATATCCTGAACGCGCCGACCAAGATGATGAAGGAACTTGGCTTCAGCAGCGGTTACGCCTATGACCACGACGCCGAGGGAGGCTTCTCGGGCCAGAACTACTTCCCTGAAGGGATGGAGCGCCAGGCTTTCTACCGTCCGGTCGAACGCGGCTTCGAGCGCGAGATTCTGAAGCGGCTCGATTACTGGCAGAAGCTGCGCGCTAAGCGTCAGGCTGATGATAAATAGGCGGAAATCCGCCAATATAAACGTTAACCAAGCCGCCCCTGCTGTGCCGCCGCGCTAATTCCTATATAATGTAAAAATAATGGCATCTCGACGCGAAAGCTTGGTGGAGCGGTTTTCTGTGCTGCAGCGGTTCAGCATCCTTGGTGGACTGGCTCTCGCCCTTCTGATTGTGGCGGGCCTCTACACCTATATGATCGGACCCGGCCGCGAGAAGCCGTTCTATACGCCAGGCAACATCCCAAGCCGCGAGGATTGCTTCTATCGCAAGCTCGCACAGTTCCAGAATGTCACCCGCCAGATCATCTTCCAGGTGGCGCAGGATTGTGAACTTGAGGTGCAGTCGCTGGAAGGCCACGAGCAGATGCGGCAGGAATGGATCGACCGTCAGGCCCAGAAAGCCCGCGAGCGTGCCGCGCAGCCCCTCGAAGCGGCGCCAGAAGAGCCTAAAGAGCTTGACCGCGTGCGCCGCGTGTGGCGGTAAGTATTTCGTTTCCTGATTTTTCCTCTTTTCGAGTAGCACCATGTCCCAGGTTTCCACCCGCACCGTCAGCGACGGCGAGGCAGATCTTCGCCTCGACCGCTGGTTCAAGCGTCATTATCCATGGCTTGGCCATGCCAAGCTGGAAAAGCTACTGCGCACGGGGCAGGTCAGGGTCGATGGCGGCCGCGCCAAGGCATCCACGCGGCTGGAGGCCGGGCAGGCGATCCGGATTCCGCCGCTGGGCGAACCGCCCAAGGATGACGATAAGCCGCGTGAACCCAGGCCGGCCAAGGCCAGCCCGGAACGCATCGCCGAACTGGAAGCCGCCATCCTGCACCGCGATGATTCCGTGCTTGTGATCAACAAGCCGCCTGGCCTTGCCACCCAGGGCGGCACCGGGCAGAGCGAGCATCTGGACGGCCTGCTGGGATATCTGAAATTCGGCGCGGCCGAGCGTCCGCGCCTGGTGCATCGCCTCGACAAGGACACGTCCGGCGTGTTGCTGCTGGCGCGCACGGCATCGGCGGCGGCGAAACTGGCCAATGCACTCAAGACGCGGGAAGCGCATAAGCTCTACTGGGCGCTGGTGATGGGTGTACCCGAGCATCGCCAGGGCAAAATCCAGCTCGCGCTGTCGAAGCTGCCCGGTGCCGCCGGCGAACGCATGGTGGCTGACGAAGATGACGGCAAGAACGCAGTCACGCTCTATCGCACCGTCGATACAGCCGGCCGACGGGCCGCATGGCTGGCGATGGCGCCTCTGACCGGCCGTACACACCAGCTCCGCGTCCATGCCGCAGCCATGGGTACGCCGATCGTCGGCGATGGCAAATACGGTGGCGCCGAGGCCTATCTGACCGGTGGCGTCAGCCGCAAGCTGCATCTGCATGCGCGCGCCATCCGGCTGCCGCATCCCGATGGCGGCTTCCTGCAGGTGCGTGCGCCGCTGCCGCAGCATATGCAGGCGACCTGGGATTTCCTGGGGCTTGAGATCGACAAAGAGGCGGATGAATGGCTGGAATAGGGCCATTGTTGCCCGAGGGCCTGCGCAACCGGGCCCATCCTCTGCGGCCCGCGCTGGCCGGAGAGGTCCATGCACGGCCGCCACTGCCGCTGGCCGCGCCGGCGCGGGTTCTGCATCTCGGCCTTCTGCTCGATGCCGGCGAGGGGACTGCCGAGCACGAGCAACTGGTCGCGTTGTGCCGGCATGCCGGGCAGGACGAGCCGTCGCGCGGCGCGAAGCATGTGGCAATCCCGCTCAGTGCCGATGCCCACCTGATCTGGGAAAAACGCACCGAGTTCTCGACCTACACCCTTTACCTGCGCCGCCAGGCCGGTGCCGCGCTGGATGACAGGGCTGTGGCCCTGCCGCTGCCGCCGGGCTGGCTGGATACGCTGCCCGGCAAGCTCATGGTCAGCGCCGATGTGACTCTGCTGGCATCTCATGAACCCGAACCGGACGAAGCGCTGCTGCAACGCCTGTTCGATGGCCCGACCCTGGTGGCCAGCCACATTGCCAGCAACCACGCTACGGTCTGGACGGACTTCTTCCTCGGTGCCGACGATACCGTGCGCTTCCTGGTGCATGATCGTGGCCTGAGCGATGCCCAGCGCGGTCGCGCAGTGATGCGCCTGCTGGAAATCGAGACCTATCGCATGATGGCCCTGCTGGCCCTGCCGCTGGCCCAGCAGGTGGCGCCGCGCATCACCCAGCTTGAACATGGCCTGGCCGCCTTGGCCGGACGCATGGTCGACGTCGCCCATGAAAGCGAACAGACGCTGCTGCGCGAGATCGCCGGCCTAGCTGCCGAGGTCGAAACGCTGGCGGTGGAGACACCGTATCGCTTCGGTGCCGCACGAGCCTATCATGCCCTGGTCGAGCGCCGCATCGCCGAGTTGCGCGAGGCCCGCATCGAAGGGTTGCCGACCATCGGTGAGTTCATGGAGCGCCGCCTGTCGCCGGCCATGCGGACCTGCATCACCATGGCCGAACGCATCGAGGGCCTGTCGCGCCGTGCCACCCGCATGGCCAATCTGCTGCGCACCCGTGTCGACGTTTCGTTGGAGCGGCAGAATGTCGAGTTGCTCGATGCGATGAACCGGCGCTCGCACATGCAACTGCGTCTGCAGGAAACCGTTGAGGGGCTGTCGGTTGCCGCGATCACCTATTATTTCGTCGGGCTGGTCGGTTATGGCGCCCAGGCGCTGCATGCCATGGGACTGCCAGTGAACAAGGAAATCTCCATCGGCATCGCCATCCCCATCGTGGCGGGTGTGGTCTGGTGGGGACTGCGGCGCTTTCGCCGATCACTACAGAAAGACGGCCTGCACTAGGCCGGCTGGCGAAGCAGCGCGCGGACCGCAGTGCCCAGGAAATCCGCTACGACCCGCACCCGTGGCGTCTTACGCAGGTCGCGATGCAGCACCAGCCATAATTCGCGCGTTACAGGCGGCCGTCCGGGTTCGGCGGCAAGGTCGGTGAATTGCCGGCCGATGAATTCCGGCAGCAGGATGCCGCAGGCGCCGGCCCGGGCGGCGGACAGCAGCGGCAGCATGCTGTTGCTGCGGATCACCGGGTCTAGGGCCTTCTGTTTCGTCAGCCACTTCGTTTCCGGCAAATCGGCCAGGCTTTCATCGAAGGCGGCAACGGCGGTGCTGTTGGCGGCAAGGGGGTTGCGATATAGCCGGTAAGGCACGCTGCCGAGCCGGCTGGCATATAGCTCGCCGCTCTGTGGTCGTGCCCAGCGGATCGCGATATCGGCCTCGCGCCGGGCGAGGCTGAGCGAGCGGTGCTCGACGGCGATTTCGATCTGCAGATCGGGCCAGCGTTGTCGCAGGATGGCCAGTTGCGGCGCGATGCAATGGCTGGCGATGCCCTCGGTGCAGGTGACGCGCACATTGCCCTCGACCCGTTGCCCGCGCCCCGCATCGACCATGCGGCCCAGGCGCAACAGCGGCGCCTCCACCTGTGCGGCGGCCTGCAGAACGGGCAGGGCTTGGGCCGTGGGGCGGTATCCCCGGGCCCGGCGTTCGAACAGCAGGATACCCAGCTTGGCCTCCAATGCGGCAATACGCCGGGCTACCGTGGCGTGGTTCACCTTCAGCACACGGGCGGTGGCCGACAGGCTGCCATGACGCGCCAATGCCAGGGCGTAGCGCAGGTCGTTCCAGTCGATCTCATCTGTGCGTTTTTGAACAGGCATTGCGCAATCTTACGGAATTCGCACAGAGGCGGCCAGCCGCTAAATCAGGGCATGGCCACGCAGCCGATGCGCGGCCGGTAGCATAAGGACCCAGATCATGACCCGTCCCAAGACTTTGCTGGAGATGGCCGGCGTCGCCGGCCAGCCGATCCTGTGGCAGAACGCGACCCTGCTGCTGATCGACCACCAGGTGGAATACACCGCTACGGGCGGCCTGCCGCTGACCGGCATCGATGCTGCTGTGGCTGAAATCGGCCGCCTGCTGGCTGCGGCCCGGGCTGCCGGGGCTCCCGTGGTGCATGTGCGGCATCATGGCCGTCCGGGCGGAGCATTGTTCAACCCGGAAAGCCCGAAGGCAGATTTCATTTCAGCGATCCGGCCGCTGGAAAACGAGGCGGTAGTGACCAAGGGGCTGCCGAATTCCTTTGCCAATACCGATCTGGACAGCGTGCTGCGTGGTCTGGGCCGCAAGGAACTAATCATCGCCGGCTTCCAGAGCCATATGTGCGTCAGTGCCACGGCGCGCAGCGCGCTGGATCACGGCTATCGTGGGGTCGTGGTGGCCGAAGCCTGCGCTACCCGCGATCTGCCGGATCCGACCGGCAGCGGTGTTGTTTCGGCAACGGAATTGCACCGCGTCAGCATGACGGCGCTGAACGACCGTTTTGCCGTGGTGGTGCGCGACGCCTCGGCTATTTCGGCGCGGGCAGCGGCGTAGCGTTCACACCGCGACGCGGGGCGGCATCGGCGGGCGGCACCGGCTGAACCGGTCCGCCGGTTTCTGAAGGCCGCTGCCGCGTGCGCCGGTCGGCCGGTAGGGTTTCCCAGACCGCATTTGCTTCGGCCAGTGTCAGGTTGCGATCGCCTGGCCGGCAGGTGCGGCTGCGATAGAGCAGGCTGCGGGTGGGAAAGAAGCACCAGGAGGCCTCGGCCAGCTGCGCGCGTTGCAAAAGCTCGGCTTCCTCTGAATTGATCCAGCGGCTGCCGGATGGGCAGGCCGGTGCCTCGAACACGTTGCCCGTACTGTCGTTGTAGCACAGGGCATAGACGCCATCGCCAACGCGGGCCTCATTGCTGCCATAGGGCGTACCGGAATAGGCGCTTGGCCCCGATGGCGGGGTATTGCTCTGCGGCACCGATCCGGCCCTGGCCGGAGCGACGTTGCGCGACGGCGCCGGTGCGATTTCCGGTGCGCCACGTCCAGCAACCGGCGCACGCGATGTGGTGAACTGCCGCTCGGCCTGTTCCATGCCAATGGCGGCATAGCCCGGTGCGCAGCGGCCGGTCTGACTGGTATAAAGCAGGCCGGTTTCACTGTTGAAGCATGGCACACCGCTTGCCGTTGCCGTGACCTCTTCCGCCGAAGTGTTGCGGTTCGGGCGATTGTCGCTGCCGGCCCAGCTGCGATAGAGGCTGCGATTCAGATCGCGCACGCTGTTTTCCATGCCGCTGCAGGCCATCAGGCCCGCCATCAGCATGAGGATCAGCGCGACGCGGGTCATGGATTCAGCCGCGGCCGCGATAGGACGCGACGCCCTGGTCTGGTAGCCAAAGCCCGGCTGGCGGTTTGCCGGTCTGGTAGAACACATCGATGGGCATGCCGCCGCGCGGATACCAGTAGCCGCCGATGCGCAGCCAGCGCGGTTTCATCGCCTGCACCAGGCGCTTGGCGATACTCACGGTGCAATCCTCATGAAAGGCGCCGTGGTTGCGGAAGCTGTTGAGGAAGAGCTTCAGCGATTTGGATTCCACGATGCTGCGGTTCGGCACGTAGTCGATCACCAGATGGGCAAAATCCGGCTGGCCGGTCATCGGGCACAGGCTGGTGAACTCCGGCTGCACGAAACGGATCAGATAGAGCGTGCCGGGCTGGGGATTGGGCACGGTTTCCAGTTTCGCTTCATCCGGGCTGCCGGGTTGATCTGCGGCCTGGCCGAGCTGGGTGAGCTGCGGATAATGACGGGTGGACGAGGGGGGGGTCTTGCGCTTTGCCATGGCCCTGTTTTGCCACAACAATACCTTTATTGCATCCCCGTGCCGCCATGATCGGGCTGCCAGCTCTTGGGGTCCGGAATGCCAAGGAGGCCGATATGACGCTTCGCCAGAAACCGTTCATCACCAACTTTGCTGTCGCCGCTTTTGCCGGCGTCCTGTCACTGGGCGTTGGCGCCGCCCAGGCGCAGCAGTCCCAGGCTCCGGCCCAGCCTGCTGTCCCGGCCCAGCCGGGTGCGAGCGCCACCCCGGCAACTCCCGCTACTCAGGGACAGGCCGGTCAGGCTCGCGCTGACGCGAAGAAGGCTGAAAAGAAGGCCGACGAGAAAAAGGCCGATGCCAGGAAGGCCGAGAAGAAAGCTGACCAGCAGAAGGCTGACGAAAATAAGGCCGACCGGAAAGCCAAGGATAGCCGGAAAACCATCAACTGAGCGCTATGACGGCCTGTGAAAGCCCCTGCGACGAGTGGGGCTTTTTTTGTCGGTTTTTCGGGCTACGTGTGCGGTTGAGGGAATTGCCCGGGCATGCGATTTTTTAACGATGGAAAACCCAACCGCTGATTTTGAACCACCCCGACTGGTGATCTTCGACTGCGATGGCACTCTGGTCGACAGCCAGCACCATATCGTCGCGGCCATGCATTCCGCATTTGGCGCCCATGGTTTGGTTCTGCCCGAGGCCGAACGGGTTCGCCGCACTGTAGGCCTGCCTCTGGCCACGGCCATTGAAAGTCTGCTGCCGGTGGGCGGACCGAGCCTAGCGGCGGTCGTCGAATCCTACAAACAGGCGGCGATTGCCCAGCGCTTGGTGCCCGATCACTGCGAACCCTTGTTTCCAGGCTTGGTCGAGACATTGGATCGCCTCGAGACAGCCGGTTTCCTGCTGGGCATTGCTACCGGCAAGGCACGGCGGGGTCTCGATTTCACCCTGGCAACCCATAACCTCGTCGGTCGTTTTGTTACCCTGCAGACCAACGACGTGGTTGCAGCCGGCAAGCCCGCTCCCGATATGGTTTTGCAGGCTATGGCCGAAACCGGAGCGGTGCCGGTTTCCACCGTGGTGGTGGGAGACACCACCTACGATATCGAAATGGCCCGCAATGCGGGGGTTCCGGCCATCGGCGTGGCATGGGGCTATCATGACGAGGATGTGCTTTGGAAAGCCGGGGCATCACATATAATCAATGGCTTCCATGAGCTTCCTGATCTGGTGAACAAAATGATGGGAGGTGCCATATGCGCGCGTTGAAATGGGGGCTGGGCATCCTGGCCGTTCTGATCGCCGCTGTTGTCATTGCGGTGCTGACCGTCGATGTGAACCGCTTCAAGCCCGAAATTGTGGCTGCCGTGGAAAACGCCACCGACCGCAAGCTGGACATCGCCCAGGACATGAAGCTGAGCCTCTGGCCGCTGGGGGTCAGCGTGAAGCAGGTGAGTTTCTCCAACGCCGCCTGGGGCAGCCGGCCGCAGATGGCCACCGTCGGGGAATTTACCGCCCAGGTCGACCTGTTTGCCCTGATCGGCCAGCAGGTCAAGATCGATAGGCTGGTCCTGGCTGATGTCGATCTGCTGCTGGAGAAGAACCGTCAGGGACAGGCCAACTGGGAGTTCCAGTCGGCACAACCCCCTGCGCCTGCCAGCACCCCGGCGCAATCGGCCAGCGACTCTAAAGTAAATGGTATCAGTGGGCTGCCTGTCATATCGGATGTATCACTCAAGAATGTGAAGCTGGCTTACCGCGATGCCCAGAGCGGCGCCAGCAACGACGTGAATCTCAGCGAACTGTCGGTGAAACAGGCGTCGGGCGGCCTGCTGGCCACGCGGCTGGCCGCCGTGGTCGATTGCAATGAAATCAAGGCCGAGGGCACGCTGGGCAGCCTGGACGACCTGATGACCCAGGCACGGCCCTGGCCCATCAAGATTGCGATCACCGTGCCGGGCGCCAAGGCCAATATCGATGGCAGTATCGCACGGCCGATGGAGGCCAGGGGGCTGGCGCTGAAAATCGCAGCCGATATCCCCGACCTCGCCGCCGTGGCGAGCCGGTTCGGAGCGGCGGCACCGGCCGTACCGGTCAGCCTGCAGGCTGACCTGAAGGACCCCGGGCCGCAGCGCTACAGCCTGTCTGGGATCACGGCCAGGCTGGGCGACAGTGACCTGGCTGGCAGCGGCGAGATCAATCTGGCCGGGGCCCGGCCGTCGGTGAAGTTCGACCTCGCCTCGAAAAGCCTCGATGTGACCAAGCTGATCCCGAATGACGGCGGCGGTGGGTCGGCGGGGCCCGGCGCCAGCAGCGCTTCGCCGTCCCCGGCGACGAAATCCGGCGCCAAGTCCGACGGCCGCCTGTTCAGCAGCGATCCCTTGCCGTTGGATGGTCTGAATGCGGTGGATGCGGTGCTCGCCTATAAGGCGGAGCGGTTCATCGCCCCCAGCCTCGACGTGCAGGGCCTCGCGCTGAATCTGGTGCTCAAGGACGGCGTACTGCAGGCCAAGCCAGCCATCCAGCAGTTGGCCGGCGGCAGCCTCGGCGGCGATGTGACGCTGAATGGCGAGGCCAAGACGCTGGTGGCCAAGCTGGACGGCAAAGGCATCGTGCTCAGCGATTATCTGCAGAAAGCCGATATCACCGATGTGGTGCGACGCGGCGGCGCGACCGATCTGGCCGTGGATGTCACCAGCCAGGGCGCCAGCCTGCGTCAGATCATGGCTGGCCTGAATGGCAAGGTTGTCATCAAGGTGGGCGAGGGCGAGTTGAAAGAGGAATATGTGCGCGCCACGCTGCCGCGACTGGCCGATGCCGTGAGCATCCTCAATCGCGCGACGGCCAAGACCAAGCTGCATTGTGTCGTGACCGGGCTGGATATCAAGAATGGTGTGGTGACGCCCAAAGCATTGCTGGCGGAAACCGGAAGTCTGACGATCACTGGCGACGGAACCGTGAATCTCGGCACGGAACAACTCGACCTGCGCCTCATACCGTCTTCGCGCGACACCGGCCTCGCCGCAGCGCTGCCGCCTGTGCGCGTGCGCGGCATGCTGCTCGATCCCAGTTTCGCGCCCGACCCGGCAGCCCTGGCGAAAAGCGTGATCGGCACTGCCGCGGGCATAGCAGCATTAGGGCCGCTGGCGCTGCTGTCGCCGGCCCTAGGGTCGGGCGGCGACGATGCGCAGACCGCCTGCGCCAAGGCCGTGGCCCTGGCGGAGGGACGCCAGGTGCCGCAATCCTCGACGCAGCCGACCCCCCAGCAGCAGCGGCAGGCGCCGAACCCGCTGGAAGACCTGCGCAAGGGACTGGGTGGATTGCTGGGGCGCTGATGGCCGGCTATAAGCCGGCCCCATGAAGCGGTTCTACAAGCAGGTTACGACGGAAAGGCAGCCCGACGGCTCGGTCATCGTGCTGCTCGATGGCCGCCGGCTGAAAACGCCAGCTAAGGCGGACTTTGTCCTGCCGGGGCTGGCATTGGCCGAGGCGGTAGCGGCGGAATGGGCCGCCCAGGGCAGCGAGATCAAGCCGCACGAGATGCCGCTGACTCGTCTGGCGGCGACCGCTATCGATCGCGTGCAGCAGGCTCCAGGGCATGCGGCAGGCGAGATTGTGCGCTATGGCGACACAGACCTGCTGGCCTATCGTGCCGAGGAGCCGCCGGAACTCGCTGCCCGCCAGGCACAGGAATGGCAGCCGCTGCTGGACTGGTTCCGCGAGCGTTACGACGTGCAGATCGCCGTCACCAGTGGCATCGTCGCCATTCCGCAGCCGGCCGATCTGCGGCCTCGGCTCAACCGCATCTGCGAAGCACTGGATGCTTTCCGGCTGACCGCCCTGCATGCAGCCACCTCGGCCACCGGCTCGGTGGTGCTGGGGCTGGCGCTGCTGGAAGGCGCGATTGATGCGGTCACGGCTTATCGACTCGGGCTGCTCGATGAATTGTTTCAGACGGAACGCTGGGGCGAGGACGAGGAAGCGGCTGCGCGCCGGGCGGCATTACGGGCAGATCTGGACTCAGTTCAGCGTTTTCTCGCTTTACTGAACGCTTGAGGTTGTTTCCACCCTTCATGGATGCAGGGATTCTGCAATTCGCCTGCAACCTCTCCTACCGTACTTATCGTTGATTCGATATAATCCAAACTCGCTGAGGCAATGTCGGCCATCGGGGGGGGGCCGGGGCGTGGCAGGTTCCGATTTATCGCAGCGCCAGCGGCCCAAGGTCGGCTATGGCGAGTTGCTGGCGACCATCGCCGACCATGAGAAATACCGCCAGCGCCTGCCTGGCGGTCGACGGGCGATCTTTCAGTTCCGCGATCTTTCACATCTGACCATGGCTGGCGTCGACCTGGCCGGTGCGGATTTCACCGGCTGCAACCTCCAGTCGGTTAACCTTGCCGACACCAATCTGAGCAATGCCGTACTGTATGGCGCCGATCTGCGCGGTGCCGCGATGCAGGGCGCCCGGCTCGACCGTGCCGATCTGCGCGGCGCTTCGCTGCGCGGTGCGGACCTGACCGGCGCGCGGCTCCAGGATGCCGACATGCGTGATGGCGTGATCGCCGAACGTGACCAGAGCGGCCGCGTGCAGCTGCGCAAACCGGATCACGAGGCGGTCGATCTGGGTGGTGCGCGGCTGGTGGCTGCCGATCTCACCGGTGCCAATCTCACCGGCATCACGGCCGGCCGCACCGACTTCACCGATGCCATCATGGTCAACTGCCAGCTTACCCGCGCGAATCTCGCTGCTGCCCGGCTGGAGGGCGCCAACCTTTCAGGGGCCGACTTATCCGGGGCCAATCTGAAAGACGCGCAGTTGCGTGGTGCCGTGCTGGTCGGCGTCAATCTCGACAATGCCGTCATGGCCGGTGCCGATACCAGCAACGTGCTGGACGACAAGCCGCATGGCCGACCGCTGGCCGAACTGGGTGTGCCGATCGAGGAGGCATTTCGTCTCTACAGGCTCTGGGTCGAGACCGGCGGTTCCAAGGGCCGGCTGTTCGACTTCAGCCGGCTCGATCTGCGCCAGATCGGGCCGCGTCCGGGCATCGTGCTGACCGGCGCCGCACTGGATGGCGCTATCCTGCAGGGCCTGAATCTTGAGCGTGCCTTGCTGCAGGGGGCTAAGCTGCAGGATGCCGACCTGCGCGACTGCAATCTCTCGGGCGCCGATCTTCGCGGTGCCAACCTGACCGGCGCCATGCTGGTGCGGGCCGATCTGCGGGATGCCGACCTGCGTCCGCTGGTGCTGGGCGCGGATCGGTCGTTTCCGGCGAACCTGACCCGCAGCCAGTTGCGCAGCGCCGACCTGCGCGGTGCCAGGCTGCGGCTGGCCTGGCTGGACGAGGCGGATATGAGCCGCGCCCTGCTGGACGGTGCAGACCTTTCGGAAGCGCGCCTGCCGCAACGGCAGAACTGATCTCGGCTGATATATCAGACGCGATAAGATACTCTGATCGCTGATTCTTTTGCAGTGCAGCGCCGGCTATTTTGCCCCGGCCTGCGATATGCTATGCAGCCCGTCGCAATTGTCACAGCCATGTCATGTGCTGGCCGGGCGGGTTCCGTCCCGGAGAATATCTCTTGGGAGGCCCGGTCAACGGGGGAGTTGCATGCAGGACATCATCCGTCAGCTTGAGGAAAAACGCGCGCAGGCCCGCGAGGGCGGCGGCAGTAAGCGTATCGAGGCGCAGCATGCCAAGGGCAAGCTGACCGCGCGCGAGCGGCTGGAACTGCTGCTCGATCCCGGCTCCTTCGAGGAGTGGGACATGTTCGTCGAGCATGACTGCACCGATTTCGGCATGGCCGAACAGAAGGTGGCGGGCGATGGCGTGGTAACCGGCTACGGCACCATCAACGGCCGTCCGGTTTTTGTGTTCAGCCAGGATTTTACTGTGTTCGGTGGATCGCTGTCGGCCAGCCATGCCGGCAAGATCTGCAAGGTCATGGACATGGCAATGAAGGCCGGCGCCCCGGTGATCGGCCTGAACGATTCCGGCGGCGCGCGCATCCAGGAAGGCGTCGACAGCCTTGCCGGTTACGCCGAGGTGTTCCAGCGCAACGTGCTGGCCTCGGGTGTGGTGCCGCAGATTTCCGTCATCATGGGCCCCTGCGCCGGCGGTGCGGTCTACAGCCCGGCGATGACCGACTTCATCTTCATGGTGAAGGACAGCAGCTACATGTTCGTCACCGGCCCTGATGTGGTGAAGACGGTGACTCAGGAAGTGGTGACGCAGGAACAACTCGGCGGCGCCGTCACGCATACCACCAAATCCTCGGTGGCTGACAATGCCTATGAGAATGACGTCGAGGCGCTAGCGCAGACCCGCCGGCTGTTCGATTTCCTGCCACTGAACAACCGCGAGAAATCGCCGGTTCGGGAAAGCTGGGATCCGATCAATCGCCAGGAAGCCTCGCTCGATACCCTGGTGCCGCCGAACCCGAACAAGCCCTACGACATGAAGGAACTGATCGAGAAGGTGGTCGACGAGGGCGACTTCTTCGAGATCCAGCCGAACTACGCCAGGAACATCATCACCGGCATGGCCCGCATCGGCGGCCAGACCGTGGGCATCGTCGCTAACCAGCCGATGGTGCTGGCCGGTTGCCTGGACATCGATTCAAGCCGCAAGGGCGCGCGTTTCGTGCGCTTCTGCGACTGCTACGACATCCCGATCGTCACCTTCGTCGATGTGCCCGGCTTCCTGCCCGGCACCGCGCAGGAATATGGCGGCATCATCAAGCACGGCGCCAAGCTGCTGTTCGCCTATGCCGAGGCCACCACGCCGAAGGTGACCGTGATCACCCGCAAGGCCTATGGTGGTGCTTACGACGTGATGTCGTCCAAGCATCTGCGCGGCGACGTGAACTATGCCTGGCCCTCGGCCGAGATCGCGGTGATGGGCCCGAAGGGCGCGGTGGAGATCATCTTCCGCAGCGAGATCGGCGATGCTGACAAGATCGCCGCCCGCACCGAGGAATATCGCCAGAAATTCGCCAATCCCTTCGTCGCCGGCCACCGCGGCTTCATCGACGATGTGATCATGCCGCATAACACGCGCTACCGGATTGCCCGCTCGCTCGCCATGCTGCGAGACAAGAAGCTGGAGAATCCGTGGAAGAAGCACGACAACATTCCGCTGTAAGGGTGGCGCGTATCATGGCAACCAAGCTGTTCACCAAGATCCTGATCGCCAACCGTGGCGAAATCGCCTGCCGTGTCATCAAGACCTGCCGCAGGCTGGGCATCAAGACCGTGGCGGTCTATTCCGATGCCGACGACGGTGCGCTGCATATGCGCATGGCTGACGAGGCGATCCATATCGGCCCCTCGGCGGCGGCCGAGAGCTACCTGGTGATCGACAAGATCGTCGCCGCCTGCAAGAAGACCGGCGCGCAGGCGGTGCATCCGGGCTATGGCTTCCTGTCCGAGAACCGTGCCTTTGCTGCCGCGCTGAAGGACGCCGGGATCGCCTTCATCGGCCCGAACCCGGACGCGATCTATGCCATGGGCGACAAGATCGAGTCCAAGAAGCTGGCCAAGCAGGCCGGCGTCTCCACCGTGCCGGGTTACCTGGGCGCCATCGCCACCACGGCGGAAGCCGTGAAAATCGCCACCGAGATCGGCTTCCCGGTGATGATCAAGGCCTCGGCCGGCGGTGGTGGCAAGGGCATGCGCATCGCGCGCTCCGCCGACGAGGTGGCACAAGGCTTTTCGTCGGCCACCAATGAGGCGAAGAACTCGTTCGGCGATGACCGCGTATTCATCGAGAAATACATCGAGCAGCCGCGCCATATCGAAATCCAGGTGCTGGGCGACAAGCACGGCAACGTGATTTATCTGGGCGAACGCGAGTGTTCGATCCAGCGCCGGCATCAAAAGGTGATCGAGGAGGCCCCGAGTCCCTTCCTTGACGAGAAGACCCGCAAGGCGATGGGCGAACAGGCCGTCGCCCTGGCCAAGACGGTGAACTACGATAGCGCCGGCACGGTCGAATTCATCGTCGGTCCGGATCGCAGCTTCTATTTCCTTGAGATGAACACTCGCCTGCAGGTGGAGCATCCGGTCACCGAACTGATCACCGGCATCGACCTGGTCGAGCAGATGATCCGCGTCGCAGCAAACGAGAAACTGACCATCGCGCAGTCCGATGTGAAGCTGAACGGCTGGGCCGTCGAGGCCCGCATCTACGCGGAAGATCCGCTGCGCGGCTTTCTGCCCAGCACCGGCCGCCTTGTGCGCTGGCGCACCGCGCCGGAATCCGATGTCATCCGCAACGACACCGGCGTCGTGGAGGGCAGCGAGATCAGCATGTTCTACGATCCGATGATCTCTAAGCTCTGCAGCTTCGGCAAGGATCGCGACACGGCCATCTCCACGCTCTCGGCCGCGCTGGACGAGACCTGGATCGCCGGTATCGGCCATAACGTCAATTTCCTCTCTGCCGTGCTGGATCACCCGCGCTTCCGCGAGGGCCGGCTGTCGACCAATTTCATCGCCGAGGAATGGCCGGCGGGGTATGGCGGCACGGTACTGCCGGAAGGCCGGCAAAGCGCGATGCTGGCGGTTGCGGCTCTGCTGCACATCCGCAACGAATTCCGCGCCCGTCATCTGGGCGGCAAGCTGGGCCTGCCGGAATGGGAACCGGGCGCCGAATGGATCGCGGTACTGAACAAGGTTGAATACCCGCTCCATGTCGCCAATGCCGATGGCGGCATTGACGTGAAAGTTGGGAAGGGCAAGACGCTGAAGGTGCGCAGCGACTGGAAGCCGGGCCAGCCCTTCTTCCGCGGCAGCGTGAACGGCCAGACTGTAGTGGCGCGCGTGTCGGCCCGGCCGGATGGCGTCCGCATCGTGCATGGCGGCGCCGAACTGGATGTCGCCGTGCGCACGCCGCGCGCGGCCGATCTGGCGCGGCTGATGCCCGAGAAACTGCCGCCCGACATGTCGAAATTCCTGCTCTGCCCGATGCCGGGCCTGGTGGTTTCGATCAATGTCGCTGAAGGCGAACCGGTGAAGGCCGGTCAGGCTCTGGCCGTAGTGGAAGCCATGAAGATGGAAAACGTGCTGCGCGCCGAACGCGATGGCACGGTGAAGAAAGTCAATGCCAAGAAGGGCGACAGCCTCGCCGTCGATCAGGTGATCCTGGAATTCGCCTGAACGTTGTATGGCGATAGCGACTGAACAAGGCCCGCCAGAAATGGCGGGCCTTTTCTGTGCATATCTCGACAAATTTTGCAGATGTCACTCGGCTGTCACGTTGCGCCGCTAAGGCTGGCGCAAGCAATAATGACTCCCCGGTTTGTTCATGCGTATTTCCATCGGTCAGCGGATCGGCGCCATTATACTTGGCGCCATTCTGGCGATCATCGTGGCAGTGGCAGCGGGCATATATGAACGGCAGGCCATAGCCGGCGTGGAGCGACAGGTGGCGGCCGCGACCGCAATACAGTTTGCGGCACAGAGCCTGGACAAGCGTTTCATCGTGTTGCAGCAGACGGCTGAACGCCTGATAAGTGGTAACGATGCTGCGCTGGCTGTTAGCTTGCCACAGGATTGGGCTGCTATCGAAGCGGAGCTTGCCACATTACGTCGGGCCAGGCGAGATAGCGAGATCGGACCACTGGTCGAACGGCTGGCGCAACAGGCATCACCGCTCGGTCCGCTGAATACGCGCATGATTGAAAACCGTCGTGCCGTCGGCTTCGATAATGCTTCGGGCCAGCGCGGTGCCATGCTGCAGGCAGGCCATGCCTTCCAGAACAAGCTGGAAGAGGTGCGCGGCAAGGCGATAGGCATGACGTTCGATATCGCCAATCAACTGACCATCACGATGCTGCAGATGCGCGGCTTCGAGGTCGAATATGCCCTGAGCGGCGACCGCGCCAAATTTGAAGCCGAGCTTGCCAAGGCATCGGCGGAATTTCTCGGCATCCTAAAGACGGCGCCTTTTTTCGATACGGTGAAGGAAGAAGTCCGTACCCTGCTGGCGGCCTACATGGATGCCGCGCAGGCTTATGCGGCGGCATATGAGGCCCTGAATGCGAGTGCGGCCGAGTCCGGTCGGATACGCGAGGCGATTGCTCCCTTGCTGGCCGAACTAGTGCGCAATGCTGAGACGGCCGAAGCGACGGCGCGGGCACAGGCCGAGCAGACACGGGATCAGATTGTCATGGTGTCCGCTGGCGTAACCCTGGCCATGGTGCTGCTGATCATTCTGGCCAGTATCGTGGTCGCGCGCGGCATCCTGAATCCGATCCATCGCATGACATCGGCCATGAAGGCATTGGCCGAGGGCAATCTGGACATCGTTAGCCCCGATGCATCGCGCGGTGACGAGATCGGGGCCATGGCGCGGGCCTATGAAGTTTTCCGTGGCCACGAGACCGAACGCCGCCAGATGGCCAGGGCCGAGCAGCAGCGCGAACGGGCCCATGCCGCCGAGCAACAGGCCCAGCGCCAGCGCGAGGCTGCGATGGCCGCTGAAATTGCCGATTTGTCGAAGGCGGTATCCGAAGGTGACCTCGGCCGGCGACTCGACCTGGCCGGCAAGGAGGGCGATTTCCGCGAGGTCAGCCACAGCATCAACCGCTTGACCGACACGTTGGCCGGCGTGATCGGCGAATTGTCCGCCGTGCTGCAGGCCTTGGCCAATGGCGAGGTGGGGCGCAACATGCAGGGCGACTATCGTGGCGTGTTTGCCGACCTGAAGCAGGCGGCAAATGCGTTGTCGTCGCGGATGGGCGAATTCGCCGGCCGGCTCGGCGCCTCGACCCGTGCGGTCCGCGATGCCTCGGCAGAGATCACCGGTGGCGCCGAGGACCTGGCGCAGCGCACCGAACACCAGGCGGCCTCGCTTGAGGAGACGGCGGCGGCCATGCACCAGGTGACGGTCACGGTAAAGCAGAATGCCGAGAATGCCCGTGATGCCGACCGGCTGGCCGACGCGGCGCGCCGCAATGCCGAACGCGGCGGCGCAGTGGTGACGCAGGTGGTGGAAGCGATGGATCGCATCGCCGGTGGCGCGCGCCGGATTTCCGACATCATGGGGCTGATCGACGAGATCGCCTTCCAGACCAACCTGCTGGCCCTGAATGCCGCCGTGGAAGCGGCGCGGGCCGGTGAGGCCGGCAAGGGCTTTGCCGTGGTGGCGCAGGAAGTGCGCGCCCTGGCCCAACGTTCGGCGAATGCGGCTAAGGAGACCCGCGCCTTGATTGCAACATCGAATACCGAAGTGAAGGCCGGCACGGGGCTGGCGCATGAGGCTGGCGCCAGCCTGGGCGACATTGTCAATTCGATCCGCGAGGTATCTGTCATCGTGGCCGAGATCGCCAATGCCAGCGGCGAGCAGGCGCGTGGGTTGGAGCAGATCAATACGGCCATCGCCGGTATGGACGACATGACCCAGCGCAATGCCGCGCTGGTGGAGGAAACCCACGCCGCGTCCCGCACCCTCAGCCGTCAGGCGCAGGAACTGGCCGATCTGGTCGGGTTCTTCCGCCTGCGTGTCGAACACGCCGATCTGGCCGCAGCAGCGGAATAGGCTCGGTCAGCCCGATTGCAGATACTGGATGGCGGCGTCGCGCTCAAAGAGGTATAGCAATTCAAGTAACGCGCGACCGCGTGGGCTGGCCAGTTTTGGATCGCGTTCCAGGATCAGCTTGGCATCGTCGCGGGCCGTGGCCAGCAATTCCGCATGGGCTGCCAGGTCGGCCAGCCTGAATTCGGGCAGGCCGCTTTGTCGTGTGCCCAGCACTTCGCCAGCGCCGCGCAGCTTCAGGTCCTCCTCGGCAATCTGGAAACCGTCGTCCGTCTCGCGGATGGTCTTCAGCCTAGCACGGGCCGTTTCGCCCAGCGGGCCGGAATAGACCAACAGGCAGGCGCCGGGTTTGCCGCCACGGCCCACCCGTCCGCGCAACTGGTGCAATTGTGCCAGACCAAATCGTTCGGCATGTTCGATCACGATCAGTGTGGCCTCGGGCACATCCACACCCACCTCGATCACGGTGGTGGCGACCAGCAGTTTCGAACGGCCACTGGCGAAGGCTTCCATGGCGGCATCCTTCTCGGCAGCGCCCATCTGGCCATGCACCAGCCCGACGCTGCCTTCGCCCAGTTCGGGTTCCAGCGCCAGCTTCAGGGCGGAGTGGCGTTCTGCGGCAGCGGCAAGGTCGCTTTGCTCGCTCTCCTCGACCAGCGGGCACACCCAGTAGACCCGTTCGCCGGATTGAATCTTGCGCTTCACCGCACCCACCACGTCGAGGAAGCGATCGGATGCGATGGTACGGGTATCGACCGGCGCGCGGCCGGGCGGCTTCTCGGTCAGCTTGGAGACGTCCATATCGCCATAGGCGGTCAGCGAGAGCGTACGCGGGATCGGCGTCGCCGTCATCACCAGAACGTCGACGCCACCTTTATCGCGCTGGCCCTTGGCAGCCAGACCGAGCCGCTGGCTCACGCCGAAGCGGTGCTGTTCGTCGATCACCGCCAGTGCCAGGTCCTTGAACACCACGTCGTCCTGGAACAGGGCATGGGTGCCCACAAGAATGTCGATCTCGCCGGCTGCTAGGCGCTGCAGCAGGGCGGCGCGGGCCTTGCCCTTGTCGCGACCGGTCAGCAGCGCGAGGGTCACGCCCAGTTGGCTGCAATAACGTTCCAGCGTCTCGGCATGCTGGCGGGCGAGGATTTCCGTCGGCGCCATCAGCGCGGCCTGCGCACCGGCCTCGACGCAGAGCAGCATGGCATTCAGCGCCACCATGGTCTTGCCGCTGCCCACATCGCCCTGCAGCAGCCGCAGCATGCGTTTGTCGGATGCCATATCGCCGGCGATCTCGCCATTGGCCTGCTTCTGGGCATTGGTCAGCGGCCAGGGCAGAAGTTTCTCCAGAGCATCGCGCAACCGCCCGTCGCCCTGCAGCAGCCGTCCGCTCAGCCGCTTCAGGCGCCGGCGCACCAGCAGCAGGGCCAGCTGGTTGGCCAGCAATTCATCATAGGCCAGACGCTGAAGCGGCAGGCTGTCTTTTTCCAGATCGACCTGGCTGTCGGGGCGGTGTGCGGCGAACAAAGCCTCGCGCCAGTCCGGCCAGTCCTGCCGGCGCTTGTATTCCGGATCGAGCCAGTCGGGCAGGGGCGGTGCCTTGGCCAGGGCGTGGTCGATGATCTTGGCCAGCGTGCGCGGCGCCACGCCGGCGGTGAGCGGATAGACCGGTTCAACGGCGGCCAGCTGCTCGATTTCCTCCGGGGTGCCAAAGCGGTCGGGATGGGTCATCTGGACCTGACCGTCGAACAGTTCGACCAGGCCGCTCACCAGCCGGATTTCGCCTTCCGGCAGACTGCGTTTCAGGAAGTCTTCGCGGCCGTTGAAGAAGACCAGCGTGATCCGGCCGCTGCCGTCATGGGCGGTGATCTTATAGGGTATGCGCGGGTTGCGCGGCGGCAGGTGGCGGTCGATGGTGATTTCCAGCGTGGCGATGCGGCCCGGCTCAGCCTCGGCCACGGCCGGCCGGTAGCGCCGGTCGATCAACCCAGAGGGCAAGTGCCACCACAGGTCCAGCACCCGGCCGCCGCCGACCAGCTTTTCCACCAGCGGGGCGAGCTTGGGCCCGCAGCCTTTCAGGCTGGTGATCGGGGCGAAGGCGGGAAACAGCGATTCCGGGCGCATAAAGGGCTGAAAATTCCGGGGAAACCTTGAGAATCCGTGGCTTGGCGTACTATATCCTGCCTTCACCCCGGAGGCACCCCATGGCAGAGGATACCGAAACCCGGCGCAAGCGCCTGCTGCATCGCAGCCGCTATACCGGCATGAAGGAGACCGACATCCTGCTCGGCAGCTTTGCCGCGCGCCATCTGCCGACCTTCACCGACCGCGAACTCGACCAGTATGAAAGCCTGCTGGAGAATTACGACGATCCCCAGATCTATGCCTGGGCCATCGGCCGCGATCCGGTCCCGCAGCATCTGGATACCGGGGTGATGAAGCTGCTCAGAGCCTACAGGCTGCCCCTCTGATCCCATGAGTTTTGTCCTGCCGGATATCCTGACCCGGCCGGGCCGCTGGGCATTGGCCGGCGCGCCGGAAGGGCAGGACGTGCGCCTGCTGATCGCGCTGGTGCAGCGCCAGCAGGGCGGCAGCGTGCTGCATGTCTGTCGCGACGATGCCCGCATGGCGACCGTCGAGGCGGCGCTGAAATTCTTTGCGCCCGACCTGCCCGTGCTGACCCTGCCGGCCTGGGACTGCCAGCCCTATGACCGCGTCTCGCCCAATGCCGAGATCGCCGCCCGGCGCATGGATACGCTGAACCGGCTGGCGACCAGGCAGGACGGCCAGCCCCTGCTGCTGCTCACCACGGTGAATGCGGCCTTGCAACGCCTGCCGCAGCCGGATTATTTCGGCAATACCGGCTTCCGCGCCGCCAAGGGCGAGCGCGTCGCACCGGAAAAGCTGGTCGAATATCTGTCGCGCAACGGTTATACGCGCGTCTCGACCGTGAACGAGTCCGGCGAATTTGCCGTACGCGGCGGCCTGGTAGACCTGTTCCCGCCGGGCAGCGAGGCGCCGTACCGGCTCGACTTCTTCGGCGATGAGGTGGAAAACATCCGCCGCTTCGATCCCGCCTCCCAGCGTACCATCGGCGCCGCTGACGAACTCTCGCTTACCGCGATGAGCGAGGTGCCGCTGGACGAGGAGGCGATCGGACGCTTCCGCAGTGGCTATCGCGAACTCTTCGGCACCGTCACCAAGGAAGACCCGCTTTACGAAGCGGTTTCTGCCGGCCGGCGCCAGATCGGCATGGAACACTGGCTACCGCTGTTTTTCGACCACCTGGCCACAGTGTTCGACTATCTGCCCCAGGCTGTGGTGACATTGGACCACCTGACCGGGGACGCGGCCGATGAGCGGCTGAAGACGATCGCCGACCATTACGACGCCCGGCGCGCTGCGATGAAGCGCGGGTTGGAAGAGGGCGGGGCGCCCTACAAGCCATTGCCGCCGGATCGTCTGTATCTAACGGCTGGCGAATGGACCTCCCGGCTGGAGAAGCGGGCATTGGGTCTGCTCCATCCCTTCGATGCCGTAGGGGGCGCGGATGTCACCGTGGTCGACCTGGGCGGCAGGCCCGGCCGCGACTTTGCACCAGAACGCACTCAAGCGGCGCAGGCGGCCGAGCACAAGGCCGCCAGCCAGGTCAGCGTCTACGATGCGCTGGGCGGTCATCTGGCCAAACAGGCACAGGCCGGCCGGCGCGTGCTGTTCGCCACCTTCTCGGTGGGTGCGCTGGACCGCCTTGGGCATATCCTGAAGGATCATGGTCTGGATGCGCCGCAGCCGGTGGAAAGCGCTGCCGAGCTGGATGGCTTGCCCAAAAGCGTGGCTGCGATTGCCGTGCTGCCCATCGAGCATGGGTTTGAGGCCGCCGATTTGTGTGTGGTGGCCGAGCAGGACATTCTGGGCGACCGTCTGGTGCGGCCGCGCCAGAAAAAGCGCAGGGCCGAGAATTTCATCGCCGAGGCGAGCGCGCTTCAGCCCGGCGATTACGTGGTGCATATCGACCATGGTATCGGGCAGTACAAGGACCTTGTGACGCTGGACATCGCCGGCGCGCCCCATGACTGCCTGCTGCTGCATTACGATGGCGGCGACCGGCTGTATCTGCCGGTCGAGAATATCGAGATGCTGTCGCGCTACGGTTCGCCGGAAGCCGAGATAACGCTCGACAAGCTTGGCGGCGTGGCCTGGCAGAACCGCAAGGCGCGCATGAAGCAGCGCCTGAAGGACATGGCCGGCGAGCTGATGAAGATCGCCGCCCAGCGCGAATTGCGCCAGGGCGAACGGGTGCTGCCTCCGGATGGCCTGTATGAGGAGTTTTGCGCCCGTTTCCCCTACGATGAAACCGAGGATCAGGGCCGCGCCATCGAGGATACCCTGGACGATCTGGCCAGCGGCAAACCGATGGATCGCCTGATCTGCGGCGATGTGGGTTTCGGCAAGACTGAAGTAGCGCTGCGGGCGGCCTTTGCCGCCGCCATGGCCGGCCAGCAGGTGGCGCTGGTCTGCCCGACCACGCTGCTCTGCCGCCAGCATTTCCGCACCTTCGTGCAGCGCTTCCGCGGCCTGCCGGTGCGGATCGAGCAGCTGTCGCGCATGGTCTCGACCAAAACGGCAACCGAGGCCAAGAAAGGCCTGAAGGACGGCACGGTCGATATCGTGATCGGCACCCATGCCGTGCTGTCGAAGAGCATCGAATTCAAGCGGTTGGGCCTGCTAATCATCGACGAGGAACAGCATTTCGGCGTTAAGCACAAGGAGCGCCTGAAGCAGCTTCGCGCCGAGGTGCATGTGCTGACCATGTCGGCCACGCCGATCCCGCGCACCCTGCAGCTCGCGCTGTCCGGCGTGCGCGAACTCAGCCTGATCGCCACGCCGCCGGTCGACCGTCTGGCCGTGCGCACCTATGTAACGCCATTTGATCCGGTGGTGATCCGCGAAGCGCTGATGCGCGAGCATTTCCGTGGCGGGCAAAGTTTCTTCGTGTGCCCGCGTATCGAATACCTCGACACCGCCATGGCCTTCATCCGCGAGCATGTGCCGGAACTGAAAGCCGTGGTGGCGCATGGCCAGATGGCGGCGACCGACCTCGACGACGTCATGAACGCGTTCTACGACCGGCGCTATGATGTGCTGGTTGCCACCAACATCGTGGAAAGCGGCCTGGATATTCCGTCGGCTAATACGCTGGTCGTCTATCGCGCTGATCTTTTCGGTCTGGCGCAGATGTATCAGCTGCGTGGCCGCGTCGGGCGTTCCAAACTGCGTGCCTATGCCTATTTCACCTACCAGGCCGGGCGTTTGCTGAATGCATCGGCGGACCAGCGTCTGCGCGTTCTGCAGAGCCTGGACAGTCTGGGTGCAGGATTCACCCTGGCATCCCATGACCTCGATTTGCGCGGTGCCGGCAACCTGCTTGGCGAGGAGCAGTCAGGCCATATCCGCGAGGTTGGCTTCGAACTGTATCAGGAGATGCTGCAGGATGCGATTGCCGAAGCTCGGGCCTCGGCGCGCGGAGAGGGCAGCCTGCATGGCGAGAAATGGTCGCCGCAGATTCAGATCGGCACGGCGGTGTTGATTCCGGACAGTTACGTAGCGGACCTGAACCTGCGCATGCAGCTTTACCGTCGTGTCGCCGAGCTGGAAAATCGTGCCGAGATCGATGCTTTCGCCGCCGAGTTGATTGACCGGTTCGGGCCGCTGCCAGCCGAAGTGCAGCATCTTCTGGATATCGTGGCGATCAAGAAGCATTGCCGCGATGCCAATATCCTGAAGATCGAGGCCGGCCCAAAGGGCGCCACGCTTACTTTCCGCGACAATAGTTTTGCCGATCCGGCCGGACTGGTGCTGTTCATCCAGTCGGAACGCGGCAAGGCCAAGCTGCGGCCGGACCACAAGGTGGTATTCATTCACGATTGGCCGGAACCGGAGGATCGCCTGAAGGGCGTGATGCATATCGCCTCGCGGCTCGGCGAAATCGCCCAGAAGGCGAGGAAGGCGGCCTAGCTGGCCGGCTGGCCAGGCGGTCGCTCGGCTTTTCCCGGTGGGAAACTTTGTCCCGCCCCGATATAGGCGACCTCGCCATCCGGGCCGAACAACGGCACGGCCACCACTTCGAGCAGCCAGTCTTCCCCCAGAACCCGCGCCTGGGCATGGCCGTAAACCGGCCGCGCCGCATGAAAAACCATCGTTGCCCCTTTCAGGATGAAGGGGCGGATGGTGGGATCGGGATGCTCGTCGAGCCATTTTCCCGTCAGTTCGTATCCCAGCCGCTGCACGATGTCGGTGCCGATCAGGCGATAGCGGAACCGCAGCGGATCCGGCTGTACCTCAAGCAGCGACAACGAGCCAAGCAGAAAGCGCAGGCGCAGGGGATCGAGGAAGCCCTTATCAGGTAGTGAACCCGAGCCACTTGCATCGAACCACAATTGAAGGAACTGCCGGACGTTGGAATCCTGGATGCGGTGCGCATCGGAGATGAATTCCAGAGAGGGGGCGCCCTGCGACAGGGCCGAGGGGCCGGCCAGCTCCATGGTCAATCCTGATTCGCTTCCGGCGGTTCGGTGGCAATCTTGTCGATCACCTGCAGCAGCACATCCGGCGTCTGCGCGCCCGGCACGCCATAACGGCGTTCAAAAATGAAGAAGGGCACGCCGGTTATGCCAAGTTCACGTGCCATGCGGTCTTCATCCTCGATGACATCGGCGTCGCGGCCTTCATCGAGCAGCGTCTTGACAAGTGCGCCGTCCATGCCTTCGGCGGCAGCGGCATCGGCCAGCACCTGATGGTCGCCGATATCCTGGCCCTCCAGGAAATATAGCCGGAACAGACGCTCCTTCAGGGCATTCTGCACGCCGGCCGAGAGGGCCCAGCGCAGGGTGCTGTGGGCGGCCAGGGTATTGGGTGTACGTTTGATGCCTTCGAAATCGAAGGCAATGTTTTCCTTGGCGCCTTCGGCGGCGACACGGGCATAGATTTCCTTCGCCCGAGCCGGGCCACCGAACTTGGCCTCCAGGTAGCTTTTCCGGTCGGCACCTTCGCGGGGCATGTCCGGATTGAGCTGGAACGGGCGCCAGCCGATCTCGAACTCGATATCGGGGCGCTGGGCCATGGCCTGTTCCAGGCGGCGCTTGCCGATGAAGCACCACGGGCAGATGACGTCGGAAACGATTTCGATGCGCATGCCGTAAGGGTAGCGCAGTCCTCCCGGTCCGGCCAGTCCCTTGACCGAGTGGCGGTGAAAGTCGACCATGATGCGGTAGAAAATCTGGAGGAATCAATGAGCCAGGGCGTGAATCTGAAGGGCAAGGTGGCGGTGGTGACCGGGGCCAGCAGCGGACTGGGCGAACGGTTCGCTGAGATTCTCAGCAATGCCGGAGCGAGCGTTGCGCTGGCCGCGCGCCGGACCGACCGGCTCGCCGACCTGGCCGGCAAGATCACGGCGGCCGGCGGCCGGGCCATTACCGTGAAGTTGGACGTGAACGACCACGCCAACATCCAGGCCGCCTTTGCCGAGATCGAACAGCAGCTCGGCGGTGTGGATATCCTGATCAACAATTCGGGTGTGAACAAACAGGCTCGCATCGTTGACGTGACGCCCGAGGATTTCGATTTCGCCATGAACACCAACGCCAAGGGCGCCTTCTTCGTGGCCCAGGCGGCGGCGAAGGACATGATCGCGAAGAAAAAGGCCGGACGGATAATCAACATCGCCTCGGTTGCGGGCCTGCGCGTGCTGAGCCAACTGTCGGTCTACTGTATGTCGAAAGCGGCAGTCGTGCAGATGACCAAGGCGATGGCCCTGGAATGGGCGCGCTATGGCATCAACACCAATGCGATCTGCCCGGGCTATATCGAAACCGAGATCAATCGCGAATACTGGGGCACACCCGGTGGCCAGAAACTCATTGAGATGCTGCCGCGTCGCCGGGTTGGCGAACCGAAAGACCTTGACGGCCTGCTTCTACTTCTGGCTTCCGATGAAGCACGGTTCATCAACGGCGCCATCATCGCTGCCGATGACGGACTGGCCGTGATGTAACGCTTACGTGAAGGTATGGGGGTGACGGATAGCTTGAAAACGGAGAGGCCAAAAATCCTGGTGCTGTTCGCGCACCCCTATCCTCAGCACTCGCGGATCAACGTGGCGATGGTGAAGGCCATCCGCGATCTTCCGCATGTGACTCTGCATGATCTGTATGAGACATATCCCGACTTTCACATTGACATGAAGCGGGAGCAGGCCCTTCTGGAGGCGCATGACGTGATCGTCATGCAGCACCCGTTATATTGGTATTCCTGTCCATCGCTGTTGAAAGAATGGATGGACAGCGTGCTGGAATATGGCTGGGCCTATGGCACGGGCGGCACCAGGCTGCGCGGCAAGGAATTGGTGCAGGCGGTATCCACCGGCGGCCCCGGCCATGCCTACCAGCCGGACGGCTACAATGGCCTGACCATGGCGGATTTGCTGAAGCCTTTCGAACGTACGGCAATCCTGTGCGGTATGACCTATGGCAGACCTTTCCTGTTTCAGGGGGCGCGCCTGAGATCGGTGGATGATATTGCCGCCCATGCGACAGCCTATCGGGAATGGCTGAACGACTACCCGCATCCCGGTCACGGCGTCGGCTGCGATCAGCCGGCGGTGCCGGCCAGCGACAGGTGAAGGGGTCATGGACGGACTTCTGCTGAATGCCGTGATCTACCTGGCCGCTGCGGTCATCGCGGTACCGATTGCCAAAAGGCTCGGCTTGGGGTCGGTTCTGGGTTACCTGATCGCCGGTATCGTGGTTGGGCCCTGGGGCCTGAAGCTGATCACCGACGTGGATGCAATCCTGCATTTTTCCGAATTCGGCATCGTCCTGCTGCTGTTTGTGATCGGGCTGGAACTGAATCCGCGCCGCCTGTGGCAGATGCGGTGGCCGATCCTGGGCCTGGGCGGCGGGCAGGTTGCCGGGTGTACACTTGCGCTGACCGCGCTGGGGTTGTCGCTGGGCTGGTCGTGGCAGATGGCGCTGGCCGCAGGTCTTGGCCTGTCGCTGTCTTCCACCGCCATCGCCTTACAGCCGCTCACCGAACGCAGCCTGCTGGGCACGCCGGGCGGACGCTCGGCCTTTTCCATCCTGCTGTTCCAGGACATCGCGGTGATCCCGATGCTGGCGCTGCTGCCCCTGCTAGGCGGGGTGACGGCACTGGAGGGAGATGGCGAGGCCGGCTGGGTCGGTGCCCTGAAAGCCGTGGCAGCTGTAGCGATCGTCATCTTCGGCGGCCGTTTCCTGACCCGGCCGGTCTTCCGCCTGATCGCTGCCACAGGTCTGCGCGAAATCTTTACCGCCGTGGCGCTGCTGCTGGTGATGGGCATTGCGCTGCTGATGCAGTTGGCTGGTCTGTCGATGGCGCTGGGGACATTCCTGGCAGGCGTGCTGCTGGCAGAGTCGGAATACCGGCACGAGCTTGAAAGCGATATCGAGCCATTCAAGGGACTCCTGCTCGGGCTGTTCTTCACGGCAGTCGGCATGTCGGTCGATTTCGGACTGCTGTTCAGCGAACCGGGCAAGGTCCTGGGACTCGTTGCGGCGTTGCTGGCGATCAAGGCCGCAATCCTTCTGACCGTGGCCCGCATCGCCCGCCTGCCCGGAAGCCAGATCGCGTTGTTCGCGTTCCTGCTGGCCCAGGGCGGTGAATTCGCCTTCGTTCTGTTCGGCAGCGCGGCAGGCGTCGGCGTGATGGATTCAGAAACCGTGGCGCTGTTGACCGTTGTGGTCGCATTGTCGATGGCGACGGCACCGTTGCTCGTGGTGGTGAATGACCGTCTGATCGAACCGCGTTTCTCTCGTATCGAGACACGAGCGCACGATGTGCCGGAGGACGAAGGCAATCCCGTGATCGTGGCTGGCTTTGGCCGGTTCGGACAGATCGTGGTGCGCCTGCTGTATGCCAACGGGATCGGCGTCACGGTTCTGGATCATGACCCAGAAATCATCGATACACTGCGCCGCTTCGGATTCAAGGTATTCTACGGTGATGCCACCCGGATAGACCTGCTGGAAGCGGCCGGCGCAGCCAAGGCGAGGATTCTAGTGATCGCCGTGGACAGCCAGGAAGCATCGCTGGCCCTGGCCGATCTGGCGCGGCAGCATTTTCCGCACCTCAAGATCATAGCCCGCGCCCGCGACCTGCCGCATGCGGTGGAACTGATGAACCGCGATATCCCGGTGATCGAGCGCGAAACCTTCCATTCGGCATTGCGGCTAGGCGAGGAGACGCTGAAAGCCCTGGGCCAGCCGGCCTATGCCGCACGCAAGAAGACCCTGACTTTCCGGCAGCATAACGAGGAGCTGCTGAAACAGATTCATGCTCATTGGGGCGAGGATATGGACAAGCGCATCACCCTGCAGCAGCAGGCGCGCGCCCGGTTGCAGCAGAATCTGGAAGCCGACGAAAAGGCCCAGCAGGAAGTCCGCGGTCTCGGCTGGGACTGAAGCCTCAGGTATCGGCCAGTTTTTTCCGCTGCACCTTGCCGTTCGCCGTACGCGGCAGGCTGGCGACGAAACGCCATTCGCGCGGGCATTTGTAAGCGGCCAGGCGCTGTTCGGCGAAGGTGGCCATTTCGTCATGGCTGGGCGATTGGCCCTCGCGCAGCACGATGAAGGCTCCGATCACGGAAACGTCGCTGCGCACGCGCAGTTCGGTGACGGCAACCTCTGCCACGGCGGGATGTTCGGCTATGGCCATTTCGACCTCCACCGGAGAGACTCGATAGCCCATGGCATTCATCACGTCGTCGTTGCGGCCATGATGCCAGACATACCCGTCCTCATCGATGCTGGCCAGGTCGCCGCCGCAGAACCATTCGCCGCGATAGACCAGGGCCTCTTCCTCCGGCCGATGCCAGTAACCCAGCATCAGCGAGGGCTCAGAGCGATGCACGGCCAGAAGGCCTGTGGCGCCCTGGGGAAGAACAGCGGAAGTATCGGGATCGAGGATCGCGACGCGACGGCCCGGTTGCGGCCTGCCGGGACTGCCTGGTTTGATCGCCATGCCCGGGCCGGTGGAGATGTAGGTCGAAATCTCCGACATGCCGAGCGCCTCGTAGAGCGGTTTGCCGGTGCGCGTCTGCCATTCGTCCAGCAGCGCCGGCGGCAGGGCTTCGCCGGCGGTGACGCCATGGCGGAAAGCCGACAGGTCATACGCTCCCAGATCGCAGTATTTCAGGATCTGTCGATACAGCGTCGGCACGGCGGCGAACATGGTGGCGCGATGCTTTTCCAGCAGCCGCGGCCAGACCTGGATGTCGCGATGGCCGTTATACAGCACCGTGGTGGCGCCAACGCCCCAGGGATCGACCAAGCCGACACCCAGCGTATATGTCCAGTTGAACGCGCCGGCATGCAGCATCACGTCGCTTTCGCTTAGGCCCAGCCAGCCCTGATGCATCGGGCGGCGACCCCAGGCGGCGCGATGGGCATGCAGCACACCCTTCGGTTTGCCGGTTGTGCCCGAGGTATAGACTAGATAGGCCGGATCGTCGGCGGCCGTATCGGCATATTCGGGCAACGGCGCGAACTGCTTCAAACTCGCCAGCCTGGCCGGATCGAGCAGGACTACGTCGGAGGGCAGTGTCAGGTCGCGAGCCAGTTCGGCGCTGGCAGCCACAACAGAAGCGCCGGAATTCTCCAGCAGGTAGGCGGCCTCGGCAGGCGTGAGCTGGGCGCTGGAGGGCAGGGCGACAAAGCCTGCCGCCATGGTGGCGAAATAGGTCAGCGCGTAATCGGCATCGTTGGCCATGCGGATCATGATGCGGCTGCCGGGTGCCAGCCCCAGGCTCTGCAGGCCGGCGGCCAGCTGGCGCACCGCCACATCGACCTCGCCGAAGGTCATGCGGAATTCACCGCTTTCGCCAACCAGGATCATCGCCGTTTTGTTCGGGCGCAGCCTCGCGTTCTCGGCCAGGCAGTAGCGGGCGATGTTGAAACGGGGGCTGACAGGTTCGGTCATGACAATCAGGCAATCTGGTGGGGTTTGGCGTCCGGTGTGCGCAGATAGAACAGCAGCGCGGTGAGCAGCAGGATAGTCTGTACACCGAACAGGATACGATAATCCAGTTCGCCAGCCTGGCTACCTTTCGGGGCCAGCCAGCCCATGAGGTAGCCGGTCAGGATCTGCTGGAAGGCGCCACCGCCCATTGTGCCTATATTCAGGGTGGTAATGCCGCGCCCGGCCAGTTCCGCCGGAAAAACCGAGCGGGCATGGGCGAAGATCATCACCACGCAGCCATTCATGACCCCCATCACGGTGAACAGGATGGTGATCACGGCGACGCTTAAACCCGGGATGAGAACCAGGACCAGCAGGCACAGGATCTGCGCGCCGAGGCCGACTGCAAGCAGCCATTTGCGCGTGTTAAACACGCGGTCGAGCGGCCCCCAGATGAAATAGCCACCGGCCGCGCCCGCCGCCATGAAGATGAGGACATTGCCGCGCGCCTTGGCATCCATGCCGTGGACGTCATGCAGATAAGGCCCGGCCCAGAGGCCCAGGATGGTGATGAAGGTGGCATAGGCTGTGAAGATGATGATGAAGAGGTGAGGGAATGCCGGATGCTTCATCACCGTCGCCACGCCGCGCAGGGCCTGTCCCAGGGATTCGCCGGCACCCGGACGGGCCTTGGCCGGATTGGGGTGGTCATGGATGGCCCAGAAGGACAGCGCCAGCAGCGCCAGTGTCATTGCCGCAGTGACATAGAATGCCGCGCGCCAGCCGAAAGCCGCAGTGAACCATGCCAGCGGCGCAGTGGAGGCAATCACACCAAGATTACCCACGGCGATCAGGATGCCCGACATCTGGGCGAACTTCTCCGGGCTGAACCAGCGCGAGAACAGCACCATCGGACCGGTCAGCAGAGCGGCGCAGCCGAAACCGAGCACGACACGGGCCAGGCTGAGTTCGGTGAGATTGCGGCCGTGGGCGAAAGCCAGAGCGCCAATGAAAGCGATCACCAGTGTGACGATGATGGTGCGACGCGGTCCCCAGCGGTCGAGGGCGATGCCGACGGGCAGCTGGCTTACCGAGAAGGTGAGGAAAAAGGCGCCGGTCAGGATGCCCAAATCTTCCGGCGTGAGGCTCAATTCGGTCATCAGGTCGGGGCCGATCACCGCATTGGCGGACCGGTAGAACTGACTGATGATGTAAGTCAGGCAGGCGCAGAACAGGATGCGCCAGGCAATCGGCATCATCGCACCACGGCTTTATCTGCCCATCATGGTTTCCGGCAGCCAGGTGGCGATGCCGGGGAACAGGCACAGCAGGATGATGGCCACGACCATGCACATCATGAAGGGCAGGGCGCCTTTCAGGATGGTGGGAAGACGCACATCCGGCGCGATGCTGTTGATCACGAAGAGATTGAGGCCGACAGGCGGCGTGATCAGGCCAAGCTCCATGTTGATGGTCAGGATGACGCCGAACCAGACCGGATCGAAACCGGCATTGGCAATGATTGGCGCCAGGATCGGCGTGGTCATCAGGATGATGGCTGCCGGTGGCAGGAAACAGCCGGCAAACAGCAGCAGGATGTTGATGAACAGCAACAGGATCCAGCGGTTGACATCCAGTTCCGCGATCCATTGCGCGATAGACTGGGTCACGAAAAGGCTGGACATCATATAGCTGAACAAAATCGACGCGCCGATGATCATCAGCAGCATGCCGGATTCGCGCATGCCATCGCGCAGGATTTCCCAGAGCTGGTGCAGGTTCCATACGCGGTAAATCACGACAACCATCAGCAGGCACAGCATGGCGCCGACGCCGGCCGCTTCGGATGGTGTGGCGATGCCGCCATAGAGCGAATAGACGACGCCAACGATGACCAGGACAAAGGGGATCACGCGGGGCAGCAGTTCCACTTTTTCCGCCAGCGAATAGCGCCGACCGAAATCGGCCAGTTTCTCGCCACGGTGCCAGCTCAGGAACAGCGCCCAGGCCATGAACAGGGCCGTAAGCAGCAGGCCCGGCAGAACACCTGCGAGGAACAGCTTGCCGATCGAGGTTTCCGAGGCGATGCCATAAAGGATCATCGTCACGCTGGGTGGAATCAGGATGCCGAGCGTGCCGCCGGCGGCAATCGCACCGGTGGCAAGGTCGGCGGAATAACCGCGCTTGCGCATCTCCGGGATACCCATCTTGCCGATGGCGGCGCAGGTGGCGGGTGAGGAACCGGTGAGGGCGGAAAACAGCGCGCAGGCGCCGATGTTGGAAATGACCAGCGAGCCGGGCACGCGGTTCAGCCAGCGGTTCAGCACCTCGTAAAGGTCGGCGCCAGCCCGGGATGAAGCAACAGCCGCACCCATGATGACGAACATTGGGATGGAGACGAGGGTGAAATCATCCAGCCCGGCGAAGATAGTGTCCGCGAGGAAATCGATGCTGCCCCAGCCTTCCAGGGCGATCAGGAAGACGAGGGAGACGATACCGAGGCCGAAGGCGATGGGAATGCCGGTGGCAAGCACGGCAAGAGCAACGACGCAGATCAACGCGCCGAGATGAAGTTCGTTCACAGGCGGTCCTCAGGCTTGAGGCCGAACGGCATGTCGCGACCGGTGGCGATGGCCCAGATATCGGCGATGTATTGCAGGCAGAGCAGCCCCATGCCAACCGGCAGGGACAGATACGGGATCCATACGCGTGCCCGCCACATGGAACTGGTCAGGCGATTGGTCTCGAAGGCCTCATGCCACCAGAAGATCGAACTCCAGAACAAGACCGCACAGAAAACCAGGGCCAGCGTCGATGCCAGCAGGGCCATGGCGACCCGTGTCCTGTGCCCGGCAATGAGAGGAATGAGGTCGACATTCACATGACCACGGGTCAGCAGAACATAAGGCGCGCCAATGAATGTTGCCGATATGAGTGCGAAAATGACGAACTCGGTCTGCCAGATCGTCGACTGCTGCAGTACGGTGCGCTGGAAGATCATCTGGCAGACGATAATGATGCTGAGCAGGATCAGCAGGATGGCAACCACCCCGCTGATCCGCGACAGCAATCGTACCAAGGATACGAAGCGATCCATCTGTGTCGAGCTCAGCGCACCTGCAGAGCCTTGACGATCAGCGCCTTACCGTTCGGCACTTTTTCCGAGAAGGTCCGGTAGGAGCTGTTATTTGCCACTTCGCGCCATTTGGCAGCCTGCTCCTCGGTCATGGTCACGACCTTGACGTTGGCTTTCTTGAAAGCTTCCACCAGATTGTCGTCAAGTTTCTTCGACTCGGCGGCGAAGTAGTCCTCAGCCTTCTTCGACGCTTCCATGATGGCTTTCTTCTGGGCGTCGTTCAGCTTGTCGAAGCTGCGCTTGGACATCAGCACCGGTTCGTACATGAACCACAAGGCGTTGTCGCCCGGTGCCGTCAGGCAGGAAACCTGCTCGTACAGGCGGAAGGAAACGAAGCTGCCCGACGACGTGTCGGTGGCGTCCGCGACGCCGGTCTGCAGGGCGTTATAGACTTCGTTCGACGGGATGGAAACGATGGAAGCGCCGGCGCCGGCCCACATTTCGGCGAATGTCGCACCGGCTGAGCGGACCTTCAGTCCCTTGGCATCATTTGGCTCAAGGATGCAGTTCTTCTTCGATCCGAAGGCGCCCGCCAGCCACGCATCAGCCAGCACCACGACGCCCGCGTCGTTGATGATCTTTTTGATGTCCTGCATGAAAGGCGACGAATTTATGCGCTTGGCGTGGTCGTGATTCTTCACCAGGCCGGGCATCAGGGTGGCACCGAATTGCGGATGCTGGCCCGAAGCATAGTCCAGCGGGAAGGACGTAATGTCGATCTGGCCTTTGAGCATGGCATTCCACTGCTCGGTGGCTTTCACCAGGCTGGCGCCAGGATAGACCTTGATATCCAGACCGACATTGGCTTTCGCGACATCGCGGGCGATCATCTGCACCATTTCATCGCGTACATCGCCCTTGCCGCCGGGAAACTGGTGCGAAGCTTTCAGTGTGAGGTCAGCGGCATTGGCCGTGCCTGCCGCGAACAATCCGGCGGCCGCCAGCAGGGCGGCACCGGCCAAGCGATGCATCTGTCGAGTCATGGTGTTTCCTCCGTTTTGTTATGTAATTGTTTGATGGTCATACTAATAAAACGGTCCGGACCCAACAAGAAATCTCATGGCCGCTGATTTTTTGCGATGCACCCAGACCGTTTTTCACTTGACTGGTTGGCTTGCCTCGGATGGGCCAACTTGGTCAGGAACGAGGCAGTGCCACCACCGCCTCGCCATGGCGGGCCATGCCGGTGACGGTGTCGAATTGCATCAGATCTTCACCGATCAGAACCGGCCCGTCGTAATCGGCACGGACTTCCGCCAGCAGGCTGGCTGAATCAAAGGCAACCGGAACGAAGTGGTTGAGAATCAGGCAGCGCGCACGGGCTTGCGCGGCCACCTTGCCGACCTCCGTCGATAGCGTGTGATAGCTGGCGACGTTCTCTATTGTTTCCGGCCCGCGCACGCCAGGCAGTGCCAGCATCTCGCGATGGATGAAACATTCATGCACCAGCGCATCGGCATCCTTGGCGGCCAGGATCAACTCGGGGCAGAAAGCGGTGTCACCGCTGAAGGCAACCTTCTGATGTCCATCGGTGAAGACATAGCCATAGGCGGCTTTTACAGGCTGGTGTCGCACCGCTACCGCGATCACGGTCAGTTCACCGTCGCGCAGCACGATGCCCGGTTCAACCTCGTTGATTTCAAGGTCCAACGCCACCGTCGAGGGGCGCTTTTCATGGGCGATGCGCTGTTCCAGCTCCGGACGCCACAAGGCCATCAGCCCATGCAGGTATTGCCGCGTGCCGGGCGGGCCGAAGATGCGCTGCGGGCGGTTCCGGCCCTGATGCCAGCTTGAGATGATCAACTGGAACAGGTCGACGATATGGTCGGAATGCAGATGCGTGAGGAATACGGCGTCAATGGCTTTGCCTGCGCTGCCCGCACCGAGCAGCCGTTGGGTGACGCCAGAACCACAATCGATCAGGAACTGGCGGTCATTCCAGCACAGCAGACTGGAAGGCCCGTAGCGGCGGGTCGAGACCTGGGGACAACCGGTGCCGAGCAGGGTGACGCGCATGGTTTCAGCGCAGCCGCAGGATCGGCACTGGTTGACCGGCTTTCAGCGCGGGTGCCAGCGGGGGGCGCACGATCAGAACATCGGCGTCGCTCAACAGCCGCAGCATGGAGCTGTCCTGCTTGCCGAACGCATCGGCCACCGGCTGGCCGGTGGCATTCAGGCTGAGCCGGGCGCGCAGATAGTCCTCGCGCCTGTCATTTTCCGGCAGATCATGCGCGGCCAGCGCGGTTTCGAACCGCACTTCCCAGTCGAGCCCGAGCATCGCCCGCAATGCCGGCACTAGGAAGTTGTGGCCGCAGACCATGGCGGAAACCGGATTGCCGGGCAGGCCGAGCAGGGCGATCGACTGGCCGTCGCCCAGATCGGCGCGTCCGAACATCAGCGGTTTGCCTGGGCGCATGGCGATGCGCCAGAAATCGATGCCGGTTCCACCGCCACCCAGCACCTTGTGGATCAGGTCATGTTCGCCCACGCTGGCGCCGCCCAGTGTCAGCAGCAGGTCGCAGCCAGCCGCCGCCGTCGCCTTGGCACGCAGGTCGGCTTCGGTGTCGCGGGCGATGCCGAGGTCGACAGCACTGCCGCCATGCATTTCGATCAGCGCGCAGAGGCCGATATTGTTCGAACTGACAATCTGGTTCGGGCCGATAGGCTCGCCGGGACGGGCAAGTTCGTCGCCAGTGGCTAGCACGGCAATGCGCGGTTTGCGTCGCACGGCCAACCATGGCACGTTCATCGCAGCCGCCAGCGCCAGATCGGCGGGGCCAAGCCGACACCCGGCCTGCAGCAACACCTGGCCCTCGCTGAAATCCAGGCCTGCGCGCCGGATCCATTGACCCGGCTTCGGCGCCTCGCGCACGGTCAGCAGGCCATCGTCGCCCAGATCGGCGTCTTCCTGGATCACGATGGCGTCAGTGCCGACCGGTAGTGGTGCTCCAGTGAAGATGCGCACGCATTCGCCCGGGCCGACATAGCCTTCATGGCGGCCGCCGGCGGCAGCATGGCCGACCGGTTTCAGCTTTGCTGGTATCCTGCCCAGATCGGCTTGGCGGCAGGCCCAGCCATCCATCGCGCTGACATCGAAAGGCGGTTGTGTACGCCGCGCGGCGACATCCTCGGCCAGAACCCGGCCGGCGGCCGTAGTCAGGGCGACGGTTTCCGCCGGCATCCGCGGCAGACCGGCAACAATGCGGGCGCGGGCTTCGGCGACCGGGATCATGATGCGTCGAACACGCCGGACTTGCCGCCGGATTTATGCAGCAGCCGCACATCGGTGATCTGCATGCCGCGGTCGACTGCCTTGGCCATGTCGTAGACGGTGAGAGCGGCAACGCTGGCCGCCGTCAGGGCCTCCATCTCCACACCGGTTCGGCCCTTCAGCTTGCAGGTGGCAATGATGTTGATCGCGTTCCCCGCAATATCGGGCGTGAGGTCGACGGTGACCTGACTGAGGGCGAGAGGATGGCAGAGCGGGATCAGGTCCGAGGTGCGCTTGGCGGCCATGATGCCGGCGATGCGCGCCGTGGCCAGCACGTCGCCCTTGGCGGCCTGGCCGGACAGTATCAGTTCCAGCGTGGCTTTCTGCATCAATACGCGCGCCCCGGCCCGGGCCACGCGTTCCGTCTCGGCCTTGGCCGAGACATCGACCATATGCGCTTCGCCGGCGGCATTGAGGTGCGTGAGCTTGTCACTCATGCCGCCATGTCCTTGCCGGTCAGCAGCAGACGGGTGGCGGCTTCCACATCGGGCTGCCGCATCAGGCTCTCACCCACCAGGAAGCAGCGCGCGCCGCATTTGGCCATGCGGTCGAGGTCGGCCTTGGTATGAAGGCCGGATTCCGCCACGAGCATGCGGTCGGCCGGTACACGCGCGGCCAGAGCCTCGGTGGTGGCGAGGTCGACCGCCAGGGTTTTGAGGTTGCGGTTGTTGACGCCCAGCAGCGGCGATTTCAGTTTCAGCGCGCGATCAAGTTCCTCGCCGTCATGCACTTCCACCAGTACATCAAGGCCATATTCGGTCGCGGCGGCTTCCAGTTCTGCGGCCTGCACATCGGAGAGAGCAGCCATGATCAGCAGAATGCAGTCGGCACCCAGCGCACGTGCCTCGACCACCTGATAGGGATCGAGCATGAAATCCTTGCGGATGATCGGCAGGCTGACGGCGGCACGAGCCTGGCGCAGGTATTCGTCCTTGCCCTGGAAATACGGTTCGTCGGTCAGCACCGACAGGCAGGTGGCACCCCCGGCGGCATAGGCACGGGCCAGGGCGGGCGGATTGAAATCGGCGCGGATCAGGCCTTTTGAGGGCGAGGCTTTCTTGATCTCGGCGATCAGGCCGTAACGGCCCGCCGCAACGGCTTCCCTGAGGGCGCGGATGAAACCGCGCGGGGCAATGGCTTCGCGGGCCAGACGATCCAGCTTGGCCTGTGGCATCGTGGCCTTGCAACGGGCGACATGTTCAAGCTTGTCGGCGCAGATCTTGGCGAGTACGTCGCTCATGATGCCTTGTCTTCCTGTGCCGGATCGGCCGGCGGCGGTTCATGGGTGATTTCGATCAGGCGGGCCAGCGCGGCACGGGCCTTGCCTGTATCAATCGATTGTCCCGCCATAGTCGCGCCCTCGCGCAGGTCTTTCGCCTTGCCGGCGATCACAAGTGCTGCGGCAGAATTGAACAGCACGATATCGCGGAAGGCGCCTGGTGCGCCATTCAGCACGGCCCGTAGAGCCACGGCATTGGCTGTCGGCTCGTCGCCTTTCAGCTCTTCAAGTTTGGCGCGCGGCAATCCGGCATCCTCCGGTGTAATCTCGAAATGGCGCAGCTTGCCGGCTTCCATTTCCGATACATACGTCGGTCCGGTGGTGGTGATTTCGTCCAGGCCATCCGAGCCATGCACGACCCAGACTTTTTCGGCTCCCAGTTTGCCCATCACCTCGGCCAGCGGCTGGACCCATTGACGGTCGAACACGCCGATCAACTGACGCTTCACCAGGGCTGGGTTACTCAGCGGGCCAAGCAGGTTGAAGATCGTGCGGGTGCCGAGTTCGACACGGGTCGGGCCGACATGGCGCATCGCACCATGGTGCCGGGGTGCCATCAGAAAGCCGACGCCGGCCTCGGCGATGGCCTTTTCGATCAGGCGGAAATCGCAGTCGATGTTGACACCCAGCGCCGTCAGCACGTCGGCCGCGCCGGTCTTGGACGACACCGCCCTGTTGCCATGTTTGGCTACGGGTACACCGCAGCCAGCCAGAACGAAGGCCGAGCAGGTCGAGACATTCCAGGTGCCCCTGACGTCGCCGCCAGTGCCGACGATGTCGATGGCCCCGGCCGGCGCCGTCACGCCATGCACCTTGGCGCGCATGGTCATGGCGCCGCCGGTGATTTCGTCGACGGTTTCGCCGCGGACCCGCAGAGCCATCAGGAAGGCGCCCATCTGAGATGGTGTGGCATTGCCTGACATCATCACATCGAACGCCGTGCGGGCATCCTCGATGCTCAGGGCCGCGCCCCCGGCCACCTGCGCCAGCAGCCGCTTGAATTCCGTTACATCCGCACTCATGCCGCCTGTCCGCGTACCGCTGTCTCGTTCACAGGAAGGCCGCAATACCGCACGAAATTGGCCAGCATCGCAAGGCCGTGCTCGGAGGCGATGCTTTCCGGATGGAACTGCACGCCATGGATCGGCAGGTCGCGATGGGCCAAGCCCATGATCACGCCGTCTTCCGAACGGGCGGTCACGGTCAGGCTGTTAGGCAGGCTGGCCGGATCGACGGCCAGCGAATGATAGCGGGTGGCCAGGAAATCCTGCGGCAGACCAGTAAACACGCTCTCGCTTGTGTGGTGGATGCGGCTCAGCTTGCCATGCAGCGGCAGCGGCGCCCGCACGACCTTACCGCCGAACGACTGGCCAATCGCCTGATGCCCGAGGCAGACGCCGAACAGGGGCAGGCGGGCTTCGGCCGCCTTGTCGATCATGCTCAGGCAGATGCCGGCTCGGTCGGGGTCGCAGGGACCCGGAGACAGGATGATCCCGGCCGGTTTCAGAGCCAGGATCGCTTCGGGGCTGGTTTCGTCGTTACGGAAAACCCGGACTTCCGCGCCAAGTTGCCCGAAATAGTGGACTAAATTCCACGTGAAACTATCGTAATTATCGATCAATACCAGCATGCCAAGCCCTCACGAACGGCACATTAGCATAATCGGGTCTGAGGACGACACCCGCCGCAATACCCGTATCGCTAGTATATAGAGAACTAAAAAACATCGAAGAATCATAGTATTGCGGCCGGAGGCAAATCACTGAACAATCTGTCCAAGAATGATTCGTAAGGGGGGATTCGCCATGGCTTTGCCTCGGCCGCAAATGAAACTGCGCCTGAACATCCGTACAGGGATCAGGCAGCGCCTGTATGTCGCCGTTGGTGCCATCGCCTCCTTTGCCTTGGTATCGGCCGCGGCCGGCTGGTTCGCCATGTCCCGGCTCGACAACGCCATCGTCACCGTGACCGACGAAGGGGTGGTGGCCGTAACCGCCTCACTCAGTCTTGCCGAACTGGTGGCGAACCTGGCCGGTGTGGCGCCGGATCTGATCTCCGCCCAGACGGAGAAGGAAATCCAGGTGCTGTCTGAGGGGATCAAGCAGAAGCAGGAACGCATCGAGGCAACCTTGGGCGTCGTTGCCGCCACCATGTCCGGCGAGCAGATCGAGGTAGTGAAGAAGGAGACCGCAGCGTTGCTGGGCAGCATTGCCCAGCTTCGCCAGGTGGTGGATGCGCGCATCCGCACCTCGCAATTCCTGGCCGAGGAAACCGCCAAACTCGCCACCGCCCATGCCCGTTTCCTGCAGGTGGCGGCGCCCATGGTCGACGATGCGGTATTCGAACTGACCACGGGCATGACATCCGCCGCTTCATCCGGCGACGCTGCACAGATCAATCAGACTTTGTCCAAGCTGTCGAACGCCGAGTTGCGGATGGTGCAGGGGATCAGCAAGCTGATTGCCGAGGTGAATAATGTGGTTGGGTTGCTGGCGGTCGGGGCGCAGGGTGCCAGTGCCGAAGAGATTGAGAAGATCAGCAACCGGTATGAGTTGTCGGCGCGCAAGGTGGAGGATGGCCTTGCCGATATAGAGAAGGTCAAAAAGGACGCTGAACTCAGCAAGGTTGCGACCGCCATTCTTGATTTCGGCAGTCCTGGCATCGGCCTGATCAGTCTGCGCGAACAGGAAATCTCGGCGATGAGTCAGGCTCGCCGCATGCTGCAATCCAGTCGGGCAGCCGCCGAGCGGCTGGGGGCTGCAACGGCTCTGGCCGTCAGCTCCGCCAATCAGGGAATGGACGCTGCTACGGCCGAAGCAAAGAAAACCAGTGAGGGCGGCAAATTGATTCTGGTTCTGGTCGCGGCCTCCAGTCTGATCGCGGCTTTTTTGGTCGGTTGGCTTTACATCGGCCGTCGCATCGCATCGCCGCTCACCTTGCTGACGAATAGTATGGGGCGGCTTGCCAATCGGGAATGGCATACCGAAGTGCCGGACCGCACGCGTCAGGATGAAATCGGCGACATGGCCAGGGCGGTACAGATATTCAAGGAAAATGGACTGCAGAACGAGCAACTGCAGCAAGACGTCGAGAAAAACCGCCAGGCATCGGAAGAGCAGCGTCGACAGCAGGAGCAATTGCTGGATCGTGCTGTGGGCGAGGTGGTCGGGGCTGCGGCTGACGGCGATCTGTCGGTGCGCATCGATACAGCCAACCTGGATGGCATGACGGCACGTCTGGGCGAAAGGATGAACGGTCTGCTGAAGACTGTGGACGATGTGTTCGCCAATCTGGGCCAGGCTCTGGCGGCAATGGCGCGAGGCGATTTCACCCATCGGATTGATGCCGATTATGCTGGGATATTCGAGCGCCTGAAGCAGGATGCCAACAGTACCGCGCAGCAGCTGTCGCAGATCGTGGGGCAGGTGGCGTCGGCTGCCGCAACCGTGCGCGATGCTGCAGCCGAGATTTCGACCGGCAGCAACGATCTTGCCCAGCGCACCGAGCAGCAGGCGGCGAGCCTGGAGCAGACCGCGGCATCGATGCATGAAATCACCACAACGGTTAAGCAGAATGCCGACAATGCCGAGGCGGCAAACCAGTTGGCTGCGGCTGCACGATCGGGCGCCGAGAAGGGCGGCAGCGTGGTGCAGGATGCCGTGCAGGCGGTGACGCAGATCGAAGACAGTGCACGCCGGATATCCGAGATTGTCGGTCTGATCGACGAGATCGCCTTCCAGACCAACCTGCTGGCGCTGAATGCCAGCGTGGAAGCCGCGCGCGCCGGTGAGGCTGGCAAGGGCTTTGCCGTGGTGGCGCAGGAAGTGCGCGCGCTCGCCCAGCGTTCGGCCGACGCCTCAAAGGACATCAAGGCGCTGATCCAGGAATCGAATACCCAGGTGAAGACCGGGGCCAATCTGGTCAACCAGACCGGCGCAAGCCTGACCGAGATCGTCAATGCCGTGAAAAAGGTGGCCGACATCGTGAGCGAAATCACCTCGGCCAGCAGGGAGCAGGCCGTCGGCCTCGACGAGGTCAATACGGCGGTGGCCAACATGGACGAGATGACCCAACGCAACGGCGCCCTTGTGGAACAGACCACGGCCTCGGCCCAGGCGATGGCGCGCCAGGCCCAGGAACTGGCGGATTTGGTGGGACAATTCCGTATCTGAGGGTGACAATTTAGCGTTTGACCCGCCCGCCCGGCGCGTTATACCCATCCGGCATCGTTTTTCAGGAGGTCGGTTATGGCCACGGACGCCATCAGGGTCGCGATTTTGGGTGCCAGCGGTTACACGGGTGCGGAGTTGCTCCGCGTCCTGCTGCGTCATCCGCGCGTCCGTGTGGTCGCCCTCACCGCCGACCGGAAAGCCGGCGAGGGAATCGACACGGTTTTCCCGCAATTCCTGGGCATGGGCCTGCCCAAGCTGGTTACCATCCAGGAAGTGGACTGGAACGGCGTGGATGCCGTGTTCTGTGCCCTGCCGCACGGCACCACCCAGGAGGTAATCGCCGGCCTGCCGACACATCTGAAGATCGTCGACCTGTCGGCCGACTTCCGGCTGCGGGATTTGGCCGAATACGCCAAATGGTATGGCCATGAGCACCGGGCGCCGAAGCTGCAGGAAGAGGCGGTCTATGGCCTGACCGAGATGTACCGGTCCAAGGTTGCCAAAGCCCGGCTGGTGGCCAATCCCGGCTGCTATCCCACCTCGGCCCAGTTGCCGCTGATGCCGCTGCTGGCTGCCGGCCAGATCGATCCTGACGACATCGTGATCGATGCCAAATCGGGCGTCTCGGGTGCGGGCCGGGCGCTCAAGGAAGGCTCGCTGTATTGCGAGGCAGCGGAAGGCACCCATGCCTATGGCATCGGTTCGCATCGGCATGGCCCCGAGATAGAGCAGATTCTGTCCGAAACTGTCGGTCGGCAGATCGTGGTGAACTTCACGCCGCATCTGATGCCGATGAATCGGGGCATGCTGTCGAGCATCTACGTGAAGCTGAAGCCGGGCGTCAGCGCCGACGATTTGCGGGCGACGCTGTTACAGCGTTATGCTGACGAGCCTTTCGTGCAGATCACGTCTCAGGGTGTGGCGCCGCAGACGCGGCATGTGCGCGGCACCAATGCCTGCCATATCGGCGTGTTCGCCGACCGGGTGAAGGGCCGCGCCATGCTGTTCTCGGTGATCGACAACCTGATGAAGGGCGCCAGCGGTCAGGCCGTGCAGAATTTCAACGTGATGTACGGCCTGCCGGAAACCACCGGCCTGGATCAGATCGCCCTGTTCCCGTGAGTCTGGTGTTGCCTTTCGGCGACAAGCATCCGGTCATCGCGCCGGATGCCTTCGTTGCGCCAAACGCCACCGTGATCGGGGATACCGAGATCGGCGACCGCAGCTCGATCTGGTTCGGCTGCATCCTGCGTGGCGACGTGAACACCATCCGGGTCGGCTCCGATACCAATATCCAGGATGGCACTGTGGTGCATGTCACGCGGGCCAAGTTCGGCACCGTGATCGGCTCCGGCGTCACCATCGGCCACCTCGCGCTGGTTCATGGCTGCACCCTGGAAGACCATAGCTTTGTCGGCATGCAGGCGACTGTGATGGATGGCTGTGTGATCGAGAGCGAGGGCATGCTGGCGGCCGGCGCCTTGCTGACACCCGGCAAGCGTATAGCCAAGGGCGAACTCTGGGCCGGCAGGCCGGCCAAGCTGATGCGTCGTCTCGATACGGACGAATTGCACAACATCCACGAAACGGCAGCCCATTATGCCCGTTTGGCAGCATCCTACAGGGCTCAGCTGGCAACGACTCGTTAAGACTTTCTTGAATTCCGCCCGTTAGCCTCTCACATTCACTGCAAGGATGAATGTGGTCGCGGCATTTGCCGGACCGTGCGGCGGATGGAGACATGAACAGCGGCGCCACTCACGCCCCTTGGCCGGACGATCTCTACGATCAGATCAAGGCCCATGGCGAGTTCCTGTCCGGTAAACTGGGCAAGCTGACGCGCGGCAAGCAACTCACTCTCGTTGGCGCCGATCTCACCGGCATCAAACTGGTCGGCATGAACCTGCAGCGTACCGTGTTCCGCAGCTGTCGTTTCTATTGTGCCGATCTGCGCAATTCAGATTTCAGCCAGGCCGTGCTGACTGGATGCGATTTCTCCGGCGCGGATTTGACCAACTCGCGTTTCATCTGGGCCAATCTGCGTGGCGCGGATTTGTCCAGGGCAATTCTGAAAGGCACGCGTTTCGAGAATGCGGACATGCGGCCGATGACCGATCCGCCGGTACCGCCGCATGGCAAGGGCGGCGTGGTATCTCTGAAAGACACCACGCTGCACAACACCAACCTGACCCAGGCCAAGCTGCTTGGCGCGTCCTTTGTCGGCGCTATTCTGGACGGTGCCATCCTCGACAACGCCGATCTTGAGGGTGCGGATTTCTCATATTCCACGCTGAGCAAGGTGCAGTTCAAGAACGCCAAGCTGCATGATGCCAATTTCAATCTGGCCGATTTCCCGCCCGAGATGCTGCGTGAACTGCATGGCACGGGCGCAAAATTACCCAAGGAGGTTGCGCCGGAAGTGATCGAGCAGGTGCTGCGCGATCACCAGAACTGGATCGAGTCCGAAGGCCATACCGGCCGGCGTGCGATTATGGCAGGCTGGTATCTGTCCCGCGCGCACCTGGCGCAGGCGAACCTGAATGGCGCCGATCTGCGCGCTGCCAATCTCTCAAATGCGAATCTGCATGGTGCTAAGCTGATCTGTTCCGATCTGCGCGATGCCAATCTGATGTACACCAACATGACGGATGCGGATTTTCGCGGCGCGTTGATCGAAGGATCACGCGGTCTGCCCGTGGTGCTGAACGACAAGAAGAATTAGGTCAGCGGCGCCGCTGCGTCAGGTTTGAACCGCCGGTTTTCCCGCCATTGGCATTCAGGCCTTTCACGGCCCGCAGAATACGCCGCCAGACCAGTGTGCCGGCGAAATCGCCACCCAGCGTCATTTCTGCGAGCACCTTGGTCGCATGGGTCTCCGCATGGCGGGGGCCGTGGTCGGCGATGAGGTCGCGCGCGGCGCGCCAGATTTCGGCATCGGAGTTCATGGATCGCAGACTGCCGGCAAAAGGTTAGCGAAAGGTAATAAAACAGGCCAGCGAGGGCTGGATCAGGCCATGTCTTTAACCTTGTCCACCGCGACCCGCAGGTTTTCCAGCAGGTCTTTTTCCATCTTTGCCGGCGGTTTGTTGATGCCCTGGGCCAGTACCACATACATGGCGTCGATGTGGATGCTGATCACTTCCAGCTGGGCCTCGTTCGGGATGCCGAGCTTGCCGATGAAATCCTTCAGCGATTTGGCCAACTGGCTGAGCAGGGGGTAGCCGAAGGTGCCGCCCATGCCTTTGATATCGAAAGCCAGTTCCGAAATAGTTTCCATGATGAAGATGCGCGACAGCGGATCGTCTTCCGCCGCCTTCACCTGAACCCGCATTTCGCGCAGGTTGTTCAGGATTTCAGTGGAGAATTCGTCGGCGGCATCTGCGATCACGGACTCGATCCTGGCACGCACCTCGTCGGTCAGCGTCAGATCCAGGCCAGCAGTGAAATTGACTGCCTTCTGACGCAGGTCCTGCGGCGCCTTGATGAAGCGCGGTTTGTTGAGTCCCTTGGCCATTGCCCCACGACCTGACCGTCTTTTGACCGACTAAGTATTCCCGCTCGGCGGGCAGTAGTGGTTATATCGGTCCGGAGCATAACTGTATATGGCCCCTGGCCGGCTTGGTCGGCCAGGCCAGGGGCTGGCTTTTACGTCAGGCGCCGATCAGGCCGCCATCCTTCTTGGTGATCACCACGACGGATGGGCGAGGGGGCATGTCGGGCTGGAAGTCGGGCCAGCGGGTCGCGGGATCCTCGAACGTCGAACCTTTCCCGCTTTTCGTGAATTTTTCACCGCCGTCGGTTGCAGGGTGCTGCACCGCAACAAACAGGGTCTTGCCGTCTGGTGTGAAGCACGGGCCGCACATTTCGGCGCCAACCGGCACGCGGAAGAACATCTTCGACAGGCCACGGTTCGGACCTTCGGTCTCCACGGCCCAGACGCCATCGGCCGTGCCGCTGGCCTTCTGCCACGCTTCGCCCTGATCGGTGGTGATCCAGAGGCGGCCTTGAGGATCGATGGCGGCATTGTCCGGGCAGGCAAACCAGCCGTCCTTGCTGGTGGCAGCATGGAATTTGCCGCCGACCTTCGGATCCGCCGGGTTGCCGGCCTGCAGCAGAAGCGACCATTGGCATTTGGCCGCGGCATGGTCGCCGTTGCTCACCACCATCTCGACGACCTGGCCCCATTCGTTCGAGGCGCGCGGGTTCGCAGCATCGACCTGGTCGGCCTTGCGACGGCTGTTGTTGGTGAGCATCACATAAACCCGGCCGTTGCTGGGATGCGCCTCGATATCTTCCGGGCGATCCATCTTGGTGGCGCCCAACAGATCGGCTGCGCGACGGGTTTCGATCAGAATATCGGCCTGACTGTTGAAGCCATTGGCGGCCGTCAGTGGGCCCTGGCCATGCACCAGAGGCATCCAGTCAACCGAGCCGTCGGCATTGTAGCGGGCGACATACAGCGTGCCCTCGTCGAGCAGGTTGAAATTCGCCTTGCGGTCATTCGGATTGAACCGCTTGGCGGTCACGAACTTGTAGACATATTCAAACCTTTCGTCGTCGCCGGAATACAGCACGACGCGGCCATCGCTGTTCAGCACGACGGCAGCCCCCTCATGCTTGAAGCGGCCCAAGGCGGTACGTTTTTTCGGCGCCGATTTCGGGTCATAGGGATCGACTTCGACCATCCAGCCGAAACGGTTGGCTTCGTTCGGTTCTTTTGTCACATCGAAACGGTCGAAATACTGGCCCCAGTTATACCAGTTGCCGGGCACCTCATAGCGCTTGTAGTTGCGCTCCTCCGGATGGCCGGCTTCCAGTTTACCGCCAAAATAACCGTGAAAGTTTTCTTCCGCCGTAAGAACGGTCCCCCAGGGGGTCAGGCCGCCAGCGCAGTTATTGAGCATGCCGATCACGCGGCGGCCGGTGGAATCGGCTTTGGTCTTCATGCGGGCATGGCCAGCCGCAGGTCCGGTGATTTCACAAATCGTGCTGAGGCCATCAATGCGACGGGCATAGGGACTGCCGCCGACCAAACTCCATTTGCCATCTGGATTCTTTTGCACCTCGATCACGCTGGCGCCATGGGCTGCCATCTCGATTTCGACCAGATTGCGCGTCATGTCCTTGAACAGCTTATCCTTGCTGTCCTGCCGGCCGATGCCGGGAAACATGACTTCCTCGCTGGTATATTCATGATTGACGAAGAGCAAGCCGCGCTCGGAATTGCGGCTGCCCAGCGGCAGCGGTAAATAGCCGATGAAATCGTTGTTGTAGCCAAACTGCTTGGCCTGGGCCGCAGCGCTTTGGGCTCGCACATTGAAGGCGGGGGCATCGGCCATGACCGGATCGCCCCAGCGTATCAGCACTTCGGCGTCATAGCCTGGGGCGACATGATGACGTTCGTCGGCGCCGTGGGCGATTTCGGTGAAGGTGAAACGCGGGGCAGCCTGGGCCGATGCTGGGGCGCCCAGGGGTAGCCCGGCGCTCAGGGCGGCGACAGCGCTGCCGGCAAGCAGCCCCTTCAGCACATCGCGGCGGCCATAGCGCTGCTGCACCACCTCTTCGATGGTCGGGTTGGGGCTGTGGTTGATGCCAATATTCTGGGAGTCTTCAAAAGCTTCGCTGCGGCTGCGGCCGTCGAAGGTGGGGCTGGTCATCGTGGTCTCCTGGCTTCGGATCTGATTCGTCCGATGCAGGATGGGTAGCGCCGCTATATGACGGGATGATGAAGCATATTCCGCAACTTGTGGTACATTCCGCGGGGGAGCTTTCGACTAAAGTCTTGGGGAATGACATAGAAAGTTGAAAACCCTCCCTTCCACAAGGCGGTACGGTTTGCGTTAATCTCCTGAAAGCGCGGTAGGATCGAAAAGCCTCATAAACAAATCGCGCAGAGTACGGATGATGTGGGGTAGCCCACCTGGGGAGGAAGTATGCGGGTTCTGACCAATCTGCCACTTGGGTTGCGGCTTGGATTGGCGATGGTGTCGCTGCTCGTCGCTGCAGCCGGTTGGGTTTGGAGTTCCAGTCAGGCCGGCGCGGCCGGCTCGACCTACGCGATGGTGGCGGGTTTCGTAACGCTGGTGATCGGTGCAATTTTCATGGCATCGCTGACGGCCGGGCAATCGCGCCTTCATGCCGCGTTACAAAACTGGCCGAAATCCGCGCCGACGGACGAAGATAGTGAACCTCTGCAGCGGCTGGCCCAGGTTTGGCGCGAGAACGAAGCGCGCCAGCAGGCCCTTCAGGGTCGGATCGACGCTCTGGAGGCCGAACTCGAGCGGATGCGCCGTGCCGATAGTGCCGTGCTGGATGAAATGGCCGAGCTATGCGGCTCGATCGGCAGCGGCATCCTGAATCAACGTGTTTCCGATCATGATGGCGAGGAGGCCGCGCATCGCCTGGCCGAGCATTTCAACAACATGGCCGAAACTCTTGATTCGGTGGTTGGCGATCTGAAGGACTTGTTCGCCCGCATGGCGGAAGGCGATCTTTCCGACGGCATCCCGAACAGTCGTGGCGGTGACTTCGCGGTGATGCGCGAGGGCGTGCAGCAGGCCATTGATCGCCTGGGCAACGTGATCGGTACCATCGTACAAGCTGCGAATACGATTTCCGCAGCCACTGTGCAGCTGACGCGTGAGGCGAAGGGCTTGGCGGAAAGCGCGGAAGCCCAGTCCGATAGTCTTGACCGCACGGCAGCCGATGCGGCCTCTCTGAGCGAGGCGGCGCGCGCCAACGAGGCGGCAGCCAAGCGCGCCAACCAGCGCGCGGACGAGGCGCGAGCTGCCGCGCAGAATGGCGTAGTGGTGGTTCGCCGTTCGATCGATGCGATGAATGAAATGGCCGACATGTCGCATCGGATTTCCGAGATCACCTCGCTGATCAACGAAATCGCTTTCCAGACCAATCTGCTGGCCCTGAATGCCTCGGTCGAGGCGGCGCGTGCCGGCGAAGCAGGCAAGGGGTTTGCCGTGGTGGCGCAGGAAGTGCGCGCTCTGGCCCAGCGTTCGGCCAATGCTTCGAAAGACATCGGCGCGATCATCAAACAATCCGATGACAAGGTGAAATCCGGCGTTAGCCTGGTGAGCGAAACCGGCACCGTGCTGAACCGCATCGTCGAGGCGATTGATTCGATGGGCCAGCAACTCGGCGAGATCGAGCAGGCCAGCACTGACCAGTCAAATCGCGTGAATGGCGTGACCCATGCAATCACCGACATGAATGCGGCGACGCGCGGTTATCTTTCGGTGGTCCAGCGGACCGGCGCGGCAATCCAGGATATTGACCAGCAGGTTGCCAATCTGGCGACCCAGATCGGTTTCGTCACCACCACGGCCGACAGGCCATTCCTGGTCGCGGCAAAACGCGCAGCTGCCGAAATCAGTGCCCTGTTCGAGGATGCGATCCGCCGTGGCGAAATGAGCATCGAGGATTTCTTCGATGAAAACTACGCGCCGATCAAGGGCACGAATCCGCAGCAATTCATGACGCGGTTCGTGAAATTCACCGACACGCATCTGCCGAATATCCAGGAGCCGCTGCTGGAATCCAATTCGGCTATCGCCTTCTGCGCAGCCATCGACCGCAACGGATTCCTGCCCACGCATAACCTTAAATACTCCCAACCCCAGGGCAGCGATCCGGTCTGGAATGCCGCCAATTCACGTAATCGGCGCATGTTCAATGATCCGGTTGGCCTGGCCTGCGGCCGGAACGAAAAGCATTATCTGCTGCAATGCTACCGCCGCGACATGGGCGGCGGCGTATTCGTTCTAATGAAGGACATGTCGGCTCCGGTCATCATCCAGGGGCGGCACTGGGGCGGTTTCCGCATCGGCTACAAGATTTGAGGTAAAAAAAGAGCGGGCCAAAAGCCCGCTCTTCGCTTTTCGGGGGTTGAGCGGATCAGACCCGCTCGATCACCATGGCAATACCCTGGCCGACGCCAATACACATCGTGCAGAGGCCATAGCGACCGCCAGTCCGCTCAAGATGATTTAGCGCCGTGGTGATCAGTCGCGCACCGCTCATGCCCAGGGGGTGGCCGATGGCGATCGCGCCGCCATTCGGGTTCACATAGGTGGCATCATCTGGCACCTTCAGTTCGCGCAGAACGGCCAGCGCCTGGGCCGCAAATGCCTCATTGAGTTCGATCACATCCATGTCGCGAATGCTCAGGCCGGCCTTCGCCAGCACCTTCTCGGTGGCCGGCACCGGGCCGATGCCCATGATGCGTGGCGGCACGCCGGCCGCAGCGGTGGCGATGATGCGGCCACGCGGAGTCAGGCCATGTTTCTTGGCGGCGGCTTCCGAAGCGATGATCAGGGCTGCGGCGCCGTCATTCACACCCGAGGCGTTACCAGCCGTCACCGTGCCACCCTGGCGGAACGGAGTTGGGAGCTTGGCGAGGGCCTCAATCGACGTATCGCGCGGATGTTCGTCGCGATCCACGACCACCGGATCGCCCTTGCGGCTCGGGATGGTCACTGGCGTGATCTCTGCCTCGAACAGGCCCAGTTTGATGGCGTTCAGTGCGCGCTGCTGGCTGCGCAGGGCAAAGGCATCCTGGTCGGCGCGGCTGATGTGGAATTGTTCGGCCACATTCTCGGCCGTTTCCGGCATGGAATCGACGCCGTACTTCTGCTTCATCAGCTTATTCACGAAACGCCAGCCGATGGTGGTGTCGTGGATTTCCACGGTGCGCGAAAAGGCGTTTTCCGCCTTTGCCATCACGAAGGGTGCGCGACTCATGCTCTCTACGCCGCCGGCAATGGCCAGTTCCAGTTCGCCGGTCTTGATGCCGCGTGCCGCGCTGCCGGCGGCTTCCAGGCCTGAGCCACACAGGCGATTCACAGTGGCACCGGGAACCTTTTCCGGCAGACCCGCCAGCAGCAGGGCCATACGGGCGACGTTGCGATTGTCTTCGCCCGCCTGGTTGGCGCAGCCGAAGATCACGTCGTCGACGGCGTCCCAGTCGATGGATGGATTACGCTGCATCAGGGCCTTGATCGGTACCGCGCCCAGATCGTCGGCACGTACGCTCGACAAAGCGCCGCCATAGCGGCCAACGGGCGTACGGATAGCGTCGCAGATGAATGCCTCGGTCATTTGTCTCTCCCTAGGGTCTCTCGGCCGAGTTGAACGATACCGCCGGTCCTTGGTCTGCTCAGACCGGCGGGGTGCGGCTGATGATGGCGGAGTAGAGCGACGAGTCAATATTTCCGCCTGATGCCACCGCAACCACCGTGCGGTTAGCGCACGGGACCTTGCCGTTCAGTACACTTGCCAATGCCGCCGCACCGCCGGGCTCGACCACCAGCTTGAAATAATGGAAAGCGGTCGCGATGGCGGTCTCCACTTCGGCGTCGGTGGCGGAAACGGCGCCTTTCAGGTTCGCACTCATCACGCCGAACGTGATGTCACCCGGATGCGGCGCCATCAGGGCATCGCAGAAGGTATTGCCCTTGCCGGCATGGCTGACGATCTTGCCGGCCTTGAGCGAGAGGTCGATATCATCGAACTGGTCGGGTTCCGCGCAATAGACTTCGGTGCCCGGCAGACGGTCCTTGATCGCCAATGCGATGCCGGAAATCAGTCCACCGCCTGAGGCCGGTGCCAGCACGGCATCGGGCATGATATCGCGCTCGGCGCACTGCGCCGCGATTTCCAGCCCGATGGTGCCCTGACCCGAGATGATGAAGGGGTCGTTGAACGGCGGCACGAGAGTCATGCCCCGTTCTTCGCAATAGCGCCGGCCGATGGCTTCTCGGTCTTCCTTGTAACGATCGTACAGCACGACCTCCGCGCCATAGGCGCGCGTATTGGCGATCTTGATCGCCGGGGCGTCGCTGGGCATCACGATCACCGCAGGCGTGCCGCACAGCCGTGCTGCCCAGGCCGCGGCCTGGGCATGGTTTCCCGAGGAAAACGCGACGATGCCGCGCTTGCGTTCTTCGGCATCCAGCCGGCTGATCCGGTTATAGGCGCCGCGAAACTTGAACGAACCCGTCACCTGCAGCGGTTCGGCCTTGATCAGCAGCCGCCCGCCCAGTCTTTCGTTCAGGAAACGGTTTTCCAACAGCGGGGTTTGCACGGCGATGCCGCGCAGGCATTTGGCGGCATTCTCCACATCGGCTACCGTTGGCAGCGACGGCAGTTTGGCGGGGGCGTTCATGTCGGAAATCTCCAGATAAGCGTGGCCGCGATTTATAGCATGAAGCCGCAAGGGCTCGACAGTCCGGCCCTACCGTGCGGCCAGGAAGGCATCGATGGCCGTTGTTGCCTCGGGTTCGTCCAGTTGCGGCACATGACCAACATCCGGCACGGTCACCGTGATCATGCGCGCATGTTCGCGCTTCATGCGGACCAGGGTTTCGGCGGTCAGGATATCCGACAACGCGCCGCGCAAGGCCAACACGGGCAGATGGCGAAGGCCGCGGAAGAGCGGCCAGAGATCGGGCAGGGGGTATTTTGCCTGCTCCCGCAGGGCAACGGCGATGTTCAGATCGTAAGCCAGTCGCAGCCCCCCGCGCGCGGTATCCTCGGTGAAGGTGGCTCGCGTAATCCGCATCCAGCCATCGCGCCCTAGGTTCGGATAAGCCGGGCCGTAGGTTTTCTGCAGGATAGCCATGGCGGCATCGTAATCGGGCGTATAAACCGGATTCCCGATATAGCCCGCAATGCGTTGTCGGCCGGCCTCACTGACATCCGGCCCGACATCGTTGAGGATCACGCCGGCCAGTGCGGTCGGCATTGCGGCAGACATGGCCATGGCCATGAGTCCGCCCATCGAGGTCCCCAGCACGATCACCTGATGCAGGTGAGTTACAGCCAGCAGATGCTGCAGATCGCTCAGATAGACGGATGGCTGGTAGTTCGATGGTTCCGGATCATAAGCCGAGCGGCCGCGACCACGAAAATCGAAACAGATCACACGCCGGTCGGCGCTCTGCCGGAGGGCAAAATCGTGGAAGTCCCTGGCATTGCGGGTCAGGCCGGGCAGGCAGAGCAGGGGTGTTCGAGCCGAATGGCGGTTCCCATAATCACGGTAATACAGGCGCAGATCGTCCTGCGCGTGGAAGTAATGCTCGGTGAAGCCCTCAGTGATCATACGGCCCCAAGAATGGATGGCACATCGCTCAGACTGTTGAGAACCACATCAGGCGGATTGGGCAGCCGCTCGGCGGGCTGACCGGAGCGGTTGATCCAGATGGCGTAGAAACCGGCGCGTTTTCCGGCATGGATATCCCAGCCGTTGCTGCTGTGAAAGGCGATGGCGGCGGCTGGCAGATGCAGGCGGTCGGTGACCAGGCGATAGATGCGGGGGTCGGGCTTGTAGATCCCGACGTCTTCCACCGATATGCAATGGTCGATTAGGTCGGCAATGCCCGAGGACTGGCAGGCCGCCTGCAGCATCGCCGGGGCGCCGTTCGAAAGGATACCGGTGATCAGGCCTGCCTGCTTCAGGCGCCGCAGCATGTCCGGGACTTCGGGAAAACAGGTCAGATTGTAATAGAGATCGAGCAGGCGCTGGCGCAGGTCAGGCCGGTTCAGTTTGCGCTCATCCAGGGCGAAATCGAGCGCATCGGCCGTCACCTGCCAGAAATCGACATGGGCTCCGCCCATCAGGCTGCGCAGCCAGGAATAATTCAACTGCTTGGCGCGCCAGGTTTCGGCCAGGGGTTGCCAGTCAGCCCCGAGTTCGTCAGCGAGGGCGCGGGCGGCGGCGTTCACGTCGAAGAGTGTGCCATAGGCGTCGAAGATGCAGGCTTTGATGGCGCCGGGCGGGAGCATGGTTTCAGCAATCGCCATTGTTGCAGGCCTGTCTGGGCATGCCGCGCATGTCGACATACAGGCGGTTCAGCTGTGTGGGCTGGCTGCCCAGCAGGGCGCGGTAGATCTGCACGCCTTCCAGCACCCGCTGCACATAGTTGCGGGTTTCCGAAAATGGGATCAGTTCGATCCAGTCGATCACATCGACATGCGGTTGCCTCGGATCGCCCCAATCGCGGATCCAGCGCCGCACGCGACCCTCGCCAGCGTTATAGGCTGCCAGCGCCAGAACGTAGTTGTTGCTCCAGTTCTGCAGCAGGCCGTTCAGGTAATGCGTTCCCAGCCGAACATTGTAACTGGCATCATTGGTCAGGCTGGCTGGCTGGTATCCGGTCTTGATGTCCTTCGCCACACCTTTTGCTGTGGCAGGCATGAGTTGCATCAGGCCGCGGGCACCGGCGGGCGATATGGCGAACTGGTTGAATTCGCTTTCCTGCCGCGAGAGCGCCAGCACCAGTGCCGCTTCCGGTTCGCGCACATGCAGCATGGGTTCGACCAGCGGGAAGCTTTCGCGCACCAGAATGATGTTCTGCCGGGCTGAGCGTTTGCTGGCCATCACGGCAAGGTCGACGCGACGCAGGCTGCGCGCCAGCTGTGCCACCAGTTTGTGCTCTTCCGGCGTATCCGCCGCATGCACCAGTCGCAGGATGAACGGGCGCAGACGGTCTTCCTGATCCAACTCGACCAGTATGCGGGCGGCACGAACCACTTCGCGGCGCTCGAAATGCCGTGAGGCCTCGTTGCCAGGCTGGGTCGTATCCGGCAGGTCCAGCGGCGCGTTCGGATCAAGGGCGTGGGCGGCAAGCTGGCCGTAGAAAGTGGTGCTGTGCTGGGCGGCGTCGGCATAGGCGCGCCGCGCCCGGTCAGCATCCCCGAGCGCCTCATGGGTGCGACCCAGCCAATAGCCGGCTCGCGACAGACTGACCGGGTAACGCACGCTGTCCTGCAGCTTGGTGAAATGTTTCAGGGCCGCCTGGGGTTCCTGCAGCAGGCGCAGGGCGATCCAACCCGCCAGCCATTCCGCTTCGGCCAGGGAACTGCCGCTCTTCAGGCCATGGCCGGCAGCCAGCCTGTAGGCTTCCGAGATGCGGCCCTCTGCCATCGCCTTGCGGGCCCGCAGATGCCGTTCGACCCACCATTTTTCGGCCCGGCCCAGATCGTCGGGCGCATTGTAGAGCAGGGCCTCCACGCCGTCGTCCATGCCGCGTTTGCGCTGCCAGCGCAGGCGGTCGTAATTCAGGCCGCCATCGTCGCGCAGATGGGCTGGCAGGCCGGCGACTAGCTTTTCGGCACCGGCCACGTTGTTGGCCAGCGCGATGCGGGTTTCCGCCAGTCGGCGGGTATCTGGGTCCAGCCTTGACAGCATGCGCCGCGCCGCCTCGATATTGCCGTCCCACAACAGGCGATCGACACGGGCGGCATTGTCGGCATTCGAGAAACGCGGGCCGAATTCGGCCCACAGGGCTTTTTCGTCGCGCAGGGCAAGGTTGCCATCCACCCAGGCCCGACGCATCACCGGGAAGGCTTCGGCTTCGCGGCCCAGTCGCAGCAGGGCCTCGCCCAGCCGCAGCAGCCCGAGCCCGGTTTCCGGCGGGTGGGCATCGAACCAGGCAATGATGCGGCCATCGCCGGTCGAGCCGTTCATGGCTTCCTCGGCGCGGCGCAGCAAAGCCTCGCGAGCCGGCCAGTCCGGTTTGCTGTCGATGAAACTGGCGATCTCCTCGAAGGATGCACCGCTGTTGGTGTTCTGCAGCCACAGCCAGCGCACCAGCTGCGGGATCAGCGGGTCGCGGGCCGCGGTGGCGATGCGGCGGGCGGCATCGAAGCGGCCGGCCTTGGCTTCGTCCATGGCCTTGCGGCCGATTTCGCGGTCGGCGGCGCTCAGCAATGTCTGCTGTGCCGGCAGGTATGTCTGTTCGGGCTTGGCCGGCGGCGTGCCCCGGCGCGGCTTGCTGGTCGGCAGCGGGGCGGTGGCGGATGCCGAGGCCAGTTCTACGGATGGCTTGTTTTGAGGCTCAGGCTGGCGGGCGGTGGCCGGAAGGGTCGTCCAGCCGAGCACAAGACTGCCCAGCAGGGCCAGGCCGAGCGGCCGGCGCCAGCGACGGGAGGGACAATCGATACAATGCTGCGGCACGGCGAATCTTTCGCAAATCCAAGCAGATGATAGCAGGCTGCCGGGTCTGGCAAAAGCGCGGCTTGCCCTTGATGGAGCCTGCCGGCGCGGGTAAGGTCGCGACTTATCCGTTTCGTAACGCGCAAAGGTAAGGGAACCACCATGTTCAAGGGCTCGTTCGTCGCACTGATCACCCCGTTCAGGAAGGGGAAGGTGGACGAGAAAGCGTTCGGCGATTTCGTCGAATGGCAGATTGCCCAGGGCACCCATGGCCTGGTGCCGGTCGGCACCACGGGCGAGTCGCCCACGCTGAGCCATGACGAGCACAAGCGCGTGGTGGAGATCTGCATCGAGGCGGCCCATGGCCGCGTGCCGGTTATGGCCGGCACCGGCTCGAACTCGACCGACGAGGCGATCGAGCTGACCAGGCATGCCCAGGAGGCCGGGGCCGATGCCGCCCTGGTGGTGACGCCGTATTACAACAAGCCGACCCAGGCCGGCCTGTACGCCCATTACAAGGCGATCCACGACGCGACCAAGATTCCAATCTTCATCTACAACATCCCGCCACGCTGCGTGATCGACATGTCGGTCGAGACCATGGCGGCCTTGTCCAAGCTGCCGCGCATCCGTGGCGTCAAGGATGCCACCGGCAACATCGAGCGCCCGCTGCTGCAGCGTATCGCCTCAGGCCCAAAATTCTGCCAGCTCGACGGCGACGATACGACCGCGATTGCCTTCAACGCGCATGGCGGCACCGGCTGCATTTCCGTCACCGGCAACATCGCGCCCAAGCTGGTTTCGCAGATGCAGGAGGCCAGCCTGTCGGGCGATCATGCCAAGGCGCTGGCGATCCAGGAAAAGCTGATGCCGTTGCACAAGGCATTGTTTGCCGAGACCAGCCCCGGCCCGGTGAAATATGCCGCCGAGCTGCTGGGCATCTGCACGGCCGAACTTCGCCTGCCGATGGTGCCGTCCAGCAAGGCGACCACCGATCGCGTCAAGGCGCTGGTCAAGCAGCTCGGCCTGGTTGGTCCGAAGCAGAAATCCTCGGGCAAATCCGCCGCGAAGAAAAAGAAGAAGTAAGCTTTCATGGCCCAGCAACCGCGCACGGTGGCCGATAACCGCCGTGCGCGTTTTGATTATCATCTGGACGAAACCTTCGACGCCGGCATTGTGTTGGTCGGTTCCGAGGTGAAGGGTCTGCGCGGCGGTCGCGCCAGCATCCAGGATGCCTATGCGGCCGAGCAGGGCGGCGAAATCTGGCTGGTGAATTCGCATATCCCGGAATATGCCGGTGCGAACCGATTCAACCACGAGCCGCGCCGACCACGCAAATTGCTGCTCAAGCAGAAGGAAATCGACAAGTTGATCGGCGCGTTGAAACGCGGCGGCGTGACTTTGGTCCCCTTAAACATATATTTCAACGAGCGCGGTCGGGCCAAGGTCAAGATCGCGCTAGCCCGCGGCAAGAAGCTGCATGACAAGCGCGAGACTGAAAAGAGCCGCGACTGGAATCGCGAGAAGCAGCGGCTGATGCGCAACAAAGGCCGGGAATAATCGCGTAACCCTTCGGGAGGCAGCGATGAGCGATGATTACAAGCCGGGCCTGATCGGCCAGATCAAGGACAAGTTGATCGCCTCGAAGCAGCAATGGGCCAAGGATGGCCGTCTGCTGACCGGGGAAACCTCAGCGCCGAACCAGCGGCGTCTGCCGCCGGGTCAACGCCTGGTGCGCGACTGGCCGGTGCTCGACCTCGGCGTGCAACCGAATATCCTGCTTGATCGCTGGCTGCTCAGCGTCGGCGGGCTGGTGCAGAAGCCGCTGAAGTTGACCTGGAACGATTTCCTCGACCTGCCGCAGACCGATACCGTCTCGGATATCCACTGCGTCACCGCCTGGTCGCGTTACGACAACCGCTGGAGCGGCGTGCTGGCGACGGATTTCCTTAAGCTGGTGAAACCGCATGCCGATGCGCGCCATGTCGTTTTTCAGTCCTACGATGGCTACGCCACCAATGTGACGCTGGATATGTTTTCTGCTTCCGATGTGCTGCTGGCGCATTCCTGGGAGGGATCGCCGCTGACCCGCGAGCATGGTGGGCCGGTGCGCATCGTGATGCCGAAATTCTATTTCTGGAAGTCGGCGAAATGGATCAAGCATATCGCCTTCCTCGACCGCGACGCGCCTGGCTACTGGGAGGTGCGCGGTTATCACAACACCGGCGATCCCTGGAAGGAAGAGCGTTACGGTTGATCCGACAATTGTCTGATCAGCGGATGCGCCAGGCCGGCCGCGACGATGTCGTGCGGATGAACCCTGCCGAAATAGGCATTCGGCCACCAGCAATCCTCTTCCGGATCGTAGTCGAACCATGGCGCCAACCCGATCACCAGATGGCAGCGCGATTGCGGGCTGACGTGCCGCGTGAAAACGCGGTGCGGTTTGTTGGTGTCCCAGGAATAAGCCTTGCCACAGGCGAGATGATACTGCCGGATCGTTGTCGAAGTGGGATCGGGTCGGTCACGCTCGGTCTCGATTTCCAGAAGATGGTCCGGCGTGGTCCAGATCGGGATGTTGATGCGCAGGTTGTGAAACACCGTCTCGTCCCGATGCCAGCCGAAAGAAAACTGGCTGGCCTCGGTGCGGTTGGCCTGGATCACGCTGAGGCGCGACCGCACTACCGGCAGACGGAACCCGCGCAATAACTCACCCAAGGCGCCGGAATTGCCGGCGGGCGTGAGCCGTCGGAAGCCATAGGTGTCGTAGTAATCGCCTTTTTGCACCGGCATCTGCTCGCGGCTTTGCGGCGTGGCGTAGAAATACTGCCCCTGCCTCAAATGGGCCGACCCCAGCGTTGAGGAATGGGGATCGCCGTCGCGATCCGGATTGCAGGTGAGCGATAGCGAGCCATAGGCGGGGGTGTCGCTGTCATCGTCAGTGTTGCGGAAACCACGCAATCCGTAACGCGCGATCACGGCCCGGCAGGCTGCTGCGAGAGCCGGCAGGTCACAGTGGATTGCGTATTGCTGCAGCAGTCCGGTCCGTGACGCAAAGCGGGCGGCGGCAGATTGCAGGCCATGCTGCCGACTCAGGTGATCAAAGACCGTATCATCGGGTTTGATCGCAGAAGTATTTGTTTTTTCAGTAAAAATGACTTTTTTCATAATGGCCTGCCCCTTGATATAGGAAATAATTCTATATCAGCAGGCAAATATTGCCAATATGTTCTTATCAACCTCCTCAAGGAGGAGACCATTGCATCTCCGGGTCCAGCGGGTAGATCGGCCGAGGTACCTGCCGCCAGGGCACATTCTGCAACACCGGCGTGGTCAGGCCGGGCACATCCACCTCGATGATACGGTCATCGGGGAAGAATTCATCGAAGGCAGCGCGGAAATGGCCGCGCGACTTCACCACAAGGCTGCGCAGCCCGGCAATATCGATGCCGAAATTCTCAAAATACATTGGATCCAGAGCCTGATGCCGGATGGTCGTCACCACAACCTGAATGCCATCAACGGCGATCACGGCCGAAGGACCGATATCGAGCGTGCGGCCTGCTGCCATGCCGCGTCGTCCGACGAAGATGCCGTTGCTGAGCGCGACGACCTTGCCCGGCGCGGTGAAAGGCTCGGAGAAGGTGGTGGCTTCGCTGCGGTTGAAGCGCGCTTCGAATGTCGCACCCAGACCCAGGCGATGCGCTTCGGCCGCCAGTTCCGGATCGAAGACCGGGCCTATGGCGCAGCCCTGAACGCAGGCCTTGTGGAAAGCAGCAAGGATGTATGAGGTGTTGCCGCGACCGCCGCCGCCGGGATTATCTGCCACGTCTGCGAACAGTAAGGCAGGGCGGTTGGAATCCTTGCCGCAGGCTATGGCCATTTCAGTGGCTTCGTTCAAAGGCGTAAGACGGGCGATGAAACGCTGTCGTTGCGACCAGGCGAAAGCCGCGACGTCGCGCGCCACGGCTTTTGCTCTGGCAGGATCGGTGGCGGTGGCGATCACCGACATGCCGTTCTTCGGCGTGTCGCCCAGCGTGAATCCTGAAGATACCGAAACATCGATCACGCCGTCTTTGACCTGGGATTGTCCATAGGCAATCACATCGGCATAGGGGCCGGACTTGGTGTTCTGGCTGGTCGAGGGTGGGATGAAAGGCAGTTTGACGAAAGCGGCATGGGGCTTCATGCCGGCCAGCATGGCGCGCAGATGGCGGGCGCAGTCCGCGCCGCGATCCGGCATGTCGGTATGCGGGTTGCAGCGATAGGCAACCAGCACATCGGCCGCATCCACCATGGCCTGGCTGACATTGGCATGCAGATCCAGTGTGGCGACAATCGGCACATCGGGCCCGACGATCTCGCGCACCGCGCGAAAGACGGTGCCATCGGGGTCGATATCGCCTGTGGCGGTTGCAGCGCCATGCTGCGAGAGGAATACCCCATCCAGCGGGCCGGCATTGCGCAGATGCAGGCGCAGGCGTTCGATCACCCATTCGAAAAAAGGCTGGTCGACCGGGCCGGATGCGCCCACGGCAGCCATGATCAGCGGCACGCAATCCCATGGACCGCTGGCGCTCATGGCGGCCGTGAAGCCGGTCAGCGTCGTCGGGCTGCGCGGATTGGCACCGGCCAGGTCGGCGAGCAGGGCTTCGCCTTCCAGCAGCACATTGGCGGCGAACTCCTCGCGGGTCGAAACCGGCGCATGGCCATTGCTTTCCAGCATGAAGCCGCCGACCGCGATGCGCGGCGCTCTTGGGGATGTATTACCGGACGTTATGGTTTCAGACCGCATCATGTGTTGACACCCGACTCCTTGCGACACTCAATAATGACCACAGTAAAATCATAAAGGAAGGATGCAGGGAATGACTATCGTATCGCGGCGCCTGTTCATGGGCGGCACCTTCGCGGTGCTGGCTGCCGGCAGTTTGACTTCACACGGTTTCGCGCAGACCACAGCCCATCTGCGCATCGGCACCAAGCTCGAACTGAACACGCTCGACCCGCATTTCTTCAACGGTTTTCCCCAGGCCTCGTCGCATTCCCTGATTTTCGACGCCCTTCTGTCGCTCAATGACGAACTCAATCCTGTGCCCGGGCTGGCCACTGCGTGGCGCAATATCGACCCACTGACCTGGGAATTCGAGTTGCGGCAGAACGTGAAGTTTCATGACGGGTCGGCCTTTACGGCCGATGACGTGCTGGCCACGCTGGACCGTGTGCCGAAGGTGCCCAACAGTCCCAACCCCTTCACGCAGTTCACGCGTTCCATCGTCAAGTCAGAGAAGCTGGGCGATCATCGCATCCGCTTCACCACGGCGACGCCGAATCCGACGCTTGCCACCGACTTGGCGCGCGTTTTCATCATCTCGAAGAAATACGCCGAAGCCAGTACCGCCGATTTCAATGCCGGCACGGCGGCGGTGGGCACCGGTCCATACAAGCTGGTGGAATGGGTGAACAGCCAGCATCTCGTTATCGAGCGCAACGATGGCTATTGGGGGCAGAAGCAGCCCTGGGCGAAGGTGACCGAACGGGTGATCAAAGGTGATGCCGGACGCATCGCGGCGCTGCTGGCCGGCGATGTCGATGCCATCGACGAAGTCCCCACACTGGATGTGCCCCGCATTCGCGATGACAAGCGTTTTGCCATCGCCACCGGTCCATCGTCCACGGTGCAGTATATCGCGATGGATGCTGTGCGCGATCAAAGTCCGTTCATATCGGCCAAGGACGGTCAGCCGCCGCTGAAAGACAATCCTCTGAAGGACCGGCGCGTGCGCAAGGCGCTGTCGCTGGCGATCAACCGGCAGCTGATCGTTGACCGCCTGCTCGATGGTTCCGGTACGCCGGCGTCGCAATTCCTGCCGTCTCGCTTCGAGGGCACCAGCCAGAAACTCAAGGTCGATCCTTTCGATCTGAACAAGGCCAAGGCCCTGTTGAAGGAAGCCGGCTATGAAAACGGCTTCAAGATCACCCTGCATGCCACGGGCGACCGGTATCCGAAGGATCGCGACATCGCCCAGGCGGTGGGACAGGGCTGGACACGGCTGGGCCTGCAGGTGAATGTGGAGGCCATGCCCGGCACGGTGTTCTTCAGCCAGGCCACCAAACAGGAATATTCGGTCTTCATGGCCCAGTACGGCACCGAGGAAGCCTCGATCGGTCCGCGTGCGCTGGTTCACACACCGGGCGGCATCTATGGTACCGGCAACCGGACGAAATTCTCGAATGCCAGGCTCGATGCCTTGATCGAGAAGGCCCAGGGCGAGATGGATCCGGTGAAGCGCAAGCAGTATGTGCAGGAATCCATCGAGGCCTGCATGGAAGAACAGGCCATCATTCCGGTTTTCCACCCGAACTGGGTGCTGGCCGGGAAGAAGGAAATCGTGATCACGCCACGCCCGGAGCGCCGTTTCAATGCGGCGATGATGAAGCCAAAAGCCTGATGCCGGCTTTGCCGTCGCCGTCGATCAGACGGCGGCGGCAATCCTGTCGAACACCGAATGGAACATCGCCTCGGTCAGGCGACCGGTATTGGTGTTGTAACGCGAGCAGTGATAGCTGGAGAACAGCGTCGTGCCATTCGGCATCCTGTGTTCCGAGCCATGGCCGAATGGGGCCGAAGCGCGTTTCACCTTCAGCGTATCGAGCACGGCGATATGGGCGATCTGTCCCAATGCCAGGATGGCCTTCAGGTTCTTCAACGCCGCAATCTCATGCACCAGGAAGCTGCTGCGGCAGATTTTGGTTTCCGCTGGTGTCGGCTTGTTTTCCGGCGGCACGCATTTCACCGCGTTGGTGATGCGGCAGCGCACGAGCTGCAGCCCGTCATTCGGATCGGCGCGGAACACGCCCTTGGCAAAACCGTATTTGATCAGCGTGCTGTAGAGCAGATCGCCGGCATAGTCGCCGGTAAAGGGCCGCCCCGTGCGGTTGGCGCCTTTCAGCCCCGGTGCCAGCCCGACCACCAGCAATGCCGGATTGTTGTCGCCCCAGGGCGGCACCGGGCCGTTGAAGAAATCCGGATAGGCCTGGCGGTTCGCGTCGCGGAACTGGGCAAGGCGCGGGCAGAGCGGGCAGTCATGGCCCGGCTGGGCGACGGCGGTCATTGGGGCGAAAGGCAGGCTGGTCAGCGCAGATGCTTGCGCGGATCGGCCGTGTCGATCTCATCGAAATCATCCATCGCCTGGGCCGGGCTGGATGGCGCGACATTGCCCTGGCCGGTCCGCAGCGTCGCATGCACGCCGGCACTGCGCGACTGATCGCGGCCGGCCTGATCGCGCATGATCTTCGGCATCAGGTCCTGCAACTCGATGAAGGTATCGGCCTGGCGTCGCAGTTCATCGGCCACCATCGGCGGCTGGGTCTTGGTGGAACTGACGACGCTTACACGCACGCCCTTGCGCTGCACGGCCTCGACCAGGCGGCGGAAATCGCCATCGCCCGAAAACAGCACGACATGGTCGACATGGGGCGCCATTTCCATCACATCGATGGCCAGCTCGATATCCATGTTGCCCTTCACCTTACGGCGGCCCATGGCATCGGTGTATTCCTTGGCCGGCTTGGTCACCATGGTGAAGCCGTTATAGTCCAGCCAGTCGATCAGCGGCCGCAGCGGCGAATATTCCTGATCTTCGACCAGCGCAGTGTAGTAAAAGGCGCGGACCAGGTGCGATTCCTTGCGGAAGCTTTCGAGCAGGCGGCGATAATCAATTTCGAAGCCGAGGCTGCGGGCGGCGGAATAAAGGTTGGCACCGTCGATGAAGAGCGCCACGCGCTCCTGCGTATAGAACTTCATGATCTATTCCTTGCTGTATAGACTTGGGTTCAATGACCGTAACGTCTTATGTAATCCTTTGTGCGGCGGCGACAGGCCTAAGGCAAGAATAAAATCATGGCAACAGAGCGGTCCGGCATCTTTGTCGCCCTGGGAGCAAATCTCCCGAGCGTTGAGCATGGTGCGCCTCGCGCAACGCTTGAGGCGGCCCTACAGTTTCTCACCCGCGAGGGTGTTCGGATTCTGAAACGCTCCTCATGGTGGCAGGCTGCCGCACAGCCGGTCTCGGATCAGCCGGATTTCATCAACGGCGTCGTGGAACTCGATACGGCGCTGGGGGCGGATCAGTTGCTGGCACTGCTGCATCGGATCGAGGCATCGGTTGGCCGGGTACGCCAGGCCCGCTGGGAAGCCCGGGTGCTGGACCTCGACCTGATCGACTACCGCGGCCTGGAACTGCGGGGCGAGGGCGGTGGCCCGATCCTGCCGCATCCCCGGATGCAGGAGCGGCTGTTCGTCCTGCTGCCCCTGCAGGAAATTGCCCCGGATTGGCGGCACCCGGTTTCGGGGGCCGGGATCGAGGCCTTGATCGCTCAGGCAAATCATATGAAAATCAATAGGTTATAATGATTTTCTTGGGTTTCGGGGGCGTTTTCTGCTTGTATAGGCACTTGCATCCGTCGGGAATCGCCCTTAATAAGCGCGCTCCCGCTTTCCGCTGCCGATTTTACCGAGGGTAAACCATGGCCCGCGTCACCGTCGAAGATTGCGTCATCAAGATCCCGAACCGCTTCGAGCTGGTTCTGCTGGCCGCCCAGCGCGCCCGCGCCATCTCGTCGGGCGCTTCCCTGACGCTGGATCGCGACAACGACAAGAACCCGGTCGTTGCCCTGCGTGAAATCGCCGACGAAACCGTGGATATCGAGGGCCTGCGCCAGCGCATGATCGGCGGCATGCAGAAGCATGTCGAGGTCGACGAGCCGGAAGAGGACAACATGGCTGCCCTGATGCAGTCCGGCGAATGGGCCGGCGTGCAACAGGACAACGAAGACCTCGCCGAGGGCATGTCGATCGACGAGGCCGATGGCGACGAGGGTCCGGAAGCCGCCGACGAGGCCGAAGAGGCCTGATCCGGGCATCCGGCGTCACAGCCGGGCCGATTTCCCCGAATTCTGCTGCCGGCGGGCTTGTCCCCGCCGGTTTTTCGATCAAAATAACTCTTTATGTACAACCGTTTGCCGGAGGCGGAGAACGGGGCAGGAATGATGCGTCCGCGTGTCATGCGCCAGGTTGAGCTATTGGAAAAAGTCCTCGCCTACGATCCCGCGGCGGACGAGGACCTGCTTAACCGTGCCTATGTGTTCTCCATGAAAGCCCACGGGGCGCAGAAACGCGCCTCGGGCGACCCGTATTTTTCGCACCCCGTCGAGGTGGCTGGCATCCTGGCCGGCATGAAGCTGGACAGCACCGCCATCGCCACCGGCCTGCTGCACGACACGCTGGAAGATACCGTCGCCACGCCCGACGAGATCGAGAAGAATTTCGGCAGCGACGTGCTACGCCTGGTCGACGGCGTCACCAAGCTGTCGCGCATCGAACTGCAATCCGACCGCACGCGGCAGGCCGAGAATTTCCGCAAGCTGCTGCTGGCGATGTCGAACGACATCCGCGTACTGCTGGTCAAGCTGGCCGACCGGCTGCACAACATGCGCACGCTGCATTTCATCAAGACGCCCGAGAAGCGCCGGCGCATCGCCAAGGAGACCATGGAAATCTTCGTTCCGCTCGCCGACCGCATCGGCATGCAGGATTTGAAGGAGGAACTGGAAGACCTGGCTTTTGCCGAGTTGAACGGCGATGCGCGCGCCTCGATCATCGCCCGCCTGGACCAGCTGCGCAGCGAAGGCGGCAGCATGGTCGACCGCATCTCCGACCGGCTGAAACGGACGCTGGCGGAAAACGGCATCGAGGCCTGGGTGTCGGGGCGCGAGAAACGGCCTTTCTCGATCTGGGAGAAGATGCAGCGCAAGAACATCGCGTTCGAGCAGCTCTCCGACATCATGGCCTTCCGCATCGTGGTGCGCGATCTGGCCGCCTGCTACCACGCCCTGGGCGTGGTGCATCAGACCTGGCCATCGGTGCCGGGCCGCTTCAAGGACTATATCTCCACGCCGAAGCAGAACGGCTATCGCAGCCTGCACAGCACGGTGATCGGCCCCGAGAACAAGCGTATCGAAATCCAGATCCGCACCCAGGAAATGCACGACATCGCCGATCTCGGCGTCGCCGCGCACTGGCAATACAAGCATAACGGCCAGGCCGCACCTGAAGCCGAAGCGCGGCAGTATCGCTGGCTGCGCGAATTGCTGGAAATCCTGGAGCAGACCTCCGATCCGGAGGAATTCCTGGAGCATACCAAGCTCAACATGTTCCAGGATCAGGTGTTCTGCTTCACGCCCAAGGGCGACCTGATCGCCCTGCCGCGCGACGCCACCGTTGTTGATTTTGCCTATGCGGTGCATTCCGATGTAGGCGACACGGCTGTTGGCGCCAAGGTGAATGGCCGCGTCGTGCCGCTGCGCACCGTGCTGCGCAATGGCGACCAGGTGGAAATCCTGCGTTCGAAAGTACCGGCGCCGAACCCGACCTGGCTGAACTTCGTCAAATCGGGCCGCGCCAAGTCCTGCATCAACCGCTTCATCCGCCAGCAGCAGCGCGGCCAGTATCACGAACTGGGCAAGGCCATCCTGGTGAAGGCCTTCCGCGAGCATGATGCCACCGCTTCGGAAAAGGCGCTGGAGCCGGCGGTGAAGGTGCTGAAGTTGCGCTCGGCCGATGATGTCTTCGTCGGCGTGGGCGAGGGCAACATCACCGCGCGGCAGGTGCTGAACATCGTCTTCCCGGGCCAGAAGCAGGACGAAGCCGACAAGGCGCCGCCGCTGCCCCGGCTGCACAAGTCCGAACATGGCAAGGGCGGCGGCATCCCGATCCGCGGCCTGATTCCCGGCATGGCGATGCATTTCGCCGGCTGCTGCCACCCGCTGCCGGGCGACCGCATCGTCGGCATCGTCACCACCGGCAAGGGCGTGACGATCCACACCATCGACTGCGACGCGCTGGAGCAATTCGCCGAACAGCCGGAACGCTGGCTCGACCTGGCCTGGGATGCGCCGTCGGACAGCGACAAGGCCCATGGCCATGTCGGCCGCGTCAGTCTGGTGATCAACAACGAGACCGGCGCGCTCAGCGCTGTCACCACCGTGATCGCCAAGCACAAGGGCAACATCACCAACCTGAAGATCACCAACCGCAGCCCCGAATTCTTCGAGATGTTCGTCGATATCGAGGTGCGCGACGTGAAGCATCTGACCAATATCATCGCGGCCCTGCGCGCCACGCCGAGCATCAGCTCGGTGGAACGCGCCAAGGGCTGACCAGTACGGAGAAACGGGGGATCATGAATCGCGAGGACGTGTTACGGCATTACCGGGAATCCGGCGCGCTGCTGGAAGGCCATTTCCTGCTCACCTCAGGCCTGCACAGCCCGGTCTACATGCAGTCGGCCCGCGTGCTGATGCACCCCGAACGCGCCGAAGCCCTCTGCAAAGCGCTGGCCGACGCGATCCGCGCCAAGCTGGGGCCGAAGCCGGTCGATCTGGTCTGTTCGCCGGCCATGGGCGGCGTGGTGGTGGGTTACGAACTGGCGCGCCAGCTCGGCGTGCCGTCGATCTTCACCGAGCGGGTGGATGGCAAATTCACTCTGCGGCGCGGCTTCGATATCCCCAAGGGCGCGCGCGTGCTGATGGCGGAAGATGTCGTCACCACCGGCAAGTCCAGTCGCGAATGCATCGATTGCATCGCGGCCCATGGCGGCGTCACGATTGCAGCCTCCTGCATCGTCGACCGCTCCGACGGCGAGGTCGAACTGGGTGTACCGCTGTTTTCGCTCTGCGGCTTCAAGGTGCCGGCCTATCGCGAGGATGAGCTGCCACCCGAACTGCAGAAGCTGCCGGCGATCAAGCCCGGCTCACGCAATCTGGCATAGCTGGGGAAGGAGAGGCGGCGATGACTTCGCGGATCCTGCGTCTGGGCGTTAACATCGATCACGTTGCCACCATCCGCAACGCGCGCGGCGGGCGCCATCCCGATCCCGTGCGCGCCGCCAAGCAGGCCGCCGCCGCCGGTGCCGACGGCATCACGGCGCATCTGCGCGAAGACCGCCGCCATATCTCGGACAACGATATCGACCGGCTGATGGCCGAGATCGACCTGCCGCTGAATCTGGAAATGGCGGCCACCGATGAAATGCTGGCCATCGCCTTGCGCCACCGGCCGCATGCCAGCTGCATCGTGCCAGAGCGGCGCGAGGAGCGTACGACCGAAGGCGGCCTCGATGCCGCCGGTCAGTACGACCACCTGGCGCCAATGGTCGAGAGGCTGTCTGCCGCCGGTATCCGCGTGTCGCTGTTCATCGAACCTTCCGAGCGCCAGCTCGACGCCGCGAAGAAACTGGGCGCTCCGGTCGTGGAGTTGCATACCGGCCGCTACTGCGAAACCGAAGGCGAGGCACAGACGGTCGAATTGCGGCGCATCGAAAAAGCCGCCGCCCATGCCCAGGCCATCGGCCTGGAATGCCACGCCGGCCACGGCCTGAGTTTCGACACCGTGGCGCCGGTGGCAGCGATCCCCACTATCGTGGAACTCAATATCGGCCATTTCCTGATCGGTGAGGCGATCTTCAGTGGGCTGGACAGCGCGATCCGTCGCATGCGCGCCCTGATGAACGATGCCCGTGGCGTCACTAGCCGCACGGCCTGAGCGATGATGCGATGATCATCGGCCTGGGCTCCGACCTGATCGACATCCGCCGCATCGAGCAGACCATTGCCCGGTTCGGCGACCGCTTCCTCGACCGTGTTTTCACGCCGGTCGAGAAGGCGCGTTCCGAGCGCCGCCAGCGCACCCGGATTGAATCCTATGCCAAGCGCTTCGCCGCCAAGGAGGCCTGCTCCAAGGCGCTGGGCACCGGCTTCCGCAGGGGGGTGTTCTGGCGCGACATGGGGGTGGTCAACCTGCGCAGCGGCAAGCCCTCCATGGCGCTGACCGGCGGGGCCCTGGCCCAGCTTCAGAGCCTGCTGCCGCCCGGCCACGAGGCCCAGATCGACGTCTCGCTGACCGACGAGCCGCCGCTGGCCCAGGCCATTGTCATCATCACGGCAAGGCCGATATTACCCCCCGGATTACCGACCGGACCGGGTGCTTGACTTTGCCGGCCGGTTGCCGGCTTGATGCAGCCCCGGCTGGGGCAAAAACGGCCGTAAGGGATTGATTTATATGGATCGGGAGCAGGTGGTGGCGAAGCCGAAAACGCGTGGCGGGGAACTCTGGGACAGCCTCCGCACCCTCGTTTATGCCGTGCTGATCGCCGTCGGCATCCGTACGGTCGCCTACGAACCCTTCCACATCCCGTCGGAATCCATGCTGCCGACCTTGCTGGTCGGCGACTATGTCTTCGTCTCCAAATACGCCTATGGCTACAGCAAGTATTCCCTGCTGTTCAGCCCGCCATTGTTCCAGGGCCGCATCCTGGCATCCGAGCCCAAGCGGGGCGATGTCGTGGTGTTCCGTTGGCCGCATGACCCCTCGGTGGACTACATCAAGCGCCTGGTCGGCCTGCCGGGCGACCGCATCCAGATGCGCGAGGGTGTGTTGTACCTGAATGGCGAGGCGGTGAAGCGCCGCCGCGTCGAGGATTTCGAGCGCCGTGACCGTTTCGGCAATCTGGTCGAACGCAATCAGCAATGGGAAGAGACCCTTCCGGGCGACGGCAAAAATCCGGCCGTGACCTACCGCACGCTGGATCTCTACGCCTACAGCGCCAGCGACAATACCGGCGTCTATACCGTGCCGCCCGGCCATTACTTCATGATGGGCGATAACCGCGACAATTCGCAGGACAGCCGCGTGCCGCTTGAGGTTGGCGGCGTGGGTTACGTGCCGTCGGATCACCTGATCGGTCGCGCCGATGTTCGGTGGATTTCGATTGAGCCCTCGGCAACTCTGTTGAAGCCGTGGACGTGGTTCAGTGCCCTGCGCTGGGACCGGATGTTCACGGGTATCGACTGAGGCGGGCGTGACGGCAGATACCCGGAAATCCCCGCTCGAGGTATTGCAGCAGACGCTCGGCCACAAATTCGCCGATCCCAGGCTGCTGGAAGAAGCCCTCGTGCATCCTTCGGCCAATCCGCGCCGCAGCCGGGCCAAGTCGGCGCGGCAGAAGGCGGCTGACGCTCCGCCGGCGATGCGCGATTACAACCGGCTGGAATTCATCGGCGACCGCGTTCTGGGTCTTGTGGTGGCCACCCTGCTGGCCGAGCGTTTCCCGCAGGCCGAAGCCGGCGAACTGGCCCTGCGCTATAATGCGCTGGTCAAACAGGACAGCCTGGCGCGGTTCGCGCAGTCGCTGGGGCTGGGCGATTTCATCCAGCTTTCGCGCTCCGAGCGCGATTCAGGCGGCGCCGGCAAACCGGCGATCCTGGCCGATGCCTGCGAGGCCGTGGTGGCGGCCCTGTATCTGGATGGCGGCATGCGTGTGGCCGAGAAATTCGTGCGCCGTTACATGATCCCGATGCTGGACGAGGTCACCGGCGGCGCCGCGAAGGATCCGAAGACGGCCTTGCAGGAATGGGCTGCGGCGCGCGGCATGGCGGCGCCGAAATACGATGTGGTCAATCAGGAAGGCCCCCCGCACGAACCGCGCTTCACCGTGGCGGTGCGGTTGGGCACCGGCGAGCCGGAACGCGGGCAGGGCGGTTCGAAACGCGCCGCCGAACAGGAAGCGGCCGGTCGCCTTTTGGGCCGGCTTGAAAACGGAAAGAAATGAGCGAAGCAGACACCAGTAGCCCGGCGACGCCGCATTGCGGCTACGTCGCCATCATCGGCGCGCCGAATGCCGGCAAGTCCACCTTGCTGAACCGTCTGGTCGGCGCGAAGGTCTCGATCGTCTCCAAGAAGGTGCAGACCACGCGCGCGCGCATCACCGCGATTGCCGTGCAGGGCGATGCGCAGGTGATCTTCCTCGACACGCCGGGCATCTTCACGCCGAAACGCCGCCTCGACCGCGCCATGGTGAATGCCGCCTGGAGCGGCGTTGACGATGCCGATGCGGTGCTGCTGCTGGTCGATGCCGAACGCGGCTTAGACGACGAAAGCCGCGCCATCGTGGATGCATTGCAGGGACGCAAGCGCGGGCATGTGCTGCTGGCGCTGAACAAGGTTGATGCCGTGCCGCGCGAAAAACTGCTCGGCCTGGCCAAGGCCTTGAGCGAGGCCTATCCCTTCGAACGCATATTCATGATCTCAGCCCAGAAGGGCACCGGCGTCGACGACGTGCTGCGCGACCTGGCCGGCCGCATGCCGCCGGGGCCATGGCTTTATCCGGAAGACCAGTTGGCCGATGTGCCGATGCGGTTCCTGGCCGCCGAGATCACCCGCGAGCAGGTCTATCACAGCCTGCATGACGAACTTCCTTACGCGATCACGGTCGAGACCGAGAACTGGAAGGACCAGAAGGACGGTTCCGCCCGCATCGACCAGGTGATCTATGTCGAGCGCGAGGGCCAGAAGAAGATCGTGCTGGGCGAGGGCGGCCAGATGATCAAGCGCATTGGCGCCTTCGCCCGCAAGATCATGGAAGAGCAGTTCGAGTGCCGCGTGCACCTGTTCCTGTTCGTGAAGGTGCGCGAGGACTGGGGCGACGATCCGGAACGCTATGAGGCCATGGGCCTCGACTTCCCGAAGAAGTAAGCGGCTACACGCCCGCCATCAGCATGAACAGCGGCACGGTCACGAAGGCCAGGATGGTGCTGGCCGTGACGATGGCGGCTGCCATCGGCGCATCGCCGCCCATCTGGCGGGCGAGGATATAGCTGGCGCTGGCCGTCGGCATGGCGCCCCACAGCACCAGCACCTTGGTCTCCAGCGGACCGAGGCCCCACAGCCGGCTGAGGCCGAACAGCACCAGCGGATAGACCAGCAGCTTCAGCGCGCAGGCGATGCCCACGGCACGGCCGGCATTCTTCGCCGCCTCCCATTGCAGGCCGGCGCCGACAGTCAGCAGGCCCATCGGCGCGGCCATGCTGCCCAGCATCTTGAACACCGGCTCGATCCCGCGCGGCAGGGCAAGGTCGAACACGTTCATCAGGATGCCGGTCACACAGGCGATGATCAGCGGGTTCTTGACCAGGAACATCACCTGGCCTTTGAAACTGGTGCTCTGGCCGTGATCGCCGTAGCGCGCCAGCGTCAGAACGCACATCACGTTGATGGTGGGGATGGCCAGTGCGATGGTGACGGCGAACAGCGTGATGCCGGCACCGCCTTCCAGCGCCGCCACCGCGCCAAGGCCGACGAAGGTGTTGAACCGCACGGCGCCCTGGAACACCGAGGTGAAGCCGGGCCCGTTCACCTTCGCCAGTGGACGCAGGGCATAGACCAGTCCGGCCTGCAGCAGCAGCGCCGCGAACAGCGCGCCCAGCATGCCGCTGGGGTCGAAGTCGCCTAGCTTGGCATTGCTCAGGTTGTCGACCAGCAGGGCCGGAAAGAAGATGAAGTAGGTGACCTTGTCGGCCAGGGGCCAGAAGGCGTCGCCCGGGAAGTTGCCGCGCTTCATTGCCCCGCCGATGGCGATCAGCAGGAAGATGGGCACGATGGCGAGAACGACGGAGAGCATGCGGGGACTCGGGCGAGGCTGATTTTGCCCGGACTCTAGCGGAAGCGGGGGAAGGCCGAAACTAGCGCGCGGCCAGCAGGATCAGCAGTTCCATCGCGCGATTGGCAAAACCGAAGCCCAGATACAGCGCCATCGCGCGCAGCGCGGCATCGTACCAGCCGATCTGGCCGCCGGCGGCGGCAGCCGTTGCGCGGATGTAGCGTATCGGTGTTTCCGCCAGCTCGACCGGCAGTGCGGGAACAGTGATGGGATCCGGGCTGGGCCGCTCGGGGATCAGATACTCGGCAACCTTGGTGCGGGCCGGGCCGTAGATGCGGCGCCAGCGGAAGGCTTCGGCTTCGGCGCTGTCGGCATTGCTGAGGGATGCACGCGGAATCCAGCTATCTGCCATCCTGGTCAGGACGACATAGCGGGGGACGACGATCTCAGCCTGCATGCCCATGTTTCTATCCTTGTCAAAACATCATTAAGAAACATTAAAGAGCGGTTAATTTTTCATCCTTAACGAGCATTGCGTCGATCGGGTCGGCGCGGCGAAGATGTTTACCATGTTCCGCAACTGGGCCGTCTTCGCAGGCAGGGTGCTGTATGGCGCCGGCCGCGCCATGATCAACAGCCTGTCTTTCGAGCTGGCCGGCCATATCGCCTATACCGGGCTGCTGGCGATTTTTCCCTTCCTGATTTTCCTCGCCGCCCTGGCCGGGTTCCTCGCCGGTTTCCTGGGCGAATACGGCGGCAGCCTCGCTTCGGTGCAGGCGATGCTCGACCTGCTGCCCGAGGATGTCGGCGCCACGCTGGGCCCGGTGATCAACGAAGTGCTGGCGCGGCGCGACGGCGGCCTGCTCACGCTGGGCCTGATCGGCGCGCTGTGGGTGGCCTCCAGCGGCATCAACGCGCTGCGCATCGCACTGAACGCTTCGTACGGTTTCAGTGAGCCGCGGCCCTGGTGGCTGATCCGCCTGGGCAACCTGGGCGCCATCCTGCTGGGCGGCTTCGTCTTCATCCTGCTGTCGGTGGCGATCGTGCTGGGACCGCTGATCTGGCAGGGGCTGCTCTGGCTGTTTCCCTTGAGCAATGCGGAACGCTGGGCCTTCAGCCTGTTTCGTTATGGCATTGCCGCCCTGGTGCTGACCGCCGGTCTGCTGGCGCTGCATCGCTGGCTGCCCGGCCGGCATCTGGCATGGCGCCATCTGCTGCCCGGCGTGCTGGCGACCACGGTGCTGTGGCTGATACTGGCCGGGCTGTTCTCGCTCTATGTGGCGCGGCTGGGCAATTACAGCGCCACCTATGGCAGCCTGGGCGGGGTGATCGTCACCCTGGTCTTCTTCTACGCCTCGGCCGTGCTGTTCATTTTCGGCGCCGAGGTGAATGCCGCCCTGCTGCGACGCAAACAGGTCAAAAAACCCGCCGACGCCACCACCTAGCCTCTGGTCCGCCGCCAGCCCGCTGGCTATGCTCCGTGTCCGGTTTTTAGTTTGCCAAGGGACAGGACCAGCCAATGACCAAAAAGACCAAGAAGGCCCCGGCGAAAAAGCACAAGGGCGCCGTGATGAAGGGCGGGAAATTCGACAAGTCCAACCTGCCGAGCCGGCATGTGACGGAAGGCCCCGAGCGCGCCCCGCACCGCAGCTATTACTACGCCATGGGCCTGACCGAGGCCGAGATCAACCAGCCCTTCGTCGGCGTGGTCACCACCTGGAACGAGGCCGCGCCCTGCAACATCACGCTGGGCCGCCAGGCGCAGGCGGTGAAGAAGGGCGTGAAGGCCGCCGGCGGCACGCCACGCGAATTCACCACCATCACCGTCACCGACGGCATCGCCATGGGCCACCAGGGCATGAAGTCGTCGCTGGTCAGCCGCGAGGCGATTGCGGATTCCACCGAGCTGACCGTGCGCGGCCATTGCTACGACGCGCTGGTGGGCCTGGCCGGCTGCGACAAGTCGCTGCCCGGTCTGATGATGGCCATGGTGCGCCTGAACGTGCCATCCATCTTCATGTATGGCGGCTCGATCCTGCCCGGCCGGTTCCGCGGCAAGGATGTGACCGTGGTCGACGTGTTCGAGGCCGTGGGCCAGCATGCCGCCGGCAAGATGAACGCCAAGGACCTGCATGAGCTGGAATGCGTGGCCTGTCCCTCGGCCGGGTCCTGCGGCGGCCAGTTCACCGCCAACACCATGGCCTGCGTGTCGGAAGCCATCGGCCTGGCCATTCCGGGTTCGGCCGGCGCCCCGGCGCCGTATGAAACCCGCGACCAGTATGCCGAGGCCTCGGGCCGGCAGATCATGGAGCTGATCAAGCTGGGGATCCGGCCGCGCGACATCGTCACGCGCAAGTCGCTGGAGAATGCCGCCCGCGTGGTGGCCGCCACCGGCGGTTCGACCAACGGCGCGCTGCATCTGCCGGCGATTGCCCATGAGGCCGGCATCAAGTTCGACCTCGATGACGTGGCCAAGATCTTCAAGTCCACGCCCTACATCGCCGACCTCAAGCCCGGCGGGCGTTACGTCGCCAAGGACATGTACGAGATCGGCGGCGTGCAGGTGGTGCTGAACGAGCTGATGAAGGGCGGCTATATCCACGGCGACTGCCTGACCGTGACCGGCAAGACCATCGAGCAGAACCTGAAGGGCGTGAAGTTCCCCAAGGACCAGGACGTGGTGCGCCCGATCACCAACCCGATCACGCCGACCGGCGGCGTGGTTGGCCTGAAGGGCAACCTCGCGCCGCGCGGCGCCATCGTGAAGGTGGCGGGCATGGCGCGGCTGAAGCATGTGGGTCCGGCCCGCGTGTTCGACAGCGAAGAGGCCGCGTTCGAGGCCGTGCAGGCGAAGAAGTACAAGGAAGGCGACGTGATCGTCATCCGCTACGAAGGCCCGAAGGGCGGCCCGGGCATGCGCGAGATGCTCTCCACCACCTCGGCGATCTACGGCCAGGGCATGGGCGAGAAGGTGGCGCTGATCACCGACGGGCGTTTCTCGGGCGGCACGCGCGGCTTCTGCGTTGGCCATGTGGGGCCGGAAGCAGCGGTCGGCGGGCCGATCGGCCTGATCAAGACCGGCGACATCATCACCATCGACGCGGTGAAGGGTGTGCTCAGCGTCGACGTCTCGGCCAAGGAGATGGCGGCGCGGAAGAAGAAGTGGAAGCCGCGCAAGACCGACTACCAGTCGGGTGCGCTGTGGAAATACGCCCAGACCGTGGGCGATGCCCATGACGGCGCCGTGACCCATCCCGGCGGCAAGGCGGAAACGCACGAATACGCGGACATCTGAACACGACTACCCGAAGGGCGCCCAACGCGGCGCCCTTCTTCGTTCCCCCATAAAAAACCAAGCGAGCCCCCCATGACCTATACGATTGCCATTGCCGGCTTCCAGCACGAGACCAATACCTTCGCGCCGCAGAAGGCGACGCTGGACAAGTTCATTCAGGGCGAGGGCTGGCCGCCGCTGACCGAGGGCAAGGCGATCTTCGAGGTGTTCGAGCCGATGAACATTCCCATCGGCGGCTTCATCACGTCGGCCAAGGCCAAGGGCTGGGCGCTGGAACCCATCGTCTGGGCGGCGGCGCAGCCGTGTTCTTACGTCACCGACGAGGCCTTCGACTTCGTGGCCAAGAAAATCACCGACGGCCTGGCCAGACTGAAGGGCAAGATCGACGCCGTCTATCTGGACCTGCATGGCGCGATGGTGACCGAAAGCCATGAGGACGGCGAGGGCGAGCTGCTGCGCCGCGTGCGCGCCACGGTCGGCCCCGACCTGCCGGTGATGGTGAGCCTGGACCTGCATGCCAATGTGACCGAGGCCATGGTGCGGCACAGCGACCTGCTGATCGCCTATCGCACCTATCCGCATCTGGACATGGCGGTGACCGGCGGCCGGGTGGCGCGGCAGCTGGAAAAGCGCCTGACCGGCGAACGGCCCAGACAGGCGAAGGCCCTGCGCCGCATTCCCTTCCTCATCCCGCTCACCGCGCAATGCACCTTCCTGGAGCCGTGCAAAAGCATCTACGAAAACTTAAGCAATATGGAACACGGCGCGGTGAGTTCACTCTCGTTCTCGCCCGGCTTCCACCCGGCCGACATCAATGAATGCGGCCCGACCATCGTGGCCTATGCCGACAGCCAGGACGCCGCCGACAAGGCCGCCGACGATCTGGCCCGCCACATCACCGAGCGCGAGGCCGAGTTCAAACTGAACCTGCTCTCGCCCGTGGATGCCATCGAGCAGGCGCGCCGGATGATCCAGGGCGGCGCGCGCAAGTCGGTGGTGCTGGCCGACGTGCAGGACAATGCCGGCACCGGCGCGACCTCGGACACCACCGGGCTGCTCGCCGCGCTGATCGAGCAGGGCGTGCCCGATGCCACGCTGGGCCTGCTGTTCGACCCCGAAGCCGCCCGCATCGCGCACCAGGCCGGGCAGGGCGCCGAGATCGAGCTGCAGGTCGGCGGGCGTTACTTCGACGGCGCCAAGCCCTATCGCAACCGCTTCACCGTCTCAGCGCTGAACGACGGCCGGTTCCTCTGCACCGGGCCGTTCTACAAGGGCACGCGCATGGCGCTTGGCCCCATGGCGCGGCTGACCTGCAGGACGCCGGGGGGAAGCGTGGATTTGGTGCTCAACTCCGTGCGCGTGCAGGCGGCCGACAAGGAGATGTTCCGGCATCTGGGGATCGAGCCGGGCGAGCGGCAGATCGTGGGCCTGAAAAGCACCGTGCATTTCCGCGGCGACTTCACCGACATCGCCCACGAGATCCTGAACGTGGAAAGCCCCGGCGCCTTCGTGGAGCGCGCCGAGACCCTGCCATACCGCCGCCTGCGCAAGGGCATCCGGCTCAGTCCGCTGGGGCGGGCGAACGCGTAAGCCGCGCTGCTTAGTCGTCGTGGCGGCGGAGCGGGACCGGCGCGTGCGCTGTTGCGGTTTCGCTGCGCGGTTTCGGATGCGGTTTGAATCGTTTTGCGATGGTTTTGCATAGGTAAGTCATTGATTCTGTGTAAATGGCGTTTTCCATAACGTGGGAAGCCGGTGCCGCGCCGTTTGTCAGAACATGTAGGGAACGAGAGGTCGGAATCAAGGGGGCGGCCATCATACCACCCACCAATCGTCATGCTCGGGCTTGGCCCGAGCATCCACGTTTTCCCTTTTTTAAAAAAGAACTCGTGGATGGCCGGGCCAAGCCCGGCCATGACGACTGAGGGGTGGTGGGGCCTGGGCCAAGCCCGAGCATGACGGTTATGGGTGGGTGAGAGCGGCGGAGGCCCGCATACACCCGTCCTCATTCCTCCACTTCGTCATGCCCGGCCTTGTGCCGGGCATCCACGTCTTAAAAACAGAACTCGTGGATGCTCGGGCCAAGCCCGAGCATGACGGGCCGGGGGTGTCGCGTTACACTCCGCCCAAAGACTCTAGAACACGAGGGAGCGGGGCGTGGGCGAGGGTGCGCCGGAAGCAGGCAATACAGTCAAAGCCACCGACATTTTCACCGCCGATGAAATCCGGCGCTTAAGCGCGCGCTCCGATCTGATGGGCGCCTGGCTGGTGCTCTGTGCCTGGGGGCTGATCGGCCTGGCCATGGCAATGTTTGCCGCCTGGCCCAACCCGGCGACGTTTGTCGTTGCCGTGATGGTGATCGGCGGGCGGCAGCTGGGGCTGGCCATCCTGATGCACGATGCCGCCCATGGCCTGCTGTTCAAAACCCGGCGCTTCAACGAACTGGCCGGGCAGTGGCTCTGCGCGTATCCGGTGATCACCGACCTGCATCTGTATCGCCCCTATCACCTGAAGCATCATCGCTTCACCCAGCAGGCCGACGACCCCGACCTGGTGCTCTCCGCGCCATTCCCGATCACGCGGCAAAGCCTGCGCCGCAAGATTCAACGCGACCTCAGCGGCCGCACGGCGCTCACCCGCCGGCGCGAGCAGGTGATGCTCACCTGGGGCGAGGCGGGCTTAAGCTGGGGCCAGAGATGGGAACGGCTTGCCAAGGGCGGGCTGGTGGGCGCGGCGCTTACCAACCTGACGCTGCTCGGCCTGCTCACCGCGATTGGGTACTGGTGGCTCTATCCGGCTTTATGGCTGCTGCCGCTCGCCACCTGGTATCAGCTCGTCAGCCGCATCCGCAATATCGCCGAACATGCCGTGGTGCCCGACAACGACGATGCCTTGCGCAACACGCGCACGACCTATGCCGGGCCGCTCACGCGCCTGCTGCTCGCGCCATTCTGGGTGAACTACCATCTCGAACATCACCTGCTGCTGTTTGTGCCCTGCTGGCGCTTACGCCAGGCGCACCGCATGATGCTGGCGAAGGGTTATGCTGAGAGGATGGAACTGCGCGGCAGTTACGCCGAGGTGCTGCGGCGGGCGGCGAGTGCGGTGAGCGACAGCGGCGGCGGCTCAGGCGGGGCGAAGGTGGGCTATATATAAAGCGATACTTCCTATTGATAGAATTTCAACATCGTGCTTTATAAAAGCCGCCTTACAGGCAGATTTTGTTATCGTGCTTCGCGATATAAGACTCAATGTCTGAGATGCTGCTATCTCGACACCTAAGTAATGCCACGGTTGCTATATTATACTCCGTGGCCAGCGCATAAGAGTGCCTGTAAGGCTTTCATATAGGGCGACAAGAAGTGTCGGTATTAAAAAAACTCCAAGAGGTAGAAACGCTTGAGGCTTTTGCAGATTTACTTGGATATACGCCAAGTGGGTTAGCATATATCCTTTATAAAATTCCTTCGCGAGCGAAATACAATAAATTCTCAATTCCCAAGAAGAACGGCGGCGTTAGGGAGATAAACGCGCCTACTGATAAGCTTAAACAACTGCAAGCTCGACTAGCGAATATATTGTATGCATGTAGATATGAAATTGAGGCGAACAACCCGAAGCTCAAGCCGCTTTCTCATGCATACAGAGCCGGCCTCTCTATTGTTACCAACGCAAAACCACATAAAAATCGCCGTTACGTATTGAATATTGATCTGGAGAATTTCTTTCCTAGTATTAATTTTGGTCGGGTAAGGGGATTCTTTATAAAGGACAAGGACTTTTCCTTGAGTGCAGCGGCCGCGACAATTATTGCGCAGATCGCTTGTTATGAGAACGAGTTGCCGCAGGGAAGTCCTTGTTCACCAATCATATCCGATCTTTTGGCTCGTGTGCTTGATCGGCGGTTGGCGAGGTTGGCCAGAAAAAATCGAATAGCATATTCTCGTTATGCTGACGATCTTACCTTCTCAACAAATGAAAAAGACTTTCCTTCGGCATTGGCTGCTACCGATGCGACGGGAGCATGGGTTCTTGGTGCTGATTTACGAGGTCAGATCGTACGATCTGGTTTCTCAATAAATGAAAAAAAGACAAGAATGCAGCTCGGCTCATCTCGTCAAACCGTAACTGGCTTAACCGTCAATAGGAATGTCAACGTTCCATCTAACTATTATAAAAATGCGAGGGCGATGACGGAGACATTGTTTCGGACGGGCGAGTTTCATATCGATGGCACTAAAAGTGATAGCTTAGATCGACTGCATGGGATTCTCAATTACAATTACTATGTGAAGCATGTATGCAGAGTGCAGAGGAAAAATGAAACTGAAAATGTGAAGTCAAAAGACTTGAGGGGCATTCGGTCGGTATATTCAAAATTTTTGCGCTATAAGTATTTTGTCGCTCTTAAGCGCCCGTTGATTATTTGTGAAGGGAAAACTGATAATTCGCATTTGCGATATGCAATTCGGAATCTAAAGAAGTTTCATCCTGCATTGGGGGAGATTAGTGCTATCGGTCATTTCAGTTTGAATATTTCTCTATTCTCATTCGACAAAATCCATAATGACTTATTTAATCTAAACGGGGGCAGTGCGCCTTTAAAAGATTTTATAGTCAACTATGAGAGAGATTTAAAACCATATACACATCGACCTTTTGCGGCGCCGGTTATCATTCTTATTGATAACGATAGTGGAGCGAAGGAAATCTTTGGCGTCATTAACTCAAAATTCAAAAAAAACAATTTCTTTGGCTACGACTGATGACTTTTATCGTCTCTGCGAAAATCTGTACTTAGTAAAAACACCTTCAGTGCGAACGCGGGCAACTGGGGAGTCTTGTATCGAAGATTTCTTTCCGGCCTCAGTGCTTTCTGAAAAGGTAGATGGGAAAGTTTTTAATCCGGCAAAAACTATCGATCCAAGTAAAGAATATGGGAAAGCAATATTTGCGGATAAGGTGGTGCGACCTAAGGCGAGGACAATCGATTTCTCCGGATTTGTTCCGTTGTTAGATAGAATCGTCGCGGTCATAGATAGTTACGGCTCCTAAATTGAGTTGTTGTCTCAATAGCTCAATGAGTCTGCGATTTGGATCGCACTTTCGGTTTGTCGTGACTGGCTCTCCAATTGGCAAGCGCGGTCCCCCTCGTGGCTAATCCTCCGCTGCCTGCCCGCCAGCCCATACTGATCATCGTGGTGGCCGAGTTTCTCGGCACCACGCTCTGGTTTTCCTCCAATGCCGCCGCCTTCGAATTGCAGGCTCTGCTGTCGCTGTCGGCGCGCGATATCGGCTGGCTCACCAATGCCGTGCAGGCCGGCTTCATCGCCGGCACGCTGGCCATGGCGCTGAGCGGCCTGGCCGACCGCTTTGCCGCCAGCCGCATCGTGTTTGCCTGCTGTGTGCTGGGCGCCATCGCCAATGCCGCCTTCCTGCTGGTGTGGCAGAGTTATGCCGCCGCCCTGGCCCTGCGCTTCATCGTCGGTCTGGCTCTGGCCGGCATCTATCCGCTGGGCATGAAGCTGGTGATCGGCTGGACCAAAGGGGCGGCCGGCGGCACGCTGGCCTTGCTGGTGGGCATGCTCACGCTCGGCACGGCTTTGCCGCATGGCATACGCGGTTTGGGGGCAGGGGTACCCTGGCAGGCGGCGATGCTGGTCGCGAGCGGTCTGGCTTTGCTCGGCGGCCTTATCGTGCTGCGGCTGGGCGACGGGCCGCATCTGGCGCGGCCGGCCAGTACACATTCAATGGGGGCGCGCCGCTTAAGCCCCGGCGCGGTCTTGAGCGCCTTCCGCATCCCCGATTTCCGCTCGGCCGCGTTGGGCTATTTCGGCCATATGTGGGAGCTCTATGCCTTCTGGACGCTCACGCCCTTCCTGATCCTGCTGGCCGCGCCGGATTTTTCGCCGGCGGATGTCTCGCGGCTCAGTTTTGCCGTGATCGGCGCCGGCACGCTGGGCTGCATCCTCGGCGGTGTGGTCAGCGTCCGCTGGGGCAGCGCGCGGGTGGCGGCTGTGGCGCTGGCGACATCGGGCGCGCTGTGTGTGGTCTATCCGGTTCTGGCGGCGAGTGCGGCACCGGCTGTGTTGCTGGTATTGCTGGTGGTCTGGGGCGTGGCGGTGGTGGCGGACTCGCCGCAATTCTCCGCGCTCTCGGGCCGCGCCTGTCCGCCGGAAGCCGTGGGCAGCGCGCTGGCGATCCAGAATGCCATCGGCTTTACCATCACGCTGGCCGCCATCGCGCTTGCCACGCATCTGCTGCCCGCCATGGGCGCGTCGGTCGTGTGGCTGCTGGCGCCGGGGCCGGTGCTGGGGCTGATCGGCCTGTGGCGGCTGGTGAAAAAAGGTTTATGAAAAAATCCCCGGCGGCCTGGCGGCCGCCGGGGAGGGTGGTTCAGGCCTTAAGTTACTGCAGGTCGAAGCGGTCGGCGTTCATCACCTTGGTCCAGGCGGCGACGAAGTCGGACACGAACTTCTCCTTCGCGTCGTCCTGGGCATAGACTTCCGCATAGGCGCGCAGGATGGAGTTCGAGCCGAACACCAGGTCCACGCGCGTCGCGGTCCATTTCACCTGGCCGGTTTTGCGGTCGCGGATCTCGTAGAGATTTTTGCCCGCGGGCTTCCAGGTGTTGGCCATGTCGGTCAGGTTGACGAAGAAATCGTTCGTCAGCGCGCCGACGCGGTCGGTGAACACGCCGTGTTTGCTGCCGCCATGGTTGGCGCCCAGCACACGCAGGCCGCCGACCAGCACGGTCATCTCCGGCGCGGTCAGCCCCATGAGCTGGGTGCGGTCGAGCATCAGCTCTTCCGGGCTGACGGCGTAGTCCTCTTTCAGCCAGTTGCGGTAGCCGTCATGGATCGGCTCCAGCACCGCGAAAGACTCCGCGTCGGTCATGGCGTCGGTCGCGTCGCCGCGGCCGGGCGCAAACGGCACGTCGATCTGGATGCCGGCGGCCTTTGCTGCCTGCTCGATGCCGACATTGCCGGCCAGCACGATCACGTCGGCGATGCTGGCGCCGCTGTCGCGCGCGATGCCCTCCAGCACACCCAGCACTTTGGCCAGACGCTTCGGCTCGTTGCCGGCCCAGTCCTTCTGCGGGGCCAGCCGGATGCGGGCGCCATTGGCGCCGCCGCGCATGTCGGAACCGCGGAAGGTGCGCGCGCTGTCCCAGGCGGTGGTCACCAGCTCAGCGACACTCAGCCCGCTGGCGGCGATCTGCGCCTTCACATGGCCGATGTCGTACTGCGTGCTGCCGGCGGGGATCGGGTCCTGCCAGATCAGGTCTTCCTTCGGCACGTCGGGGCCGAGGTAACGCACCTTCGGGCCCATGTCGCGGTGGGTCAGCTTGAACCAGGCGCGGGCGAAGACCTCCGAGAAATAGGCCTGGTCCTTGGCGAAGCGCTCGGAGATTTTCCGGTAGGCCGGGTCCATCTTCATGGCCATGTCGGCATCGGTCATGATCGGCATGCGGCGGATGCTCGGATCCTCCACATCCACCGGCATGTCTTCTTCCTTGATGCCGATGGGCTGCCACTGCCAGGCGCCGGCCGGGCTTTTCTTCAGCTCCCATTCATAACCGAGCAGCAGCTTGAAATAGCCGTTGTCCCAGCGCGTGGGATTGGTGGTCCAGGCGCCCTCGATGCCGCTGGTCACGGTGTCGCGGCCGATGCCACGGCCGGATTTGTTCAGCCAGCCCAGGCCCTGGTCTTCCACCGGGCCGTCTTCCGGGCTGGGGCCCAGCTTGGCCGCATCGCCATTGCCATGGGCCTTGCCCACGGTATGGCCGCCGGCGGTCAGCGCTACGGTCTCCTCGTCGTTCATCGCCATGCGGGCGAAGGTGAGGCGCACGTCATGGGCTGTGCGCAGCGGATCGGGCTTGCCGTTGACGCCTTCGGGATTGACGTAGATCAGGCCCATCTGCACGGCGGCCAGCGGGTTGGCCAGCGACTGGCGGTCGTCGCCGTCATAACGTTCCGAGCCGAGCCATTCCTTCTCGGCGCCCCAGTAGACGTCCTTCTCGGGATGCCAGATATCGGCGCGGCCGAAGCCGAAGCCGAAGGTCTTCAGGCCCATGGATTCATAGGCGATGGTGCCGGCCAGGATGATCAGGTCGGCCCAGCTGATGCGGTTGCCGTATTTCTTCTTGATCGGCCAGAGCAGGCGGCGCGCCTTGTCGAGATTGGCGTTGTCGGGCCAGGAATTCAGCGG
>NZ_JBKBHT010000011.1:0-20751 GCF_046297595.1 Ferrovibrio sp.
TTAATCATTCGTTAACCTACAGTTGTGCCTGTATTGCTGTATTAACGGTTTTCTGGCACAAAAAGGGTGTTGCGAAGGCATCGCAGGACGAATCCTGTTTATCGCAGGGGCGGACCGGGTGAGCCTATCGCATCGGACAGGCAGGCCGCTGCAGTGAACGAAGCAATCAAACCGGTAGTTCAGGAGACCCTGAAGCTGGTCGGCGTGGTGGAAAGCCAGAGCCGCGAATTGCTGTCGTTTTGCCAGGAGCCCGCTAATCTCTCGGGCGTCTTCTCCGATTACAAACGCTTCGTCGAGAAGATCGAGCATTTCTACGTCTTCGTCGACCTGGTCGATGGCCGCATCCCGGAATTCGACGAGAACAAGCAGAAGCCGCTGCGCAAGCACCTTTCCAAGATCCGCTGGAAGATCACGATCCTGGAACTCGACACGACACGCATTTACCTGATCAACATCCGCAGTTCCGGCCGGCGCCTGCCGCTGGGCTCGCGCGAATTCCTTTCCCGCCGCCTGGATCGCTTAAGCGAGATCGCGCAGTACTACGATCGCTTCGGCGAGGAGCATGACCTGCCGCCGATCAGCCACGAACTGATCGAAGCGGTGCGCAAGCTGCTGGAGCAGAGCATCGAAAACGCGCCGCGCCTGGATGAATTCCAGCCCGCGCCGCCGCCGCCGAGACTTTCGGCCACGCCCAGCAACGTGGCGCCGCCTCTGATGGCGCCGGAATCGGTATCGGCCCAGCGGCCGTTGTTCTCGACTGGATTGCCAGTCCTGCCGCCCAAACTGAACGTGAAGGAGCAGTGGGGCCGCTTCTATGTCGAGAAGGGTTCGATCGTGGCCGTTTCGCAGGCCTGTAAGTCGGCTGCCATCTCGCTCGATCAACTGGCCCAGAGGATTGGCGTCAGTCGTGTGGCGCTGACCCTGATGCTCAGCGGCCAGGACCCGATGCCGCGACCGGCAATGGAAAAGCTGCAGCAGTTCATGACCGACCAGGCCCGCATGTCGCAGCAGGCCGAAGCACGCCGCCGCGGTCTTTAATCCCCGACCATGAATCCAATGAAATCCGCTCAGCGCCTTCGGCTGCCTTCGAGCACACGGCTTGATAGAATATGAGCATTGGGATTGCTCTGCTGGGCGGGTTTATCCTTCTCTTGGGAGGCGGCGAAGTGCTGGTGCGCGGCGCCGCGCGTTTCTCCAAGACCATCGGCATTTCACCCCTGATGATCGGCCTCACCGTGGTCGGCTTCGGTACATCGATGCCCGAGCTGGTCACCAGCATTGAGGCCGCGATTGTGGGCGCACCGGCCATAGCGGTCGGCAATATCATTGGATCCAATCTCGCCAATTCGCTGCTGATCCTGGGGCTGGCGGCACTAGCCGCTCCGTTGGCAGTAGAGACGGCAGCATTAAATCGCGATTGCCGCGTGGTGATGATCGCCTCTGCTCTGCTGCTGGCCGCAGGATTTACCACCGGACTGGGCCGCATCGCAGGATCGCTCTTCCTGTTGCTGTTGCTCGGCTATGTGATCTTCGCCTACCGGCAGGAGAAGCAGGCCGCGAACCATGCGGCGGATATACCGATGCAGCCGACAGAAAGATATTCTGCAGCCGCTGTTGCCATGCCGCTCCTGCCGATCCTGCTCGGCATGGGAGGGGTCATCTTCGGTGCCCAGCTGCTGGTCCAGGGTGCCATTGCGCTGGCTGAACTCGCCGGCTTGTCGCATGCACTGATCGGCCTGACCATCGTGGCAGTGGGCACGTCACTGCCCGAACTGGTCACTTCCATAGTGGCCGCCATCCGCAAGCAAGGGCAACTCGCACTGGGCAACGTGCTGGGCTCAAACATCTTCAACATCTTCGGCATTGGCGGCGTCACCGGAATGGTGGCGCCCGGACCGGTGCCATCGGAAATGGCGGAGGTCGAGTTACCATTACTGGTGGTGGTCACATTACTGATCGTGATGTTCGCTATATCCGGCCGCGAGATCAGCCGCCGTGAGGGCAGCGTGCTGGTGCTGGCCTATCTGCTCTATCTGGCTTACGCGATCAACAGAGCCTGACCGGCGAAGCCGGCGATCATTCCGTCGTCGCCAGTTCGGCAAGCAGCGCCGCGCCGAATGGCCAGTCGCCGAGACCGGAGGAAGAATTGATATGTCCGCAGGCGCCGGCATCGACCAGCCGCGCACCCCAGCATCTGGCAAAATGCTGTGCCCGGCCGAAATCCACATAAGGATCATCGCGGCTGGCCACCACTATGGCGGGGCAGCCAAAGCGCGCCAGAGGCATCGGCCGGAAACCATGTGTCTCGGGCGGTGTGTGGCTGTCGGAATCGATATCGGCCGGCGCCACCAGCAACGCGCCATGCAGGTTGCCGCCATGGCGTGCGATCCAGTGTGCGACGAGCGAGCAGGCCAGGCTGTGCGCCACCACCAGCGGGGGTGTCGGGCAGGCGCGGATCGCGGCATCCAGACGGTTCAGCCAGTCGGTGAAATCAGGCTGGTCCCAGTCGGCCTGTTCGACGCGGATGAAATCGGGATTCTGCTGCTGCCAGCGGGTCTGCCAGTGCTCCGGCCCGGAATTGCCCAGGCCGGGCACGATCAGCACCGGAGGCCGCAGCGGCCGCATGATCTCAGCCGGCCGCGTCTTTGAGGCGCGCCAGCGTTTCCTCGCGGCCCAGCACGGCGAGCACGTCGAAGATCGGCGGCGACACGGTGCGTCCGGTGAGGGCAGCGCGCAAGGGCTGCGCCAGCTGGCCCAGCTTGACCTGCTGGCTTTCGCTCAAACTCCGGATTGCGGCCTCGGTATTCGCCGCTGTCCAGTCGGAAACGGTGTTCAGCGTCTCGATCATGATCTTCAGCCGCGCTTTGGCGGCATCGTCGAGATGCTTCTGCGCAGCCGCATCCGGCTGGATCGGCCGCTGGGCGAACAGGAACAGCATCGCCTCGGCCAGTTCGTTCAGGTCCTTGGCGCGTTCCTTCACGGCAGGCAGGAGCATCTTGATCTGAGCCTGCTCGGCCTGGTTCGGTGCGCGGCCGGCATGCTTCTCGATGAAGGGCAGGGCGGCCTGCAGCAGATCGGCATCGCTGCTGTGGCGGATGTAATGGCCGTTCAGGTTGTTCAGTTTGGCGAAGTCGAAGCGCGCCGGCGAGCGGCCGACATGGTCGAGGCCGAACCATTCGATCGCCTGTTCGGTCGAGATGATCTCCTCGTCGCCATGGCTCCAGCCCAGGCGCAGCAGGTAGTTGCGCATCGCCGCCGCCAGATAGCCCATATCGGCATAGGCCTCGGTGCCCAGCGCACCGTGCCGCTTGGACAGCTTGGCGCCGTCGGGCCCGTGGATCAGCGGGATATGCGCGAATTCCGGCACGGCGAAACCGGCGGCGATATAAAGCTGGGTCTGCCGCGCGGCATTGGTCAGATGGTCGTCGCCACGGATGATATGCGTCACGCCCATGTCGTGATCGTCGACCACGACCGAGAGATTGTAGGTCGGCGTGCCGTCGGAACGCAGGATGATCAGGTCATCGAGCTGCTCGTTCTGGAAAGTGACGTCGCCCTGCACGTGATCCCGGATCACGGTGGTGCCGGTCTGCGGTGCCTTGAAACGCACGACGGGATTCACGCCGACGGGGGCATCTTTTGGATCGCGGTCGCGCCAGCGGCCGTCATAGCGCATCGGCCGGCCCTCGGCCTTGGCCTTGTTGCGCATTTCTTCCAGCTCTTCCGGCGAGCAATAGCAGTGATAGGCCTTGCCTTCGGCCAGCAGCTTGTGGGCCACTTCGGCATGTCGCTTCATGCGGGCGAACTGCATCACCGGCTCGCCATCCCAGTCCAGGCCCAGCCATTTCAGGCCCTGGAAAATCTTGTCGACCGCATCCTGGGTCGAGCGTTCGCGGTCGGTATCCTCGATGCGCAGCAGGAAGGCGCCGCCGTGGTGGCGGGCAAACAGCCAGTTGAACAGCGCCGTGCGGGCGCCGCCGATATGCAGGTAGCCGGTGGGCGAGGGGGCAAAACGGGTAACGACTTTGGTCATCGGGCATTCCGGAAAACTTGGGAAGCAGGGTTTTAGCATACGGGGGCAGGCGGGCAAGCCGCGTTCCCGTTTTGCACGGATTGGCGACGGCAGGGCTGCCATGCAGAGAATTCAGCCATGGCACGGCTGGCCCGCATTCTCCTGTGGCGGCGGATCGCCGCCGGCATCACCACTGGCTGGCGCGATCTGCGGGATTTCGATGTCGTCGCGTGTTTCCTGGCCGAGCGCGACCGCTGGTTCCTCTGGCTGCCGGCCCTGCTGGGCGGTGGCATAGCGACGTATTTTTTGCTGCCGGTCGAGCCGTCCCTGCCGTCGTTGCGGCTGGGTGTCGCTGCCGGGGCGCTGGCTTTGCTGCTGACCCTGCGCCGGCCGTCCTGGCATCTGCCGCTGCTGGTCCTGCTGACCATACTGTGCGGCCTTTGGCTGGCAGCCGAACGCGGGGCTGCTGTCTCTGCTCCGGTGCTGCAGCGGCCCAGCGGCGCCGTCTGGCTGGAAGGCCGCGTCCTCGAGATCGAGCCGCGCGATGCCGGCCATCGTCTGTTTCTGGACGACCTGGTGCTGCCGGGCTTTGGTGCCGACGAGACACCAAAGCGCCTGCGCATCACCCTGCGCCGCGATGGCGACCTGTTATGGCCGGGTGAACGCATCCGGGTGCGCGCCATGCTGCTGCCACCGCCCGAGCCCGCCATGCCCGGCGCTTTCGATTTCGCCCGTTACGCCTGGTTCCGGCAGATCGGCGGCGTCGGTTATGCCATCAGCACGCCGGAAGCGATGCCGGCTGGCGAAGACATGAGTTTGCGTGAGGCCACGATGCTGGGCCTCAGCACCCTGCGGCAGGACTGGACGCGCCGCATCGTGGCGCAGGCCGAGGGGGCGGGCGGTGCGATCGCCACTGCATTGATGACCGGCGTGCGCGGTCCGATCCCCGATCATGTCGACACGGCCTTCCGCGATTCCGGCCTGGCGCATATCCTCTCGATCTCGGGGCTGCATCTCACGCTGGTGGCGGGGCTGCTGTTCTTTCTGGTGCGCGCCGCGCTCGCATTGGTTCCGGCATTGGCGCTGCATCATCCGATCAAGAAATGGGCGGCGGGCGCTGCGTTGCTCGGCGCGCTGGCCTATACGCTGGTTTCGGGTGCGGCCTGGCCCACGCTGCGCGCCCTGCTGATGATCGCGCTGGTCCTGCTGGCAGTGATGCTCGACCGTCGGGCCATCACCCTGCGCGCAGTGGCCTGGGCGGCACTGCTGATGCTGGTTCTCTGGCCCGACAGCCTGCTCGATCCCGGTTTCCAGATGTCGTTTGCGGCCGTTACCGCGCTGGTGGCGGCTTTCGAGGATCTCGCGCCGCGTTTGATGCGATGGCGCCAGCAGGCCGGGCCGCTGCGCATCGCATTGCTGTGGCTGATCGGTGTGATGGCTGCCAGCCTGGTGGCCGGCCTCGGATCGTCGCTGTATGCCGCCTATCATTTCAATCGCGTGGCCGATTACGCATTGATCGCCAACCTGCTGGCGGCACCGCTGGTGGATTTCTGGATCATGCCGCTTGTCGTGCTGGCCTTCATCCTGATGCCGTTGGGGCTGGAGGTGCTGGCACTCACGCCGATGGTGTGGGGCGTGGATCTGCTGATCGCTCTGGCGCAGTGGGTGGCTGGGTGGCCCGATATGCTGGGGACCGTGCCGGCGATGCCGAACTGGGGGCTGACGGCGATCACATTGGGTGGATTGTGGCTCTGCCTATGGCGGCGGCGCTGGCGCTGGTTGGGCCTGACCGTCATATGTGCAGGCGCATTTTCACCCTGGCTGATTGCGCAGCCTGACATGCTGGTATCGGGCGATGGCCGCCTGCTGGCGGCACGTGCGCAGGATGGCCGCGTCTATTTCTCCAGCGCGCCGCCGCGCGGTTTTGCCGCCGAGACATGGTGGGAAAGGCTTGGCACTCCGATGCTGCATCCCTGGCCGAATCTGCGGCGGAATGAAACGGAAGGGCGCGTTGGCGCCGATGGCAGCCTGCGCTGCGATCCGGCCGGCTGTGCCTGGCGGTATCACGGTCTTCTCGTCGCCCTGCCCAGGCAGCCGCGGGCCATTACGGAAGATTGCCGCCATGCCGATGCGGTGATCGCGACCCAGATGGCGGTGCGTTACCGCTGCCCGTCGGCCCGGGTGGTGATCGACCGTAACGATCTGTGGCGCGGCGGCGCCCATGCCCTGTATCTGGATCGCCAGACCGGCATCGACGTTGTGACCGTGGCGCAGCAACGCGGTCACCGGCCCTGGGTGGTCGCCAAAGGCCATGGGGCGGTGCGCGAGGCCGGCGGGGAGAATCGCTGATCCAAGGGAACAATTCCGCTATGACGGCGTTGGGGGAGCGACAGAATAAAAACAAGGAGACTGCCGTGATCCCCATTCTCGTTATTATGGCTGTGCTGCTCCTGCTGGTCCTGCCGATCTGGCCCTATAGTCGCAACTGGAGCGTGGTGCCAGGCGGAATGGTAGCGTTGGTGATCTTGACTTTCCTGGCCTTCATGCTGGCGGGAAACATCGTGGCCTGATCGGCCGACCGAAAAAGAAAAAGGCGGGAGATGATCCCGCCTTTTTTGCAATCCAATGTTTCGTGGTTAGTAGCGCCGCAGCAGGCCGACCAGCCGGCCCTGCACCTTGACCCGGTCGGGTCCGAAGATGCGGGTTTCGTAAGCCGGGTTTGCGGCTTCGAGCGCAACCGAGTTGCCTTTGCGGCGCAGGCGCTTCAGGGTCACTTCCTGGTCGTCGACCAGGGCGACCACGATGCTGCCGTTCTCGGCATTGTCGCTGCGCTGGATGATCACGGTGTCGCCATCCATGATGCCGGCATCCACCATCGAATCGCCGGCCACTTCCAGGGCGTAATGATCGCCATTGCCCAGCAGGCCGATGGGAACGTCGATCTGTGTGCTCATGTCGCGCAGGGCTTCGATCGGCGTGCCGGCGGCGATGCGGCCGTAGAGCGGCAGGGTGACGATGTCGCGCGCATTATAGGGGCTGACATTCACCGGCGTGCCCTGCATCGGGCCGGTGCCTTCCACGGCACGCGGCGTCAGCCGGTTGCGGGGGGTGGTGCTGCGGACATTGCCGCCGCCCACGCCGCCGCGGGTCGGGACCGCCGAATCGGGCAGGCGCAGCACTTCCAGGGCGCGGGCGCGATGGGCAAGGCGGCGGATGAAACCGCGCTCTTCCAGGCCGGTCACCAGGCGGTGGATGCCTGACTTGGATTTCAGCTTCATGGCCTCCTTCATTTCCTCGAAGGAGGGGGAAACGCCGGATGTCTCCAGCTTTTCGTGAATGTACAGCAGCAGGTCGTGCTGCTTGCGGGTCAGCATGGTCAGCCTCCTCGGTCTGAGTCCGGCCGCCCTGGTCCGCGAAACGCGGCCCCGTGAATTCGGGAAGCCGGGAAAAACGAGAACCGGCTGGGCGGAACGAACAAGAAATCCACGAAATGTTCTAATGAGGTTCTGCATTCGGGTCAAGTATTTTTCCACAGGCTCAGGGGTAGATGTTGGGTAACCCTGTTGCTTAACCATCTACAGGTTGAGAGATTCAATGCCGCAAGCCGGGGTCCCGGCCTTTACGGGACCATCCGTACCGGGAAATATGGCGGCATAACAAAGCCCCAGCCGGCCAGAAGGCCGACGGGACCGGATCGCCGGCCCGAGGGGAGGGAGGATAAAATGAGTATTCGGCAGAAGCTTACCCTGGCCATCGCCGTTCTGGCCGGTCTGACGCTGGTTGCGAATGTGATTGGCGGATTGTTCTTCGGGCGCGTGCAGGGCAGCTATGCCGGGATCACCAGCACCAACCTGCCGGCCGTAGTTTCGGCCCTGAACCTGGCCGCCACCAGTGCCGAACTGACAGCCAACGCCCCGGTGCTGGCCAGCGCTGCCAACGATGCCGACCGACAGAAGGCCGCTGCCGACCTGAAGGCGAAGCAGGATGAACTGAAACTGGCGGTCGAAAAGGTAAAGGCGACGGCGGCGCCGGAGCAGGCCGAGCAGATCGAAGGCATCGACAAATCGATCGAGACGCTGGACCGCATGATGGCGCAGATCAACCGCTCGGTCACCGCGCGGCTGAACTACACTGCGGACCGCGAACAGCTTCTGGCCAAGATCAACACCGACTATCTCAGTTTCCAGGCGCAGATGCGGCCGGCGCTGGATCGCGCGATTTTCGAGCTGCGTCAGCCCAATGCCAGGCCCGAGGTGGCCGAGGCCGCCAATGCGCTGATCGCCGCGGGCAACGCGGTGAACCAGTTGGTCGGCGTGCTGGCCGTGGCCGCACAGGGCCCGAGCAATGCCGAACTCGACAAGCTGTTTGCCGAATTCACCAAGCTGAACAGCACGGCGCTGGAGGAACTCGACTGGGCGTCCAAGCAGTTCGATATTTCCGAACTGCTGGCCACCACGCAGAAGCTGCTGGGATACGGCCAGGGCACGGAAAGCATGTTTGGTGTGCGCCGTGGCGAATTGCGCACGGTGAACACCGCGGGCGTGGCACTGAATCTCGCCCGCAATGCCGCAGCCGAATTGTCGGGCAAGGTGCAGGCTCTGGTCGACGAGGCCAGCAAAGCGGCCGATGGCGCGGCGGCGCAGGCCGCCGGCCAGTCGAGCACGGCGCAGATCGTGCTGGTCGTCATCACCGTGCTCTGCCTTGGCATCGCGGCGCTGATCGGATTCTTTTTCGTCGGCCCGCAGGTGACGGCGCCGATAGACCGCCTGACGGCGGCGGCGCGGCGGCTGGCCGACCGCGACTGGTCGGTGGAACTGGCCGAGACGAAGCGCGACGACGAACTGGGCGAAATGGCGCGGGCCATCGAAGTGCTGAAAACCAGCGGGCAGGAAAACGAAAAGCTGCAGCGCGAGGTGGAGCAGGGCCGCGTCGAGTTTGAGAAACAACGCAAGGCGCAGGAGGATGTGCTGGAGCAGGCCATTGGTCAGATCGTGGCGGCGGCCACGGCCGGCGACCTGACCCGCCGCATCGATGCCGACGCACTGCAGGGCGTCATGCGCACACTGGGCATAGGCGTGAACGACCTGCTGGGTACGGTGGAGCGTGCGCTGAACGACCTGGGACAGATGCTGGAATCACTGGCCCATGGCGATCTGACGCATCGCATCGACGGCGACCATCGCGGCCTGTTCGCCCAACTGGCCGAGAATGCCAACACGCTGGCCGGCAAGCTGGCCGAGATCGTCGGCCGCCTGAGCCAGACGGCGGGCAATGTGCGCGATGCCTCGGCCGAGATTTCGGTCGGCAGCAACGACCTGGCCCAGCGCACCGAGCAGCAGGCCGCCAGTCTGCAGCGTACGGCCGCGTCGATGGAGCAGATCACCGCCACCGTGCGTCACAATGCCGACAATGCGCGGCAGGCCAGCCAGCTTGCAGTCACAGCACGCGACACCGCCGACAAGGGTGGCGCCGTGGTCGACCGTGCCGTCTCCGCGATGGGGCAGATCGAGGAAAGCGCGCGCAAGATCGTGGATATCGTCGGTCTGATCGACGAGATCGCCTTCCAGACCAACCTGCTGGCGCTGAATGCGTCAGTCGAGGCGGCCCGCGCTGGCGAAGCCGGCAAGGGCTTCGCCGTGGTGGCGCAGGAAGTACGGGCGCTGGCACAGCGTTCGGCGGATGCCTCGAAGGACATCAAGGCCCTGATCCAGGAGTCGAACAGCCAGGTACGCGACGGCGCCAAGCTGGTGAACGAGGCGGGCGGGTCGTTAAGCGGCATCGTCGATGCGGTGAAGCGCGTGGCCGGCATCATCGAGGAAATCTCGATTGCCAGCCAGGAACAGGCCTCGGGCCTGGACGAGATCAACGACGCCGTGGCGCAGATGGACGAGATGACCCAGCGCAACGGCGCACTGGTGGAGGAGACCACGGCCTCGGCGCAGTCGCTGGCTGATCAGGCGCGCGACCTCGCTGCTTCGATCACCTTCTTCCGGCTCGATCAGGAACCGGCGGCGAGAGCGGCGGAATAAACCGCCGCGTCGCGGTCCGAGAAACAGCAGAAGATCACGCGCTCGGGCTTTGGCTGCGCCGCCACCCAACGGCGGGTCTCGGCCACGGCTATCGCCGTTGCGGCATCCAGCGGATAACCGTAGATGCCGGTCGAGATGGCGGGGAAGGCAATGCTCGAGAGGTCGTGCTGTATGGCCAGCGCCAGGCTGTTGCGATAGCAGGCGGCCAGCAGAGCTGGTTCGCCCTGCGCACCGCCTCGCCAGACCGGGCCGACGGTGTGGATCACATGACGGGCGGGCAGCCGGTAACCGGCGGTGATCCGCGCTTCTCCGGTCGGGCAGTGGCCGATGCGGCGGCATTCCGCTTCCAGTTCCGGACCGGCGCCGCGATGGATGGCGCCGCAGACGCCGCCGCCGGGCAGCAAGCTTTCATTCGCCGCATTGACAATGGCGTCCACCTCCAGCCGCGTGATGTCGCCGGTAACGACAGCGATGCGTGAGTTCGTCATGGCCGAATCCTAGCAGGGTTGCGAATCGCCGGCACGGCCTGTCTTTACCTTTTGCTAACCATAGCGAAACGACAATGGGGGCAACGCTTTGCACGCTGCGCTTGCCGTGCCTGCCGCAATCCTTTAACCGGGTCGAGATGAACGATCCTGCCGACACGCCGCCGCTGAGACTCAAGCCGCGCCGCGCTGCCACCGCGCAGTCGGCCGCCAGTGCCTATAGTGCCGTGCAGGCCCAGGCTGTGCCGGGGCAGGTCATTCCGCCTGCACAGCGCGGGACTGTCGCCCCATCTATGAAACCGCGTGGCTTCGTTGCCGCGAACTGGCCGCTGATGACGGCTGCCGCTGCATTGCTGGCCGGCGGTGTCGCTGTTGGCATGGCCGTTGGTCACGCACCGTTGCCGCAGCCTGCCGTGGCCGCCGTCGCACCACTGGCCAACACCGCAGCCATTGCGCCATCGCCTGTATCGGTACCTGCCGCTCCGGTAACCGCTACTTCGGCCGCGCCGCAGCAGGGCTGGCGACCGGTTTCCGATCTCGCCCGTGTCGCTGTCGCGCCGCCCCCGCCGCCAATGCTGCCGCCGACCGAACCGCCGGCATCGGTTGTCGCCGATGTCGTGCCACCAGTTGAAGTGGCCCAGCCTGTTGCTGCTCCTGCACCACGGGAAACCAGGCCCGCCGAGACCCCCGCTCCTGTGCAGGCAGAAAAGCAGGCCCCGGTTCCAGTCCAGGCTGCATCGCCGACCAAAACCGAAGCACCGAAGTCGCTGCGATCGGCCGCCGATATTCCGGTGGCCGTGCAGCGCGTGGGCCCCAGGCAGGTCGAGCCAGCGGTGCAACTCGCTGCCGCCGTGCCGCCGCCATCCCTGGCGCCCTCGCGTGGCAGTGGCGACGTCCATGCATGGCGGGTACGCGCCGTGACACCACCTTCAGGCGCGAAACCGCCCTATGTGGCCATCATCATTGATGATGCCGGTCTTGACCGGCGCGGTACCCAGCGCGCGATGAAACTGCCTGGTCCGATCACGCTGTCGTTCATGAGCTACGCCGCCGACCTCTCCGAGCAGGCGGCGGCCGCGCGTGCCGCAGGCCATGAAGTGATGCTGCATCTGCCGATGGAACCGCTGGATGCCAAGCGGCACAATCCGGGGCCGAACGCACTTTATGTCAATCTCGATGCCGCCGAGCTGCAGCGCCGGCTGGACTGGCATCTCGACCGTTTCAGCGACTATGTCGGCGTCAACAATCACATGGGCAGCCGCTTCACCGCCGATGCGACGCGTATGGCGCAGGTGATGGAGGCGCTGGGGCGTCGCCAGGTCTTCTGGCTCGATAGCCTGTCGGGACCGAGTTCCGCCGGGCCGACGCAGGCGCGCCGGCGCGGTCTGGATGCCGCAGAACGCGACCTGTTCCTCGATGACGACCGTTCGCCCGGCATCGGCCATGAAATCGCTGCCATGGAACGCATTGCCCGCGCCCGCGGGGATGTGATCGTCATCGGCCATCCCCATGCCGCCACCCTGAGCGCGCTGGAAAACTGGATGGCGGGCGCGAAGGAAAAGGGTTTCAGCCTGGTGCCGGTCAGCACCGTGCTGTTGCGTCGCCAGCAGCAGGAACGCTGAAAAATACGGCGTGACATTCCGGTCGCCGCCGCGCAGTCTTGGCGGCGGGGAAACGTATCCGGATGGCGGCCCGTGCTGCAGGGCATAGAAACCATATTGATCGAGCATTGGGCGGCCCTGTTCCGTTATGCCCTGGCGTTGACCGGAGACCGCGAGGCCGCGCGCGACCTGATGCAGCAGGCGGCGTTGAACGCCTTGGCATCCCGCGCTGCGCCGCCGCAAAGCGGTCGCGAGCAGGCCTGGGCCTTCAAGGTGCTGCGCAATGCCTGGATTGACCAATACCGGCAGGAGCGCGGCTCGCCCATCGTAGATGGCGCAGCACTGGGCATGGCCGAGATTGAAGCACCGGCGCCGTGGTATTATGACGACCGGCTGCTGGACGACATGGCGGTGCGTGAGGCCCTGGAGCAGATCGACCTGCCGCATCGCGAGGTGGTTGTGCTGGTCGATATCCAGGGTTTCCGCTATGCGGAAGCTGCCGAGATTCTGCATGTGCCGGTCGGTACGGTGATGAGCCGGCTGAGCCGGGCGCGGCTGTTGCTGCTGCAGATCATCGGCGGCAAGGTACAGGTTCTGGAAAAGGCACGGAGACGCCGGTCGTGACGCCCTCGTGGGATATGCTGAACGCCTATGTCGATGGCGAGCTGGATGCTGCCAGCGCGGCCCGGGTGGCGGCTGCCGTGGCCGGCGATCCCGATCTCGCGGCCCAGGTGGCGACTCTGACCCGGCTGAAGGCCAGCGCCGCGAACGCCATGCCGGCCGATATGCCCGACATGTCGCCACCAGTCCTGCCGCAACCCCGCTATCGCCGCCGGCCGCTTGCCAGCCTTGTGCTTGCCGCGGCCTCGCTGCTGCTGGCGCTTGGTCTCGGCGCGGCGACGCTGGTTTCGGTCTGGCCGGCCAAGGACAATACGTCGACTGCCCTGCTGGCGGCGGCTGGTTTGCACCGCGCGTGGATCAACGGCCCGTCCGGTGCGGTTGGCCCAAGTCCGGCCACGACGCCGCTGGCGCTGACTGAAATTCCCGATCTCAGTGCCGCCGGGCTTACGCTCAGCCATGTAGTGCCGGCTGCGGTGCCGGGTGAACGGAGAATGGGGCAGGGCGGCGGCATCCTGGTGGGCTTTCGTGGTCCGCGCGGCTGTCGGGTCAGTCTGTGGATCGGCCAGGCTTTTCCGGACTTCACGGCCGAGCCGGCGCGGCAGCAGATCGACGGCCTCTCGGCCTTTGTCTGGCGCGTGGAGCATAAGGGCTATGCCCTGATGACCCGTGACATGGATGCGCAGCGCTTCGTCATCCTTGCCTCCGCCGTGGCGCGAATCACCCGCGAACGCTTTCAGGTCGACACCCTGACCCGTATGGCACTGCAGCAATCGGCCGATCCGGCCCTGCCTTGTCCTGCCTGATCATGCCAGGCGGAAATTTTTCACTCGCTACGGAATAAACCGACCAAGCCTTCCGTCTTACTCCTTACAAGCCCGTTTCCATGAAGAAGCGGGCAGAACCGGAGGAAGCGCCATGGCGATGGGTTGGAAAGAACGCGGCTTTTTCGAATTGTACCGGGATGATCCCGAGCGTGCCGATGCCCTGGTCTTCGGCCGTCGCAGCGGCGCCAGCCGGCGCGGCTTCCTGCAGGGCACCGGGCTTGCAGCCATGGGCGCCATGGTGGGCGGCGCGATCCCCTTCAGCGGGAACATGCCATCCGGTCTGATCCCCGCCGCCATGGCGCAGGGCAGCGCTGCAGCGCCGAAAATCCTCAAGATGGACGGCAAGGCCGAACTGGTAATCCTTGGCGGCAAGCCTTTCGTGGCCGAGACACCCGAGCATCTGCTCAACGACGACATCACGCCGAACGACAAGATATTCATCCGCAACAACGGCACCCCACCCGAGGCGGCCAGCAATCCCGATGCCTGGGACCTGACCGTCGATGGTGAGGTGAACAATGTGCTGAAGCTCACGCTTGGCGAACTGAAACAGAAATTCAAACCGGTGACTTATGCGCTGCAGATGGAATGCGGCGGCAACGGTCGCAGCTTCTTCGAGCCCAAGGCCAGCGGCAACCAGTGGACCAACGGGGCGATCTCGAATGCGCGCTGGACCGGCGTGCGGCTGAAGGATGTGCTGGAGGCGGCAGGACTGAAATCCAGTGCCGTCTTTACCGGCCATTACGGTCGCGACACCCATCTCTCGGGCGACGCCAGCAAGCCGGCGATCAGCCGCGGCATGCCGATCGCCAAGGCGATGGAAGAGTATACTCTCATCGCCTATGCGGTGAATGGCGGGCCGATCCCGCATATCAACGGCGCGCCGCTGCGCCTGATCGTGCCGGGCTGGCCGGGTTCGACCTCGCAGAAATGGCTCAGCCGGATCTGGGTTCGTGACAAGGAACATGACGGCCAGGGCATGACGGGCACCAGCTATCGTGTGCCGATCAAGCCGATGATCCCGGGCAGCAAGGCCGATCCGAAAAACTTCCGCATCCTGGAGTCGATGCCGGTTCGTTCGATCATCACGAACATAGCCAACGGCACCGAGCTGAAGGCGGGCACCCGAGCGATTGCGCTGCGCGGCCATGCCTGGGCCGGCGAACATTCCGTATCGGAGGTGCATGTATCGGCCGATTACGGCCAGACCTGGCGCAAAGCGAAAGTGGGCAAGGCGGCCAACAAATACGCCTGGCAGACCTGGAATGCCGATCTGACCGTGCCGTCGGAGGGGTATTACGAGTTCTGGGTCCGCGCCATCGACAGCACCGGTCGCGGCCAGAGCCATGCGGCAGCCAACTGGAATCCGCAGGGTTATGGCGGCAACGTGATGCATCGCATCGCCGTGCTGATCCCCGCCTGAATACGGGGGAGGATCGCACATCCATGACGAGTTGGTTTGCTGCCGTTGTACTGGCGGCGTCGCTGGCTCTTGTTGCCGGCGGCGCCGTCCTTGCCCAGCCATCGCCTGCCGAGCGGGAACCCGAGGAGCCGACCGTGTTTCCCGATGGGGAAAACCGCGACGAGGTTTTCTATATCTGCACGGCCTGCCATGGTTCCGATCTGGTCCGTGCGCAGGGGCATAGCCGCGAGCGCTGGGCCGAGGTGCTGACCATCATGGTCGAGAAGCACAACATGGCGCCGCTGGAAGGCGAGGACCTGGACAAGACACTGGATTACCTGGCCAAGGCGTTTCCGCCAAAAGGCCGTGGTTACACCAATCCATTCCTGAACCGGTCGACTGCGAATTAGGATTTGGCGAAGCGATACGCGCAGCCGGCCGTCATGCGGCCGTCTTCCACCCGGATGCAGCCGTCGACGCGGTCCTCCATGCGGAAACGGCCACCGGCGCAGGCCAGCAGGTAATCCTCGGCATGGCTGTAGCGGCCGGTCGGGAGAAGGGTGTAGCCGCTGCCCGCTGCGCCGAGTTCGGTTGTGAACAGGAAATTGCCGCCCGGTGCCAGAACCCGATCCAATTCGATAAACAATTCGTCCAGCCTGCCGACATAGATCAGCGTATCGGCGGCCAGGGCGGCGTCATAAGCAGCGTCAGTCATGGATTTTAGCGCGACATGCAGCTCGTTCTGCTGCAGGCTGTCGTAAATGCCGCGCCGCTGGGCCTGCTGCAGCATGCCGGGCACCATGTCGACGCCGTCAAGGCGGGCGGCATAGGGACGGAACGGCACGCCGCTCAGGCCGGTGCCGCACCCGAGATCGACGATTCGGCGACCGGCCTCGGTGTTCCAGCCGGCATTGACGGCGAGCTGCTGCAACATTTCGGGTCCACGATAGGCGAGACGCGAAAGGTGGCTGTCGAAATGGGCTGCCCGGCTGTTGAACAGCCAGTTCACAAAAGCTGCGGGTGCGCGTTCGGGTTTACAGCCCTTAAGAGAGGCCAGAAGATGATTAATCACGCCCGATTGCGGCGACAGTTTCTGCGCGCGATGCAGGCTTTCGATGGCTGCAGCATTCCGCTTCAGGTCGATCTGGCTCATGGCCAGGCCAAGCCAAGACAGCGCAGAATCTGCCACCGTCACAGCCTTGGAGAAATAGTCTTCTGCCTCGGCAGGGCGACCACTTTCCAGCGCGCGAATGCCGCGCTGCTGCCAAATGATCGCATCGAGTGTAACATCGTGTTGCATGCCCTCAAGCTAGGAGCAATCAATCCCCAATACGATGTAATTATTTAGCAAAATTATTACGACGATTTACGGCTCGCTAACCATGCCGGCCGTGAGGCATGGTTAAGCGAAATTCACCATTTTACTCTTCGCCGCCCATAGCCTTCCGCAGTGTGTCCACATCGTAATTCGGGCCGATCGACATGGCACATATCCGCGAAATATGAGTGAGCGGCAGGCCGCTTTCCTTGACCCAGGCATTCATTTGCGCCTGGATTTTCAACCGGTCGCGTTTCGAAGTCGGATTCTCCGGAATTTCCACGCCGGCGTCGCGCAGGCACAACACCACATCGCGCGAGGCGATCCAGCTGTCGCGGCCGAGGAAACGGATCAGGTATTGCCCGGTATTCCCGCCCAGTCTCGCGCCTCGCTTGGCTAACAATTCCAGCAGGCCGACCTGATCGTCCATTGGCCAGGTGGCCAGTAGTTTGCCGAAACTACCGTGTTCGGCAGCGATATCCTGAATGAACTGGGCATTATCGCGCACGGAACGGATTTTCTGCGGGTTACGGACGATCCGTTTGTCGGATGCCAGCTTTTCCCAGAATTCGTCCGGTTTATGCAGCAGCTTGCGCGGGTCAAAGTTCAAAAAGGCCGCCTCGAAGCCATCCCACTTGTTCTCGATCACGCTCCAGACAAAGCCAGCGGAAAAGACCCGTTTAGCCATTTCGGACAATGCGCGGTCGTCTTTCAGTTTCGCCAGTGTTTTGTGATCCGGCCTGGGCGGCAGCAGTTTCTTGAGTTTGGCTTCGCCGCCCTTGCGCTTGGCCGCGCGGGACAAAATCGTCTTGAATGCGGTGGGCATGCGCGGAATCCTTAAGAAGCGACTTTGGTGAAGCGATAGGCTGAACCGGGGATGGCAGCTTTCACCTCGGTGCGAATGGCGCCATCGATATGATCGGCACAGGTGAACAACCCGGTCGCGCATCCCTGCAGATAGGCATCGGCATGCTGATAGCGGCCGGATTTCATCAGGGTGAAACCGGCATCGCAGGACTCCACGGTAAATAAAAAATCGCCATCCGGCTTTAGTACGGCATGCACCAGCCGGAACAGTTCCGCGACATCGCCGATATAGACCAGGGTGTCGGCCGCGACCACGGCGTCATAGTTGCCAGTCGGCAGACGGCGCAGGACGGCATGGGCTTCGCCATGCCACAAATGATTGTAAACACCGCGCTTCAGCGCCTGCTCCAGCATGCCAGCGGATAGGTCGGCACCTTCGAGATGGCTGGCATAGGCTCGCAGGGGGAGACCGCTCAGGCCAGTGCCGCAGCCGATATCGATGATCCGGCGCGAGCCGTCGGCAACCCAGCCGGCGCGCTGGATCAGTTGGGCCAGCATCTGCGGACCCTGGTATTGCAGGCTGGTAAGATGCTGGTCGAAATTGGCTGCGTAGCCGTTGAACAGAAAGGTGATGTAATCGTTTGGCGCCCGGGATGTGATTTCGCCGGTCATGGCTTTCAGTAAGTGGCTGACCACACCGCAATGGGGGCGTGCAATATTGGCGCGCCGCAGGCTGGCGATGGCATCGTCCGCCCGCCGTTGGTTGATCAAGCTGAAGGCGAGGCCGACCCACGAAATCTCGCGGCTTTCATCGCAGGCTACCGCCTTGGCGAAACAGGCTTCAGCCTCGGCATGCTGGCCCCGGCTGTCGGCTTCGATCCCGCGGCGTTCCCAGTCTGCGGCTTCTGTGGAAGGGTCGCTTTGCATGGCGCAACGATAGCGCCATGGGCGTGAAAGCGGCAACCGGATTATGGGATGAAGCCGAATCGAGGATTACTGGCCGCGGCCGCCGCGGCTGGCGAAACGTTCGGCTTCTTCGGCGGCGCGGATCAGTGCCTTGGCCTTGTTGACGCATTCTACATGTTCCGACATCGGATCGCTGTCGGCCACAATGCCGGCCCCGGCCTGAACATACATGGTGCCGTCTTTCACCAGGGCGGTGCGCAGGGTGATGCAGGTGTCCATGCTGCCATTGGCCGAGAAATAGCCCACGCCGCCGGCATAGAAACTGCGCCGCACGGGCTCCAGTTCGTCGATGATCTCCATCGCCCGCACCTTCGGGGCGCCCGAGACCGTGCCGGCCGGGAAACCCGCGAACAGCGCATCCAGTGCATCCAGGTCGGGGCGAATCTTGCCCTCGACGTTGGACACGATGTGCATCACATGGCTGTAGCGCTCGATCTGGTTGCGTTCGGTGACCTTCACTGTGCCGATCTTGGCCACGCGGCCCACATCGTTGCGCCCGAGGTCGAGCAGCATCAGGTGTTCGGCCAGTTCCTTGGGATCGCTGAGCAGGTCCTGCGCCAGGGCTTCATCCTCGGCGGGCGTTGCGCCGCGCTTGCGGGTGCCGGCGATGGGCCGGATCGTCACAGTTTTGTCGCGCAGGCGCACCAGGATCTCGGGCGAGGAACCTACTAGGCAGGGGCCGCCGAGATTGAGATAGAACATGAAAGGCGAAGGATTTGTCCGCCGCAGCGCGCGATAGAGCGCAAACGGCGGCAGGCGGAAGGGCAGGCTGAAGCGCTGGCCGACCACGACCTGAAAGATATCGCCTGCGGCGATGTAGTCCTTCGCCTTGTGCACCATCGCCATGTAGTCGTCGGGCGACATGTTCGATTGCGGCTCGGGCAGGGCGTCCAGATCGGCGATCTGGTCACGCACGGCACCCAGCGGGCGGTCGAGATCGGCCATTGCGTCGCTCAGGCGTTCGCTGGCCATGGCATAGGCGGCACGGGCATCCATGCCGGTCTGCGGCCGCACCGGCGTGACCAGTGTGATCATGTCGAGCACGGAGTCGAAGATCGCCATCACGGTCGGCCGCATCAGCAGGCCGTCAGGCAGTCCCAGTGCGTCCGGATTGTTGTCGGGCACCTTTGGCTCGATGAGCCGAACCATGTCGTAGCCCATGAAACCAACGATGCCGGCAGCCATCGGCGGCAGATGGCTGGGCAGATCGATGTGGCTCTCGGCCAGCAGCTTGCGCAGGGATTCCAGCGTCGGTTCGGCGCACGGCTCAAAAGCAGTTTGATCGAAGCGGGCCTTGCGGTTGATCTCGGCCTTCTGGCCCTTGCAGCGCCACAGCAGGTCGGGCTTCAGGCCGATGATCGAATAACGGCCCCGCACCGCACCGCCCTCGATCGATTCCAGCAGGCAGGACCACGGCCGCGTATCGGCCAGCTTGAGGAAGGCCGAAACCGGCGTTTCCAAGTCGGCGACCAGTTGCGTGGAGAGCACCTGGGCCTCGCCGGCCATGTAGGCCTTGGCGAAGCTGGCATAGTCGGGCGTGATCTTCATCGGCGGCGGTGAGGCGATTACAGTCCGGTGGCGCGCAGGCGGGCCGCCGGATCGACCTTGACGCCGATATCCTTCTGCACGGTCTGGCGATACTGCTGCACGAGGTCCTGCGCGATGCCGCCGGCCAGCTGCTGCGCGGTCTGTTCCTTCTGGCGGGCAATCGCCGCCGGGTCGGCCGGTTCGATGCGGGTCAGACGGGCCACGACGGCATTGGCTGGGTTGGCGCCGGCGGGGCCGGTCACGATCTCGCCCGGCTGCTTGGCGTTGAACAGCGCGCTGATCACTGCGGGCGACAGCGCGCGTTCGGCCGGTTGGCCGCTGCGCGAGAGCGGCGCACTGAGCTGGACATTGGCGCCCACGGCCGCCGCTTCCTTGGCAAGATCGCCGCCGCTGCGCAGGCGCTCGGCGATCTGCTTTGCGGCTTCCGCGGCGGCTTCGCTGCGGGCGCGCTGCTGCAAGGCGGCAACGACGCTGTCCTTCACGTCGGCCAGAGGGCGTAGGGCAGCCGGCTTGATGTCTGCCGCCTTCACGATCAGGAAACCGCCATTCGGCTGGTCGACGATATGCGGCTCGGCATCGGCATCCATGTCGAAGGCCTCGGCCAGGAAGCTCGGCAGTTTCGGCAGGGTTTCGACCGGCTTGCCATCCACGCCCGTGCCCTGGGCATCGATGTCGGCGGCACGGTTCACTTCGGCCTTCTGTGCGGCGGCGATCTCGTCCAGGGTGGCGCCGCCGGCAATCTGGTCGTCGATCTGCTGGCGCAGCTTGACCAGGCCCTCGGTCGCCTTACGCAGGGCGATCTGCTGGCGCAGCTCGGCCTTTGCTTCGTCCAGGCTCTTGGTGGTGCCCGGCTGGATCGCGGTGACGCGGGCCAGATGCCAGCCGAACGGCGAGGTAACCGGCTCGCCCACTTTGTTCAGCGGCAGGGCGAAGACGGCATTGGCGATGCCGGCCGGCAGTTCGTCCCTGGTGACGGTACCGAGCTTCACGTCTTCGGGCTTCAGTTTCTGCAGTCGCGCGGCCATGGCGATGAAATCCTCGCCCTTCTGCACGGCCTCGAAGGCGGTCTTGGCTTCGGCCTCGGTGGCGAATACCACCTGCTCGACGGCGCGTTTTTCCGGCGTCACATAGGCGGCGC
>NZ_JBKBHT010000012.1:0-19160 GCF_046297595.1 Ferrovibrio sp.
CACCCGGTCCGCCCCTGCGATAAACAGGATTCGTCCTGCGATGCCTTCGCAACACCCTTTTTGTGCCAGAAAACCGTTAATACAGCAATACAGGCACAACTGTAGGTTAACGAATGATTAACCCTGTTTCAGCACCGATGCCGGCATGCCCTGAGATGGCGCGGGGGGCGGCGCTGGCGCCGGCCGGGGCGTCGGTGCGGCGGTTGGCATCGACGGGGCCGGAGTCGGCGTGGCTGGAGCGGACTGAGGCTGAGGCGCGCTCATGGCAGCCGGCGGCATGACAGGCGCGGTGGCCGTTTCCGGCGCGGGCAGGTCATGCGGCGCGCAATAGGCGCCGGCACTGCGCAGGCCGCGGCAATAGGCCATTGTGGCAGCACGGTCCGGGAAGGCTCCGAGCAGCAGGCGCACCACCTTGCCGCGGTCCCCGCCTAAATCAACCTCGACGTAACGTTTCGGCGCGTCCCGCATCACCGGAAACCGTTCGGACAGCCTGGGCCAGGCCGCCTCGGCCTCCACCAGAGTCTTGTAGCTGGCGACATGGCCGGCAAGGACATTCGGTGGCGGGGGTGGAGGCGGCGGAGGGGGTGGCGGAGGAGCGACCGCAACAACCGGCGGCGGCACCACGACCGGGGGCGCTGGCGGCGGTTCATCGGCGGCACAGGCAGCCAGGGCAAACAGGCCACAAACAGCCGCCAGGCGGCGCGCGAGGATAGCGGGCGCCGCCGGCTGCATCATTTTTCCACCAGCTTGAACAGGTTCCGATCCAGCAGGGCGCTGACCGACACCGTCTTGGTGCTACTGGCATCGCGCTCGTTGATCAACTGCACATGCTTGGCATCTTCGCCAGGAAACTGGATCAGGCGCGTGACGCGCCAGATGAAGCCATGCCGCTGCTCGAAACGCTGGCCCGGAACAATGTCGTCGGCCGTGAACTTTGCCATCGTAAACACCTTGAATCGCGAGGCTTGCAGGCTAGCGCATTCACAATGCAGCGCCAACACCTGCCGCGAGGATCAAAGTGACTTCAAGCCGCCTGCTGGATGCGGAACACGAAGACCCCACTCTGCTCTTCCGCCGACAGCAGGGTGAAACCAGCCGCCTCGCAAAGGGCCGCCATGTCCCGCATGGTATTGGGATCGGTTGCCTCCACCGTCAGCACCTCGCCCTTGGCCACAGTCTTCATGGCCTTCTTGGCGCGCAGGACCGGCAGCGGGCAGTTCAGGCCTTTGACATCGAGCATCTGACTCATGACGTGGTCCCGTGGAGGCTTGATTGCATATTTAACAACTATGTTTGTTTATTAATATAATACTTCACTTCTGCAATGTAAATACTATAATCCTCGGCCATCCCGTCATAATTGCTGCCCTGGCAGCCTGCAACCGTATCCCCGAGCCCATCATGAGTGCCCTTCCCCTGCCCTATCTCGTCAACCTTGCCGGCCTGGTGCTGGGTCTGGCCTTCGGCGCCGCCGTGCAGCGGAGCAACTTCTGCACCATGGGCGCGATCAGCGACATGGTGCTGATGGGCGACGGCAACCGGGCACGTGCCTGGGCATTGGCGATTGCCACCGCCATGCTGGGCAGCCAGTTGCTGCACCTGACGGGGTTGATCGATCTGAACACCTCGATCTATGCCACGACCAACCTCGGCTGGCTGGGCGCCGCCATTGGCGGCCTGCTGTTCGGTTTCGGCATGGTGCTGGCGGGCGGCTGCGGCAGTCGCACGCTGGTGCGGCTGGGTGCCGGCAACCTGAAATCCCTGCTCGTGGTGCTGATGATCGGCATCGCCGGCTACGCCACCCTGCGCGGCCTGTTCGGTCCGGCACGGCTGTGGCTGGAAGGCTGGTCAGTGATCGACCTGAAGAGCCGCGGCTTCGCCAGCCAGACCCTGCCCGATCTGCTTGCCGCCTTCGGCGCCGATGCCGGGCTGCTGCGCTGGATCCTGGCGCTGGCCATCCCCGCCGCGCTGCTGCTGTGGGTCTTCAAGGATGCGCGCTTCCGCCGCCAGCCTGCGCTGATCGTCGCCGCCATCGTCATCGGCCTGACCGTTACGGGCGGCTGGGCCGCTACCGGCATCCTTGGTGCAGATGAATTCGAGCCCGCGCCGCTGGTCTCCATGACCTTCGTGGCGCCCATCGGCAATGCCCTGCAATATCTGATGACCTTCACCGGCGCGACGCTGGATTTCGGCATCAGCACCGTAGGCGGCGTGATCCTCGGCGCTTTCCTGATGGCCAAGGCGGATCGCAGCTTCCGCGTCGAGAGCTTCGCCAACGCGCAGGACGTTGTTGCGCATCTGGTGGGTGGCACGCTGATGGGCATTGGCGGCGTCACGGCCCTGGGCTGCACCGTCGGTCAGGGCCTGACCGGCATCGGCACCCTGGCCCTGGGCAGCTTTGTCGCACTTGGCGGCATCGTGATTGGCGGCGTTCTGGGCGTCCGCTATCTTGAGGAAGGCAGCCTGCCGGGGGCGGTCCGCGCGTTGTTCGCGCGCGATTGATCCCCGCCGGCGGCAGTGATCCGCCGGGAGTGAATGCCGTTATGGGTGGTCTTGATGTTTCCTATGCCGCCGCCGCCGGCGCCGGCCTGCTGAGTTTCCTCAGCCCCTGCGTGCTACCGCTGGTGCCGGCCTATCTGTGTTTCGTCGCCGGCACCACGCTGGACCGGCTGGTGAATGAAAACGGCGTCGATCCGGCCCTCACCCGCCGCGTCTTTGTTTCGGCGCTGGCCTTCGTGATCGGTTTTTCCACCGTTTTCATCATCATGGGCGCCACGGCCTCGGCGCTGAACCGCCTGATCGTCGAGAATATCGACATCATCGGCAAGGTCGCCGGCGCGGTGATCGTGATCTTCGGCCTGCATTACATGGGCCTGCTGAAGATTCCGCTGCTCTACCGCGAGGCCCGCATCAACACCACCGAACGGCCGACCAACATCGTCGGCGCCTATCTGATCGGCCTGGCCTTCGCCTTCGGCTGGACGCCGTGCGTCGGCCCGATCCTCGCCACCATCCTGACCGTGGCCGCCAGCCGCGACCAGTTGGGTTATGGCGTATCCCTGCTGGCCACCTACGCGCTGGGCCTGGGTATTCCTTTCCTGCTTGCCGCCCTGGCCGTGAAGCCCTTCATGCGCTTCATGCAGAAATTCCGCCGCCATCTGCATAAGGTCGAGATCGTGGCCGGCGCCCTGCTGGTGATCACCGGCATCCTGATCTTCACCAACAGCCTCGGCCAGCTCAGCTACTACATGCTGGAAGTCTTCCCCTGGCTGGCCAAGTTCGGCTGAGTTTTGGCGACAAGATTTTTTGTTGCCAAAACTGCCTGTGGAAATAAGCGCTTAGCGCTTTGCCGCCATGAAATCCTGCGCTAAGTCGGTGGCGTGAACACGATCAGCGATGCCTTCCATCTCGCCCTCAGCCTGATCTGGCAGTTCGACGCCGAACTGATGCGCATCATCGGCCTGTCGCTGCGCGTCAGCCTCTCGGCCGTGGTGATCGGCAGCATCATCGGCCTGCCGCTCGGCGCCTTCCTGGCGCTGGCCCGTTTTCCCGGCCGCAATGCCTGCATCGTGGTGCTGAATGCGAGCATGGGCCTGCCGCCGGTCGTGGTCGGCCTGGTCGTTTATCTCATCCTTTCGCGCTCCGGCCCTCTGGGCACCTTCGGTTGGCTGTTCACCGCCGCCGGCATGGTGATGGCCCAGGTGGTATTGATCACCCCCATTGTCGCAGCGCTGTCGCGCCAGGTGGTGGCTGACCTGTGGAGCGAATACGAGGAACAACTCCGTTCGCTGGGCCTCACCCGGCTCGGCGCCATCGCCACGCTGCTCTGGGATGGGCGTTTCAGCCTGAGCACCGCCGTGCTGGCCGGTTTCGGCCGCGCCATCGCCGAGGTCGGCGCGATCATCATCGTTGGCGGCAACATCGCCGGCGTGACGCGCACCATGACGACGGCGATCTCGCTGGAAACCAGCCGCGGTGACCTCGCGCTGGCCATGGCGCTGGGTATCGTTCTGCTGGCGATTGCGGTCAGCATCAATGCCGCCGCCACCACGCTGGGCAACGCCGCGCGGCGTGCCCAGGGTGCCTGAGGTGCAGGCCATGCATGCGCCCGCCATGCTTCTGCCGCTGGTACTTCAAAACGTGCAGTATGCCATCAATGGCCAGCCGTTGATCCATGGCATCGACCTGGATTTCCATCCCGGCGCACCGACATTGGTGCTGGGACCGAATGGCGCCGGTAAAAGCCTGCTGCTGCGGCTCTGCCACGGCCTGATCCGGCCCACCGCCGGCCGCGTGATCTGGCAGGGACTGGCGGCGCAGAATCCGGAAGCCCTGCGCTTCGGCCAGGCCATGGTGTTCCAGAAACCGGTGCTGCTGCGTCGTTCGGTGCTGGCCAATGTGCTGTTCCCGCTCAAGCTGCGCGGCCTCAATGGCGGCACGCGCTTCGCCCGCGCCATGGAAGCGCTGGAGCGCGTCGGCCTCACGGCTTTGGCCCAGCGCCCTGCCCGTGTGCTGTCCGGCGGCGAGCAGCAGCGTCTGGCACTGGCCCGCGCCTGGGCGTTGGGCCCGCAGATCCTCTTCCTGGATGAACCCGCCGCCGCGCTGGATCCCAATGCAACACGGCAGGTGGAAAGCATCATCACCGACATCGCTGCCACCGGCACCAAGATCGTGATGACCACCCATGACCTGGGTCAGGCGCGCAGGTTGGCCGGCGACGTGATCTTCCTGCATCGCGGCCGCGTCGCCGAACGCACGCCGGCCACGGAATTCTTCAATGCGCCACGCAGCGCGCCGGCGCAGGCTTTTCTCAACGGCGATCTCACCTGGTAACAACACAAAAACAACGGAGGCATCCATGAAGCGCAGACATCTCCTCGGCCTGGTGGCTGGCGTAGTCCTCGCCCTGACCAGCAGCCTTGCCTTTGCACAGGGTAATTTCATCGTGGTGGCCAGCACCACCTCAACCGAGCAGTCCGGCCTGTTCGGCCATATCCTACCGATCTTCACCAAGAAGACCGGCATCGAGGTGCGCGTGGTGGCGCAGGGCACCGGCCAGGCGCTGAAGACCGGCGAGAAGGGCGATGCCGACGTGGTCTTCGTGCACGACCCGGTGGCCGAGAAGAAGTTCGTCGATGCCGGCTTCGGCGTTGATCACCGCCTGGTGATGTATAACGACTTCGTCATCGTCGGCCCGAAAAGCGACCCGGCCAAGGTGAAAGGCACACGTAACGTGGTGGAGGCCTACAAGAAGATCGCCGCCGCCAAGGCGCCGTTCGCCTCGCGCGGCGACAGCTCGGGCACCCATGCCGCCGAACTGCGCATCTGGAAGGAAGCCGGCATCGACGTGAAGACGGCGGGCGAAGGCTGGTATCGCGAGACCGGTTCGGGCATGGGCCCGACGCTGAACACCGCCAGCGCCATGAACGCCTATGCCTTCACCGACCGCGGCACCTGGCTCAACTTCAAGAACCGTGGCGACCTGCTGATCGCCGTGGAGGGCGACGTGAAGCTGTTCAACCAGTATGGCGTGATGCTGGTGAACCCGGCCAAGCATGCCCATGTGAAAGTGACCGAAGGCAAGGCCTTCATCGACTGGCTCACCTCGAAGGAAGGCCAGGACGCCATCGCCGCCTACAAGATCGGCGGCGAACAGTTGTTCTTCCCGAACTACAAGCCGGGTCAGAGCAGCTGAGTTTACGGGCCCGTCGTTTCCTCCTACCATCCCGCAAAAGCAGGAGGAAACGATGGATACCGCAGCCCTGTTGCGCGCTTTCAGCGAGGCCGTGCAAAAACGCGACGGCGAGGCCTTTGCGCAACTGTTCACCGAGGATGCCGTCTATCACGACGTCTTCTACGGCGCCTTCCGCGGCCGTGCGAGGATCGCCGAACTGGTGAATGACTGGTTCTATCGCACGGCCGAGGATTTCTGCTGGCACCTGCATGATCCGGTCAGCGACGGCAAGACGCTCTATGCCCGTTATACTTTTTCCTACAAATCCCTGCTGCCCGAGGCACAGGGTAAACGCGTGATGTTCGAAGGCGTGGGCATCTACACCCTGCGCGACGGTTTGATCGCGGAATACCGCGAGGTGGCCAATACCGGCCCTGCCCTGCTCGACCTCGGCTTTCCGCCCGAACGCGTGGCGAAAATCCTCAGCCGCGAAGGTGCGGCTCTGAAGGCACGGCCGGAGGCAAAGCCGCATCTGGGCTGATACATAGACCATGAGCAATATTGAAGACCTGATGGCCAGGCATCATGTACCGGGCCTGTCGATGGCAATGGTTTCAGGTGATGCAGCACCGACCTGCTCGGTATATGGCCTGCGGGATTGCGTTTCGGAACAACCGGTCGACCGGTTCACTGTTTTCGAGGCGGCTTCGCTGAGCAAGCCGGTCTTTGCTTTCATCATCCTGCAACTGGCAGATAAAGGCATCCTGTCGCTGGATGCGCCTCTGGTAAATCTACTCCCCAACTATCTGACGGATGATCCGCGCGCGGCGACAATCACCCCCCGCCACATCCTGTCCCACACCGCTGGCCTGCCGAACTGGCGCAGCCACGACTATCCATTGAAAACCTATTTCACGCCCGGCGAACGTTTCAGCTACTCCGGCGAGGGTTATGTATATCTGCAGAGGGCAGTTGAGCATGTCTGCGGTGAACCACTGGAAGCATTCGCCCGCCGACTGGTATTCGAGCCACTGGGAATGACCCGCTCCAGTTTTGTCTGGCAGGACCGGTTCAGCCTGAATCATGCCGCACCGCATACGGCCACTGGCCGCCGTTTCGAGGATGGCTTTGCCGGAAAGCGTGTCACAAGCGCCAATGCCGCAGGATCCCTTTACACGACGGCGGATGATTATGCCCGCTTCCTGCAGGCCGTCTTGCGATACCCTCGACTTGAAGCATGGCTGGCGCCTCGCGCAAACGTACAACAGGATCAACTGACCAGCCTCGACAGCGTCGTACCTTCGCCAGACAACGATGTTGCCTGGACCCTTGGCTGGGGAGTGGAGACCGCCAGCCTGTTCTTTTTCCACTGGGGCGACCAGAAGGGTTACAAAACTTTCACGATGGCTTCTCGGAAAACAGCGAAAGCCATGGTCGTATTCACCAATGGCGATGGAGGCCTTTCCTTCATGTCCAGGCTGGTCGCGCCGATTTTCCCGGGCCGGCGGCCTTCCCTGTTCTGGCTGGGATATGAGGCAGCGACGGACTAGCCCGACTCGGGCCGGATCGGCTATGCAGGCTGCATGTGCGGCCGATACAGCCTGACCAAATCGCTCGACGACCTGGCCTCGTTTTTCGAGGCCTATGAACTGATGCAGCGTCCCAATCTGGCACCGCGCTGGAACATCGCGCCGACACAGAAAAGCTTTGTGCTGCGCAGCCCCACACCTGGCAAAGGCGAACTCGCGCCCCTGCGCTGGGGCTTCGCCGGACCCAACAATGCGCCGCTGATCAATGCCCGCAGCGAAACCGCCGCCAGCAAACCCAGCTTTGCGGAAGCTTTTGCCAAGCGCCGCTGCCTAGTGCCGGCCGACAGTTTCTACGAATGGCAGGCCATCGAAGGACAAAAGACGAAGCAGCCGTGGCGGATCGGCCTGAAGGGTGGCGGCCTGTTCGCCTTTGCCGGCCTGTGGCAGAGCGAGCCGGCCTATGGCGGCGAGGACTGCTTCACCATCCTCACCACTGCCGCCAACGACTATCTCAGCCCCCTGCATGAGCGCATGCCAGTGATCCTGCCGCCCGAAGGTTTTGCGCTCTGGCTCGATCCCGCCACGCCGCCCTCGATCCTGCAGCGTCTGATGCAGCCCTATCCGGCCGAGAGCATGGCGCGCTACCGCGTCACGCCAGTGGTCAACGGCGTGAAGGTAGACGGGCCAGAATGCTTCGCGCCGCTCAACCCGGCGCTGAAGGTGGCCTGAGACTTACAGGTTCTGCCCGCCATCCACGGCCACGGTCTGGCCGGTGATCCAGTTCGCCGCAGCCGAACACAGGAACAGCGCCAGATTGGCCACTTCCTCCGGCCTGCCCATGCGACCAAAGGGAATACCGCCAAGGATGGCATTATAGAGCTTCGGATTATTGGCCTTGGCCTGGTCCCAGACGCCGCCGGGGAACTCGATCGAGCCCGGCGCGATGCAGTTCACGCGGATATTCTGCTTCGCCAGCGCGGCGGCCTGGGTGAGCGTGTACTGGATCAGGGCGGCCTTCACCGCGCCATAGGGCGGCGTGCGCACATTGGCGCCCAGACCCGAGATCGACGAAATATGCAGGATGCAGCCGCCGCCGGCCTTTTCCAGATGCGGGATGGCGGTATGGCTGGCGCGCACGCTGCCCATCAGGTCGACATTGATCGAAGCGGCCCAGCCGGCCTCGTCATCGGTGCGGCCGAAGCCGGAAGCGTTGTTGACCAGGATATCGATGCCACCCAATGCAGCGGCAGCAGCCTCGACGTAACCGCGTACGGCCGCACCATCACCCAGGTCACAGGTGGCAGCATGTACTCGGCCGCCAGTCTTCTTGAGTTCCGCCTCGGTTTCGCGCAGTGCGCCTTCCGAACGGGCACAGATCGATACGTCGGCGCCTTCGCCGGCAAAGGCCAGTGCGATCGAGCGGCCGATGCCGCGACTGCCACCCGCCACCACAACGCGCTTGCCCTTCAATCCGAGTTCCATACCTGCCTCCTATTTGATGGCAACAGCTTCATGGAAACCATTCCGTCATGCAACTGCCTGCCAGGTCTGGTATGCTTCTTGCTGCCAATTCAGGATCGCCATGTCATCCTATGCTGCCAGCCTGAACGGAACCCGCCATGTCTTCGCCGACCTGAAGACGCTGCTGGCCTGCGCCTCGCCCCTGCGCTCGGGCGACCAGCTTGCGGGTATCGCGGCCGAGAACGACGAGCGCCGCGTCGCGGCGAAACTGGCCCTCGCCGACCTGCCATTGCGGCGCTTCCTCGATGAAGCCGTCTTGCCTTACGAAGAGGATGAGGTTACCCGCCTGATCATCGACAGCCATGACGCGACTGCCTTTGCGCCGGTCGCATCACTTACCGTGGGCGAATTCCGCGACTGGCTGCTCTCGTATCAGGCTGATACATCGACATTGGCGAACCTGGCGCCCGGCCTGACGCCAGAAATGGTTGCCGCCGTATCCAAGCTGATGCGCAACCAGGACCTGATCGCGGTGGCGGCGAAATGCCGCGTGATCACCGCCTTCCGCAACACGCTGGGCCAGCCGGGTCGTCTGGCCAGCCGGTTGCAGCCCAATCATCCCACCGACGATCCGGAAGGCATCGCCGCCGCCCTGCTGGATGGCCTGCTGTTCGGCATCGGCGATGCGGTGATCGGCATCAATCCGGCCAGCGACAGCGTACCCGACGGCATCCGCCTGCTGGAAATGCTGGAGGCGATCCGCCAGCGTTTCGATATCCCGACGCAAAGCTGCGTGCTGGCCCATGTGACGGCCACGCTGCAGATGATCGAGTGCGGCGCGCCGGTTGACTTGGTGTTCCAGTCGATTGCCGGCACAGAGGCAGCGAATAAAGGCTTCGGCGTCGATCTCGCCATCCTGCGCGAGGCGCGCGAGGCCGCACTGGCACTGAAGCGCGGCAGCGTGGGCGACAACGTGATGTATTTCGAGACCGGCCAGGGTAGCGCGCTTTCCGCCGATGCTCATCATGGCGTGGACCAGCAGACGCTGGAAGTGCGCGCCTATGCGGTGGCGCGGGCGTTCAAACCGCTGCTGGTCAACACCGTGGTCGGGTTCATCGGACCGGAATACCTGTTCGATGCCAAGCAGATCATCCGCGCCGGCCTGGAGGATCATTGCTGCGGCAAGCTGCTTGGCCTGCCGATGGGTGTTGATGTCTGCTACACCAACCATGCCGAAGCCGATCAGGACGACATGGATAGCCTGATGACCTTGCTGGGCACGGCGGGCGTGAATTTCCTGATCGCGGTGCCCGGCGCCGACGACGTGATGCTGAATTACCAGAGCCTGTCTTTTCATGACGTGCTCGGCCTGCGCCATCTGCTCAAGCTTCGTCCTGCTCCAGAGTTCGAAGCTTGGCTTGGCCGCATGGGAATGCTGGATTCCACGGGACGCCTGCCGCCGCCAGACCAAGCCGTGCAGCGTCGACTGGCCGACCTGACGTCATCATGAATGACGTGACGAAGGATATCTGGGTGCGCTGGCGCCAGACCACACGGGCCCGCATCGGCCTGGGTCGCAGCGGCGATGCATTGCCGACTTCCGCATTGCTGGAATTCCAGGCCGCCCATGGCCGCGCCCGCGATGCCGTGCATGGCGCTGCAGATTTCGCCGCGCTGGCCGAACACCTCACCCCCCTGCCCTGCCTTGCGGTGCACAGTCAGGCGCCGGATCGCGCCACCTATCTGCGCCGTCCCGATCTTGGCCGCCGGCTGGACGAGTCTTCGGTCGCAATGCTGAAGGATCATGCCGGCGACTGGGACATCGCTTTCGTGATCGCCGACGGCCTCTCGGCACGTGCCGTGATGACGCATGCGGTCCCGGTGTTGCAGCGTTGCATGGTGGGGCTGGCAGGCTGGCGCATCGCACCGATCATATTGGCCAGTCAGGCGCGGGTGGCGCTGGGCGATCACATCGCCACCTGCCTGAATGCAAAAGCGGCGGCCGTTCTGATCGGCGAGCGGCCCGGCCTGAGCGTGGCCGACAGCCTGGGCGTTTACCTCACCTGGGCGCCACAGGTCGGCAGGGCCGATTCTGAACGCAACTGCATCTCCAACATCCACGCCGATGGCATGAGTCACGACCAGGCAGCGGCCACTTTACTCTGGTTGCTGCACGAAGCGCGGCGGTTGCGCCTGAGCGGCATAGGCCTGAAGCTCGATCCGGCCGGCGTTGCCGCACTGCTGCCGACTTCTACATGATGATATCGCCACCATTGACGCGGACATGCTGGCCTTTCAGGTCGCGCACCGACTTGCAGCCGCAGGCATGGGCGATGGCCTCCACGTCATGCTGCACGGCTTTTGCGTAATTGGCCACGCGCACCGCCTTGCGGGTTGGATCCAGCCCGCGCATGAAACGCGGATCGTTCGACGTCACACCCGTCGGGCAATGGCCGGTATTGCATTTCATCGCCTGGATGCAGCCCAGCGCAAACATGAAGCCACGTGCCGAGACCACGTAATCGGCACCCATGCAGATCGCCCAGGCCACCTTGTCGGGCGTGAGCAGTTTGCCCGAGGCGATCAGGCGGATGCGGTTACGCAGGCCGTATTCGCGCAATCGCTGGGCCACGAGGGGCAGCGACTGCACGATGGATTGCCCGACATAATCGGCCAGCGGCGCTGGCGCCGCGCCGGTGCCGCCCTCGGCACCGTCGATCTGGATGAAATCCGGTGCTTCGTCGGGCCGGTCCTGGAGATAGGCAAAGAACTCGTCGAGGAAGTCGTAATTGCCGACAGCCATCTTGATGCCCACCGGTTTGTCGACCACACCGCGCACCCGGTTGATGAAGGCGACCAGAGAGGGAATGTCGGTGATGTCGTGATGCCGGCTGGGCGAGATCGAGGCCTTGCCCTCCTCGATGCCGCGGATGGCAGCGATTTCCGGCGTCACCTTCGAGCCCGGCAGTATGCCGCCGCGACCGGGCTTGGCGCCCTGACTAAGCTTGATGCAAAACATGCGCACCTGCTCGATTTCGGCGACCTTGCGCAGCTTGGCCTCGTCGAGATTTCCCTCGGCATCGCGCACGCCATATTTCGCCGTGCCGATCTGGAAGCAGATGTCGCAACCGCCCTTCAGGTGGTAGGGCGACAGGGCACCCTCGCCGGTATCGAGCCAGATACCGGCCATGGCGGCACCTTCGGACAGGGCGGTGATTGCGGCCGAGGACAGCGCGCCGTAACTCATCCCGGAGATGTTGAAGAAACTTTTCGGCTTGTAGGGTTTGCCGACGATGTCCTTGCCGATCCACTTGCCGGTATAGGCCTCGGTTTCCTCGTCATTCACCGGAAAGGCGGAATGCAGGAAATAGATGTGGCCGGGCTGCTGGGCATCGACTTCGGAGCCGAAAGCCACGTAGTTCGACACGCCCTTGGCCGAACGGTAGACCCAGGCACGGGTCAGGCGGTTGAACGGGCGTTCCTCCCAGTCGGCGGTGAACCAGTACTGGCGGAAATACTCGCCCAGATTCTCCATGATGTAACGAAAGCGGCCGTAGATCGGAAAATTGCGGCGGATCGCATGATCGCGCTGGATCCAGCGGTCGTAGATGTAATACCAGCCCACCGTACCCGCACCGAGCAGCACGATGGCGCCGAAGACATACAGCACCATACCCGTCTCTCCCACCCATTCACGCCGCCTCGACCGGGCGGCTTGGGCATCAATCTAGCACAATCAGGGCTGGTGCGGCGGGATTAACATTCGATAATCCAACCATTAAGGCCTTGGCCCCAGCATGCCGCGCGGATCGGCCAGGCGATCGTAATCCTCCGCCGTCAGGAAGCCCAGCTCGATGGCCGCCTGCTTGGGGCTGGTGCCGTCCCGGAAAGCCTTGTTGACGATCTGCGCCACGCGGTCGTAACCCAGATGCGGGTTCAGCGCGGTGGCCAGCATGATCGAATGTTCCACGTTGCGCTGCAGCGTGACGGTATTGGGTTCAATGCCGGCCACCATGTCGCTGCCGAACACCATCGCCGCATCCGCCAGCAGGGCAACCGACTGCAGGATGTTGTGCACGATCACCGGCTTGGCCACGTTCAACTCGAAATGGCCGGCGGTAGCGGCATGGGTGACGGCAACATGGTTGCCCATGACCTGGTAGCAGACCTGCAGCAAAGCCTCGGCCAGGGTGGGATTGCGCTTACCCGGCATGATCGACGAGGTCAGCCCGTCATGCGGCAGCACCAGTTCGGCCAGGCCGGCACGCGGGCCCGAGCCGAGGAAACGGATGTCGTTGGCGATCTTGGCGAGCGACACGGCAATGGTGTTGAGCATGCCACTGGCCTCCACCAACGCATCATGGCCGCCCATGCCCTCGAACTTGTTCGGATTGGCGGCGAATGGCAGGCCGGTGAGATCAGCCAGTTCGCGCGCAAAAGCAGAATCGAAACCGGCCTTCGCGTTGAGGCCGGTGCCGACCGCAGTGCCGCCCTGCGCCAGCATGTAAAGACGCGGCAGACTATCATGAATGCGCGCCACGCCAAGCTCGACCTGTCGCGCCATGGCGCCGAAGCCCTGGCCCAATGTCATGGGCGTGGCGTCCTGCAGATGCGTGCGCGCGATCTTCACAATATCGGCCCAGGCTTTCGCCTTGGCATCGAGTTGCGCATGCAAACCTTCGAGCGCCGGGATCAGGCGCTGCTTCAGTTCCAGCACGGTGACGATATGCATCACCGTCGGGAAGGTGTCGTTCGACGACTGCCCGCGATTGACGTGATCGTTGGGATGCACCGGCGACTTGGTGCCGAGCGGCTGGCCCAGCAATTCATTGGCGCGGTTGGCGATCACCTCGTTGGCGTTCATGTTGGTGGCGGTGCCGGAGCCGATCTGCCACACCGGCAGCGGGAAATGATCGTCGAACTGGCCGGCCCATACCTCGCGCGCGGCCTTTTCGATGGCGGTGGCAAGATCGGTCGGCACTTCGCCCAATCTGGCATTGGCGCGGATGGCGGCGAGTTTCTGCAGGCCGATGGCGCGCACCAGTGCCGGCGGCAGCTTTTCGCCGCCGATGCGGAACAGGCTAAGCGCCCTTTGCGTCTGCGCGCCCCAGTATTTGTCGGCGGGTACGTCCACTGTGCCGAAAGCGTCCCGTTCCTGGCGTATCTGCATGGCAATCAAACCTTCCAGCCTGTTTTTTCATCAATTGACCTGAATGCATGCCGAAATTACGGCCAATACCATCGGACACCTTCGATCATATACGGAAGATAATGTGATTATGTGTCCGTTTTCTGCTTACAATTCGCATGTAGCACCCACGAAAATTGCGCACGCATCCAGACCTTCGCGTAAAACTCGTCGGCATACATCCTGCATTTATGACCGCGTCTCGCCATAAGCAAGAGTGCAAAAACAATGACCACACAGACGCATCACCTGCAGGTGCATCAGCTCATCGATGGCATCGAACAGGATGTACAGCAATTCGGTGCCAATAACGAAGAGATCGCCTTCCAGACCACCCTGCTGTCGCTGAACGCCTCGATCGAGGCGGCGCGCGCGGGCGAAGTCGGACGCAGCTTTGCCGTGGTGGCACAGGAAGTGAAGTCGCTGGCCAACCAGGCCTCGCAAAATTCCAAGCGCTTCCGCGAAGTGGTGATGAAACGCATCACGGAATCCAAACGCGCGGCGGAAGAGATCGTCGACCAGATCGTGAAGGATCTGGAAGGTCCGCGCCTGACCGACATGGCGCAGACCATGGTGCAGCTGATCGTGCGCAACCTGTATGAACGCACTTGCGACTGCCGCTGGTGGGCCACCGACGATGCCATGTGGCAGGCCCTGGCCGAACCATCGGACGAGCTGTTTGCCCGCGCCGGCGAACGGCTGGTGATGATCAACCGCTTCTACACCGTCTATCTCAACCTCGTGCTGGCGGATGCGCGCGGCCGTGTCGTGGCGACCTCGAACCCCAAGCTGTTCCCGCGCGTAGCCAGGGCCTCGGTGGCGCAAACGCGCTGGTTCCAGGGCGCCATGCAGTCGGCCAGCGGCGACGATTATATCGTCGACGACATCAGCCAGAGCCCCAGCCACGACAACAAGGCCGTGGCGATCTATGCCGCCGCCGTGCGCAGTGGCGGCCAGATCCATGGCGAGCCGCTGGGCGTGCTGGGCGTGGTGTTCGACTGGGACAAGCAGGGCATGAGCATCGTGAAGGACGAGCCGAGCTTGAGCCCGGAAGAATGGCAGCGTTCGCGCGTGCTGCTGCTGGATGCCAAACGCCGCATCATCGCTTCGTCCGACAATCAGGGCTTGTACCAGACCTTTCCGCTGAACACCGGCGACAAGGACCGCGGCTATTACTACAGCGACGACGGATCGCTGATCGCCTTCGCCCATACCATCGGCTACGAAACCTACGATGGCCTGGGCTGGTACGGTGTGATCACCCAGAAGCCACGCGCCTGACCATTCATCCTGCCGGCCGGCGCCACAGCCAGGTCAGTTCATGCTTGTTGTGGTGCAGATGCAGAAGCCGGCTGCCGGGAATGGCGGCGAAGGCGCGCGCCGTTTCGAAATCCGTTTCGCCCTGGAATTTCAGAGTGCAGACCGCGTTCATCACGCCGCCTGACTCCAGCCATCGCCGCACCAGTTTCAGCAGCCGCGCCGGATAGCAGATCACATCGGAACACAGCCAGTCGACGCGCGGGAATTCCTTCGGCTCCAGCGCAAAGGCGCTGCCCTGCTGCCAGCGCACATTGGGCATCGCCGCCACATTAGGCGCCAGCGGCGCCTTGTCGATGGCCGTGACATCGGCACCAAGCGACCCCAGCACCCAGGTCCAGCCGCCGGGCGACGCGCCGAGATCGAGGCAGATATCGCCTGCCTTCGGCAACTGGGAGCCGAATTCCAGACGATGCCGCGTCAGGCCTTCCCAGAGTTTCAGATAGGCGCGGCTGGGCGGCCCCTCGCGATCCTCAATGAAAACGAACTCGCCATTCGGCAACGGCGAAGAACAGCGCGCGGCATAAAGCAGGCGATCCGGTGCCAGCAGCGTGAAACTGCCCAGCGGCGCGGTCGGGAGCGGCGCGCCGAAACTGAGCGGTTTGGCCGAGACATGCGGCAGCTTTTCGACAATCAGCTTGGCGCGGCGGTGATGCAGCGGCGCATATGGCGTCCAGTTGCGCTGGATGCTTTTGAGTTTCGCCGCCGCGTCACCAATGGACTCGATGGCAACCTCCTGCACGTCGAACCAGGTGTTCGCCGCCCATGCAGATGCCCCCTCGCCTTCCGCCAGGAATAGCCGCTCATGCTCGGCCGTGACGCGCGCACCGAGTTCCTCGCGCAACTGCGCCTCGAAACCCTCGGCGGCCAGATAGGCGGTTCGAGTCACAGCTCCCACGGATTCACCACGCCGATCCCACAATCCTCGAAATCCTTCACGTTACGCGTTGCCACAATGGCCTTCTGCCGGCGCGCGATGGCGGCGATCTGCGCATCCAGCAACGCCATCGGCCGGCCGATCCGTCGCCGCTCGGCCATCAGCGCGGCATAGTCCGGCGCGGCATTCTCGTCAAAGGACAGGATGCGGCCCTGGAACTGTTCGGCGAAAATCCTGCCAACGGCAACCAGCAGGCCCTGCCGGCGCCGGCTTTCGGGCAGCAGGGTCAGGCCATACAGGATTTCGGCGAACGTGATGCTGGTGGTGTGCAGCGACGCCGGCGCCTGACGCGACATCCAGACCCAGACAGCCATATCGGGTTCGGGCCGCATCAGTTCCGACACCACGTTGGTATCAAGGATCAGCATGACAGTCCCCCATCCATCGATCGCGCATCAATCGAAGGATGGCGGTTCGCGGCCCATGTCAGTACGGGGCGGCAGGTCGAGTTCGACATAGCCGAAGGGTTCCAGCCGCTCCCGGATCGCATTGACGAATTCCCGCCCGCCCAGGCTTTCGCTGGCCAGGGCGCTGCGCAGGATCTCGCGCAGTTCCTCCTCCATCGAACGGCCATGCCGGCCGGCCCGCCGGCGCAGGCGGGCCTTGAGGTCGTCGTCGATATTGCGGATCACGATACTGGCCACGGCCGCCTCCCTATTCGTTAATAAATGATATCATTGATATCAATGATATCAAATCGAGTGTTTTGCGTCATTTTGAGTCAGGTTTTGCCATTTCCTCCGCTTTCCAGTCATTTCCGCGCGTTTTCCGTCAAAATCCGAGATTTCCAGGCGAAATCAGAGTGTTTTGAGAAATTTTGCCGGATTGTGCCCTCCTGCCCCTTGCCGCCGGGCACTAAGAACATATATGGAACGATGGCGCGGCTTCAAGGTAATGGCGCCGCCCCACTGGCCCATATTGCCAATGGGGGGAAAATCGCTATAGTCCGCGCCCTCACATAGCTCCTTGCTGGACTCATACCGGGTCCGGCCAGGTCCGATCCGTCGTCGCATGGTGCGCCGCCGCCGGGCCGCTAAAGCCAGAAGGAGAGCTGCCGATGGCGTTCTACGAGAACGTATTCATCGCGCGCCAGGACATCTCGACCGCTCAGGTCGAGGCGCTGGTCGCGCAATTCAGCGAAATCATCAAGGGCCAGGGCGGCGAGGTCACCAAGACCGAGCAGTGGGGCCTGCGCAACCTCGCCTACCGCATCAAGAAGAACAAGAAGGGGCACTATGTGCTCATGAACATCCAGGCCTCGGGCAACGCCGTTGCCGAGCTGGAGCGCAACATGCGCATTCATGAAGACATCCTGCGCTACCTGACCATCCGCGTCGAGAAGCTGGAAGAAGGCCAGTCGGCCATGCTGCTCAACAAGGATCGCGGCGAGCGCGGCGACCGTCCGGAGCGTGGCTTCGGCGATCGCGGCTTCGGCGGCGGCCGTGGCGGCTTCGGCGGTGACCGCGGTGATCGTGGTGATCGCGGCGAACGTCGTCCGCGTTTCGAACGTGAAGAATCCTCTGCTGCCCCGGAGAGCGCATAATGTCGAGCACTGGTACCAAGCCCGCCGCTGGCGGCCGTGGCGGCGCCGGCGGCGCCCGTCGTCCCTTCTTCCGCCGTCGCAAGACCTGTCCGTTCTCGGGCGCGAATGCGCCGAAGATCGACTACAAGGACGTGAAGCTGCTGTCGCGCTTCATTTCCGAGCGCGGCAAGATCGTGCCGTCGCGCATCACCGCAGTGTCTGCCAAGAAGCAGCGCGAACTGGCCCAGGCCATCAAGCGCGCCCGCAACCTGGCCCTGCTGCCGTTCGTCATCAAGTGAGCCACCTCCGGTTCCTGCAAGGGAGCCGGTAACGGACCCGCGACCATGATGCGCAGCCTGATACTCGGTAGCCTCGCCGGTGGAGCGAGCGCGGTGCTGGTGCTGACCGCCGCAAGCGGTCCGCTCGGCATCATGCTCGGCTATCTGGCGCCGCTGCCGCTGTTTCTGGCCGGCCTGACCCACGGCTTTCCCGCCGTGGTGATCGCCGGTGCCGTCGGCACGCTGATCAGCGCGCTGAACGGCCTGCTGTCGGGCGGCATCTACCTCGTCACCTTCGCGGCCCCGGCCGTGCTGGTGGTGCGGCAGGCGCTGCTGGCGCGTCCGGCCACGGAAGCCTCGGCCAATGCCGAAGTGCATGGCGAGCTGGAATGGTATCCGGCGGGCCAGCTTGTGGTCTGGCTGGTCGGCTGGGCGCTGGGGCTGTTTGCCCTTGCGCTGCTGCTGACGGCGGATCGCGAGGGCGGCATGCCCGCCATGCTGCAGCCGGTGCTAGAACAGTTCCTGGCTGCGATGCCGCATAATGAAACTGCCCAGCAGGGCAGCGACATGGCGGCGGTGGCGAAGAACCTGGCCACGATGATGCCGGCGGTGTTCGGCTTCAGCTGGCTGGTGATGATGACGATCAACGGCACCCTGGCGCAGGGCCTGGCACGGATGCTCAAGCAGAACCGTCGCCCGACCCCGCGTTACCGGTTGCTGGTGCTGCCGCGCCTGCTGGCCTTCGGGCTGGCGGCGGCGATCGTCGCCGGCCTCGTCCTGCCGGGCGATGCCGGTTTCATCGGCGCCACGGTGGCGGCGATCCTGGCCTTCCCCTTCTTTCTGCAGGGGTTGGCGGTGGTGCATGGCCTGGCGGCGAAAGCTGCCGTGCCGGGTCTGATTTTGGCCGCCTTTTATGCGGCTTTGGTGGTGGCTGGCGCACTGGTCGGTGTACTGGTGGTCATCCTGGGTTTCATCGAAGAATGGGCGGGTTTCCGCCGGCGTTTCGCCGGGGCCGGAGCCAGCCGGGAGAACGACTAATGGAAGTGATTCTGCTCGAACGCGTCGAGAAGCTCGGCCAGATGGGCGAAGTGGTGAAGGTGAAGGACGGGTACGCCCGTAATTTCCTGCTGCCGCGCAAGAAGGCGCTGCGGGCCACCGAGGCCAACAAGAAGGTCTTCGAGACGCAACGCGCCCAGCTTGAGGCGCAGAACCTGGCCAAGAAGGGCGAGGCCGAAAAGGTCGCCGCCAAGATGG
>NZ_JBKBHT010000013.1:0-15318 GCF_046297595.1 Ferrovibrio sp.
TGTGGTGTCGCTGCCGCGTCCGGGCCTGGAAATCCCGCCGACCGGTGAGATTCCCCATGGCGCCCCCGCGCCCCGCAGCCGCTGAACTGGATTCCATTCTGCAGCGCCTGATGGCGCTGCATCCCAAGGCGATCGACCTTTCGCTGGAGCGCATCCGCGCCCTGCTGACAAAGCTGGGCGATCCGCATCTCGCCCTGGCGCCGGTCTTCCATGTGGCCGGCAGCAAGGGCAAGGGTTCAACCACCGCCTTCCTGCGCGCCATGGCCGAGGCTGCCGGTTATCGCGTGCATGCCTATACCTCGCCACATCTGGTGCGCTTCAACGAGCGCATCCGTTTAGCCGGCACATTGATCGACGATGAAAAACTGATTGCCCTGCTGGAGCGCTGCGAACGCGTCAATGCCGGCCAGCCGATCACCTTTTTCGAGATCACCACGGCGGCTGCGTACCTGGCGTTTGCGGAAATTCCGGCCGACCTGGTGCTGCTGGAAACCGGCCTGGGCGGCATCGCCGACACAACCAACGTGATCCCGCAGCCGCGCCTCACCGCCATCACGCCGATCAGTATCGACCATGTCGCCTTCCTGGGCGACACCATCGCAAAGATCGCTACAGCCAAGGCCGGCATCATCAAGCCCGGCGTGCCCTGCGTGGTAGGGCCGCAGCCTGATGAGGCGATGCCCGTGATCGCGGGGCAGGCGGCGGCCTGCAAGACAGAACTGATCCGTCACGGCCTTGAATGGGACATCCGCGAAACCGCAAACGGCATATTGTGGCGGCAGGGGGATCAGGAACTCGACCTGCCCCGCCCCGCCCTGCTGGGCGCGCACCAGATCATCAATGCCGGAACGGCCGTGACCTGCGCGCGGAATCTAGCCGGTTTCGATATTCCGCCGGATGCCATCGCACGCGGCCTGCGCCAGGTGGACTGGCCGGCGCGCATGCAGCGTCTGAGCAAGGGCCAGTTATTCGACCTGCTGCCGCCGGGCACCGAGTTGTGGCTGGACGGCGCCCATAACGCCATGGCCGGCGCGGCACTGGCTGAAACGCTGCAAACCCTGCCGTCGAAGCCAACCTGGCTGCTGGCCGGCATGCTGAACACCAAGGACGCCGCCGGCCTGCTGCGACCGCTGGCGCCATTGATGCGCGGTGCACGCTGCATCGCCATTCCGGGCGAGATCAATTCGCTGTCGGCCGAGGATCTCGCTGTGGCGGCACGCAGCGTGGGCCTGGATGCCGCGCCGGCGGAAAGTGCCCCAGCCGCGATGCGGCAGATCGCCGAAACGATACGGGCCGAAGCAGCATCTGCTCCGGCCCGTGTTGTCATCACCGGCTCGCTCTATCTGGCGGGCCGGATCCTCTCGGAAAACGCTTAGATCGCGGAGTTGATCCACTCCAGGATGCGGCTCTTGGGCATCGAACCGACCTTGGTGGAAACCGGCTTGCCGTCCTTGAACAGGATCAGGGTCGGGATGCCGCGCACGCCGAACTTCGATGGCGTCATCGGGTTCTCGTCGATATTGACCTTGGCAATGGTCAGCTTGCCGGCCATCTCGCCGGCGATCTCGTCCAGCGCCGGGGCGATCTGCTTGCAGGGACCGCACCATTCGGCCCAGAAGTCGACCAGCACGGCATTGGAGGACTTGAGGACATCGCTCTCGAAGGAGGCATCGGTAACTTTGGTGGGCGCGGACATGCGGGAATCCTCGTTGGGATGGGGAGGGACCGGGCCGGCCCGGCCAAACGAAGCCTACGGGCGATTCCGGTACGGTGGCTAAAGGTAGAAAGACACCCCCGGAGCGTCAAGCGGGTGGGCAAAATACAGCAAATCTATGATTTTATTGAAAAACCGGACAATCCTCCGGCGAATCAGGGGTGGACAAGCCCCTCGGGCACTTGTTACAACTCGTAACAGCTCGGCGGGCCGCACCCGCCAAAAAGGTTCAACAGAGGCTTAACGGGGGATCGATGGCCGGTGGCAAAGCCACGACACTGCTGGACGCCAAGCTGCTGGTGGATGCCGGGGCGCTGATGGGCCATGCCCTGCGGCGGGCCTGCCGTATTTTCGCGCTTGCGCTGTTCCTGGGCAGTATCGCCATGGCTCCCGTCGCCGTGCAGGCCCAGCCGCGAGCCGGCAACACCAAGGCCGCCGTGACGCCGAAGCCGGATGCCAAACCCGCCAAGGCCACCCCGCGCCGCCAGAAATCCGCCGAAGGCGCACGCCGTGCCGCAGAAGCGGAAAACACCAATGGCTTCAATATCGATGGCCGCCGCGTGCGGGTTGATGTAGTGAAGGCCGAAACCGATCTGCTGGGTCCCGATGGCCGGGCGCCGGCCGTGCTGATCCTGCATGGCGCGCGTGGGCTGGGCGATGGCTCGCTGTATTACCCCCCGGCCAAGGCACTGGCCGAGCGCGGCATCAATGCCTTCGTGATCCACTATTTCGATGGCATCCCGCAGGTCAGCAAGGCAGCGCCGACCCTGCATGACGAACGCGAGCGGGTGATCGCCGAAGCCGTCTCCTACGTGCAGAAGCAGGCCTATGTCGATCCTGAGCGGATCGGCGTGTTCGGCCTGTCGCTGGGCGGGTTCCACGCACTCAGCCTGGGCAGCCGCGATCAGCGCATCCAGGCGGTGGTGAACGTGGTGGGAGCGATGCCGTCCGAGGTGCAGCGCCGTGGCGTGCACCGCATGCCGCCAACCCTGGTGCTGCACGGAGACCGCGACGCCACCGTGCCGGTGCGGCGCGCCTATGAACTGGCCAGCCTGCTGGATGAGATCGGCGCCGAGCACGAAGTGAAAATCTACAAGGGCCAGGGCCATACCTTCCGCGGCGATGCCAAGGAAGACAGCATCACCCGCACGGTCGATTTCTTCGAACGCCATCTGGGCGGCGACCGCGGCCTGCTGGACAAGGAACTGGAGATCGATATCGCCCTGGCACCGGTGGTGCCGGAAACCGAGACGCTGCCGATCCGTGCCCTTACCATTGCCGACGAGGCGCTCTGGGCCATGGCCGAACAGGATGCTCCGCCGGGCAACTGACCGGCAGCAATCGACCCATGACCGATTAAAAAGGCCGCCGGAATTTCCGGCGGCCTTTTTACTTTTACGTTCTACGCTGAGGGTTGCAGCAACAGGATCAGGCCGCTGTCGCCTCGTCGCGCTCGCCGGGCTGTGCCTCGGCATTCGGATCGAGAGCCGCCTCGAGCTCCATTTCCAGGCTCGGCTGCTCGCCATCGGCGGCGGGGGCCTGCGCGGGCTGGGACTGCGGCTGGTTGCCGCTCTGCTGGGCCTGCGGCGCCTGCTGGCCAGCCTGCTGCTGACGCTGCAGCGGCGTCACGCCCTGGGCCAGCATGATGCGGTAATAATGCTCGGCATGCTGCAGGTAATTCTCCGCCGCGATCCGGTCGCCGGATGCATTGGCATCGCGGGCGAGCTGGCAGTAGCGCTCGAAGATGGTATTGGCCGTGCCGCGGATTTTGACGTCGGGACCATTGGAGTCGAAATTGCGGTGGGAATTATTCATCCCGCCGCCACCGCCGCCGCCACCGCCGCCACCACCATGCGGCCTACGGCCCTGGGGCCGGCCACCACGTTGACGATTCTTGTTGTTCACAGGTTCATCTCGCTTGTTTTCAGCAAATCGCGCATCAGGCTCATTGCGCACCGTATCGCGTGGTTCAAATATCCGCGCGCCATACGGTCGGCCTCTCGATCGGATCCAAACCCGGTTTCAGTCGAAGAGGCGATGACGCTGCCTGCCTTATCCGCCCCCGGCTAACTCACCCCTTTGATCAAAGCCTGATCAATGCCTTGGGCGTGCTTCCTTGGGACCGCGTCATCCCGAATCTCAAGATAAGGGGGGCGGCTGCGGCTGCCAACCCCTTTTTACCGGGAAATTACAGGGATTTTTGCCCGGTCACGACCCGGCCGATCCCAGCAAGGTCCGGCAATACGGCAATACCGGCAAATCCGGCACCGGCCAGCAGAGCGGAAACTGCGGCATCTTGCCCCAGGCCGACTTCCAGCGCGGCGAGGCTGCCCGGCTGCGCCAGCCGCGCCAGATCGGGAATCAGCCGCCGATAGGCAGCCAGCCCGTCCGGCCCGCCATCCAGCGCCAGATGGGGCTCGTGCCGGGCCACTTCAGGCGCCAGTCCAGGCACCACGGCGCTTTCGATATAGGGCGGGTTCGAGATCAGGACGTCGAACGGCCCATCGATGCCTGCGCCCCAGTCGCCCTGCCGGAAGTCGGCGCGGCCGGCCAAACCGAGACGCTCGGCATTGCCTTGCCCCACCGCCAGCGCGGCCGGCGAGGCATCGACGCCAAGGCCGGTCGCATTGGGCAGTTCATGCAGCAGGCTGAGCAACAGGCAGCCCGAGCCTGTGCCAAAATCCACGATCCGCAGCGGCGCATTGCGATCAACGACCATCGCCAGCACGCCGGCGACAAGTGTTTCGGAATCCGGCCGTGGATCCAGCACATCGCGGCTGACATGAAAATCCAGCCCCCAGAATTCGCGACGGCCGAGGATATGCGATACCGGTTCACGATCCAGCCGGCGCTGCACCAATGCTTCGAACCGCGCCGCGACATCCGGCGCCAGCATCGTTTCGGGCTGCAGCCGCACGCGGTCAGGACTCAGGCCGGCGGCCTCGGCCAGCAGAAGCACAGCATCGCGGCGCGGACCTTCAATGCCGGCCTGCTTGAGCCGCCGCGTGGCATCGAGCAGCAGGCCGGCGATGTCAGGCATTCAGCTCGGCCAGGCGACTGGCCTGATCCTCGGCGATCAGCGCCTCGATCACTTCATCGAGCGCCTCGCCGGTCATCACCTGCTCGATCTTGTAGAGCGTCAGGTTGATGCGGTGGTCGGTGACGCGACCCTGCGGGAAATTGTAGGTGCGGATGCGCTCCGACCGGTCGCCCGAGCCAACCTGGCCCTTGCGGTCGGCAGCCCGCGCCGAAGCCAGCTTCTCGCGCTCGGCCTCATAGAGCTTGGCGCGCAGCAGTTTCATCGCCTTGGCCTTGTTCTTGTGCTGCGACCGCTCGGTCTGCTGCGCCACCACGATGCCGCTCGGGATATGAGTGATGCGCACTGCCGAGTCGGTTGTGTTCACATGCTGGCCGCCGGCGCCCGAGGAACGATACACGTCGATGCGCAGGTCGTTCTCGTTGATATCGATATCGACATCCTCGGCTTCGGGCAAAACCGCCACCGTGGCAGCCGAGGTGTGGATGCGGCCCTGGGTTTCGGTATCGGGCACACGCTGCACACGATGCACGCCGGATTCGAATTTCAGCCGGGAGAAGACGCTGCGGCCGGTGATGGTGGCAATCGCCTCACGGAAACCGCCGAGTTCGGTATCGGCAATGCTTTCCACTTCAAAACGCCAGCCATGCTTGTCGGCATAGCCGCGATACATCTCGAACAGGTCGCGCGCAAACAAAGCGGCCTCGTCGCCGCCGGTGCCGGCGCGCACTTCCAGAATGGCGTTCTTCTCGTCGGCTTCGTCCTTGGGCAGCAGCATGATCAGCACGCGGCGCTCGGCTTCGGGCAAAGCCGCCTGCGCCTGCTTCCACTCGGCCTCGGCCAGGCTGCGCATTTCCGGGTCGGAGGCCGGATCGTCGCGCATGGCGGCCAGATCGGCCACCTCGCGACGCAGCCGGCGCCAATCGTTGATGCCCTGCACCAGCGGCTCGATCTCGGCATATTCCTTCGACAGCCTGACGAAGGCATCGGCGGCGAGGCCGCCGGCCGACATCTGGGCCTGCAGCATCTCGTAGCGCTCGATCACCTTGTCGAGCTTGGCCTCGGGCAGGCCCGCAACATCCATGGCGTCAGGCTTTCAGCTTCGCCAGCAGGCCATCGCGCGGCAGCGTGACTTCCTCGCCACTCTTGAGGTCCTTCAGCTTCACTGCGCCCTGCGTCAGTTCATCGTCACCGATCACGATGGCGGCAAAGCAGCCCAGCTTATCGGCGCGCTTGAAGCGCTTGCCGGCATTGCCGCCATAGGCCAGTTCCACCGCCACATCGGCGCGGCGCAGTTCGGCCGCCAGTTTCGCGGCCTCGGCCTCGGCGGCGGCCCCGATGGGGATGATCGCCACGCTGCGCGGTGATGCCGGCTGCGGGTCGGACAGCAGCACCAGACGTTCGATGCCGCCGGCCCAGCCGATGCCCGGCGTCGGCTTGCCGCCAAGCTGTTCGATCAGACCGTCATAACGCCCCCCGGCCAGCACGGTGCCCTGGGCGCCCAGCATGTCGGTGGTGAACTCGAACGCCGTGTGGGTGTAATAGTCCAGGCCACGCACCAGACGCGGACTGACCTTGAACGGCACACCGGCAGCGCCGAGGCCATCCTGCAGGGCGGCGAAGAAATCGTGCGCAGCAGGCGTCAGGTATTCCTGGATCAGCGGCGCATCGGCCACCAGTTTACGATCCCCCTCGTCCTTGGAATCGAGGATGCGCAGCGGATTCTTCTCCAGGCGCTTGCGGCTGTCTTCCGACAGCTTGTCGACATGGCCGGAGAAATACTTCACCAGCGCCTCGCGGTAGCCCACGCGGCTTTCCGGATCGCCCAGGGTGTTCAGCTCCAGCACGCATTTGTCGAGGATGCCGAGCCGACGCAGGATTTCGGCCGCCACCGAGATCACTTCCACATCGGCCTGCGGTTCGGCGGCGCCGATCACTTCCACGTCGATCTGGTGGAACTGGCGCTGGCGCCCCTTCTGCGGCCGTTCGAAGCGGAACATCGGGCCCCAGCCGAAAGCCTTGAAGGGCACGTGCTGCTGCAGGCCGTTGGAGATGAAGGCACGGCAGATGCCGGCGGTGTATTCCGGCCGCAGGGTCAGCCCTTCGCCGCCCTTGTCGGTGAAGGAATACATCTCCTTCGACACCACATCCGACGTCTCGCCCATCGAACGGGCGAAGACTTCGGTGAATTCGAAGATCGGAGTCGCCATCTCGCGATAGCCGAACAAAAGCGCGGCCTGCCGGGCGGTATCCACCACATGGCGGAACCGGGCATAATCGTCGGGCAGAATGTCATGCGTGCCGCGCACGGGCTGCAACTGGGCCACGGCGAGTCTCCGTCGTTGAAAGGTGGAAGCTAGGAAGCGGCGTCGGCCGCTTCGGAAGGATTGTCTGTCGCCCGATTGTCCGTCGCCCGGGCGGCTTCGATCTCGCGCGCCTTGGCTTCGACCAGGCTGACCAGATGCGCGACGATATCCTCGTTCTGCAGCCGGTGCGCTGGCTGGCCGGCGAGGTAGACCTGGTGCGAGCCCTTGCCGCCGCCGGTAAAGCCGATATCGGTCTCGCGCGCCTCGCCCGGGCCGTTCACCACGCAGCCGATCACGCTGAGCGTCATCGGCGTGGTGATATGGGCCAGGCGCTGTTCCAGTACCTCGACGGTCTTGATCACGTCGAACTGCTGGCGGGCGCAGGACGGGCAGGAAATCACGTTCACGCCGCGATGGCGCAGGTTCATAGACTTGAGGATATCGAAGCCGACGCGAACCTCTTCCTCCGGCGGCGCCGACAGCGAGACGCGCAGCGTGTCGCCGATGCCCGACCACAGCAGCATGCCAAGGCCGATGGAAGATTTCACCGTGCCGATGCGTTGGCCGCCGGCCTCGGTGATGCCGATATGCAACGGATAATCGCAGGCCTCGGCCAGACCCTGGTAGGCGGCCACGGCGAGGAAGACGTCAGAGGCCTTCACGCTGATCTTGAATTCGCGGAAGTCGTGGTCTTCCAGGATGCGCGCATGATCCAGCGCACTTTCCACCATCGCCTCCGGACAGGGTTCGCCGTATTTCTCCAGCAGGTGCTTTTCCAGCGAGCCGGCATTGACGCCGATACGCATCGAGCAGCCATGGTCCTTGGCCGCCTTCACCACCTCGCGCACGCGCTCGGCGCTGCCGATATTGCCCGGGTTGATGCGCAGGCAGGCAGCGCCGGCCTCCGCTGCCTCGATGGCGCGTTTGTAATGGAAATGGATGTCGGCCACGATGGGCACGCGGGCGGCGCGTACGATCTGCTTCAGCGCCCTGGTCGAATCCTCGTCGGGGCAGGACACGCGGACGATATCGGCACCCGCCTCCTCGCAGCGCCGGATCTGCTCGATCGTGGCTGCCGCATCCGAGGTCAGCGTATTCGTCATGGTCTGCACGGTGATCGGCGCGTCGCCGCCCACCGGCACCTTGCCGACGAAAATCTGCCGCGATTTGCGGCGCTGGATATCGCGATACGGTCGGATGCTCATTGCTGCTGCCTGAAGTCCTAGCCCCGCTCATGGCGGGCCGGATGCGGCGTAACATGGCGTCTTTGCCCCGCGATGACAAGCCAGCGGGACGGTAACGGCAGACGGAAAACCTAGCCCTGGCCGCCGGTTTTCAGCCGTTCGGGATCAAGCGGAATGCCGCGCTTGACCTCGCCCTCGGCCCCGAAGGGCGGCAGGGGCTGGCCATCGACGACGATACGCACGGCGCCGGCATTGCCGGTCAACAGGGTCAAACCCTCGCGATCTGGCACCACGTAGCGTTCGCCGGCATTCAGCAGGCGGGTGAATACCTGTTCGTTGTTCGGGCCGCGTACCTGGATCCAGGCCGGGCCGGTGGCTTCGACGCGAATCCGGCTATTTCCGACATCGGCCGCACCGAAACTGGCAGGGGCGGACGGTGTGGTCGCAGGTGGCGGGGCGGCATCGGCAGTCTGGGCCGGCGACGCGGCGGGAGCCGCAGGGGCTGCCGCCGGCGTTTCGACGGCAGGGCTCAGCGCGGGAGCCGGTGCAGGATCAGGTGCGGATGCGACCGGCGGCACAGCCGCAGGAACCGCCGGCGCAGAAGCGGCAGTTGCCGGCGTGGCAGGAGGCGCGGCGGGCGCCGGGGCCGGGGCCGGTTCGGTGGCCGGCGATGCGGCCGGCGCGGAAGCCACGATAGCCGGAGCCGGTGGCAGCGACGCCGGCGCAGGCATTGCGGGCGCAGGCGTCGGCGCTGCAGGTGGTGGAATCACGGCCGGGGCAATCGGCTGCGGGCTGGGCACCAGATCGGCCAGTCGGGCCGGCACGGCCTGGATCAGGTCCTGCCCCACGCGCAGAGTTTCCTGGTTGCGATACCACAGCACATAGACGATGCCGGCGACGACCAGCGCGCCAACCACGAGCCACAGCCGCGGCGTCCGCTCTTCCGGGCGCGGCAGTGGGAAATTCAGCACCACGCGCTGGACCTGGCCATCGGCTTCGGACTGGTAGCTCTTCAGGATCTGATCCGGATCGAGGCCGAGGAATTCGGCATACTGGCGCAGGAAGCCGCTGACATAGACCGCGCCGGGCAATTCGCCGAACCGCCCATCCTCGATGGCTTCAAGATAGGGGCGGCGGATGCGCAGACGCGCGGATACGTCCGCCAGGGCGAGGCCCCGCCGTTCACGCACCACTTTCAGGCTATGGCCGACACCGTCGTAGCCATTCGCTACGGCCGTTGCAGCCGAAGCCGCCTGTTCGCCGGATTGGGCATTCATCCTGGATTGCCTACCCTTGTTCGCCTTTGACATATTACGTCAAATGACCGGCAAGACCAGCTATTTCAAACAATTACCCCGTTTTCCCGGGCAAATTCTTCTAGCTGGGCGCGTATGCTGTGGTCGGGCGAGGCATAGAGCTTAGACATAAAATCAGCCAAACGGAGAACATCGAGGCTACGCAGCATTTCCTTGACCGGACCGACCGCGCTGGCCGGCATGGAGAGGCGGCGGAAGCCCAGCCCCAGCAGGGCCATGGCCTCCAGCGGCCGGCTGCCCATCTCGCCGCACATGGTGATCGGCTTGGCGGCGGCATGGCATTGCTGCACCACCCAGTGCAGGAAGCTGAGCATCGCCGGGCTCAAGGGATCGTACCGGTCGGCCAGTTTCGGGTTGCCGCGGTCGGCGGCGAACATGAACTGCATCAGGTCGTTCGAACCGACCGAGACGAAATCCACCAGCGGCAGCAGGGCCGGCAGCTGCCAGGCCAGCGCCGGCACTTCCAGCATCGTGCCTACTGCGATCTTCAGCGGCACCGGCTTGCGCAGACTGACCAGACGCTGCACCTCGCGGTCGAGCAGCCGGCGGGCGCGGCGGAATTCGTCCACTTCGGCGATCATCGGGAACATCAGATGGAGGGTTCGGCCCGCCGCCGCGTCCAGCATGGCGCGCAGCTGCACCTTCAGCAGAGCCGGGCGGTCCAGCGCCAGACGGATGGCGCGCCAGCCCATGGCCGGATTCTCTTCCGGATATTTCACCAGGTAGGGCAGCACCTTGTCGCCGCCGATGTCCAACGTGCGGAACACCACAGGCCGGTCGCCGGCATGTTCGATCACGCGGCGGTAGATCGCGGTCTGCGCCTCGGCCTTGGGCATGGTCGGCCGCACCATGAACTGCAGTTCGGTGCGATACAGCCCGATGCCGTCGGCATTGGTCTCGTCCAGATGACCCAGGTCGATCAGCAGGCCGGCATTCACCAGCATGGCGATGCGCTGGCCGTCGCGCGTCACCGGCGGATCCTCGCGCTGAGCGGCGTATTTCGCCAGCCGTGCCTTGCGTAGCGACACGCCCTGATGGAAGGCAGAAACCACATCGGGCGCCGGCCGCACAAAAACCTGGGCATGGTCGCCATCGACCACCACGGTATCGCCCGGCTCGACCTTGGCGATCACGCCCTCGACGCCGCCGATCACGGGGATGGACAGCGCGCGCGCCACGATGGCGACATGGCTGACGCTGGAGCCCTCCTCCAGCACCACGCCCTGCAGCTTGCGGCGGTCGTAATCCAGCAGCTCGGCCGGCCCCATGCTGCGCGCAAGCAGAATGGCGTTGTCGGGCAGGTTCTCGGCCGCCGAATGGTAGGGTTTGCCGGCCAGGTGCAGCAGCAGGCGGTTGGCCAGATCGTCCAGGTCGGCCAGGCGTTCGCGCAGATAGGGATCGGTGATCGCCTGCATGCGGTGGCGCGTGTCGCCCTGCACACGCAGCACGGCGGCCTCGGCCGTCAGGCCGGAGTCCACCGCCTGATGCAGCTTGGCCAGCCAGCCGGTGTCATGGGCGAACATCTTGTAGGTTTCCAGCACGTCGCGGCTTTCGCCGACGATGTCACTGTCGGGTGCTTCCAGCATCCGGTTGACCTGGTCGCGCATCGAGGCGACGGCAGCATCCAGCCGATCCTTCTCGTAGGGAATGTCGTCGGCGATGGTCTTTTCGACATGGATGCGCGGTTCATGCAGCACGGCGACGCCGATCGCCAGGCCTTCCGACAGCAGCCGGCCATCGGCGCGGAACGGCATGGTGGAGGCGCGGCTGACGGCGGCCAACTCCTCGCCGCCGCTGAGCTGGCCCGACGCCACCATCTCGGCCATGACCATGGCAATGGTCTCGAGCGCCTCGACCTCTTCCTCGGCATATTGCCGGCGGGTCTGGTTCTGCACGACCAGAACGCCGATCACACGGTTGTCGCGCAGGATCGGCACGCCGAGCAGCGAGTGATAGATTTCTTCGCCGGTTTCCGGCTTGTAGGCGAATTGCGGATGGGTCTGCGCATCGGCCAGCATCAGCGGCCGGGCATTGGCGGCGATGTCGCCGACCAGACCCTCGCCCACCCTCAGCCGGGTCTTGTGCACGGCTTCGGGATTCAGACCCTCGGTGGCGTAGAGTTCGAGTTCGTCGTTGCGCAGCAGATAGACCGAGCAGACTTCCGCCACCATGTTGGCGGCGATGTTGCGCACGACGCGGCCAAGGCGTTCGTCGACGGTGCCGGCTTCCGCCATCACCTCGCGGAGACGGCGCAGCAGGCCGCGCGGCCCGGGCGGCGGCGCCCGACCCGGCATCACAGCCGGCCTCCGCTAACGATTACCGGAGCGGCTGGTGTGGCGCGCCCTCCCCGCATCGGCCCTCCGTGTTCATGCGGCCCGCATTCATTCGGCATCCAGCCCAAAGGCCGTGTGCAGGGCGCGCACCGCGAGTTCGGTGTAATCGGCGCTGATCAGCACGCTGACCTTGATCTCGGAGGTGGTGATGGCGAGGATATTGATGTTCTTCTCGGCCAGGGCCTTGAACATGATATGCGCCACGCCGGCATGGCTGCGCATGCCGACGCCGACGACCGAAACCTTGATGACGTTCTTGTCCGGCACCAGCTTGGCCCAGCCCAGGCTGCTCTTCTGCTTCTCCAGGATCTGCACGGCACGGTCGAGATCGCCACGACCCATGGTGAAGGTCAGGTCGGTCTTCTTGCCGTCCTCGGAGATGTTCTGGACGATCATGTCGACATTGATGCCGGCATCCGACAGCGGGCCGAAAATGTTGGCCGCGATGCCGGGGCGGTCGGCCACGCCGATCAGGGTGACTTTCGCCTCATCGGCCGAATAGGTGACGCCGGAAACAATCTGCTTTTCCACGATCTCATCCTCATCGACTACGAGCGTGCCGGGAAGGTCGGCAAAGCTCGACAGAACCTGGGTCCGCACCCGGTGGTTCATCGCCATTTCCACCGAGCGGGTCTGCAGCACCTTGGCGCCGAGGGAGGCCAGTTCCAGCATCTCCTCGTAGGTGATCTTATCCAGCTTGCGGGCCTTTTTCACGATGCGCGGATCGGCGGTGTATACACCGTCCACGTCGGTATAGATGTCGCAGCGGTCGGCCTTCAGGGCGGCGGCCAGCGCCACCGCCGAGGTATCCGAGCCGCCGCGGCCCAGAGTGGCGATGCGCTGGTTCGGGCCGACGCCCTGGAAGCCGGCCACCACCGGCACCACGCCGTCGGCCATGTCTTTCAGCATGGCCGAGCCGTCAATCTCCTCGATGCGGGCCTTGCCATGCATGTCGTTGGTGCGGATCGGCACCTGCCAGCCCTGCCACGAGCGCGCCTTGACGCCCAGCGCCTGCAGGGCGATGGAAAGCAGGCCGGTGGTGACCTGCTCGCCCGAGGCGACCACGGCGTCGTATTCGCGCTGGTCGTGCACCGGGTCGATCTGCTTGCACAGGTCCACCAGGCGGTTGGTCTCGCCCGACATCGCCGAGACGACCACGGCAACCTGGTTGCCGGCCTCGACCTCGCGCTTCACCTTAGCCGCGACATTCTTGATGCGGTCGACCGAGCCGACCGACGTGCCGCCGAATTTCATCACCAAGCGCGCCATGCCGCTCGATCCCGTTTCCCGATCCGTTGTCGATAATTGTCCGGCGGAACTTGCCGGTTTAAAGGCGGGTACTTAATACTCTTGGGACCCTCCCCAGGCAAGCCGACCCGGGGGAAAAATACCCGTTTTCAACCAAGCCTTTGCCGGGAAGTCATGAGCCAGACCGCCGCCAGCGTCGACCCCGCCGAAATCGAGCGTTTTTCCGCCATGGCGGCCGAATGGTGGGACCCGCAGGGCAAGTTTCGCCCCCTGCACAAATTCAATCCCGTGCGACTGGGTTTCATCCGCGACCGGATCGCCGCCCATTTCGGCCGCGACGTCACGGTGGACGCCCCGCTTTCCGGCCTGCGGCTGCTGGATATCGGCTGCGGCGGCGGCCTGGTGGCCGAGCCGATGGCCCGGCTGGGCGCCGACGTGCTGGGGGCTGACGCGGCGGAACGCAATATCGGCGTGGCCCGGGCCCATGCCGCCGAATCCGGCCTGGGCATCGACTACCGCTGCACCAGCGCCGAGGCCCTGGCGGCCGCCGGCGAACGCTTCGACGTGGTGCTGACGCTGGAAGTGGTCGAGCACGTGGCCGACCTGAACGGCTTCCTCAGCAGTTGCGGCCAGATGGTGAAACCCGGCGGCCTGCTGATCGCCGCCACGCTGAACCGCACGCTGAAGGCCTATGCGCTCGCCATCGTGGGCGCGGAATACATCCTCGGCTGGCTGCCGCGCGGCACCCATGACTGGAAGAAATTCGTGCAGCCGCACGAGTTGGCCCAGGGCCTGCGCCAGGCCGGCCTGACCATGCAGGATGTGACCGGCGTGAGCTACGACCCGCTGGCCGACCGCTGGCGCATCAGCGGCGACACCGATGTGAATTACATGATGGTGGCGGTGAAGGACGCCTGAGCGCCTTCACGCATCCCCTCTGGGGACCCAGGGGATCATCGCCACGTCGATCCCTTCCTCGGTCAGCTCCTTGGCTTCTTCCTTGGTCGCTTCGCCGTAGATGTTGCGCTTGTCGGTCTCGCCGTAATGGATCTTGCGCGCTTCCTCGGCGAACTGGTCGCCGACGTAATCGGCATTCTTCTCGACATGGTCGCGCAACTCGCGCAGGGCCTTCATCGCCACGGCCATTTCCTTGGCCTCGGCGGCGGCGACTTCCCCCTTCGACTTGCCGATGCGCGGGGCCATCGGCGCCTTGGTCACCTTGCGCGAATTGCAGACCGGGCACACGACCTTGCCGGCGGCCGCCTGCTTGTCGTAGGTGGCGCTGTCATAAAACCACGCCTCGAAGACGTGGTCCTTGCGGCATTTGAGTTCGTACTTGATCATGGCAACCGGTCGATTCGGCTTCGGCTCAAGTCCTTCATAAGAGGCAGTGGTTTATACATGGTGCCGTCACAAAGGCGCAACAAGGGGGTAAGCGATGGGGCAACCCGCGCCTGACCGTCCGCCGCCCTCGCCCTGGATCCTCCGGTTCGCACCTCTGGTTGCAGTCGATGCCGGTTGCGTACTGGACCTTGCCTGCGGCAGCGGGCGCCATGGCCGGCTGTTCCTGCAGGCCGGGCACAACACGCTGTTCCTCGACCGCGACCTGAGCGGCGTCGCGGATTTGCGGAATGCGGCCGGCGCCGAACTGCTGCAGGCCGACATCGAAAACGCCCCCTGGCCGCTGGACGGTCGGCACTTCGCCGCCATCGTGGTGACCAATTACCTCTGGCGGCCACTGTTTCCGCAGATCATCGCCGCGCTGCAGCCGGGCGGCCTGCTGCTGTATGAAACCTTCATGCGCGGCAACGACCGCTTCGGCAAACCTTCAAGCCCGGATTTCCTGCTGGCCGAGAACGAGTTGTTCGATCGCTGCCGCGATGCTCTCGACATCCTCGCCTTCGAGCAGGGCGAGGACAGCCTGCCCAAACCCGCCATGCGGCAGCGCATCTGCGCGATCAAGCGATGAGCGGCCAGAGGATCGAAACCGAGCGCCTGGTGCTGCGGCGCTTTGCCGGCGGCGACTGGGAAACGCTGGCGCGTTTTTATGCCGACGATACGGTGATGCGCCACATGCTGCCCGGCCGGGGCCTGCCGCGCGCCGAGGCCGCCGAACGCGCCAAGAGCAACATCCACAATTTCAACGACCACTGGGAGCGGCGCGGTTATGGCGTCTGGGC
>NZ_JBKBHT010000014.1:0-14064 GCF_046297595.1 Ferrovibrio sp.
TGGTGCCGGCCAGGATGATCAGGTCGGCCCAGCTGATGCGGTTGCCGTATTTCTTCTTGATCGGCCAGAGCAGGCGGCGCGCCTTGTCGAGATTGGCGTTGTCGGGCCAGGAATTCAGCGGCGCGAAACGCTGGTTGCCGGTGCCGCCGCCGCCGCGGCCGTCGGCCATGCGATACGAGCCTGCGGCATGCCAGGCCATGCGGATCATCAGGCCGCCGTAATGGCCCCAGTCGGCCGGCCACCAGTCCTGGCTGTCGGTCATCAGCGCCTTCAGATCAGCCTTCAGGGCGGCGACGTCCAGCTTGCGCAGCTCCTCGCGATAGTCGAAGTCGGGGCCGAGCGGATCGGTCTTGGCGTCGTGCTGGTGAAGGATGTCGAGGTTCAGCGCGTTGGGCCACCAGTTGGTGACGGTAGTGCCTGCCGCCGTGATCCCACCGTGCATTACGGGGCATTTGCCAGTCATGGTGCCAGTCATGGACGTCTCTCCTGTCTTCGTTTTCCCACCGGCCGGCTGAGGAGCGGGCTGGACGGCGACCACGTTACGCCCGGCCTGTTTCAGGGGGAAATTGATTATTCTAGTATTTATGATCGGTTTTACCGATCATAAGGCCGGGCCGGCGCTTACCCCGCAGGTCATTGCCGGGCTTACCGCGCGGGCCTAGCGTGCAGGCATGAACGACATGTCCCGAATGCATGGCGGTTTTCCCGGCCTGCTGAAGCACTGGCGCGGCCTGCGCCGGCTGAGCCAGCTTGGTCTCGCCACCGAGGCCGGCATCTCGGCGCGGCATCTGTGTTTCCTCGAAACCGGGCGTTCGGCGCCCAGCCGCGAGATGGTGGTGCTGCTGGCGCGTGTGCTGGGCCTGCCGCTGGCCGAGCAGAATGCTCTGCTGGTGGCCGCCGGCTTCGCGCCGCTGTATGCCGCGCGCGACCTCGGTGCGCCCGAACTGGCGCCGGCGCGCCAGGCGCTCGACATCATGCTGGCGCATCAGGAGCCGTATCCGGCCCTGGTGCTGGACGAAAGCTGGGGCGTGCGGCTGCGCAACACCGCCGCCGCGCGGCTGTTCGGCGCGCTGCGGCCGCTCTACGACATGCCGCAGGAACTGGCCGTCAACGCGCTGCATTCGCTGTGCCATCCCGGCGGCATGCGGCGCTTCATGATCGGCGGCGAGGATTTCATCGCATCCTTCCTGCAGATGCTGCAGCGCGAGGCCAACCAGGGCCTGAACGCGGCAGCGGCGAAGCTGCGCGCCGACCTGCTGGCCTATCCGGGCATCCCCGAGCTGATCGGTGCCGAAGACGCGGCGGCGGAAGCCGGCGCGGGGCCGATGGCGGTGCTGCGCCTGAAAGTCGGCGTGAACGAGATCGCCTTTTTCGTCACGCTCACGCAGTTCGCCATGCCGCGCGACGTGACACTGCAGCAGGTGAAGATCGAATTCTTCTTTCCCGCCGACGATGCCACGACGCAATGGGCGCAGCGCCTGGCCGCCGATCCACAGCGCTCGGTGTTCGACTGAGACGCTTACATCGCGCGTAATTGCCGGCGCGATGTCGAAAGGGGCAGGGTGGCGCATCGCCAACCAGGGGAAGTCCCATGCGCCACAATCCGATGCCTGCGCTGCGCGCGCTGAATGCCAAGTTCATCCACAATTTCGTCACCTGTGACGTGAAGGCACACAGCGCCATCATCCACGAACGCTTCGTCTGCATCATGCCCGACGGACGTCCGATGGGGCGGAAAGAGTATCTCGAATACTGGGCGACGGGATTCGATCCGAACGTGATCGTCTACTGGGATTATCGCGACGAGCAGATCAGCATCTTCGGCGACACCGCGCTGGTGCGCTCGGTGACCAAATACGTGCGTATCCGGGACGGCCAGGAGGTGACCGGCATGACCGCCTATACCGATACCTACTTCCTCGATGGCGGCTTGTGGACCTGCGTGCAGGCGCAGATGACGCCGCTGCAGCCGGCCTATTACCCACCCGACGACACCATCGTGCGGCAGTATCGGCACGGTAAGCTGGTGAGCGAGACGACGCGCGGCGCGGCCTGAAGGCTCTCTCCCGGGAGGGAGCGGGGCCGGAATGTTGCGTTCACACCGGGCGTTGCGTTCATGCTGGGCGTTGCCGGGATGTCCCTTCCCCCCGGCGGTAGTGACGGCTACGCTGTCATGGTCTACCCTGATGACCACCCAGCCCGGCCCCGTTTCTCCCAGGGATTCCCCGCATGATCACCGTCCATCACCTGAACAATTCCCGGTCCCAGCGTGTGCTCTGGCTGCTGGAGGAGCTGGGCCTGCCCTATACGGTGAAGCGCTACGAGCGCGACCCGGCCACCATGCGCGCGCCGGCCGAATTGCAGAAGGTGCACCCGCTCGGCAAGTCGCCAGTGATCGAGGATAACGGCCATGTCTATGCCGAGACGGGCGCGATCATCGAATACCTGCTCGATACCTACGACGCGGCGCATCGCCTGTCGCCGCCGCGCAGCACGGCGGCACGCGGCGCCTATACCTATTGGCTGCATTACGCCGAAGGCTCGGCCATGCCGCTGCTGCTGCTGAAGCTCGTGTTCCTGCGCATGCCCAAGGGCGTGCCGGCTTTGCTGCGGCCGCTGGTGGGCAAGATCGCCGCCAAGGCGCAGCAGACCGTGACCGACCCGCAGCTGAAAACCCATCTCGAATACTGCGCCGATGCGCTGAAAAAAGGCGGCGGCTGGTTCGCCGGCGGGGATTTTTCGGCCGCCGACATCATGATGAGCTTCCCGCTGGAGGCGGCCGCCAGCCGCATCGGCCTCGACCGGCCGGAATACAAGCCGATCCAGGATTTCCTCGCCCGCATCCATGCCCGTCCGGCCTATCACCGCGCGCTGGAGCAGGGCGGGCCGTATGAATTGCTGAAATAGGACGAAGCGCTGAAACGATGAAGCTGCCCGGCCCCGATCATCCGATCGCCATCACGCCCTTTGCCGGCCGCGTGCGGGTGACGTTCAGCGGGCAGGTGGTGGCCGAGACGACGCGCGCGCTGCGTCTGCAGGAGGCCAGCTATCCGCCGGTCTTCTACATTCCGCGCGAAGATGCCGCGATGGCGCTCTATCGCCGCAGCGAGCACGTCACCCATTGTCCCTATAAGGGCGATGCCAGCTATTACACGCTCGATGCCGGCGGCCAGCAGTCGGCCAATGCGGTGTGGAGCTACGAGCAGCCCTATCCGGCGATGACCCAGATCGCCGGCCATCTGGCCTTTTATCCCGACCGCGTGGACGCTATCCAGGCCACGGAATCCTAACCTGGCCCCTTGCCGCGAATCGGCGGCAGGGCGTAGCTCTGAGCGGTGACAAATCCGTCCTCCCTCGCTGCGGCCGAAGCCGCTTTGCACAAGATATTCGGCTTCGAGCGTTTCCGCGCCGGCCAGGCCGAAATCGTGCAGGCCTTGCTGGCCGACGAGGATGTGCTGGCGGTGATGCCGACCGGCAGCGGCAAGTCGCTGTGCTACCAGCTGCCCGCCATCCTGCGCGGCGGGCTGACCGTGGTGGTCTCGCCGCTGATCGCGCTGATGCGCGACCAGGTCCGGCAGTTGCAGGGCTTCGGCATCAATGCCGGCAGCCTGAATTCGGCCATGGACGAGGCCGAACGCCAGCGCGTGATGGGCGGCCTGCGCGACGGCAGCCTGCGGCTGCTGTATGTCGCGCCCGAACGGCTGGTGCGCGACGATACCGTGGCGTTGCTCAGGAATGCCGGCGCGTCTCTGCTGGCCATCGACGAGGCCCATTGCGTGTCGCAATGGGGCCATGATTTCCGCCCGGAATACCTGGCGCTGGGCGGCATTCGCGCCGAACTTGGCCATATCCCGACGATCGCGCTGACCGCCACCGCCGATGCGCCGACGCGGGCCGACATCGTGGCCAAGCTGTTCGGCGACGGGTCAGAGCCTGGGCGGCGGCCCCGCGAATTCATCCGCAGCTTCGACCGCCCCAACCTGCATCTGATGATGCAGCCGAAATCGAGCGCGAAGAAACAGATCGGCGATTTCATCGCCGCCAGACGGGGCCTGAGCGGCATCGTCTATTGCGCCTCGCGCAAACGCACCGAGGAGCTGGCCGCCGGCTTGCAGGCCATGGGGCATGACGCCATTGCCTATCATGCCGGCATGGAACCGCGCGCCCGCGATGCCGCGCAGGACCGATTCCTGGCCGAGGATGGCGTGGTGATGGTGGCGACGGTTGCCTTCGGTATGGGCATCGACAAGCCCGATGTGCGTTACGTTTGCCATGCCGACCTGCCGCGCAACGTGGAAGCCTATTACCAGGAGATCGGCCGCGCCGGCCGCGACGGCCTGCCGGCCGAGACGCTCACCCTCTATGGCCTGGACGACATGCGCCTGCGCCGGGTCCAGATCGAGGAAGGCGAAACCTCCGATGAGCGCAAGCGCATCGAACGCCAGCGTTTCAACGCCCTGATTGCGCTCTGTGAAAGCCCACGCTGTCGCCGGCAGACGCTGCTGGCTTATTTCGGCGAGGAGAGCCAGCCCTGCGGCAACTGCGACCTGTGCCAGGACGGGGTGGCGCGCTTCGATGGCACGGTAGAGGCGCAGAAGGCGATGTCGGCCATCGCCCGCACCGGCCAGCGTTTCGGCACCGAGCATATCGTGCAGATTCTGCTGGGCAACACGACGGATGCCATCCTGCGCCACGAGCATGACCGGCTGCCTACCTTCGGCGTGGGCAGGGATCGCGATGCCCATGCCTGGCGGTCGATCCTGCGCCAGATCTATGGCGCCGGCCTGATCGACCTGGATATCGCCGGCTTCGGCGGCTGGTTCATCACCGATGCCGGCCGCGCCGTGCTGAAAGGCCAGCAGCGGGTGGAGCTGCGCAGCGAAAGCCTGCAATCGGGCAAACGCAATGCTGCGAAATCGAAGTCGGCGGCGGCCGAAATCGCGCTGTCAGGCCCTGACCAGGTGCTGCTGGCGGCGCTGAAAGACCTGCGCCGGCGTTATGCCAGCGAATTGCAGCAGCCGGCCTATGTGATCTTCTCCGACCGCACACTGATCGAACTGGCCATGAAACGCCCGCGCACGCTCTGGCGCATGAGCGACATCCACGGCATCGGTCAGGCCAAGCTGGAGCGTTTCGGCCAGGCTTTCCTCGATGTGGTGCTGGCCCACGACGATCCCGCGAGCGAAGCGGCGGATTAGCCCGCGACGATGGCGGCGATCTCGGCGGCGGTGACGTTCGCCTGCCGGATCGGCAGCAGCGGCCAGACGTGAATCATGCCGGGTTGTTCCACGTAATGCAGATTCACGCCTTCGCGCGCGGCGCGGTCGCGCAACTCGCGGCAATCGGGCAGCAGGATGTCGCGCGTGCCGATGAACAGGCTGATGCGACCCAGACCCTGCAGCGGCCCGTTGATCGGGCTGATGCGGGGATCTGACGGATCGTCGCCGGCGGCCCAAAGCCTGGCGGCTTCCAGCGCGCCGGGCACTGCCAGCCAAGGATCGAAGGGCTGCACGGCGGGAATGCCGGGATTGCGCGCGGTGACCTCCAGCCATGGCGAGATCAGCACGATGTCGCGCGGTTGCGGCAGGTTTTGCGCGGCCAGCGTCTGCGCCAGCGCTAGCGCCAGCCCGCCACCGGCACTGTCGCCCGACAGCACCAGGTTCTCCGGCGCGGTTTCGGTCGCCAGCCGGCGATAAACCTCGGTGACAAAGGGAAAGGCTTCGCGCCAGTTGCCTTCCGGCGCCAGCGGATAGATCGGGATGGTGACGCTGCAGCCGGTGGCGGCGGCGATGCCGGCAAGAAATTTCCAGTGATGCGCGGTCAGGCCCGAAACATAGGCGCCGCCATGCAGGTGCGTGAGCCGCACGGCCGAGCGGTGGCCCCTGGGCGACAGGGTGTAGACGCGGCGGCCAAGGATATCGTCGCGCTGTATGGCGAAGTCGCGCGCGATGGCGGCCGGCGGTTCATGGCTGAAACCGCGGCGTTCCTTCGCGATCTCGCGATGCAGGTTCTCGGCCGAACGGAATTTGCGCGTGCGCCCGGTGAAGCGCAGATAGGCGATGACCAACGGCAGCGGCAGGGTCGCCATGTCAGGCCGCGATCTCGCAGATCACCGGGGTATGGTCGGATGCTTTTTCGCGGCCGCGCGGTTCGCGGTCGATCTCGCAAGCCACCAGCCGGTCGGCCAGTTGCGGCGAGAGCAGGAAATGGTCGATGCGCAGGCCGTTATTCTTCGGCCAGCAGCCGGCCTGGTAATCCCAGAAGCTGTAATCCACCGTGCGCGGATGCAGGGCGCGCCAGGCTTCCGTCAGGCCCAGGTTGAGCAGGCGGCGCCAGGCCTTGCGGCTGTCGGGCGCACAGAGCGCATCCTCGGCGAAGCCGATGGGATCGAACACGTCCACATCGGTTGGGCAGATGTTGAAATCACCGGCCATCAGGAAGGGCGTTTCGGCCGCCAGCAGAGCAGCGGCGCGCTGGCGCAGGCGCTCCATCCAGCGCAGTTTGTAGTCGTATTTTTCGCCCGGACGCGGATTGCCGTTGGGCAGGTAGAGGCCGCAGATCGTGATGCCGGCGATGTCGGCCTCGATGTAGCGCGCCTGTTCGTCGGCATCCTCGCCATCGAGGCGGATGCGCACGGCGTCGGGTTTGGTAAGGCTCAGCAGCGCGACGCCGTTATAGCTTTTCTGGCCATGGGTATGGACCTGATACCCCAGACTCTCGAATTCCAGGCGCGGAAAGTCGGCGTCCTGGCATTTGATTTCCTGCAGCAGCAGCACGTCGGGCTTGGCCGTCCGCGTCCAGTCGGTGGCGTTGGCCAGACGGGCCTTGATCGAATTGACGTTCCAGGTGGCGATTCTCATGACCGCAGCTTAGCCGATTGTCAGGCTTTTGCGACCGCGTCCAGCAGGTCGGCGGTCTTCACCACGGTGCAATATTCGCCATCGAGGTTGGCCAGCGACATGGCATGCACCTCCTCGGCGCTGCGCAGCACGCCGCGCCAGTCCCGCCGCGCGAAGGCAAAGCAGCCATCCTCGGCCAGCAGCGTGCGGAATCCGAGGTTGCCGGCCATCCGGACCGTGGCCTCCACCGAATTGTTGGTCACGACACCGACGACGACCAGGGTGTCGATCCCGGCCTGGCGCAACTGGTTTTCCAGCCCGGTGCCGATGAAGGCGCTGTTGGTGCGTTTGGGGATTACGGTTTCGCCGGCCAGAGGCGTCACGATGGGCTTGAAATCGTTGCCGGGCTGGCCCGGCCGGTAGGCGGAGTCGGGCAGGACGGAATCGTGCCGGACATGAAAGATCGGCCGGCTGGTTTTGCGCCATGCCGCCAGCAGGGCGGCGACCTTGTCTTCAGCGTCGGGGTTGTTCCGCGGGCCCTCGGCGGCGTGATAGGGCGCGTCGATGGCCAACTGCAGGTCGATCACCAGCAGGGCCGCGTTCGACGGCAGGGTTATGCCGTGCCTGGAAATGTCAGACCGAGAAGGAATTGCCGCAGCCGCAGCTCTGCTGGGCCATCGGATTGGCGATGCGGAAGCCGGCGCCGGAAAGGTCTTCCACGAAATCGACTTCCGAGCCGCGCAGGTAATCCAGCGACACGGTATCCACCAGCAGGCGGGCACCGTCGCGTTCGATCACCATGTCGTCGGCGGTGGGGGCATCGTCGAGGCTGAAGCTGTACTGGAAACCCGAGCAGCCGCCGCCCGAGACGCTGATGCGCAGCGCCAGCGCCGGATTGCCCTCCGATTCGGCCACCTTGCGGATGCGGCGGGCGGCCGAGGCGCTCAAGGTCACCACGGAATCCGCCGTTGCGGCCGGAAGAGGGGCCGTCTGGGGGGCGGTCTGGACTGTCGCGTCGCTCATCGGAGGTTTACACTCGGTTTACCAATAATTTGCCACATTGCATGAGCAATTTAGGGACCCGGGCGCGGAAGTCAATTTCGCCCGGTATTATGGCATTGGCGCAGTCTTGGGGCCGGCTATTTGGGCGCGTTGCGGCCGGAAGGGGCAGCCGGTAGTGTCCGCCCCGATTTTTGGCCCCGTTTTGGGATTTACAGAAAAGCCTTCCGCAATGAACGTTTTCGCCGATTTCCGCCGCGCCATCATGGCCGCCGTGCACAGCCTGTCCGAGCAGGGCGTGCTGGCGGGAGAACTGCCGCTGTCTGCCATCGCGGTCGAGCCGCCGCGCGATCCCGCCCATGGCGACCTGGCGACCAACGTGGCCATGGTGCTGGGCAAGCCGGCCGGCATGGCGCCGCGCGCGCTGGCCGAGAAGCTGAAACCCCTGCTGGAAGCCCATCCGGCCGTCACCGCCGTCGAGATCGCCGGCCCGGGCTTCATCAACCTGCGCCTCAAGCCCGAACACTGGCAGCAGCAGGTGGCGGTGATCCTGCGCGCCGGCAAGGCCTATGGCGACAGCGATATCGGCCAGGGCGAGCCGGTGAACGTGGAATACGTGTCGGCCAATCCGACCGGCCCGATGCATGTGGGCCATTGCCGGGGCGCCGTGTTCGGCGACGCGCTGGCGGCCCTGCTGGACAAGGCCGGCTTCCAGGTGGCACGCGAATACTACATCAACGATGCCGGCGCCCAGGTGGACGTGCTGGCCCGTTCGGCGCATCTGCGCTACCGCGAGGCCTTGGGCGAAAGCATCACGATCCCCGAGGGCCTGTATCCGGGCGACTACCTCAAGCCGCTGGGCGCGGCGCTGGCACAGAAATACGGCGATAAATACAAGGCCGCGCCGGATGCCGACTGGCTGCAGCTTTTCCGCAAGGAAGCGACCGAGGCGATGATGGACATGATCCGCGACGACCTCGCGGCGCTGAGCATCCATCATGCCGTGTTCACCTCGGAAAAGGCGCTGCATGACAGCGGCGCGGTGCAGGGCGCCTTCGACCGCCTGAAGCAGCGCGGCCTGATCTATACCGGCGTGCTGGAACCGCCCAAGGGCAAGACGCCGGACGATTACGAGGCACGGCCGCAGGAATTGTTCAAGGCCAGCGAATTCGGCGACGAGACCGACCGTCCGCTGAAGAAGTCGGACGGGTCCTGGACCTATTTCGGCGCCGACATCGCCTATCACGACGACAAGTACCGGCGCGGCTTCAAGCAGATGATCGACGTCTGGGGCGCCGACCATGGCGGCTATGTGAAGCGCATGAAGGCCGCCGTGAAGGCGATGTCGAACGGCGAGGCGGAACTGGACGTCAAGCTGGTGCAGATGGTGAACCTGCTGGATGGCGGCCAGCCGGTGAAAATGTCCAAGCGCGCCGGCACTTTCGTGACCCTGCGCGACGTGGTGGATGAAGTGGGCAAGGATGTCGTGCGCTTCATCATGCTAACGCGCAAAAACGATGCGCAGCTGGATTTCGACTTCAAGAAAGTGACCGAACAGTCGAAGGACAATCCGGTTTTCTATGTGCAGTATGCCCATGCGCGCATCTGTTCGGTGCTGCGCAATGCGGTGTCGGAAGTGCCGGATATCGACACCGAGGATGGCGCGCTGGCGCAGGCCGACATGACGAAACTGTCGCATCCGTCCGAACTGGCGCTGGTCAAGCTGCTGGCCGGCTGGCCGCGGCTGGTGGAATCCGCTGCCGAGGCGCACGAGCCGCATCGTGTGGCGTTTTACCTGCAGGATGTGGCGGCCGCCTTCCATGGCCTGTGGAATGTGGGCCGCGACGATACCAGCGTGCGTTTTCTGATTCCCGAAGACCTGCCCCTGACGCGGGCGCGGCTGGCCATGCTGCGTGCCGTGGCCCTGGTGATCGCGTCGGGATTGTCGGTGATGGGCGTGACGCCTGTCGAAGAGATGAGGTGAGAGTATGAGCGACCTGCGCAGCGACCGGGGCTCGCGTCCCGTCCTGAGCGAGCCGGACCAGGCTCCGGCCAGCCCGAAGAAGATCATCACCGCGGCCATCGCGCTGGGTGCCGTGGCGGCGTTCGGCATCGGCATCTGGTTCGCCTATGACCAGGGCGTGAAGCGCGGCGCGTCGGGCGCGCCGCCGCTGATCCGTGCCGATCAAAGCCCCGCGAAGGTCGCACCGGAGAATCCCGGCGGCATGCAGGTGCCGAACCAGGACAAGCAGATCTACGAGCGCCTGGGCGGCAACCAGCAGGCGGCGACGCCCGGCACCGAGAAGTTGTTGCCGCCGCCGGAGCGGCCCAGCGCCGCCCCGACGCAGCCCGGCGCGCAGACCAATGCCGTGACCGTGCCGAACCGTCCGGCGCCGGCCACCGTGCCCGGCCAGTCGCCGAGCGCGCCCACTGGCCTGCCGAACCGTACCGACGCGCCGAGCCCGTCGGCCGTGACGACGCCGGCGCCTTCGCAGCCGGTGGCGCCGAAGGCCGAAGAGAAGCCCGCCGCGACGCCGGCCACACGCGCGCCGGCGCAGACGGCAACGGCTCCGGCGGCTGCCCCCAGCGTGACCGCCACGCCGGGCGGCAGCGCCAAGGTCCAGCTTGCCTCGCTGAAGGACCAGGCGGCGGCAACGTCGACGTGGAACCAGCTGCAGAAGAAATTCCCCGACATCCTCGGTGGCCTGACGCCGTCGTATGAACGGGTGGACATCGCCGGCAAGGGCACTTTCGTGCGCCTGCAGGCCGGGCCGCTAAAGGACCGCGCCGCGGCGCAGAATGTCTGCCAGCAGCTGGCGGCAAAGAACCAGGGCTGCATCGTTGTCGGCCGCTGACCTGTCCCATATCGACTGGGCGGCCTATGCGCCCGTCGTGGTGGGCTGCGCCGGGCAGCAGCTGACGGCGGAGGAGCGCGTGCTGTTCGGCGTGCGCAAGCCGCTGGGCCTGATCCTGTTCGCGCGCAACATCGACAACCCGGCACAGGTGCGGGCACTGATCGCCGATTTCCGGGGTGTGGTCGGCAATCCGCTGGCGCCCGTGCTGATCGACCAGGAAGGCGGCCGCGTGGCACGGCTGAAGCCGCCGCACTGGCCGAAGTTTCCGGCCGGGGTGGTGTTCGGCCAGCTGTACCGCCGCGACCGCCAGGCGGGCGAGGAGGCGGCCTATCTGAATTACCGCGCCATCGGCGCCGAACTGGCGGCCCTTGGCATCGACGTGGATTGCGCGCCGGTGGCCGACTTACCCGTGGAAGGCGCTCACGACGTGATCGGCGACCGTGCCTATGGCCGCGACGCAGAAACCGTGATCGCCATTTCGCGTGCCGTGATGCGGGGCCTGAGCGATGCCGGCGTGCTGCCGGTGATCAAGCACATTCCCGGCCATGGCCGCTCGCATACCGACAGCCACCTGGACCTGCCGGTGGTGGATACCGACCGCGCCACGCTGGAACGCAGTGACTTCGCGCCCTACGTTGCCTTGCGGGATGCTCCCTGGGCGATGACGGCGCATATCGTTTATACCGCGCTGGATGCCGCCTTGCCGGCCACGCTGTCGCCCAAGGTGATCGCCGAGGTGATCCGCAGCCAGATCGGCTTCGACGGCGTGCTGATTTCCGACGATCTGACCATGAAGGCCCTGAAGGGCACGCCGGCCGAGACTGGCGTGGCCTCGCTGAAGGCCGGCTGCGACCTGGTGCTGCATTGCTCGGGCGACCTGCCCGAGATGCAGGCGCTGTTCGCCGCCCTGCCGGCGATGACGGAGGCCGCCGCGCGGCGCGTGGCGCAGGCCCGCGCCGGACTGCCGGCCCAAGCGCGGCCATTCAGCGAAACCGACCGGGCGCGCCTGGCCGAACTGCTTCTGCCCGTTGCCGCATGATGGGGGACATCGCCGGCTTCATTTTCGCCGCCTCGACCTGGGTGCTGCCGGCCCTGCTGGCGATCACCCTGCACGAGGCCGCCCATGGCTGGGTGGCCTGGAAGATGGGCGACGACACCGCCATGCGGCTGGGGCGGGTGAGTTTCAACCCGCTGCGGCATGTGGATCCCATGGGCACCGTGGTGGTGCCGGGACTGCTGCTGCTGTTCAAGGCGCCGTTCCTGTTCGGCTGGGCCAAGCCGGTGCCGGTGGACTTCTGGAAGCTGCCGTCGCCGCGCCGCGACATGGCCATCGTGGCCATCGCCGGACCGGGGGTGAACCTGGCCCAGGCCTATGCCGCCATGCTGCTGTTCCACCTGCTGCCGCTGTTCGGCGGGCTGGCCGATACGTGGATTGCCGCCAATCTTGAAAATGCCATCGCTATCAATCTGATACTCTGTGTTTTTAACATGATACCTCTGCCGCCGCTGGATGGCGGCCGGGTAGCGGTGGGCTGGCTGCCCCTGCCGCTGGCACGGCCCTTGGCCCGGCTGGAGCCCTATGGCATGGTCATCCTCCTGATTCTGCTGCTGGTCGTTCCGCTGGCGGCCCGCGAATTCGGCGCCGACTGGAATCCGCTTTTTGAGCTGATCACCCCGGTTGTCGCCGGCCTGCGGGACATCCTGCTTGAGTTGTCAGGGCATAGCGGCTAACACCGCGAGCCGATTTGAAATTTTGGCCAACCTGGATTTGAGGCCCGTGACCGAAGCCACTGACACTCCCGTTGCCCCCGCCGCCGAGGCTTTCGAGCCGGCGCATCGCGACGGCTTGGCCGAGGGAGGCGAGGGCGTCCGCGTCGGCGAGCAGTTCGTTCTCAGTCTCGAGGTGTTCGAGGGGCCGCTCGACGTGCTGCTGGCGCTGGCGCGCGAGCAGAAGGTGGATCTGCGCAAAATCTCGATCCTGGCGCTGGCCGAACAGTACCTGGCCTTCATCGCCGAACTGCGCAAGGTGCGCATCGAGATCGCCGCCGACTACCTGGTGATGGCCGCCTGGCTGGCCTACCTGAAATCGCGCCTGCTGGTGCCCGAGCCGGAGAAGGAGGGCGAGCCCTCCGGTGCCGACATGGCGGCGCGCCTGGCGCTGCAGTTGCAGAAGCTGGAAGCCATGCGCCGCGTGGCCGACCAGCTGATGAACCGCAACCAGGTCGGCCTTGCCATGTTCCTGCGTGGCAAGCCGGAAGGCGTGCGGGTGATCCGCAAGTCGGTCTACAACGCCACGCTCTACGAGCTGCTCAAGGCCTATGCCGAGTTCCGCGCGTCCAAGGGTTCGTCGGAAGTGCTGACCATGAAGATGGCGCGCCGCCGCATCGTGTCGGTGGAAGAGGCGCTGGCACGGCTGCGCAACATGATCGGCCAGATTCCCGACTGGGCGACGCTGCAGTCCTTCCTGCCGATCGAGATGGACGACCCGTTCACGGTGAAATCGGCATTGGCCTCCACGTTCAATGCCAGCCTCGAAATGGCCAAGCAGGGTCTGATCGAGCTGAAGCAGGTGCAGACCTTCGGTCCCATCTATATCCGCCGCGGCCAGGGCAACATGCCGGCCGAGGCCGTTACCAATCCGGAAGAGTAAGACGTCATGCAGTCCAACGACGCGTTGCCGGTCGGCGAAGACCGGCTGGAGGATGAAATCGAAATCGCCGCCGCCCCGGAGGATGCCGAGGAGGAGGATTGCGAGAGTCTTGCCTCTGCCGCCGCACCCAAGCGCGACGCGGATGACGACGATGACGATTCGGACGACGAGTCCGATGACGATGATGACGACGACTTCGACGACGACGATGATGATGATTCGGACGACGAAGATTCGGACGACAATGACGATGATTCCGATGAGTATGACGAGTCCGATGACGACGATGATGATTCGGACGATGATGACGAGTCCGACGAAGACGACGACGATGACGGCGACGAAGAGGAGACGGCCGAGGCCGTAGCCGAGGCGCCGCCCGCCAAGCCAAAGCGCAGCCGCAAGGCCGCGGCAGCCGAGGATGGCGAAGAGGCCGAGGACGATGCCGGCCCGGCGCTGACCGACGAGGAACGCGAGGCCGCCTTTGCCGCCGCAATCCGTATGGCCGAGGCTTTGCTGTTCGCCGCCGCGGAGCCGCTGGACGAAGCCACCCTTCGCAAGCGCCTGCCGAAAGGCACCCGCGTGCCGGCTGTGTTGGCGGCCCTGGAAGACCAGTATCGCCCGCGCGGCGTGAACCTGAAGAAGGTGGCCGGCCGCTGGGCCTTCATGACCGCGCCCGACCTGCAGCACATGCTGGAGGAACACCGCCAGGTGCAGCGCA
>NZ_JBKBHT010000015.1:0-13928 GCF_046297595.1 Ferrovibrio sp.
GTCGCCGATATCGGGGCGCTGTGATGTCCGAATGGTGGACCTACGGCCTGTCCGATTTCCTGCTGTTCTCGCCCCAGACCTATCAGCGCCTGTTCGAGCTGCATAACGCCGCGCTGTGGCCGGCGCAGGTCGCGGCGCTGGCTGCCGGCATTGCCGTGATCTTGCTCGGCATGCGCCAGTCGCGCGGCACCTGGATACTGGCTGCGCTGGCATGGCTGCTGGTGGCCTGGCTGTGGTTCCATCAGCGGTATGCCACGATCAACTGGGCCGCCGACTGGATTGCCATCGCCTTCGTGCTGCAGGCCCTGCTGCTGCTCTGGCAAAGCCTGCGCAGAAAATCAGTATCCGGGAGCAGCAATCTTGCCGGTCTGGCTTTCATGATTTTCGCCGTCGCCGCGTTGCCGCTGCTGCCGCTTTTGCTCGGCCGGCCCTGGCGGCAGGCGGAGATCTTCGCCCTCACGCCGGGGCCCACGGTGATCGCCACGTTTGGCCTGCTGCTGATGTTGCGGGCGCCGCGCCATCTGCTGATCCTGCCGCTGCTCTGGTGCGCCATCGACGGCGCCACCTTGTGGGCCATGGATGCGCCGGAATTCTGGCTGCTGCCGGCAGCGGGCCTGCTGACTGTTGCCATGACGGCGCTTCGGCGCGCCTGAACCGGTTTAGGCCAGCAGTTTCGCCAGCAAGCCGTCCAGCACGGCGCGGCCTTCTTTTGTCGCCACGATCTTCTCCGGCGTGCGGATCAGTAGGCCCGCTTTTTCCAGCGGCGCGCTGCGCTCACGCGGCACCACGGCATCGAGATCGAGACCGCAGGCGGCACGGAAGTTTTCCGCATACACGCCTTCCGCTAGACGCAGGCCCATCATCAGCGCCTCTTCCGCACGTTCCGCATGGCTCACCGGCGTCAGGCTTTCGCGCCCCTCGCCCTGCTGTTCCACCTGTTCCAGCCAGGCTTCCGGCTTGCGCCGGTTCTGGATCGCCTGCCAGCCCGCGCCACCGCGCTGCCGCGCATGGGCGCCGGGGCCAAGGCCCAGATATTCGCCGCTGCGCCAGTAGACCAGGTTATGCCGGCTTTCGCCGCCCGGCCTTGCATGGTTGGAAATCTCGTAGGCCGGCATGCCGGACTGTTCCATGATCTCCTGCGTCAGGTCGTAAAGTGCCGCCTGCGCATCGTCGTCCATCGGTTTCAGCGCACCGCGCGCCACCGCGCCGGCGAAACCGGTATTGGGTTCGATGGTCAGCGTGTAGAGCGAGAGATGGTCGCCGGCGAGTGTCAGCGCTTCATTCAGCTCCGCGCGCCAGCCCTCCGCCGTTTGTCCAGGCCGGGCATAGATCAGATCGAAGGAATAACGCGGCACGGCCTTCTGCGCCGCCGCGATGGCCTGCCGCGCCGCGCCCGCGTCATGGGCGCGGCCGAGGAATTTCAGCACGGTTTCATCGAAACTCTGCACGCCGATGGACAGCCGGTTGATCCCGGCCTGGGCGAAGGCGGCGAATTTTTCCGCTTCGGCCGAATTCGGGTTGGCCTCCAGCGTCACTTCCACGTCACTGGCGAAACGCCAGTGCTGCCGTGCCGCCTCCAGGATCGCCGCCGCCGTCTCGGGCGGCATCAGCGAGGGTGTGCCGCCGCCGAAGAAAACCGAGGTGATGGTTTCGCCGCGCCCGTAGCCCGCCTGGGCATACCCCGCCAGTTCGGCCAGATAGGCCTTCTGCCAGCGCGCCGCATCCACGCGCTCGCGCACATGGGAGTTGAAGTCGCAATAGGGGCATTTCGAGACGCAGAACGGCCAATGCACATACAAGCCAAAGCCGCGCGACGGAACCGTGCCGCTAGCGCCGGAAGCAGGCATCGATCAGTTGCCTGAAGGCCTGCGCGCGGTGGCTGATCGCGTGCTTCTCCTGCGGCGGCATTTCGCCGAAGGTGCGATTGCCGAACCCCACCTCGCTTTCGGGCAGGAACATCGGATCGTAGCCGAAGCCGTATGTGCCGCGCTGCGGCCAGACCAGCCGGCCATGCACCGCGCCCTCGAAACTTTCCACATGGCCATCGGGCCAGGCGAGCGACAGCGCGCAGACGAACTGGGCACGGAACGGCGGCTCGACGCCCTTCTCCTGCACGGCGCGCCACACCTTGTCCATCGCGTAGCCGAAATCCTTCTTCGGCCCGGCCCAGCGCGCGGAGTAAATGCCCGGCGCGCCGTCCAGCGCATCCACGCTCATGCCGGAATCGTCGGCCAGCGCCGGCAGGTTCGCCCCGCGCGCCGAGGCCAGCGCCTTCAGTTCGGCATTGGCGATGAAGGTCTCGCCGGTCTCTTCCGGCTCGGGCAGGCCCAGTTCGCCGGCCGACACCGCCTGCACGGCGAACGGCGCCAGCAGGTCGGCGATCTCGCGCAGTTTGCCGGCATTGTGGCTGGCGATCACCAGTCGGCCGCCGTCGAAAAGGCGCCGCGTCATGGCTTTTACTTTCCGATGGCCTGCCGCTGCAGGACCATCAGTTCGGTAATGCCGGCCTTGGCCAGTTTCAGCATGGAGGCGAACTGCTCTTCCGAGAACGGGTCCTTCTCGGCCGTGCCCTGCACTTCCACGATGGCGCCGGTATCCGTGAGCACAAAATTGGCATCGGCCTGCGCGGTGGAATCTTCGGCATAATCGAGGTCGAGCACCGGCTGGCCGTCGCACAGGCCGCAGCTGACCGCACCAACCTGGCCGACCAGCGGGATCTGCGCGATGGCACCGTCCTTCACCAGCTTGGCGAAGGCGTAATGCAGCGCGACCCAGCTGCCGGTGATCGCGGCCGTGCGCGTGCCGCCATCGGCCTGCAGCACATCGCAATCCAGGCGTATCTGGCGCTCGCCGAAACCGGAAAGATTGGTCACCGCGCGTAAGCTGCGGCCGACCAGGCGCTGGATTTCCTGGGTGCGGCCCGACTGCTTGCCGCGCGAGGCCTCGCGCTCGGTGCGCGAATGGGTCGAGCGCGGCAGCATGCCGTATTCCGCCGTCACCCAGCCGCGGCCGGTATTGCGCAGGAAGGGCGGCACCTTCTCTTCCACCGTGGCGGCACAGAGCACATGGGTCTCGCCGAACTTCACCAGGCAGGAGCCCTCGGCATATTTGGCGAAGCCCGGCTCCAGGCGGATCGGGCGCAACTGGTCGGCTTTGCGGCCGCTCGGACGCATGGGTCTCTCCTTAGCGAAAAGTCTTAATTTAACGGCTGTTCTAGTCGATCCGGACCATGGGAACAAGCCGCGCTTGACAGTTTAGGTCCGTAGAATACAAGCAATACGCCTTGTAACGCTCCCGCCGACAGCCGCCGCCAGAGAAGCCCGGAGTTACGTGATGCCCCGCCGCCTGCTTTTTGTGCCTGCCCTGCTTGCCGCCTGCGGCATGGGCCTGCCCGCCTTGGCCGATGACGATGGCCATGAGGCACGCGGCCTCACCCGTTCGTTCGGCGATCTCGACCTGACACTGACACTGGATGCCGGTTTCGGGCTGTTCAGCGTCACCAATGCCATTCACGGCCTCGGCAGCCAGGCCCGCGGCAGCAACACACGCGAAGGCGGCCGCGCCTGGAGCGAAGGCTTCATCGCGCCCGGCCTGACCGCCGACTGGAATCTGGGCGACAGCAGCCTCTATGGCGGCTTCAAGCTGGTGGGCAGCGCCACGCGCGGCGAGGGCGATGCGCAGCGCGAGTCTTCCACCAGCGACCGGCCGGAATCGCTTGGCATCGAAGACGCCTATCTGGGCTGGAAATCCGGCATCGCCTTCGCGTCGCTGGGCGAGGATGCCGTGGATGTCTCGGTGGGTCGCCAGCCGTTCAGCGTGGGCGACGGTTTCCTGCTGATGGACGGTACGGCGGAAGGCTTCCGCCGCGCCGCCTATGTGCTGGGGCCGCGTTCAAGCTTCGACCGCACGGCGATCGTCAAATTCAACACCGAGCCGGTGCGCGCCGATATCTTCCACCTGGAGGGCAATGTCGACCAGCGCCTGATGACCGGCAGCGATGCCGCCGCCACCAGGCTGTATGGCGGCAACATCGAATGGTTCGCCTCCAGCCACAAGGACCATGGCCGCTTCGAGTATGACGAGCGCCTGTGGTATGTCGGCGCTACCGCGCTCACGGTCTACGAGGCCGATAGAGGCGTCGCCAGCAACCGCGACGGGCTGGATGTCTACGCCCTGCGCGCCGGCGGCGCTTTGCTCAGCGGCCTGGGCGAGGGCTGGCAGGATTTCGCCTTCTACTCGGAAATCGGCCTGCAGCGGAATGGCGACGCCAGCCGCAAGAGCCGCGCCCATGCCTGGTATGCCGAACCGCAATACACCTTCTCGGCCCTGCCCTGGACGCCGCGGCTGAGTTACCGCTACGCGCATTTCAGCGGCGACGCCGATGCCAATGACGGCCGCAACACCGCCTGGGACGCGCTTTATACCGGCGGCGGCCCGCGTGGTTTCGGCACCTGGGACCTGGGCGAGATCTATGCGCGCTACACGCCCAACGGTAATTCAAACCTGAACAGCCACATGGTACATCTGCGGCTGCAGCCGATGGAGGAACTGGCTGTCGGCGGCCTCGTGTACCGGCATTTCTTCGACAAGCCCGACACCGCCAACGGCGTTCGCTCCGACGACCTGCTCACCGAGGTGAACGTGTATGCCGAATGGGAGACGCCGGTGCGGGGCCTGAGCGTGACGGGCATCCTGGGCGCGGCCAAGGCCGGCGACGGCCGCCGCCAGCAGCTCGGCACGACGGACGCCACCGACCGCACCACGTATCTGGGCGAGGTGGTGTTCGGCTATTCCTTCTGAGCCGGTTTCAGCGAAAAGCCTCGTGCCGCAATTGCCGCGCGGCCTCGGCAACCGGCAGCTCGACCTGCCGGCCGCTGCGCCAGCGTAACGACAGCGACCCCCGCTCCGCCTCGCGTTCGCCGGCGACGGCCACCAGCGGCACGCCCTGGTCATGCGCCTCGGCGATCTTGCGGCTCAGACGCTCCGGCCGGCTGTCGACCGCCACGCGATAGCCCTCACGGCCCAGCGCGGCGGCGGCCTTGCGGGCATAGCCGGCATGGGCATCGGTCACATTGGCCACGACGAGCTGCTCGGGCGCCAGCCACAGCGGCAGGGCACCCCGGTAATGTTCCAGCAGCATGCCGATGAAACGTTCCAGGCTGCCCAGCACGGCATGATGGATCAGCACCGGCCGCGCCCTGGCGCTGTCGCTGCCGACATACGTCGCGTCCAGGCGTTCAGGCATCACGAAATCAAGCTGCACCGTGCCGCATTGCCAGCTCCGGCCATGGCTGTCGCGCAGGTGGAATTCCAGCTTCGGCCCATAGAAGGCGCCTTCGCCGTTGCGTATGGCAAAATCCAGCCCGGCCTTGCGCGCTGCCATCACCAGGGCGGCCTCGGCACGGTCCCAGGTGGCGTCGTCGCCGGCCCGCTTGGCCGGCCGCGTCGCGAAGAACACCAGCGGCGCACCAAAGCCGAAATCGGCATAGATGCTGCGCAGCAGCTCGCAGAAACGCTGCACCTCGCCTTCGATCTGCGCCTCGGTGCAGAAGATATGCGCATCGTCCTGCACAAAGCTGCGCGTGCGCATCAGGCCCTGCAGCGCGCCCGAGGGTTCGTCGCGATGGCAGGCGCCGAACTCGCAGTAACGCAGCGGCAGCTCGTGCACCGACCGCAGCGTCTTGTTGAACACCTGCACATGGCCCGGGCAGCTCATCGGCTTCAGCGCAAAAGGCCGATTCCCGGAATTCACCCGGTACATTTCGTTGGCGAACTTCTCGGCATGGCCGCTCTGCTCCCACAATGAGTAACTGAGCAGCTGCGGCGTGCGGATTTCATGGAAGCCGGCCTCGCGCATGCGGCGGCGGATATAATCCTCCACCACGCGATACAGCGCGAAACCGCGCGGGTGCCAGAACACCATGCCCGGCCCTTCCTCCTGCTGGTGGAACAGGTCGAGCTTCGTGCCCAGCACCCGGTGATCATAGGCGTCCATACTCTGATTCACGGCGAAAACTCCTTCATCTGCGGAGCGTGCCGGAAGCGGACAGGACCCTGAAACGACCGGGGCCCCGTCCGTTTCCGGCGGGGCCCCTGGGTGGATGCGATGCGCTATCTGCTCACGCGTGACACCAGGGCTCCCCGCCGGTGGCGGTAACCTTAATGGTGACGACGGTGAGAATAATGCTCTGCATGGTGGGCGCGACGGTAAGCGTCGCGCCCCAGTGCGTCAAGCGGGAATTTATTGCCGCGATGCCGGCGGCGGCCGGAAGCCGCCGAATTCGCGCGTCACCAGACCGGCAAAGGCAATGGTGGTGCGGTCCTCAAGGAATCCGCCGATCGCCTGCACGCCCACCGGCAGACCGTCTGCGGCCATAGCCACCGGGAAGCCGTGGCCGGCTGGCCGGTCAGCGTCGCGATACTCGACCACAGCGGCAGCTCGCCATAGGGAATGACGCGGCCGTCTATGCTCACCGTGCGCTCGGCCATCGGCCGATGGTCATGCGCCAGCGCCGTGGTCGGCATCACCGGGCAGAGCACGATGTCCCAGTCGCGGAAAACCCGGCGCCACTGGTCGGCGATGCCGGTGCGCATGAAATCGGCCTGCACCCAGTCGCGATGGCTCATCACCAGGCCGCGCTCCACTACGCTGCGCAGGTCGGCGGCGGCGGGCGGAATGCCTGCTCCCCGCGTCACCGCCGCCTCGTAATCGGGCTGCGGCATGGTGCCGCCGATGAAAGCCATCAGCAGACGCAGATACATGCTGCCGATCAGCGACAGGTCGGGCAGGCCTGCGCCGCTGCGTCCCACCTTGCAGCCGACCGTCTCCAGCCGGTCGGCCAGATCGTTCAGCGGTCCGCGTATGGCGGCGGCCGTCGGCGTCAGCGGATGATCGTCGATCACCAGCACGCGGTAATCCTTCAGCGTCGCATGCCGCGGCGCCGGCAGATCGAGTCGCCAGGCGGTGCCTTCGTGGTCGTCGGGACCGGCCAGCACATCCATGCCAAGCATCAGATCCTGTGCTGAGCGCGCCATCGGCCCGCAGACGGCAAGGTCCATGCGCGCCGCAAGCGACAGCACTGGAATGCCTGGCGGTGTCTGGCCGCGGGCCGGGATGATGTCGCTGCTCGGCTTGTGGGCATAGATGCCACAGAAATGCGCGGGCACGCGCAGCGAGCCGGCCAGGTCGGAGCCGAGTTCCAGTGCGGTGAAGCCGGCTGCCAGCGCCGCCGCCGAACCGCCCGACGAACCGCCCGGCGTATGCGCCAGGTTCCACGGATTGTTGGTGGTGCCGTAGACCTGGTTGTAGGACTGCCAGTCGCCCAGCACGTAAGCCACGTTGGTCTTGCCCAGGATCACGGCACCGGCGGCCTTCAGCCGCGCCACCGCCACGGCATCCTGCGCCACCGGTATCTGGCTGGTATTCGGTATGCCCCAGGTGGTTGGCAGGCCGGCGATGTTGAAGCTTTCCTTCACCGTCATCGGCAGGCCGAGCAATGCGCCGCGCTCGCCTTTGGCCAGCGCGACATCGGCCGCCTTGGCGGCTTCTCGGGCGCGCTCGAAATCGCACACCACCACGGCATTGATCTCGCCGTCATTGGCCTCGATGGCGGCAATCGCCGCCTCGGTCAGTTCGACCGAGGAAACCTGCTTCGCGCGCAACGCGGCTGTGAGTTCACTGGCGGTGCGGAATTCCATGGCATTCTCCGGATCGGACTGCTGAGGCGGGCGATACTATAGACCGCGTGGTGACGTTCAAACCAAGCCCTCGGCGCGGCGCCGCGCACGCATGAAGGCGATAGCGGGACGCGACAGTTTCTTCAGCGTGGGCGATGCATCATCCAACACACGCCAGACCGGCGTCAGGTCGGCCGGCTTCGCGCCGGCGTTATGCGCCTCCCAGACGGCTTCGGCCACGATGCGCAGCTGAAAACCCATGGTGATCGGGCAGGTCACCTCGGCGCGGTGGCGCCGCGCCATGGCATGGCGCAATTCCGGTAACGTCATGCCATGGCCTTTCGGCAGACGACGGATGAAGGCATCCACAAGCTGCGGCGATGGCACCAGCATCACCTGCCCGGTCTTCATGCCGGCGATATTGATCGGCACGGGCTTCACCTGATGCGGCCGGCCGTTCCGCAGCTTGTCGGTCCAGGATGCCGGCATGGAGAATCCCTTCCCTCCCTCTGTCATCACTTCAGCGGCAGGCAGATATCGGTCAGCAGCTCGGTGGGCGGCACTTCGCGCGGGTTGTTCAGGTAGTCCTCGAAGACCGGCGCATCGGCGGCCTCGCGGCCCGACTGCACCAGCCATTCGCCATACAGCCAGTCATAGGCCGCCTTCATGTCGGAATACGGCCCCTTGTGGCGCAGCACGGCATAATCGCCGCCGCGCAGTTCGGCGCGCTGCAACGGCGCTTCGATCGGAAAGGATGCATCGGGCACCATGATACCGGCAGCCGATTGCAGGTCAGCCTCGGGCACCGAGGTTGGGTCGGAATAGAACAGGCCCCTCATGCACAAGTCCGGCCGCAGCAGGTTGCGCGCCCCCAGCGTGCCGAACAGCATCTCGAAGGCCTTGCCGATTTCCATATACGAACCCCTGTGCGGAATCACGGCCAGCGTGGCGGGCGACAGCTTGCGAATGGCGACATCATGCATGGGGGAAAATCCTTTCGGGGCGTTGAGCATGGAAAAGCGGGTATGGCTGCCTGCCTTGCGGAATTCCGTCGGCGGCATGCCATAGGCATCGCGGAAGGCACGCGTGAAGGCGGCCAGGCTGCCATAACCGGCCCGTGGCCAGATGGCTTCCAGCGCCATGTCGGTATGGGTCAGGTCGGCGGCCGCGCGCTGCAGCCGCAGGCGCTTCACCGTGTTGACGACCGACTCGCCATAGACCGCCTGCCAGGTCCGGTGCCAGTGCCAGGGCGACAGGGCCGCCACATCGGCCAGGGTGTTGAGGTCGGGTGCCTCGTCCAGATGGGCGTAGATGTACTCCACCACGCGGGTGAAGCGACGGACGTAGCCGGCCTGGCTGGCAGACTCGGATGGCGGGGACACGGACATGAAAGCCTCAATGGGTATCGACTGAGACGGACGCTAGCAGAGGCCGGTTTGATAAATCTTGCGGAGTGTCGGCTGTCCCTTTTTGACGGTGCCTGCCCTTGTCGGGGTGGAAATGTTTACTATATGTTCCTGTCACTCCCGTCGCCATCACTTATTCCGAGTTCTGGGTGTGGATTTCAAAAAAGGGGTGTGGCGCTCTGGATCACCAACACCGTTTAAGTAATTTCAATAACTTAACACATCAAAACATGTGCAAAACGACGCGAAACCGCTACTTCACCACCGTGAACTGGATGCCGAACCAGCGGAACCGGCCCTGTTCGGCCGAGGGTACGGTGCAGCTGATGCGGTCGCGCGGCGGCAGGAAGGCCTCGGGCGGGGTGAGTTCGTAACGCCGCTCGGCGATCACCTTCGGCTGGATCGGTTTGCCCTGGCCGGTATAGCAGACCATCTGGTTCAGCCGCTCGATGCCCGGCGCCACCGTGAAACGCAGGGTCGGCGGGTTGGCCGTCCGGCCAGCCTTCACCAGCACATCGGCCGGCTCCACATCGCTGACCGGCAGCGGCAGGGCGTTCAGCGACTGGCGCACGCGCTCGACGGTGCCGAAGCTCTCGTTCATCGGAAATCGCGGCAGCCAGAACATGTCGTGCTGCGCATGGGCGATGCCGGAATGCTGACCGAAGGCGGCGGCATAGCCCATGTCCCGTACCAGCTTCAGCGACATGCTGTCCCACTCGCCGAAGGGATAGGCGAACAGCGTGGGTTTTTCGCCCAGTTCCTGCTCGAACAGTTTCATCGAGGTTTCCAGGTCCTCGCGGGCCTTTTCCGCGCTCAGGCCCGGCAGCGAGGGATGGCGGTGGCTGTGGGCGCCGATGGTGACGCCCTCGGATTTCAGCTGCCGGATCTGGTCCCAGGTTAGGTAGCCGCGCAGCTTCGAGGTCACCGGTTCGGTGGCGACGAACAGCGTGAAGGGCAGGCCGGCTTTCTTCAGGCGCGGCCAGCCCTCGGTCAGGACCGAGACATAGGCATCGTCGGCGGTGATCGCGACGGCGCGGTCAGGCAAGGGCTGCCCGGATTTCAGCTTGGCCACGATCTCGGGCAGCGGCAGCACATGGTATTTGCCCGAGGTCAGCTCGGCGATATGGGCGTCGAACTGCTCCAGCCGGATGTTGGTGCTCGGCACCGTGTTCTCGCCGAAGCGGTGGTACATCAGGATGCCGGCATGATCAGCGCTGGCGGCCGGGGTGGCGCAGGCCAGGGCCGCGGCCAGCCCCATGGCGGAAAGGGTAAATTTCAGGGTTTTCATGGCTGCCAGCATAGCCGGCCGGCCCGGCAAAGGGGAGACTTGGGCGGCGGTTTCCGCTATAAGCCCGGCCCATGCCTCAGACAGCCAATCCGGGCCGCATCGCCCCCGTCTTCTGCGCCATCGACACCATCGAGCTGGCCTTTGCCGGCCGCTGCGCCCGCGCTGCCGCCGCCGCCGGTTTCGGGGTCAAGCTGGGCAAGGAATTCTTCACCGCCCATGGCCCGGCCGAGGTGCGCGCCATCCTGCCCCAGGGCACGCCGCTGTTCCTCGACCTGAAATTCCACGACATTCCCAACACCGTGGCCGGCGCGGTGCGCTCGGCTGCCGCCGCCATGGGCCCGATGATGCTCACCGTGCATGCCTCGGGCGGGCCGGCGATGATCCGCGCCGCCGTGGACGCCGCCCGTTCGGCCAAGCAGAAACCCTGGATCCTGGCCGTCACGGCGCTGACCTCGCTGGATACGGCCGATCTGCGCGCCGTGGGCGTGAATGAAGACGTCAGCGCCTATGTGGCACGGCTGGCGAAACTGGCGCAGGAGAACGGTGCCGACGGTGTGATCTGCGCCGCCACCGAAATCGAGATGCTGCGCAAGGCCTGCGGCCCCGACTTCAAACTGGTGGTGCCGGGCATCCGGCCGAAGGGTTCGGCGGCCGGCGACCAGAAGCGTGTGATGACGCCGGGCGAGGCCTTCAAACTTGGCGCCGACCATCTGGTGATCGGCCGGCCGATCACCGAGGCCGACAGCCCCGAGGCCAGCGCCCGGGCCATCGCGCAGGAACTGCGCGAAACCGCGGCCGCCTGATCATGCCGGTATTGGCCAAGATCTGCGGCCTGACCGACGAAGCCGCCGTGGAGGCTGCCGTGCAGCACGGCGCCGACATGCTGGGCTTCGTGTTCTTTCCCGCCTCGCCGCGCAACCTGTCGGCCGAACAGGCCGAGGCTTTGCTGCATAACGTGCCCTCGGGCATCGACCGCGTCGGCGTCTTCGTCGATCCGGAAACCGATTTCCTCGACAAGATTCTGGCCAAGGCGAGGCTCGACCTTTTGCAGCTGCATGGCGACGAAACGCCCGAGCGCTGCCGTGCCATCAGCATCTATTTCGGCCTGCCGATCATCAAGGCGATCAAGGTATCCTCGAAAGCCGACCTCAAGGCCGCGAAAGCCTACGAGGATGCCGTCGACTGGCTGATGTTCGATGCTGCCCCGCCGAAGGATGCGACCCGGCCGGGCGGCAACGCGGCAAGCTTCGACTGGAGCATCATGCAGGGCGCGAAATTCAACCGGCCCTGGCTGCTTTCGGGCGGCCTGACGCCGGAGAATCTTTCCTTGGCGGTGCGGCAATCCGGCGCCAGTGCCGTTGACGTATCATCGGGGGTGGAAAGCGCCCCGGGGAAGAAGGATCCGGCGAAGATCCGCGCTTTCCTCGACGCCGCCCGCGCCCTGTGACGCAGTTAGTAGGACCGAACCGATGACCATGCTGAATTCCTACCGCTCCGGCCCCGACGAAAAGGGCCATTTCGGCAAATTCGGCGGGCGTTTCGTCGCCGAGACGCTGATGCCGCTGATCCTCGATCTGGAAAGGCACTACAAGGCGGCGAAGAACGATCCGGCCTTCAAGGCCGAGATGGATTATTTCCTCAACGATTATGTCGGCCGGCCCAGCCCGCTCTATTACGCCGAACGCATGACCGAGCATCTCGGTGGCGCCAAGATCTATTTCAAGCGCGACGAGTTGAACCACACCGGCGCGCACAAGATCAACAACTGCATCGGCCAGATCCTGCTGGCCAAGCGGATGGGCAAGACGCGCATCATCGCCGAAACCGGTGCCGGCCAGCATGGCGTGGCGACTGCCACCGTCGCAGCCCGTTTCGGCCTGCCCTGCGTCGTTTACATGGGCGAGATCGATATCGAGCGGCAGCAGCCGAATGTCTTCCGCATGAAGCTGCTTGGCGCCGAAGTGCGACCGGTGAAATCCGGCTCGCGCACCCTCAAGGATGCGATGAACGAGGCCCTGCGCGACTGGGTCACCAACGTGCACGACACCTTCTACATCATCGGTACCGCCGCCGGACCGCATCCCTATCCCGAACTGGTGCGCGATTTCCAATCGGTCATCGGCCGGGAAGCGCGCGAACAGATCCTGCAGAAGGAAGGCCGCCTGCCCGATAGCCTGGTCGCCTGCATCGGCGGCGGCTCCAACGCCATCGGCCTGTTCCACCCGTTCCTCGACGACAAAAGCGTGGAAATCCACGCCGTCGAGGCGGCCGGTGAAGGCCTAGACACCGATAAGCATGCCGCCTCGCTGGCCAAGGGCGTGCCTGGCGTTCTGCACGGCAACCGCACCTATCTGCTGCAGGATGCCGACGGCCAGATCACCGAGGCGCATTCAATTTCCGCCGGCCTGGATTATCCTGGCATCGGCCCTGAGCATGCCTGGCTGCACGATGTGGGCCGCGTGAACTACGTCTCGGCCACCGACAAGGAAGCACTGGATGCCTTCCAGCTCTGCTCGCGCCTTGAAGGGATCATCCCGGCGCTGGAGCCGAGCCATGCGCTGGCGCATGTGATCAAATGGGCGCCGACCCTGCCCAAGGATCACCTGATGATCATGAATCTGTGCGGCCGTGGCGACAAGGATGTGTTCAATGTCGCCCGTGCCCTGGGAGTGAAGCTGTGAGCCGCATCGACAAGCGTTTCGCTGATCTGAAGGCTGCCGGTCGCGCCGGACTGGTCACCTTCATCACCTCGGGCGATCCGGATCATGAGACCTGCGCCCGGCTGCTCGCCGGCCTGCCGGCCGCCGGCGCCGACCTGATCGAACTGGGCGTACCCTTCACCGATCCGATGGCCGATGGCCCCTCCATCGAGGCCGCCAACCTGCGTGCGCTGGCCAAGGGTGCATCCTTGCGCAAGACGCTCGATCTGGTGCGCGGCTTCCGCAAAACCGACGATGCCACGCCCATCGTGCTGATGGGGTATTTCAACCCGATCTCGGCCTATGGCGTCGATGCTTTTCTGAGCGACGCCAAAACCGCCGGCGTGGACGGCCTGATCGTGGTCGACCTGCCGCCGGAAGAAGACGATGAACTTTGCATTCCCGCCATCAAGGCCGGCCTGCATTTCATCCGGCTGGCGACGCCCACCACCGACGATGCCCGCCTGCCGGCCGTGCTGAACAACACGTCCGGTTTCCTGTATTATGTTTCGATTGCCGGCATTACCGGCGCAGCGGCGGCAGATCCGGATGCTGTCGGCAAGGCGGTGGCGCGGATCAAGCGGCAGACCAAACTGCCGGTGGCCGTCGGTTTCGGCATCCGCGACGGCAAACGCGCCGCAGAGATCGCTGCCGTGGCCGATGCCGCCGTGGTAGGCTCGGCCCTTGTGGATCGCGTCGCCGAAGCCCAGGTGAAGGGCATCGATCCGGCGGAGCATGTGCTGGCGCTGGTGCGCGAGCTGAGCAAGGCCATCCGCGGCGTCGCCAAGGCGGCGGCCTGAAGCGTTAAGGAGTATCGCCATGAACTGGTTGACCCGCACCGTCCTGCCCAAGATCCGC
>NZ_JBKBHT010000016.1:0-11087 GCF_046297595.1 Ferrovibrio sp.
GCCCTGGAAGACCAGTATCGCCCGCGCGGCGTGAACCTGAAGAAGGTGGCCGGCCGCTGGGCCTTCATGACCGCGCCCGACCTGCAGCACATGCTGGAGGAACACCGCCAGGTGCAGCGCAAGCTGTCGCGTGCCGCCATCGAGACGCTGGCCATCATCGCCTATCACCAGCCCTGCACCCGCGCCGAGATCGAGGACATCCGTGGCGTGTCCTTGAGCCGTGGCACGCTGGACGTGCTGATGGAGGCCAACTGGGTGCGGGTGCGCGGCCGCCGCCGCGTGCCGGGCCGCCCGGTCACCTACGGCATTACCGACGAATTCCTGGTGCATTTCGGCCTGGAAAGCGCCGACGCGCTGCCGGGCATCGAGGAACTGCGCGCCTCTGGCCTGCTGGAGGCCCTGCCGGCGTCGGGCGGCATTCCGATGCCGGGCGAGGCGCTGGACACCGCGCCGGAAGACCCGCTGGACGAGGACGACGACGGCCGCGAATACCTGGAGCCGCTGATCGACGAGGAAGCCGACGCCAAGAAGGCCGAAGCACAGTCGTCCGAAAGCGATGCCTGATCGCAAAGGTGAGGCAGCCGGGTTGGACCTGGCCGGGGTGAGCCATCGCTATGGCGCGCGGCTGGCGGTCGACAATGTCAGCCTGACGGTCGGGCGCGGCGAAATCCTCGGCCTGCTCGGACCCTCGGGCTGCGGCAAATCCACCACATTGCGCCTGGCGGCAGGGCTTGAAGACCTGCAGCAGGGCGAGGTGCGCATCGGCGGCGAACTGATGGCCGGCGCAGGCCGCAACGTGCCGACCGAACAGCGCCATGTGGGCATGGTGTTCCAGGACCATGCCTTATTCCCGCATTTGAGCGTGGCCGACAACATCACGTTCGGACTTGGCCGGTTGCCGGTCGCCGAACGGCGCAAACGCGCCGAACACTGGGCTGGCCGCCTGGGTCTGGCCGCCCATATCGACAGTTATCCGCATCGCCTGTCCGGCGGCGAGCAGCAGCGCGTGGCACTCGCCCGCGCCATGGCACCCGAGCCGCGCGTGATGCTGCTGGACGAACCGTTCTCCAGCCTCGACAGCCGCCTGCGCGACCAGATCCGCGACGAAACCGTGGAAGTGCTGAAACAGGCTGGCACGGCGACCCTGCTGGTGACGCATGATCCGGAAGAGGCCATGCGCATGGGCGACCGCATCGCCATCATGCATGCCGGCCGCGTCGAGCAGATCGACAGCCCGGCGCAGATCTATGCCGCGCCGGCGACGCCCTTCGTGGCGCGGTTTTTGAGCGAGACCAATGAAATCCGCCTGCGGGTAACCGCAGGTGGCCGGGTCGAGACTCCGTTCGGCGCCCTGCCGGCCGGGCAACTGGCCGAGGGCAGCGAGGCCCTGGTGATGTTCCGCCCCGAAGCCCTGCAGGAGCGGGACGCCGGCGGCCTGGCGCTGAAGGTAGAGCGGGCGACGGCGCTTGGCGCCTATCGCCGCCTGGAAGTGAGCCATGGCGCGCTGCGTTTTGCCGCCCGCCTGCCGGCCGGACCATTGCCAGCCGCGGGCACGACCCTGCACCTTGGTCTAAACCCGGCTTTCTGCTTCGTTTTTCCTGCCGCCTGAGACAGCGTGACACGCAGGAAGTTGGGGGCGGAAGATTGCCTTCGGCGCGCTATCTCTGCCATAGTGCCGCCTTGCAGCGGCAGGCGCCGCCCCCCGGTCGGGGCGGCCCGCAGGAGGAGATAAGGGTATGGGTACGTTCAGTTTTTGGCACTGGCTGATTGTCCTGCTGGTGATCCTGATCATCTTTGGCGCCGGCAAGCTGCCGAAGGTGGCCGGCGACCTGGCGTCGGGCATCAAGAATTTCCGCAAGGGCATGACCGAGGACGACAAGGACAAGGAAAAGCAGGCCGGCGCGCCGCCTGTGATCAACCAGCAGAACCAGCCGACCGGCGGCGCTGCGCCCAGCAGTCAGCCGGCCGACAAGACCGCGCAGAACTGATCATGGATCGCCGCGGCGGATATCCCGGCGCGGCCCCGCAGCAGAAAACAGCGTAGGCGGCGATGTTCGACATTGCCTGGTCGGAACTGGGAATCATCGCGGTGGTGGCGCTGGTCGTCATCGGGCCGAAAGACCTGCCCAAGGTGCTGCGCACCGTGGGGCAGTGGACCGCGAAGGCGCGCTCCATGGCCCGCGAGTTCCAGAGCGGCCTCGACGACATGGTGCGCGAGTCCGAGCTGGACGAGTTGCGCAAGGCCGCCAAGCAGGTCAGCGATTTTTCCATCGAGAACGAAGTGAAGAAGACCTTCGATCCCGACGGGTCGCTGGAAAAGCAGTTCGCCGAGCATAACCAGGCGATCATGGACGCGACGAAGGACATGGATATCTCGAAAGATATCTCGGGCGCGACGCCGATTGCCGATCCGGGCCCGGCCGCCGCGCCGGCTGAACCTGCGCCGGCTGAGACCGCCGACGCCGGAGCGTCCAAGACCGAGACCAAGCCGTGAGCGAGACCGACGCCAAACCGCAGGACGAGGTGGAAGCCTCGCGCATGCCGCTGCTCGAACATCTGATCGAGCTGCGCAATCGCCTGATGTATTCGATCGGCGCGATCTTCATTGCCTTCTGCGCCTGCTATTTCTTCGCGCCGCAGATCTACAACATCCTGATGCATCCGCTGATCGAGGCGATCGGCATGGAAGGCCGGCGCATGATCTTCACCGCGCCGCAGGAAGCCTTCTTCACGCAGATCCGGCTGGCCTTCTGGGCGGCGGCGCTGGTCAGCTTCCCGATCATCGCCAGCCAGGTCTGGATGTTCGTGGCGCCGGGCCTTTACAAGCACGAGCGGAAGGCCTTCCTGCCGTTCCTGGTTGCGACCCCGATCCTTTTTGCGATGGGCGCCACCTTCGTCTATTACTTCATCATGCCGCTGGCGCTGAAATTCTTCGCCGGCTTCGAGACTCTGGGCGGCGACGACACCCTGCCGATCCAGCTTGAAACGAAGGTGAGCGAATACCTCTCGCTGGTGATGACGCTGATCTTCGCCTTCGGCATCGCCTTCGAGCTGCCGGTGCTGCTGACCCTGCTGGGCAAGGTGGGCATCGCGACTTCGGCCGGGCTGGCTGCCAAGCGCAAATATGCCATCGTCGGCATGTTCATCTTTGCCGCCATCGTCACCCCGCCCGACGTGATCAGCCAAGTCGGCCTGGCCATCCCGCTGATCCTGCTTTACGAAATCTCCATCCTTTCGGTGAAAATGATCGAGCGCGACCGCGCCAAGCGGGAAGCCGCGGAAAAGGCCGCCGACGAAGAGGCGGCAAAGGACGAGGCCGGTTCGTCGCCGGCTGCTTGAAGGTAGTTCACCATGCATGACATCAAAGCGATCCGGGACAATCCGGAAGCCTTCGACCGGGCCATTGCCCGCCGTGGCGTGGCGCCGCAGGCGCAGGCCCTGATCGAGCTGGACAAGAAGCGTCGCGCCAGTCAGCTGGAGTTCGACGACCTGCAGAGCAGGCGCAACACGCTGTCGAAGGAAATCGGCGCAGCGAAAGCCAAGAAGGACGAGGCGCGCGCAAGCGAACTGATGGCCGAGGTCACCGCGCTGAAGGATCGCCTCGCCGCGCTGGAGACTGAGCAGAAGGATCACGAAGCGGCGCTGACCGATGCGCTGTCGCGCATTCCGAACATGCCAGGCGACGATGTACCCGAGGGGCTGGACGAGAAATCGAATGTCGAGCTGCGCCGCACCGGTACGCCGAAGACATACAGCTTCAAGCCCAAGGAGCATTTCGACCTGGGCGAGGCGCTGGGCTACATGGATTTCGCGTCCGGCGTGAAACTGGCCGGGGCGCGCTTCACCGTGCTGAAGAGCCAGCTCGCCCGTCTGGAGCGGGCGCTCGGGCAGTTCATGCTCGACCTGCACACCACCGAGTTCGGCTATACCGAGATGCAGCCGCCGATGCTGGTGAACGACGCCACGGCCTTCGGCACCGGGCAGCTGCCGAAATTCGGCGATGACCTGTTCCGCACCACCACGGGCTATTGGCTGATCCCCACCGCTGAAGTGCCGCTGACCAACCTGGCGCGCGACCTGATCATCGACGAGAGCGAGCTGCCCTGGCGCTTCACGGCGCTGACCGCCTGTTTCCGCTCGGAAGCCGGCGCCGCCGGCCGCGACACGCGCGGCATGATCCGCCAGCACCAGTTCGACAAGGTGGAGCTGGTGAGCATCGTTTCGCCCGACAAGTCGGTGGAAGAGCACGAGCGCATGACCGGCGCGGCGGAAGAGGTGCTCAAGCGCCTGGGCCTGCCGTTCCGCACCATGCTGCTGTGCGCCGGCGACATGGGCGGCGCGGCGCGCAAGACCTATGACATCGAGGTCTGGCTGCCGGGCCAGGACCAGTATCGCGAAATCTCGTCCTGCTCGAATTGCTGGGACTGGCAGGCGCGGCGCATGAACGCCCGCTGCCGCGCGCCGGGCGAGAAGCAGACCCGCTTCGTGCATACGCTGAACGGCTCGGGCCTTGCCGTGGGCCGCGCGCTGATCGCGGTGATGGAGAATTACCAGAACGAGGATGGCAGCATCGCCGTGCCGGATGCGCTGAAGCCCTATATGGGCGGGCTGGAGAAAATCGAGAAGGTGGGGAAGTGATGCGTATTCTGGTGTCCAACGACGACGGCATCCACGCGCCGGGCCTGAAAATCCTGGAAAAGGTGGCGCGCAGCCTGTCAAAGGATGTGTGGGTGGTGGCGCCGGAATTCGAGCAGTCGGGCGCCTCGCATTCGCTGACCCTGACCATGCCGTTGCGCCTGCGCAAGATCAACGCACGCAAATACGCCGTGCGCGGCACGCCGACCGACTGCGTCATGATGGCGATGCATGAAATCTTCAAGGACAAGAAGCCCGACCTGCTTTTGTCCGGGATCAATCGCGGCGCCAATCTGGGCGAGGACGTGACCTATTCAGGCACCGTGGCCGTCGCCATGGAAGGTTCGCTGCTGGGCGTGCCCTCCATCGCGCTGAGCCAGTGTTTCCAGCATGGCCATCCGGTGAAATGGGCCACGGCCGAACACCATGCGCCGAAGGTGATCAAGAAGCTGATCAAATCGGGCTGGCCGAAAGGCACGCTGATCAACATCAACTTCCCCGACGTGACGGCGGACAAGGTGATCGGCGTCGAAGTCGTGCCGCAGGGCCAGCGCGACCTGACCGACCTGCTGCTGGATGCGCGCGTGGATGCACGCGGCGTGCCGTATTACTGGATCGGCTTCCGCCGGCAGAAGAGCAAGTCCAAGCGCCATACCGATCTGGGCGCCACCGAATACGGCGCGATCTCGGTCACGCCGCTGCAGCTTGACCTGACCCACGACGCCAGCATGAAGGCGCTGAAGACGGCCTTGCGCTGACCCTGGATTGACGGTGGATCCGCGCGTCATCCAGCTGATCATGGAACTGCGGCGCCAGGGCGTCGCCGATACCCGCGTGCTCGCCGCCATCGAACGTGTGCCGCGCGAGCGTTTCGTCGCCGACCAGTTCCTGAAACACGCCTACGACAACATCGCGCTGCCGATCACCCAGGGCCAGACGATCAGCCAGCCCTATGTGGTGGCCTACATGACCGAGGCATTGCAGCTCGGCGACCGCATGAAGGTGCTGGAGATCGGCACCGGCTCGGGCTACCAGACGGCGGTGCTGTCGAAGCTGGGCCGGCGCATCTACACCATCGAACGCTACCGTTCCCTGCTGGTGACGGCCGAGAAGCGGCTGCACGACCTGCAGATCACCAATGTCGTGACCAAGCTGGGCGACGGCAACAAGGGCTGGCCCGAACAGGCACCGTTCGACCGCATCCTGGTGACTGCGGCGGCCGACAAGCGGCCCGAGGCCCTGATCGAACAACTTGCGCCCGAAGGCGGCATCATGGTGGCGCCCGTGGCGGTGACCACGACCGAACAGGACGTGATCCGCTATACCCGCCAGGGCGACGAGGTGTGGGAAGAGCGCCTGCTAGCCGTGCGTTTTGTGCCGCTGCTGCCCGGAATTGCCCGCGAAGCCAGCGCCGCCACCCCGTAAGCGCGCCCGTAACATCCGCGTAACACCTTGGCCTGCCTGCATTGTCGCAGGCGGGGAAGGGGCTTAGACTCCCGGCCGATGCAACGGATTCGGGACATTTCGCTGATCCTGGCGCTGGCGATGCTGGCTGGCTGCGGCCAGCAGGCCCCGGCGCCGGTGGTGTTCGGCCATCAGTCCGGCTCGCTGCCGCAGGCGGTGCCATTCGGCGGCGGCAATCCGCAATCCAGCGCCGCCGCCATCCGGGTCGCGCCGGAAGCGGTGCCCGATGGCGTGACGGTACAGCCCGGCGATACGGTCTATGCCCTGTCGCGCCGCTATAACCGTCCGGTGCGCGCGATCATCGACGACAACAACCTGCAGCCGCCCTATGTGCTGCAGCCCGGCCAGCATCTGCGCCTGCCGAGCGGCCGCTTCCACAGCGTGCAGCGCGGCGAGACCTTGTACAGCATCTCGCGCGCCTATGGTGTCGATGTCTCGACGATGGCGCAGAGCAACGACCTGCAGGCGCCTTACACGATCAGCGTGGGCCAGCAGCTCCGCATCCCGTCGCAGACCGGTTATGCCGTGGCTTCGGCCCCGGTCAGCGCACCGCTCAGCGCGCCGGGTTCGCAGGCAGCACCGAGCGCGGCGGCGCCGCGGGGGTTCCAGGTCGAGACCCTGCCGCCGCCACCGGGTACAGCGCCGGCGCAACAGCAGGAGCAGCAGGCCTCGTCAAACCTGCCGCCGGTGCCGCAGCAGCCTGCCGAACAGACCGCCCCCACGGCGGAGGGCAGTACCGAACCTCAGGTGGCCAGTGCCCCGCCCAACAGCGCTCCGCCATCGTCAACGCCGCCAACAGCCGAACCGGCCGTGCCGCAGCAGGAAGCCGTGCTGCCGCCGCGTTCGGGTCGCACCTTCTCATGGCCGGTGCGTGGCCGGGTGCTGTCCACCTTCGGTCCAAAAGCCGATGGCCTGCATAACGACGGCATCAACATCGCCGCCCGCGCCGGCGCGCCGGTGGTGGCGGCAGAGAATGGCGTGGTGGTCTATGCGGGCAGCGAGTTAAAAGGCTTCGGCAACCTGCTGCTGGTGCGCCATGCCGATGGCTGGATGACCGCCTATGCCCACCTCGACAAGACGCTGGTGAAGAAGGGCCAGAAGGTGACGCGCGGCCAGGCGATCGGCACCGTGGGCAGCACGGGCGGCGTGAACCAGCCGCAGCTGCATTTCGAAATCCGCAAGGGCACCCAGGCGGTGGACCCCGCCAAGTTCCTCTCGGTTGCCTGAGCTTACTTCGTCGGCTTGAGCGGCTTGCCCAGCCTGCCGGCCAGATCCTGGATGAACTGCCACGCCACGCGACCGGAACGCGCGCCGCGCGTCATCGACCATTCCACGGCTTCGGCGCGCAACTGCTTCTGGTCGATCTTCAGGCCATAGGCGGCGCAGTAGCCATCCAGCATGGCGAAGAAATCCTCCTGACTGCAGGAATGGAAACCAAGCCAGAGGCCGAAGCGGTCGGACAGCGAGACTTTCTCTTCCACGGCCTCGTGCGGATTGATCGCGGTGGAGCGTTCGTTCTCCATCATGTCGCGCGGCAGCAGGTGGCGACGGTTGGACGTGGCATAAAGGATCACGTTGTCGGGCCGGCCCTCGATGCCGCCATCCAGCACGGCTTTCAGCGACTTGTAATGCTGGTCCTCCGCGTCGAACGAGAGATCGTCGCAGAAGAGCACATAGCGGCGTTGCGACTGGCGCAGCAGCTTGAGCAGGGCGGGCAGCGAGGGGATGTCCTCGCGATGGATTTCCACCAGCGCCAGGGCATGTGCCTTTTTCCCGTTGATCGCGCCGATAGCGGCCTTGACCAGCGACGACTTGCCCATGCCGCGCGCACCCCACAGGAGCGCGTTGTTGGCCGGCAGGCCCCGGGCGAAACGGGTGGTGTTGTCGAGCAGGATGTCGCGCACGCGGTCCACGCCCTGCAGCAGGTCGATGGAGACGGCATTCACCTTGGGCACGGCTTCCAGCCAGCCCGGCGCCGGCTCGGCATGCCACACGAAGGCATCGGCGGCGTTTTCGTTCCAGTCCGGCGCGCGCGGCGGGGCCAGCCGCTCCAGCGCGTCGGCGATACGCAGCAGCACAGCCGGATCCGGGGTGGTTTCCGACGGGTGAGCGGTTTTCGGGGCGACGGCGGACTTGGCTTTGGGCTTGGCTTTTTTCATTGCTTGTTCTGCGGGGATACAAGTTGCGCGGGCGGCCATTCTGCGGGTGCCATCTTCCCGGCGCAACCGGTAGCGGGGCCAAGACGTTTCCGCCATAATCCCGGGCCTGATTTTGCAGTTCCGGATGTGGTGAGGAGGAAACATGTATCCCGAAGTTTCGCTGTATATCGACGGTGCCTGGACCAAGGGCGCCGCTGGCAAGACCATCCCCGTGCTGAACCCGGCCACCGGCGAGGAAATCGGCAAGGTGGCCCACGCCGACAAGGCCGATCTGGACCGCGCGCTGGCCGCCGCCGACAAGGGCTTCAAGGCCTGGAAGAAGGTCTCGCCCTACGACCGCTACAAGGTGCTGCGTAAGGCCGCCGACATCATCCGCGGCCGCGCCGACGAGATCGGCAAGATCATGTCGATGGAGCAGGGCAAGCCCTTCATCGAGGCCAAGGGCGAAACCCTGCTGGCCGGCGACATCATGGACTGGTTCGCCGAGGAAGCGCGCCGCACCTATGGCCGCATCGTGCCGCCGCGCGCCGAGGGCGTGTATCAGCTTGTCGTCAAGGAGCCGGTCGGCCCGGTCGCGGCTTTCACACCGTGGAATTTCCCGATCAACCAGGCGGTGCGTAAATGCTCGGCCGCCCTGGCCGCCGGCTGCTCGATCATCCTGAAGGGCCCGGAAGAGACCCCGGCCTCCTGCGCCGCCCTGGTGCAGGCCTATGTCGATGCCGGCGTGCCGGCCGGCGCGATCCAGCTGGTGTATGGCGTGCCTTCGGAGATCAGCGAATACCTGATCCCGCATCCGGTGATCCGCAAGATCACCTTCACCGGCTCGACCCCGGTGGGCAAACATCTCTCGATGCTGGCGGGTCAGCACATGAAGCGCATCACCATGGAGCTCGGCGGCCATGCCCCGGCCATTGTGTTCGACGATGCCGATGTCGATACCGCCGTGAAGGTGCTGAGCGCCAACAAGTTCCGCAATGCCGGCCAGGTCTGCGTCTCGCCGACGCGTTTCCTGGTGCATGAATCGGTCTATGGCAAGTTCGTCGAGGGCTTCACGGCCTTCGCCAAGTCCCTGAAGGTGGGCGACGGCCTCGACAAGGATACCCGCATGGGTCCGCTGGCCAACGACCGCCGCGTGCAGGCGATGGAAATGTTCGTCGCCGATGCCGTGTCGAAGGGCGCCAAGGTCGAGACGGGCGGCAAGCGCATCGGCAACAAGGGCAACTTCTTCGAGCCGACCGTGCTGACCGGAATCAACACCGATATGCGCATCATGAACGAGGAACCGTTCGGCCCGCTGGCGCCGATCATGCCGTTCTCCAGCTTCGATGCGGTGGTGGAAGAGGCGAACCGCCTGCCCTTCGGCCTGGCGGCCTATGCTTATACCAAGTCGGCCAAGACGGCAGCCGCCATCGGCGCGGCCTTCGAGTCCGGCATGGTGTCGATCAACCATCACGGCCTGGCCCTGCCGGAAGTGCCCTTCGGCGGCATCAAGGATTCGGGCTACGGCTCGGAAGGCGGCTCGGAAGCCATCGAAGCCTACCTGAACACCAAGTTCATCACGCAGGTCGGTCTGTAAGATCCACGCGATACCGGAACGGAGAAGGGGGCCTCGCGACCCCCTTTTTCATTATGCGATGAAACGGATCGCGATACCAGCCAGTGCCGCACCGCCCAGCAGCCAGGCCAGTCCCAGATGAAAACGGAAGACAGCGATGATCGCTGCCGCCGACAGCAAGGCCATCCAGGGATCGAGGCTGGAGAGCACCGGCACGTCCCAACTGAGCGGACCGCGCGACACACTCTCCATCTGCTTGAACAGCACATGCAGGCCGAACCAGATGGCGAGGTTGAGGATCACGCCGACCACCGCCGCCGTGATCGCCGCCAGGGCATGGCTGAAGGCGCGGACATGGCGGATGCGCTCGATGTAAGGCGCACCGAGGAAGATCCACAAAAAGCACGGCACGAAGGTGACCCAGGTGGCGAGCACGCCACCGAGCAGACCGCCCAGCAGCGGATCGATGCCGCCAAGGCGGAAACCGGCCAGATAACCCACGAAGGTGAGTACGAGGATCAGGGGGCCGGGCGTGGTTTCGGCCAGGCCGAGGCCATGCAGCATCTCCTGGGCATTCAGCCAGCCATAAACCTCCACCGCCTGCTGCCCGACATAGGCCAGCACGGCATAGGCGCCCCCGAAGGTGACCACGGCCATCTTGCTGAAGAACACGCCGATCTGGGTGAAAACGTGGGTTTCGCCCAGCGTGGCGAACAGCCAGAGCAGCGGCCCACCCCAGAGCAGGCCGAAGATCGCGATAACGATCAGGTTGCGCGACCAGCTTGGCGGCACGCTGGGCAGCACATCGGCATCGTCCTTTGCGGCCGCAGTGACGATCCAGTGCGGCCTTCTGCGGCCGACCAGCCAGCCGATCACAGCGGCGCCAAGCACGATCAGCGGGAAGGGAATGTGCAGGCCGTAGATGCCGACAAAGGCCAATGCGCTGATGCCGAGCAGGAAGCGCGTCTTGACCGCGCGTTTGGCGATGCGCTGCACGGCCTCGATCACGATGGCCAGCACGGCGGCCTGCAGGCCGAAGAACACACCATCGACCAGCGGCACGTCGCGCCACAGCACATAAATGGTGCTCAGGCCCAGGATGACGGCCAGACCGGGCAGGATGAACAGCAGGCCAGCGGCGATACCGCCCTTGGCCCGGTGCAGCAGCCAGCCGATATAGGTGGCGAGCTGCTGCGCCTCGGGGCCGGGCAGCAGCATGCAGAAATTCAGCGCATGCAGGAATTGCGGCTCGCTGACCCATTTCTTCTCGTCCA
>NZ_JBKBHT010000017.1:0-7400 GCF_046297595.1 Ferrovibrio sp.
TTGAGCGATTTCACCTGGCCGATGGCATCGTCCATCTGCTCGATCTGCTCGGCGATATGGGGCGAGAAGTGGCGCGACAGGTTGCGCCGCGCCCGCTCGCTTTCCACCTGCCGCGCGATCAGGTGGCGCGAGCGCATCACCGCCACGGCCAGCAGGATGCCGATCATGCCGATCAGGATCAGGCGTGGCAGGATCTCGCCCAGCCGCACGCTCCAGGGATCGAGGATATAGGCGATGCGGTCGGGCACCGGCATGTTGATGACGTTGCCCATGTTCAGCGCGAGCGATACGCCGGGCTGCATGAGGATGTACAGCGTGCCGGCCGTCCAGCAGACGATGGCGGCCAGCGTGGTGAGCAAAACGGTGCGCGCCGACTGCCCCAGCGCCGACAGCACGACGAACAGCGCGACATAGAGGATCGTGTCGAAGCCGAGCTGCATCGGCGGCGGCAGGGGAGTGGGATCGAAGGGATTGGGCAGCACGATGGCGCCGGTGAGCAGCGCCATGTCGATGAAGGGGAACAGCCAGTGCATCCAGGGCTGGTCGAGCTCCGGCTTGCGCAGCAGCATCTGCAGATAGGCCGAGAAGGCGAAGGCACCGAGATAGCCGTAGTAGTTGAAGGCCAGCGGCAGGCCCATCTCGACGGTGAGGATGACGGCGACGATGGCGCAGACGCCCAGGCGCAGGCCGAGCGTGAGGCGCAGGGCCTCGTATTCCTCCTGGCGGATCGCGGCATCGAGACGATCGCTGGCCGGGTCGGGCAGGCAGTCCTCACCCCTGCCGCAGATCAGGTCATGCCATTGCTGCCATAAGCGCATTGCGCCGTCCGTCCCTGTGCTGCCCGGCCCTGTCGGGTGCAGTCTTGTCCGGCCACAGATTAGCGGATCAGACCCGCCGGCACGAGGGGCAGGACGGGGTGGATTGCTGCCGCCGTCACAATCGGGCGAGGGGCCGGGCTATTTCCAGATCGGCTTTCCGGGGCCGGGCAGGCCGAGTTTCGGCCATTTCTCGGTCACGGTGCGCACGACGTCCTCGTCCATGCGGATCTTCTCGCCCCATTCCCGCTTCGTCTCCGGCGGCCATTTGTTGGTGGCGTCCAGGCCGATCTTGCTCCCTAAGCCGGATTCCGGCGAGGCGAAGTCGAGGTAATCGATGGGGGTGTTCTCAATCAGGGTGATGTCGCGGGCCGGGTCCATGCGGGTCGACATCGCCCAGACCACATCCTTCCAGTCGCGGGCGTCGATGTCGTTGTCCACCACGATGACCCATTTGGTGTACATGAACTGGCGCAGATACGACCACACGCCCAGCATCACGCGCTTGGCATGGCCAGGATATGCCTTCTTCATGCTCACCACCGCGACGCGGTAGGAACAGCCCTCGGGCGGCAGCCAGAAATCGACGATCTCGGGGAATTGCTGGCGGATCAGCGGCACGAACACGTCGTTCAGCGCCTCGCCCAGCACGCTGGGTTCGTCGGGTGGGCGGCCGGTGAAGGTGCTCAGATAAATCGGATGGCGCCGCATGGTGATGGCGCTGATGGTGAAGACGGGGAACTGCTCCACCGAGTTGTAATAGCCGGTATGGTCGCCATAGGGGCCTTCGTCGCGGTAATCCTCCAGCGACACATGGCCTTCCAGCACGATCTCGGCCTCGGCCGGCACCTTCAGCGGCACGGTTTTGCAATCCACCAGTTCGACCTTGCGGCCGCGCAGCAGGCCGGCGAACTGGTATTCCGACAGGGTATCCGGCACAGGCGTCACGGCGGCGAGGATCGTGCCGGGATCGGCGCCGATCACCACGGCGGCGGGGAAGGGTTCGGATTTGCCGGCCTGTTTCCAGCGCTGGTGCTGCTGCGCGCCGCCGCGATGCTTCAGCCAGCGCATCAGGGTCTGCTTCTTGTTCAGCACCTGCATGCGGTAGATGCCGAGATTGAAGCGGTCGGTCTTGTCGGATTTGTTCGGCCCCTGGGTCACCACCAGCGGCCAGGTGATCAGCGGCGCGGGTTCGCCCGGCCAGCAGGTCTGGATCGGCAGCGCCGAGAGGTCGATGTCATCGCCCTGCAGCACGACCTCATGCACCGGTGCGCTGCCCACGGTTTTCGGCTGCATCGCCATAACGGTTTTCAGCAGCGGCAGCATGCCGAGCGCTTCCCTGAAGCCGCCGGGCGGTTCGGGCTGGCGCAGGAAAGCGAGAGTCTCGCCCACGTCTTTCAACTCGGCCGGTTTGCGGTCCATGCCAAGCGCCACGCGTTCCACCGTGCCGAACAGGTTCACCAGCACGGGGATCGGGCTGGGGCTGCCATCGGCACGCAGGGGCTTTTCGAACAGCACGGCGGGGCCGCCCTGGTTGAGCAGGCGGGTCTGGATTTCAGTCATCTCCAGCACGGTGGGAACCGGCTCGGTCACGCGCACGAGATTGCCGCTCTGTTCGAGCTGAGCCATGAAATCGCGGAGCGAGGTATAGGGCATGTCAGCGCTTTCCCGACAGCGAGGTGGCGATGTAGAGGCCGGCCAGAACCAGCACGGCACCGGCCCAATGGTAGGCCGCGAATTGCTCGCCGAGAAGCGCCCAGGCGAGCACGGCATTATAGACCGGCGAGAGATAGAGGATCAGGCCCGCTTTGGCGGGGCCGAGATGCTTGGTGATATAGGCGTGGCAGGCATAGGCGGAAAGGCCGGGCACCAGGATCACGGTGGCGATCACGGCCAGCGTGCGGGCATCGGGCGTGGCCGGGCCAACGGTCGCCATCTCCCAGACCAGGAAGGGCAGCATGACGATCACGCCGGCCGCCGCGATGGCGGCCAGCCGGGCATTGATGCTCAAGTTCCCCGGCCAGCGTTTCAGCAGCACGGCATAGGCCGCCCAGGCTACCGCGCAGCCCAGGATCATCAGATCGCCGGGCACGAAGGTCAGGGCCTTCAGCACGGCCCAGTCGGCCTTGGTCACGATCACCAGCGTGCCGGTGAGCGCCAGGGCGGCGCCGGCCATCTGGCGTTTTGAGAGCCGGTCGCCGAACATGAGGCGGCTGAGCAGGATGATCAGCACGGGCGAGACGGCATAGATCAGGCCGATATTGGTCGCCGTCGTGGTCTTGCCGGCGGCATAGACCACGGCGCCGCAGATGCCCATGCCCAGGGCGCCCAGCACCAGCAGCCGGCCGGCATCGCGCATCAGCGCCTGACGCTGGCGCCAGAGTTCAGGACCGCAGAAGGGCAGCAGCAGCACGACCACGCCGGTCCAGCGCCACACGGCCAAAGCCACCGGCGGGATGAAGTCGGCCGAATAACGGGCCAGCAGCATGTTGGCGCAGAACAGCGCCGGCGTGATGAAGATCAGCGCCTGGGCATATTGCTGCTCGCGGCTGGGGGCGGCGACGGGGGAGGATAATGTCATCGGCGCGGAGATTAGGGGCGCAGGCTTACGGAAACCAGTGCTTGACCGGCGCAAGCCCGCCCCGTAAGCCCAAGGCATGCGCCGTTTTCCCGCCGAATTCGCCGACCTGCTGACGCCGAAAGGCCGCGCCCTGCTGGCCGGGCGGCATCCGGCCGCCGGCGCCCTGGCCAATCCGCGCTGCCGGTTTTTGAGTATCGAGGGCCTGATCGACCGACGGCAGGCGGGGACCGCGGCTGTGCTGCTAGAAAAGACGATGCTGCCGCATCTGCGGCTGCTGGAGGCACCGATCCCGCCCGAGACGATCTGGGGCCAGACCCGCAATTACGCCGAAGCACTGCCCAAGACGATGCGCCAGCGCACCACGCATCTCGACAATCCGCGCTCGGCCGGCTTCCGAACCGCCGAAGAGATCGGCCTGATCGGCATGCTGCGTTCGGAGAGCTATCGCGCTTTCGCGACCATGCTGGCCGGCCGGCCCCTGAAGGCGAAATACGGCCTGCAGGCGATTGCCTATGGCGCCGGCGATTATGCCGGGCCGCATACCGACCACCATCCGGAAGAACCCGACGCGGCGCATGGCTATCTGGATGTGCATTTAAGCTTCGTCACGCCGGGCGTGCGCGACCAGTTCCTGGTCTATGCCAAGACCGGCCATTTCACCGAGATGGCGGAGGCGGCGAAACCGGGACTGGTGACGGCCTATCGCCTGCCATTCTGGCATTACACCACGCCGCTGCGCGCGAAAGCGGGACAGGCAGAAACCGCGCGGCGCTGGCTGCTGCTGGGGACGTTTTTGTTCAAAGGGTAACACCCTCTCCCGCTTGCGGGAGAGGGAGGGGCCCGCATTAGCGGGAGGGTGAGGGGTACTTACTGGAGCATTTCGGCGATACGTGCGGTGACCCCTTCCGGGTTTGACAAAACATCGCTGTTCCAGAACCTGATGACTTGCCATCCTTGTGCCTCCAACTAGGCAGTGCGTTGGCGGTCATGATTGTTGTCAGCATGCTGTCCGCCATCAACTTCGACAGCCAGCCGTCTCTCTATGCAGGCGAAATCAAGGATATACCTGCCAACAGGGTGTTGGCGGCGAAATTTGAAGCCATTTAATTGCCTGCCACGCAATAATGACCAGAGCCGACGTTCGGCATCGGTCATGGTTCTTCGCAAGGCCCGCGCATCTGGCATATGCGGAAAATAGCGGAAAGACCCTCACCCTCCCAGCCTACGGCTGGGACCCTCCCTCTCCCATTATATGGGAGAGGGCTTGTTGGATCAGGGTGCCAAGTAGCCCTTTTTCGGCGCCGGGCCGAGCGTGCCGCCGGCGGCCTTCACGGCGCGGATATAGGCGGCTTCGGATTTGTAGGGGCCGAATTTGTTGAAGTCGTCGGGCGTGCAGGGCGTCAGAACGCCGCCCGAGCCGGGCTTGATCTTGAAATAGCCGCCGTCGCGGTGGATCAGCGGGATGATCTTTTTCTTGCGCGAAAACACCCGGCGCATGGTGGCCGAGTGGTCCTTCATCGTTTCGAATTCTTCCGGGTCGAGCTTGAAGATGCGGTCGAAGGCCGCGACCATCTCATCGACGAAGGCGCGCTCCACCACCTGCATGTTGGAAATGATCCAGCAGCGGTCCTCGAAATCCCAGTAATAGGTCAGGCCGATGAAATTGCCGGCCTTGTCGAGATAGGGATAGAAGGGGAAGGAGCGGCAGGCGATGGTGCGGTTGTCGCGCTCGCAGAAGGCCGCGCCCTTGCATTCGATGGCGCAGGCATGGCTGGTCAGCTCGTTGACGATCTTGCGCGAGGCGGCATCGGTCGGCTTGTATTTGAACCACAGGTCGGTGCGGCTTTTCAGCAGCTCGAACTCGGCCTTTTCCACCACCGGGATGGCGTTGTCGGTGTCGCAGCAGACCGGCTGGCCCTTGTTCAGCGGGGCGCATTTGCGGCCGCAATCCACCTTGGCCAGGTTGGCGTTGTAGCGTTTGTAGATCTCGGCGAACTGGCGCGGGGTGATTCGGGGCTGGCTCATGGCGGCGCACCATACGCGGGCGGCCGGCTGCCGCCAAGCGGAAAGCTTCAGCCCAGCAGGAAGCCGGCGAAGAGGATCAGGCCGGTATCGCGGTTGGCGCGGAATTTCGCCAGGCAGTCGGCGCTGTCGTCGGGTTTCAGCGTCAGCACCTGCCAGAGGAAATGCAGGGCGGCGATGCCGAGGCAGATCCAGTAGGGCCAGCCCAGACCGGCCATCCAGCCGACGACGGCGAGGCCCAGCAGGGTCAGGTCGTAGAAGCCGGCGATCCACAGCCGGGCGTGATTGCCGAATAAACGGGCGGTGGATTTCACGCCGATCAGCGCGTCGTCCTCCTTGTCCTGCAGGGCATAGATGGTGTCGTAGCCCAGGGTCCAGACGATGCCGGAGGCGTAGAGGATGAGCGTGATCCAGTCGAGCCGGCCGCTGACCGCCGCATAGCCCAGCACCGCGCCCCAGTTGAAGGCGAGACCTAAGAAGAATTGCGGCCACCAGGTGAAGCGCTTCATGAAGGGATAGATGGCAACCAGGCCCAGCGAGACCACGCCGAGCAGGATCGCCAGTCCATTCATCTGGATCAGGATGACGAAACCGATCAGGGATTGCAGCACCAGCCAGGCCCAGGCCTGGGTCACGCTCACCTGGCCCGAGGGGATCGGCCGCAGGCGGGTGCGCTCCACCTTGTCGTCGAAATCGCGGTCGACGATGTCGTTGAAGGTGCAGCCGGCCCCGCGCATCACCAGGGCGCCGATGCCGAACAGCAGGATCAGCCAATGGTCCAGCGGCGCGTCCTGGGGCCGGGCCAGCGCGATGGCCCACCAGCCGGGCAGCAGCAGCAGCCAGGTGCCGATCGGCCGGTCCAGCCGCGAGAGCCGGGCATAGGGCCGCCAGCCGGCCGGCAGCCAGCGCTCGACCCAGTGGCCCCGCACGGCATCTGCGGGGGCGGCATGATCGGTGACTTCGGGGTCGGGCTTTGCCATAACGCTCCTGTAGTCCGTCCGAGGATACCGTACAAGCATGAGCAATGTTGCCAAGGCCCGCCTCTTCGTGCCGGCCGCCCTGAGCGGCGGGGCCGAGGTCGTGCTGCCGCCCGACCAGGCGCATTACCTGCGCCATGTGCTGCGGCTGGGCGAGGGCGATACGGTGGCCCTGTTCAATGGCCGCGACGGCGAATTCCATGCCGTCCTGAGCGTGGTCGGCAAGAAGGAAGTCCGCCTGCTGGTGGGCATGCAGACGCGGCCCTTTGCCGCCGCCGCCGACCTGTGGCTGTGTTTCGCGCCGATCCGCCAGGGCCGCATCGAGATGGTGATCGAGAAGGCTACCGAGCTGGGCGTCGGCCGGCTGCTGCCGGTGCAGACGCGACGCTGCCAGATTCCGAAGGTGAATGGGGAACGCCTGTCGGCGATTGCGCGTGAAGCGGCCGAACAGAGCGAGCGGCTGGACGTGCCGCCGATTGAGAACCTGGTCACGCTGGAGAAACTGCTGGCCGAATGGCCGAAGGAGCGGCGCCTCTATGTCTGTGCCGAACGCAGCGAGGCTTTGCCGCTGCTGGCCGCTTTGCAGCCGCGCCCGAAGGACGAACCCTGTGCCCTGCTGGTCGGTCCCGAAGGCGGCTTCGCGCCGGAAGAACTGGATGCCATGCTGCGTCACCCCGCCATCGTGCCGGTAACGCTGGGGCAGAACATCCTGCGGGCGGAGACGGCGGCGATCGCAGCCCTCGCCATTTTACAGGCGGCGCGGCAGAATTAATCTGCGTCACCGGAATAATCTACGTCATGGGGCGTCACGACCCAGTCATTCCCAGGCGGTATCGGGGTACTAGACAGGTCGCTTAATCTGCCCCATATGCCGGAGGCAGCCGTTCGGCCGCCGCCCAACCCCAGTAACGATAACAATAATCATTTCGAGGTTCTCATGTCCGGACCGGCCCAGGCTCCCGAAACGCCGATCACTTCCAAGGCGCAGCTTGTCGAGTATCTGGC
>NZ_JBKBHT010000018.1:0-3464 GCF_046297595.1 Ferrovibrio sp.
GCGGCCATGGCGATGAAATCCTCGCCCTTCTGCACGGCCTCGAAGGCGGTCTTGGCTTCGGCCTCGGTGGCGAATACCACCTGCTCGACGGCGCGTTTTTCCGGCGTCACATAGGCGGCGCGGTGGGCGTCGTATTCCTCGCGCAGTTCCTCGTCGCTGACCGGCATCTGGCCGGCATATTGCTGCGGCGTGACGGCGATCCAGGCCAGGCTGCGGCGCTCGGGCGCCGTATAGGCCATCGGATTGGCCTTGTAGTATTCCTCGACCTGCGCATCGCTCGGCGCGGCCGGTGCCGGCAGTTTGGCGGCATCGACAACGAAATATTCGGCCAGGCGGCGCTGCAGGCGGTAGTCCAGGATGGTGTCGACCATCGTGTCGGGCACACCGGTGATGCTGCCGAACAGGCTGCCGAGCAGTTGCGTGCGGGCCAGGTCCTGGCGCAGCAGCGCGACCAGCATGCCTTCGCTGTAACCCTCGTTGCGCAGGTAATTCTCATAGGCCAGCCGGTCGAACTGGCCGGTGATGCCCTTGAAGGCCGGCGCGTTGGTGATCGCTTCGCGCACCTGGGCGTCGGTGATCGTGATGCCGAGCTTGTCGGCCGCCTGCACATAGAGCTTGTCTTCGATCAGGCGGTTCAGCACCGTCTCGTCCAGGCCCAGCTGGCGGGCCTGCTCGGCGGTGAAGCCGCTGCCGAAGCGGCGCTGCAGGCTGCTGACCTCGCGGCGATAGGCGTCGGCGAATTCCGGCTGGGTGATCTTGGCCGAGCCGACGGTGGCCACGTCGCCGCCGCCGCTGAAGCCGCCGATATAGTCGCCGATGCCCCAGGCGCCGAAACTGACGATCAGGAGAATCATCAGGCCCTTGGCAATCCAGGAGGCGGCGCCGGAACGCATCTGCTGCAGCATTGAAAAACACCCGAAAAAGTGAAGCGAAACAAAGGCTCCGGCCTGATCCTGCGACCCCGGCCGGAGCGGTCGGGCATAGTAAGGCCGGGGCGGGGAGGCGGCAAGGCGCCGGCTTTGCCTTTCGGGGCGGAACTTGCTAGGAGAAAGCCGGTTTTTCGCCCATCTCACAGCGATCTGAAGACGAGGTTCCCATGGCGGCTCGGCGGCCCCTGATTGTCGGCAACTGGAAAATGAATGGCCTGGCGGCTTCCCTCGCCGAGGCCACGGCGCTGGCTGCCAAGGTGAAGGCTCAGGCTCCGCAGGCCGAACTGGGCCTCTGTCCGCCGGCCACGCTGGTGGCGGCGATGGCGGCGGCCCTGAAGGGCACGGGCATTGGTGTCGGCGGGCAGGATTGCCATGCCAAGGCCTCGGGTGCCCATACCGGCGATATCGCGGCCGAGATGCTGAAGGATGCCGGCGGCGACTATGTGATCGTTGGCCACTCCGAACGCCGCGCGGATCATAGCGAAAGCGATGAGGCCGTCCGAGCCAAGGCACAGGCGGCCCATCGTGCCGGCCTGGTCGCCATCGTCTGCCTGGGCGAAACCCTGGCCCAGCGCGATGCCGGCGACACCCTGAAGGTGGTGGGGGCACAACTGCGCGGCTCGCTGCCCGACGACGCCAATGCCGGCAATACCGTGATCGCCTATGAACCGGTCTGGGCCATCGGCACCGGCCGCACGCCCACGCTGGAACAGGTGGCTGAAGTGCATGCCGCGATACGGCAGGATCTGAAGGCGCGTTTCGACGACGGCGCGGGCTTCCGCATCCTTTATGGTGGCTCGGTAAAGCCCGACAACGCCAAGCAGCTCATGGCCGTGGCCGATGTGGATGGCGCGCTGGTCGGCGGTGCCAGCCTGAAGGCCAGTGATTTCTGGCCGATCGTGGAAGCGAAAGGCTTCAAGTAAATCCATGGGCGCCGAGGAGCGGGATCGGGACGGCAGCATCGCGGCACTTAAAAAAGTGGCCGCGCAGTTCGCCGTGTCCGTCACGCCGCATCTGCAGGCGCAGATCGATCCTGCCGATCCGAAAGACCCGATCGCGCGGCAGTTCCTGCCCGATGCGGCGGAACTGGTGACGCATGAGCATGAGCGCACCGATCCCATCGGCGACGAGGCCCACAGCCCGGTGGCAGGCATCGTACACCGCTATCCCGACCGCGTGCTGCTCAAGCTGGTGAATGTCTGCCCGGTCTATTGCCGGTTCTGCTTCCGCCGCGAGATGGTGGGGCCCGGCTCGAAGGGCCTGGGCGCCGAACAGCTCGATGCCGCCATCGACTATATCGCGCGGCATCCGGCGATCTGGGAGGTGATCCTCACCGGCGGCGATCCGCTGATCGTTTCGCCGCGCCGGCTGAAGGACGTGATCGAACGGCTGAACGCCATCCCGCATCTGGGGGTGATCCGTATCCACAGCCGGGTGCCGGTGGTGGACCCGGCGCGCATCAATGATGAGATGGTGGCGGCGCTGAAATCCGGCGACAAGGCCGTGTGGCTGCTGCTGCATGCCAACCATGCCCGTGAATTCGTGCCCGAAGCGGTGGCCGCGATCCGTCGCCTGGTGGATGCCGGTATCCCGGTTCTGGGCCAGTCGGTGCTGCTCAGGGGCGTGAACGACAGCCCGGCGGCCCTGACCGACCTGTTCCGCACCATGGTGGCCAACCGGGTCAAGCCGCATTACCTGCATCACGGCGACCTGGCGCGCGGCACCAGCCATTTCCGCCTCAGCCTGGAAGAGGGGCAGCAGCTCATGCGCCGCCTGCGCGGCCATACCTCGGGCCTGCTGCAGCCGACCTATATTCTCGACATCCCCGGCGGCCACGGGAAAGTGCCGGTCGGCCCGGCCTATGCCGAGCCGCGGGAGGATGGCTCCTGGACCGTCAGCGACCCCTGGGGCTGCAGCCACCACTACGACGACCCGGCGGTAGGTTAACCCATTGGTTAGACACAAATACTGTTGAAGTGCAGGGCTTGCCGGCCGCAGGGGCTTTCCCTATCTGGTGTGAGGGTGTAAAAGCCCCCGGACTTTCGGAGATTCAAGACCATGATGACCTTCCTTCTGGTGGTGCATATCCTGCTGGCGCTGGCGCTGATCGGCGTCATCCTGGTGCAGCGCTCGGAAGGCGGCGCGCTGGGCATGGGCGGCGGCGGCGGCGGCGGTTTCATGACCGCGCGCGGCCAGGCCAACCTGCTGACCCGCACCACGGCCATCCTGGCCACCCTGTTCATCTGCACCAGCATCGCGCTGGCGATCCTGTCGGGCGGACATTCCAAGCCGCGCTCGATTCTCGACGCCGCCCCGGCCACCGCGCCGTCGGCGCCTGCCGAGTCGCAGAAGCCGGCCGTGCCGCTGTCCCAGTAAGTATCTGAATTTACAGATCGATTAAATCGCGCACTGCGGTGCGCAAAGCCCTTCATTGTGTCGAGCGATTAGATTAAACAGGAGGCCCATGACGCGGTACATCTTCATCACCGGCGGCGTGGTTTCCTCCCTCGGCAAAGGTCTGGCTTCGGCGGCGCT
>NZ_JBKBHT010000019.1:0-1669 GCF_046297595.1 Ferrovibrio sp.
CGACGGCCTGACGGATGCGGGCGGTGCGGGTGTTGTCGTTGTCGGCGACGGTCATCGCATTGCCACGCCATTCGAAACCGCTGCCGAACCAGGCGGTGACGAAGAGAGCCGGCAGCAGGAGGTCGCGGATCAGCATGGCCGGCAGGATGCGCCAGCCGCTCGGCCAGCCATAGGCGCGGGCGAGCACGATTTCGCCGGCATACCAGGCGGCGAGGTAAACGAACGGAGCGGCAAGCGGCAGCGTTCCTGTCGCGGCGAGCGTGATCATGGCCGCCATGGGCAGGGCGGCGCCGGTGAAGATTTCGGGCAGGAAATAGAGCGGGAAGGAAGCGCGGCGCAGGCGGGCCCAGCGCAACTGGCGCTTCCAGACGGCCGCGATGTCGCGCTTTCCGAGCGGCTGCGGGAAGGGTTCGTGCACGAGCCTGACCTTGAGGCCGGCACTGCGGATCAAAATCGTGGCGGCGGCATCCTCGGCCACTTCTTCACCGAGCCGTTCGAAGCCGCCAAGATGCGTGATCAGCTGGCGGCTGAAGAGCATCGACTTGCCCTGAGCGAAGCCGAAGCCGGCGGCATCGGCAAAAAGCTGCCAGCGGGCCTGGAAACTGTCCAGCCAGGCGCTTTCGAGAAGGGCGCCGAAATTTACCGGCTCGGTGCCGGCCGGTGGCGAGCAGACAAGGCCCGTCTCGCTGTCCCAGCGCGCCATCATTCGATCAATCGTGTCTGACGGCATCAGGACGTTGCTGTCGGTCATGACGATCCAGTCGTGGCGGGCGGAGCGCCAGCCCTTGACCACGTTGTTCATCTTCGGATTAACGCTGAACAGGTCCTCGCCGACCAGCAGGCGCGCTGCGATATGCGGTTGCTCGGCCATCAGGCGGCGGACAAGCGCTGCGGCGGGATCATCCGCCTTAGCGACACAAAAGAGAATTTCGTAAGCTGGCCAGTCGAGCTTGAAGGAGGAGGCCAGGCAACGTTCGAGATTGTTTTCCAGGCCGCAGATCGGGCGGATGAGGGTGACCGGCGGGCGGGGTGCCGGATGGCCTTCGCGCTTCCGGTGGCGCAGTTTGACGGCGATGACGAAGGCAATGCTTGCTAGCTGGGCGAAAAGTGCGAGCGCGGCGAACCAGATCAAAAGTGTCATGGCGAGTCTCCGGAATATCAGTTTCCGATAACACCGCTGTGTGACAGTTCGGCGAAGCCCGGTCCGGCCCGGGAAGACGTGGGCTTCAGTCCTTCGATCGCAGCGCCTGCAGCAGCTTGAAACCGAGGATGGCGGCAACCGCGCCGGTCGCCAGGAAACCGCTGATGCTGCCGCTGATTTCCGCAATTTCGGTGACACTTTCGCTGAAGGTCGCGCCGAGGCCCGTATAGAGCCCGACCCAGACCGTTTCTCCGAGAATGCCGGAAAGTGTGAAGCGCATCCAGGAGAAGCCGGAGGCGCCGGCCATCAGATTGAGATAGGGGCCGAGCGGCGAGAGTAGCCAGCGGGTGAGGAAGACGGCGACATTGCCGCGCTCGTCCATTTCATGCTGCGCGCGTTCGATCGCTTTGCGCCGCGCTGGATTGCGAGCGACGATCGGCACTAGCCGCCGTCCCGCAGTCCAGCCGAGCACGTAGCCCAATTGGTCGCCGACGACGGCCGAGACGAGGGCGACCGCCATCACGATCC
>NZ_JBKBHT010000020.1:0-1607 GCF_046297595.1 Ferrovibrio sp.
AGCCCGAGCAGGCGCCGCACTTGAAGAGATGCAGACGCAGGCCCACGGTTTCGCCGAGCGAGAGGCGTCGGTCGAGTTCGTCCGAGGCGAGCTTCGTTGCGTTTTCGCACATCATGACAATGTCTCCTCCGGCGCGAACCAGTGTCCCTGCAGGCAGTTGCGCAGACGAAGCCGCGCGCGGTGCATCAGGACATGCATGTTGGTGGTGGTGATGCCGATCTCGGCGCAGATTTCATCGGTTTCCATCTCGACGAATTCACGCATCATGAAAACGCGGCCCTGATCGGGGGGTAAATGATCGAGGCAGGCCTCGAACACCCGCCAGAAATCCTTGCCGAGGAGTTCGACTTCCGGATTGCCCCAGTCACTGGGGCGGTTTTCCGGAGCCCAGTGACCCTTGGCGTCGAAGTAGCGCGGCTCATCCTCATCCGGGAAATGACTGAGCGGCATGGCGATCATCTGCGATTGCTTGCGCCTGAAGCGGATCTGGTCGGCGATCTTGTTGCGCAGGATGGCAAAGACCCAGGTGCGAAAAGCGGACCGCCCGGCGAAGGCCTTGGCATTGCGAAGCGCGCCGGCGAGCGCTTCCTGGACGGCATCTTCGGCGAGGCCGGGATCAGCAAGCTGGAGGCTTGCGAAACTCAACATGCGCTGGCGCAACTCCGCCATATACATCGCATCGGCCAGGAACGGTGCGGCTGCACCGTTTCCGCCGTTCAATTCCTGCTCGCCCGCATTCGCCATCGTGATCCCCCGGACATTGCCCGCGCCTGCCAAGACCCGGCGCGCCGCACAGCACGCCTTAGTTTAGTCGCGGCTTTCAGCGCCATCTTACAAGGCGCTCATAAAAAAATCTCATGTCGGGATCATCACCACGGCATAGGCGGCAATCACCAGCAACGTGACGTTGCGCCGGAGCGTCAGATACCAGGCGGGTTGGTCGCCTTTCCGGTGTATGCCGAGATCAGCGGCAAGCAGGACCAGAAATACCCCCACATGCAGCGCCATCGTCAAAGCCGGTATGTGGGAATGCGCCAGCAGCCCGCCAATGGCCGCGAGGGCCGCGACATTGCTCACGATCAGCATGAGCCGTGGATCCTGAGCGCGGATCTGAGCCTGGCTCCAGAGCGTGCCGGCCATGAAGCAGGCGATGCCGGTTCCGTAGGCGATGAAGGCTTGCGCGGCCAGTGCGGGCTGGTAGCCGAGCACCTGGGCCAGCCCGAGCGCCCAGAAGGGCAGGGCGCCGGCATAGGTCAGGAGTTTGGTGAGCGCGGGGTCGCGATACATCGGTCAGGCTCCTTGCAGGCGTGTGATCAGCCGTTCCGACAGGGCTGTTGCACTTTCGACAGCGGCCTCGACACGGTTGCCGAAGCACCAGTCGCCGCAGGCGCCGAGGCCGAGGGCTTCATCGAAGAGATACGGCTGGTCAGCGGCTTGGTCCACATTGGCATAACGCCAGCGGTGCAGATCCAGCCAGGCGGCGTTCGAGAAGTCCAGTCCAAGCAGGCGCGTCAGCGACGCGAGCATTTCCGATTTCACCTCGTCCCGGTCCCGTTCCAGGTTTGCCTCGGCCCAATCATTGCGGCTGTGGATGGTGAGTGCGGTTT
>NZ_JBKBHT010000021.1:0-1546 GCF_046297595.1 Ferrovibrio sp.
TCACTTTGCCTTTCACGCCAGAGTGCAGCAGGCTGCGGTGACAAAGCAAGTGGGCTGTGAAATAGGCTTGGTGTCGGCGCGTTGGTGCGCCGGGTCAGGTTATGGGCATGAAGAAGCAGAAACTGCCACGGAGGAAGACGGCGCGCATGGCTGCAAAAAGCGGCCAGGCAAAGGCTGTCCGTTCAATCGGAAGCGGCGAGACGCCGGCCGCGGCCAAGCGCGAATTGCCGGCGGTCGTTAGCACAGACGGCAAGGGTCAGGCTGCCGCAGCACGCTTTCATGCCGGCCTGCGGACACGGGGCTTTCGACTGGCCTTCCTTGCCTTTCTCACCGGCGCATTCATTGTCGCAGCCTCGCTCGTGATCCCGCACGAATTCGCCTTTTTCGAGCTCGGCTATCTCTTCACCCTGTCGATCTACGATCTGGTGCTCGCCATGCTGGGCCTCTCGATCGCCATTGGTCTCGCGGAGCGCCGGAGCGAGGCTGTTTCGATCTTACTCGCCTTTATCGCCTCCATCGCGCCGATGCTGCTGTTCTTCGATCCCATCTTCCATGCAATCCTGCAAAGCCCGCTTGGACACGAGCTTTTCCTGATCGCGCCTGTTGCCGTGATGTTGTCCGGCCTCGTGCTCTGGCTTCCGGCCAGCCTGCGCCGGTTTGCAGCGCCGGTTTCAGCAAGCATTGTGGGCTTCTCGCTCTCGCTCTTCATCGGGCTCGACGATTTCGGCATCGGCATCAAGGAATTCGCCTTTTCCGCCGTATTCGGCGCCGTGTGGATCCTCGCCGTGCCGGGCCTGATGCTGCGGCCCTTCCGGGGTGCATGGCTCACCATACCCGCCCGCATCATCGGCTCCTGGCTGATGGTGATCGCCGTCATCGTCACAGTTTCACTCTATGTGCCGTTCAGCCCAGACGCGCCGCCGCTCGCCCCGCCGCTTGCCGATCCCACTGAGCCCGACGGCGGAACGAGCCTCGACGCACCGGCGCTGCCACCGCTCGATCCGGCGGTCGAAGAGGGGCTGATGGAAGCGCCTGAAAGCTTCGATGACGCGCGGCCAGACGGCGGCATCCCCGCACCGGATCTGGGTGGCAATCCGCTGCTTGGTGGCGGGCGCTCCGGCGAGCCCTAGCGACACTCGCAGAGCTTTGCCTGTCGACGCCCTCCGCGCGAGCCGTTACAACCGAGAACGAAACGCCTCCTGATTCCGGTAGATCCGCATGCTTGTCCGCTATGACCGTCCGGTGTCCCGGTCCGCCTTTCTCGCGCGGCGTATGGCGCTGTTTTCGCTGGGCATGCTGGTGGTCGTGGTGCTGGCGCATCGCTTCGGGCCACTCACGACCCCGGATTTCGTTCTTCTGGTGCTGGCATGCGCCGTGCCGGCAGCACTTTCTGTGCCGCTTGCGCTTCTGGGGCTCGCCCGGCTCTGGCGGATCGGGGCCCTGGGCGGCGTCGCCGCCGCCTGGGCGCTGATCTATGCCGCCCTGCCGCTCGCATTACCGGGTTATGGCTATTATCTCTATGTCACCAAGCCACGGCTGACCGAGG